>CAVRVE010000006.1:0-486249 GCA_963724555.1 uncultured Acidobacteriota bacterium
AAAGCGTCGCGTTGGGAACGTACTCACCACGGATCTGGCGGAGGACGAATGCCAGCTGCACGTGGCCGCCTCCGCTCAAGCGCGCCTGGCGCCAGTTGCCGAGGCTCCCGTGCACGAGGGTGTTCTCGCCCGGCGTCCAGCGCAGCCGGGTGACGAGGTCGGGCACCTGGTTCACGGCCTGGACCGCGCTGCCGTCCGGCGCGCTGATGTTGGGAGCCGGGTTCTCGGCGGAGAGAGCGAGGGCCAGCCGCTCCCCGAACGGGGTCGTCCAGCGGAACTGCGCCTGCCGGAAGAGCGAGATCGCATTCAGGCCCTCGCGGTCGATCCCGCTCGGCTCGGCTTCGGGATCGGAGAAGGTCGACCAGGTCTGCCCGACCGTGAGCTTGCGCCACTGGCCGTAGGCGTGGCGGAGCCGGAACAGGTTGCCGGCGCCCGACGAGGCGAAGTCGCCCTCGATGAACGCGCGCATGGCGCCGACGCCCGTCGGCGTGCGCAGGTCGAGGTTGAAGCGGCTGGGCGCGGCGCTGTAGGTCGTGCGGTCGCCGTTGCTTGCGGCCTCGCTTCCCTCGACCGGGATCGAGGAGGTGACGAACCTGTCTTCCGTGCCGATCGGGTCGAAGCTGTTGACCGACAGCATGCGGACGAGTCCGCCGATCCGCAGCGCCGCGTCGCTGCCCGGGATGCGCATCGATCCCGGGAACTCGCCCGCGGTCACCGCCTGCTCCGCGAGCTCGGGGAACCGGTGGACGTCCTGCTCCATCCGCGCGAGGCGCTCCTCGACCGCCGCCGGCACCGACGCCGCGGGCGGCTTCTCGCGCATCTCCGCCAGCTCGTTGCGTGACGCGAGCGCCAGGCTGCTCGTCTCGTCGAGCTTTCGACGCAGATCCGCGATCTCGCGGCCCTGCTCCTCGACGAGCCGCTTCTGCTCGGCGAAGAGCTGTCGCAGCTCTTCGAGCGACGGCGCTGCTTGTGGGTCCTGCTGGCCGAACGCGGTCGTCGGCCCGAAGCCGAGACACGCGCCCAGCACCAGGACCGTCGTCGCGCGGCGGAAGAGCTTGAGAGCTGCAGCCATGGCGTTTCTCCATCTGGGGTACGAACGTGGCATTCTCGCGCGGATCGGAGTCCTCGGTTATCGTTGCCCAGCCGTCTAGGAGGGAGTGCCCGATGAAGCGAGTCCTCGAAAACCTGAGAAGCAGCGCAGCTCTCCTGGCTTCGATTACCGGGATCGTCACCCTCATCCAGTTCAACCGGGGCCAGGACTTCGAGAAGGAAAAGCTGGCGCTCGAGATGTTCCGGGACTACACGAAGGACAAGCGGGAGTTCGTCAGCAACGAGGCACCCAGTGACGTGGATATCAGGGCTTTCGCGGTGGCCACGCAATACGCGGCGGAGACCATCTATCGGTTCAGGACCGGGAACCCTGGCTGGGAAGAAACCGTCATGGGCATGATCAAGGACAACGAGTCTGCATTGCTCTCGGTCAAGGGATGGCACTGCCAGGCCATGGATCACAAGTACTACTGCGCGATGCAGCAAGCGCTCAAGGGCCGGCTGGAGTGCGACGTCGCTCCGACGTGTCCCTAGCGAGGCCCGTCCGACACGACCTGTCAATACTGGGTGACAGGGCACGATGCACCCGTTGTCGCAGCGATCTGCTGAACGAACGGCCTCTCCGTAGTTTTTCGGACCTCGGCCCGCGTCCTTTTCGGACCCCGCGGCCCGTTGTTTTTCTCTCCTCCCCATGACCTCACCCCTGAAGAATGCGCGACGTCAAGAACCCAAACAGACCATGCCCCGCCCAAGAGTGCTGCTGGCCGACGACCACGCGGAGACGGCAGAACAGCTGCGCCAGCTGCTCGAGCCCAGCTTCGACGTCGTCGCACTGGTCGAGGATGGGCGCGCTCTCGTGAGCGCCGCCGCGCGCCTCACGCCCGACGTGATCGTCGCCGACATTTCCATGCCGGGCCTCGACGGGATCGAGGCTTCCAGGCAGATCCGGCGCAGGGATCCCGGGCGCACATCGTCCTGGTGACCGTGCACTCCGAGCCGATCCTGGTCGAGCGCGGGCTGGCCGCCGGAGCCCTGGGATACGTGCTGAAGGATGCGGCGGGCGACGAGCTGGTGCCGGCCGTCCGCGCGGCGCTCGACGGCCAGCGCTTCGTCAGCAGCGCGCTCGAGTGGCCGCGGGAATCGAGGTGGAAAATGACGAGCTCGAGAGTCTCGAGCGTGATGCGAGCCGCGTGGCTCGCACTCATCGTGCTCGTTGTCGTGAAGCCGCTCAGCGCCCAGGAGCCGGTCTCGCCGCTCCCGCAGCCGGCCCCGATGCCCTCGCCGTCGAATCCGGCTCCGACTCCGGCGCCCGGTGAGGCCGAGTCCAAGGACCTGATCGACGTCATCCGCGGGTGGCGCCACAAGCCGGAGCCGCCGCCGCCGGACTACACGAAGCGCATGGTCGCAGGAGCGCCGGTCATCGGGTACAGCCCGACGAGCGGCGTGAGCGTGGGCGTCGCCGGAAACGTGGCCTTCTACCGCGGGTTCCCGCAGACGACGCGCATCTCCTCGATCGTCGCGAGCGCGACCGGCACGAGCAAGGGCCAGATCCTGGTGAGCGCCAAGTTCAACGTGTCCTCGTTCGAGAACCGCTGGCGGCTCGAGGCCGACAACCGCTTCTACTGGACGTCGCAGCCGACCTACGGGCTCGGGACGAGCACGCCGGACGACGCCTCGCTCGACATGAAGTTCAACCACTTCCGGATCTACGACAAGTACTACAAGCAGGTGCGCCACAACGTCTTCCTGGGCGCCGGCTACATCTACAACATCCACAACAACGTCCGCCCCGACGAAGACGTCGATCCCCTGGATTGGCTCAACTCGCCCTACCTCGACTACTCGCTGGACCACGGCTTCGACGCCGACTCCCAGACCTCGGCCGGCTTCAGCCTGCACACCCTTCTCGACAGCCGTGACGGCGCCATCAACCCGAGCGGTGGCTGGTACGCGAACGCGACGTACGCGATGCTCTTCAAGGGTTTCCTGGGCGGGACGTCGAGCTGGCAGCAGTTCCGCTACGACGTCCGGACCTACTTTCGGCTGTCGAAGGACGCGCGGCACAAGCTCGCGCTCTGGACCTTCGGCGATCTCGTGACCGGCGGCGAGGCGCCGTACCTCGACCTTCCGTCCACGGGAGGCGATCTCTACGCGCGCTCCGGACGCGGCTACCCGCAGGGACGGTTCCGCGGCGAGAGGATGCTGTACGCCGAAGCGGAGTACCGCTGGACCATGACGAGCAACGGCCTGTTCGGCATGGTCGCCTTCGTCAACACGGAAACGCTGAGCAACGAGCAGGCGGAGGAGAAGCTCTTCGACTCGTTCGCGAATGCGGCCGGCTTCGGCTTCCGCTTCTCGCTCAACAAGCGCTCCAAGACCAACCTCTGCTTCGACATCGGCTTCGGCAAGGACTCGAAGGGCGTGTACTTCGGCGTCCAGGAAGCCTTCTAGTGAGGAGAGTTGCAATGAGACGACTGCTGTTGCTCGGCGCGGCGGGCGGGCTGACGCTGCTTTCGGTCGGACCCGCCCAGGCCCAGCTCAACGGGAGCCACACCATGGGCGACTTCGGCGTGCAGTCCGGATCGCAGCCCGCGCCCGGCTTCTATGCCGCGGCGTTCTATCTCCACTACGGCACGGACACCATCAAGAACGCCGACGGAGACACGGTCCGTCTCGCCCAGGGTTCCCCGAGCAGCCTCGGTGTCGGCGCCGTCGCTCCGCTGCTCTGGTATGTCAGCAAGACCAAGATCCTGGGCGCGAACTACGGCGCGTTCGTGACGCTTCCCTTCGCGAACGCGTCGCTCGAAGCGCCGGCCTTCCAGCTCAGCCGGCCGGGCGACACCGGCGTCTCCGACCTGCTGTTCCGCCCGCTCGACCTGGGCTGGCACACCCCGCATGCGGACGTTGCCGCGGGGCTTCAGCTCTACATCCCCACCGGCCGGTACACCCCGGGCGGCGACGACAACCTCGGCAAGGGCATGTGGACGTACGAGCCGTTCGTCGGGGCGACCGTGTTCTTCGACGAGAAGAAGACCTTCAGCTTCGCCACCACCGCCTACTGGGAGTTCCACGGCAAGAAAGAAGACAGCAACGTCAAGGTCGGCCAGATCCTTTCGCTCGAAGGCGGCCTGGGCAAGTCGTTCCTCGGAGGCGGCGTGATCATCGGCGCGGCGTACTACGCGCAGTGGAAGATCACCAAGGACCAGCTCCGAGAGTTCGTACTGCCGGGCGGAGACGAGATCGGGCTGGACTTCCCGAACAAGCACAAGGTGTTCGGCTTCGGTCCGGACCTGACGCTGCCGATCGCGACCAAGTCGAAGCTCTACGCCCTGGTCAACTTCCGCTACTTCTGGGAGACGGGCGCGCGCGTGAAGACCCAGGGAGACACCCTGGTCGTCACGGCGACCTTCCCGATCCCCAGCGTGAAGCTGAAGTGAGCTTGGCTCGGAGAGAAGAACTAGGCGCCACGCACGAAAGTCGAAAGGAAACGATGATGAGGACAAAAGCTACTGGTCTTGCCGCCGCTGGCGTCGCGCTCAGCCTCGCCTTCGGCACCGGCCGGGTGGAGTCGCAGGCACCCAGGCCGCTCGATCGAACCGTCGCTTCCGATTGCGGAGCCGGACTACCCGCACAGCACGGTGCTCGACGCTCGCGACACCACTCCCCCGCCGCGCTTCGAGGTCAAGGCGCCCGCGGCGGCGCCGAACGTGCTCGTCGTGCTGGTGGACGACATGGGCTTCGGGATGCCGAGCGCCTTCGGCGGGCCCGTGCGCATGCCGACGGCGGACGAGCTGGCGCGCCGGGGCCTGCGCTACAACCAGTTCCACACCACGGCGCTCTGCTCGCCCACGCGGACGGCCCTCCTCTCCGGCCGCAACCACCACATGAACAACATGGGCGGCATCACCGAGATCGCCACGGCATTCCCCGGCAACACCGGGCAGCGGCCGGACAGCGTCGCGCCGCTCGCGGAGATGCTGCGGCTCAACGGATACAGCACGGGCTTCTTCGGGAAGAACCACGAGACCGCCGCGTGGGAGGTCAGCCCTTCCGGTCCGACCAACCGCTGGCCGACACGCTCGGGCTTCGACAAGTTCTACGGCTTCATGGGCGGCGAAACCGACCAGTGGAACCCGAGCCTCTACGACGGCTTGACCCGCGTCCCGACGCCGCACTACCCCGGGCTACAACTTCATGACCGACATGACCGACCAGGCCATCGCCTGGATGAAGTTCCAGAAGGCGCTCACGCCGGACAAGCCCTTCTTCATGTATTTCGCGCCGGGCGCGACGCACGCGCCGCATCACGTGCCCAAGGAGTGGATCGACAAGAACAAGGGCCGGTTCGACGGCGGCTGGGACAAGATGCGCGAAGCGACGCTCGCGCGGCAGATCGAGATGGGAGTCGTGCCCAAGGGCACCAAGCTCGCCGCCAAGCCGACCGACATCAAGGACTGGGACAAGCTGAGCGCCGACGAGCAGAAGCTCTTCGCCCGCCAGATGGAGGTCTACTCGGGGTTCGGTGAGTACACCGACCACGAGATCGGCCGGCTGTTCGCCGCCATCGGCGACACGGGCCAGCTCGACAACACGCTGATCTTCTACATCATCGGGGACAACGGGACGAGCGCCGAGGGCGGCATGTTCGGCATGTTCAACGAGATGACGTACTTCAACGGCGTCCCGGAGACGGTCCAGGAGATGCTCAAGCACTACGACGACTGGGGCGGCCCCGGGACCTATCCGCACATGGCCGCGGGCTGGGCCGTCGCGGGCGACACGCCGTTCATGTGGACGAAGCAGATTCCCTCGAACTACGGCGGCACCAGGAACGGCGTGATCGTCGCGTGGCCGAAGCGCATCAAGGCCGCCAACCAGATCCGCTCGCAGTGGCACCACGTCATCGACGTCGCTCCCACCGTGCTCGAGGCCGCGGGCCTGCCCGAGCCCAAGAGCGTCAACGGCGTCGTCCAGGCGCCGATCGAGGGCGTGAGCATGGTCTACACGTTCGACATTGCGAACGGCCCGAGCACCCACAAGACCCAGTACTTCGAGATCATGGGCAATCGCGCGATCTACTCCGACGGCTGGTTCGCCGGCACCATCCACAGGGCACCCTGGGAGCAGAAGCCGCGGCGCAAGCTGCAGGAGGACGTCTGGGAGCTGTACGACACGCGCAGCGACTTCAGCCTGGTCAACGACCTGGCGGCGTCGAATCCGGCGAAGCTCAAGGAGCTTCAGGCTCTCTTCATGAAGGAGGCGACCGACGTACCGCGTGCTGCCCATCGACGACCGCGTCCTCGAGCGCATCAACGCGGCGTCCGCGGGCCGGCCCGACCTGATGGGAGAGCGCACGTCGCTCACGCTCTCCGAGGGCATGGTGGGGATGAGCGAGAACGTGTTCATCAACATCAAGAACCGATCGTTCTCGATCAACGCGGACGTTGAAGTTCCGCAGGGCGGAGCGAACGGAGTGATCCTGGCCCAGGCGGGCCGGTTCGGCGGTTGGAGCCTGTACCTGAAGGACGGCAAGCCGACGTACTGCTACAACTTCCTCGGGCTTCAGCAATACACGGTCTCGGCCCCGCAGGCAGTGGCCGCGGGCAAGGCCACCGTGCGCATGAACTTCGACTACGACGGCGGCGGGGTCGGCAAGGGCGGCACGGCCACGCTCCTGGTCAACGGCACCCAGGTCGCGAGCGGCCGGATCGAACGCACCCAGGGGATGATCTTCTCGGCCGACGAAGACGGCGGGAGTGGGCGTGGACGACGCCACGCCGGTCACCGCGGACTACAAGGAACGCGACAACGGCTTCACGGGCAAGATCCTCAAGGTCACCGTGGACGTGAAGCCGGTGGGCGCCGCGACCAAGGCGGAGGCCGACACCGGCCAGCGCGAGTCCGCAGTGAAGCAGGGCCTGTCCAACTAGGGCGGTCACGAACCACGCGGGCCGCGCGCAAGCGCGGCCCGCGAATCCTCAGTGCCGAAGCGCCTGGATCCGTCGCGCCACGTCGGCCATCGGCTCCTGGTTGACCTGGAACAGCTGCTGTCGCGGGCGCTCCAGGTCCACGATCAACACGATGATCGCCGAGAACACCAGGATGAGCATGAGAGAAGGGATTGCGGTCCGGCTCTCCGCGAGACCGGCGCCGTAGCCCATCGCGGACAAAGCCAGGAACGCGATTCCGTACAGCGTCATCAGGATCGCCGGAGGAATGCGGTTCCACACCGCGGCGCGCACGCGCTTGATCTGCAGGTCCGTCAGCTCGGGAAGCGACTGAAGGAAGGCGGCCAGGCCGGGGCTCGGTCGATCCGCGAGTGCTCCGGCTTCCTTCCACAACGCATCCTGGATGCCCTCGGCGCGCGTCACCAGCGGCCCGACCTCGGAGAGGCTCTGGGCCGCCGCCGCGCGGACTCGCAGCTCCACATACTCTTGAAGCAAGCGGCTGCACTCGGTCCTCGGGGGCTCGGGCAGGAGCTGTGCGCGCTGATAAGCCCGGAGGACGGCGCTGGCCTCGTCCAGAACGAGCTGCTTGCGGGCGTCGAAGCGAGTGCCGGCCATCCCGAAGGTGAACGCGAGCATGAAGGCCAGGAGTCCGAGGGTCGAGCCCATGATGGCGGTGGCGGGCACCTTCTCGCCTTCCGGCATGCGCCCTCGACGCCACAGGCCGAGCCGGAAGCCGGTCTCGTTACCGGCGAGAAGCACCAGGACGGTCCCGGCGTAGAGCAGCCACACCGGGCTTTTGTCGAGAAAGGCTTCGGGCATGCAGGCTTGAACTCCGGCGGGATGCTAGCACGCCTCGAACGAGCGTCTCCTCGCTCACCCGGTCGCTCCTTGGGAAGCACCGACATCGCATAATTGCCCGTGGCCCGATGAGTCGACTCAAGACCGTGCTGCGCGAGCCGCTCGTCCAGTTCCTCGTCCTCGGCGGGCTGCTGTTCCTCTACTTCGAATGGAGGGGCGGCGGCACGGGACCCGGCTCGACGCGAATCGTCGTGACGCCCGGGCTCGTCCAGCACCTCGCGTCCGGCTTCGCCCGGACCTGGCAGCGGCCGCCCACCGACGCGGAGCTCAAGGGCCTCGTCGACGACTACGTCAAGGACGAGATCGCGACGCGCGAGGCGCAGGCGATGGGGCTCGACCGCGACGACACGATCGTCCGCCGCCGCCTGCGCCAGAAGCTCGAGTTCCTGGTCGAGGACGAGGCGCTCCAGGCCCCCGTCACGGACGCCGAGCTCCAGGCCTGGCTCGACCGGCACCCGGACTCGTTCGCGGCCGAGTCGCGGGTGGCGATGCGGCAGGTCTACCTGAGCGCTGACCGCCGCGGCAGCTCGGTCCGTGCCGACGCGGAGCGGCTGCTCGCCCGGCTTCGCGCCGCGGATCCCAAGGAGGACACGGCGCGGCTCGGCGATCCCACGATGCTGCCGCACGCGCTGCCCCTGGGGCCGCTCGCGGAGGTGACGCGGGCCTTCGGCAGCGACTTCGCCGCCAGGATCGACGCGCTCGAGCCGGGCCAATGGACGGGGCCGATCGAGTCGCCCTACGGGCTCCACCTCGTGCGGGTCGACGAGCGCGTCGCACCGTCGCGGCCGACGCTCGCGGAGGTCCGACCGCTCGTCGAGCGCGAGCTCGTGGCCGAGCGGCGGCGAACGCAGCTTCAAGCCCTCTACGATCGCCTGCTCCAGAAGTACACCGTGACGATCGACATGCCCGCACCGGAGAAGGCGGCGCCGACTCCCGCGTCGGGAGGCTGCGGCTCGGTGAGACGCCGGGCGCTCGTCGCGGGCGTGCTCCTCGTGCTGGCGTGGGCGCGGCCCGCGGCCGCCCACGAGGCGCGGCCGGGATTCCTCGAGCTCCGCGAGACCGGGCCCGAGACCTGCTCGCTGCTCTGGAAGAAGCCGACCGGCGGCGAGGTCGAGATCCAGATCGCGCCGGTGGTGCCGGAGGGCTGCCGGCTCGCGACGCCCGACCGCCAGCAGCTCACGCCCGGCGCCATGATCGTGCGCGGGACGCTCACCTGCGCGGGCGGCCTGGCCGGCAAGACGATCGCGATCGCGGGCCTCGACGCCACGATCACCGACGTGCTGCTGCGCGTGCACCACGCCGACGGACGGCTGGAGAGCCACCTGCTGCGGCCGGCCTCGCCGTCCGTGACGCTCGGGGCGGTGACGAGCCTTTTGGAGCGCGCGCTCGGCTACGTGCAGCTGGGCGTCCAGCACATCCTGCTCGGAGTGGACCACCTGCTGTTCGTGCTCGGGCTGATGCTGATCGTCTCCAACCGCTGGATGCTCGTGAAGACGATCACGGCGTTCACGCTGGCGCACAGCATCACGCTGGCGATCGCCACGCTCGGCTACGCGCAGGCGCCGCTGCCGCCGCTCAACGCGGCGATCGCCCTCAGCATCCTGTTCCTCGGGCCGGAGGTGGTGCGCCGCTGGCGCGGCGAGACGAGCTTCACGATCCGCCACCCGTGGGTGGTCGCCTTCGCCTTCGGGCTGCTCCACGGCTTCGGCTTCGCGAGCGGGCTCACGGCGATGGGGCTGCCGAAGGCCGAGATTCCGCTGGCGCTGCTGCTGTTCAACGTCGGCGTCGAGCTCGGACAGATCGCCTTCGTGCTGCTGGTGATCCTGCTGGAGCGCTCGTTCCGCGTGCTCGAGGTGCGCTGGCCGGTGCTCGTCGAGCGGCTGCCGGGCTACGCGGTGGGAACGCTCGGGGCGTATTGGACGATCCAGCGCACGCTCCTGCTGCTGACGGGGCGCTGAGCGACTGCCATGAGGCCATCGTCGCGAGCAAGCCGGGTCGCGGCCGCCACGCTCGTCGCGAGCGCGTGGCCCGCGCTGGCGTGGGCGCACACCGAGGCCGGCCGCGCCGAAGGCTTCCTCGCCGGGCTTCGTCACCCGGTCTCCGGGCTCGACCACGTGCTCGCGATGGTCTCGGTGGGATTGTGGGGCGCGCAGCTCGGCGCGCCGGCCGTGTGGCTGCTGCCGGTCACGTTCCCGATGGTGATGGCGTTCGGCGGGATGCTCGGCCTCGTCGGCGTGCCGCTGCCCGGTGTCGAGGTCGGCATCGCGCTGTCGGGCATCCTGCTCGGCCTGGCGGTGCTCGCCGAGTGGCGGCCGCCACTCTGGGTGGCCGCGACAGTGGTGGGCTTCTTCGCCGTGTTCCACGGCCACGCCCACGGCACGGAGCTCCCGCAAGGCGCGAGCGGGCTGCTCTACAGCATGGGCTTCGTGGTCGCGACGGGCAGCCTGCACGCCTGCGGGATCGGCATCGGCGTGATCCACCGCTGGGGCTGGGGGCGAGTCGTCCTGCGCGCGGCCGGAGCCGTGGTGGCGCTCGCGGGCTGCGTCTTCCTGTGGCGAGCCTTCGCGTGAGCGGCCGACGGACGCTGGCGGCGACGGCCGCCGTGGTGCTGCTGCCGCGGATCGCCCACGCCCACCTCGTGAACACCGGTCTCGGGCCCTTCTACGACGGTGTCTCCCACTTCGCGCTCACGCCCGAGGACGTCCTGCCCGCGGTCGCGCTCGCGCTTCTCGCGGGGCAGCGCGGCTCGCTCGCCGCCCGGCGCGCGCTCTTCGTGCTGCCGCTCGGCTGGCTGCTCGGCGGCGTCGTGGGGCTCGCCTTCCCGACGATCGGCGAGTCCCCTGCCCTCACCACGGCGTCCTTCCTCGCCACGGGCGGCCTGGTGGCGGCCGAAGCACGGCTCGGGCCCGGCTGGGTCACGGCGCTCGCCGCGAGCCTGGGGCTGCTGCACGGCTACCTGAACGGCTCGTCGCTCTCGCCCGCGCCCGGTGGCTTGGGTCTCGTCGGCGTCGTCGCGACTCTCTTCGTCACCGTCGCGCTCGCGGCGGCGCTGGTGGTGGCGATCCGGGCGCCGTGGGCCCGGATCGCGGTGCGCGTCGCCGGCAGCTGGATCGCCGCGGTCGGCCTGCTGATGCTGGGCTGGTCGCTGCGCGCCGGCTGACGCCTACGGCGTGTACCAGATCGGTGCGGTGTACGCGCGCTCGGTGACCGTCATCCGGGTTTCGGGCAGTGGCTTGTTGCCGAAGCGCTTGGCGTCGTAGGCGGTCCAGCGCGGAGTCGGAATCTCGATCACGCGCACGTAGTAGAACGCCTTCTGCGCCGGATCGAAGCCGGGGTCCTTCCAGACCGCGATCAGCTCGGGGGACCCGATCGAGTTCGACCACGTGGCGTTCGCGATGTCCACGGTGTTGCCGACCGAGGGGACCTTGCCGGTCTTGGGGTCGGGCTTGCGGCCACCCGACCACGCGACGTCGAACACCTGCTCGTGCAGCTCGCCCTTCGCGTCGAGCCAGCCCTTCACGATCTGGACGCGGTCGAGGTTCGCGCCGATCGGGTCCTTGAGCGCGGCGGCCAGGAAGCTGGGAGCGCGGCCCGACGTGGGCTGCTTCGGCAGGTCGCCGCCCATCGGCACTCCCTTCGCGTAGCCGACGCGCGCGGGCATCCGGTCCTGCGCGTCGTTCGCCTCGAAGTCCCAGCCACCGAAGAAGCGCACGACCATGCGCGGCCCCGTGGTCGCGTAGGTCTCTCGGCGCTCCATCGCGTCCCAGATCGCCTCGCGCGTGTTGTCCGTAGCCCACACACCTGCATAGCCGGAGGCGCCGACCTCCCAGTCCATGATCTTGACGCCGGTCTGCGGGTTGTTGACGAAGGTTGCGGTCAGCCGCTCGGGGCTCGGCTCCTGCGGGGTCGTCTTGCCGAAGAAGTTGTCCTCCTCCATCGCGGTGAGCCCCGTGTGTGCGTCGCTGCTGCCGACGAGGCCGAACTTGTAGGGGTTCACCCCCAGCTGTTGCTCGAGCTTCAGGCCGTTCTTGAGCGCGGAGCGCGCGTACTCGAACTCGAGCATCTCCTTCTTCTTGGCGACACTGCCGTCGAGGTTGCCCTTGTCCCAGATCTCGAAGTCGGCGAACTCGTCGGTGGGCGAGAGGAAGGGGTGGGCCTCCCCGGTGCCCTTCGTCTGCGTGGTCTCGTAGAGCCGCTCCCAGCGGGCGCGCGTCTCGGCGTACTCACGGTCGAGCTTCTTGCCGAAGGCCTCGACGATCGGGAACATGGTTCCGTTGCTCAGGTTGCCGTTGTGGGCGATCGCCAGCACGTCGCCGCCGGTCTTCTTCTCGTAGGCGTCCATCCACTTCCACAGGTTCTCGGGGTTGTCGCTGCCGTAGGGCGGGTACACGGTGTAGGGATCCACCTGCGAGGCCTTGTCGCCGTCGTCGCGGAAGATCACGTTGCGGTGCAGGTTGTTGCCGTTCGTGTTCGACGTCCACTCGTAGCCGATGAACGCGGTGAAGCGGCCCGGATCGTTGTAGTGCTCCGCGGCCGCGATCGTCTCGCTCCAGGCTCCCTTGTAGGCCTTCGTGCCCGGGAAGTACATGATGTCCTTCGGGAACGTGCCGTGCGAGAAGGCGACGATGATCTCGATCGCTGCCTGCTCGCCCTTCCCACCCTGGACCATGTCGTACCACTTCTTCCCCGTCGCGTTGGCGAGGATCTCGGCCTTGCCGGCGAAGAGGTCGGGGAAGAAGCCCATGTTGTCGGAGTGGTCGGTCACGACGAGGAAGTCGAGGGGCCGCGACAGCTTGACCGGCTGGCCGCTCGACGACGTCAGCTGCTCGCCGCGTGCGAACCGGTAGGCGTCGCGCGGGCCGAGGCGCGCCCCGAAGGCGCCCGCGTCCATCGAGAACGACGTGTGGAGGTGAGTCTCGCCGAAGAACGGACGCGTCGGATAGTTGCGCCCGGCGTAAGGCGAGTAGATCGGCTTGGCCTTGACCGCGCCCGCGCGCTCCGGGTTTCCCGCGTCCTGTGCGTGGACTGACGACAGCAATGAGGACGGCGTTGCCCAGCGCCGACACGGTGCCTGGCGAGCGGCCGGTACGACTCCCTGCTCTTCATCGGAACCCCTTCCCCAGACGAGGAGCCGATCGTGCAAAGCCGATCGATCGCTCGGCGTTCGACTCGCCGGGATTGGACTCGGAGAATCACCATAGAATCGGCGGGCGTGAGCGTCGCCGTCGCGCTGCTTCCCGTCCTTCTCTTCCTTGGGCTGCTCGTGCTGCTCGACAGCTTCAAGCTGGTCGCGCTGCGCTCCGTGCTGATCGCACTCGTGGCCGGCGCGATCGCGGCGCTCGCCGGCGCGCAGCTCAACGCGTGGCTGCTCGACGCGACGCAGGTGTCGCCCGCGCTCTTCTCGCGCTACGCGGCGCCCTTCAGCGAGGAAGCGCTGAAGGCGCTCTGGGTCGTGATCCTGCTGCGGCGCGGCCGCGTCGGCTTCCTGGTGGACGCCGCGATCCTCGGCTTCGCCGTCGGCGCGGGCTTCGCGCTCGTCGAGAACGTCGAGTACCTGCGTGCGCTCTCCGAGCGCGAGCTCGGACTGTGGCTGGTCCGCGGCCTCGGCACGGCGATCCTCCACGGCGCCACGACGGCGATCGTCGCGATCCTGGCGAAGGGCCTCGGCGACCGCCATCCGGAGCGGCCCTTCCTGTCCCTGCTTCCGGGCTACCTGGCCGCCGTCGCGATCCACTCGGCCTACAACCACCACCTGATGCCTCCCGTGCTGTCCGCCGCGGTGCTGCTCGTGGGCCTGCCGCTGCTCGTGATCGCGGTGTTCGAGCGCAGCGAGCGCCGCACGCGCGACTGGATGGGCGTCGACCTCGACAGCGACCTCGAGGTCGTCGAGTCGATCGCGTCGGGCCAGGCGCTCGACACGCGCATCGGCCACTACCTGCAGTCGCTCAAGGAGCACTTCCCGGGCGAGGTCGTGGCGGACATGCTGTGCCTGCTGCGCATCCAGGCCGAGCTGTCGATCCGCGCGAAGGGACTGCTGCTCGCGCGCGAAGCGGGCCTCGAGCCGGCGGTCGGCGCGGACGTGCGCGACCGCCTGACGGAGCTCCGTTACCTGGAGCGCTCGATCGGGCCCACGGGCCTGCTCGCGATGCAGCCGATCAAGCGCCGTGACACGCGCGCGCTGTGGCAGGTCTACCTGCTCGAGCAGGCCGGCGCGGCACGCCGGCCGTGAGTCGGCTTCACTCTCCGGCGCGGATGGCATAGCCTGCCGTACGGTGAGCCCGAAACAAGCGCTCGCGTTCGTGAAGAAGCACGGCGTCGTGCTCCAGGCCGCGCGCGGGCCGGTCCCGAGCCTCGCGGAAGCGGTCGCCGGCGAGCCGATCCGGGGCAGCTGGTGGGGCCATCCGAAGGGCCACGCGATCTTTCGCGCGGCCGAGGCGGTCTCGGACAGCCCCGACGTCCTGGTCTGCAAGCTGATCGAGGGCAAGGTCACCTTCGTGCACCGGCGCCTCTGGCCGGCGCTGGTCCGGCTCGCCTCCTGGTTCCCGCGGGCGCAGCTCGCGAAGGTGTGGAACGAGCACACGGCGACGGGCGAGCACCGCTCGCGCCGGATTTCCTTCCCCGAATGGGTGCCGGCCGAGGTGGCACGCCAGGCGAACCGGCTCTCGCTGACGAGGGCGCACGAGCTGCTGCCGATCGCGCACGAGCCGAAGCACAGCCGGCGCCGAGCCCGAGGCGTCCTTGGCTGAAGGCTTGACGCTGCGCGTGGCGGTGAAGGCGTTACGGTCGCACTACGGAAAGCCGGAGCCGCTGCCGACCGCCGACCCTTTCGAGCTCGTGCTGTGGGACAACGTCGCCTACCTCGCTCCACCGGCACGGCGGCGCGAGGCCTTCGCGCTATTGCGGAGCTCGATCGGCACGACGCCGAAGGCGATCCTGAGCGCGACGGGAGCGGCGCTCGTGCAGGTCACGTCGAAGGGCATCCTCAAGTCCAGCTTCGCCGTGAAGCTCCGCGAGTGCGCCCACATCGCACTCGCGGACTTCGGCGGCGACGTGAAGGCGGTCGTTCGTCGGCCGCTCGACGAGGCGAAGCGGGCGCTACGAAGCTTCCCGGGGATCGGCGAGCCCGGCGCGGAGAAGATCCTGCTGTTCTCGGGCCGTCACGCGCTGCTCGCTCCCGACTCGAATGCGCTCCGCGTGCTGGTGCGCCTCGGCCTGGTGCGCGAGGGCTCGTCCTACGCGCGGACCTACGCGGCGGCACGTGCGGCCGCGGCGGATCTCTCGCCCGACGTGGGCCTCGTCCAGGAGGCCCACCTGCTGTTGCAGCAGCACGGCCAGACGCTCTGCAAGCGAAGCGTTCCGCTCTGCGCGGCGTGTCCGCTGGAGGACCGCTGCGCCTACGCGCGGCCGAAGAACCGGAGGCGCCGATGACTCCAAGGGGATTCTCGAGCCAGGCGGAGTTTCGAGCCTGGCTCGAGCGGAATCACGGGACGACGACGGAGCTCCTGCTGCGGCTGTCGAAGGTGCAGGCGAAGGGCGGCGGGCTCACGTACCGCCAGGCTCTCGACGAGGCGCTCTGCCACGGCTGGATCGACGGCGTGAGACGCCGCCTGGACGACGTCAGCTTCAGCCAGCGCTTCAGCCCGCGGAAGCCGAGGAGCGCCTGGAGCACGGTGAACATCAAGCGCTTCCGCGAGCTGCACGCGGAAGGGCGCGTGCGACCCGCGGGGCTCACGGCGTTCGAGACGCGCGTCAAGAGCCACTACTCCTTCGAGAGCAAGCCGCGCTCGTTGAGCCCGGCGCTGCTCAGAGCCTTTCGCGCCCGACCGAAGGCCTGGCGCTTCTTCTCCGCGACGCCGCCGTGGTACCAGCGCACCTGCAGCTTCTACGTGATGAGCGCCAAGCAGCCGCAGACCCGCGAGCGCCGCCTCGGCGTCCTCATCTCCCATTCGGAGCGCGGCCAGTCGCTCGCGCCGCTGAAGCTGCCTGCGACGCGCGCCGGGAGCAAGAGGAAGAAGCGACGGCCCGGTGAGCGCAGTCGCGACGACGCTCGTCGTGCTCGTGCCGCCCTGCACGTGTGGTTCCTGGTGCTGGAGATGTTCCTGTGGACGCGCCCGATCGGCCTCAGGACGTTCCGCAACACGGAGGAGACAGCGCGGACGATGACGGTGCTCGCCGCCAACCAGGGTCTCTACAACGGCTTCCTCGCGGCAGGTTGCTGTGGGGCGCTTCCATCCCACGGCCGAGGTCGGCCGCCAGATCGCCGTGTTCTTCCTGGCTGCGTCGTGGTGGCCGGCTGCTTCGGTGCGCTCACGGCGTCGAAGCGCATACTCTACGTCCAGGCCGTTCCTGCGCTGGTGGCGCTCGCTTTCGTTCTCCTGAGGTACTGAGACGCGCCACGGCCCAAAGGAGGCGGGATGGACCTTGCGGAATGCAAGGCGCTCATGGGTCACACGGAGTGGGCGGAGTCCGTCGTCTGGCAGTCGGTGCTGGAGCTGCCGCAGCACGACGCCCAGCTCCAGGAGAAGCTGCTACCACATCCACATGGTGCAGTGGTCGTACCTGCACATCTGGCGCGGCGAGTCGGTGAAGCCGCGCGAGCTCGCGAGCTTCCCCACGCGGCAGTCGCTGCGCGACTGGGCGCGCGAGTACTACGACGAGCTGCCGTCCTACCTGGCGAAGCTGCAGACAGACGACCTCGCGCGCGAGGTGCGCTTCCCCTGGGCGGATCGCCTGGTGCAGCGCTTCGGCCAGGCGCAGCCCGCGCCGTGGGCCGACAGCCTGCTGCAGGTCGCGATGCATTCCGGCTACCACCGCGGCCAGGTGGCGCGCCGGCTGCGCGAGCTGGGCGCCGAGCCGCCGCTCACCGACTTCATCGCCTGGATCTGGATGGGCCGGCCGGTGGCAGACTGGGGAGACGACGAGGCGGCATGAAACGCTTCGCAGCGCACTCGTCCTGTCGTTGACGGCCCGGACCCCGCCGCATACCATGCCCGGCCACAGCATGATTGGCGAAACGTTCTCCCATTATCGGATCCTCGAGAAGATCGGTGGCGGCGGAATGGGCGTCGTCTACAAGGCCGAGGACACGCGCCTCGGCCGCCAGGTCGCCCTCAAGTTCCTCCCCGACGAGCTCGCGCGCGACGGCCAGGCGGTGGAGCGCTTCAAGCGCGAGGCACGCGCCGCCTCGGCGCTCAACAACCCGCACATCTGCACGATCCACGACGCCGACGAGGACCAGGGCCGGCCCTTCATCGCGATGGAGCTGCTCGAGGGGCAGACGCTCAAGAGCCGGCTGGCGGGCCGGCCGCTGCCGGTCGAGGAGCTCTGCGAGCTCGCGGGCCACGTCGCCGATGCGCTCGAGGCCGCCCACCGCAAGGGCATCGCGCACCGCGACATCAAGCCCGCCAACATCTTCGTGACCGACCGCGGGCAGGCCAAGATCCTCGACTTCGGCCTCGCCAAGCTGCTCGAGAGCCGGCGCGGCGGCGACGCGCACGCCGACTCGGCGATGCCGACCGACGAGTTCGCGACGAGCGCGGGGTCGACGCTCGGGACCGTCGCCTACATGTCCCCGGAGCAGGCGCGCGGCGAGGAGGTCGACGCGCGCACCGATCTCTTCTCGTTCGGCGTCGTGCTCTACGAGATGGCGACCGGGCAGGCGGCCTTCGCCGGCGGCACCACCGCGAGCGTCTTCGAGCGCATCCTCAACCAGGACCCGGCGCCGCCGTCCGAGCTCAACCGCGGCCTGCCCGACGGCGTGACCCAGATCGTGGGCAAGCTGCTCGAGAAGGACCGAAGGCTGCGCTACCAGTCCGCGACCGAGCTTCGCGCCGACCTGCGCGGCTGAAGCGCGAGATCGACTCCGGGCGCGTGCAGCCGGCGGGCGCGCGCGACAAGTCGGTGGCCGTCCTCTACTTCGAGAACCTGAGCGGCGCCAAGGAAGACGAGTACTTCCGCGACGGCATGACCGAGGACGTGATCACGGAGCTGTCGAAGGTGAGGGAGCTGCGGGTCTTCCCGCGCGCGGCCGTGGTGACGTTCCGCGACCAGTCGGTGACCGGGCCGCAGGTCGGCCAGCAGCTCGGGGCGCAGTACGTGCTCGGCGGCTCGCTGCGGCGCGCCGGCAACCGGCTGCGGATCACCGCGCAGCTGGTCGAGGCGCGCACCGGCACGGCGGTCTGGGCCGAGCGCTACGACCGCGAGCTCAGCGACGTCTTCGCGGTGCAGGACGAGATCGCGCGCAACATCACGCAGGCGCTGCGGATCACGCTCACGCCGAGCGAGCAGAAGCTGCTGGCGGCCAAGCCGACCGGCGACACGCGCGCCTACGACTACTACCTGAAGGGCCGCGCCTACTCGCGCAGACAAACGCGCTCCGACCTCGAGCTGGCGCTCCAGATGTTCGAGCACGCGATCCTGCTCGACCCCGGCTTCGCGCTCGCGCACGCCGGGATCGCGGCCGCCTGCGGGCTCGTCTACGAGTGGCACGACAAGGAAGAGCGCTGGCTCGAGCGCGGCCGGACGGCGTGCGAGCGCGCGCTCGCGCTCGACCCCAGCCTGCCCGAGGCGCTCGTCGGCCGCGCGCGGCTCTACTACACCCAGCACCGCTACGACGACGCCGTCCGCGACGTGAAGCGCGCGATCGAGCTCAAGAAGGACTGCGACGGGGCGTACAACATCCTGGCGCGCTCGCTCTTCGAGTCGGACCGCTGGGCCGAGGCGCTCGAGACGATCGGCCCGGCGCTCGCGGTGAACGGCGACGACTACAACGTCTACGTCCCCTACACCAACATGTACGAGGGGCTCGGGCGCACGGAAGACGCCGCGAAGCTGCGCGAGCGCGAGATCGTCGTGCTCGAGCAGCAGCTCAAGGACGTGCCCGAGGACGTCCGTGCGCGGATCCTGCTCGCCGCCGACTACGCGGCCATCGGGCGCCAGGACGAGGCCGGCCGCGAGCTGCAGAAGGCGGTCGACCTGCGGCCGAACGACTCGAACATCCTCTACAACGCCGCCTGCACCTACGGCGTGATGAAGAAGAAGCCCGAGGCGATCTCGATGCTGCGGCGGGCCAAGGCGGCCGGCTACGTCAACACCGACTGGATCCGCCGCGACCCCGACCTCGGCTGCCTGCACGGCGAGCCGGAGTTCGAGAAGCTGTTCGAATAGGGGTCAGGTCTTGAATCGTGCCTTGCCTGACCGAGCACGATTCAAGACCTGACCCCATCCGTCACCGCGTCCAGCGCGGCTTGCGCTTCTCGAGGAAGGCGCCGAGCCCTTCCTGGCCTTCCGGCGATGCGCGGCGCTCGGCGATCGCTTGGATCGTGAGCTCGCGCACGTCCTCGCCGGATCGGCCCGCGATGCTGCGGATGAGGTTCTTGGCGGCGGCGATCGCCCCGGGGGCGCCTTGCATCAGCTCCCGCACGCGCTCGGCGACCGCCGCGTCGAGCTGGTCCGCGGGCACGACCCGGTGGACGAGCCCGAGCGCCTGAGCGCGCTTCGCCGAGAAGCGCTCGCCGGTCAGGAACAGCTCGCGCGCCGCCGAGACGCCGATCTTGCGGATCACGTAGGGCGAGATCAGCGCCGGCACCAGGCCCAGGCGCACCTCGCCGAACGCGAACTGCGCGTCCTCGGCCACGACGGCGATGTCCGCGGCCGCCACCAGCCCGGCGCCGCCGCCGAGTGCCGCGCCCTGGACGCGTGCGATGACGGCCTTCGGCGAGGTGTCGACCGTCTCGAAGAGATCGCGCAGCGCGCCGGCGTCGGCGAGGCTCTCCTCGCGCGAGAAGTGCGCCGCCGTCTTCATCCAGGCGATGTCGGCGCCGGCGCAGAACACCGCGCCCTGGCCGGCGAGCACGATCACGCGGACGTCCTCGCGCGCGGAAGCGGCGCGAACGCTCTCGCGCAGCTCGTGCGCGGTCGGGCCGTCGAGCGCGTTGCGCGCGTCGGCCCGCGCCAGCGCCACGTGCGCCACGGGCCCGTCCAGAGTCAGTGCGACGCGCGCCTCGCCCATGGTCCGGCCAGTATGGCACGGTCGAGCGGTACACTCGGCCGATGCTGGACGCGGCGTTCCTGGCCGACTGTCCCTACGCTCCCGAGGCGCTGCTCTTCGACGAGATCGTGGAGCTCGACCGCGAGGCCGGACGCATTCGCGCCCGCATGCCGACCCACGAGCGGCTGCCGTTCACCGACCTCCAGCGCGCGCACCCCGAGCGGCACCCGCGTCACGTGTCCGGCGCGGTGATGGTCCACGTCACCGCGATGCTCGGCCTGGCGCACGCGTACTACATCCTCGATCTGCGGCACGCCGAGGGCTGGATCGGCTACGGCACGCACATCGACGAGGCGCGGTACGGGCGGCTCGCGCGAATCGGCCCGCCGCTCGAGCTCGAGTGCCAAGCGACGCAGATGCGCCGCATCCGCGGAGCGCTCTACGTGCGCTACGCGTTCCGCTTCGAGCAGGAGAAGGCCGTGGTCTACGAGAGCCGGCAGGCCGCGGTCTTCCACCGCGTGGATCACTCGCGATAGAGCCAGGCGCCGACGAGGGTCCAGCGGCGCCTCGATCAGCGGATCGCCGTTCCGGTCCCGGTCTATGAGGTTCAGCGAGCCGGACGCACGAAAGCCGGGCCCCGGAGCACCCGGCCTGGGCGCGCGCCGGTCATGCGGTCGCCGTCGAGCACCGGCTCCCCGTTCACGAGCACGAGCGACACGCCCTCGGCGTACTGGTGCGGCTTCTCGTAGGTGGCGCGGTCGCGCACGGTTGCCGGGTCCAGCACGACGAGGTCGGCCTTCATGCCGGGCCGCAGCAGCCCCCGGTCGGCGAGCCCGAGCCGCGCGGCGGGGAGCGACGTCATCTTGCGAATCGCGTCCTCGAGCGTGAGCAGCCGCTTCTCGCGCACGTAGACCGCGAGCACGCGCGCGAAGGTGCCGTAGCTGCGCGGGTGCGGAGCCCCCTGGCCGAAGGCCGGGATCTCGCCGTCGGACGCGATCATCGTGAAGGGCGCGGCCAGGATCCGCTCGACGTCCTCCTCCGAGATGGCGTGGAAGATCGCGGACGCCCCGCCCTTTTCGGCGATCTCGAGCGTGAGCTCGGCCGCGCTCTCGACGGTCGACGGCACGCCGCGGCCTTCCAGGATCGCGGCGAGCGTGCGGCCCTCGAGCGAGTGGTCGAAGCCGCAGGCCGCGATCTGGATGTTGCCAGGATCGCCTCCGCCCCGCTCGTTGCGGATCCGGTCCTTGACGACCTCGAGGATGCGCGCGCGCTGGACAGCGTCGGAAAGCCGCTCGCGCAGGGCGCTCTGCCCGCCGGCGAGCGACCAGGCGGGCAAGAGCGCCGCGCTGAGCGCGGTGCTCGAGGCCGTGTAGGGGTACTGGTCGACCGTGACGTCGACGCCGCGCTCGCGCGCCTCGCGCACCAGGCGCAGCGACTCGGCGCTGCGCCCCCAGGCGGCGCGGCCGATCATCTTGTGGTGCGTGACCTGCGTCGGAAGCCCGCCCTCCTCGCCGATCGCGATCGTCTCGCGGACGCTGTCGAGGACACCCGCCGCCTCGTCGCGCATGTGCGAGATGTGCATGCCGCCGAGCTCGCCCGCGACGCGCGCCAGTGCGATCACCTCGTCCGTGCGCGCGAAGCTGCCGGGGACGTAGAAGAGGCCCGTGCTGAGGCCGAACGCGCCGTCGCGCATCGCCTGGCGGACGAGCTCCCGCATCCGCTCGAGCTCGGCCGGGCGTGGGCGAGCGGTCCTCCGTGCCGACCACCGCCGCGCGGACGGAGCCGTGTCCGACGAAGCTCGCGAGGTTCACGCCCGGCCGCAGCTCCTCGAGCTTGTCGAGGAAGGCGCCGAGCGGCAGCGGCGACGAGCCGTCCGGCCCTTCGACGAGCGTCGTGACGCCCTGGCGCACGTAGTTCTCGGCGGCGGGCCTTTCGAAGATCCCGCCGCGCGCGTGGCTGTGCAGGTCGATGAAGCCGGGAGCCGCCACGTGCCCGCCGGCCTCGATCACGCGCCGCGCCGTGCCCGCAAGCCGCGGCGCGACCGCGGCGATCGTGTCGCCGCGCACCCCGACGTCCGCTCGGAACCACGGCGCGCCGCTGCCGTCCACGACGCGGGCGTCGCGGATCAGCAGGTCGTAGTCCTGGGCCCGCGCTGGAGCCGCCCCCGCAAGCATCAGCGTGGCCACAAGCCACGGGTAGCGGGGACTCCGGCTCGAGTCCCCACGTCGAGGAGGAGTCCCCGCGGAGACGATGGCCACGGCCCTGCTAGAACCGAAACACGCCGAATCGCGTCTCGGGGATCGGCGCGTTGAGGGCGGCGGAGAGCCCGAGCCCGAGCACCGTTCGCGTGTCGGCGGGCGGGATGATGCCGTCGTCCCAGAGCCGCGCGGTCGAGTAGTAGGGGCTGCCCTCCTCCTCGTACTTCGCGAGGATCGGTGCGCGCAGCGCCTCGACCTCCTCGGGGCTCATCGGCTTGCCCTGGCGCGCGCGCTGCTCCTGCTTCACCTGCGTCAGCACCGCGGCTGCCTGCTCGCCGCCCATCACGCTGATCCGCGCGTTGGGCCACATCCAGAGCTGGCGCGGCTGGTAGGCGCGGCCGCACATGCCGTAGTTGCCGGCGCCGAAGCTGCCGCCGATCACGACCGTGAACTTCGGCACCTCGGCGTTGGCCACGGCGTGGACCATCTTCGCGCCGTCCTTGGCGATGCCCTTCTGCTCGTACTCCTTGCCGACGATGAAGCCGGTGATGTTCTGCAGGAAGACGAGCGGCACCCGCCGCTGGCAGCACATCGAGATGAAGTGCGTCGCCTTGAGCGCGCTCTCGGAGAACAGCACGCCGTTGTTCGCGAGGATCCCGACCGGGTAGCCCATGAGCCGCGCGAAGCCCGTCACGAGCGTCGTGCCGTAGAGCGCCTTCCACTCCGCGAAGCGGCTGCCGTCGACGAGACGCGCGATCACCTCGCGCACGTCGTAGGCGCGCCTCACGTTCACCGGCACCACCCCGCCGAGCTCCTTCGGATCGAAGAGCGGGTCCTCCGGCTCCTCGACGTCCCAGGGAGCGTCCTTGCGCGACGTCAGCGTCCCGACGATCTCGCGCGCCCGCGCCAGCGCGTCGGCCTCGTCGGTCGCGTAGTGGTCGACGACGCCGGAGATCCGGGCGTGGACGTCGGCGCCGCCCAGCTCCTCGGCGCTCACCTCCTCGCCGGTCGCGGCCTTCACGAGCGGCGGGCCGCCCAGGAAGATCGTGCCGCGGCCCTTCACGATCACGGCCTCGTCGCTCATCGCCGGCACGTAGGCGCCGCCGGCGGTGCACGAGCCGAGCACCACGCTCAGCTGCGCCAGACCGGCGGCACTCATGCGCGCCTCGTTGTAGAAGATGCGGCCGAAGTGGTCGCGGTCCGGGAACACCTCGGCCTGCAGCGGCAGGAACGCCCCTCCCGAGTCGACCAGGTAGAGGCTCGGCAGGCGGTTCTCCAGGGCGATCTCCTGCGCGCGCAGGTGCTTCCTGACCGTGACCGGGAAGTAGGTGCCGCCCTTCACGGTCGCGTCGTTGGCGACGATCATCACCTCGCGCCCGCTGACGCGCCCGATGCCGCACACGAGGCCCGCGCCGGGCGCCTGGCCGTCGTAGAGCCCGAACGCGGCGAGCGCGCCGATCTCCAGGAACGGCGTGCCGGGATCGAGGAGCTTCTCGATCCGGTCCCGCACCAGGAGCTTTCCCTGCTCGCGGTGGCGGCGCACCGCCTCCTCGCCTCCGCCCGCGCGCGCGGCGCGCAGCCGCTCGCCGAGCTCGCCTGTGAGCTGGTCCATGCGCGCGGCATTGTCCCGGAACTCGGCGGACGCGGGGTCGACGTGCGACTCGAGGACGCTCATGCCGCCTTCAGTCCCCCAGGCAGATCCCGATCTCGCGGGCGGTGTGGATGGTGTCGCAGTCGACCGGGACCTGCTTCAGGCGCTCGGTGGCCTCGTGCAGCGGGACGTAGCGGACCGTGGGCGGGTCGAGCGCCACCATCACGCCCGACTTGCCGGCCGCGAGCGCCCGCACCGCGGCCGCGCCGAAGCGCAGCGAGATCAGGCGATCGAAGGTGGTGGGCGAGCCGCCGCGCAGCAGGTGGCCGAGCACGACGACGCGCGTGTCGCGCTTCGTCAGGTGGACGATCTCCTCGGCGACGCGGGCGCCGGCTCCGCCCAGGCGCTCGGCCTGGCCGGCCCTCTTCTCGATCACGAGGTGCTGGCCGCCCTTCGGCTTCGCGCCCTCGGCGACCACCACGATCGCGAAGCCGCGGCCGCCCACGTAGCGCTCCTGGATCTTCTCGGCGACCTTCTGGATGTCGTAGGGGATCTCCGGGAGCAGGATCACGTCGGCGGTCGAGGAGACGCCGGCGTTGAGCGCGATCCAGCCCGCGTAGCGGCCCATCACCTCGACCACCATCACGCGGCGGTGCGAGGCGGCCGTCGAGTGCAGCCGGTCGATGCACTCGGTCGCGAAGGAGACGGCGGTGTCGAAGCCGAAGGTGACGACGGTCTTCGACAGGTCGTTGTCGATCGTCTTCGGCACGCCGACGATGCGGACGCCCTTCTTGGCGAGCGCGTTCGCGATCGTGAGCGAGCCGTCGCCGCCGACCGCCACCACGGCGTCGATCCCGGCCGCGGCCAGCCCCTTCACCAGGTCGCCGCAGCGGTCGACCTCGATCTCGCTGCCGTCGCTCTGCCGCACCGGGTACTTGAGCGGGTTGCCGGCGTTGGTGGTGCCGATGATCGTGCCGCCGAGGTGGGTGATCCCGCGCACGCGCTCCGGCGTCAGCGGGATCAGCCCGCCGTCTTCCGGGTACTGGTCCGGCAGGAAGATCCCGTTGTAGCCGTCGCGGATGCCGAAGGCCTCCCAGCCGAGCGAGTGCGCGCAGAGCGCGACGGCCCGGATCACCGCGTTGAGCCCGGGCGCGTCGCCGCCGCCCGTGCTGACGCCGATGCGCCGGATCCCGCCGCGTCCGGCGGCCTTCTTGCTCGCCATTCCTCCTCCCGGTCGGGGCTCAGTATAGCTGGCTGAAGGAGACGGCTGCCCCGCGCCCGTGCGCCTCAGTCGAGGCCGAGCTCCGGAGCCTTCTTGAAGACGGCGAACCCCAGCAGGCAGCCGATCGCGAGGTAGGTGTAGGACTGGACGAACGCGGCCAGGAAGCGGCCTGCGATCGGGATCATGCCGAGCACGGTGACGAGGACGATCTCGACGAGCGCGATCAGGCTGTAGATCGCCATCGCCGACCAGTAGGTGCCGCCCATCCGGAGGATGGCGCCGATCCCGGCGAGCGGGTTGAGCGTCGCGAAGAAGCCGCGCGAGATCGCCGCCGCCACCAGCGCGACCGGCGAGTAGAGGATCTTCCAGAGGACCGCGAGCACGAACGCGGCGAAAACCCATCCCGGGATGCCCGGCTCGTGGAACTCCTGGTCGAGCCCGACCGGATGGGACTCGCGGGCCGCGGCGGCGGCGTCGTCCCGACCGTCGCCTTCCGCGCCGTCTTCGGGAGCGGCCGGCTCGGCCGACGCCACGTTGCCGTCGGCGGCTTCCTCCCGGAGCGCCTGGAGCTCCGGCGAGAGGCTCGGCGTGGGAGTGGGAGCCGGTTTGCCGGTGATCGCGGCCGGCGCGCCCATCGCCGCGAGGATCTCGTTCGGCGGGTGCAGGAGCGACAGCACCAGCAGCGGCCCGGTGCTGATGAGGAACGCTGCGATACCGACGCGCATCGGCTGGACCAGGTCGCCGATGTCCCCGACGTTGGGCATGAAGCTCTTGAGGTCACCGACGGAGACGCGGTTGATCGCCGTGAAGGCGTAGGCGTAGAGCAGGCCCTGCGAGAGCAGGATCGCGAGCCCGGACCCGAACGCGGCGAGCGACGCCGCGACGGAGAACACGCCCACGAAGACCGCGAGCAGGACGTAGGCCATCTTGTCCGAGAACGGATAGGCGAACACCGTGGCGAGCTCGTCCATGAGCGGACGCGCTCGCATGCGCGCCTGGGCTTCCTTCGCCTCCTGATCCGCGGCCGCGAGGCAGAGCGCGTCGCACACCGGGCAGATCATGGCGGTGCCCTGGCTCTTCACGCACTCTGCGCACCAGCCCTTGCCGCACTGGGAGCAGATGCCCAGTGAGGGTACCGAGGTGTGGTGGCGCATCGACGCCAGGCGCTGCCCGCAGAGCGGGCCGGGCGGGAAGAGGAGGTCCCGGCTGGTCGTGCGGCGGGACCCGGACGGACTGGAGCCGCGGTTCGAGCGGCAGGAGCGGGCGGCAGCGGGGGCCGCGGGGCGAGGCGCGCGCGTTTGTGTGCGGGAGGAGCGGGCTCCGTGACAGGGAGGGGCGCCAGCGCCAGTGTGGCCTCGGCCACGAGGAACACCGTGGCGCAACCGGCGCAGCGGGCCTTCAGGTCCGCGACGCTTTCCTTCTCGGGGGGCACCCGAATCGGCCGGCGGCACTTCGGACAAAGTACCGTCACGCGATCGAGATTATAGCCCCAGCTACAAGATGGCGCGTTTCTCGAAGGAGCGCGTGCCGAGCAGCGTGAAGATCAGCAGCCAGCCCAGCAGCCCCGCGAGCAGCAGCACGGTCGGCATGTGCGGCCCCTCGGGCGTCACCGCAAGGCGCATCGCTTCGCTGACGAACGTGAGCGGGTTCAGCAGGAACAGGTACCGAACGGGGCCGATCTTCTCGAGCTGGGCCCACGGGTAGTAGGCGCAGCCGAAGAGCATCATCGGGCCGAGCACGACGGCGAAGAGCAGGCCCGCGAAGCGCGGCTGCACGTGCGTGCCGAGCGTCAGGCCGAAGGACGCCGAGAGCAGGCCGCAGATGGCGATGAACGGCAGCAGCAGCGCCCAGCTCGGCTGGACGTCGCCGAGCCCCGTGCCGTGCATCAGCAGGATCATGACCGGCCCGGCCACCAGGCCCGCGGTGGCCGCGTGCACCGCGCCGGCGACGATGCGCCCGGCGGTCACGCCGAACACGCTGATCGGGGCGAGCAGGCGCTCGTCCACCTCGCGCGTGCCGGAGAAGTCCTGCACGAGCGGCATCAGCACGCCCTGGACGCCCGCCATCAGGATCGAGATCGCCATCAGCCCCGGCACCATCACGATCCCGAGCGTGGCGGAGACGAGCCCGAGCCGCGGCAGGAGGTTGCCGAACACCAGGATCACGAGGATCGGCTGCGTGAGCGTCGCGAGCAGCAGGAACGGCGCCTGGCGCGCGGCGACGGTCAAGTCCCGGTGCAGCAGCGCGAGGAAGGCCGTCATTCGCGAAGCCCCCGCCCGGTCAGGTGGATGTACACGTCCTCGAGGCTCGGCTGCGACAGGCTCACGTGCTGGAGGTCGGCGCCGCCTTCGCGCACGGCGACGAGCGCGCGGTCGAGCAGCCCCTCGCCTGGCTCGACGAACAGCCGCAGCCGCTCGAGGCCGTCGGCGTCGCCGTCGCTCGCCTCGACGGCCTCGATGTTGAGGACGCCCTTCACCTCGCGCAGGCGCGGCGCGAGCGGCTTCGGCGCGCGCATCCAGAGGTCGAGCACCTGCGCGCCCGGCAGCGACTTCTTGAGCGCCGCCGGCGTGTCCAGCGTGAGGATGCGGCCGTGGTCCACGATCGCCACGCGCTCGCAGAGCCGGTCGGCCTCCTCCATGTAGTGCGTCGTCAGGATCAAGGTGAGCCCGCGCTCGTGCAGTCGCCGCAGCGTTTCCCACAGCAGCCGCCGCGCCTGCGGGTCGAGCCCGGTGGTGGGCTCGTCGAGCAGCACGACCTTCGGGTCGTGCATCAGCGCGCGCGCGATCATCACGCGCTGCTGCTGGCCGCCCGAGAGCGTCGCCGGCTTGGCGTTGGCCTTGTCGGCCACCTGAAGCTGGTCGAGCAGGCGGGTGGCGCGCGCTTCGCGCTCGGCCGCCGCCAGCCCGAAGTAGCGGCCGTGGAAGACCAGCAGCTCGCGCACGGTCAGCTCGCGGTCGAGGTTCCGCATCTGCGGCACGACGGCGAGCTTTCGCTTCACTCCGCTCGGGTCCTTGCCCACCTCGGCGCCGTCCACCACGATGCGGCCGCTCGTCGGGCGCACCAGCGTGCTGATGCACCCGAGCGTCGTGCTCTTGCCGGCTCCGTTCGGGCCGAGCAGGCCGAGGAACTCGCCCGGCTCGACGCTGAACGAGATGCCGCGCACCGCCTCGACCGGCGGCGACTTGCGCGTGCCGGGATAGGTCTTGGTCAGGTTTTCGACGACCAGGGTGCTCATGGTTTTCCGAGGGGGTGAGCGTCGATGCTATCACGCAGCCCCGAGGCTCCCCGCGCATGGCGGCTCGCGCGCGTCGTGCTAGTCTGGCCGTAGACGCAGGGAGCCCTCCATCATGCGCACCAAGAGCAACGCAGCGCTCGCGCTCCTCGGCCTGGTCCTCGCCGGCGCGCCGTGCTCCGACGCCCAGGAGCTTCCGTCGCCGGAGCGGATCCAGGAGGTCCGGGCCTACATCAAGCAGGCCTGGACGACGCTCACGCGCTCGGTCCGCGACCTGCCGGCCGCGGCGCCCGACCCCAAGCTGAAGGCACACCGCGGCGCCTGGCCCGTCTACCTGTCGGCCCGCGAGGACCGCACGCGCGTCGAGGCCGAGCTCGCGCGGCAGCTCGACGCGGCCGGCCGTCGGCAGATCGAGCTGCGCACGCTGCCGGCAGACCCGAGCGCGATCCGAGAGCACGGGCTGCTCTACCTGCCGAAGCCCTACGTGGTGCCCGGCGGCCGCTTCAACGAGATGTACGGCTGGGACAGCTACTTCATCCAGGTCGGCCTGCTGCGCGACGGCGAGCTGGCGCGCGCGAAGGACATGACGGAGAACTTCCTCTACGAGGTCGAGCACTACGGGACCGTGCTGAACGCGAACCGCACCTACTACCTGACGCCGCTCGCAGCCGCCCTTCCTCACGCGGATGATCCTCGGCGTCTTCGAGAAGACGCAGGACCGGGCGTGGCTGCGCTCCACGCTGCCCGCGATCGAGACGCACTACCGCGTTCTGGACGAGCGAGCCCCACCTCGTTCCCGAGACCGGCCTCTCGCGCTACTACGACCTCGGCGAGCGGCCCCGCGCCCGAGGTGCTGGCCGACGAGGTGGACGAGCGAGGGCCGCACCCACTACGACCGCGTGCGCGAGTACTACCGCACGCACGAGGTCACCGACTACGACCTCGCGCTCTACTACGAGCAAGGCGCGCGACCGCCTCACCGACCTCTTCTACAAGGGCGACCGGTCGATGCGGGAGTCCGGCTTCGATCCCTCGAACCGCTTCGGCCCGTTCAGCGTCGACATCGTCCACCACGTCGCCGGTGTGCCTGAACGTGCTGCTCTACCAGATGGAGGAGGACACGGCCGCGATCACGCGGATGCTCGGCGACGCGGCGCGGCGAGCCGCATGGACAGGACGCGGGCCGAGCAGCGCCGCGAGCGCGATCGACCGCTACCTGTGGGACCCCGAGGCCGGGCTCTACTTCGACTACGACTTCAAGACGCGGCGCGCCGCCGCCACTACGAGTTCGCCACCACCTTCTACCCGCTCTGGGCGGGCATCGCCTCCGCCGGAGCAGGCCGCGCGCGTGCGTGAAGAACCTCCCGCGGTTCGAAGCGCCGGGCGGCCTGCTCACCAGCACGCAGGCGACCGGCAACCAGTGGGACGCTCCCTTCGGCTGGGCGCCGCTGCAGCTGATGGCGGTCGAGGGCCTGCGCCGCTACGGGCCATCGGCGAGGACGCCGACCGCATCGCCCGCAAGTTCGTGGCGCTCGTGGCGAAGGAGTTCGCGCGAGCACGGCACGATCGTCGAGAAGTACGACGTGCGTGCGCCGCGAGTCCGACGTGTCCGCGGGCATCCGCTTCGGCTACAGCGCGCAACCAGGTCGGCTTCGGCTGGACGAACGCGGCGTTCCTGGAGCTGCTGGCGGAGCTGGAGGGGAAGTAGCCCCTCAGGATACGGCGAGTGGGCTCACGCACGCGGCGCCACTCAGTGGCCGGTATTCGCCAGCGCGCCTCGCACCAGCCCGTCCAGGGCCACGGGGAGGTTCTCCGCCGGGGTCCCCGTGAGGACCGAGAGGATCCGGGCCCGCGAGTCGGTGACGAAGACCGTGGGTAGCATCAGGCCGGACATCCCCACGGACCGCGAGAGGGACTCCAGTCGATCGTAGGCGGACTCGTCGACGAGGAAGATGGGAAAGCTGAGCCCAGCTTCCTTCACGAAGCGCTTGACCGCGTCTTTTTCGGAGTCGTCGTTGGGGATGTGGATCGCGATGCCCGCGAGCTCCAGGCCGTCAGCGGAGTGCTTCCGGGCGAGCCGCTCGAGCTGCGGCAGCTCGACCTTGCACGGCGGGCACCACGCAGCCCACAAGACGACCAGGTTCACGCGGCCGGGCAGGGTGACGGGCCGGGGCGCGCCCTCCAGTCCTTGCAGCGTCAAGGAGGGAAAGGCCAGCCCGTTCGGGACCCGCGTTGAGTCGACACTCGCCGGTGCGCCGAAGAGCTCCGCCCCCGGGTTGTACGCGGACCAGACGTGCCACTCCACCAGGTAGCCGTCCACGGGCTCGAGGCGCTCGCCAACGAGAGGCCCGCCCAGCGCTTCCCCGTCCCCCGACCAGTCGCTGTCCGTCTCGTCGTCCTGCATCACGGCCTGGAGGCCGGTCGACGGTCGAAACGTCAGGTCCCGGCCCTTCACCGTCCTATGGAAGGCCATCAGGTCCAGAGGCCCTCTGGCCACGACAACCACCGGGCTCTGGGCGACGCGGTCGTTCACGACCCCGCCCCGGGCGTGCAGCTCCGACAGCGGGTAGGACTTCGCGTTCCCCCCGACCTCCAAGCCGTAGATCAGCGCATTCTCGGGAAGGCGCGGGTCCCAGGCCTGGAGGGTCGCCCCCATCTCGCTCACGATCCCCCACTTCCCCGGCTCGTACCAAGAGCCGTGCCCTTCCCGCATCGAGGACCGGCCCCACACCACTTCACCGCCCGGATGCCACGCCGTCCAGGTGTCCCACCGGGTGAAGGAGAGCGGCAGGCGCTCGAGCCGGCGGCCGGCGAGCGGCCCTTCGAGGGCGCGGCCGCTGAACGGGGCCCACAGGCTCCGCGTCTCGCGATCCCGGATGATGATGGTGCCGTTGTAGACGCCCACCACCTCGAACGAGAGGACGCGGCCGTCCAGCGTACGGAGGAACGCGGCGGCACCCGTGCACTGCTCGCAAAAGGCGACGGCGACGGGCACGCCACTGATGGTGTCGTTGACAACGTGGTAGTTCTTGGCCACCCACCAGGGATAGGCACGGGCCCGGCCGGCCAGCGTCACCCCGAAGACGTAGTCCTCGTCCCGCATCTCGACGGCGCTCGCCACTGCGCGGACCGGCGGGTTCTCGAGAGGAGGAGATGTGGCGGCGATCTGCTGCCCGCGGATGCGCTCCGCGATGCGCGAGCCCCTTGCCCCGTCCGTGCGCGCCCCGCCGCTCACGGCACTCGCGTCCGGCGCCAGCAGTACGAGGAGGGTGGCCGACGTGGCCCATCGCCGACAACCGGCGGAAATCCTGGCCATCACTCCGCAACCTACCCTGGCCGCGCGCGACGACGCAACCCACTAGCGATCTCGAGTCGGCGTCGGAGCAGGGCAACGTTCGGGCCGACTCTCCAGCTCGCGCAGCATGGCACGGGCCCGGCCGAAGTCCGCCTGATACTTCAGCGCTTCGATCAGTGTCTGCCGCGCTCTCGCTGTCTCTCCCGCCTGGCATAGACCCGCGGCCAGGTTCACGCCGGCCTCGCTCAGCCCGGGATTCCTCTCGAATACTCCTTGCCACAACGCGAGCGCTTTTCTCAAATCGCCTTTGCTCGCGTAGATCACACCGAGGTTGGTCGTCGCCTCCGGAGCTTCGGAGCCAGCTCGAAGCGCCCGTTCGTACAGCTCCGCAGCCGGCCCGTTCCGCCCGAGCTGCTGGTAGAGAAAGCCCAGACGGATGAGCACCTCGGCGTCTGTGGGATACCGGGGGAGGGCCTCGGCCAGCAGGCGGAGCGCCTCTTGGGACGCGCGTACGTCGCCCCGCAACGCCACCTGCGCATAGGCGAGCCCCAGGTCCCGTGGCTCGGCCTGCGCCGTCCCAAAGGGCACAAGGCTGCGTGGCGGCGACGCGACCGGGCCGGGAACCGGCTTCGATGCACGACGCCGGATGCGATGGTCCGTCACTTCGACGTGGGTGCCCTCGACACTCTCTCCGCGAGGCATATGACATCCGATGCAATCCGGGGAGCCCTGTTGATGACGGTCGGCGAAGGACCTCGCGTGACAGGACAAGCACTTGTCGCGGTAGTACGCGACCCGCTGCGCCGCCGGCACGAACGTGTGGGGGTCGTGGCAGGTGATGCACGCCATCCGGCCTTGGCTGCGCCGCAAGCACTGGCTCAGCGCAAGAGCCTCCACCTGGCTGATGGCCCCCAGCCCGCCATGCCCCGCGTCGTCGTAGACGAACGTCAAGGCGTAGTCGGAGAGCAAGTCGCCGGGGCGGTACATCTCCAGCGTCTTTCCGGGGCGGCTCACGCTCGCCTCGCCCGGCAGGTGGCACTGGATACACACAGAGTCGCGCCGCTCGCCGGTGAGCCGGGCCGGGTTGACCGGGACGCCCCTGCCCTGGATGTGCTCTCTGCCCGGTCCGTGGCAGCGCTCGCAGCCCACGCCGTCCTGCAGGAATGGCGCCGAGCCGTAGCGGTTCGAGGCGCCCGGCGCCGGCGGCTGGATCCGGCTCGCGTGGCAGAAGAGACAGGCCGGGGGGGCCGGCTTCAGCTCCATCTCACGCGGAGAGTGGTATTCGGGCGACATGTCCCAGCCCTTCTTCTGGACGAAGTAGTTGATCGGCGACTTGTAGAGGAAGCCGTCGATCTCGAACAGGAAGGTGCTTCCGCGCGTGCTCGAGCCCACGTAGTACTGAAGCTCGTGGCGGCCGCGCAGGCCGGGATCGCCGGGCCTCTCGTAGCTCAGGTAGACCTTTGTCCCCTCGACCGAGATGCGATACACGACGCCAGACGACTCGTGCCGGAAAGAGCCCTCGATCAGGTTCCGTGACGCCGGGCCGCTCGTGCGCGCCATCGCGGTGTGCGAGTAACGTTCGTAGATATCGCCGTGACAGGCTGCGCAGGCCTCGTTGCCCACGTACGGCGACTCGGCGGCGGGGCTCGCGGCGAGTGCGGGGAGCTTGGCCGCGGCACACAGGGCAAGCACTGGGGTGCCCAACGTGGCCACCGTCAACCAACCGGCGTGGCCTGCTTCCGAGAGTCTCACCTCCTACGAGATGCCCATTGCTGGGCGCACAGACGAAAGGGGGGAGGCCGAAGCCTTCCCCCCTTTCGCGTCCTGGGCCTCTCCGGGCACTCAGGCCGTCAGAACTGGAAGCGCAATCCGAACTGGAGGTTGCGCGCCATCCAGTTCGCCGCGGTCGAGGTGATCTTCCCGGCGTTGGGGTTGTCGTTGCCCGGCACGCCGATCGTCGTGTCGGGGTTCCCCCAGGCGACGTGGTTGAAGACGTTGTTGGCTTCGAGGCGCAGCTCCAGGCTCGTCCGGCCCGTGAAGTGGAAGCGCTTGAAGAGCGACGCATCCACGTTCCAGAAGCCGGGCCCGCTCAGCGAGCCGCGCTCCATGTCGCCGAACGTCCCGCGCTCCGGCCGGCTGAACGCGCTGCCGGACGAGCCGATCGGAGTCGTGTTGAACCAGCGGTCCTTGGATCCCCCGCCGTCGTTGATGTCGCCGATCACGTCGGGGCGGTTCGGTCCGGTGTCGCGGTCCTGGCCGGCGTCGCGGTAGTCGACGTTCAGGTGCTGGCCGCTCGCGATGTAGGCGTTGGCGTTGAGCTGCCAGCCTCCCAGCACGAAGTCGAGACCTTTGCCCATGTCGGTCCCGAAGCGCTTGCCGCGGCCGAAAGGCAGCTCGACCGTGGCCGCGAACGTGATCGTGTGCGTGCGCGCCCACTGCGGCGAGCCGTACTCGAGGTCGCGGTCGTAGAAGTACTGGTCGGTGCCGTGGTTGCGGATCTTCTGCAGCGTGTAGGTGGCGAGCACCGAGTAGCCGTGCGAGTAGCGCTTGGTGAACTTCATCTGCAGCGAGTTGTAGTTGTTGTCCGAGCAGTTGCAGAGGTAGCGGATGTCGTTCGAGAGGCCGAAGGCATCGCCGTACCCGCCGACCGGGCCGTTGAAGAACGGGCGCCGCTGGTTGGTGGGCACGACCGGGAAGCCCTCGAGGATCGGCTGGTTGAAGTTGATGTCGGGACCGTCGCCGTTGAAGACGTGGGTGCCCTTGTTGCCGACGTACGCGACCTCGGCGGAGACGTCCGGGCTCAGCTCGCGCTGCACCGTGAGGTTCCAGGCGTCGACGTAGGGCAGCCGCTGCTGGGGCGGCAGCGTCGAAGGGTTGACCCCGTCGGGCGCGACGAAGGTGCCGTCCGCGCCCACCGCGGGAACGACCGGCGCCGGAGGGCCGTCCGCCAGCGTGAAGATGCGCGCGAAGTTCTCGGGCGCGTTCAGGCTCTGGCGCGCCAGCACCGGCAGGTTCTGCGTCACGCTGTGGCCGAAGGTGGAGCCGAAGACGCCGATGTCGTAGCTGCGGCCGAAGCCGAGGCGGATCACGGTCTTCGGGTTGAGCTGGTAGGTCGCTCCAAGGCGCGGCGCGATGTTGATCTTGTTGTCGATGTCGCCGTCGAGGCCGACTCCGCCCACGCCCGCCACGCGCATGAGCCCGGTGGTGGGGTCGAAGAAGCCCGCGTTGCCGGCCTCGTTGACCGTCTGCGGCATGATGTCCTCGAGCCGGATCCCGTAGTTGAAGACGAACTTCGATCCGGCCCGCCAGGTGTCCTGGACGTAGAAGAACCAGCGCCACTGCCGCTCGCGCGCGTCCGTGCTGGAGCTGACGTAGCGCCTGTAGCCCGAGACGTCCCCGAGCAGGAAGGTCGCGAGCCCCAGGCCGCCGCCGGTCGGTCCCTGCGTGCGCTCGGCGTTGAAGTCGATCTCGCCCGAGCGGTGGTTGTCGCTGGGAATGCGCAGGTTGTAGGCGCGGCGGACGTCGAAGCCGGTCTTCACCGTGTGCGTGCCCAGGCTCTTCGTGAAGTTCACGACGAACTGGTACTGGCTCTCGTCCTGGGTCAGCGGGCAGTTGCAGCGACCCGTCCGATCGCCGAGCGCGGTGCCGAAGCTCATGTTGATCGGCGTGTTCCCGTTGCCCACGTTGTTGATGAACCCCCCGGGCAGGCCGGTGGTGAAGGGATCGCCCTCCACGTTCATGCCGGGGATGCCGGCGTCGAGCGCGGGCGTGTCCCCGAAGTCGTTCGGCAAGACGTCCACCCGGTAGCGGAACCAGCCGAAGCGGACGTCCACCACCGACGTGGAGCTGACCGTGAAGTCCCAGCCCAGCGGCGAGGCTCTGGTTCTTCACCTTGGTGTTTCCGCCGAGGTCGACGACGCCGGGGCCGCCGCCCGCACCGAAGGCCGAGGGGCCGGTCTTTTCGAACTTCGCCTGGCTGTAGCGGGCGAAGGTGTTCATGCTCGGCGAGACGTGCCAGTCGAGCGCGCCCGTTGAACGCGTCGCTGTCGAACTTCTCCGAGCCCTGGGCGATGAAGTTGTTGATCGTGCCCGGGGCCGTTGTTGGGATGCGGCAGCAGGTTGAGGATCTGGAGCGCCTGCGACGAGAGGCAGTTCGCGGGGATGACGTTGCCCGGGAACTGGACGCGGTTGGCGGGGACCGCGCCCGGAGCGGACAGGCCGCAGTTGCCCGGGTCGAAGACGTTGATGCCGTACTCGCTCAGGTTTCCCGTGCGCGCGAGGTCCGTGGGCACCGTGAGCAGCTTCGAGCCGCCGTCGGTGTAGCGCCAGCCCTGGTAGTCGCCGAAGAAGAAGAACTTGTCCTTCAGGACCGGGCCGCCGAGCGAGGCGCCGAACTGGTCGCGCTTGGTCTCGGGCAGCACCTTTCCGGTGATCGCGTTCGGAATGTCGGGCTGCGAGAAGGGATTGCGCGCCTGGAACTTGTCGCTCTGGTGGAACTCGAAGACGCTGCCGCGGAACGAGTTCGACCCGGACTTGGTCTGGACCGAGACGACACCGGCGGTCGCCTGGCCGAACTCGGCGTCGTAGTTCTGCGAGGTGATCTTGCTCTCGCCGATCGACTCGAGCGTCGGGTTGATCACGATGATCCCCAGGATCGGGTCGCGGTTCTCGGTGCCGTCGAGCTGGAAGCCGGTGCCGCTGAAGTGCTGGCCGTTCACCATCGTCTGGATCGACCCCTGCGGGTTCTCGCTCGTCGCGTGGTTCCAGCTCAGGCGCTGGGTCCCCGGCGTGATCAGCACGAACTTGGTGAAGTTGCGGTCGAGGATCGGCAGCTCGCTGATCTGCTTCTCGTCGAAGGTCACGGCCACGTCCGCGCGGTCGGTCTTGAGCAGCTGGCCCTCGGTCGAGGTGACCGACACCGTCTCGGACACGCTGCCGACGTCCATCGCCATGTTGACCTTGGTCTGGGTGTCGACGTTCACGATGACCGGCGAGACGACCACCGTCTTGAAGCCCGAGAGCTCGGCCTTCACCTCGTACTTCCCGGGCAGCAGGCGGTCCTTCACGTAGGAGCCGTCGTGCGCGCTCGTCGCGTTGTTGGCGGTCTTGCGCTCGATGCTGGTGATCGTGACGGTGGCGCCGGGCATGACCGCCCCGGTCGAGTCGGTCACCGTCCCGGCGATGCTCCCGTAGACGGCCTGCGCCCTCGCAGACGGTGCAGGCCAGGCTGCCATCGCGAGCACTGCGCTCGCCAGCCACACCTTCCAGCGTCCGTGAAACAGTTCCCGAGCTCTCTGCATAGCGGATGCCATAGCTTCCCCCTCGTTTCGATCCCGAGGTCCACCCGAATGGCTGGTTCGTCCGGCCGCTTTCAGGCGAAAGCGGCGTCCAGGATGAAGCGGATGGGCCGCCGGCTACGATGCCCCTCGACTTCCAGGCATTGCTGAGCACCTGCGTTTCGCCGCCGTGCGATCGACACCTTCAGCTGACTGGTTGCTTGATTTGATGCTAGGCATCCAGTTTCTAGATCGTCAAGAAGTTTTTTCTGAATCTTGCGGAATTCAACGGGTTGACCCTCGCCTTCGCGTGTGCGAAGCCGAGGCTCTTCACCTCGCTCACGCTCGGGGTTGACCCTTGCGCGGCGCGGGGCCTACGCTCGATTGCGTGGGCCGGGGGAAGGCGGTCGCGGTCGCGCTCCTCGTGTGCGCGGCGCCCCTCGAAGGAGCCGAGGCCCCCGGCCGCGCCGTGACGCGATTCCCACTGCCCTCGAGCGGGATCGAGCTGCGCCGCCCGGTCGCGCGCGGGCGCTTCTTCGACGTGCTCGGCCAGCGCGCGGCCGTATTCGGCCGCGAAGGCGTGGGGTTCGAGGCGTGGACCTACCCGTTGAAGGTCCTGGACGACTTCCGGCTCTCCTTCCGCCTGCACGACTACCCGCTCGACATCGAAGGCAACGACGTCCTGACGCAGATCGAGGTGCGCCCCGAGGCCACCGTCTTCACGTACTCGCACGCGGCGTTCACCGTCCGGCAGATCCTCTACGCGCCCGTGGACGAGCCGGGAATCGTGGTGCTGCTCGACGTCGACAGCGTGCTCCCGCTCACCGTCACCGTCTCCTTCCGCCCTCGGCTGCGCTTGATGTGGCCCGCGGGCCTGATGACGGCGTCCGTCGACTGGGACGAGGACGAGCGCGTCTACTACCTGACCGAGGAGACGCGTCGCTTCGTGGGTGTCGTGGGCTCGCCGGACGCCCGCGACGTGTCGGTGATGCCGTATCAGGAGGAGCCGCGCGACGTGCCGCTGCGGTTCGTGGTGGAGACGCGCCCCGAGACGGCGCGCGACGTCTACGTGCCCGTCGTGATCGCGGGCTCCGTCGAAGGCCGCGACAAGGCGAAGGCCGCCTACGACCGGCTGCTCGGCTCCGCGCCGGCGCTCTACGCGGAGGCCGTCGCTCACTACCGACGCTTCCTCGAAACGACGGTGGCGGTGGAGACGCCGGACGAGCGGCTCGACGAGTCGCTCGCGTGGGCGCGGATCGGAATCGCCAAGGGGATGGTCACGAACCCCCAGCTGGGCACCGGGCTGGTGGCGGGCTTCCGCACCTCGGGCGAGAGCGAGCGCCCGGGATTCGGCTGGTTCTTCGGGCGCGACGCGCTCTGGACGACGCTCGCGCTCGTCTCGCTCGGCGACTTCGCGGGCGCCAGGACGGCGCTCGACTTCCTGCGCGGCCACCAGCGCGCGGACGGCAAGATCCCGCACGAGATCTCGCAGAGCGCGGCGCTCATCCCGTGGTTCGCCGAGTACGAGTACGCGTGGAAGAGCGCGGACGCGACCCCGCTCTACGTCCTGGCGCAGGCCGACTACTGGCGGGCGAGCGGCGACACGGCGCACCTCGAGGCCGCGTGGGACTCGATCGTGCGCGCCTACCGCTTCACGGCCGGCACCGACACCGACGGCAACGGCCTCGTCGAGAACACGAACGTCGGCCACGGCTGGGTCGAGGGCGGCGCGCTTCACCCGGCCCACGAGGAGATCTACCTGCAGGGCGTCTGGATCGAAGCCGCGCGCAGCCTGGCCGAGCTCGCCGAGGCGCGGCGCGAGCCGGCCCTCGCGGCGCGAAGCGCGCGCCGCGGCCGAACGCACGCGGAACGCCGTCGAGGAGACGTACTGGCTGAAGGAGCGCGGCTTCTACGCCTTCGCGACGTCGCTGCCGCCGGAGCGCCCGCCGAAGGCCGAACCCGGCCCGAACCGCGAGCGCGCGGCAGGCGCGGCTCGACGAGCTCGCCCGCGTCCGCCTGATCGACGAGGACACGGTGATGCCGGCGGTGCCGCTCTTCTGGGCCGAGCTCGCGGACGAGCGCGCGCAGCCGCAGCTCGACCACCTCGGAGGCGCTTCGCTCGCCACCGACTGGGGCGCGCGCCTCCTCTCCGACGCGAGCCGCCTCTACGACCCGCTCTCCTACCACTACGGCTCGGTCTGGCCGCTCTTCACCGGCTGGGCGGCGATGGCCGGCTATCGCTACGGCCGCCCGAGCGTCGGGTACCAGGCGCTGATGGCCAACGCGCTCCTCCGCTCGCGCAGCGCCGTCGGCTACGTCACCGAGCTCCTGTCGGGCGACTTCAACGCGCCGTTCGGCCGCTCCTCGGACCACCAGGTCTGGTCCGAGGCGATGGTGGCGACGCCGCTCCTGCGCGGCCTCTTCGGGATCGAGGCCGGCGCGGGCGGCCGCAGCCTGCGCTTCGCCCCGTCGCTGCCCGCGGACTGGGACCACGCGGCGGTGCGCAACGTGGCGGTCGGCGCCGCCCGCTACGACCTGTCGTTTCGGCGTTCCGCGGGACGCGCGACGATCGAGGTGACTCGCCGCGGCGACGGTCCCGACCTGCGGCTCGTCGTCGCTCCCGCCTTCCCCCGCGACGCGCGCGTGCGCTCCGTTCACGCGGGCGGGCGCGCCCTGCGCTTCGACGCGGTCGAAGCCGGCGACGTCCAGCGCGTGCAGGTGGAGCTCGACAAGGCGGCGGCCCGCACCGAGCTCGAGCTCTCCTACGACGAGGGCAGCGAAGCCTACGCGCGCGCCGAGCCGTCCTCGCCGGGAGCGCGCAGCGAAGGGCTTCGGATCCTGCGCAATCGCGCGCAGGCCGGGGCGCTCCACCTGCTCCTGGAAGGCCGTGCGGGCCGGTCGTACGAGCTGCGCGTCCGCACGCCACGCACGCTCGGGCCAACAGGCGGCGTCGAGGCACGCCGCACGGGCCCTCGAGACTGGCTGCTGCAGGTGCCGTTCGAAGGGACGGGCGACGGCTACCTGCGGCGCGAGCTCTCCGTCCCACTGCGCTAGCACGAGGGTCTAGCGCGGCACGGACGTCCCGGATTCGCCTTCGCGAATCGTCACCACCCGCCGGCCGGCCACGTCCTTCATCACGTCCACCTGGCCGCTCGGCCAGCGCACCTCGATCTGGTCGGCCCTGGTGCTGGTCCCCAGGCCGAAGTGCAGCCGCAGATCGTCGTGCGAGTAGTAGCTCGTCTGGCTGAGAGCGGCCCGCGCTTGTAGGCGCCCTCCGACGGAGAGGGTGACCGTCGCCCCCAGGCCCGCGCGGTTCGAGCGCGTGCCCACGAGCTTCACCTCGATCCAGCCGTTGCCGCCCGCGTACTCGTTGCGCAGCAGCGACGGCGGCTCGTTCATGTTCATGACGAGCGACGTCCACGTCGCCGTCGTTGTCGAAGTCGCCGAACGCGACCCCGCGGCTCGAGTGCGCGGCCGCGGCGCCCGGCCCGCTCTGCGCGCTCACGTCCTCGAAGCGCGCGCCGCCCTCGTTGCGGAACACGACCTTGGGGCCGCGATGCGGGTACTGGGCGAAGTGCCTCTCGATCTCGGGATAGACGTTGCCGGTCGCGTAGAAGACGTCGGCCCGGCCGTCGTTGTCGAGGTCGGGCATGCCGGCGCCCCACTCCACGTAGCGGTTCAGCACGCCGAGCCCGGCCGAGGTCGCGACGTCCTCGAACTGCCCGCGCCCGAGGTTCCGGTAGAGCGCGGGGATGTCGTCGGCGAAGTGGGTCTTGAGCAGGTCGAGCCGGCCGTCGCCGTCGAAGTCGGCGAGGCCGAGCCCCATGCCCGCCTGGGCCCGGCCGTCCTCGTCGTAGGCGACGCCGCTCGGCAGCGCCACGTCGGTGAAGGTGCCGTCGTGGTTGTTGCGGTAGAGGATCGCCGCGGTCGAGTCGGACGCGACGTAGATGTCGGTCCAGCCGTCGCCGTCCAGGTCGGCGGCGGCGGCCGTCATCGGGTACCTGCCCGTCACCCGGGCGATGCCCGAGGCCTGGGACACGTCCTCGAACGTGCCGTCGGCTCCCTGCCGGTAGAGGAGGTTCGTGTCGGTGGGCAGTCCCTTCGGGCCGCAGTTGACCGGGACGCCTTTCCAGAGGCAGTTCGTGCCCTGGCCGGGCTCCTGCGCCTGCGCGAGGTCGAACGCGAGGTAGTTCGCGACGAACAGATCGAGCCGCCCGTCGCGGTCGTAGTCCACGAAGCTGCAGCCCGACCCCCAGCGATCCCCGGGCGCCGCGAGCCCCGCCTTCGCCGTGACGTCTTCGAAACGGCCCGCACCGAGGTTGCGGTAGAGGACGTTCCTGCCGAAGTAGGTCACGAACAGATCGAGGGCGCCGTCGTTGTCGTAGTCGCCGGCGCACACGGACGACGCGAAGCCGGTCTTGCCGAGGCCCGCCTGCGCGGTCGCGTCGCGGAAGGTCCCGTCGCGGTTGTTGCGATAGAGGTGGCTGACCGGCGCCTGGCCCGCCGGCCAGGCCGCCTCCCGGCGCGTCCCCTCCTCGAGCCGCGTGCCGTTCAGCACCAGCGCGTCGACCCAGCCGTCGCCGTCGGCGTCGAAGAAGGCCGCGCCGGCCCCGTTCGTCTCGATGATGAAGCGCTTCTTCTCGAGCCCGCCGTAGACGGACTCGCGCGTGAGCCCCGCGCGCGCGGCCACGTCGACGAAGCGAGACGGGCCACGGAGCCGCCGCGGGCGCGAGCGCGCGCGCGAGGAGCAGGCTCGGCAGCAGCCAGGCCGAGCGAGGCGCATGCGTTACCGGTCGGGCGCGTCCAGCAGGCGCTCCGCGATCTCGAACTCGCGCTTCGCCTCGTCGGCGCGGCCGGTCTGCTGCAGGAGCTGGGCGAGCAGGTAGTGGGCCGACTTGTTGTTCGGGTCGTACTCGACGGCGCGTCGCAGCATGCCCTCGGCGGTCGCCGGCTGGCCCTTCTTCGTGTACGCCTTGCCGAGCAGGATGTAGGGCCCGCTGAAGGCGGGGTTGATCCAGAGCGACTTCTGGAGCGCGGCGATCGCCTCGTCCCAGCGCGACTGGCGCGTGTAGATCTCGCCGAGGCGATAGAGCGCCATCGCGCTGCCCGGGTTCACCTCCAGCTCCTTCTGCATGAGTGCCGCCGCTTCGTCGAAGCGCGAGCGGAAGAGCGCGGCCTGGCCGAGCAGGAAGTGCGCCTGCGGCAGGCGCGCGTCCTTCGCCACGGCCTGCTGCAGCTCCTGCTCGGCCGCTTCCTCGAACTGCGAGCCGGACCATCATCTGCGCCGCGAGCAGGTGGGCGGCGGCCGAGTCGGGCGGGACGCGGAAGAGGCGCGCGAAGGACTCGCGCGCCTTGTCGGGCTGGCGCGTCTGGACGTAGGCGTTGCCGAGGACGTAGAGCAGCTCCACGTTGTCGGGGGCCCAGGCCCGCGTGCGCTCCAGGTACGGGATCGCCTCGGCCAGATGCTGCGCGATGTAGAGCGACAGGCCGAGCACCTGCGCGGCCTCGCGCCCCTCGAGCGTGTCCGCGCCGAGCTGCGAGACGACGGGCGTGAGCAGCTCGATGGCGCGGACGGGGTCGTCGGCGTGGTAGTAGGCGACGCCGAGCGCCTGCGCCACGCGCGGATCGCTGCGGTCGAGCGCCTGGAGCGTCTCGATCGCGGCCTTGGGCTGGCCCTTGTCGACGAGAGCGCGCGCCGCGGACACGAGCGGAGCGACGCCGTCCTGCTGCGCCCAGGCGGCAGCCCCCTGGAACACGGCGAGCCCGCCGACGACCGCGAGCCGCGCAAGCGTCCGCGTCATCGCCGCACCGCCGTGCCCGTGCCCTCGCGAAGGGAAAGGATGCGGTCCGCCGCCACGTCGCGCCATTCCTCCTCGAGACCGCTCGGCCAGCGCACCTCGAGCCGCTCCACCGTCGCGGCGTCGCCCAGGCCGAAGTGCACCCGCAGGTCGTTCTGCGAATCGTAGCTCCCCCCGCCGCGCACCTCCTGGGTCTGGAGCGCGCCGCCCGCCGTGCAGCGCAGCCGCGCACCGATCGCGCTGCGGTTCGAGCGCGTGCCCTCGAGCGCGACCGTCAGCCAGTGGTTGCGGCCGCTCGTCTCGGTGCGGAAGAAATCGGGCGTGTCGTGGACGTTGTTGACCACCACGTCCACGTCGCCGTCGTTGTCGAGGTCGCCGAAGGCGGCACCGCGGCCGGCCTTCGGTGTCGTGACGGGCTCGCCCAGCCGCTCGCTCACGTCCTCGAAGCGGCCGTCGCGACGGTTGCGGTAGACGACCTTGCGCTGCTTGTAGCCGGCCTCGGTCTTGAGCTGCTCCACCTCCGGGTACACGTGCCCGTTCACGAGGAAGAGGTCCAGCCAGCCGTCGTTCGCGAAGTCGACGAAGCCGGTCCCCCACCCGAGCCAGCGCGTGTTGGTTCCGATCCCGGCCGCGAAGGTGCGGTCCTCGCAGAAGCCGTCGCCGGTGTTGCGGTAGAGCGTCGCGGTGTCCCCCGCGAAGTTGGTCTTGAACAGGTCCATCGTCCCGTTGCGGTCGTAGTCCCCCACGGCAACGCCCATGCCCGCCTGGGGCTTGCCGTCCTGGCTGAAGGCACAGCCGCTCATGACGGCGACGTCCTCGAAGCTGCCGTCGCGCTTGTTGCGGTAGAGCGTCGACGGATTCGAGTCGTTGGCCACGTAGACGTCGGTCCAGCCGTCGTCGTCGAAGTCGAGCGTGCTCACGCCGAGGCCGTAGGTGCCGCTCGCGCGCGTGATGCCTGCCGACTCCGAGACGTCCGCGAACGTCCCGTCGCCCTTGTTCCGGTAGAGCGCGTTCTTGCCTCCCGTGAGCCCGGGCGGCCCGCACGCGACCGGCACTCCCTTGAAGCGACACAGGCCCGAGTCCGGCGTCGGCGTCGTGGCGAGCTCCATGTCGATGTAGTTGGCGACGAGGATGTCGAGCCGGCCGTCGCGGTCGTAGTCGACGAAGGCGCACCCGGTTCCCCAGCGCGTGCGCGGGCTGCGGAGACCCGCCTTGACGGTCACGTCCTCGAAGCTCCCGTCGCCCTGGTTGCGGTAGAGGTGGTTCTGTCCCCAGTACGTGACGTACAGGTCGACGTGTCCGTCGTTGTCGTAGTCGCCGGCGCAGGCGCCCTGCCCCCACCCGCTCTCGGCGAGGCCGGCCTGCTTCGTCACGTCGGCGAAGCTGCCGTTGCCGCGATTCCGGTAGAGGTGGTTCGTCGGCTCCGACCCGCGCGGGAATCCCTCGAGCGTCGTGCCGTTGACCAGGAACACGTCCTGCCAGCCGTCGCCGTCGTAGTCGAGGAGCGCGACGCCGCAGCCCGTCGTCTCGAGCAGGTACTTGTTCTTCTCGCGGCCCCCGTAGACCGTGAGCGCGTCGAGGCCGGCCTCCCGGGCGGCGTTCTTGAACGAGAAGCCGAGCGCGGGCTCGGGATCCGCCGAGGCCGCGGGGTCTCGCCGCGTGACCACGAACGCGAGCACGAGCAGGGCAAAGGCGAGGGCACGCGCGCGTGCCGTCACGGCTGCCTTGCCTCGGGCGGCGTCAGGTGCGGAGCCAGCCGGTGCGCCTTCGCGAACTCGGCGTGGGCCTCCGCCTGGCCGCCGGTCGCCTGCAGCGCGAGCGCCAGCTGGTAGTGAGCCTCGGGGTAGTCGGGTGACAGGCGGACGGCCTCCCGGAAGCGCTCGATCGCGCCGGCGGTGTCGTTGTCCTTGATGCGCTCGAGCCCCACGCTGACGGCGAAGGTCGCCGCCTGCGCGTCCGCCTTCTTGCGGAGCAGCCGCTGCGCTTCGGCGAACGCGACCGCCGCCTCGCTCGTCTGCTTCTTCTGCTGGAGCAGCTGGCCCAGGCTCAGGTGGGCCTCGGCCGACGTCGGCTGGTAGCGGATCGTCGCGCGGAACTCGGCGAGCGCCTCGTCCGCCTGGCCGAGCTGCCGCAGCACGGTGCCGAGCACGTAGTGGGCGTCGGCGTAGTCCGGCTTGCGGGCAATCGCCTCGCGCAGCTCCGCGACCGCCTCTTCGGGCCGGCCCGTCTGCCAGAGCACGACGGCGAGCGTGTACGGAGGCTCGGGCAGCGAGCGGTCGAGCGCCGTGGCCTTGCGGAGCTCGGCTTCGGCGCCGGCGAAGTCGTCCTTCTGCTTGAGGGCCATGCCCAGGTTGTAGAGAGCCTCGGCGTCGCCTTCGTCCCGCCGGAGCAGCTCGCGGTAGACGGCGATCGCGCCCTCGAGGTCGCCCATCTGCATGAGGGCGCTGCCGAGGTTGTGACGCGCCTGCGGGAAGTCGGGCTGCTCGGCCACCAGCTTCTGGAACGTGCGCAGCGCCTCGTCCGACTCGCCCTTCTGGAGGAGCGCGAGCCCGAGGCTGTTGGCCGCGTCCTTGTCCTTCGGATCGAGCGCCACGGCCTCGCGAAACGCCGAGAGCGCGCCCGGCAGGTCGCCTTGCTTCTGGAGCGCGAGCCCCAGATGCAGGTGAGCGGGCGCGAGGCGAGGCGCCCGCTTCACGACGCGGCGGAGCTCCCCGATCGCCTCGTCGGTACGGCCCTGCTGCTCGAGCGCCAGGCCGAGGTAGTAGCGGGCTTCGGGATGGTCCGGCCGCAGCGTGACGGCCTCGCGCAGGACGGGGAGCGCCTCCTGCGAGCGGCCGGCCCACCAGAGCGTCGCCCCGAGGTGGTAGCGGGCGTCGAAGAGCCGCGGGTCGAGACGCACCGCCTCTTCGAAGTGCCCGATCGCTTCAGCGGTCTCGCCCTGAAGACCTCGCACGAAGCCGAGCCGATCGTGAGCCACCGCCATCCTCGGCGCCAGCCGGATCGCCTCCTCGTACTCGCGGCGCGCGCCCGGGAGATCGCTCGCGCTCTCCGCGAGGGTGCCGAGCTCGTAGCGCTTTCGAGCCTCCGCGAGGCTCGAGGCCGTCTGCGCACTCGCGGACGCCGCGAATGCCAGAACCAGCGACACCGACGGGAGAAAGGAGGCGCGAGAGGGCACGAGACGCGATCTCCGGAACGAGGCTAGTCCTCCGGCAAGACCAGGGTCAAGCCGGAGGACTGCCGTCAGGCGCGGCCCGCTTCAGGCACGGCCTGATTCGGGCGCCTTGCTCCCGCCGCGGGCCGCGGCCTGTGTGGCCCGCTCGAGCTCGGCGAGCGCCTTCTCGTCCGTGGCGAAGCCGACGCCCGCGCGCTCGGCCAGCAGCAGCGCGACGAGCTGGTTGAGGACGCTCGTCGAGCCCGCGGCCGCTGCGGCGCCGTCGCTGCCGCCGCCCATCACCAGCAGCCGCTCCGGCACGATCGGCTGGGCGCTGTGGGCGAAGTGGTCGGCGACCAGGCTGAGCGCGAAGAGCCGCGGCTCGCCGTAGGCGCGAACCTTCTGCAGCGTGACGCCCGCCTCGGCGAGGCCGACCTGCGCGACGCGCGCGCCCTCGCCGCGGCCGAGCAGCTCCTTGGCCCGCGACTCGCCCTCGGCGCGCGCGACGTCGCGCTCCGCGAGCCGCTCGGCCTCCGCGAGCTGGGCCGCGCCGCGGTTGCCGGCGATCTCGACCTCCACGCGCGTCTGCGTCAGCTCGGTCTGCTTGGCCGCCGCCGCCTGCGCGTCGTTCAGCTCCTTGAGCTGCACCGCCGCCTCCTCCTGCTTGGCGAAGGTGTGCTTCTGCTCCTCGGCCAGGCGCCGCATGCCGGAGCTGGTCGAAGAGCGTCTCGATCGGATCCTCCTGCTCGGGGTCGTCGATCTTCGACTCCGGGCGCCCGATCAGCACGGCCACGCAGGTGATGTCGTAGTCGCGGAAGCGACGGCCGAGCTCCTCGGTGGCGCGCTTCTGGATCTCCTCGCGATGGGTCAGCAGGTCGAGCATGCTCGAGCTCTGGGCCACGTCGCGGAAGTAGGCCGAGAGGATCGGGTCGAGCGTCTGGCTGATCAGCCGGCGCACGTCGCCGAAGCGCTGGATCACCGAGGGCGCCTTCTCGTAGTCGATGTGCAGCACCAGCGACAGCGGCAGCACCGGCTCGTAGCCGTCGGCCGTGATCAGGTCGAGCGAGGTCAGGTCCTTGTCGTACTGGTGCGCCTCGGCCTGGCCGGTGATCCAGCGCAGGACGAAGTTGACGGTCGGGACGAGCTCGACGCGCTGCGCGAACGGGTTGAGCGGGTACTTGCCCGGGGGCAGCGCGCGCTTCCAGACGCCGCGCTCGCCCGCCTCGACCTGCTCGCCGTAGCGGAACGCCTCGCCCGTCAGGTCCTGGCCGCGGCCGCCGTAGTAGGCGACCACGACGCCGACGTAGCCGATCGGGATCAGCGGTCTTCGGCATCGTCTCGACGGTCGCGAACCAGCGGTTCAGGAAGAAGGTGCCGTCGGTCAGCACCTGGAGCTGCTTGCCGCGCCGGCCGCCCGAGCTCGAGGAAGGCCTCGCAGTCCTGGAAGTAGCCGTGGTCGTGCTGCTCCGGCCCGCGCGGCCGGACCTCGGGCGCGATGATCTCGCTCGGGTCGATCGGCCGGCCGTCGTGGACGGTGACGACGCCGATCGTGTCGTGCGAGGTGAGGTCGTGTCCTCGCGCTCCTCCTTGGCCGCGTGGCTCCGGCCGCCGTGGCCGATCACCACCGGGGCGAAGCCGGAGATCGCCTGGAGCTGGCGGTGCCAGTCCGCGTAGCGGGCGTGCGGCCTCCTTGACCGGCCCCGACAGGACACCCTCCTCCGTGATCACGACGAAGAGCGCGAGGTTCACCGCGAAGACGCCCTCGCGCAGGAACGCGCGCTGGCGGCCGCGCTGGCCGCCGCTCGTGAGGAAGCCGCGACGCGTCCTGGAAGTGGTTGCAGGCGACGATGCGGCCGAGCGTCTGCGTCGGCGGCAGCGGGCGGCCGTCGCGCGCGTAGACGTAGCCGATCTTGCCTTCCGAGACGACGACGAGCGGCACCTTGTGCAGGCGGTACTGCCACGGGAAGTAGAGGACGTGCAGGCCCCCGCGCAGGATCTCGGCCTGGAAGCCGGCCTCGCCGGCGAGGGCGATCAGCCGGCCGCCTTCGAGCGAGCCGCGCAGCGACCACAGCTTCTCGACGACGCCCACCCGGTTGTGAGGGATGTAGCGGACTCCCAGCAGCCAGAGCAGGATCAGCGTGACGAGCGGGACGAAGGCCAGCCAGACGAGCGTCGTGTTGGGGGCGGTCATGGTGGACCTCCTTGGGTCCGAGCGCCTGTAGGAGCAAGGCCGCTGCCAGCGGCCGGCCCTCGTGCCTTCAGCGAGATGCGGGCGGACGCCCGCGCGCCCCCCTGGTGAAAAACACCAGCCGCTGGTGAAAACCACCACTCGCTTTACGTTCGCTCCCGGCGGCCTTACGCTAGGCGAGCGTTGGGCATGCCGAAACGCATCGCCGTCCTCGAGGCGCCCGAAGGCGCCCTCGCCGACCTCGTCGGCGCGCTGCGCGAGACCGCCGCCGACAAGGCGGTGGTCGACGTGTCGGGCTCGATCGCGGAGCTCGTCGCGAGCCACGCGCGGCAGCCGCTCGACCTCGTGCTGCTCGACTATCTGCGCGGCGACGGCGCCCGCAACGGCCGCGAGGCGCTCATAGCGCTCCGCGCCCAGGACCCCGAGCTCGCGGTGATCGCGGTGGCCGACCGCGGCGACGTCGGGCTGGCCGCGGAGGCGGTGAAGGCCGGCGCCAGCGACTTCCTCGTGCGCGGCGACAAGCTCGACGAGCGGGTGGCGACGCTGCTGCGCAAGCTCCACCCGACCGTCGAGCTCGTCCACCGCCACCGGGCGCTGCGCGAGCAGTACCGGCTGCTGCACGAGGCGGCCTCCGAGCGCTACCGCATCGTCGGCTCCTCGGACGCGATCCGCGACGTGCTCGAGCGCGTCGCGCGCGTGGCCCGCATCCCGCGGCCCGTGCTGATCGTGGGCGAGCGCGGCACCGGCAAGGAGCTCGTCGCGCGCGCCATCCACGAGGCTTCGGGCCGGGGCGAGCGTCCGTTCCTGGCGGTCAACTGCGCGGCGTTCCCCGAGACGCTGCTCGAGAGCGAGCTGTTCGGCTTCGAGCGCGGCGCCTTCACCGGAGCCGACCAGCGCCGGCCGGGGAAGTTCGAGCAGTGCGAGGGCGGCACGCTGTTCCTCGACGAGATCGGCAACATGCCGCTCGCCTTCCAGCAGAAGATCCTGCGCGTGATCGAGTACGGCACCTTCCACCGCCTCGGCGGGCAGCAGGAGCTGCGCTCGAGCGCCCGGATCCTGGCGGCGACGAACACCGACCTCGAGCGGGCGATCCGGGAGGGCCGCTTCCTGCAGGATCTCTACGACCGGCTGGCGTTCGAGGTGGTGCGCGTGCCGGCGCTGCGCGAGCGGGACGGCGACATCGAGGTGCTGGCCCGCCACTTCCTCGACGAGTTCGTGCGCGAGGTGCCGTCGCTCGGAGCCAAGCGCCTGAGCCCCGGCGCGCTGGCGCTGCTCCGGCGCCATGCCTTCCCCGGCAACGTGCGGGAGCTCAAGAGCACGGTCGAACGGGCCGCGTATCGCGACCGGACGAGCGTCGTCGACCCCGAGGACATCGACCTGCCCGAGTCGGCTTCCGCAGAGGCCGTGGGCTTCGAGGAGCGCGTCGACGCCTTCAAGCGCCGGCAGATCCAGGAGGCGATGACTCGTGCCGGCGGCCTTCAGCGGCGGGCCGCGCGCGAGCTCGGCCTGTCGTACGACCAGTTCCGCTACTACCTCAGGAAGTACGGCCCGGAGGCTCGCCCGCTCACGCTTCGCCGGCCGCCGAAGGCCCGGCCGCGGGCGCGAGCGCGCGGCGCGCGCTAGTCAGCACACGTCCTCAGGCCTCGCAGCGGCTGAGGTTCCGCGCGAAAGCCTCGACGTCGATGAGGTGGTGCAGCAGGAGGTCGGCGCGGCGAATGGCTTCCTTCAGCACCGCGCCGTCGAGCTCCGTGCCCGCGCCCTCGGCGCAGCCGCGGGCCGCTTCCGCGCGAAGCACGCCGAGCGCCACGCGCAGGCCGACGACCGTCGTGCGGACGCCGTCGCCCTGGAGCGGCAGCCAGCTCGCGAAGGCTCTGGCGGCGAGCCATCGGCGTACCGGCCACTGCAAGCGATTCCATCCCTCGTGGACGAGCGCGCTCGTCTTCCCGAGGCCCATCGCCTCGACGTCGGAGCGCGGGCTTCGTGGCCTCGCATGGGCGGACGGCACGCACGCCGCCACGTCGTCCCAGTCGGCGAGCGCGACTTCGAGCGGAGCCTCGGGCTCGTCCGGCGGCACCGTGCGCGCGCCCAGGACCACGGCCGCGAAGTCGTCGAAGAGGCCGTCCGCAACCGTCCACGCACGGAGCCGATCGGCCGTGGCCGCGAGGTTCGCGAGCGCGCTTTCAGGCGACAGCTCCTCGCGAGCGAGAGTCGCGAGCGCGTGCGCCTCGAAGCGTTCGTGCGACGCCCAGGTCATGAGGACGCCGGGGCGCGCGAAGGGCGGGAGCGCGTCGCGGGCGTCGAGCCCCTCGTACGACCGGGACGCAGGGAAGGCCGGCGCGTCGGTCACGACCGCGAGCGGCACGCCGTCACGGAACAGCAGGCCCGCTGCGGTCGGGCAGTAGTGCGAGAGCGTGACCGAGACGCCGAGCGGCGTGAGCGTGGCGACCCGCGGAAACTGCCGGCACGCCGAGGGCAGCGCGTCCGGGCCGAGTAGCCGGTGCACGGCGCAGAGCCGGGGCTCCCCCTTCTCGTGGAAGACGCATTCGCCCGCGGCCGACACGCGGAGCACGACGCGAGCCTGGTGCGGCAGGCCTCGGAGCGGACGCGACCACGGCGCGCGGACACCCAGCGTTCCGGCCGCAACCGCGGCATCGAGGCGAGTCTCGACGTCCGGCTCCACCGGGACGTCCCAGCCGGAGCGGCAGCAGACGCCGGTCATCCGGCAGCCGTAGTCGGCGTGGATCGAGAGCGCGCGGACCGGCGACGGGCTCAATCGCCGCGCCGCCCGTCACGCACGACCACGCGGCCGTCCTTCACCACCGCGCGGATCGCCGGAACCCCGACGCGCACCAGGTCGAGAAGGCGCGACGAGCGCAGGACGACGAGGTCGGCACGCTTGCCCTTCTCGACCGATCCGACCTCGGCCGCGAGGTCCAGCGAGCAGGCCGCATTCACGGTCACGGCGCAAAGAGCTTCCTCGAGCGACAGGCCCATCCCGAAGCACGCGAGCGCCATCGCGAACGGCAGCGAGGGCGAGAGCCCGCCGCCGGGGTTGACGTCGGAGGCGAGCGCCACCGGAACCCCGGCCTCGACGAGCGCGCGCGCGGGCGCGAAGCGGCCGAGCCGCAGGTAGAAGGCGGCCGCCGGCAGCAGCGTCGCGACGCAGCCCGACAGCGGCGAGCGCCCGCATGCCGGCGGGCGAGACGTGCACGAGATGGTCCGCGGAATGCGCGCCGAGCTCGGCCGCCAGCTCCGCGCCGCCGGTCGCAGCCAGCTCGTCCGCGTGAACGCGCAGCTTCATCCCGCGCTCGCGCGCCGCGAGCAGGATGCGCCGGCTCTCGTCGACGCTGAAGACGCCCTCCTCGCAGAACACGTCGGCGAAGACCGCGAGGCCGCGCTCGGCGACCGCGGGGATCATCTCGTCGATCAGCAGCTCGACGTAGCGCTCGCGGCTCGCACGGTGCTCGGGCGGGACCTCGTGCGCGCCCAGGAAGGTCGGCACGACGCTCACGGGATGGGATGCGCCGCCGCGTCGCGGATCGCCTCCAGGCTGCGGATCTCGGCCCGGGTCTCGAGCCCGTAGCCGCTCTTCACCTCCGCGGTCGTGGTGCCGCAGAGCAGCATCTCGTCGAGGCGGGCTTCGACGAGCGCCGCGAGGTCGCCGGCGGAGGCCGCGCGCGTCGCTCCGACGGTCTTCACGATCCCGCCGCCCGCGGCCGCGATCTGCTGATAGCTCGCGCCGGCGAGCCGCTGCCGGATCTCGTCGTCGCGGTCGCCGGCGAACGCGAGGTGCGTGTGGGCGTCGACGAAGCCGGGGACCACCGCCGCGCCGGCCGCGTCGATCTCCTCGCCGCCGGCACGCAGGGCCACGCTCGAGCGAGCCTCGCCGTCCTGGCCCACCCAGGCGATGCGGCCGCCGGACGCGGCGACGGCCGCGTCCTCCCGGATCCCCAGATCGCGCATGCGCCGAGCCCGTGCGAGGTGCCGTCCCCGCGAGCGTCGCCAGCCGTCCGATGCGGCGGATCAGCAGGTCCGCTTCGATCATGTGGCGAGCCGCGCGCGCGCCGTCGCGACGTCGATCCCCGCGACGGCCACGAGCTTGTTGCGGCCGGCGGCTCCGGAGACGATTCGGACGGCGGAGGGCGCCACGTCGAGCGCCTTGCCCAGGAAACGCGCCAGGGCCTGGTTCGCGGCGCCGTCGACCGGCGGCGCCTTCAGCTTCACGACGAGCGCGCCGTCCCGCTCGCCCGCCAGCGCGTCCTTCGAGGCCCGCGGCTGCACCCTGACGCGCAGCGTCAGGCCGTTCTCCGTGTCGCGCCAGTCGACCGCCACGCGGCTACTGCCCCGACGCCTCCTCGCGGCGCTTCAGGAAGCGCAGGTTGTCCTCGACCTCGGCCTCCTCCTGCAGGTCGAGGAGGCGCGTGAGGCGCGTGACGACCGCGCGGATGTCGGTGCGCAGCGACGAGCGTTGCCCGCGCAGCTCCAGGATGCCGCGCTCGACCTCGTGCGCGCGGTTCTGCGCCAGCTCGAGCAGGCGGTCGCCCTGCAGGTCGGCCTGCTTCACGATCGTCTCGGCCTCGCCGGCGAGCGGTCTCGCGGATGTCCTCGGAGGCCTTCTGCGCGGTGAGCAGCGTGTTCTTCAGGATCGACTCGCGCTCGCGGTGCTCGTTCACGATCAGCTCGAGGTGGCGCAGCTGCTGCGCGACGAGGTCCTTCTCGCGCTGGAGCCCCGCCATCTCCTCGGCCACCGCGGCCAGGAACGTGCGCACCTCGTCCCTATCGAAGCCGCGGAAACGCGCGCTGAAGATCTGCCTCTGGACGTCGGCCGGTGTGAGCTTCATCGACTCCCCTCCAACGCTCTCGCCTCAACGAGAGATTGTAGACCCGCGCCGACGCGCCGGGGCCGCGGCCGCCGGGCCGGACGCCAAAGCGGGTTACGATGGAAACACGGTGTCTTCCCGCTCGGGCTGGCTCAATCGTCCTATCCACGTGCTCGGCGGCAGCCTGCCTGTCGCGGTGGCGCTCCTGATCGGGGCGACCCTGGTCACGTCGATCCTGGGAGCACAGGCACAGAGCATCCTGCACGGCGGAGCGCTCGTCCCCGCGTTCGTCTGGTCGGGGCAGGTCTGGCGGCTCGTGACCTGGGCCTTCTTCGAGATGAACCCGCTCGGCTTGATCTTCGCCGCGCTCGCCCTCTTCTGGTTCGGCAGCGACCTGGTTCGCCTCTGGGGCCCGGTCCGCTTCCTCGCGACCTACCTGGGCATCGCGGCCGCCGCCGCGGGTGTGACCTGCCTCCTGGCGCTCGTCTGGTCTCCGCTCTGGGGCCTCGTCGCGGTCGGAGCCTGGCCGGTGATCTCGGCCCTGATCATCGCCTGGGCGATCGCCTACCCGACGCGCGACATCTTCGTCTACTTCGTGCTGCCCCTGCACGGGCGGAACCTGATCTACGCGACGCTGGCGGGCACGCTGCTCTTCGCCCTGCTGAGCGGCTCGATCGCGAGCTTCGTCCCGCACTTCGCGGCCGAGCTCATCGCCTTGCTCGCGCTGCGCCGCAGCCCCCTCGGCGAGCTCTGGACGAAGGTCAAGTTCGAGCTGGCCTACAGGCGCTGGCGCCACCGCAGCAGCAACCTGCGGGAGGTGCCGCGGCCGCGGTCACGGGACGAGGGCCCGCGCTGGTACCACTGAAGCCCTGACCGGCTACGGCTTCAGGCCGCTAGGCCGCCTGCCGTCGCTCGCCGAAGATCGCCGTCCCGACGCGCACGAGTGTCGCGCCTTCCTCGATCGCGGCCTCGAAATCGTGGCTCATCCCCATCGACAGCTCGCCCGCGGCCAGCAGCCCCTCGCCGAGCGCGCGGTCGCGGAGCTCCCGCAGCCGCTTGAAGTAGGGCCGCACGGCCTCGGTGTCGTCGAGCAGCGGGGGCAGCACCATCAGGCCCTCGAGCCGCAGGCCGGCCTGGCCGCGCAGCGATCCCAGTGCCGGGAGGAGCTCCGCCTCCGGGAGGCCGTACTTCGAGGGCTCGGCGGCGAGGTCGACCTCGATGAGGCCGCGCACCGTCCGTCCGGTTTCCTCGCCCGCGCGTCCCAGACGTCGCGCGAGCTCGAGCGAGTCGATCGACTGAACGAGCTCGAAGAGCCCGCCGCACGCCGGGCCTTGTTCGACTGCAGGTGGCCCACGAGGTGCCAGCGCGCGCCCGACGCGGAGAGGTCGGCGCTCGCGGCGATCTTGGGCTCGGCCTCCTGGACGCGGTTCTCGCCGAAGTCGCGGACACCGGCGCCGAAGGCCTCGCGCACGGCTTCGACCGGCTGCGTCTTGCTCACCGCGACGAGGCGCACGTCCGCGGGCGAGCGGCGCGCGCGATCCGCCGCCCGGGCGATCCTCTCCCGGACGGCGGCCACGCGCTCCGCGATCACTTCTTGAGCGCCTTCAACAGCCCTTGCGCCGTCGCCACGTTCTGCGCGTCGGTCGGGTTCAGGCTCAGGTACTTCTCGAGGTTCGCGATGGCGTCGGGGATCTTGCCCTGGCCGATCATCAGCGCGCCGAGCCTGAAGTACGCCTCGGGCGCGGCCGGATCGGCCTTGATCGCGGCCTGGAAGGCGACGATCGCCTCCTCGTTCTTGTTCGCGTTCAGCAGGAAGATGCCGCGGTTGAACTGCGCCTTGGCGTCCGCCGGGTTGGCGCCCGCCGCCTTCTCGAGCAGCGCCATCGCCTTGTCCGGCTGGCCCGACTCCTGGTAGGTGCGCGCGAGCAGCGTCGCGATGTCGGTCGAGTCGGGGCGCAGCTCGAGCCCCTTCAGGAACGCGGTTTCGGCGGCCGGATAGTCCTTCTTGCCGAGATAGAGCTGGCCGAGGTTCTGGTAGACCTCGGCGACGCCGGGACTCTTCTCGAGGATGGCCTTGTAGGCCGCTTCGGCCTCGTCGATCTTCCCGGCGTTGTGGAGCTCGACCGCCGTCTGGAAGCTGCCGCGCAGCGCCGCGGCGTCGTTCCCGCCCGCCGCCTGCTTCTGGGCCTCGGCCATGGTGTTCAGCTTGAAGTCGGGCACGGGGGTCGGGTCGCCGAGCGAGATCCGGACCTCGATGAAGGACGGCTGGTAGCCTTCCTTGTTGGCCGTGAACTTGTACGGGCCTGGCTGCATCCCCACCTGCATCCACTCGCCCTTCTTGTTCGTCTTGACCTCGAACTTGCGCGTGATGCCGCCCTGGAACTCCATCACGACCTTGGCGTCGGCGAGCGGCTGGCCCTGGGCGTCCAGGACCTTGCCGCGGGCGGTGCCGGTCTGGGCCTGGGCCGCCGGCGCCAGAAGCCAGAGGCCGCCGATCAGTGCGGCGGCGGTGAGCGCTCTCTTCATGGTGGTCCCTCCTACGGGCGAGGATAGTGTCTCACGCCTCGCGGGCCGAGCGCTTCGGCCGGCACGTCCTCACTCGGCGTAGCTGGCGCTGCAGCCCGGCGCCTCCCAGACGCGGACGCGCACCAGGCGGTCGCCCTCCGCCCCGAGCGCCCGCCTCACCTCGCGGAAGAAGTAGCGCGCGACCGCCTCGGCCGAGGGGCTCTGGCCGGCGAAGTCCGGGTGCGTGGTGATGTCGCCGTAGTGGAAGCGCGCGCAGATCGAGGCGACGGAGTGCTTCAGGTGCTCGAAGTCCACGACGACGCCGAGCGCGTCGAGCGCGTCGCCGGCCGCCACGACCTCGACCCGCCAGTCGTGGCCGTGCTGCGGCTCGATCGGCTGGCCGTCCCTGTGCAGGACGTGTGTGGCGCAGAACGTCGTCTCGTAAGCGACTTCGAACACGGGCGGGGCGCCTCCGGCCTCATCATACCCACACCCCCGTGACGCGGGCGATGCGGCCGTCCTTCGCGAGCTCGAAGACGTTCGTGCCCCTGGCGCGCGGGTTTCCGTCGGGGCCGTTCACGCTCCAGTCGACGAGCGCCAGGCCCTGGCAGCTGCGCGCGTCGCCCTGCCGCTCGAGCACCACCCCCGGCATGAAGCGCTGGGCCGCGGCGATGTGGGCGTTCAGGTCGTCGATCCCGGAGGTGCAGGAGTAGGGATCGCGGAACGACAGCTCGGGGACGGCGATCGCCGCGAGCTCGTCGCGCCGCCTGGCGAGGTCGGTCTCGCGCCAGCAGCCGAAGAAGCGGTCGGCGAGCGCCGCGGCGCCTTTGTGCGCCTCCTTCGCCACCACGTTGGCGAAGACGGCGAGCTGATAGCGCCAGCCCTGGACGTGCTCGTCCCGCACCTCGGCGTTCGGCAGCTCGTGGCGCAGCTTGACGAGCGTGCCGCCTGCGGTCTCCTCGAGCGTGACGGTGACGCGCGAGGCGCCGATCGGGATCGGCTTTCCCGACTCGAAGCCGTAGCTGAAGACGATGCGCTCCGGGGGCGCGATCTCGATCACCTCGCCGCCCGCCACGACGTCGCCCGGGAAGCGGATGTGGACGCTGCCCCCGGGCCGCGGCTCGATCGTCGAGCCCTTGCCCCACCAGGCGGCGAAGCGCTCGGAGTCCGTGAAGTAGCGGAAGACCGTCTCGCGCCGCGCAGCGATCGTGACGGTGCGGTCGAGGGCGAAATCGAGTCCGGTCATGGCTTGCTTCTCCTGTTCTTGCGGACGAGCCTGGGGCGCGGCGCGCCCGCTTCCTCGGCCTCGGCCGCGTCCTTGAGCCGGTCGAGCGCGTCGCTCCACATCTCGTCCAGCCACTCGCGCAGCGGCCGGAGGCCCTCGTCGCGCGAGGCGTAGAAGCGGCTGCGGCCCTCGCGCCGCGCCGAGACGAGCCCGGCGTGCTCGAGCACCGCGAGGTGCTGCGACACGGCGCCGAAGGTCACGGCCCCGAGCGCGCGGTGGATCTCCCCCGCCGAGCGCTCGCGACGACGCAGGAAGCGCAGGATCTCCCGCCGCCTCGGGGCCGCCAGGGCCTGGAGCACTATCTCCATGCCATTAATTTAGTCATTACTAAACTATTGTCAAGCCCGCATATCATCTCGGCCCGTGACGAGCGCGCCCGCAAGCCCCCCCATCGACCTGCGCCGCGGCGCGCTGCTGATGGTGGCCTCCGCGCTGCTGTTCGCCACGATGGCGGCGATGGTGAGCCTCGCCGCCCGCGAGCTCGCCAACGCGCCGATCGTGTTCTTCCGGCACTTCATCATGCTGGTGTTCCTGCTGCCCTGGCTGGTGCGCACCGGCCGCGGCGCGCTCGCGACGCGGGACCTCGCCGGCCACGTGGTGCGCGGGCTCGCGGGCGTCGCGGCGGTCGCGTGCTACTTCTACGCGATCGCCCACCTGCGGCTCGCCGACGCCGTGCTGCTCAACCAGTCGATGCCGCTCTTCATCCCGCTCGTCGAGCGCGCCTGGGTCGGCGAGCGCATCCCCGGCCGCCTCTGGGGCGTGCTGCTGCTCGGCTTCGCCGGCCTGCTGCTGATCCTGCGGCCCGGCATCGGCGTCTTCCGGCCTGCCGCCGTCGTCGGGCTCGCGTCGGCGGTCTTCGCCTCGATCGCCCAGGTCGGGATCCGCCGGCTCACGCGCACCGAGCCGGTGACGCGCATCATCTTCTACTTCGGGCTCGTGGCTTCGGTGGTCGCGCTGCCGCCGGCCGTCTACTGGTGGACGCCGCCCTCGGCGCACACCTGGGCGATCCTGCTCCTGATGGGCATCTTCGCCACCGTCGGCCAGTTCACGCTCACGCGCGCGTACGTCCACGCGCCCGCCGCGCGCGTCGGGCCGTTCCTCTACGCGGGGCCCGTCTTCGCCGGCCTCCTCGACTGGCTGATCTGGGGACGCCTGCCCGACGCGCTCTTCGTCGCGGGCGCCGTGCTGGTGATCGCCTCCGCGACGCTCGCGCTGCGGCTGCGGGGCGCGCCCGAGCTCGAAGCGGCGGCGGGCTAGCCCGGGGAGCGGCTAGAAGCGATAGCCGATGCCCGCGCCGAACTGCAGGCTGTGCGAGCTGTAGGCGCCGTCGTAGCCGTAGCGGCTGATGCCGAGCGTCGAGCTGTTGCGGAACAGCACGTAGCGCATGTCGAAGTCGATCCGCAGCTTCTCGTACTTCCAGCTGCCGCCGAGGCCGAAGGTGTGGCGGTCGGCGTCGTGGATGAACGGCGAGATCGTGTCGGTCGGCGTCGGGCTGTGGTCGTAGCCGTAGCCGAAGCGCGCCTCCCAGTCGTTCTTGATCAGGTACTCGAGGCCGATCGCGCCGCGCCAGGTGTCCTTCCAGTCGAGCGGCAGCGTGGTGCTGAAGGCAGGCGCGTTCTGGTAGACGATCGCCACCTGGTCGAGCTTCGACCACAGCATCCACTGGAAGTCGGCCTCGAGCGTCCAGTAGCCGCGGCGCAGCGCCGCTCCCACCGCGAAGCTGCCCGGGTAGGTGTAGCTGACGGTCGCCGGCTGCGAGCCGGGCAGCGCGACCGCGACCGCCTGGTCGAGCGCCGTGTTGCCGGTGAGGATCTGCACGAAGTCGGCCTGCGCCGCGTGGTCGACCGTGACCTTGTGGCGGTACGAGAGCCCGATCGAGAAGTTCTCGGTCGGCATGGCGAGGACGCCCGCGTTGAAGCCGAGCGCGGTCTTGGTGTCGCTCGCGAGCGTGAGCTCGGCGACGTCCGTGGGCTCCGGGAACGGGTTGGGATCGGCGATCAGGCGCCGCGACAGGTCGAACTTGGAGAAGCGGACGTCGAGGCCCGCGCCGATCGAGAAGCGGTCGGCGAGGCGAAACGCGACCGTGGGGTTGACCGACCAGGAGCTGAGCGAGCACTCGACGCAGATGAAGCGTCCCGTGAACTCGTTGGGATTCGCCCAGTTCGATTGCGTGGCAAACGGCCGGGTCACGCCCACGCCGACCACGATGGTGTCGGCCACCGGCTGCGAGTAGTAGAACGACGGCAGGATCGACATGCCGTTGCTCGTCGTCTCGAGCGTGCCGAGCGGCGGGTTCGGTCCGGAGCCGGTGAAGTCCGTCGACAGCCCCGCGAGCGCGCCCGAGACGTAGAGCTGCTTGCCCTTCAGGAAGGCGATGCCGGCGGCGTTATAGAAGATGGCGGACGGATCGGAGGCCTGCGCGACGTACGCCCCGGCGAAGCCCATCGCGCGCGCGCCCTGGCTCTCGACGGCGAAGCCCGACGCCTTGGCGGACGCGGGAGCGGCGAGTAGCGGCAGCGCCAGTAGCGCCCGCAGCGCGCGACGTCCTTGGGCCTGGGTCATCGAACCTCCTCTTTTCTGGTGCTCCGAACGCGGCTTGCGCTCCCGGATCGCCCGAGTATAGCAGGCTACCGCATATGGGATACCTGTTCTTCGTCACCGCTACGGGTCGGGCCTGTCCGGTTCAGTCCAGGAAGCGGGCGACCTCGTCGAGCTCGTGGACGAGGCGCGCGGGCGGCAGGCTCTCGAGGAAGCGCCGGCCGTAGGACTTGCGGAGCAGCCGGCTGTCGAGGACCGCGAGGATGCCGTAGTCGGAGGCCGAGCGGATCAGCCGGCCGAGCCCCTGCTTCAGCATCAGCACGGCGACCGGCACCTGGTACTCGCCGAACGGGTTCTGGCCGCGGCTCTTCAGCCGCTCGATGCGCGCCGCCACGACGGGATCGCCCGGCGACGCGAACGGAAGCTTGTCCACGATCACGCACGAGAGCTGCTCGCCCGCCACGTCGACGCCCTGCCAGAAGGACGTCGTCGCGAGCAGCACCGCGTGCGGCGTCGCGCGGAAGGTGTCGAGCAGCTGGGCCTTCGGCGCTTCGCCCTGGATCAGGATCGGGTACGGCACGCGGCCGGCGATGCGCTCGGCGACCGCGTTCATGTTGGCGTGGGAGGTGAAGAGCACGAAGGCGCGGCCGCGCGACAGCTCGACGAGGCTCACCACCTCCTCGGCGGCCCTGTCCACGAACTCGGGCGCGATCGGCTCGGGCATGCCCTTCGGCACGTAGAGCAGGGCCTGGTCGCGGTAGTGGAACGGCGACGGCAGCAGCAGCTCTTCGGACGGCTCGATCCCGAGCCGGTCCTTCAGGTAGGTGAAGCCGCCGTCGACCGCGAGCGTCGCGGACGTGAGCACGGCCGCGCGCACCTGGTCGAACAGCAGCTCCTTGAGGCGCGCCTTCACGTCGATCGGCATCGCGCGCAGGAAGACACCGCGCCCGCGCGTCTCGACGAAGTAGACGTGGTCGTCGGCCTCCGCGCGCATCAGGAACGCCACGTCGCTCGTGAGCGAGAGCGTGCGCGCGGCGAGGCCGGCGAGCGGCTCGGGCCGGTCGGGCACCGCGAGCAGCGCCGTGCGCAGGCCCTCGAGCCGCTGCAGCAGGCCGAGCGACTCCTCCGCCGCGGCGTCGGTCATCCAGCCCGGCGCGAGCCGGCCGAGCCGCAGGCGCGCGAGCCGCGCGAAGAAGCGCTCGCTGCGCAGGCGCAGCCCCTCGGCCTCGGCGCGCAGCTCGCGCGCGTCGAGGCTCGCGGCCTTCAGCTCGCGCTCGACGTCGCGCACGAGCTCGTCGACCTTGTGCGAGGAGACCTGCACGCCGAAGTACTGCGTGGCGACGTCCTCGATCAGGTGCGCCTCGTCGAGCACCAGCGTGTCGTAGGGCGGGATCACCGAGCCGTAGTTGCCGTCCTTGACGGCGAGATCGGCGCACAGCAGGTGGTGGTTCACCACCACCACGTCGGCCTCGAGCGCGTGCTGGCGCATCTTCGTCACGAAGCAGGCGTCGAAGAGCGAGCACGACTGGCCGATGCAGTTCTCGCTCGCGGCCGAGACCTCGCGCCAGAAGTCGACGCTGTCGGGCATGTCGGTCACTTCCGAGCGGTCGCCGGTCTCGGTCTTCGTCGACCACTCCTCGACCGCGCGATAGACCGGCAGCTCCTCGAGACGCCGGAAGCTGCCGGCCTTCCCGAACGACGCGAATCGCAGCAGGCACAGGTAGTTCGCCCGGCCCTTCATCACCGCGACCCGCAGCTCGCGCCCGAGCGCCTGCGCCAGGATCGGCAGGTCCTTCTGGACCAGCTGCTCCTGGAGGTTCTTCGTGCCGGTCGAGATCACGACGCGCCGCTCGGACTCGACCGCCGGCAGCAGGTAGGCGAGCGTCTTGCCGGTGCCGGTGCCGGCCTCGGCGAGCAGCAGCCCGCCGTGCTCGAGCACGTCGGCCACGGCTTCCGACAGCCGCCGCTGGGCCGGGCGCTCCTCGTATCCGGGCATCACGCGGGCGAGCGGGCCGCCCGGCGCGAAGAAGTCGGCGGGATGAGTCACGAGACGGCCATCTTAGGACATATGCTCTGCCTGAGCGGGTCCGCCGAGCGGTCGAGAGGTTCGGCACGAGGGAGCAGCATGGACGCGGCAACTTTCCGAAAGCTCGGGCACGAGCTCATCGAGTGGGTGGCGGACTACCGCGAGCGCGTCGAGCGGCTGCCGGTGATGAGCCCGGTGAAGCCGGGCGAGATCCGCGCGCGCTTCCCCGCCGAGCCGCCCCGCGCCGGCGGCCAGCTCGCCGCCGCCCTGAAGCGGCTCGACGAGGACGTGGTTCGCGGCATCACCCACTGGAACCATCCGTCCTTCTTCGCCTACTTCCCCGGCAACACCAGCTACGCGTCGATCCTGGCCGACCTCGTGGCCTCGGGGATCGGCGCGCAGGGCATGAGCTGGCAGACGAGCCCCGCGGCGACCGAGGTCGAGGAAGTGATGATGGACTGGCTGCGCCAGATGGTCGGGCTGTCCGACGCCTGGACCGGCGTCGTGCACGACACGGCCAGCACGGCGACGCTCTGCGCCCTGCTCTGCGCGCGCGAGAAGGGCTCGAGCTTCAGCCAGAACCGCGGCGGGCTCCAGGCGCTCGACGCGCCGCTCGTCGTCTACGCCTCGAGCCAGGCCCACAGCTCGATCGAGAAGGCGGCGCTGCTCGCGGGGTTCGGGAAGGAGCATCTGCGGCTCATCGAGACCGACGACGCCCACGCGCTGCGCGTCGACCAGCTGGAGGCCGCGATCGCTGCAGACGAGGCCAGGGGCCTGCGTGCCCTGCGCGCTCGTCGCGTCGATCGGCACCACCGGCACCACCGCGATCGACCCGCTCGCCGCCATGGCCCCTGTCGCGAAGAGGCACGGCCTCTGGCTCCACGTGGACGCGGCGCTCGCGGGCTCCGCGATGGTGCTGCCGGAGTGCCGGCCGCTCTGGGACGGCGTCGAGAGCGCGGACAGCCTGGTCTTCAACCCGCACAAGTGGATGGCGGTCGGCTTCGACTTCTGCGCGTTCTACGTCAGCGACCCGCAGCACCTGATCCGCGTGATGAGCACCAACCCGAGCTATCTGCGCACGGCGCAGGACGGTGCCGTCAAGAACTACCGCGACTGGCAGATCCCGCTCGGGCGGCGCTTCCGTGCGCTCAAGTGCTGGTTCCAGCTGCTCGACGTCGGCGTCGACGGGATCCAGGCGCGGATCCGGCGCGACCTCGCGAACGCGCAGTGGCTGCGAGAGCAGGTGGACGCGGCGGCCGAATGGGAGCGGCTGGCGCCGGTACCACTGCAGACCGTCTGCCTGCGCCACATCCCGAAAGCGCTCGCCGCCGACGAGCCCGCGCTCACGCGTCACAACCTCGAGATCGCGCGGCGCATCAACGAGAGCGGCGCGGCCTACCTCACGCCGGCGGTCCTGAAGGGCCGCCAGATGATCCGCGTCAGCATCGGCGCCGAGCCCACGGAGCGCCGCCACGTCGAGGCGCTCTGGTCAGCCCTTCAGGAGGCCGCCCGCACGGCGACGCTCGAGCTCGCCGGACCGGCCTCGCCCCGTCCCAGCCAGCGCGACAGCCGGCCCGAGAGACCCTTCTCCGCCTGCTCCTCGCGCGCCGCCTGGTCCTGCTCGTAGTCGACGAGCCTCCGGAAGACCTCGCCCTCCGGCCAGGCGGTGAAGCGATAGGTCCAGGGCGCGCCTCCCGACGCCGTCGCGCTCGCCCGCACGAGCCGGTAGTAGCGGTCCTCGAAGCGGAGCGCCATGCCCTCGCTCCAGCCCGTCTTCTCGCGGGCGCTCGTCAGCACGAGCGCCCAGTCGGTGCGCTCGCCGGGGTCGAGGACGACGCCGTCCCCGCCGGGCAGCGCGCGCAGTCGCGGCGTGGCGCCGCTCCGCGGCCTTCGCAGCTCGGCGGACAGCTCGGGCGCGCTCGCGTAGCGCTTCTCGGGCTCTTTTTCGAGGCAGCGCATCACGATGTGCTCGATCCACGCCGGCACGCCGGGACGCAGCGAGCGCGGCAGCGGCGGCGTCTGCGTCTTGTGCGCGAGCGCCACGGCGATCGGCGTCTGGCCGGCGAACGGCAGCCGGCCGGTGAGCACCTCGAACAGCACGACACCCAGCGAGTAGAGGTCGCTGCGCTCGTCGACGCCGTGGGCGTCGAACTGCTCGGGCGACATGTAGCCGGGCGTGCCGAGCATCGTGCCCGTGCGCGTGAGCGTGCTGACGTCGATGCCGGAGCCGCGCGCGAGGCCGAAGTCGAGCAGCCGCACCGAGCCGTCCTTGCCGAGCATCACGTTGTTCGGCTTGACGTCGCGATGGATGACACCCTGCGCGTGCGCGGCGGCGAGGGCGTCGGCCAGTGTCGCGCCGAGCGCCGCGGCTTCGGCGGCCGGCCAGGGGCCGCGCTTTCGGATCGCGAGCTTCAGGTCCTCGCCGTCCACGAGCTCGGTGACGAAGAAGAGCCCCGTCGGGCTCGTGCCCCAGTCGAGGATGCGCAGCACCGCGGGGTGGCGGATGCGGGTGAGGACCTGGATCTCGCGTTGGAAGCGGCGCACGCGATCGGAGTCGTCGCTGTCGAGCGGCCGCAGCACCTTGAGGGCCAGCGTCTCTCCGCTCGTCTGGTCCGCGACGCGGAACACCTGCCCCATGCCGCCGCTGCCGAGCAGCGACAGCACGCGATAGCGGTCGCCGAAGACGTTGCCGGCCTCGACGCGCGTCGACGCCGTCGCGCCCGGCGGAGTGGGCGGCGCCGCGATCGTCGAGAGGTCGGACGTCGCCTCCACGATCTCGCTCGCCCCGCACAGCGCGCAGGGCTTGCCGGGCTCGGCGTTCTCGAAGCCGCACGCGTCGCAGGTACGCATGGCGCAGGCCGCGCCGATGCTATCAGGAACCAGGGCGCCCCCCGTGCGATGAGGCGCGGACCGGATGCTACGATTTCCAGCCGGTGCGCGCGATTCGCCTCGGCCTCGCCGCCGCCGCGATCCTGGCCGCGCTCGTCACGAGCCCCCGCGCGAGCGGCGCGCAGACCCCCACCTTCCCTTCCCAGGTCGAGCTGGTGACGGTGGACGCGATCGTCCTGGGCGAGAAAGGCCGGCCCGTGCGCGGCCTGACCCGCGAAGACTTCACCCTCAGCGAGGACGGCAAGCTGCAGGAGATCGTGAGCTTCGAGGCCTTCGACGGGGCCGAGGTCGCGGAGGAGGCGTCCCCCGCCCGTCGCCGGTGGCCTCGAACACCCGCGCCCCCGAGGACCGGGCCGGAGCCTTCGTCCTGCTGGTGGACGACCTCGGGATCGACGCGCGGCGCCTGCCGCGGCTGCTCAAGGCCCTCTCGGGAGTGCTGCAGAGCGCCTTCCGCGCGGGAGACGAGGTGACCCTGGCCACGGCCAGCGGTTCGCTCTGGTGGGGCATCCGGTTTCCGGAGGGACGCGACGATCTGCCCTTCCTGCTCGAGCGCGCGACGAGCCGGAAGCTCCCCGAGCTCGGGGACGAGTACATGACGGACTACGAGGCCTACCAGATCGCGAACCACGAGCGGCTGGTGGTGGGGCCCGACGACGCCGCCACCGAGCTCCCTGCCTACCTGGGCCGGGTCGTGCGGCGCTGGATGGGCACGACGGGCTGCCTCTCCAACCGCGTCGATTCCTGCGCCCACGCGGTGCACGCCCGCGCCACCGAGCGCGACTCGGAGCGCCGGACGCGAACCCTCGCCATCCTGGCGGCCCTGGAACGCGCGGTCTTCAGCCTGACGGGGGTGCGCGGCCGCAAGGAGCTGCTGCTCTTCTCGGACGGATTCGTCTACGACCGCGGCCTCCAGGAGGTCCGGCAGGTGGCGGGCATCTGCCGCGAGGCCAACGTGGTCGTGAGCTTCCTCGACGCCCGCGGCAACCTCCCGGCCCTGCCGGAGACACAGGCCGCCTTCGCGGGGCCCCCACCCGATCCGGCCGACATGGGTGCCGCCGCCCTCGAGCAGAGAGGCGACGAGATCGGCGGGGCGCTCGGGCTCACCGAGGACACGGGCGGTGTGGCCGTGACCGGAGTCGACGAGTTCGGCGTGGCAACGCGGCGCATCCTCGACGAGTCCCGGGTGTACTACATGCTCGGCTACCAACCGCCCACGGGGAAGGGACCCCGCGACTGGCGCAAGCTGAAGGTGGACGTGAACCGGCCGGGGACCACGGTCCGGGCGCGCAAGGGCTACAACCTGCGGCCAGCGGGGGCGGCGGAGGCCACGCCTCCTCGCCCGATACGCGAAAGAGAAGGACAAGGCCGACAAGGACGACGAGCGCCCGCGCGCGAAACCTGGAGATCACACGCGCGCTCCTGGACACCCACGACGAGGGCGGGCTTCCCATGCGCGCGCTGCCCTACCTCGTCGACGAGCGGACGCCCGGAAAGATGCGCGTGCAGGTGGCGCTGGAGCTCGACGAGGCGACCCTCTTCGCCGGCGCGCACGAGGGGGCACGCACCACCCTCGACCTCGCCGTCCAGGCGGCGCATCGGGACAGCGCGGACGTCTTCCGCGACTACAAGCGATTCACCGTCTCCTTCCCCTCGTCACGCCCCCTCCAGTGGGCGACCTTCTACCACGACCTCGATCTGGCGCCGGGCGTGGCGCAGGTGCGGGTGGTCGTGCGCGACGAGGCGTCGGGGCGCGTGGGCACGGTCACCACCCGTTTCGAGATCCCTCCGCTGCAGGGCCTGCGCCTGGCCACCCCGATCCTCACCGACGAGCTGCGGGCACCCCTGCAGGAAGGCGCCCGGCCCCAGCTCCTGATTCCCGCGCACCGGACCTTCCGCACCACCACCACCGGCTCCCTGTACTGCCAGATGCAGGTGCTGGGCGCGGTCCCATCGTCCACGCAGGGAAGCGTTCCCCAGGTCGAGGCCTCGTACGTCCTGCGCCGGGCCGGCGGCACCGTGGTGAGCCGGGGCGCCCCCAGCCTCATCCCGGCCGTGCCGGGAGGCCCGGTCGTGCGCCTCCTGGGCCTGCCGCTGCGCGGGCTCGCGGACGGCGACTACGAGCTGGTGCTGCGCGCCCTCGACCGCACCACGGGCAGCGGAGTGGAGCGCGTGGAACCGTTCCGGCTGGAACGCAGCTCGGGCAGCTAGGGCTTCGGACGGCAAGGGTACGGCTCAGGCGCGCGCGAGCACCTTCTCGTAGGCCTCGAGCCGCGAGGCGTAGAGCGGGAAGCGCCCGCAGATCTTGTGGACCTCGCGCTTCACCTCCGCCAGCTCGCTCTCGTTCTCGACCGCGGCGAGCGCCCGTGCGATGAGCCGCGCGACGTCTTTCATCTCGGATTCCTTCATGCCGCGCGTGGTGAGCGCCGGCGTGCCGAGCCGGATGCCCGAGGCGACCATCGGCGAGTTGGTGTCGAACGGGATCGTGTTCTTGTTGGCGGTGATGCCGGCCTTGTCGAGCGCCTTCTCGGCGACCTTGCCGGTCAGGCCCTTCGCGAACACGTCGACCAGCATCAGGTGGTTGTCGGTGCCGCCCGAGACCAGGCGGAAGCCCTCGCCGATCAGCGCCGCAGCGAGCGCCGCCGCGTTGACGACGATCTGCTTCTGATAGGCCTTCCACTCCGGCGTCATGGCTTCCTTGAAGGCGACCGCCTTCGCCGCGATCACGTGCATCAGCGGGCCGCCCTGGACGCCCGGGAAGACCGCCTTGTCGACTTCCTTCGCCCACCCCTCGCGGCAGAGGATCATCCCGCCGCGCGGGCCGCGCAGCGTCTTGTGCGTGGTCGTGGTCACGAACTCGCAGTGCGGGACGGGCGAGGGGTGCAGCCCCGCCGCCACCAGGCCCGCGACGTGCGCGATGTCGGCCATCACGAGCGCGCCCGAGGCGTCGGCGGCCCGGCGGACCGCCTCGAAGTCGATCGTGCGCGGGTACGCCGAGGCGCCCACCACGATCAGCTTCGGCCGGTTCTCGAGCGCGATGCGCTGCAGGTCCTCGTAGTCGATGCGCTCGTCCTCCTTGCGCACGCCGTAGGCGACGACCTTGAAGTACTTGCCGGAGAAGTTGAGCGGGTGGCCGTGCGTCAGGTGGCCGCCGTGCGAGAGGTTCATGCCGAGGATGGTGTCGCCCGGCTTGACCGCGGCCATGTAGACGGCGGTGTTGGCCTGCGCGCCGGAGTGCGGCTGGACGTTCGCGTGGTCGGCCCCGAAGATCTGCTTCGCGCGCTCGATCGCCAGGCGTCTCCGCCACGTCCACGAACTCGCAGCCGCCGTAGTAGCGCTTGCCCGGATAGCCCTCGGCGTACTTGTTCGTGAGTGTCGTGCCGAGCGCCTCGAGAACCGCCTCGGACACGAAGTTCTCGGAGGCGATCATCTCGAGCTGGCGGCCTTGCCGCTCCGTCTCGTCGCGGATCGCCTCGGCCACCTCGGGATCGGTTCGCGCCAGGTTCTCCATCCTCACCTCGCTTCGCTCTTGGCGCCGTCGGGCTCGATCTTCGCGACGCGGCGCGCGTGGCGCCCGCCGGCGAACGGCGTCTTCAGCCACACGTCCAGGATCCGCTCGGCCAGCACCGGGTCGAGCGTGCGGCCGCCGAGCGCCAGCACGTTCGAGTCGTTGTGCTCGCGCGCGAGGCGCGCGGTGTCCTCGCCGCAGACGACGGCCGCGCGCACGCCCGCGTGGCGGTTCGCCGCGATCGAGACGCCGATCCCGGTCCCGCAGATCACGACGCCGCGCGCGCGGCGTCCGCTCCCGACCGCGTCCGCGACGCTGGTGCGCGAAGTCGGGATAGTCGACCTGCTCAGGCGACGGGGAGCCGACGTCCTCGACCTGGAAGCCGCGCTCCTCGAGCCACTCCTTCACTCTCTCCTTGAGGTCGAAGCCGGCGTGGTCGGAGCCGATGATGATGGTCTCGGGCATGGGCGCGCCTCGGGAGCGCCAGTATACCGTGGCCGCGAGGGGCCGCCCGCGTCCAACTTATTCGACGCGCATCGCCCGCGCGGGATCGATCGACGCGGCGCGCCAGGCGGGCGTCGCGAGCGCCAGCAGCGAGACGAGGGCGAGCGCCGCCGCCACTCCCGCGAGCGCCAGCGGGTCGAACGGCCGCACGCCGAACAGCTGGCTCTCGAGCGCGCGCGAGGCCACGACACCCGCCAGCAGGCCGAGCGCGAGGCCGACCGCCACGAGGCGCATGCCGTCGCGCACGACCAGCGCCAGCAGGTCGCGCGGGCGAGCGCCGAGCATCAGCCGCACGCCGAGCTCGCTCGTGCGCTGCGCCACCAGGTACGCCATCACGCCGAAGAGCCCGATCCCGGCGAGCGCCAGCGCCATGCCGCCGAAGACCGCGACCAGCACCAGCACGAAGCGCCGCGAGCCCAGCGACTCGCTCACCACCTGCTCGAGCGGCTGCGCGCTGCCGATCGGCAGCGCCGGGTCGATGGCGGCGATCGCCGCGCGCAGGCCCGGGACGAGGGCCGACGGCGAGCCGCTCGTGCGCAGCATCAGCGTCATGAAGTTGTTGCCGTCCTGCCCGTGCGGCAGGTAGACGGTCGCGCGCGCCGGCGTTTCGAGCGACGAGAGCCGGACGTCGCCGACGACGCCCACGATCTCGATCTCCCCGTCGTGGCGCCACGACAGCTTCAGGCGCTGGCCGATCGCGGCCGAGCTGCCTCCGAGCTCGAGCGCGAGCGACTCGTTCACGATGGCCACGCTGGGCCGCCCCTCCCGGTCGTCGTCCCGGAAGTCCCGGCCGCTCCGCAGCGGGATGCGCAGCGTTTCGAAGAGCCCCGGCGTCACGACGCGAACGTCGGCGGTCGGCTCCTGCCCCGGAGCCGGCGCCTCCTTGCTCATCAGCCTGAAGCTGGTGGCGGCTCCCCCGCTCCTGCCGAGCGGTGTCCAGGAGATGGCTGCCGCGGACGTGACGCCCGGCAGCGGCCGCAGGCGCTCCATCGCCTCGCGGTAGAAGGCCTCCACGCGCGCCGGATCGCGGTAGGCGTCGCCGCCCGGCGCGACGCTCGCCGACAGCACTCCCGCCGCGTCGAAGCCGGGCTCGAGCGTCCCGAGCTTCCAGAAGCTGCGCAGCAGCAGGCCGGTCGCCACGAGCAGGAGCGCGGAGAGGCCGACCTCGGCCACGACCAGCCCCTGCTTCAGCCGGCTGCGGGACCGGCTCGAGCCGCGCACCGAGCCGCCCTCCTTGAGCGCGCCCACGAGCCCGATGCGGGCCGACTGCAAGGCGGGGATGACGCCGAAGACGAGCGCGCACGCGAAAGCGATCGCGGCCGCGGCCGCCACGGCGCGCAGGTCGTAGCCCACGCTCACGACCTCGGCGATCTCCGGCGGCAGCAGCAGCTGGATGGCACCGAGCAGCGAGCGGCCGGCGATGGCGCCCACGATCCCGGCGAGCGCCGCCAGCACCAGGCTCTCGGTCAGCAGCTGCCGCAGCAGGCGTCCGCGGCCGGCGCCGATCGCCGCGCGGATCGCGAGCTCGCGCTCGCGCGCGACGCCGGCCGCGAGCAGCAGGTTCGCGACGTTGACGCAGGCGATCAGCAGCAGCACCGCGACCGCGATCAGCAACAGCACGAGCCCCGGGCGGACCTGGCGCACGAGGTCGGCGTGGAGCGGCTGGACGTTGACGCCCCAGCCGGCGTCGAAGTCCTTGTACTCGGACGCGAGCGACTCGCCCATGCGCGCCATCTCGTCGTGCGCCTGCGCCACGCTCACGCCGTCCCGCAGCCGTGCCACCACCGTCATCCAGCGGCCGCCCGCCGTGCGCATCCGCTCGTCCACCGTCATCGGCGCCCACAGCAGGGCACCTTGCGGGACCTGCACGGACGCAGGCATCACGCCGACGATCGTGTTGGTGACGCCGTTCAGCCGGAGCGTGCGGCCGACCGCCTCGGGATCGCCGCCGAAGCGGCGGCGCCAGTAGCCTTCGGTGAGCACGACCACGTCCGGCGCGCCGGGGGCCGAGTCGGACTCGAGGAGCGTGCGGCCGAGCAGGGGGCGGACGCCCAGGACCGTGAAGAGGTTTCCCGTCGTGAAGCCGGCCGCGATGCGCTCCGCTTCGCCTCCGGCGCCGTCGAGGTTCGTGTCGAAGCGAATGAAGCCCGCGAGGCCCGAGAACGAGCGGGCGCGATCGCGCCAGCGCATCAGATTGGCCGGGCCCACGACGTTTCGCTCGACGCCGCGGCTCGGCATGGTCTCCCAGACGAACACCAGCCGCTCCGGCTCGCTGAACGGCAGCGGCCGCATCAGCACCGCGTCGACGACGCTCCAGATCGCGCCGGCCGCCGCGATGCCGAGGGCGATCGTCGAGACCGCGACGAGCGCGAAGCCCGGCCGGCTCCTGAGGCCGCGCAGCGAGAGCAGGACGTCCTGGAGGAGCCTTCCCATCCCGGTCGGAAGAGCGAAGCCCGTGCCAGCGTCGCGCAGCTCGGCGAAGCGCTTGCGTGGCCGTGGGTTGCGCAGACCAGGGCGCCGCGGCCGGCCCACGCCCCTGTTCGGCGGCGGACACCGCCGTCCCACGACCGAGACGCCTCGCCAGATTTGACGCTTGCCCGGGCCCGGCGTAACTTCTCGCGGGAGGTGTGATGCCCCAGCGCTACAAGCTGCGTCTCAGCGACGGCACCTTCTTGTCGGTCGACGTCGACGGGCTGCGCGCTTGGACGCACGATGGAGCGGCACTGGCGCAAGTCCTCGGAAGTCAGCAGTGGCGGCCGCTCAAGCAGGTGCTGGCCGAGGAGGAGAACGCCGAGCGGCTCCTGCGCGCGCTGATTCCTCCGCAGCCCAAGAAGGACGCGACGCCGGAGCCTTCCGCGCCCGCAGCTGCGCCCGTCGAGGAACCGCGGCCCGTCGAGGCACCCCAGCCCGGCGACCTCGATCTCCCGCCGCTCGACCCGCCGGCCTTCGCCACCGGCATTCCGTCGTTCGGCCAGCCGTTGGCCTTCGGCGAGCCGGCCTTCGGGGATCCTCCGCCCGCCAGCGACTCCCCGGCATTCAGCGAGCCGGCCTTCCGCGAGCCGGCGATCGCGCCGCGACCGGCGCCGGCCTCCCAGGTGCTGGCCGAGGAGACGAGCTCGTCCTCGCCGGACATCAACGACGCCAGCCTTCCCGCGATCCGGCTGAAGCCGCTCGAGCAGGACAGCGGCTTCCGCTCGGCGTGGGAGGACGGCGAGGCCGAGGACGAGGCGGAGGCGCGCCACGAGCAGGGACCGCTGGTCGCGATCCTCGGTCCTCTCGGCGGGTTCCTGAGCCGGGTGCTGACGCCGCTCGCGCCGCTCCTCGACCGCTTCTCCTCGCGTGCGGCGCGCGAGGAGCTGTCGCTCTCCCGTCCGTCCGAATCGAGCTCGTCGCGCGACGAGGCCGACGGGCCGACCCTCGGCGAGAAGCTGAAGGCGGCGTGGAGCGGGCTCACCGAGAGGCTCGCGGAGACGTGGCGCGGCCTCACGGCGCGGCTGCGGCGATCCGAGTCCGAACCGGAAGCGGACGAAGAAGACGAGGTCGAAAGCGAGCCGGAGCCGGAGCCGGAAGTCCCGTGGTCGGCCCGCGCGCCGCTTCCGCCGCGCAGCTTCGACCCGCCGGAGCGGCCCTCCCCGCTTCCACCGATGGTCCCGCGGCCCGCGAGCCCGCCGAAGCCGATCAGCCAGCTGGCCGTCGTGCCGCTCGCCGCCGCGGTCGACGAACCCGAGCCGGAGCCGGAGGAGGTCTACGAGGGGGAGGAGCCGTCCGCGCTCATGGGACCGCTCTGGTTCTGGACGAAGCGGATCATCGTGCTCGGCCTGCTCGCGGCCGTCGGCGCCTACCTCTATCGCGAGCGCGCGAGCTGGTTCCCGAGGGCGGCCGACGTCGGACAGATCGTCTTCAAGCAGATCGACAAGCGGGCGCGCGCGGGCCAGCTCAACCAGAAGCAGCAGCAGGCGCTCGTCGAGGCCACCGCCCGGCTGCCCCATCTCACGTCGCCGACGATCCTGATGATCTACGAGCAGAGCCCTGTGGGAGTGATGGACACGTCCGAGGTGTTCCAGCTCACGCGCGAGGCGACGGAGCGCGGCATCGACAAGCTGCCGCCCGCCGACGCCGAGGAGCTGCGCGCGCTGCAGAACGAGCTGGCCGCGACGCTGCGTCCGCCGGAGCGGCGCCGGCTCGACGAGTACGACGAGGCGCGCGCGCGGCGCGTGATCTTCCCGTTCGAGAACCCCTACGCGATGGACCTGGTCGCGAAGGGCGCGCGCGCGCTGCCGTCCGAGAAGCTCGTGCGCCTGCGCGCGCTGCTGCAGCAGGCGGTCGCGGAGGGCCTCAAGGTGCCTCCCGCCGAGCCCGACCCGTCGGCCAGCCCCGCCGCGACGCCGGGCAACACTCCGTAGCGCGGCTCCAGCCCGGGGCTCAGTCCGCGCGCAGCACGCGCGCCGGGTCGAGCCGGCTCGCGCGACGAGCGGGACCGTAGCCGGCGGCGGCCGCGGCGAAGAGCAGCACGAGCGCCACTCCGGCGAGCGTCGCGGGGTCGCGCGGCGTGACTCCGTAGAGCGCGCCCTCGAGGAGCCGCCCAGCGGCGAGCGCCAGCGCCACGCCGAGCGCGAGCCCGGCGAGCGCGAGGCCGAGCGCCCGCCGCAACACGAACGCGACGAGCGCCGCGGGCCGCGCGCCGAGCGCGAGGCGCACGCCCAGCTCGCGCGTCAGCTCGCCCACCACGCACGCCACCACCCCGTAGAGGCCGAGCGCAGCCAGGAAGAGCGCGAGCCCCCCGAACAGCAGCAGCACGCGCGACGCCGCGCGCGGGCCGGCGAGCGTCTCGCGTGCGACGCTCGCGAGCGGCCGGATCTGGGAGATTCCGACGTCGCTGCGAACGGCGGCGACCTCCCGCCGCAGCGTCGGGCCGAGCCCCAGCGGATCGCCCGTCGCGCGCACGACGAGCGCGAGGCCCGACGGGCCCATGCGCACGTCCTGGGCGAGCGGGCGATAGAGCTCCGGCTGCGCGGCCTTCGCGACGTTCTCCTGCGGCGTGTCGCCGACGACGCCTATGATCGTGACCCAGCTGCCCTCCGGCCCGTCGAGGCCCGTCGCGATCCTGCGGCCGATCGGATCCTCGCTGCCGAACACCAGCCGCACGAGCGTGGCGTTGACGAGTGCTATGGGCGGCGCGTCGCGCGTGTCGCCCTCCTCGAAGCCGCGGCCGCGCAGCAGCGGCACGCCGAGCGCCTCGTGCCAGCCGCGCGAGACGAGCCGCCAGCAGGTGTCGAGCCGCTCGTTGGGCGCGGCCTCGCGGCCTTCGACGCGCAGCCCGGCGCTCGTGCGCGAGCCCGTGAGCGGCAGCGCCTGCCCGACGGCGGCGGCCGTCACCCCCGGCTCCGCGCGCAGACGCTCCTCGAGCGCCTGCGCGAAGCGGCGCAGCGCATCCTGGTCGCGTCTCATGCGCCATCGGGAAGTCGAGGCGCGCCGTGAGCGCGCCTCCGGCCTCGAAGCCGAGCGGGGCGCGCTGCAGGCGCAGCAGCGTGCCGAGCAGCAAGCCCGCGGCGTTGACGAGCACCACCGCGAGCGCCACCTCCCCGATCACGATCAGCCCGCGCAGGCGCGTGGCGCCCGGGCTCGCGAGCGGCGTCCGCCCGCTGGCGCGCAGGCCCGCGAGCGCGTCCGTCTGCGCGGCGACCCGCGCGGGCGCCAGGCTCACGAGCACGACTGCCGCGAGCGTCAGGAAGACGGAGAGCGCGAGCACGATTCCCGACAGACGCAGGCCCTCGAGCGGCGGCAGCTCGGCGGGCCAGAGCGACGTCATCAGCGGGCGGCTCGCCCATGCGAGCGCGAGGCCCGCCAGACAGCCGACACCGGCCACCAGCAGAGCCTCCGTCACCAGCTGACGCGCGAGGCGTCCGCGGCTCGCGCCGAGCGCCGCGCGCACCGCGAGCTCCTGTCCGCGACCGGCGGCGCGCGCCAGCAGCAGGTTCGCGACGTTGGCGCAGGCGATCAGCAGCACGCAGCCGGCCGCGCCGAGCAGCAGCAGGAGCGGCGAGCGCGCCCCGCCGCGCAGCGCCTCGAAGAGCGGCTCCACGCGGGCGCCGTTGCCGGAGTTGGCGTCGGGGTACTCGCGCGCGAGAGCCGCGGCGACGTGATCCATCTCGGCCTGCGCGCCCGCGAGGCGCGCGCCGTCGCGCAGGCGGCCCACCACGCCGAGGTAGCGCGTGTCGCGCAGCGCCCGGAGGTCGCCGCCCATCGCGATCGGCAGCTCGGGCAGGTCGTCCTTCGCGCGCAGCCACAGCTCGGCTCCCCGCGGGAAGTCGAACCCGGCCGGCATCACGCCGACGACGCGCACGAGCTCCTGGTCGAGCTGGAGCTCGCGGCCGACGACGTCAGGCTCGCCGCCGAAGCGGGACTGCCAGACGGCGTGGGCGAGCAGCATCTCGCGCTCCACCGGCGCTTGCGCTCCGAACGTCGCTCCCTGGCTCGCGTGCGTCCTGAACACGTCGAAGAAGTTGCCGGAGACGATCGCGACGTCCAGCTTCTGCGCCGACTCGCGGCCGACGAGCAGGCGGCCGACCATCTCGTACGCGGCCAGGCCCTCGAAGCTGCGGGCGCGCTCGCGCCAGTCGAGGAAGTTCGCGGGGGCCACGGGCCTTCGGGGCTGGGCCGGGTCGGTCTGGTGGACGAGGACGAGCCCGCCCGGATCGGGATAAGGCAGCGGGCGCAGCAGCAGCGCTTCGAGCGCGCTCAGGACGGCCGCGTTGCCGCCGATGCCGAGCGCCAGCGTCAGCCCGGCGACGAGCGTGAAGCCGGGCGCGAGGCGCAGCCGCCGTACCGCGTGGCGCAGGTCGTCCAAGAGCGTGTCCACGGGCGAAGACCTCCCTGGGGTGAGACGTCGGGGGCGCCTGGAGGTTGCTTACGGACGAGCGGGAGCAACGGAACGAAGCCAGGGACGAGCTCAGAGCTCGGCTCGGGTGACCCAACCCAAACGACGGGGGTCACCCGAGCCGAGGGTTACCCTAGCTTCTTCTTCGCCTCCGGGTAGGCGAGCGCGCGCTCGAGGCCGTTGTTGCGCGACTCGACGACGCGCGCGTAGGTCTTGCGCGCTTCGTCCTTTGCGCCCGTCTTCTCGTAGGCCCGCGCGAGCAGCAGCTGGTGGAACGGGTCGTCCGGGTTCGCCTGCTGCAGCTCCGCGACGGCGGTCTTGTAGTCGCCCGCCTCGAGCTTCAGGTAGCCGGTCAGGTAGTGCCAGGCGGGCAGGTACTGCTTCGCCGTCTCGCCGCCGTCGTCGATCATCTTCTTGATCTTCTGCGCCTCGGCCCAGGCCTCCTCGTGCTTGCCCATCTTCGCGAGCGTACGGCAGCGTCCGTGCTGAAGGCGCCCGTACCAGAGCTGCTTCTGGTCCTCCGGCAGGCTGCTGCCGGGGACGCTCTTGTAGCCGTTCTCGTAGGCCTGCATCGCGGCGTCGAGGCGCCCGTTCTCCAGGTTGATGCGGGCGATCGAGTTCCAGATGAAGACCTCGGGGAAGCCCTGCGCCGAGCCGCTGTCCTTGTACTCGGCGAGGTAGGTCCTGAGCGCGTCGAGCGCGGGGTCCACCTGGCCCTGGTAGAGGTAGCTGAACGCGAGGCCGTAGCGGACGGCGAAGGGCGCCGAGCCCTTCGGCAGCGTCTTCTCCACCTCGAGGAAGGTGCTGCGCGCCTTGTCGTAGTTGCCCTTCAGCAGGTCGTCGTTCGCGAGGAAGGCCTGCACGCGCGCGCTCCTCGGGCCGATGTCGCGCGCGCGCTCGAATGCGATGCGCGCGTTTTCGGGATCGTTCTGGCCCTGGTAGACCTGGCCCAGGAGCACCTGGACCAGCCGCTCGCCCGGGTAGTCCTTGCCGAGCGTCTCGAGCAGCGGGATCGCGTCCTTCACCTGCGCGCCCTGGTTCGCGCGCGCGACGTTCATCGCCTCGATGAAGCGCCGCTCGCCGTCCGAGGCCTGCTTCGACAGCTCGACGGCCTTCGCGAGGTGCTTCTCGTTCTCGGGCGGCGTCGTCACCGCCGAGAGGTAGTAGGTCCCGAGCGCGAACTGCGGGTCGGCCGCGACGATCTTCTGCGCGAGCTCGACGTTGGCGGGACCGAACTGGAAGTTCTCGATGCGCTGCTGCAGCTCGGCGAGGCCCGTCTTCGCGTCGGCGGACTTCGTGGTCCACTCGAAGTGCGCGCCGGACTTGCCCTTGGCGTCCTCGCCCTGCACACGCGCGACGCCGGCCGCGGCGACGAGCACCGCGACGGCGCACGGCACGACTCTCCTGCTGATCATGGGCACACCACTCCTTGAATCCATCGACTTGGACTTACGCGCCTCCGAGCCTCGACATCCACGGGGTTGGTCGCGCTCTCGCTCCGAGCGCGCGGGTCGGCTCGACGACTCATTACGCTCGGCGCGCGCGGCTGTTCCGGTCCAAGTTTCAGGAGGACGCGCGGAGTCGCTTTCTCGCGAGGGGTATCATTCCGCGGATGTCCCGTCCTGCGCCGCACGGCTCGTCGCGATCGCGTGCGCGGGCCTGCTCGGCGCGCGCAGCGCGGCGCAGGACGCGACCGCGGCCGCGAGCCAGGAGCTGCCGCGCGGCAGCGTGATCGAGCGCGTCGCCTCCGCAGGTGATGCGGGACAGAGCTACGCGCTCTACCTGCCCTCGACCTACACGCGGGATCGGGCCTGGCCGATCCTGTACGCGTTCGATCCGGGCGGGCAGGGAGCGCGGCCCGTCAAGCTCGCGGCGGGGCCCGCGGAGCGCTTCGGCTGGATCGTGGCCGGCTCGAACAACTCGAGGAACGGCCCGATGCCGGAGATCCAGGCCGCAGTCGCCGCGATCGTCCAGGACACGGGCTCGCGCTTCGCGATCGACGCGCGGCGCGTCTACGCGACGGGCTTCTCGGGCGGCGCGCGCGTCGCGACGGGCCTCGCGATGGGCTGTCGCGGCTGCGTCGCGGGAGTCTTCGCGCAGGGCGCGGGGCTGCCCGCCGGCGCCGCGAACGCCGACGCCCTCGACGCCGCCTGGTTCGCGGCCGCGGGCGAGCGCGACATGAACTACGCCGAGCTCTTCCAGCTCGAGCAGGAGCTCCTGAAGCGCGGCGCGCGCCAGCGCTTCCGTGTCTTCGCGGGAGGCCACGAGTGGGCGCCCGCTCCGGTCTGGGACGAAGCGCTCGCGTGGTTCGAGCTCCTGGCGATGAAGGACGGACGCCGTCCGCGCGACGCGACGCTCGTCGCGAGCCTCTTCGAGGGCGCGAGCGCGCGCGCCGCGGGGTTTCGCGACCGCGGCGAGCTGCTGGACGAGCGCCGCGAGCTCGAGGCCGTCGTGCGCGACTTCGACGGCGCCGCGGACACGGCTGCCGCCCGCGGCCGGCTGAAGGAGCTCGCCGCCTCCTCCGACTACCGCAAGGCTCTCGATCGGCAGCGCGAGCGCCATCGCCGAGCAGGCCCGGGTCACGGCCGACCTCGGGAACGCGCTGCTGAAGCTCGCCGAGCCGCCGGGCGAGGGCCGCGCGGAGGTCGTCCTGCGCGCCAACCGCGACGCTCACGAGCTGACGAGGAACCTCGCGAGCGCCAAGGACGCCGATCGGCGCCTGGTCTACGAGCGGGCGCTGTCGCAGGTCTACATCCAGGCGATGGAGACGGCGCGCGGGGCGCTCCGGCAGGAGCGGACCGACTCGGCTCTCGACCTGTTCGAGATCGCCTCTACGCTGCGGCCGGAAGCGCCGCAGCCGCAGCTCGGCCGCGCGCAGGCCCAGGCCGCGGCCGGGCGCAAGCCGGACGCCGTCCGGTCGCTGCGCCGTGCGCTCGAGCTCGGCCTTTCGCCGCAGGACCTCGCGCGCGTCGTCGACACCAACGACGCGTTCGCGAAGCTGCGCGCCGACGCCGACGTTCGCGCGCTGCTCGCGCCGCCAGCCAGTCCCTAGAACCAGGGCTCGACGACGAGCCGCGCTTCTAGGACAAGGAGAGCCGGCCGGTGCTGTCGCCGAGCGACTCGGCGGGGACGCCGAGCTGGTCGAGCAGCGTGAGGAAGAGGTTCGTCATCGGCGTCTCTTTCGGGGCGACCAGGTGACGGCCGCCGCCCACCACGCGCCGCCCGCCCACGATCGCGACCGGCAGCTCCTCGTGCGTGTGCTTGTCGCCGTCGGCGAGGCCGCTGCCGTAGACGACGATCACGCGGTCGAGCAGCGTCCCGTCGCCTTCCTGCGTCGACGCGAGCTTCTCCACGAAGTGCGCGAACAGGCCGACGTGGAACTCGTTGATCTTGGTGACGCGCTCGACGAGGTCGGGCTGGCCGCGGTGGTGCGTGAGCGGGTGGTGCGAGTCCGGAACGCCGATCTCCGGGTAGGCCTGCAGGCTGCCCTCGCGCCCCATCATGAAGGTGGAGAGCCGCGTGATGTCCGCCTGCAAGGCGGCCGCCTGCAGGTCGAGCATCAGCTTGACGTAGTCGGCGAACTCGGCCGGGATCCCCGCCGGCTTCTCGAAGGGCGGCTTGATCTCGCGCGTGTCCGACTCGGCGCGCTGGATCTGGCGCTCGATGTCGCGCACGCCGGTCAGGTACTCGTCGAGCTTGCGGCGGTCGGACGCTCCGAGCTCCTGCTCGAGGCTCTTGCGTGCGCGCGCTCACCAGGTCGAGGACGCTCCTGCGGTCGCGGGCGCGGCGCGCGCGCGAAGCCTCGTCCTGCGGGCCGTCGTCGGCGCCGTACAGGCGCTCGAACGCCATGCGCGGGTTCGTCTCGGGCGGGTTCGGCGTGGTGGCGGAGCGCCAGGAGATGCTGTTCGTGTAGGCGCAGGAGTAGCCGCTGTCGCAGTTGCCGACCGTGCGCGACTCCTCGCAGCCGAGCTCGAGCGAGGCGAGCCGCGTCTTGTCGCCGATCACGCGCGCCGCGAGCTGGTCGACCGAGACGCCGTTCTGGATGTCGGCGCCGGCCGTCTTGCGCGGGTGGAAGCCGGTCAGGTAGGACGCGCCCGCGCGGGCGTGGTCGCCCGGCCCGTCCCCGAGCGCGTTGCCGTTCTTGGCCGCGAGCCCGCTCAGCACCAAAAGCTGCTCGCGAAACGGCTCGAGCGGCTTCAGCACGCGCGAGAGCTCGAAGTCGCGGCCCTCGCCCTTGACCGCCCAGGCGTCCGGGATGATTCCGTTCGGGACGTAGCTGAAGGCGAGCCGCAGCGGCGCCTGCTCGGTCGCCGCGAAGGCCGGGCGCATCGCGTCGAGCCAGGGCAGCGCGATCCCCGCGCCGAGGCCGCGCAGCACGGTGCGCCGCGACAGCTGCTTCTGCGTGACGAAGTTCACGACGCCTTCTCCTCCCGCCGCTCCCGGAACGGCAGACTCTGCACGATCCCGAGCACGAGCGCCGAGAAGCGATAGTCGCTCTGGCGCAGGCTCGCGACGATCGCCCGCACGCTGCGGCGATCGTAGCGCTCGAGCCCGCGGCCGAGCGCGTACGTGAGCATCTTCTCGGTGACGCACGCCGCGAAGGCGTCCTGGTCCTGGCGCAGCACGCTGCGCAGCCCCGCTGCCCCCACGAAGCTGCGCCCGTCGGGCAGCACGCCCGAGGCGTCGACCGGCCACTTGCCGTCCTGCTCGCGGAACCTCCCGATCGCGTCGAAGTTCTCGAGCGAGAACCCGAGCGGGTCCATCCGCTTGTGGCAGGCCGCGCAGGTCGCGTTGGCCCGGTGCGCCTCGAGCTGCTGGCGCAGCGGCGCGTCGGCCCCGACCTTGTCCTCCTGCAGCCGCGGCGTGCCGGGCGGCGGGTCGGGCGGCGGAGCGTTCAGCACGTTCTCGAGGATCCACTTGCCCCGCAGCACGGGCGAGGTGCGGGTCGCGTACGAGGACACGGTGAGGACGCTCGCCTGCGTCAGCACGCCGGCGCGCGGCGTGCCGGTCGTCGCCACGCGGCGGAACTCGGAGCCCGTCACGCCCGGGATGCCGTAGTGCTTCGCGAGCCGCTCGTTCACGTACGTGTAGGGCGCGTCGAGCAGGTCGATGACGCTCTTGTCCTCGCGCATCACGCTCGCGAGGAACAGCTCCGTCTCCCGGCGCATCGCCATCGAGAGGCCGCTGTCGTAGTCGGGGAAGCGCTCGCGGTCGGGGTTGGCCGAGTCGAGCCCGCGGAACTGCAGCCACTGCCCGCCGAAGGCCTCGACGAGCGCCTCGGCCCTGGGGTCCGCGAGCATGCGGCGCACCTGGGCCTCGAGCACCGCGGGCTTCTGGAGCTCGCCTTTGTCCGCGACGTCGAGGAGCGCCTCGTCGGGGAGGCTCGCCCACAGGAACGAGGCGAGCCGCGCGCCGAGCTCGTGGTCGGTCAGGACGCGGGCCGGCACCGAAGCACTCTCGTCGCCGGCGGGCGACCCCGCGGGCCGGCCGCGCTCGATGCGGAACAGGAAGTCGGGCGAGACCAGCACGGCCTGGAGCGCCAGGCGCAAGCCGTCCTTGAAGGGCTCGCGGCGCCCCTCGGCGGCGGTCACGAGGGCGACGAGCGGATCGAGGTCCAAAGGTGTCACCGGGCGGCGGTAGGCCCGCCGCACGAGCGGCTTCAGGATCTTCGTCGCGCAGACGGCGCCGTGCGCCCGCGCGAGGCTGCCGCAGGTCGAGAGCGCGCGCACGCTCGCCGGGCTCGGCCCCAGCACGGGGTCGTACGGTCCCAGCACGTCGATGCGCGTCACGCGCGCGTCGTTGGCCGGCGCCCGCTCCTTCTGCCGCTTCTCGAAGAACTCGCGCCGCTTCGCGTTCTCCTCGGCCGTCAGCTCCGGGCGAAGCTTGAACTCGCGCGGCGGCGGGACCGGCCGCTTCGAAGGATTGGGGCCGCCGTAGGACGGCGGCAGGCCTTCGTAGAGGTTCACGATCGTGCCCGAGAGCCGATGCTCCCCCGCCGGCACCCGCAGGCGGAACTCGCGCGTCTTGCCCGAGAAGTCCTGGCGGTCGATCGAGAACGAGCCGAGACCCTCGGGATCCATGCGCTCGACGCCGAGCGGCTGGTCGTCGAGGAAGAGCCCGACCTCGAGCGGCTCGGAGGCCGCGGGCCGCTCGCCGCCGAGGATCAGGCGCACGACGTAGGTCGCGGTGACCGGGAAGCGGTGCTTGCCGTGCACCGCGTTGCGGAGCGTGAGGCCGCTCTTGTCGTACTCCTGGAGCACGTCCGGGGTCGCCTCGACGCGGGCCCGCGTGGACGACACGCGCACGAGGCCCGGCGCCTTCGCCTCGGGGCCGGAGATCGCCGCGCGCGCGATGCGGTCGGCCGCGATCAGGTACTTCTCGAAGAGCGCCGGCGAGAGCGAGAGCACGTCGCCGTTGTTGTCGAAGCCGTAGCCGGTGTCGTCCTGCGGGAAGTCCTCGGCCAGGTGCAGGTCGACGCCGAGCAGGTCGCGCACGGAGTTGTCGTACTCGGTGCGGTTGAGCCGGCGCGCGGTGACGCGGCCGGGGTCGGGCGGTGCCGCCGCCTCGGCGCGCTCGAAGACGGCCTCGATCCAGCCGGTGACGAGGCCGACCTCGTCGTCCGAGAGCGGCGGGAACGGCGGCGCGGGCATGACGCGCGTGCGGACCTTCTGGACGACCTTCGACCAGGTGTGGTCGTCCTTCAGCACGTCCGCCTCGGTCTCGTACGCCTGGAGGTTGAGGTCGGCGTTCTTGAGCGCCGAGTTGTGGCAGGCGTAGCAGCTGCGCTCGAGGACGGGCTTCACGTCCGCTTCGAAGCTGCGGGTGGCGGGTGCCGCCGGCAGGTCGCTCGGCGAGGCGAGCGGGCAGGCCGCGAGCGCCGTCGCGATCGCGATCCGAGCCGGGGCCCCCAGGCGCAACGCTTCCCCTCCTGCCCCGCCGTCCGGGCGAGGCCTCCCCGAAGTATATCGAGGCTGGAGCCGCGGCGCCGCCGGCTGGATCGGGGCCTCCTCTTATAGGGTCGCCTCGCGGATCGCCGCGCGCGGGGGCAGCGGCCGCCACAGGAAGCGCCGGCCGAGCGCGCTCCGCTCGACGCGGCTCCGGAAGTAGGCCTCGTGATCCCACTCCACCTCGGCCATCGTCAGCAGGCAATCCACGAAGTCTTCGTTGCCCGAAAGCCGCGCGTGCCGCGCGGCGGTCTCGTACTCGCCCACGTTGCGCCGCTCGAGGCGCCCCGCGCCGTACATCGGCAGCAGCCATCCGGCGACGTGGCAGAGCAGGCCCAGCGTGCGCCCGATCGCGAGCGCGCGCAGCTCGCGCGCGCGGCTCGGAGCGGAGCCGAGCTTCTGCAGCATCTCGCCCACGAGCCGCCGGTGGTGCCACTCCTCGTCTTCGATCTGCCGGATGCGCGCACGCTCGTCGGCATCGGAGACGGAGCGCCAGTGGCCGCGGTAGGCGTAGCCGGCCGCGCGCTCGCCCGAGTAGGCGAGCTGCAGCACGGCGATCAGGCTTTCGCGAGAGTCCGGCATCCGCGGGCTTCCTGCGCGGCGATTCTAGCAACAGGCGGCGAGCGGCGGCCGCCGCGACGCGCTAGACTTCGCTCGTCGGATGCCCTCCATGCGCGACCACGGCCGCATGCTGTCGACCTTCATCCGGCAGCCGTTCCGGACCGGCACGGTCGTGCCGAGCTCTCTGGGCCTCGCCGAGCTGATGGTCGAGGACATGGGGCTGGGCTCGGCGGACACCGTGGTCGAGCTCGGCCCCGGAACGGGCGTCTTCACGCGCGTGATCGCCGAGCGCGTCCGGCCGGACGCGCTGGTGCTCGCCTTCGAGATCGACGAGACGCTCGCGCGCGAGCTGCAGCAGCAGATGCCGCGCGTGCGCGTGGTCAACGACTCCGCCGAAAACCTGGGCGGCCAGCTGCGGGCGTGCGGCCGCGAGGCGGCCGACGCGATCCTCTCGGGCCTGCCCTGGGCGAACTTCTCCCGCGAGCTCCAGCAGCGCCTGCTGCGCGCGGTCGTCGAGGGCCTCCGGCCCGGCGGCCGCTTCGCGACCTTCGCCTACATCCCCGCCGCCCACTTCCCGCCGGGACGTCGCTTCCGCGCGCTGCTCGAGGCGAGCTTCCCACGCGTCGAGACGACGCGCGTCGTCTACCAGAACTTCCCGCCGGCCTTCGTCTACAGGTGCGTGAAGTAGCCTAGGACGGCCGGCGAACCGCCTCGATGTGGAGAGTCGCCCGGCAGCCGCCCTCGGGCCGGTTCGCGAGGCTGAGCGTGCCGCCGTGGGCTTCGGCGATCTGCCGGCACAGCACGAGCCCGATGCCGGATCCGCCCGGCTTGGTGGTGAAGAACGGCACGAACAGGTTCGCCGAGGGCGGCAGCCCCGGGCCGTCGTCGTCCACGTGGATCTCGACGGCGGTCGACGGCTTGTCCGCGAGCGACCAGGACATGCGCACGCCGCCGGGCCCGCCCAGGACCGCGTCGGCGGCGTTCTTCACGAGGTTGATCAGGAGCTGCTCGAGCTGATCGGGGTCGGCCTGGAGCGTGACGGAGGGGCCGGCGCTCACCTTCACCGGCACGCGCGTCTCGAGCCCGGCCACGCGGCGCACGAGCGGGGCGATCGCCACGGCGCGCTTGGCGGGCGCCGGCAGGCGCGCGAGCTGCGCGTACGCGTCCATGAAGCGGCGCAGCGACTCGGCGCGCGCCGCGATCACGCCGAGACCGCGCCGCATGTCGCCCTGCCAGTCCTCCGGCCGCGGCTCGCGCACCATCAGCATCTCCAGGCTGCCGGCGACCGAACGGATCGGCGCGAGCGAGTTGTTGAGCTCGTGGCCGATGACGCGGATCAGCCGCTGCCAGGCCTGGCGCTCCTCGTCGCGCAGCGCCCGGCTCACGTCGCCGAGCACGAGCAGCTGCATCGGCTTGCCGTGCTGGCGGAAGCTGCCGCGGCGCACGTCGAAGCGGCCGGTCGCGCCCGGGAACGAGGCGTCCACGATGCGCGTCGCCTCGCCCGCCAGGAGCGCCGCGAGCCCGAGCGCATCGGCGTCCTTGCCGATCAGGCGCTCGGAGGGAGCGCCCAGCAGCCGCTCGCCGGCGCGGTTCAGCAGCTGCAGCGTGAGCGCTCCGTCGAAGGCGAAGACGGCGACGTCGATCTCCCCCATCACCTTGCGCAGCAGCGCGGTCGCCTCGAGCGCGCCCAGCCGCTGCTCGCGCAGCGTCTGCGCGAGCGCGTTCACCTCGACGAGCGCCTGGCCGAGCGGGTCGTCGCGCCGGCCGACGCGCGCGCGGAACGAGAAGTCCTCCTCGCGCAGCGCCCCGAGCAGGTTCGACAGCGTCTGCAGCGGCCGCCCGACCGCCTCGCGCGCGGCCGAGGCGAACACGAGCGTCGCGATCACCACGATCCCGGCGAGCGTCCACTTCGTGCGCGGCTCCAGGCCGCTCTGGGCGAGCAGCACCAGGCCGAGCGCGAGGCCGGGCAAGGCACCCGCGAGCGTCAGCAGCTGGACGCGGAGGTCGTGGGGCAGCCGCCGCCGTCGCCGCGGAGGATTCAAGCGCGCCCGCTAGAGCTCGTACCGTTGCAGGCGCCTGTAGAGCGCGCTGCGGGACAGGCCGAGCGCCTCGGCCGCGCGGCTGACGCTGCCGCCGTGCCGCTGCAGCGCCTTCTTGATCAGGAACGCCTCGACGTCCTCGAGGCTCATGTCGTCGAGCTGGCGCGGAGCGTCGCCGCCCGTGGGCTTCAGGCCCAGGTCGGCCTCGCGGATCTCGTCGCCGCGCGCCATCAGCACCGCGCGCTCGACCGCGTGGTCGAGCTCGCGCACGTTGCCCGGCCAGCCGTGGGCCGTGAGCGCGCCGAGCGCGTCGTTGTGGAAGCGGGCGACCGGCTTGCGGTAGCGCTGCGCGTGCAGGCGCAGGAAGTGGGCGGCGAGCAGCGGGATGTCCTCGCGCCGCTCGCGCAGCGGCGGCACGTGGATCTCGATCGTGTTGAGCCGGAACAGCAGGTCCTGGCGGAAGCGGCCGTTCGCCACCTCCTGCCTGAGGTCGGCGTTCGTGGCCGAGAGGATGCGCACGTCGGCGCGCCGCGTGCGCGACGAGCCCACGCGCTCGAACTCGCCGGTCTCGAGCACGCGCAGCAGCTTCGGCTGCAGGTTGATCGGGACGTTCGCGATCTCGTCGAGGAAGAGAGCGCCGCCGTCGGCCATCTCGAAGCGGCCGACGCGGTCGGCCTTGGCGTCGGTGAAGGCGCCCTTGACGTGGCCGAACAGCTCGCTCTCGAAGACGCCCTCCGAGAGCCCGCCCGCGTTCACGGTGAGCGAGCGGCTTCGACGCGCGCGTCGACACCGCGTGCAGCGCGGCCGCGACCGTTCCCTTGCCGCTGCCGTTCTCGCCGGTCAGCAGCACGTTCGCGTCCGACGGGCCGACGCGCTCGATCATCTCGAGCACGGGCTTGATCGCCTCGGACTCGGCGATCAGCAGCGGGCGGCCGGAGTCGCGCAGCGCCAGGTTCTCGGCCTCGAGCCGCTGCCCGCGGCGGAGCGCCCGCGACAGCTCGGCCTGGGTGCGCAGCGTCGCCACGAGCCGCGCGTTCTCCCAGGGCTTCTGCACGAAGTCGCGGGCGCCGCGGCGCATCGCCTCGACCGCCACGTCGACGCTGCCCCAGGCGGTCATCACCACCACCGGCAGCGTCGGGTCGAGCGCCTGCAGCCGGCTCAGCAGGTCCATGCCCTCGCGGCCCGAGGTGGTGTCGCGCGTGTAGTTGAGGTCGATCAGCACCACGTCGAGCTCGCGCGACTCGGCCGCGGCCAGCACCGCCCTCGGCGAGTCGGCGGTCGTGAGCTCGAAGCCCTCCGGCTTCAGCAGCAGGTGCAGCGCCTCGAGCACGTCGGGCTGGTCGTCGGCGGCGAGCACGCGCGGCGTGAATCGGCTCATCGAATGCGTCGATTCTATCCCGCCGAACGCGATGCCCGTCGTCACGCCGCTGCTCAGTCCGCGCGCAGCGCCACCACCGGGTCGATGCGCGTGGCGCGGCGTGCCGGCAGATAGCCCGCGAGCACCGTCGTCAGGAGCAGCAGCGCTCCCACGACGGCGAGCGTAGCCGGGTCGTTGGGGCTCACCGAGAACAGGAGCGTCGTGAGCGTGCGCGACAGCAGCAGCGCGCCGCCCAGCCCGAACGCGAGCCCGACCGAGCCCAGCACCAGCGCTTCGCGCAGCACCATGCGCCGCAGCTCCTGGTGGCGGGCACCGAGCGCCAGGCGCACGGCGAGCTCGCGGGTGCGCTGCGCGACTGCGTAGGACATCACGCCGAAGAGGCCGAGCGCCGCGAGGAAGAGCGCCGTGGCCGCGAAGGCGCCGAGCAGCAGCGTGTAGAAACGCGGCTGCGAGATCGAGCGCGCGACCACTTCCTCGAGCGTCGCGACGCGGGCGACCGGCAGCTGGGCGTCGAGCTCGTGGAGCGCGCGCTCGGCGGCGATCGCGAGCGAGCGCGGCGGGACGTCGGTGCGCAGCACCATCGCCATCGTCTGCACGGGATACTGCGCGTACGGCACGTAGATCTCGGGCGCGCTCTCCTTGGCGAGACCCTGACGCTTCACGTCGCGCGCGACGCCTATGACCTGGCCGCCGGCCTTGGGCTTGCCCGGACCGCGGCCGAGGCCGAGGTTGATCCGCTTGCCGATCGGGTCCTCGCCCGGGAAGTGCCGGCGCACCGCGGCCTCGCTCAGCACGACGACCTGCGGCGCCGTGGCGACGTCGCCCGGCTCGAGCGCTCGGCCCTTCACGATCTCGATCCCCATCGCGCGGAAGTAGCCGGGGGTCGCGATCGCGACGGCGAGCGACGGCTGCAGGGCCGGCGGGGGCTCGGGCCGGCCCTCGATCGTGAACGAGATGATGAACGGACCGCTCGCGAGCGGCAGCCCCGAGACGCCGCCCACCGAGCGCACGCCGGGCAGCGCCGCCAGGCGTGTCGCGAGCGCGTCGTGAAAGGCGACGCGGCGCGCGTCGTCGCCGTACGCCGACTCCGGCAGCGTGAAGCGGAAGCTGAGCGCGCTCCTCGCGTCGAAGCCGGGATCCACGCGGCGCAGCAGGGTGAAGCTGCGGATCAGGAGCCCCGAGCCGGCGAGCAGCACCATCGCGAGCGCGATCTGGCCGACCACGAGCGCGCCGCGCAGGCGCGTGCGCGGGCCGCCCAGGATGCCGCGGCTGCCCTGGCGCAGCGCCTGGGCGGTGGCGCGCCGGCTCATCTGAAGCGCCGGCAGCACCCCGAACACGAGGCTCGTCGCGAGCGACAGCAGCGCCGCGAACGCGAGCACGCCGCGGTCGATCCGCACCTCGGCGAGGCGCGGGACTCCCTGCGGCTGCAGGCCCAGCAGCGCGTCGACCAGTGCGGAGGCGAGGAGCGCGCCCAGCGCGCCGCCGACGATCGCCAGCAGCAGGCTCTCCGTCAGCAGCTGGCGCACGATGCGGCCGCGCCCGGCTCCGAGCGCAGCGCGCAGCGCCAGCTCGCTCTCGCGCCCGCTGATCCGCGCGAGAAGCAGGTTCGCGACGTTGACGCACGCCACCAGCAGCACCAGGCCCACGGCGCCCAGCAGCACGAAGAGCGCCTTGCGCGTGTCGCCGACCAGCGACTCGCGCAGCCCCCGCACGGTGCCGCCCACACCTTCGTTCGCGTCCTTGTAGTCCCGCGCGAGCCGCTCGGCGATCGTCGACACCTCCTCGCGGGCGCTCGCGACCGAAACCCCCGGCGCGAGGCGTCCGATCACCGTCAGGTACCAGGCGCCGCGGCTGTCCGTGCGGAACTGCTTGTCGTACAGGAGCGGCTCCCAGATCTCGGCGCCCTCCGGGAAACCGAAGCCGGGCGGTGCGACGCCCACCACCGTGCGCGGCACGCGGTCGATCTGGACCTTCTGGCCCACGATGCCGGGGTCGCCGCCGAAGCGCTCCTGCCAGAGCTTGTGGCCGAGCACCACGACGTCCGTGTGCCCCGGGTCGTTCTCGCCCGCGACGAAGCCGCGGCCGAGGGCCGGCCGCACCCGCAGCACGTCGAAGAAGCTGGCGCTCACGTCGGCGGCCTCGAGCCGCGCCGCGTCGCCGTGCCCCGTGAGCGTGACGCCGTTCGTGTCGATCGCGGCGAGCCGCTCGAACGACTTCGCCTGGGCCTCGACGTCGAGGAAGTTCTGCGGCGAGTAGACCGCGGCCTTCTCCTTCCAGGTCTGAGCCACGTCGACGAGCCGCTCGGGCTCGGGGAACGGCAGCGGCCGCAGCAGCACCGCGTTGACCACGCTGAAGATCGCGCTCGTGGCGCCGACGCCCAGCGCGAGCGTGAGCGCCGCAACGAGCGTGAAGCCCGGCGACTGCACGAGCCGCCTCGCGGCGTAGGCCGTGTCCTGGCGAATCGAGTCGAGCATGCCGCCCCTAGTCGTTGACGACCCAGCCGTCGCGCATCCTGATCACGCGGCGGCCGTAGCCGGCGTTCGTCTCCGAGTGGGTCACCTGGATGATCGTGGTGCCCTCGGCGTTCAGCTTCTGGAACAGCTGCATGATCTCGGCGCCCTGCTCCGAGTGAAGGTTGCCGGTCGGCTCGTCGGCGAGGATCAGCTTGGGGCTCGCGACGATCGCACGGGCGACGGCCACCAGCTGCTGCTGGCCGCCCGAGAGCTGGCGCGGATAGAGGTCCTTCTTGCCCACGATCTGGAAGCGGTCGAGCGTGTCGGCCACGATCGCCTCGCGCTCGGACTTCTTCAGGTTGCGGTAGCTGAGCGGCAGCTCCAGGTTCTCGGCCACCGTCAGCTCGTCGAGCAGGTGGTAGCTCTGGAACACGAACCCGATCGCTCGCTTCTGCAGCTCGTGGCGCTGCTTGCGCCCGAGCTTGTGCACCGGCTCGCCGAGCAGGTGGTACTCGCCGGTGAACTCGCTGTCGTGCATGCCCAGGATGTGCAGGAGCGTCGACTTGCCCGCGCCCGAGGGCCCCATCACCGAGACGAACTCGCCCTCCTCGATCACGACGTCGACCCGGCGCAGCACGTACACCTGGCCGCCGCCCTGGGGATAGCTCTTCTCGACCCCGCGCAGCTCGATCATTCGCTCTTGCATGCCCTCATTGTTCACCAGGCCGGCGCCGGCGTTCTTCTCGGGGACGGTCGCTCCGACGAGGTCGCGCAGGAGGCCCATGACTGGCGCAGACATCACGACGCGTGCCAGGGGTCGGGACGAGCCAAGTCCCTGCCGCTCCGTGCCTTTCGGCTCCATTGCCGCGAGGGGGTGTTCGGCTGTGGGATGAGAGGTTCCCAGACATGAAACAGCCCAGCGAAATGCGTGGGGGCGCTCTTCCGCCGCCCCCCCACACCCCCGGGCGGGGCGGGAATTCGCCGTCGCAATTCCGGTGGCAGGTGGGCAACGGGCGGACTATTCTGCAGGCATGAGCACAGCAGCCGTGCCGAGGCCGGCCGAGATGGAGCGGGCCTTCTACGGCCAGGACCCCTCGTACGACGGCGTCTTCGTGACAGGCGTCCGCACCACGGGCATCTTCTGCCGTCCGTCGTGCTCCGCCCGCAGGCCGCTGCGCCGAAACGTCGAGTTCTTCGGCTCGATCAAGGACGCGCTCTTCGCCGGCTACAGGCCGTGCCTGCGCTGCCGCCCGCTCGAGGCCGACGGCAAGCCGCCCGAGTGGGTGGCGACGCTTTTGGCCGCCGTCGGCAAGGAGCCCGAGCGGCGCCTCAAGGCCAGGGAGCTGCGGTCGCTGGGCGTGAGCCCCGAGCGCGCGCGCCGCTATTTTCAGAGGACCTACGGAATGAGCTTCGACGCCTACTGCCGTGCCCAGCGCCTCGGACGCGGGCTCAAGAGCCTGCGCGAGGGCGAGGATCTCGCCGCGGCCGCGCTCGACGCGGGCTACGACTCGGAGAGCGGCTTCCGCGAGGCCTTCGGCAAGCACTTCGGGAAGCCTCCCGCCCAGGCGCGCGGCTCCGAGGTCGCGACGGCCGCGTGGCTGCGGACGCCGCTCGGCCCGATGATCGCGGCCGCGACGAGCCGGGGCGTGTGCCTGCTCGAGTTCACGGACCGCCGCATGCTCGAGACGCAGCTCGACACGCTCGGCCGCCGGCTGAAGCTGCCGCTCGTGCCCGGCGAGCACGCGCTGCTCGACCAGCTGAAGCGGGAGCTCGCGGAGTACTTCGCCGGCGAGCGGCGCGCGTTCGAAGTCCCGCTCCACGTGAGCGGCTCGCCCTTCCAGGAGCGCGTCTGGCAGGAGCTCCTGAGGATCCCGTACGGCGAGACCCGGTCCTACCAGGACGTCGCGAAGAAGACCGGCTCGCCCGACGCCGTCCGCGCGGTCGGCACCGCCAACGGCATGAACCGGATCGCGATCGTGATCCCCTGCCACCGCGTGGTGAACAAGGGCGGCAAGCTCGGAGGCTACGGCGGCGGCTTGTGGCGCAAGCAGCGCCTGCTCGGCCTCGAGCAGGGTCAGCGCATCGAGGGCTTGCTGAGCGAGAGCGCCTGAACCAGGGCGCCCGTCACTCGTAGCGGAGCGCGACCTTCGGGTCGACCCGCGAGGCGCGGCGGGCCGGCAGGTAGCAGGCGAGCAAGCCCACGCCCAGCACCAGCACGGCCACGGCCGAGAGCGTCGCCGGGTCGTAGGGCGTGACTCCGAAGAGCTGGCTCGCCAGGACGCGCGTCGCCGCCAGGCTCGCGCCGACTCCCACCACGACGCCCGTCCCCACGAGCCGGAGTGCCGTCCGCAGCACGAGCCGCAGCACGTCGGCCTGGCCCGCGCCGAGCGCCATGCGGATTCCGATGTCGTGCGTCTGCCGCGAGACCGCGTAGGCGGTGACGCTGAAGACACCGAGCGCGACCAGCACCAGGCCCGTGAGCGCGAAGGCGCCGAGGATCACGAGCACGAGGCGCGGTGTCGCGAAGGACCATTGCGCGAGCAGGTCGGGCAGGCTCGCGACGAGGGTGACGGCGACGTTCCTGTCCACCGACCAGATCGCCCGGCGCACGTCGTTCGCCATCGCGAGCGGCGGCCCCGAGGTGCGCACCAGGATCCCGCGCTCGAAGGCCGCCGTGACGGAGTGGGGTACGAAGGCCTCCGGCATGACGGCATCCTGCGGGCCCTGGTTGCGCGCGTCGGCCACGACGCCGACGATCTCGAAGACGGGGTTCGCGACGGGCGTGTCCGGTGCCGTCCGCAGGTTCTTGAGCTCGATCGTGCGCCCGATCGGGTCGTCGGTCCCGAAGAAGCGGCGGCCGAGCGTCTCGTTCACCACCGCGACCTGTCGCGCGCCGGCGACGTCCACGGCGGACAGCACCCGGCCCGCGCCGCAGCCGCAGCCCGAGCGTCTCGAAGTAGCCCTCCGTGCAGAGCTGGTAGATCGCCTCCCAGCGCTCGCCGGTGGCCCGGCCCGGAGCGTCCACCTCCGACCGGATGCCGCCGAAGGGAGGGATCGAGCTCGCCACGCTCGCCGCCTCGACGCCGGGCAGCGCGCGGAGGCGGCTCAGGACCTGCTCGAAGTATTGCTGCTTGGCGGCGGGCGCGGCGTAGGCGCCGCGCGGCAGCGGCGTGCGGACGTGCAGCACGCGCTCCGGACTGAAGCCCATGTCCGCGGTCTGCAGCTTGACGAAGCTGCGCATCAGCAGACCCGCGCCGGTGAGCAGGACCAGCGAGAGCGCGATCTCGGCGGTCACGAGCGCCCCGTTCAGCCGGCGCCCGCGGTACCCGCCGCCGCCACCCTTGCCCGAGTCCTTGAGCGGGTCGGCGAGGTCGCGGCGCGCGGTGCGCAGCGCCGGCACCAGGCCGCAGACGACGGACGTCACGAGCGCGACGAGCAGGCTGAAGGCCAGCACCTTCGTGTTCAGGCTGATCACGGCCTCGCGCGGGAAGAGGCCCTCGGGGATCGCGCGCACGAGCGCGGGCAGGCCGAGGTACGAGAAGCCGCAGCCCACGGCCGCGCCCAGGACCGCGAGCAGCAGGCTCTCGACCAGCAGCTGGCGCACGAGCCGCGCGCGGGTCGCCCCGAGCGAGGCGCGCAGCGCCATCTCGCGCTCGCGCGCCGTGGCGCGGCTCAGCAGCATGTTGGCGACGTTGCTGCACGCGATGAGCAGCAGCAGGCCCACCGCCGCCGCGAGCGTGTAGAGTGTCGTCTTGAACTGCCCGATGATCGCGGCCGCCCAGGTCGCGACCTCGGCCCGGAATTTCTCGGGGTACTCCTCGGGATAGAGCTTCGCCACACGCTGCGCCACGACGTTGGCTTCGGCCTCCGCCGCTTCCCGGGTCACCCCGGGCTTGAGGCGCGCCTGGAGCCGGAAGTAGCGCATCCGCTGCGCCGGGTCGGAGCGGTCGAGCCGCGCCGGCTTGTAGACCTCGGCCGCCATCTTGAAGAAGCGGGGCGGCATCACGCCGACGAGCGTCGTCGGCACGCCGTTCAGGACGAAGCTCTTGCCGAGGACTCCTGGATCCGCGCCGAAGCGGTTCGCCCACGCGCGGTGGCTCAGCACGAACACCGGCGCCGCGCCGGGAGCGCCGTCCTCGGGCGTCAGCGTGCGGCCGAGCGCCGCGGGGATCCCCAGGAACGAGAAGTTGTTTCCCGTCATGAGCGCGCCCGTGAGCTGCTCGGTGCCCTCGCCGGTCGAGTACAGAACGTCCTCGAACCCGCCCCCGATCACTTCCTCGAAGGAGCTCATCTGCTCCTGGTACTCGAGGAACTCGCCGACCCTGAAGAAGACGCGGTCGCCGTTGCGGGGGCGGCTCGTGTCCCAGATGACCAGGCTGACGTTCCTGTCCGTGTGCGCGTACGGGTAGGGATCCAGGAGAACGTTCTGGATCACGCTGAAGATCGTGGTCGCGGCCCCGATCCCGAGGCCGAGCGTCACGATCGCCATGAGCGTGAACGCGCGATGCTTGAGCAGCGAGCGAACGGCGTAACGCAGGTCCCGTCCGACTGCGCTCATGCTTCAGCTCATTGGCTGCGAAGCGCGATGCGCGGGGTCGGCTGCGCCGCAGGCCGCGCGTGGCGCAGCTCGTGGGTCAAGGCCGCCTGGCTCAGGCGTGCGCGTCGCGGTCCGGTGCCGCGGCCGACGCCTGCGCGGCGCCCGCCGGCATGAAGACGTCGGCCCGCAGCCCGAGCCGCTTCATCTTCTCGTGCAGCGTCGTCGGCAGGATGCCGAGCTGGCGCGCGGCGCGCCTCTGGTTGCCGCCCGACTCGGCGAGCGCGGCGCTGATGAGACCGCGCTCGTAGGCGAGCAGCCGCGACTTGAGGTCGATCTGCTCGTCGCTCCGTGAAAACGCGCCGAACTCTTCGTGCATCGTGAGCGTGGCCATCACAGTCCTCCGGTTCCCCCGTCTACACGGCCCGCCGCTCTCGCGAGCGCGGGCCGAGAAGCCCGTCCCCCTGTCAGGCCTTGCCGGCCGACGCCTCGGCCGAGGCCTGCGCCGCTTCCTCCTCGCTCACCACGCGCCCGTCGAACAGGTGGACGGTGCGCTCGGCGTGGCGCGAGAAGCGGTTGTCGTGCGTGACCATGCAGATCGTCGAGCCGGCGCGGTGCAGGTCGCGCAAGAGCTCCATCACGGCCTCGCCGTTCCTCGAGTCGAGGTTTCCGGTGGGCTCGTCCGCGAGCAGGATCGAGGGCTCGCCGACGAGCGCCCGCGCCACGGCAACGCGCTGCTGCTGACCGCCCGAGAGCTGGCTCGGCAGGTGCTTGGCGCGGTGGGCCATGCCGACGCGCTCGAGCGCCTTGAGCGTGCGCTCCTTTCGCTCGGCCGCCCGCATCCCGCGGTAGGTGAGCGGGAGCTCGACGTTCTCGTACACGCTCAGGTCGCCGATCAGGTTGAAGCTCTGGAAGATGAACCCGATCTCGCGGTTGCGGATGCGCGCGCGCTGCGCGGCGCCCAGGTCCTGCACCGAGTTGGCGTTCAGGCGGTAGCTGCCACCGGTCGGCGAGTCGAGCAGCCCCAGGATCGACAGCAGCGTCGACTTGCCGCAGCCCGAGGGACCCGAGATCGCGACGTACTCGCCCTTCTTGATCTCGAGGTGGATGTCGGAGAGCGCGTGCGTTTCGACCTCGTCGGTGTAGAAGACCTTGCCCAGCCCTTCGAGCCGGATCAGCGCGTTGTCAGTCGTCATGCTCCCTCGCTTCAGTTCAGTTGGATCCGGTCCGCCGAATCCCATGCCGAGGTGTCGGACAGGATCACCTCGTCGCCCACGTCGAGCCCTTCCTTGATCACGATCGTGCTCACCGACGCCTGGCCGAGCGCCACCCGCACGCGCACGGCCTCGTTCGTGCCCTTGACGAGGCGGAACAGCCCGATCGTGCTCATCGGCTGGCCCATCGCCGGCCGGCCGACGAAGACCGCGTCGGGCAGCCGCTCGAGCTCGATCGTGCCGTCCACGGTCAGGTCGGGACGGGCGCCGCGCGGCAGCTCGCCGGTGAGCGCGATGTCGACGGTCACCGTCCCGTTCTGGACCGCCGGGTCTATGCGGATAACGCGCCCCTCCACGAATCCGTTCCGCGTGTCGACGGTGGCCTTCTGGCCCTGGAGGACGTCCTTGGCCTGGGTCTCCGGGATGCGGATCTCGGCCTTCAGCTTCTCGGGCCGCGCGACACGCGCCAGGTTCGTCCCGGGCTGAACGCGCTGACCGACCTCGACCGGCACCAGCTGCAGCACGCCGTCGATGCCGGCGCGCAGGTGCAGCGCGTCGACCTGCGAGCGCCGCAGCCGCGCCGCCGCCCGCTTGTTGTCGACGTCGGCCTGCTGGACCCTGATCTGGGCTTCGATCGCCTCGCCCGCGATCGCGAGCCGCTGCTCGTCCATCTTCTCGCGGTGCTCGAGCTCCTCGGCCGCGCTCAGCGAGATCTTGAGCGTGATGTCGGCGATCAGCCCGTTCTTGTGCAGCTCGGCGTCGGCGTCGGCCCGCAGGCGCGCCTGCCGCGACTCGGCCGCGACCCGCGCCGCGGCCGCCTTCTGGTCGAGCAGCTGGCTCTGGAGGCGCACCTTGAGCTCGATCAGCTGCGCCTCGGATGCGTGGGCCTGCGACTCGGCTTCCTTGGCCTGGTTCTCGAGCTCGGGGTTGCTGAGCTCGAGGATCACCGAGTCCGCCTTGACGACCGTGCCCGGGAGCAGCACGCGGCGCTCGACGGTGACTTCCGTGAGCGCGGTGATCCAGCGGATGTCCTCGGGGACGAGCGTTCCGAGCCCGTGCACCTCGCGCACCATCTCGCCGCGCCTCACGGTGTCGATCACGACCGTCGCGCGCTCGACCGTCGGCGCCGCGGGCTTGAGCCGCGAGACGCCCAGCGTCAGCAGCACCACCGCCACCACGCCGACGCCGATCCACGTCAGCTGGCGCTTCTTTTTCTTCTCGAGCAGGTCCGGCCGTGCAATGTCCACGTCAGGCTACAGAGTCAAGGCCCATGCCATCGGAGTGGCGCGGGCGATTACGCGCCCTGTCAACGACTTGGAGCCACAGACCGCAGGCCGCAATCGGGTCCCCGTGTTCGCTTCCGGCACGCCTCCGTCCCGCAACCGCACTCTTGTCCATCAGGCTGGAGACTAGTCCGGGTTGGGTCCGGGGGCGGCATTCGGGCACACGAGTTCTCCGCGGTCCATGAGACGCCGCGGGAGTTCGAAAGGTTGGGTATGCTGGCGGCCTCCCATGCAGATCGAGGGCCCCGTCGTCGTGAGCCGCAAGGGCCAGGCTCGGGTGGAGCGCGGGCATCCCTGGGTGTTCCGCAGCGACGTCGTGAAGGATGGCGGCGCCACGGCCGGAGCGATCGTCCGCGTGGCGGGCGTGCGCGGCGAGCCGCTCGGCTTCGCGCTCTGGTCGGAGCGCTCCGAGATCCGGCTGCGCATGCTCGAGCGCGGCGAGGCGCTCGCGTCGAGCTTTCTCCGCGATCGGATCGAGCGCGCTCTGCGCTGGCGCGGCACGGTGGCCGCGGGGGCCGAGGCCTATCGCGTCGTCCACGGCGAAGGCGACGGGCTCCCGTCCCTCGTCGTGGACCGCTACGGCGACTACCTGGCGGTCCAGACGCTGTCGCAGGGGACGGAGCGGGCGAAGCCCGAGATCGTGGCTGCGCTCGTCGAGCTGCTGAAGCCCCTGGGCATCGTCGAGCGCAACGACCCGAAGGTGAGGACGCTCGAGGGCCTCGAGCAGACCGTCTCCGTGCTCCACGGCGAGGTGCCGGACCGAGTCGAGATCAGCGAGGGCGACGTGCGCCTGGCGGTGGACCTGCGCGAGGGGCAGAAGACCGGGCTCTTCCTCGACCAGCGCGAGAATCACCTGGCGGCGCGCCGCTACGCGAAGGGACGGGTGCTCGACGCCTTCTGCTACGACGGCGGCTTCGCGCTGCAGGTCGCGCGCGACGCGGAGTCGGTGATCGCGGTCGACCTCTCGGGCGAGGCCCTCGCGCGCGTGAAGGCGAACGCGGAGCGCAACGGCCTCGGGAACGTCGAGACGCGCGACGCCAACGTCTTCGACCTGCTGCACGAGCTCGACAAGCGCGAGGAGCGCTTCGACACCGTGATCCTCGACCCGCCCGCCTTCGCCAAGAGCCGCGACGCGATCCCCAAGGCGACGCGCGGCTACAAGGAGATCAACCGGCGCGCGCTGCGGATCCTGAAGCCGGGAGGCTGCCTCGTCACCTGCTCGTGCTCGTACCACATCCACGAGGACGACTTCGAGGCGATCCTGGCCGACGCGGCGACGGACGCGGGCGCCACGGTCACCGTGGTCGAGAAGCGCCGCCAGGCGCGCGATCACCCGATCGTGCTGGGCGTGCCGGAGACGTATTATCTGAAGTGCTTCGTGCTGCGCCGCCTGGAGTAGCCATGCCCCACGTGATCGAGCCCGCGCCCACGGGCCGCGCCAAGTGCCGCGGCTGCGGCGAGAAGATCGGCGCGGGCGAGCTGCGCTTCGGAGAAAGCCTGCCCAATCCCTTCGCCGAGGGCGAGTCGTTCCAGTGGTCGCACGTCGAGTGCGGGGCGATGAAGCGGCCGGAGTCGTTCCTCGAGGCGCTCGCCGCCACGGAAGCAGCCGTTCCCGACAAGGAGCGGCTCGAGGGCCTCGCCCGGCAAGGCGTCGACCATCCGCGCGTCGCGCGCGTCACGGGCGCCGAGCGCGACCCCTCCGGCCGCGCGCAGTGCCGCCACTGCAAGCAGAAGATCGAGAAGGGCGCCTGGCGGATCGCGCTCACGTACTTCGAGGAGGGCCGCTTCTCTCCGGCCGGCTCGCTGCACGTGCCGTGCGCGGGGCCCTACTTCGAGACGACCGACATCCTGCCGCGCGTGAAGCGCTTCTCGCCCGGCCTGACGGAGGCCGACCTGCAGCAGATCGAGGCTGAGCTCCAGAAGCCGTCCGGGAGCGCCTGAAGGCCGGGACTCTCACGCAACGGGCTGCGAGCGCAGCCCGATTCACTCGGGCGGAGCGAGCGGGGGTGAGGGGGGACGCGACGCAGCGTCCCCCCTAATGAAGAAGGTACGTGAGACCGAATACGAGCTCGCCGCGCGTGCGGTCGCCCATGTTGAACGAGCTCCAGCCCTGCTCGAGCGCGCTGATCGGAAAGGTCGCGTAGAGCACGCGGCCCTCGCTGAAGAGCGAGAAGCTCCGCGAGAGCTGGAAGCGCAGGCCCGCGCCCACGCCGAACTGGGCGCCGTCGCCCTGATAGACGACCGGCCGGCTCGCGCCGCCGGTGCCCGGCTCCGCGATCGCGGCGGACGGGCTGTGCGAGTAGAGCGCCGAGGCCGAGAGGAAGGGCGCGACCGTCGAGCCCGCGCCGAACTCGTAGCGGAGCTGGGCGCCGAGGTTGGCGTAGAAGCCGTAGCCGTCGTAGCCGAGGCCCAGCCACGGCCGCAGGCTGAGCCCGTCGGTGACGTAGTAGCCGAACCCGAAGCCGGTCGTGGGAGCGACCATCGCGTCGAGCGCGAAGGCCCCGCGGTTCGAGGGAGGGCTGCCGGGGACCTCAGCGAATGCCGTCCCTGACACGGCCAACGTGATCGCGAACGCGGTTGCGGCTCGGCGCACGGTGTCACCTCCGGGAATGCGTCAACCCGGAAGCCTCTCGCCGCTACCGGGTCCGCGTCAAGGAAAGAGTCGTGAACATGGTGTAAGCCAGGTAAGCCGGGCTCAGGAGCTCTTCTCCCGGCGCTTGCGGTCCTCGCCGAGCGCCTTGACCGCGGCGTGGCGGTACATGTCCGAAAGCGTCGGGTAGTTGTAGATCGTCTCGGCGATCTCGGTGGCCGTCGAGCGCTCGTGGAGGAAGGCCTCGCCGATGTGGACGAGCTCGCTCGCCGAGGTGCCCACGATGTGCGCCCCCTTGAGCTCGAGCGAGGGCCACTCGAAGAGCAGCTTCACCAGGCCGTCCGAGTCGCCCAGGATCTGGGCGCGGGGATTCTTCGAATAATCGCCACGGCCCGACACGTAGTCGACCTTCTGCTCGACGAGTGACTCCTCGGTGGCGCCGACGTAGGCCACCTCGGGAATCGAGTAGACGGCGAACGGCAGCGTATCGGTCCTCCCCCGCGGTCCGGGGATCTTGAGCGCGTGGCGCATCGCCTGGCGCCCCTGCTCCATCGAGGTACTGGCGAGCGCGGGATAGCCGATCACGTCGCCCACCGCGTAGATGTGCGGGTGGACGGTCTGGTAGTGCTCGTTCACCTCGAGCAGGCCGTACTTGCCCGGCGTGATCCCGAGCGTCCCGAGCCCGACGTCGTTGGTGTTGCCGTCGCGGCCGACGCAGTAGAGGATCACGTCGGACTCGAGCCGGCGGCCGGCCGTCGTCTCGCACGCGACGCGCGGCGGCGTCCCCGGCAGCCGCGTGATCCGCGCGTAGCGGTCGTCGTGGATCAGGCTCACGCCGAGCTCGCCCAGCTCGCGCACGAGCGTCGCCACGATCTCGCGGTCGAAGTACGGCAGCAGGCGGTCGCGCGTGTCGACGAGCGTGACCGCGATCCCGAGCGCCGCGAAGATGCTCGCGTACTCGATCCCGACGACTCCGGCGCCGAGCACGGTCATCGTCTTCGGGATCCGCGGCAGCTGCAGGATGGTCTCGGAGTCGAAGACCGTCTCGCCGTCGAAGGGCACGTCGTCGGGCCGGTTCGGGCGCGAGCCGGTCGCGATCACGAAGTAGTCGGCGGTGAGCGTGCGCAGCTCGCTGCCGTCCGACGGCCGTACGGCGACGGCGTTCGGCCCCGCGAAGCGCGCGTGGCCCTCGATCACGTCGACCGCGTAGCGCCCGAGCGAGTCCCCGATCAGCTCCAGCTCGCGCTTGACGACGACGCGCTCGCGCTGCATGAAGTCCGCGACGGTGAGCTCGGGCGAGACCTCGTAGCGGATGCCGTGGAGCCGGCCGCGCGTGAGCTGGTAGAAGAAGACCGCGCTCTCGCGCAGCGACTTCGACGGGATCGTGCCCCAGTTGACGCGGTTGCCGCCCACGAGGCGATAGCGCTCGACCACGGCGACCTTGCGGCCCGCGCGGCTCGCCTGGATCGCAGCCCTTTCGCCGGCCGGACCACAGCCCAGCACCACGACGTCGTAATGCGCCACGTCACCTCCAGCGGGAGCGGCCATTCTACGCGCGACCCTCCGGCGGCCTTTGACCGGCCCGTTACCTAAGGTAACGACCGTTGAAGGGATTGCAACGGCGAAACCTCGCGCAGCCGGGCCGCATCTCTCACGCCGCATGGGGATTGGCCCCCTTTGGCCTCCCTGGCACGGCCGATGCACAAATGGTTCGGGGAGGCTACGCGGGGAAGGGGAGGTGGCCCATGGCGCCGGGAAACGCGGTCCCGACGGGACGACCGATCGTCTGGATCGAGGATGAGGCCTCGCACATCTCGCGAGGGCAGGCCGACTCCCTGACGCGCGAGGGGCTCCACGTCAACCTCGCGGAGCCGCCGGCCTTCCACCAGGGCGACCAGGTCGCGGTACGACTGGCGTTCGAGCGCGGGGCGCCGAGCTTCGCGACGACGGCTCGCGTCACGGCGATCCGTCCGGGGGCGGTCCTCACCGAATGCAGCCTGATGTGGAGCGTCTCCGCCGCCGAGCGCAAGGCGCTCGAGGCGTGGTTGATGGGCACCGGCTCCGGCCGCTCCGCATAGCCCGCTGCTCCGCCGGCTTGGCGGCGACGTGCGCCCACGCGCTAGACTGCGCCCCCTATGCACGGCGAAAGCTTCGTTCCGGCGGCCGGCTGGGCCCTGCCGTTCGCGGGCCTGCTGCTGGCGATCGCGATCCTGCCGCTCGCCGCTGCGCACTTCTGGGACTCGAACCTCAGGAAGCTCATGGTCGCGGGAGCCCTCGCGCTGCCGGTGCTCGCGCTCTACGCCCAGGCGCGTCCCGAAGCGCTCGTCCACGCCGCTTCGGACTACGTGTCCTTCATCATCCTGCTCGGCGGGCTCTTCGTGATCTCGGGCGGGATCCTGCTCGAAGGCGACCTGCAGGCGACGACGCGCACGAACGCGCTCCTGCTCGGCACCGGTGCGCTCTGCGCGTCCTTCGTCGGGACCACCGGGGCCTCGATGCTGCTGATTCGGCCGCTGCTGCAGACGAACCGCGAGCGCAAGCGCGTCGCGCACACCGTCGTCTTCTTCATCTTCCTGGTCTCCAACATCGGCGGCTGCCTGACGCCGCTCGGCGACCCGCCGCTCTTCCTCGGCTACCTGGCCGGGCGTGCCCTTCACCTGGACGCTCCGGCTCCTGCCCGAGTGGCTCTTCACGGTGGCGCTGGTGCTCGCCGTCTACGTCGTGTGGGACCGCCGCGAGCGTGCGCGCGAGACGCTCGCCGACCTGAAGCGCGACTTCTACGAGGTGCGGCCGCTGCGCATCGCGGGCAAGGACAACCTCGTGCTGCTGCTCGGCGTGCTCGCGGCGGTGGCCCTGCTGCAGGCGCCGTGGCGCGAGCTCGTGATCGTGGGCCTGGCGGCGCTCTCCTACTTCCGCACGGACCGGGAGCTGCACGCGGCCAACCGCTTCACGTTCCAGCCGATCCTCGAGGTGGCGGCGCTCTTCGCCGGCATCTTCGTGACGATGCTGCCGGCGCTCGACCTGCTGCGGGCACGCGGCGCCGAGCTCGGCGTGCGCGAGCCCTGGCAGTTCTTCTGGGCGAGCGGGATGCTCTCGTCGTTCCTCGACAACGCCCCGACCTACCTGACGTTCCTGGCGCTCGCCAAGGGTCTGGGCCTGCCGCCCGAGGTGGCGGGCGTGCCTCACGAGATCCTGCGGGCAATCAGCCTGGGGTCGGTCTTCATGGGCGCGAACAGCTACATCGGCAACGGGCCCAACTTCATGGTGCGCGCGATCGCCGAGGAGCGCGGCGTGCGGATGCCGAGCTTCGGCGGCTACATGCTGTACAGCGGCGCGGTGCTGCTGCCGATCTTCGCGGTCGTGACGCTCGTCTTCTTCCGCTGAAGCCTCAGCCGTCGACGCGCTCCACGCTCACTTCGACCTCGAGCTTCTGCGCGGCCGTGCCCCGGTAGCGGCCCTGGACCGGCGCGACGTCGGCGTAGTCGCGCCCGACCGCCACCTTCACGTAGCGGTCCCCCGCCGGCTGGTCGTTCGTCGGGTCGAGGCCGAGCCAGCCGCCGCCCGGCACGTAGACCTCGCACCAGGCGTGGCTCGCCTGCGCCCCGCGCAGCAGCTCGCGCGGCCCGTTGTAGAGATAGCCGCTCACGTAGAGCGCCGGGATCCCGATCCCCCGGCAGAGCGCGATCATCACGTGCGCGAAGTCCTGGCACACGCCGCGCCGCGCCTGGAGCGCCTCGCCCGCGCGCGTCTGCACGGTGGTCGAGCCCGGGCGGTAGTCGAGCTCGCCGTGCACGACGCGCATGAGCCGCAGCGCCGCCTGCCAGAGGTCGTCCTCTCCGGCGGTCGCGTCGAGCGCCAGCCGCCAGCTCTCCGGCGGCAGGTCCACGTAGCGGCTCTCCTGCAGGAACTCGTGGCACGACTCCATGCGCGCGCACTCCTTCACGCGCGCGAGCGGAAAGCGCGGCGTCTCCGCTGCCGCGCTCGAGGCACGCGGTGCGCACGCGCGAGCGCGCCTCGATCTCGAGGCTCTGGTGCGACTCGCCGAGCTCGAAGAAGCTCACGGTGTTGCCGTGGAGGTCCGTGTAGTGGCGCAGCCGCACGGGCGGCAGCACGCGCAGCAGGAACGACTCGCAGTCCTGCGCGCCGCCCGTGGCCGGCCGCATCCGCAGCTCGTTGAAGCTGTCCCGCACGGGCGCGGCGTAGCGGTAGCGCGTCCGGTGCACGACCTCGAGCCTCACAGCGGCTTGGGCGTCCCGAGCTGCTGCTGCTGCATCTGCTGGTCGAGCGGCGGAGGCTCGGGCTCGTCGGGCGTGCCGGCATAGGCGTCGCAGACGGCCTCCGCGATCGCCGCGAGCCGGCGCTGGACCCAGTCGAGGCACGCGTGCAGGCCGTGCGTCTCGAGCAGGTCCTCGACCGTCGCGAAGCGCAGCTCGGCCAGCAGGCGGCCCGAGCGCTGCTCGGCGGCGTTCGCGAAGCGCCCGGCGGGGACGCCGGAGATCCGGCGCAGCGCGGCGTCGAGCTCCTCGGCGCAGAAGCGGACCGAGCGCGGGAACTCCTCGTGGAGCAGCAGGAACGCCACCGCGCGCAGCGGGTCGACCGTCGCGCCGTGGATCGACTTGTAGGCGTCCCAGGCGCTGCACGAGCGCAGCACCGCGGTCCACTCGCCCGCTTGCTGCTCGGTCGAGCCGCGCGGCAGGCCGCGCTCGGGAAAGGCGGCGTGCAGCACGTCCAGGATGCGGGTCGTCTGGTCGCCGCGCTCGATGTAGCGGCCGACCTCGACGAACTGCCAGCCCTCGCCGTGCATCACCGTCGCGTGACCGAGGCCGGTGAGCAGCAGCGAGGCGTTCTTCACCTCGCTGAAGAACTCGGCCGGGCTCGACGCGAAGCGCAGCCGCGCCTCGTCGGAGCGCAGGAACAGGTAGAGCCGGTTGAGCTCCTCCCACAGCTCGGCCGGCAGCTGGTCGCGCACGGTGCGCGCGTTCTCGCGCGCCTGGCTCACCGCCCTGACGATGCTGTTCGCGTTGCGCGCTTCGAACACCAGGAAGTCCACCACGCGGTGAGCCGTCGCCTCGGAGTGCAGCTCCAGGAAGCGCTCGTGGTCGCCGGTGCTCTCGACGATCGGCAGCCAGTGGCTGGCGATGCTCGCGTCGTCGAGCGCCCGCGAGTCGAGCAGCAGCTGGAGGTTGACGTCCACGAGCCGCGCGGTGTTCTCCGCGCGCTCGACGTAGCGGGACATCCAGTAGAGCGACTGGGCGACGCGGGAGAGCATCGGATGCGCGTCACTCCCCCGCCCGCAGCACCCAGGTGTCCTTGCTGCCGCCGCCCTGCGACGAGTTGACGATCAGCGAGCCCTCGCGAAGCGCCACCCGCGTCAGGCCGCCCGGCAGCACGAAGACCTTGTCGCCGTAGAGCACGAAGGGCCTGAGGTCCACGTGGCGCGGGGCGAGCGCGCCCGTCACCTCCGTCGGGTGGGTGCTGAGGCTCACGACCGGCTGCGCGATGTAGCCGCGCGGGTCGGCCTCGATCCTGTGCCGGAACTCCTCGATCTCGTCCTTCGACGCCTGGGGGCCCATCAGCATCCCGTAGCCGCCCGACTCGTTCGCGGCCTTCACGACCAGCTCGGGCAGGTGCTCGAGGATGTAGGCGCGGTCCTCGTCCTCGCTCGCGAGGTAGGTCGGGACGTTCGGCAGGATCGGCTCCTGGTCGAGGTAGTAGCGGATCATGCGCGGCACGAAGTAGTACATGACCTTGTCGTCGACGACGCCGGTCCCGATCGAGTTCGCCAGGCTGACGTTGCCGCAGCGGTAGGCCTGGACGATCCCGGGCACGCCGAGCATCGAATCGGGCCGGAACACCTGCGGGTCGAGGAAGTCGTCGTCGATCCGGCGGTAGACGACGTCCACGCGCTGCAGCCCGCGGGTCGTGCGCATGTAGACGCGCGAGTCGCGCACCAGCAGGTCGCGGCCCTCCACGATCGGGATCCCCATCTGGCGCGCGAGGTACGCGTGCTCGAAGTAGGCGCTGTTGTGGGGGCCCGGCGTGAGCAGCACCACGTTCGGGTCGGCCGCGCCGGCGGGTGCTATGTGGCGCAGCGTGCGCAGCAGGTGCTCGGCGTAGAACTCGACCGGCTGCACGTCGACCGCCTCGAAGAAGCCGGGAAAGCTGCGCTTCATCGCGCGGCGGTTCTCCAGCACGTAGCTCACACCGGAGGGGCAGCGGGCGTTGTCCTCGAGCACCAGGTAGTCGCCGTTCGCGTCGCGGATGAGGTCGGTGCCGCACACGTGCACGTAGACGTTGCCCGGCACCTCGAAGCCCATGAACTCGCGCCGGAAGTGCCGGGCCGAGAGCACGAAGTAGGCCGGCACGACGCCGTCCTTCACGATCTTCTGCTCGTGGTAGACGTCGTGGAGGAACAGGTTGAGCGCCGTGATGCGCTGCACGAGTCCGGCCTCGATCTTGCGCCACTCCCGGGCCGTCACCAGCCGCGGCATCATGTCGAACGGGAAGATCCGCTCGGCGCCGGCCGCGTCGCCGTAGACGTTGAAGGTGATGCCCTGGCGCAGGAACGCCCGGTCGACGGCGCGGCGGCGCTCGCCGAACTCGGCCGGCGTGAGCCGGCTCCACAGCTCGTGGATCCGGCGGTACTGCGGGCGGACGCGGCCGTCGTCTCCCACCATTTCGTCGTAGACGCCGGCGGGCGGCGGGTACGGCGCGCGCCGCGCGATGCGGGTGCTTCGTGCGGTTTCACGGCCTGTTTCGAGCATCGACCTGTTTCTCCTCGCGAAGCGCACCACGAGCGCGCTTCCGGATGCCGGAAAGCGAAGCGAAGGCCGTGCCACCGGCGGAGCGCGCGGCTTGCGCCCGCGAAGCTCGCTGCCGACAGCGAGATACGGGCGCGGCGGCCCCTCGCCAGACCCGGCCGCGATCTCACAAAAACGTTCGAACCGCGATTCTGGGCCACAGAACTGTTTGGCGCTCGGCCAGGCGGCGATCCCTGGCCTCCCCCTTGGCTCACGACGACTGCCCTTCACTGGAAAACTCGCGGGCGGCTCAACATTGAGTTGATGGCACTCATATAGCTTGACATCTAAGGGCTAATTACTTATCTTTTGTGGCAGAGGGAGTTGGGGAGAATCATGCGTCTCGATCAGTTCACGGTAAAGGCTCAGGAAGCCTTGACTTCCGGCCAGACGGGAGCGGAGAAGGCCGACCACCCGGAGGTCACGCCCGAGCACCTGCTGAAGGCGCTGCTCGAGCAGGAGGGCGGCGTCGTCCCGGCCGCGCTCGGCAAGCTCGGGGTGAACGCCGGAAGTGTCGGAGCCGAGGTCGAGAAGACATTGGCGTCGCTTCCCCGCACCCAGGGAACGGCGACGCACGTCTCGCCGAAGCTCGACGCCGTGCTGAAGCAGGCGCTGCGCGAGGCCGAGGCGCTCAAGGACGAGTACGTCTCGACCGAGCACCTGCTGCTGGCACTCGTCGACGGCAAGACGCCCGCCGGCGAAGCGCTCCGGCGCGCCGGCGCGACGCGCGACGGGCTGCTCGGCGTGCTTCGCGAGATCCGCGGCAACCAGCGCGCCTCCGACCCGCACGCCGAGGACCGCTACCAGTCGCTCGAGAAGTACGGCCGCGACCTGACCGAGCTCGCCCGCAAGGGCAAGCTCGACCCCGTGATCGGCCGCGACGACGAGGTGCGCCGCGTCGTGCAGGTGCTCTCGCGCCGCACCAAGAACAACCCCGTGCTGATCGGCGAGCCCGGCGTCGGCAAGACCGCGATCGTCGAGGGCCTCGCCCAGCGCATCGTGAAGGGCGACGTGCCCGAGTCGCTCAAGAACAAGCGCGTGGTGGCGCTCGACCTCGGCGCGCTGATCGCGGGCGCCAAGTACCGCGGCGAGTTCGAGGACCGCCTGAAGGCCGTGCTCAAGGAGGTCCAGGAGTCCGAGGGCGAGGTGGTGCTGTTCATCGACGAGCTGCACACCGTCGTCGGCGCCGGCTCCGCCGAGGGCGCGATGGACGCCTCGAACATGCTCAAGCCCGCGCTCGCGCGCGGCGAGCTGCGCTGCGTCGGCGCGACGACGCTCGAACGAGTACCAGAAGCACATCGAGAAGGACGCCGCGCTCGAGCGGCGCTTCCAGCCGGTCTACGTCGGCGAGCCGAGCGTCGAGGACACGATCGGCGATCCTGCGCGGGCTCAAGGAGCGCTACGAGGTCCACCACGGCGTGCGCATCCAGGACGGCGCGCTCGTCGCCGCGGCCACGCTCTCGAACCGCTACATCGCCGACCGCTTCCTGCCCGACAAGGCGATCGACCTGATGGACGAGGCCGCCTCGCGGCTGCGGATCGAGATCGACTCGCTGCCGACCGAGATCGACGAGGTCGAGCGCAAGCTGATCCAGCTCGAGATCGAGCGCCAGGCGCTCAAGAAGGAGAAGGACAAGGCCTCGAAGGAGCGCCTCGCCAAGGTCGAGCGCGAGAGCGCCGAGCTCAAGGAGCGCTCGGCGGCGATGAAGGCGCACTGGCAGCAGGAGAAGGACGCGATCCAGAAGATCCGCTCGACCAAGGAGCAGATCGAGAAGGCCAAGACCGAGATCGAGCTCGCGACGCGGCGCGGCGACCTCGCCAAGGCCTCCGAGCTGCAGTACGGCGCGCTGCCGGGCCTCGAGAAGCAGCTCCACGCCGAGAACGAGAAGCTCGCCCAGCTCCAGTCGAAGCAGAAGATGCTCAAGGAGGAGGTCGACGCCGAGGACGTCGCCGAGGTGGTCGCGCGCTGGACCGGGATCCCGGTCTCGCGCCTGCTCGAGGGCGAGATGCAGAAGCTCCTGCACGTCGAGGACCGCCTGCGCGAGCGCGTGGTCGGCCAGGACGAGGCGCTGCTGCTCGTCGCCAACGCCGTGCGCCGCTCGCGCGCCGGGCTCGGCGACCCGCGCCGGCCGATCGGCTCCTTCCTGTTCATGGGCCCGACCGGCGTCGGCAAGACCGAGCTCGCGCGCGCCCTCGCCGAGTTCCTGTTCAACGACGAGCACGCGCTCGTGCGGCTCGACATGTCGGAGTACATGGAGAAGCACACGGTGGCCCGCCTGATCGGCGCGCCCCCGGGCTACGTCGGCTACGACGAGGGCGGCCAGCTCACCGAGGCCGTGCGCCGCCGGCCGTACGCCGTGATCCTGCTCGACGAGGTCGAGAAGGCGCACCCCGACGTGTGGAGCGTGCTCTTGCAGGTGCTCGACGACGGCCGCCTCACCGACGGCAAGGGCCGCACCGTGGACTTCCGCAACACGCGTCGTCATCATGACGAGCAACGTCGGCTCGGAGCTGATCCAGGAGGCCTCGCGCCGCGGCGACAGCGACGAGAAGCTCAAGGACAAGCTGATGGACGTGCTGCGCCACACCTTCAAGCCCGAGTTCCTGAACCGCATCGACGAGACGGTGATCTTCCACTCGCTCGGAAAGGGCGAGATCGAGCGCATCGTCGAGATCCAGCTCAAGGACCTCAGGAAGCGCCTCGCCGAGCGGAAGCTCCAGCTCGAGGTGACGCCCGAGGCGAAGGCGCTGCTCGCCGAGCGCGGCTACGACCCGGTGTTCGGCGCCCGCCCGCTCAAGCGCACGATCCAGCGCATGATCGAGAACCCGCTCGCGGTCGAGGTGCTGGCCGGCCGCTTCGGCGAAGGGGACACGGTCGTGGTCGAGCCCGACGGCGAGACGCTCCGCTTCCGGAAGGAAGTCCCGGCGACCGTCGCGAGCTGACGCCCCTCAGGGCACATGCAACCGTAATTTACGCATTTGTTACTTCCCGCCGGGTCCGGCCCGGATCCATCCTTGGCGTGGAGGAGCTGACCATGAAGCGATTCGCAGCCGCGTTCCCGTTGCTCGTGCTGGCCCTGGCGCTCGCGTCAGGCGCCGCGGCCCAGGTGAAGGAGGTACCGGGCGACACCCTGACGGTGTCCGGCACGGTGGAGGCGATCGACCACACGACCCGGGCCCTGACCTTGAAGAACGAGGCCGGCGAGCTCGTCACGATCGACGTTTCCCCCGAGGTGAAGCGGTTTCCCGAGATCAAGGTGGGCGACAAGGTCACGGCACGCTACTACGACAACGTCACCGTTCGGCTGAAGAAGCCCGGCGAGGCCGACGTGAACACGGAGTCGGCCGCGGCGACACCCGGCAAGGGCGCCAAGCCCGGCGCGACCGTCGCCACCCAGCGCACCATGACGGCCGTCATCGACGCCATCGACCCCAAGGTCCCGTCGATCTCGTTCAAGGGGCCCCAGGGCTGGAAGTACAGCCGGCGGGTGCTCGACAAGAACGTGCTCACGCAGGTGAAGGTCGGCGACCGCGTGGACTTCGTCTGGACGGAGGCGATGATCGTCTCGGTGAGCACGCCGAAGAAGTAAGGCAGCGCCGCTTTCGGCAGGAAGTCCCGAGGGCCGTCGCGAGCTGATCCTCGCGGCGGCCCGTCGCGCGTCGACGGACGTGCGGTATCTTCCGTTCAACCGGAGGCGCGCGCATGGCCGAGCTCGATCGTCGGCAGTTCCTGGGCAGCGTGGCCGCCGCGGTCGCCGCGACCGCGGCCGGCACGGGACGGGCCGAGACGGCTCGTCTCTTCGAGCCCGCGTTCCGTCCGCTGCCGCTCGGCGCGATCCGGCCCGAAGGCTGGCTGCTGCGCCAGCTGCGGCTGCAGCGCGACGGGCTCACCGGCCACCTCGACGAGTTCTGGCCGGACGTGGCCGAGAGCCAGTGGTTCGGCGGCGCGGCCGAGGGCTGGGAGCGCGCGCCCTACTGGCTCGACGGCGCCATCCCGCTCGCCGTCCTGCTCGACGACGCGGAGCTCAAGCAGCGGCTGGCGCGCCGGGTCGATCACGTCGTTTCCCACCAGCGGCCCGACGGCTGGTACGCCCCCTACCCGAAGGACGCGGGTGCCAAGCCCTACGACCTCTGGGCGATCCTGCTCGTCAACAAGGCGCTCGTCCAGCACCACGAGGCGACCGGCGACGCTCGCGTCCTCGAGGCCGTCCGCGCCAGCCTGCGCGCGCTCCACGAGGGCGTCGCGCGCTCGCCGCTCTTCGACTGGGGCCGCTTCCGCTGGTTCGAGGGCCTGGTGCCGGCGTTCTACGTCCACGAGCGGACGGGCGAGCCGTGGCTCGTCGAGCTCGCCCGCACGCTGCGCGCGCAGGGCGTCGACTACGAGGCGCTCTACCGCACCGAGGACGTCACGCTGCCGACGCCGCGGCGGGGCCTCTGGAAGTGGACGAAGCACGTCGTCAACACGGCGATGGCCACGAAGGCCGCGGCGCTCTCCTGGCGCCTCGACGGCAAGGCGGCCGACCGCGATTTCGCGACGCGGATGATCGAGATCCTCGATCGGCACCACGGGCAGGTGACGGGGATGTTCTCGGGCGACGAGTGCCTCGCCGGGCGAAGCCCGCTCCAGGGAACGGAGCTCTGCGCGGTCGTCGAGTTCCTCTACTCGCTGGAGACGCTCTTCTCGGTCTTCGGCGATCCCGCGTTCGCCGAACGGCTGGAACGCGTGGCGTGGAACGCGCTGCCCGCGACGATCGCCCCCGACATGTGGTCCCACCAGTACGACCAGCAGGTGAACCAGGCGCAGTGCACGGTCAACCCCGACCACCTCTGGACCACGAACGGCCCCGAGTCCAACGTCTTCGGCCTCGAGCCCAACTACGGCTGCTGCACCTCGAACCTGCACCAGGGCTGGCCCAAGCTGGCGGCGCACCTCTGGATGAAGACGAGGGACGAGGGCCTGGTGGCGGTGGTCTACGCGCCGTGCCGCGTGAGCTTCGCCGCGCGCGGCGTTCCCGTGACGGTCACGGTGGCGACGGACTACCCCTTCCGCGAGACGGTCGACGTCACGGTCGAGCCGCGGCAGGCCGCGGCCTTCCCGATCGTGCTCCGGGTGCCGGCCTGGGCCGAGGGCGCGACGCTGCGGATCGGGGCCGGCGCGGAGCAGCCGCTGCAGCCGGGTACGCTGCACCGGGTCGCGCGCGAGTGGAGCGGTGCCACGACGCTGGCGCTCCGATTCCCGATGCGGCCGAAGCTCGGCCGGCGCTACAACGAAGCGGTCGCGATCGAGCGCGGTCCGCTCGTCTACTCGCTCGCGATCGGCGAGCAGTGGACGCGCATCAACGCCGACAAGCCGCACCGCGAGCTGCCGCACGGCGACTTCGAGGTGCGGCCGACCACTGCCTGGAACTACGGGCTCGTGCTCGACACGGCGCGGCTCGAGAGCGAGGTCGCCTTCGAGGAGCGTCCGGTCGGAGAGCGGCCGTTCACACCCGAAGGAGCGGGAGTCGTCGCGCGAGCGAAGGCGCGGCGGATCGAAGGCTGGAAGCTCGTGAACGGCTGGGCGGGCGAGATCTCGCGCGCGGATCCCGCCTGGGCGCGACCGCAGTCGCGGGAGCTGCTGGGGCCGCTGGAGGAGGTGCGTCTGCTGCCGTACGGCTGCACGAACATCCGTGTCACCGAGTTCCCGCTCGTCCCTCCGGACGAGGCCTGACGTGGGGCGCCTGCCGACGATTGCCGCCGCGACGTGGCTGCTGGGGGCGCTGTCGGCTCTCGCCGGCGACGCCGCCGCCCGCCCCAACGTCGTCTTCGTCCTGGTCGACGACCTGCGCTTCGACGAGATCGACTATCCGTTCGTCGAGCTGCCGAACATCCAGCGGCTGGCGCGCGAAGGCGTGCGCTTCCGCAACGCCTTCGTGACGACACCGCTCTGCTCGCCGAGCCGCGCGAGCTTCCTGACCGGCCAGTACGCGCACACTCACGGGATCACCGACAACACCGACCGCAGCCCGCGCAGCCACGAGCTCGTCACCTTCCCGCGCCTGCTCCACGACGCGGGGTACGAGACGGCCTTCCTCGGCAAGTGGCACATGGGCGTCGACGACAGCGCGCGGCCCGGCTTCGACCACTGGGTCAGCGTGAAGGGACAGGGCCGCTACCTCGACCCCGAGTTCAACGTGAACGGCGAGCGCCGGGTCGTCCCCGGGTACTTCACGGACATCCTGAACGGCTTCGCCCTGGACTTCCTGACGCGGCCGCACGCGAAGCCGTTCCTGCTGTTCCTCGCGCACAAGGCCGTGCACCCCGACTTGACGCAGAACGCGGACGGCAGCGTCTCCGACCTGAACGCGAGCACCTTCGTTCCAGCCGAGCGGCACCGGGCGCTCTACGCTCAGGCCCCGATCCCCCACCGCCCGAACCACGGCAAGCCGCCTGCGGGCAAGCCCGCGCTCGAGCGCCGATTCCCCGACCGGCCGCCGCTCGGCCCGGCCACGGGGACGAGCGACGAGACGATCCGCGATCGGCTCCGCGTGCTGGCGGCGGTCGACGAGGGCCTGGGCCGGATGCTCCAGGCCCTGGAGGCGAGCGGCCAGCTCGCGAACACGCTCGTCGTGTTCACGAGCGACGAAGGCTACTTCTACGGCGAGCACGGCCTGAGCGTCGAGCGGCGACTGGCGTACGAGGAGTCGGCGCGCATCCCGCTGCTGATGCGGCTGCCGTCGCTCGTCCAGGCGGGCCGTTCGATCGACGAGCTCACGCTCAGCATCGATCTCGCCCCGACGCTGCTCGAGCTCTGCGGGGCCCCCAGGGCGCAGGGGATGCACGGCCGCTCGCTCGTGCCGCTGCTGCGAGGCGAGCGCGTCCCCTGGCGCGACTCGCTCCTGATCGAGTACTTCTCCGACCACGTCTTCCCCTGGGTCGCGAACATGGGCTACCAGGCGGTGCGGACCCGGCGCTACAAGTACATCCACTACGTGGACCTCGCCGGGATGGACGAGCTCTACGACCTCGACGCCGATCCGTACGAGCTCGCGAACCTCGCCGGCAAGGATGCAGGGCAGCCGGCGCTGCTCCAGCTGAAGCCGGAGCTCCAGAGGCTGATCGACGCGTCGCGCTGAGCGCTGACGGCACAGTTTCGTCCGCTCCGGTCAGACCGCGGGCCCGGGCGGCGGCGTGTCGGTTGACCGCGAGCGGATCCGAAGGCCGCTCGCGGTCGAGGTACGGCCGGGCCGCTTCGCCGAGGGGGGCCCTCCGTTGCTTGACACCCCCCGAGAATCCGGACAAGTTCGAAGGGCTGGAGTCAACGGTGCAAGCCCTGATGAAGCGCAGAGTCGGTCCCCTGGTCGGGGCGCTGGGCACGCTTCTGCTAGGCGTGGCCGGCGCAGGCTGCATGGCTGGGCGCGCGAGCGACGCGCCGCCCGCGCAGAGGCCCGTGAAGGTCCGCGTCGTGGCCGTGGCCTCGCGCACGATCCAGCGCAGCGTCGAGGCCGTGGGCTCGCTCTTCCCCTTCGAGGAGGTGACGGTCAGCGCCGAGGTCGAGGGGCGCATCGGCCAGGTTTACGTGGACGTGGGTGACCGCGTGGCCGAGGGACGTCCGCTCGTGAAGATCATCCCGGTCGAGCTCAGCCTGGCGCTCGACCAGGAGCAGGCGGCGCTCAAGCAGATCGAGACGCGGCTCGCGCCGCCGGAAGGGCAGCCGGCGCTCAAGGACGCGCGCGATACCGCCGAGGTCCGCAGAGCCGCGGCCGACCGCACGGACGCCGAGCAGAAGTATCAGCGTGCGAAAGAGCTCTGGGACCAGGGGCTGATCGCGCGCGGCGCGTTCGACGAGGCCGAGGCGCGCTACAGCTTCGCGCGGGCCGCCTACGACATGGCGCTGCAGAACGTGCGCACGCTGCAGGCCCAGGCCGTCCAGCGCTCCGCCTCGGTGGCGCTCGCCCAGAAGAAGCTCGGCGACACCGTGATCCGCGCGCCCTTCGCCGGCCAGGTGAAAGAACGCATGGTGAGCCCCGGCCAGTACGTGAAGGTGCAGACGCCGGCGATGGTGCTCGTGGACAACGACCCGCTGCGGGTGCGGCTCAAGGTCCCGGAGCGGATGGCGGGCTGGGTCGCCGTCGGCCAGCCCGTGACGGTGCAGGTGGAGGCCTACCCCGAGCGGAGCTTCACCGGCGAGATCTCGCGCATCAACCCGTCGGTCGACTCCCAGTCGCGGGCGTTCGAGGTCGAGGCCCTGCTCGACAACCGCGACGGCGCGCTCAAGCCGGGCTTCTTCGCGCGCGCCAGCATCGCGTCCAGCCACAAGGACGAGACGCTCGTCATCCCGAAGGGCGCGCTGCGCTACCTCTACGGCGTCTACAAGGTCTACGCCGTCGAGCACGGGGCTCTCAAGGAGACGGAGGTCAAGCTGGGCGCGCGCGAAGGCGACGAGGTCGAGGTGGTGGACGGCGTCAAGGTGGGCGAGCACGTCGCGGTCCCGCTCCCCGGCGAGGAGCTGCGCGACGGGGCGCCGGTGGCCGCGACGGCAGCCGCCAGCGCCGCCCCATGACGCTCGCGGAGCTGTGCGTCCGGCGCGGCGTCTTCGCCGTGATGCTGATCGCGTTCCTCGTGGTGCTGGGAGGCTTCTCCTTCCGCGAGCTGGGGGTGGACCTCTTCCCGCGCGCCGATCCCGCCACGGTCAACATCAACGTGCGGCTGCCGGGCGCGACCCCGGAGGAGATCACCACCCAGGTGGTGCTGCCGCTCGAGGAGGCGCTTTCCACCGTGAGCGGGCTCGACGAGCTGAGCTCGACCGCGACGGAGGGCCAGGCGCGCATCCGCTGCCAGTTCGTGCTCGAGCGCGAGATCGAGAGCGCGGCGCAGGACGTGCGCGAGAAGGTGGCGGGGGCGCTCGGCGACCTGCCGCCGAACATCCTGCCGCCCGTCATCCAGAAGGCCGATCCCGATGCGGACCCCGTGATCACGCTCGTGGTCGCCGGCGATCGCAGCCTGCGCGAGACGACCGAGATCGCCGACAAGCGCATCAAGCGCGTGCTCGAGGCGGTCGACGGGGTGGGCGAGGTGAGCCTGACCGGCGCGCGCCTGCGGCAGATCCGCGTGCTCGCCGACGCCGACAAGCTCGCCGCCTACGGCATCACCATCATCGACGTCGAGCGCGCGATCCAGAACGAGAACGTGGAGGTCCCCGGCGGCACGATCGTGCGCGGAGACTCCGAGCTCGGGATCCGCACGCTCGGGCGGCTCGACGCGGTCTCGCAGTTCGCGGACGTGATCGTGCGCAACGTCGGCGGCAGCCCGGTCCGCATCCGCGACCTCGGCCGCGTCGAGGACAGCTTCGCCGAGCCCCGCTCCTGGAACATGCTCGAGGGCCGGCAGGCGGTCTCGCTCGACGTGCGGCGGCAGTCCGGCACCAACACCGTCAGGATCATCGACGCCATCAAGCAGAAGCTCGACGAGATCAGGCGCACGCTGCCCGCGGGCGTGAGCGTGCGCGTCATCCGCGACCAGTCGGTGTTCATCAACGCCTCGGTCGCCTCGCTCGAGGAGCACCTGCTGTTCGGCAGCCTGCTCGCGAGCCTGGTCGTGTTCCTGTTCATCCGCAACCTGCGCTCGGTGGTGATCGCCGCGCTCGCGATCCCGACCTCGATCGTCGCCACCTTCACGCTGCTGAAGGCGATGGACTTCACGCTCAACAACATGACGCTGCTGGCGCTGACGCTGGCGGTGGGGATCGTGATCGACGACGCGATCGTGGTGCTCGAGAACATCGTCCGCTACCTGGAGGAGAAGCGCTACGAGCCGCGGCTGGCGGCGATCGAGGCGACCAAGGAGATCACGCTCGCCGTGGTGGCCACGACGCTCTCGCTCGTGATCATCTTCCTGCCGATCGCCTTCATGAGCGGCTATGCGCGCCGCTACGTGAACCAGTTCGGCTGGACGATGGCGTTCGCGATCCTGGTCTCGATGCTGGTGAGCTTCACGCTCACGCCGATGCTGAGCTCGCGGCTGCTGCGCCGCGCTCCCGCGGGCGAGCCGGAGCACGCCTCGAAGGAGTGGCCATTCTTCGCCTGGATCGACCGGCGCTATGGCGAGATCCTGCGCTGGGCGCTCGACCATCGCCGCGCGGTCATGCTCGGCACGCTGGTGACGTTCCTGCTCGCGTTCCCGCTCAACGCGCTCGTGGGACGCGACTGGATCCCGCCGGACGACCAGGGCGAGCTCACGGCGCTGCTGAACCTGCCCGAGGGGACCTCGCTCGACGCCACCTCGCGGCTCGCCACCGAGCTCAGCGAGCGCATCCGGAAGATCCCGGGCGTCGCGTTCGTCAACCCCTTCGTGCACGAGGGGCTGATGAGCCACTCCCACATCTACATCAAGCTCGTGGACCTGCGCGAGCGGAAGCTCTCGAACCAGGACGTGGCCCAGGAGGTGCGGAGCCTCTGCGCCAGCTACCCGAACCTGCGCAACAAGATCATGATCCCGTCCGCGCTCGGCGGCGGCGAGAGCTTCTTCCCGATCCGCGCCCTGATCCTCGGTCCCGAGTTCGGCCGGGTGGTGGAGATCTCGAAGGACGCGGCGGGCCGGCTGCGGAAGATCCCGGGCCTGCTGGACATCGACACCAGCGTGAGCATCAACAGCCCCGAGCTGCAGGTCGCCGTCGACCGCCAGCGCGCCTCCGACCTCGGCGTGCGGGCGGCCGACATCGGCAACGCCTTGCGGCTGATGATCGCGGGCGAGGACCAGATCTCGACCTACAAGGAAGAGGACGAGCAGTACCACGTCACGCTCCAGCTGCTGCCCGAGCAGCAGAAGAACCCCGATGTGCTCGCGCGGCTGATGATCCCGTCGAGCAAGGTCGGCCAGGTGCGGCTCGACAGCGTGGCCGAGATCAAGCGCGGCGTGGGCCCGGCGCGCATCGAGCGCTACAACCGCCAGTTCCAGGCGCAGATCTTCGGGAACAACGCCCCCGACTTCCCGCTCGGCACCGCGGCCGCGCGGGTGGGCGACACGATCAAGGAGATCGGCCTGCCCGCGGGCTACGGCTTCCGCTTCACCGGCGCCGTGAAGATCCTCGACGAGACCACCCGCAACCTGATCATCGCCTTCCTGCTGGCCTCGATCTTCATGTACATGGTGCTGGCGGCCCAGTTCGACAGCTTCCTGCACCCGTTCACCATCATGCTGAGCCTGCCGCTCAGCATTCCGTTCGCGCTCTTCTCGCTCCTCGTCACCGGCCGCACGCTCAACCTCTGGAGCTCGCTCGGCGTGCTGCTGCTGCTCGGGATCGTGAAGAAGAACGGCATCCTGCAGGTGGACTACACGAACAAGCTCCGCGAGCAGGGCGTGCCGCTGCGCGAGGCGATCCTGCAGGCCAACCACGTGCGGCTCAGGCCCATCCTGATGACCACCTTCTCGATCGTGGCCGGCCTCATCCCGACCGCGCTCGGGATCGGCGCCGGCTCGGCGCAGCGCTCGGCGGTGGCGGTCACGATCATCGGGGGGCAGGCGCTCTGCCTGCTGCCCACGCTGCTCGTCACTCCCGTCGCCTATTCGCTCTTCGCGGAGACCGAAGCCCGCTCCGCTTATGCCGTGCTGGGGCGGGCGCTGCCCTGGCTGCTCGGTCGCCGTCGCGACCTCTCGCGCGAGCGCAGCGCGTCCGGCCGACACGAGTAGATTCAATAAGTTAGACGGTCGTCCTGTCATGACTTGACATGGCACGGAACTATGCCGATATTCTTAACGTAGTTAAGTTCAAGAACACTGAATCGCAACGAAGCGAGCAAGGGCAATGGGAATCACGGAACGGCGCGAGCGGGAGCGAGAGGCAGTCCGGAAGAAGATCCTCGACGCCGCGCGCGAGCTCTTCGAAGCCGAGGGCTACGACAGCGTCACGATGCGCCGCATCGCCGAGGCGATCGAGTACTCGCCCACCACGATCTACCTGCACTTCGAGGACAAGGACGACCTCGTGCGGGCGCTCTGCAACGAGGACTTCGGGCGCCTGCTGGAGGCGCTCTCGCTCATCCCGCCCGCCGCCGACCCGATCGAGTCGATCCGGCAGCTCGGGCGCGCGTACGTCGGCTTCGCGGTCGACAACCCGAACCACTTCCGATTCATGTTCATGTCCACCCACCACAAGGACGAGGCGCACACGCCGGACGACCCGGGCTGGCGCTCGTTCGGCGCGCTGCTCGACGCCGTGAAGCGCGCGGTCGCGGCCGGCCGCTTCAAGTCGATCGACCCGCTGACCGCCGCGCAGGTGCTGTGGATGAACGTGCACGGCGTCGCCTGCGCGCTGATCACGATGCCGCCCGAGCAGTGGCCCCACGGGCCGGCCGCGAACGACCTCCTCGATCGGGTGATCGAGAACGGGATCCGCGGGCTCGTCGCCGATCCGGAGCAGGCCTAGAGCCATGGTCTCGCTCGCCCGCAAGAACCTGCTCCACGACAGGCTCCGCTTCGTGATCACGGTCGCGGGCGTCGCCTTCGCCGTCACGCTGGTGCTGGTCCAGGTGGGCCTCTTCATGGGCCTGCTCGACAAGTCGACGGTGACGATCCGCAACGCGGGCGCCGACCTGTGGATCACCTCGCACAACACGCCGAACGTCGACTTCGCGCGCACCTTCCCGGAGACGGCGGTGCTGCGCGCGCGCAGCGTGGCGGGCGTCGAGCGCGCCGACAACCTGATCGTCTCGTTCATGAACATCCAGCTGCCGAACGGGGCGCTCGAGGGCGCGCTCGTCTACGCGCTCGAGGACTTCAGGGCGTGGCGGCTGCCCTGGAACGTGCCGGAGGGCGCGCCCGAGGACCTGCGGCGCGGCTACAGCCTGCTGATGGACCGCTCGGCGGCGCTGCGCTACGGCGCCTTCGCGGTCGGCGAGCAGCGCGAGATCCTGGGCCGCCGCTTCCGCATCGTGGGCACGACGCAGGAGGCCGCGTCCTTCACGACGACGCCGATCGTGTTCATGGACTACAGGAACGCGCAGGAGCTGCAGCAGACGCTGCGCGGCAACACCACCTACGTGCTCGTGAAGCTCGCGCCCGGCGCCGACGCGCGCGCCGTGCAGGCCGAGCTCAGGCGGCGGCTGCCCTACAACGACGTGCTGACGCGCGACGAGTGGGCGCTGCAGTCGCGGAACTACTGGGTGCGGTCGACCGGCCTCGGCATGAGCATGGGCGTCACGGTGTTCCTCGGCGTCCTGGTCGGGATCGTGATCGTGGCGCAGACGCTCTACACCTCGGCCGTCGAGCACATCAAGGAGTTCGGGACGGTCAAGGCGATCGGCGGCTCGAACCTCGACATCTACCGCATCCTCGGCGAGCAGGCGCTGGTCGCGGCCTTCCTGGGCTTCGCGCTCGGCGCGCTCTTCTCGTACCTGGCGCGGCCGCTGATGGCGGCGATCCACCTGAACGTGCTGCTCACTCCCGGCTTCAGCGCCGTGGTGTTCGCGGGAACGGTGCTCATGTGCCTGGGCTCCGCGCTCTTCAGCTTCCGGCGCGTCGCGAGCATCGATCCCGCGCTGGTGTTCCGGACCTAGGAGCCGCCATGAGCGAGAAGGTGCTGGCCGTCCGCGACGTGACCAAGGTCTTCGACGAGGGCCGCCAGCGCGTCCACGTGCTCAAGGGGATCACGATGGACGTGGCCCAGGGCGAGGTGGTGGCGCTCGAGGGCCCCTCGGGCTCCGGCAAGACGACGCTGCTCTCGATCATGGGCTGCATCCTCACGCCCAGCTCGGGCGAGCTCGAGGTGGCGGGACGGCGCGTCGGCGCGGCGGACGCCGCGGCGCTCCGCGAGGTCAGGCGCCGCTCGATCGGGTTCGTGTTCCAGCAGTACAACCTGTTCCCGGCGCTCACGGCGCTCGAGAACGTGGAGTACTCGCTGAACGTGCGCGGGACCCGCGGCCGCTGCTGCCCACGACGAGGCGAAGCGCGTGCTCGAGCGGGTCGGGCTCGCCGAGCGCGCGGGCTTCCTGCCGCGCGACCTGTCGGGCGGGCAGAAGCAGCGCGTGGCGATCGCGCGCGCCCTGGCGGGCTCGCCGCCGGTGCTGCTGGCGGACGAGCCGACGGCCAATCTGGACACCGCCGTCGGCGGCCAGATCCTCGACCTGTTCCAGCAGCTGGCGAAGAGCGAGGGGCGAGGTGTCCTGGTCGTGACTCACGACCCGAACGTGCGGCGGATCGCCGATCGCGTGGTGGGGATCCGCGACGGACGGCTGGTGACGGACGGAGTCGAGCAGGCGGCGGCGTGAGCGGGGCGAAGGGAGCGGTACGGCGATGACGCGACGGGCGCAGTTGGTGCTGGGCCTCATGGCGGGCGGCGCGGTGGTGGGAGCGACGGTGCTCCAGGCGCGCGCGGTCCAGACGGGATCGCAGGTCACGATCGCGACGCTGCCGACGGCGGCGCCGAGCGGGATCGCGGCGGAGGGCCGCGTGGTCGCGTATCCGGGAGCCGAGGTGCGCGTGGGCGCCGAGCGCGCCGGCCGCCTCGTGCGCGTGCTCGTGCAGGAAGGCGATCTCGTGCGCAAGGGCCAGCTGCTCGCCGAGATCGACTCGGACGAGCTGCGTGCGGAGCTCGCGGAGGCGCGCGCGCGCGTGGTGGAGGCCGAGGCCGAGGTGCGGCTGTCCGAGTCGACCCTCGCGCGCCGCCAGCAGCTCCAGCAGGAGCGCATCCTCGCCGCGCACGACCTCGACGAGGCGACGCGCGACTTCGAGACCGCTCGCGCCCGCGTCGAGACGGCGCGCGCCTCGGTCGCGCGCTACGCCGCGCTCGTCGCGAAGAGCCGGATCGCCGCGCCGATCACGGGCACGCTGGTGGCGCGCGTGGTCGACGCCGGCCAGATGGTCGAGACCGGCGACCACGCCTTCACGGTCGCGGACCTGGAGCGGCTGCGCATCGAGGGCGAGGCGCACGAGGCCGACGCGGGCGGCGTCGCCCTGGGCGCCGCCGTGAAGATCACCGCCGACGGCTATCCGGGACGCTCCTGGCGCGGCACGATCGAAGAGGTGCCCGGCTCCGTGACGCTGCGCCGCATCAAGCCGCAGGACCCGAGCCGCCCCACCGACGCGCGCGTGCTGGCCGTGAAGGTCGCGTTCGCCGAGCCGGTGCCGCTGCGCCTGGGCACGACGGTCGACCTGCGCATCACGCCGAGCGAGCCTCGCTGACGCTCGCTCCGGCCGGCGTGCCGTGTGGGCGCCGTCACTCGCCCGAAAGAGACGAAGGCGCTACGCTCGAAGCTGCATGAGACCCAGCCTCGTCGTGGCGGCCTGCGCCGCCGCCGCTCTGCTGCTCGCTGCCGAGCCGGCGCGCGCGCAGGGCGGATTCGGCGTTCGCACCGGCATCAGCGTCGACCCCGACCAGTTCTACTTCGGAGCGCACGTCGACGCCGGGCCTCTCGTGAAGAGCCTCTGGTTCCGGCCGAACATCGAGGTCGGAGTCGGCGACGACGTCACGCTGATCGCGCTGAACCTGGAGCTCGCGTACTGGTTCCCGTCGAAGAGCAGCTGGCGTCTCTACGCGGGAGGCGGACCGGCTCTCAACATCTACGACTACGACAGCGGCTCCGACACCCAGGCCGGGCTCAACTTCGTGCTGGGAGTCGCCCATCGCGGCGGCTTCTTCGTGGAAGCGAAGGTCGGCGCCTTCGACAGCCCGAACCTCAAGTTCGGGTTTGGATATTCCTTCTAGCAGGGGTGCGGGGGGCGCTAAGCCCCCCGAAGATTCTGTCCAGAAGGTCCGTCGGCTAATTTTCCGTTTGTGGTTCATCCCACCCTTCCGAGCCCCCTCTCGTCTTCGCGATAGACTCCCGCCCGCCTCGGAGGAATCGATGAGCCCACTTCGTCTTGCCAGCCCCCTCGCCTCTGCGCTCGTCCTGGTCGCCGCGCTGGCGACGTCGCTCGCGGCCCAGCCGGCGGCCGCGCCGGCCAGGAACGCCCTCCCGTCGATCGAGACGAAGACGGCGGCGATGAAGAAGCTCGACGGCTTCCTGCCGCTCTACTGGGACGAGGCCGAGGGCAAGCTCTACCTGGAGGTCGGCCGCTTCGGCGTCGAGATGCTGCACTCGAACGGCTTCGCGTCCGGCCTCGGCTCGAACGACATCGGCCTCGACCGCGGCGCGCTCGCGGGCTCGCGCATCGTGATGTTCGAGCGCGTCGGCCCGAAGGTGCTGCTGGTCCAGCCGAACTACGACTTCCGCGCCAGCTCGACGAACCCCGAGGAGGTGCGAGCGGTGCGCGACGCCTTCGCGCGCTCGGTGCTGTGGGGCTTCACGGTCGCGGCCGAGTCCGACGGCCGCGTGCTCGTCGACGCGACCGAGTGGCTGCTGCGCGACAACCTGAACCTCGCGCCGCGCCTGCGGCCCGGCAGCTACAAGCTCGACGAGAAGCGCAGCAGCGTCTATCGCGCCGGCACTTTCAACTTCCCGAAGAACACCGAGCTCGAGGTCGAGCTGACGTACGTGCTGCAGCAGCCGTCCGGGCCGCCGCAGGGCGGCGCGGCGCCGGGGGCGGGGGCCGACTTCGGCGGCGGCCGCTACTTCGAGGGCGTGGGCGACGTGGCCGCGAGCGCGGAGGCCGCGAGCCTGCGCGTCCACCACTCGTTCGTCGAGCTGCCGGACGCGGACTTCCGGCCGCGCTTCGACGATCCGCGCGCCGGCTACATCGCGATCGGCTACCAGGAGCGCTCCGCCCGCCTCGAGGAGCCGCTCGCGCGCCGCCTGATCCTGCGCCACCGGCTCGAGAAGACGGACCCGCAGGCGAAGCTGAGCGCGGTCAAGAAGCCGATCGTGTACTACCTCGATCCCGGCACGCCCGAGCCGATCCGCTCCGCGCTGCTCGAGGGCGCGCGCTGGTGGAACCAGGCGTTCGAGGCCGCGGGCTTCAAGGACGCCTTCCGCGTCGAGCTGCGGCCGGCCGACGTGAACCCGCTCGACATGCGCTACAACGTGATCAACTGGGTGCACCGCTCGACGCGCGGCTGGAGCACCGGCGGCGCGGTCTACGATCCGCGCACCGGCGAGATCATCAAGGGCGTCGTCACGCTCGGCTCGCTGCGCGTGCGCCAGGACTACCTGATCGCCGAAGGGCTGCTGACGCCGTACGCCAAGGGCGACGAGAACCCGCCGGAGCTCGCGGAGTGGGCGCTCGCGCGGCTCAGGCAGCTCTCGGCGCACGAGGTCGGCCACACGCTCGGGCTCTCGCACAACTACTACGACAGCGACCTCGGCCGCATCTCGGTGATGGACTACCCGCACCCGCTCGTCACGCTGAAGGCGCGACGGCACGCTCGACGCCTCGAGCGTCTACGCGCGCGGGATCGGCGAGTGGGACAAGGTCGCGATCGCGTGGGGCTACCTGCAGGCGGCGCCGGGCGCCGACGAGGGCAAAGCGCTCGCCGCGATCCTCGACGACGCCTGGAAGCGCGACGTGCGCTTCCTGACGAACCAGGACATCGAGACCCACCCGCGCGCCGACTGGTGGTCGAACGGCACCGACGCCGCGGCCGAGCTCGTGCGGATGCTCGAGGTGCGCCGCGCGGCGCTGCGCCGCTTCGGCGAGAACGCGATCCGCGCGGGCCGCCCGATGGCCACGATCGAGGAGACGCTGGTGCCGCTCTACCTGCACCATCGCTACCAGGTCGAGGCGGCGGCCTCGGTGCTCGGCGGCCAGCACTACATCTACGCGCTGCGCGGCGACGGGCGCAAGCCGACGCGGCCCGCCTCGGCCGCGGAGCAGAAGGCGGCGCTCGACGCGCTGCTGCTGACGCTCGCTCCCGCGGAGCTGCGGCTGCCCGACTCCGTGCTCGCGGCGATCCCCCCGCGCCCGTCGGGCTATCCGCCGCACCGCGAGCTGTTCCCGCGCTACACCGGTGCGGTGTTCGACGCGGTGTCGCCCGCCGTGGTGGCGGCCGACCACACGGTCTCGCAGCTGCTCGACCCCGAGCGCGCGGCGCGGCTCGTGGAGCAGAAGGCGCTCGACCCGTCGCTGCCGGGGCTCGACGACGTGCTGGACCGGCTGGTGGCGGCCACCGCGCAGGCGGCCACCGCGTCCGCCTACGAGGCGGAGATCGCGCGCGCGGTCGAGCGCGTGGTGGCGGAGCGGCTGATGGGCCTGGCGGCGAGCGCCCGCATGCCGCAGGTGCGCGCGCTCGCGACGGACGCGCTCGAGCGGCGCGCTCAGACGGCGGACACGGCCGCGGCTGCGCACCTCGGCGCCGCGCACGAGAAGCTGCTGCTGCAGGACATCCGGCGCTTCCTCGCGCGGCCGGCGGCGACCGCCTCGCTGCCGTCGTCCCCGGCGATCCCGCCCGGCCCGCCGATCGGCGAGCCGGATCCCGACTACCTCGGTCTCGAGCCGTTCTGCTCGCTCGCGGGCGGGCTCTAGCCCGCCTTCAGGAAGCCCCGGATCCCGTCGGCGACGTACTGGACCGCGAGCGCGGCGAGCAGCACGCCCAGCACGCGCGTGACCACGTTCGCGCCGGTGCGCCGCAGCACGCGCCCGAGCTGCCCCGAGAGCCGCAGCGCGAGCCAGGTGAGGCCGAGCACGAGCGCCATCATCGCGAACACGACGCCGAGCTTGCGGACGTCGGTGCCCGCCTGGCCGATCAGGATCAGCAGGCTCGCCATCGCTCCCGGTCCGGCGATCAGCGGGATCGCGAGCGGGAAGACGCTCACGTCCTCGCGCGAGCGCGCCTCCTCCTCTTCCTCCTCCGTCTCGCGCTGGTGCGGGGCCGCGAGCACCATGCCGACCGAAATGCGGAACAGCAGCACCCCGCCCGCGATGCGGAAGGCGTCGATGCTGATGCCGAGCTTGTCGAGCACGAAGTCGCCGAGCGTCGCGAAGCCGAGGAGCACGACGCCGGCGACGGTCACCGCCTTGCGCGCGACGCGCTTCTGCTCCGCGTGCGAGCGCTCCCCCACCAGGCCCAGGAACACGGGCGCCATGCCGACCGGGTCGATCACCACGAAGAGCGTCATGAACGCCCGCAGGGCGAGCTCGGACATGGCGAGATGTTAGCGTGTCCGCGCGAACGCCTTCGCGAACGCGGCCGTGAGCTCCGGCCGCGCCGCGGCGGCCTCGCGCGCCCGCTCGCCGAGCCCCTCGCCGCCGAGCGAGCCGAGCGCCTGGAGGGCGTCGCGCGCCAGCGCCGGCGGCTCGTCGCGCACGATCGCCAGGAGCCAGTCCAGGGCCTCGTCGCGCCGGAGCGAGGCGACGGCGAGGAGCGCCGTGCGCGAGAGGCCCCGGCGCGCGGCCTGCGGCAGCCACGCGCGCAGCGCCGTAAACGCCTCGGGCAGCCGCGACTCGCCGAGGGCCAGGGCCGCGGCCTCGGCGAGCTCGTCCGCCTTTTCGAGGAACGTCTCCACGAACGCTCGCTCGCCTCTCGCATCGAGACGCAAGAGCGCGAGCAGGCACTCGGAGACGACGCGCGGCTCCTTGTCGGGGACGAGCGCTCGGAGGCGCAGCAGCGGCGCACCCGCGCCGCTGCCGTGGCCCGCGACGGCGCGCGCCGCCGAGATCCGCACGGGCGGCTCCGGATCGGCGAGGAGCTCCGCGAGCAGCCCCAGCACGTCGCGGCCGCCGGTCTCCGCGAGCGCGAGCGCCGCGGCGCCGCGCAGGTCGACCGCGGTGTCGACGCGCCCGCCGAACACGGGCTCCATCTGCACGTGGCGGGCGGCGCGATGGTAGAGCTCTCCCTGGTCCTGGCCGAGGCGGCGCAGAGCCTCGACGATCGCCGTCTTGGCGCTGCAGCCCGGATCGCTCTTCGGCAGGTCCGCGAAGAAGCGCGGGAACGCCGCCACCAGCTCGGGCGCGAACGGCTCGAGCTCGAGCTCCGCGACGAGCGCCGCCGCGCGCGCGACGGCGTGCGCTCCCTCGCTCGTCAGCACGCGCCGCAGCTCGGTCCGCGAGGCTTCGCTCCCCGGCTCCTCGCGCACGCGGCGCAGCGCCTGCAGCGTCTCCTCGAGCGCTCGCTTGCGGGCCATCGCCAGGGCCTCAGGCCGCGGGCTCGCCGCCCGTGCCGCGGCGGACCGGCCACGCCGCGAGGGCGAGCGCGCCCAGGGCGCCGAGCGCGAGCGCCGCGAGCGCGGGTGCCCGCCAGGACGGCCGGTAGCGGACCGTGATCGTCTCGCCGCCGCCTCGCGTCGGGATCGCCCAATAGCGGCCGTTGGCGCGGAGGAGCGGCCGCGCGCCGTCGCTCGCCGAGGCCTGCCAGTCGCGGTGATAGCCCTCGCTCACGACCACGAAGCCCGGGCCGCCGCCGGCCCGCACGCGCAGCTCGTGCGCGCTCACGCGCTCGACGCTCGCCTCACCGGGGCTCGCATTCGTCCCCGCAGCGAGCGGCGCGAGTGCCGGCGGCGGGTCTTCCGAGAGCAGCACGACGGCGCGCGGATCGCGTCCGATCGCCTCGAGGCGCCCCGTGACGTGCTGCGGGTCGCGCTCCACCTCGAAGCGCGCGACGGTGAAGGCGCGCGGGAGCGGGTCCCGCAGCTCGTAGAGTCGCAGCGGCTCGAGCACCTCGGGCAGCAGCGACCTCGCCGCGCGCGCTCACGAGCTCTTCCGGCAGCGAGCGGAACGACAGCACGTAGCGCACGGCCGCCAGGCGGAGGCGTGCGTGATAGCGGGCGAAATAGGAGGGCGTGCGCTCGCCCGGTTCGAGCGTCGAGCCTTCGGGCGCCCAGCCGGCGCGGTCCTCGTCCAGGGCGGCCTCGAGCCCGTCGAGCACCTGGCTGCGCGGCACGAGCGCCTGCCGGTCGACGGCGTAGAGCGCAACGTCGCGGTTGCGCTGCGACCACGTCCGGAGCCCAGCGCAGGTCGCGGATCGACGCGGCGCCGTACGCGAACACGCGCGCGTCGGCGTTCGCGCGGACCTCTCGCAGAAGCTCGCTCACCTGGGGCCGCAGGCTGTAGAACCCGGGGTCGGTCGAGAGGTTCACGCTGCCGTTCGCGATCAGCAGGTCGAACGCGACGAGCAGGCCGGCGAGCGGCGCGAGCGTCCGCGAGTGGGCCGCGAGCGCCGCGCCGAGCAGGAGCGCTCCGGCCGCCGCCAGGCTCGCGGGCCAGGTGGCCGCGACCACGGCGGCCGCGCGCGGCAGCAGGATCTCGGGGATCACCGCGCCGAGCAGCTGGCCGGGCAGCTCGGGCCGCACGCGGACGGCCAGCGCCAGGGCGACGAGCAGCGATCCCGTGGCGAGCGCGAGCCACGCGGGGCGCAGCGTGTCGCGGCGCGCACGGTCGAGGCCGCGCGCGGCGAGCAGCGCGAGCGCGAGGTTCGTGAGGAACAGCAGCTTCACCGGGGCGCGGAAGTGGCGCACGAGCGGCGCGAGCAGCCAGCCGAACGGGCCGTGATCCCCGAGCGCCAGCAGCACGCCGAGCGCCGCGAGCGCCAGGAGCTTCCAGGTCTCGGACGAGCGCGGAGCGCGCAGCGCCAGCCACAAGAGCGCGGGCCCGCAGTAGAGGCTCAGCAGGTACGGATACCCGTCCGGGAAGAAGGGCTGTCCCCAGTAGCCCCGCTCGGAGAACGTGTGGACGTCGCCGAACGCCCGCGGCAGCACGCCGTCGAGCAGCAGCGCCTTTGGCAGCGAGAAGGAGAAGCCGACCTCGGGCGTGAAGCCCGCGCCGCGCGAGGTGCCTGCGACGAGGCTCCGGACGCCCAGGAGCGCCGGCATCGCCAGCAGCAGCGCGAGGACCGCCGCGGCCATCGCCGCTCCGAGCTTGCGGCGGTCGGGACGCGAGGGCAGCAGCACGAGCGTCGCGAGCGCCGTCTGCAGCACGATCTCGGCGCCCAGGGTGGAAGCCAGGAGCGCCGCGGCGAGCGCGGCGAATGCGACTCGGCGCGGGCTGGGCGACGACCACAGCCGCAGCGCGGCGGCGATCAGCCACGGCGCCCAGGCCGCGGCGTGGTTGAGCTGCATCAGGTTGACGGTCGACAGGAAGTAGCCCGAGAGGCCGTAGGCGAGCCCCGCGACCCAGATTCCCCAGGCTCCCGCGCCGAGCACGGCCGCGAGGAACGACGCGCCGCACATCGCGACCAGCTGGTGGAGCGGCGGTCCGAAGCGCAAGGCAGAGAGCGCGGAGGTCGCGCGGACCAGCACCAGCTCCGCGACGTCCGTCGTCAGGAACGGCGCGCCGGCGTCGGAGGTCGGGTTCCAGAGCGGCCAGACGCCCTCGCGAAAGCTGCGCTCGAGGAAGGCCTCGTTCGGGTAGTAGTAGTACGCGACGTCGCGGAAGTACGGCACCAGGCCGAAGAAGAGCGGACCGGCGAACGTCCAGGCGACGAACGGCAGGTGCGCCAGGTACGGCCAGGGTGACCGACGTGGCGCCATTTCGGGAATTGTAAAGCTGGCACACAATACCGCCTCATGTCCTCTTCCTCCGGCGCGCCACCTCTCACCCGCACCGAGTGGCTGATCTGCTTCGTCGCTGCCCTCGGGTTCGCCTTCGACATCTACGAGCTGCTGATGCTGCCGCTCATCGCACCGCCGGCACTCGCCGAGCTGCTCGGCGTGCCGCCCGGCAGCCCCGCGATCAACGCCTGGGTGGGCTGGATGTTCTGGGTGCCGGCGCTCGCCGGCGGGATCTTCGGCCTGCTGGGCGGCTACCTGACCGACCTCTTCGGGCGGCGGCGCGTGCTGACCTGGAGCATCCTGCTCTACGCGTTCTCGGCGCTCGCCAACGCCTTCTCGACGTCGCCCCAGATGTTCCTGTTCTTCCGCTGCACCACCTTCGTCGGCGTCTCGGTCGAGTTCGTCGCGGCCGTCGCCTGGCTGGCCGAGCTCTTCCCCGAGCCGCGCCGGCGCGAGAAGGTCCTGGGCTGGACCCAGGCGTTCTCGTCGGTGGGCGGCCTCATGGTGACGGGCGCCTACTACCTCGCCGTGCACTACGCCGAGTCGCTGCCGGAGATCCGCGGCGGCCACCAGGCCTGGCGCTACGCGCTCGTGTCGGGCGTGATTCCCGCGCTGCCCCTCATCCTGATCCGCCCGTTCCTGCCCGAGTCGCCGGCGTGGCGCGAGAAGAAGCAGGCTGGCACGCTCAAGCGTCCGAGCCTCGGGGCGATCTTCCAGGGCGAGCTGCTCCGCACCACGATCGTCACGACGCTGCTGTTCGCGTGCAGCTACGGAGTGGCGTTCGGCGCGATCCAGCAGATGCCGCGCATCGTGCCCGGCCTCGCGGAGCTCAAGGACCTGGCGCGGCCCGCGCAGCAGAAGATCGTGAGCGAGGTCCAGTTCTGGCAGGAGATGGGCGGACTCGTCGGCCGCGTGCTGCTCGCGTTCCTGGCCGTGGCGATCGTGGGGCGCCGCCGCTTGCTGCGCGTCTTCCAGGTGCCGGGCCTCATCCTGCTGCCGCTCGTGTTCGCCACCGCCGCGGGCGCGAGCGTCGGCGCGGTCAAGTGGGGCATCTTCCTGTGCGGGCTCGTGACCGTCGCTCAGTTCAGCTTCTGGGGGAACTACCTGCCGCGCGTCTACCCGACGCACCTGCGCGGCACGGGCGAGAGCTTCGCCGCGAACGTCGGCGGGCGCATGATCGGCACCTCGGCGGCGCTCGCGACCACCACGCTCGTCAACTTCATGCCGGGAGCCTCGCCGGCGGAGAAGCTCGCCTGGTCGGCCGCGCTCGTGGGACTCACGTTGTGCGTGGTCGGCTTCGCCGCGAGCTTCTTCCTCCCCGAGCCGAAGCAACAGGAGTTGCCGGATTGACGCTAGCGGGGGCCCGGGGGGCGCTAAGCCCCCCGATGGCTCAGCCCAGAGAGTCCTGGCCTCCTTGGTCCGTTTCTCCCGCCTTGCCTTTAGCTCGTTGAAGTCGTTCGACTTAAACCGTTCCTCTCCCTTCGGTCCGTTCGGTCCCTCGACGTCGTCCCCCCGTCTCGATGAAACCCGAAGCCCCCTCGACCGGTACTACTAGCTGAAGCGGCCCGTTCGGCCGCCCGCGAGGCCGAAACCCTTGAGCTCCTCCGCGCTGCCGTTTCCGCTGCCGGGCTTGCGAATCTACGACGCGGCCGCGGGCGAGCCCTCGCGGTCCCCCGCGCTCGCGGCGCTCGCCTCGGCCTCCGACGACGCGCTCGTCGAGCGCGTGGTCCGGGGGGACCGGGACGCCTTCGCGCTGCTCTACCGCCGCTACGAGCGGCCGGTCTTCGCGGTGCTGCTGCGCCTCGGCGGGCAGCGCGCGCTCGCCGAGGAGTGGCTGCAGGAGGCGTTCACGCGCGTCTGGCTCGCCGCCGCGAGCCACGACGCAGCCCGCGGCGCGGTGCGGTCCTGGATCTTCGCGATCGCGCTCAACACGGCGCGCAGCGAGCTCGCGCGCAAGCGCTACAGGACGCGGCACGTCTCGCTGGACGAAACGGAGCTCGAGCTGCCGGACGCGACGGGCGGCGAGCCGCCGCTCGCGGCGCGGCTCGACGGACAACGCCAGGCGGGCGCCCTCGCCGCCGCGCTGCTCGAGCTGCCCGACCACCTGCGCGAGGTTGTGGTGCTGCGCTGCACGCGCGAGCTGTCGTTCGCCGAGATCGCCGAGGTGACGGGCTGTCCGCAGGGGACGCTGAAGGCGCGCTTCCACCGCGCGACGCAGGCGCTCAAGCGCCGTCTGGCCCGGGGCGACGCGCGCGGGACGGGAGGAGCGCAATGAGGCACCCTGCGCCCGACGCCCTCCTCGAGCTCCATTTCGACGAAGCCACGCCCGGGGAGCGCGCGCCGCTCGAGGAGCACCTGCGCGGGTGCGCGGAGTGCTCCGGGCTCGTCTCGGAGCTGCGGCGCCTCGAGCGCGAGCTCGCCCCGGGGCCGGACGACGCGCCGCCCCGGGACGGGCTCGAGCGCGTGATGACGCGGGTGGCCGCCCTTCGCCCCGTGCGCCGGCGCAGCGCCGAGTGGGCGATCGCCGCGGGCCCCTGCGCCGCGGCGATGCTGGCGGGCGTGTGGGCGATCCGCTCCGGAGGCGAGAGGCTGAGCGCGCTCCAGATCGTGTCCGGCGCCTCTCTTGGCCCCTTGTCGGGCGAGCTCCTGGGCTTCTCGCTCGCGGCGCTCGGGCTCGTCGTGCTGGGCGCGCTGATCACGCTCGCGCTCGCGCCGGTGCTGATCCTGGAATCCCACGGGAGGTCGTGATGCAGGCGAAGAAGAAGCTCATCTCCAAGCTCGCGCTCGGCGCGGGCGCCGTGCTGGTGATCGCCGCGATCGTGGCCCTGGTCTGCCTGCGCGTCGACTGGACCGACCGGCGCCGCTTCGAGGACTCGCAGGAGCGGGCGAAGCAGCAGCGGATCGAGAAGGCCCGCGCCTATCTCGCCGAGCTCGCCGGGCGCATCGACAAGCTCCCGGTCGACCCGACGCTGCTGAGCGAGATCGAGTCGCACTACTTCGAGGAGCAGGCGAGCGGGGCCGTCTACGTGTGGGCGATGGACACGAAGGGCGACTTCCAGTTCGGAGTGCCGCAGGCGGCCTTCAACAAGGTGAACGCGGTCTACGACAGCGAGGTCACGCCCCGGCTCAAGGAGGGCGTCTTTCTCGACCGCCAGACGTTCCTGATGAGCCTCGTCGACGACAGCGACGAGATCAGCCCCGAGCTGGTGGCGGACGGCAAGCCGCAGCTCACGGAGGGCCGCGTCGTCGAGCTCGTCGAGCGCGGGCGGCGCTTCCGCTACAACCGCTGGGAGCCCGAGCGCTCGTTCGTGCTGTCGACTCCGCTGAAGCGCGCCGACGGCGCGGCCCTCGGCAGCCTCTACCTCAAGCGGTCGCCGGTGCACGACAGCTACTACCGGCGCGCCGACCCGCTCGAGGCGGTGTTCACCGTCTCCGCTGGCCTGATGGTGGCCTCGATCGCGGCCCTCTGGGTGCTGCTCCCGACCTGGGTCTACGTCGACGCGCGCGAGCGCGGCGTGCGCCGGGCACCGCTCTTCGCCTTCCTGACCGTGATCTCGTCGCTCGTCGGCCTCGTGGTCTACCTGATCGCCCGCCCCGAGGACCTGAAGCGGCTCACCTGCCCCGGCTGCGCGCGCGAGGTGAACGGCGGGGCCTTCTGCCCGCACTGCGGGCGCGACCTGTCGTCGGCGATCTGCTCCGCCTGCCGCTATCCGCTGAAGCCGGACTGGGCCTTCTGCCCCGCGTGCCGCAACGAGGTCAAGCCGCAGCCCGTCGGAACGCCGGTGCCCGAGGCAGGCTAGCGCGTTTTTTCGAACCGCGACGGGGGCCCGAGCGTAGCGGCTCGCAGGAGGTCAGGATGCCGCCAGTTCCGGCGTCGAGAGGCGGCGCCGCTGCGCTCGGCCGGCCGCTCGTCGGGGCGCTCTTCGTGTCGAGCGCGCTCCTGTCGCTCGTCTCCTGGTACACGACGCAGCAGGGCATGGCGCTCTACCTCGCGCCCTGGTTCGCCTTCCTCGCCTCGCTGGGGGTCCAGTCGGCGCTCGTGCTGGTGGCCTGGCTCGTGGGAGTGAGCGAGGGGCGCCGCGGTCTGCTGATCGCCGTCTACGTCGTGACCGCCCTGGTGTCGATCGCCTTCTCCTACGTGAGCCTCCACACCTGGTTCGCGAGCCGCGAGCGGCCGGCGGAGGTCGAGCGGCGGCTGTTCGACGCGCTGCAGGCCGTGGCGAGCCGCGGCGAGGCGCAGCTCACCGCGGCGATCGCCGAGGGCGAGAAGCACGCGCTCGCGCTCGAGGAGATGACGGCGGCCGAGAAGCAGCACGGCTTCATCTCGCGCGCGCAGGACGCCGACCCCTGGCTGTCGCGCGTGCGCGAGGCCGTGGCGCACGAGGCCGCGAGCTACGGCGCCGCGTATCCCGAGGGCCAGGGCGCCGGCCTGCGCTACACCGCGTTCGATCGCCACGCCGCGCTCGCGCGCCAGACGCTCGCCCGGCTGCGGGAGTCCCAGGCGGCGCTCGCGAGGGTGCGGACGAGCCTCAAGCCGCTCGAGTCCAGCGAGGAGCAGCTGCGCGCGTTCCGCGCCGCGTGGGATGGCGTCCCCTGGGGCGAGCTGAAGGACACGCTGCACGCCGAGGTCGAGGTGCCGGCGCTTCCGGCCTACTCCGACTACGTGGACCGCGCGGCCTCGGGCCAGGAGGACCTGCTGCTGGCCTTCAGCGAGCTCTTCACGGCTCCGTCCAGCCGGCACGTGCTCGCGTTGACGCTCGCCACCTTCATCGACGTGATCGTCTTCCTGCTGGCGTACGCGTCCGGCCCGTTCTTCTTCGGCGCGCCGGAGCTGCGCTGGATCTCCGCCGCGGCCGCGCTCGACGCGGTCGACGAGCAGGTGTTCGTGCGCGGCCTCTTGCGCAAGGCCGCGCCGGGGCCGCAGGGCGCCGCGTGCGTGGAGGAGGCTTCGCTCCGCCCGGGCGAGCGGCAGCTCTGCCTGGTGCTCACGGCACGGGGCCTGGCCGCGCCGACCGTCGAGGACGGCCGGCGCGCCTACCTGCTCGACGCCGGCTTCCACCAGCGGCTCGTGGAGTCGCTCGCGGCACGGGGCGTCGCGCTGCAGGCGGCGAGCAGCGAGGCGACGAACGCCGTCGGATAGTCAACGGACCGGCTGGAGGACGACAGGAAACGGGGCCAGAACTTCCTGGACTGGCGCTCGGGGGCTGAGCGCCCCCGCACCCCCCTGGCGTCAGTGCTCGCAGCCCCCGCGGGCGGACGCCTCGGTGCCGGTCGCGATCGGGACGTAGCCCGACGCGGCGCGCTCGAAGAAGAAGGGCTTGCGCGGGCGCGGCGTCGCTCCGAGCTCGTTCATGGTCGCGGTGTCGTACAGCCGCCCGTTCAGCACCACGTGCGTCACGCGGTCGGAGACGCGGATGTCCTGGAGCACGTCGCCGTCGACCACCACGAGGTCGGCGAGCTTGCCGGGCTCGAGCGAGCCGATGTCGCCGTCGAGACCGAGGTAGCGCGCGCCGTTCAGGGTCGCCGCGCGCAGCGCCTGGTGCGGCGTCATGCCGCCCTTCACCATCATCCACATCTCCCAGTGCGCCGCGAGCCCCTCGCGCTGGCCGTGCGCGCCGATGTTCACCTTCACGCCGGCCTGCTGCAGCTCGTTCACGGCGCGCGCCACGCTCACGACGTTCCAGTCCTCGTCGGGCGCCGTCTCGCGGCGCACCGTGCGCGCCTCGAGCAGCGGCCGCGGGACGTAGCGCGACAGGATCGGGTGCTTCCAGACGTCGGTCGTCGCCGTGAAGTAGTGGTCGCCGTCGAGGCCGCCGTAGGCGACCCCGAGCGTCGGCGTGTAGCCGACGTCGGTCTGCGACCAGAGCTGCTTCACGTCGTCGTAGACGTTCGGCACTGGCAGCGAGTGCTCGATGCCCGTGTGCCCGTCCACCACCATGTTCATGTTGAGCTGGAACAGCGAGCCGCCCTCGGGCACCACCAGCATGTGCGTCTGCCGCGCGGCTTCCAGGATCTGCTGCCGCTGCTCGCGACGGGGCTGGTTGTAGCTCTTCACCGAGATCGCTCCCTCCGCCTTCAAGCGCGTCAGGTGCGAGATCGCGTCGTCGAGGGTGTCGATCCTCGCGGTGGTGGAGCCCTTGGCGCCGTAGAGGATCGTCCCGGTCGAGTAGATGCGCGGGAGCCACGACGAGGCCGGCTCGTTGCAGCTCGGAGTGGGTGAAGATCTCGCTGGTGTCGTTCGACGGGTCGTGCAGCGTCGTGACGCCGAAGGCGAGCGACGCGTAGTCGATCCAGCTCTGCTGCGGGATCAGCTCCTCCTCGCCCATCGAGCCGTGCCAGTGCGCGTCGACCAGCCCCGGCACGATCGTCTTGCCGGACACGTCGACCGTCGCGGCTCCGGCGGGGACCTCGACGCTGCCGCGCCGGCCGACGGCCACGATGCGGTTGTCGCGCACGACGAGGACGCCGTCGTCGATCACCTCGTCGCCGCGCATCGTGACGATGCGCGCGCCCGTGAGCGCCCAGCTCGCGCGCGGCCTGTCCGCTTCGGCGCTGAAGCCGATCTTCTGCCCGTGCTCGGGCGGCTTCGGCAGCTCGGCGGGCGCGCCCGCGACGAAGGCGAAGCTGTCCTCGAGCCTGGCGGTGAACAGCTCGTCGCCGAGCGCGTAGTGGATCCTGCGGCTGTCGCCGGACCAGTGGAGGTACTCGCCGGCGTGCGCCGTCAGCCGCCGGAGCGGCAGGGAGTCCGCCTTCGGCCCGAGGTCGATGCGCTTGCCGGTCCGCGGCAGCGCCGCGACGAACGCCTGGTAGCCTTCGACGAAAGCGATCCAGCCGCCGTCGGGCGAGACCGCGAACTCGGTGGCGACGTCGGTCTTCACCACCTCGCGCGCCTCGCTGCCGTCGAGGTTCATGCTGACGAGCGTGGCGCTCAGGTCCACCTCGTTGTTGACCGCCTGGCGCGTCACGTAGACGCGGTCGCTCGCCGCGCCGAACTGCGGAGCGCCGCCGTCGCGCGTGACGAGCGCGGCCTCGCCGCTGCCGTCGGCGGGCACGCGGTAGACCCCCTTCTCGCCGGCCGGCCACGGCGAGAGCAGGTACGACCCGCGCGAGCGCGTGTAGACGACGGTGCGGCCGTCGGGTGAGAAGCGCGGCTCGAGGTACATGCCGCCCGTCTTCGTCAGCACCGTCTCCCTGCCGGTGCGCAGCTCCAGCGTGCGCACGCTGCCCGCGCTGTCGTCGTTCCAGGTGACGAAGGCAACGCGCGCGCCGTCGCGCGACAGGCTCGGGTAGAGCTCGAAGCGGTCGTCCGCCTTCGTCAGCCGTCGCGGCGTTCCCGCGGGCAGGTCCTTCACGTACAGGTGGCCGAGCGCCGAGTAGACGACGCGGCTTGCGTCGGGCGCGACCGTGACCCAGCGCAGCTGCTTGACGTCGAAGCGGTCCGGTGCCACCGCCGTCTGGAAGCGCACCGCCTTGCGCACCTCGCGCGTGTCCTTTACGTGGAACGGGATCTCCTGGGCCTTGCCGCTGGCGACGGTCACGCGCCACAGCTTGCCCTGCGCCCAGACCACGACCTCGCGGCTGTCGGGCGTCCAGGCGAAGCCGGGATAGACGCCCTGGATCGCCCACGCCTCCTGCAGGTCGCGCTCGAGCCCCTCCCAGGCGGGCCGCTCCTCGCCGCTTCCGAGGTCCTTCACGAAGAGCGCGCTCTTGCCGTGCAGCCGCCGCACGAACGCGAGCTGCTTGCCGTCCGGCGACGGCACCGGGCGCACCGCGCCGCCGGGGCCGGTGACGAACGGCTCGATGCGGCCGTCCTCGAGATCGAGCCTTTCGATCGAGTAGATCTCGCCGCGCGCGTTCCTGTTGTACTGGAAGACGCGGCCCGGGGAGGTGTCCTGCGAGAAGTAGACGTAGCGACCGTCGGGCGAGAAGGCCGGCTCGCCGAGGTCCTTCTGCCAGTTCGGCTTCTCGTTGAGCGCCACACCCTTGCCGCCGCTCCTGTGGTAGAGCCAGATCTCGCCGGATCCCAGGCTGCGGGTGCCGGTGAAGTGCTTGCGCGCGGCGATGTACTCGCCGCCGGGCTGCCAGACCGGGTTGTTGACGAGGCGGAAGTCCTCCTTCGTCACCTGCTGCGCGTTCTTGCCGTCCTTGTCCATCACCCAGACGTTGTCGCCGCCGGCCGCGTCGCTCAGGTAGGCGATCCGCTTGCCGTCGGGAGAGAAGCGCGCCTGCATCTCCCAGGCGATCGAATGCGTCAGGGCGCTCGCTTCGCCGCCCTCGATCGGCAGCGTGTAGAGGTCGCCGAGCAGGTCGAAGACGAGCGTGCGGCCGTCGGGGCTCACGTCGACGCTCATCCACGTGCCGGTGCGCGTGTCGATCGAGACCGTCGCCGCCTCGCCGGGAGGCGCGTTGACGCTCCACTTTTTCTCTTCCGTCTTCGCCGCCTGTTGGGCAGCGAGCGATGCCGTGAGCGTGACGGCTCCAAGCAAGGTTGCGGCGAAAACGGAAGCTCTGGTTCGCATATCTCCTCTGGTCCTCTTCGTGCTCGTCCGAGTCTGTCCGAGCGGCCCCGCATCATCTTTTCCCGTCCATTGGCCGTCAAGGCTTCCATCCAACTCGTTGAAACCCGCGCGCTCCCGCTGCGTCGGTCGTACAATCGCGCCCCGTTGCGGCTCTCGAACCTTCCCCTCGAACGAGGTCCTTTCATGAAGCCCTGGTCCCGATTCGCCGTCTCGACGCTGGCGTTGGTCGCCGCCGGCTTCACCCCACCCTCCGCCCGCGCCCAGACGTCCGCGCGGCCCGCCTGGGTCGCGAAGAGCGACGCCCACGCGAAGGTTCTCGTCGACGTGCTCGCCCGCTTCGGCCCGGAGGGCGCGAGCCAGTTCGGAGTCGAGGGCCTCGACAAGGAGATCCTCGACCTCAAGCCGCGCCGCCAGGAGCGCGTCCAGCAGGAGCTCAGGGCCGCGCTCGCGGACCTCGAGAAGCGGCTCGCGGCCGAGAGCGATCCCACGGTGCGCCAGGACCTCGAGATCCTCGTCGACTCCGCGCGCGACAACATCACCGGCAACGACCTCACCTACAAGCTGCAGGTCCCCTACTTCGACGCGGTGCAGGTGATCTTCTTCGGGATCCGCGGGCTGCTCGACGAGCAGGTGGCCGCGGAGCGGCGCCCGGCCGCGCTCGCGCGCCTCAAGCGCTACACCGGGCTCGAGCCGGGCTACGTGCCGGTGCTCGAGCTCGCGCGCGACCGCATCCGCGAGCGGCTCGGCGTCGCCGGGCTGCAGGGCCCGGTGAAGGCCGCCGTCGAGAAGAACATCGGCAACAGCGCCTTCTACGTCGACGGCATCGCGCAGCTTTTCCAGAAGTTCCCGGTCGCGGGCTGGGAGGAGGCGCACGCACGGCTCAAGGCGCAGGTGGCGGCCTACAACGAGTTCCTGAAGGCCGAGGTGCTGCCGCGCAGCCGCGACGACTTCCGGCTGCCCGAGGAGATCTACGCGTACCGGCTGAAGCAGGTGGGCGTCGACATCCCCGCGGCGCAGCTCGTCGAGCGCGCGCGCATCGCCTTCATGGAGATCCGCAACGAGATGAAGACGCTCGCGCCGCTCGTCGCGCGCGAGAAGGGCCTCGCGGTCACCGACTACCGCGACGTGATCCGCGAGCTCAAGAAGCAGCAGATCGTGGGCGACGCGATCCTGCCCCATTACCAGGCGCGCCTCAAGCAGATGGAGGAGATCATCCGTCGCGAAGGGATCATCAGCCTGCCGGAGCGCGCGGCGCGCATCCGCGTCGCGAGCGAGGCCGAGAGCGCGCAGACGCCCGCCCCCAACATGCGGCCGCCGCGCCTGATCGGGAACAAGGGCGAGATGGGCGAGTTCGTGCTGCCGCTGCGCGTGCCGACCGCCGGCGCCGCCTCCGGCGCGATGCAGGGCTTCGACGACTTCACGTTCGACGCCGCGTCCTGGACGCTCACCGCGCACGAGGTGCGGCCCGGCCACGAGCTGCAGTTCGCCGCGCTCGTCGAGAAGGGCGTGTCGCTCGCGCGCGCCGTGTTCGCCTTCAACAGCGTCAACGTCGAGGGCTGGGCGCTCTACGCCGAGGCCGAGATGAAGCCCTACATGCCGCTCGACGGCCAGCTGATCGGCCTGCAGCACCGGATGATGCGGGCGGCGCGCGCCTTCCTGGATCCCGAGCTGCAGCTGGGCCTCGTCAAGCCCGATGAGGCCGTGCGCTTCCTGATGGACGAGGTGGTGCTGTCGGAGCCGATGGCGCGCCAGGAGGTGGAGCGCTACACGTTCCGCTCGCCGGGCCAGGCGACGTCCTACTTCTACGGCTACCTGCGCTGGATGGAGCTCAAGTCGCGCGTGGAGCTGGCGCTCGGCAAGAGCTTCGACCGCAAGCGCTACCACGACTTCCTGCTGGCGCAGGGCCTGCTGCCGCCGGCAATGCTGACGAAGACCGTGCTCGCGGAGTTCGTGCCGCGCGAGCCGCGCCAAAGGCGACCGCTGACGCAGCGCGCGACGGCCGCGGGCCTTGTGCCCGCCCCGCCGAAAGAGTAGACATTCGGTCCATGCAGCTCCAACCCCTGGACTGGGTGATCGCCCTCGCGTCGGTCGCCATCTGCTTCGCGCCCGCGCTCTTCTTCGGAAAGCGGTCCGGCAAGAGCACGGCGGAGTTCTTCGCCTCGGGCCGCTCGGTGCCGTGGTGGCTCGCGGGCCTCTCGATGGTCGCCACCACCTTCTCGAGCGACACGCCCAACCTGGTGACCGACATCGTGCGGCGCCAGGGCGTCGCCGGGAACTGGGTGTGGTGGGCGTTCGTGCTCACCGGAGTCGCGACGGTCTTCTTCTACGCGCGCCTCTGGCGGCGCTCCGGCGTCATGACCGACCTCGAGTTCTACGAGATCCGCTACTCGGGCAAGGCGGCGAGCGTCGTGCGCGGGTTCCGCGCGGTGTACCTGGGCCTGCTCTTCAACTGCATGATCATGGCCACCGTCAACCTGGCGGCCTGCAAGATCGCGGGCATCCTGTTCGGCCTCGAGCGCTGGCAGACGCTCCTGTTCGTCGGACTGCTGAACGTCGCCTTCGCCGCGCACTCCGGACTCTGGGGCGTGCTGGTGATCGACATGATCCAGTTCTTCATCAAGATGACCGCGGTGATCGCGGCCGCCTACTTCGCGCTCCAGGCGCCGCAGGTGGGCGGCTTGTCCGCGCTCGTCAGCAAGCTCTCCGCCATGAAGGGGCCGGGCGGGATCAACTACCTGAACGTGCTGCCGGACTTCTCGAGCAACTGGGACCTGGCGGTGGCGATCTTCATCATGCCGGTCGCGGTCCAGTGGTGGGCGGTGTGGTACCCCGGCGCCGAGCCGGGCGGCGGCAGCTACATCGCCCAGCGCATGCTCGCGTCCAAGTCCGAGAAGGACGCGCTCGGCGCCGTGCTGTTCTTCAACGTCGCCCACTACGTGCTGCGGCCCTGGCCGTGGATCCTGACGGCACTCTGCTCGATCCTGGTCTACCCGCAGCTGTCGGACATCCAGACCGCCTTCCCCAAGCTCGACCCGAGCCTGCTCGGCCACGACATCGCGTTCCCGGCGATGCTCAAGTTCCTGCCGGTCGGCTTCGTGGGCCTGATGGTGGGCGGGCTCGTCGCCGCGAACTCCTCGACGATCCTCACCCACCTCAACTGGGGCGCGTCCTACCTGGTCCACGACTTCTACCAGCGCTTCATCAAGAAGAACGCCACCGAGAAGCACTACGTGATGGTGGGCCGGCTCGCCACGGTTCTCCTGTTCGTGCTCTCGTCGGCCACGGTCTACCTGCTCGACACGGCCAAGGACGCCTTCGACGTGATCCTGCAGATCGGCGCGGGCACGGGGCTGCTCTACCTGGTGCGCTGGTTCTGGTGGCGGGTGAACGCCTGGTGCGAGGTGGTGGCGATGGCGAGCTCGTTCCTCGTCTCGCTGGCGCTTTTGGTGCTGGCGAAGAACGGCGTGCACTTCAGCACCCACGTCGCGCTCCTCGTCACGATCGCGGTCACGACGCTCAGCTGGGTCACGACGGCGTACCTCGGGCCCGAGACGGACCGCAAGGTGCTCGTCGAGTTCTACAAGAAGGTCCGGCCGTTCGGCCCGGGCTGGACGGCCGTCCGCGAGCAGGCGGGGCTCGGCGAGGACCCGGCGCGCACGGCCGGCGACAACATCCCGCTCGCGCTGCTCGGCTGGGTGGCGGGATGCGCCACCATCTGGTCGGCGCTCTTCACGGTCGGCAACGTCCTCTACGGCCGCGGCGGGGCGGCACTCGCGTGCCTCGCCGTGTTCGTGGTCGCGGGAGGAGCGCTCGTGCGCGTGGTCGGCCGGCTGTGGCTGGCGCCGGCGAGCAGCTAGGGCTTGCGCGCTCGGGCGGCCGCCCGGGGCCGGCCCTCTAGGCTAGAATCGGCGGAAGCGGTTTCCCAGGAGGAGCATGTGAGTCTCTCGAAGCGTACGCTGGCGTTCTCCGCCGGCTTCTCGATTGTTCTGGCCGGGGCGTGGGGCGCGGGCCTGGCGGCTGAAAACCCGGCACACCAGCGCCACGAAGCGATGGAGACGGTCCAGGAGTCCTTCAAGCCGCTGCGCGCGATCGCGGTGAAGGAAGCCCCGTTCGACGCGGCCGTGGTCAAGAAGAACGCCACCACCATCCTGGAGAAGCTGAAGGAGGCCCACGGGCTCTTCCCCGAGGGCAGCGGCGGCGGCGACTCGCGCGCCAAGGCCGAGATCTGGAGCGACCGCGCGGGCTTCGACCAGGCGATGAAGGACGCCCAGGCCGCGGCCACGGCGATGGCGGCCGTGACCGAGGAAGCGGCCTTCGTGCCCGCGATGAAGACGCTCGGCGGAAGCTGCAAGGGCTGCCACGACAAGTACCGCCTGCCCAAGCAGTGAAGCTGCCGTCGCGCAGAGCCCAAGCGGCGATCGCCTTCGTCCTGGCGGTCGCCGCTTTCGTCTTCTGGTGGCTCTCGCGTCCCGATCCGCTTCCGGCGTCGGCGATCCCCGCGCACACGCCGGACCTCGCCAACGGCGAGGTCGTGTTCCACGCGGGCAGCTGCTTCGCCTGCCACAAGCCAAAGGAGGGTGCGGCCCAGGCCTCGCTGCCGTCCGGCGGCTCGCCCTTCAAGACGCCGATCGGCGTCTTCTACCCGCAGAACCTGACGCCCGACGCGGAGACCGGCCTCGGCCGCTGGAGCGAGGCCGACTTCGTGAACGCGATGACGCGCGGGCTCTCGCCCGAGGGGCGCCACTACTTCCCCGCCTTCCCCTACATGGCCTACCGGGCGATGCGGACGAGCGACCTGCTCGACCTGCGCGCGTACCTGATGAGCCTGCCGGCGGTGAAGTCCGTCGCTCCCCGCCACACGCTGCCGCTCTTGCCCGTCGCGCGCCGCGGCGTGGGGCTCTGGAAGCGGCTCGCGTTCGCGCGGGCGCCCTATGCTCCCGCGGCCGAAGGCAGCGACTCCTGGAAGCGCGGCGCCTACCTGGTGAACGCCCCGGGGCACTGCGGCGAGTGCCACACGCCCAAGAGCCTGCTGATGGTCGAGGACCTCGGCCGCTACATGGCCGGCGGACCGCACCCGGGGGGCGAAGGGAAGGTGCCGAGCCTGCGCGGGCTCGTCGAGCGCAAGAAGTACAAGGACGCGGCCGACCTCGTGCTCGCGCTGCAGAACGGCGAAGAGCTCGGCTACGAGGACCTCTCGAGCGGCGGCATGGGCCAGATCCAGTCGAACCTCGCGCAGCTGCCCGAGCCCGACGTGCGCGCGATCGCCGACTACCTGGTGAGCCTGAAGTAGACGCTCACAAGGACGGCTTGTCGCGGAACGCGCAGAGCCGGAGCGCGAGCGCGTAGCGTCCCTTGTCCTGCCGCTCGAGCTCCACGCGCTCGAGCCGCAGCAGGCGCGTGGTCCGGCTCAGGCGGTCGAGCAGCGCGACCAGCTCCGGCTGGCTGCCCTCCGCGCGGAGCCGGATCGGCAGCGTGTCGCTCTCGGCGCCCGCCGCGACCTCCTCGACCGAGACGCGCGCGAGCCCTTCGCCCGTGGCGAGCCCGCGCAGCTCGTCGACGAGCGGCGCGCTCTCGCGGCCCTGCGGCCGGACCTGCTCCAGCTCCGTGAGCCGCTCCTGCAGCTCCTGCTGCTCGCGCTTGAACTCGGGCAGGCGGCCGGCGACCTGCTCGAGCGCCTGCGCCTCCTTCTGGCGCGCCTCGAGGCGTTGCTCGGCGGCCTTGCGCGCGTGGACGCGCTCCGGATAGAGGACGACGAGGTAGCCGGCGAGCGGAAGCGCCGCACCGAACAGGAACAGCAGCAGGCCGCGCACGGCTCAGCGCCCCGGCACGCGCGGCGGCGCGGGCCCGGCTTGCGGGCAGGCCGGCGGCTCGACCGTCGCGAGCAGGCCGAAGCGCAGCTGGCGGCCGGCGCCGCGCGCGCTTCCGGCGCGCACCGTGCGCGTCCACGCCGCGCCGCGCAGGCCCGTCGCGAGCGCCTCCACGTCGGCCTCCGACTCCGCGCGGCCGACGAGTGCGAGCGTCGTTCCGTCGAGCACGACCGCCTCGACCGGCGCGTCGCGCCGCTCGAGATCGAGCGCGGCCAGCACCACCCCGGGGCAGCGCTGGCGCGCGCGCTCTTCGTCGATGAAGCGCTGCTGCGCCTCGAAGCGGGCGCGGTCCTTCTCGTAGGCGTCGACCGGGAGCCTGACCGGGCCGAGGTCGCGCAGCTTGTGATCGGCGACCGTGAGCAGGCCGTTGACGCGGTCGAGCTCGTTCAGGTGCAGCTGCTCGAGCGCCAGGGCCACGAGCGTGCCGGTCAGGATCCCGGCGAAGACGATCGGCCAGCGGAGCCTCCTCATCGGCCGAGCATCCGGAAAGAGACGGTCGCCTCGTGGCTGGCGAAGGCCTCCGGCTCGAGACGGATCTCGGCCTGGCCGTCGACGAGCTGCGCGACGAAGCGGCGCCCCGGGCAAGCCTGCGAGTCCGCCCCGGGCAGGTCGTTCGGCCACGCGAGCCGCCGGGACTGCGCGCGCAGCGTGCGCGCGTGCTCGACGAGCCGCGTGAGCTCGAGCTCGGCGCGAAGGATCGCGGCCGTGCGCCCGAGGCGCGGAACGAACGGCTCGCCGGTCTCCGCGAGCGCGCTCCAGGGGGCGGCCTGCGCCGATGCCGCGAGCGGCAGCGGCCCGCAGGAGTCGCCGCTCGCCACCGCGGAGGCCGTCCGCACCAGCACCGTTGCGTAGTCGGCAACCGCCAGCCGCATGTAGGGGCGCTCGAGCGGTCCCTGGACGAACCGGAAGAACGGCGTCTGCGTCTGCTGCTTCTCCGAGGCGATCGCGTCGGAGAGACGCTCGACCGGAACACCGAGGCCACAGAGCGACAGGATCCTCTCGCTGAGCCAGGAACGATGGCTCTCCCCCAGGGGCGGCCCGACGTCCATCTCGAGGATGAGCCCGCGCAGCGTGGTGTCCGGTCTGCGCACGTGCGCGAGCAGCTCGAGCGTCTCGCCCGCGAGCGCGCCCGCGGGCCGCGTCTGCGCCTCGATCTCGGCGAGCTTCTGCGCCCAGCCGGCCGGAATCGGGTCGAGCAGTCGCAGCGCGCCCAGCAGCCGGCGGTCGAGCGTGACGGCGACCAGGCGCGAGAGCGTCTCGCTGCGCTCGCGGAGCGAGGCGGCGAGCGCCGCCGCCGCTTCGAGCGCGCTCGAGGCGCCCGAGAGGTCGCCGGCCCGCATCCGCTCGAGCGCGCCGGCCGTCAGCACGGCGTGGAGCCGCGTGAGCTCGGGTGGCGAGTAGGGCAAGGCGTCGTCCGTGCCGCGGGAACCCCACTCGACGCGGCCTGCCGCGAGCAGGTGCTTCTCGACGGCTCTCGCGGGCACGTCTTGCAAGCACCAGCCACGCACGCAGCTCCGCGGGAGCTCGCCCGAGCCGGTCGTCGGGCTGCTTGAAGGCGCCGTCCAGGTAGGCGAAGAGCCCGGCGAGCCCGACCTCGCCGAGCGGATCAGGCCCGGGGACCTTCGTGCCGTCGGGCGGGCCGATGCGGATCCCGAGCAGCGCGGCGAGCTTGACGAGCTCGAGGCCCGCGCGATTGGGCGCCGCGTCCCTCGTCTTCGCCGCGGCGACAGCCGCGGGGTCGACGGCCCTCCAGGCGTCGTGGGCGCTGCGCTCCCAGATCTCGGCGAGCAGGTTGCCGCCGAAGACCCAGGCGGCCACGACGCGCGACCTGGAGCAGGACGATGCGCGGGCGGGTGATCGCGCCGCCGGGCCAGAGACGACGCAGGCCGCGCAGGACCAAGCCGAACAATCCCAGCACGACGAGCGCCAGCCCGAGCGTGAGCATCCGCGAATGGCCTTTCCGGGGGTTCCCCCTGATTCTAATGCGATTTGACATCGCGGACGCGTCGGGGAAAGGTCTTGGAGAGACCCTCAGAGCACCATGCGACACTTGGCCCGACTCTCCGGCTTGCTCGTCCTGATCGTGGCCTCGGCTTCGGCCTGCGGACGCCGCGAGCCGTCCGCCGATCAGGCCGCGGCGACGGCCGCCGCTTCGCCCCAGCCAGCCGCGACCACGCAGGCGGCGGACGACAGCCTGGAGCCGGCTCCCGACGCCACGCCGCTGCCGGAGGGACTCGCTCCCCTGATCGAGCCGTTCAAGGGCGACCTGGACGGGATGCTCAAGCGGCGCCTGATTCGCGTGCTGACGGTCCAGAACCCGGTCCTCTATTTCGTGGATCGCGGGCGCGAGGTCGGGATCACCTACGATGCCGTGAAGCAGTTCGAGCAGGACCTCAACAAGAAGCTCGGCAACAAGGTCGTCGCGCTCCACGTCGTCGTGATCCCGGTCCCGCGCGACGAGCTGCTGCCGCGGCTCGTGGCCGGCCAGGGCGACATCGCCGCGGCCGCCCTCACCGTCACGCCCGAGCGCCTGAAGCGGGTGGACTTCTCGAAGCCGTTCGCGGAGGACGTTCGCGAGGTGCTGGTCACCGGCCCGGCCGCTCCCGAGATCGGCAGCATCGACGAGCTCTCGGGCAAGCAGCTCTACGTGCGCCCCTCGAGCAGCTATGCGGAGCACCTCAAGACGCTGAACGCCCGCTTCGCCAAGGAAGGCAAGGCCCCGGTCCAGATCGACGCCGCCGACGAGGTGCTCGAGGATGGCGACATCCTCGAGATGGTGAACGCCGGGCTCGTCCCCGCGACGGTCGTGGACAGCTTCATGGCCGACCTCTATCTGGAGGTGTTTCCGAACCTGAAGAAGCACGAAGGCATCGCGAGCCCGCCCGGCTCGATCGCCTGGGCCTTCCGCAAGAACAGCCCGAAGCTCGCGGAGGCGGTGAACGCCTTCGTGCGGACCCACAAGGAGGGCTCGCTCGCGGGCAACTGGCTGGTGACGAAGTACCTCAAGACCACGAAGTGGGTGAAGAACGCGAGGAGCGACGAGGACCGCAAGCGCTTCGTCTCGATGGTCGACATCTTCAAGAAATACGGCCAGCGCTACGAGCTCGACGCGCTGCTGATGATCGCCCAGGGGTACCAGGAGTCGGGGCTCGACCAGCAGAAGCGCAGCCGCGTGGGCGCGATCGGAGTGATGCAGGTCATGCCGACCACGGCACGCGACAAGGCCGTGAACATCCCCGACATCGACAAGCTCGAGAGCAACATCCACGCCGGGATCAAGTACAACCGCTGGGTGATCGACAACTTCTACCAGGACACCGCGATCACCCCCGTCAACCGCCAGCTGTTCGCCTTCGCGTCCTACAACGCGGGGCCGGGCAAGGTCGCGAGCCTGCGCCGGGAGGCGAAGGCTTCCGGGCTCGACCCCGACCGCTGGTTCAACAACGTCGAGCTGATCGCGGCCAAGCGCATCGGACGCGAGACCGTCACCTACGTCAGCAACATCTACAAGTACTACCTGGCGTACCAGCTCATGACGCGGATCGGGCAGGAGCGCGGGCGGCGAAGGACGCCGTCGGCCAAGCGCTGAGCGCGCGTCCGGCGTCAGGACGGGTTGAGGGGCCCGAGCGAGCCGGGCGCAGGCGCTGCGGCGGGCGCCGTGCGCTCCGCCGCTCGCGCGAGAGCGCGCGCGAAGCGCTCCGACGATTCGACGTCCGAGACCTCCTCCGCCTCGAGCGCGCCGTCGACGAGCGCCGCCGATACCTCGGGCAGCTCGGCGTCGCCGCTCTGCTGCACGAAGCGGTCGAGCCGCGCCGCCTCCGGGGCCGTGCGCGGCCGCCGGTCGAGCCAGCGATAGGTCGCGGCGAGCAGCTCCTTCGGCCGGCCGGAGCGCGCGGCCTCCGCGACCCGCGCGAGATACGCGGCCGGCGCCTCCTCACGCGCGCGACGGCGGGCCGTGCGGCGCGCGCCGAGCGCGCGAAGCGGCGCGCGCAGCAGGCGCAGGATCACCCCCGCCGCGACGAGAGCGACGAGCACCGCGGGCCCGAAGCGCCGCAGCGCCTCCCGCAGCGGCCGCCACGAGTCGGGTGCGGCTTTCGGCTGCCCGGGATCCTCGGGCAGCGGGATCTCGGCCTGGGCCTCGGGCCCCGCCGCGACGGTGAACTCGAGCTCCGGCACCGTCGCGCGCCGCAGCGTCTGCGCCCTCGTGTCCCACCAGGCGATCTCGGTCGCGGGCAGCCGGTAGGAGCCCGGCTTCTGCAGGACGTAGGTCACCGACTCACGGCGCTCGGCCACGCGGGCCTCGCCGCGCTCGCCCCCGCTGCTGTCGGCGACCGTCGGCTGCGCCGGGTAGACCGCGAGACCGTCGACGGGCGCGAAGGCGAGCGGCGGCAGCATCATCGCGAACGCGTCGGCCGCCGTCATGGTGATCGTGCGCGTGAACGAGTCGCCCGCTCGCAGCCCCGCGAGCGGACGGTCGCTGTCGGCCTGGAGCTCCAACGAGCTCGTCGCCAGGAAGTGATCCACGCCGCGCGCCCCCGCGGGGATGGTCGCCTGGAAGCTGCCGCCTTTGGCGGGCGCCGGCACCCGCATCGGGCCGTCCTCTCCCGTGAAGCTCACCTTCACCGCGAAGTCCGGAACCACGAACTCGCCCTCGCGCTGCGGGTAGATCTTGTAGCTGCGGCGCTGTCCGGCGTAGTCCTGCTGGCCCACGCGCTGGCTCAGGTTCGTCCCCTCGTCGATGAAGACGACCACCGCGTCCTTGACCTCGAGCTGGGGGAAGCGCGGCGCGCCCGTGAAGAACGACGGCACGTACACGTCGACCGTCAGCGTGACCGGCTGGCCCACCGTGACGGAGCGCGGGTGCACGTTGGTCCAGGCGAAGGGCTTCGGCGCGGCCGACGCGAGCGCCGGCACGGCCAGGCACGCGAGCACCGCGCCGAGGCAAGGTCGCCTCACGGCGTGGCTCCGGGCTGTGCCGGTACAGCCGGCTTCGGCTTGCGCTCGGCGGCGCGGCGGGCCTGCGACGCCTGCGCGGCGAACTTCTGGCGCAGGAAGTCGGCGGGCGACGTCTGCACGCCGCGGAGCCAGATCCGGTCGATCTGCTCGTCGGTGAGCTGCTTCAGCTCGACCTCGCCCCGTTTGCCCTTCTTGCCCTTTTCGTCGAACTGGACCTCGTCCGGCTTCTGGTTGGGGTCCGCCGCGCCCTCCTCGTCGTCGTCCGGCTTCGACTTCGGAATCCGGCTCGCGACCCGCTCGCGGTTCGCCTTCGCGTCGGCAAAGCCCGGACGCGCGGCGAGCGCCTTGTCGTAGGCCAGGAGCGCCAGCTTCAGCTCGCCCTGGCGGGCGTAGGAGTTGCCGAGGTCGTACCAGGCCTCGGGCGAGTCCACGCGCGCGAAGGCATCCACGGCGCACGCGTAGTCGCCGGCGCGGTAGCAGGCCGTGCCCTTCCACATCGGATCCCGGAACAGCTCGGCCGCGCGCTGGAACTCGCCGCGCTCGAAGTGGTATCGGCCCTGCTGGTCGCGCGTGGCCCAGAGGTCGGCGATCTGAAAGTCCGCAGCTTCCGAGGCAGCCGGCCACAGCCAGCAGCAGGCGAAGATGGCCGCCCAGCGCAGCGTGAAGCCGCGCCGGAACCAGAGCCCGGCCGCGAGCGCCAGGATCGGCGCCGCGTACCATCCGAAGTCGCGGTAGCGCGCGCCTGCGTCTTCTCCTTTCGCCGACTCGACGTGGGTCTCGATGCCCTTCTGGATGCGCGCGACGTCGCGGTCGTCGAGCGTCACGGTCGCGACGAGCGCGCCCGTCTCGCGGCCGAGCGCCAACAGGCCGTCGCGGTCCAGCTTCGCCACCACGCGGCGGCCGCCCTCGCTCGCGAACCCCTTGCCCTCGCGGATCGGCCCGCCCTCGCTGGTGCCGATGCCCAGCACCACCAGCTGGTTCCGGCTCGCGCGCCTCTGCGCCGCGAACGCGGCCACCTGCGCCTTCGAGATGCCGTCGGTCACGAACAGGATCGTCCCCGGCACGGTCTCCTTCGCGAGCAGCGATTCGGCGAGCGCGAGCGCGCCCGGCTCGTCCTTGCCGGGCACGGGCATCAGGCCCGTGGCGAGCGCCTCCAGGTAGGTCTCGAGGATCTTCCGGTCCTCCGTGAGCGGCAGCACCGTGTGCGCGGTGCCGGCGTACACGACGAGCCCGCTGCGCGCTCCTTCGCGCAGCGCGAGCAGGTCGCGCAGCTTCTGCTTGGCGCGCTCGAGCCGCGTCGGCTGGACGTCGATCGCGTCCATGCCGCGCGAGAGGTCGAGCGCGATCACCAGCGCGGCCTTGTCCCGCGCGAAAGGCGGAGCCTCGCGCTGCCAGGTCGGGCCCGCGAGCGCGAGCGTCGCGGCGGCGAGGAACACGGCCAGCAGGTGGACCGGCTGAACCGAGAAGCCGCGGCGGATGCCCACCAGCAGGTGTGGCAGCAGGTGAGGCGCCACGACGCCCCGGAACGGCCGGACCGGATCCTCGCGGCGCTGCAGCAGGAAGACGACCAGCGCCGCCGGCAGCGCGAGCCAGAGCCACTCCGGGCGCAGGAAGTGGAACTCGGCCGGCGAGAGGACGGGGCTCACGCGCGCGCCTCCGACACGGCGCGCGCTCCGGTCATCAGCAGATAGAACGCGAGCAGCAGCGTGATCGCCGCGCCCAGCGGCCAGTAGAAGAGCGGCCGCCGCGGCCGGTAGCTCGCCGTCTTCAGGTCCACCTTCTCGATCTCGTCGAGCTTGCGGTAGATGCCCTCGAGCTCCTTCTGGTCGAGCGCCATGAAGGTCGCGCCGCCCGTCGCCTCGGCGATCGCCGCGAGCGTTCCCGAGTCCACGAGGTCGGCGCCCCGCGTCCTCGGATCCCCGATGCCGACGGTGTGGACGGTGATGCCGTGCGACTTCGCGATCTCGGCCGCCTTGCGCGGCGGCACCTTGCTGCCGGTGTCGTTGCCGTCGGTCAGCAGCACCACGACCTTCTGCTTCGCGCGGCTCTCGTCGAAGAGCTTGATCGCGAGGCCGAGGGCGTCCCCGATCATCGTGCGCGGGCCCGCCATCCCCACGCGTACCTCGCCCAGCAGCCGGCGGTCGAGCTCGTGGTCGAGCGTGAAGGGCGCCTGCAGGTGCGCGCCGTCGCCGAAGACGACGAGGCCGATGCGGTCGCCCGCGCGGCGCGCGACGAAGTCCGCGAGCACGAGCTTCACCGCGTCGAGCCGCTGGATCTGCTTGCCGTGCGGGTCGACGAAGTCCGGCGTCTGCATCGACTCCGAGATGTCGACCGCCAGCAGCAGGTCGCGCGCCGACTCGGTCTTCGAAAGCGGCGGCAGCACGAGCTCGGGCCGGGCGGCCGCACCGACCAGCAGGACGAAGACGACGGGAGCCACCAGCCACTGCAGGAGCGCCTTCGACAGCACGACCGCTCCGGGCTCGGGCTTGCGGCCGAGGCCCGCGGCGACCTGCTCGAAGAACGGCACGCGCAGCGCGGGCTGGCGCTGCTTGTAGGGCGGCAGCAGCAGGAACGCGAGCACGGGGACGGCGAGCAGGAGCGAGCGCCCACGGCGCGGCGAGCTCCAGCGTCGACGAGCCCACCGGCCACGACAGCGCGCTTCCGGCTTGCTCGAGAAGCCGGCTCATGCGGCCTTCGTTCCGCGCGGCGCGGGCGCGGGCGCGGGGGGCGCTTGGGTCGGGCTCGCGGCGGCGTGGTGGCGCCCGATGAAGTCGCGGCTCAGGCGCACGAGGGCGTCGATGTCGGCGCGTGGGATGCTCGACAGCGCGGCCGCCGACCCGTACGTGAGCTTCGGGAGGATCCGGCCCGGACCCTTGGTCCATTCGTGGCCGCGGTAGAGGCGGTCGAGCTCGGCGAGCCACGCGGGTCCCGTGAGCGCGGCGACCGCCGGGCGCGGCTCGACGTGGAGCGCGACGCGCTTGAGGAGCGGCGGCAGCCGGGCGGCGAGCTCGTGGCGGCCGCCCGGGTGCTGGAGCGCCTCGACGATGCCCTCGAGCTCCGCGAGCGCCTCGCGGCGGTAGCGGCTCGCGGCCCGCGCGCGCTGATGCCGACGGTAGCCCCAGAGCGCGGCAGCCAGCAGGACCAGGCCGACCAGGTACCAGCCCGGCGCGGGCGGCAGCACCGACACCGGGGCGGGTATCGCGATGTCGCGCAATCCCTCGACCGCCGCGAGCGGCGCGGCGCTCGGGGCGGGAGCGGGCACGGGTGTCTCGGGCTGCACGGCCGTCAGACCCGCCGCGGAAGACCGGCGCCGAGCAGGCGGGCGATCTGCGCGACCGCGTCCTCGGCCGTCGAGAGCGGCAGCACGGGAATTCCGAGCTCCCGCGTCCAGCCCAGGACGGGCTTGATGCGCGCGCTCGCCACGGACAGCAGCGCCTCGCGCTCCCCCGGCCGGCCCAGGTCGAGCTGGAGCTGCAGCTCGCCGCCGCTCACGACTGCGCGTCCGCGCTCCGGCAGGTCCTTCGACGAGGGGTCGAGCACCAGCATCACGATCACGTCGTTGTGCTGGGCGAGGGCGCTCGCGAGCCGCCGCGTGTCGGCGTCCGCGCCGTCGAAGTCGCTCGCGACGAGCACCGCATGGTCGTGGTCGACGAGCCGCAGCGCCCGCTCGAGCGCCTGGTTCAGCATCCCGGGAGCCGGAGCGACGTCGCTGTCGGCCCGCAGCGCGCGGTTCTTGCGGACGATCGCCTGCAGGATGCGCAGCACCTGGCCGCGGCTGCGGTGCGGCCGCAGCGCCTCGAGCCCGCGGTCGTCGAACACCACCGCGCCGACGCGGTCGCCCGAGCGGAAGACGCGCCAGGCGGCGAGCGCCGCGGCCTCGGCCGCCGTCACCGACTTCAGCGACAGCCGCGTTCCGTAGAACATCGCGAGGCGCTGGTCCACCACCACGAGCGCCGGCCGGTCCTTCTCCTCGTTGTAGACGCGCGTGTGCGGCTGGCCGGTGCGGGCGGTGACGCGCCAGTCGATCGTGCGCACGTCGTCCCCCGGCAGATAGGCGCGCACCTCCTCGAAATCGAGGCCGCGCCCGCGCACGCGCGCGGCGTGCCGGCCGGACAGCAGGCTCCGGACCGGCTGTCGCGCTCGGAAGCTGACGCGCCGCGCGCGGTACTGCAGGCGCGTGAGCGCGTCGAGGCTCGTGTAGACCCCTGGGACCTCGACGTCCGTCGCGGCCAGTGGGGGCGCGCCCGAGCTCACCGCGGGGCTCCGGCGTCGCCCGGCTTCAGCCGGTAGAAGGAGATCTGGAAGTCCTGGTTGAGCCCCAGGTGGTGGTACGTGCCGAAGAGCGTGTCGTGGACGGCGTCGTAGTCGAGCTCGTAGTTGCTGCCGGGGTAGCCGCGGTCCTGCATCTCGACCATCAGCTGGAGCCGCGCGCCGTTCTTCAGCCATTGCGCCCTCGAGACGTGGATCGGCTGCGGGTTCAGGTAGCGGGCGGCGAGCTTGCCGTCGGGAGTCGCCTCGTCGATCGCGATCACGTAGTCGGAGTCGGTGCGCTTCCACTGCCCCACGAGGCGGGCCGGCTCGGCGGCCGCGGCCGGCGTGGCGCCGGGAGCGGCTCCCGGCGACGACGAGCGCGCGCCTGGGTCGCCCTCCGGCTTGCAGGCCGCGAGAGTCGCGAGCAGCAGCAGGCCGGCGGCCGCTTTCGGGCCCATCAGGCCACCGCCACGAGCTTGACGATCTCGCTCACCACCTTCTGCGCGTCGAGGCCGGACGCGCTCGCCTCGTAGCTCAGCGAGACGCGGTGGCGCAGGCAGTCGTGCACGACCGCGCGCACGTCGTCGGGCGTCACGTGGTCGCGGCCCTGGAGCCACGCGTAGGCGCGCGAGCATCTGTCGAGCGCCAGGGCGCCGCGCGGGCTGGCGCCGATCTGGATCCACTTGCGCAGGTCCTGGCTGTAGCGCTCGGGATAGCGGGTGGCGAAGATCAGGTCGACGACGTACTTCTCGACGGCGACGGCCACCTGCACCTGGTGGATCTCGCGGCGGGCGTCGAGCACCGCCTGCTGCGGCACGGGCGCCTGCGCCTGGGCCGCGCCCGGCCCCGCCGCGGACTGATCCTCCTCGCTGCGCACGAGGCGGACGATCTCGCCTTCCGCCTTCTCGTCCGGATAGCCGATCCGCACGTGCATCAGGAAGCGGTCGAGCTGCGCCTCCGGCAGCGGATACGTGCCCTCCTGCTCGATCGGGTTCTGCGTGGCCATCACCAGGAAGAGCGGCGGCAGCGGGTGCGTGGTTCCGGCCACGGTGACCTGCCGCTCTTCCATCGCCTCGAGCAGCGCCGCCTGCACCTTCGCGGGCGCGCGGTTGATCTCGTCGGCCAGGATCAGGTTGTTGAAGATCGGGCCCGGCTCGAACCGGAACTCGGACTTGCCGCCGTCCTGGTGGTAGACCTCGGTGCCGGTGATGTCGGAGGGCAGCAGGTCGGGCGTGAACTGGATGCGCGAGAGGCCGGCCTCGAGGTTCCTGGCGAGGCTCTTCACGGCCCGCGTCTTCGCGAGGCCCGGCAGGCCCTCCACGAGCAGGTTGCCGTTGGCGAGCAGCCCGATCAGCAGGCGCTCGACGATCGCCTCCTGGCCGATGATCGAGCGGGCCATCCGCTGCTTCAGGTCGAGGATCCGGTCGCGTGCGCTCATGGGCCTCCCCGTCAGGTGTAGCGCATCCGGTGGCCGGATGTCGAGGCGGCGGCGCGGCCGGAGACGGCCCCGACCGTGCTATTTCTCGAACGGATAGATGCGCTTCCAGTCCTTCTTCATGTCGACGACCGTCCAGTCCCGCTGCAGCGCCTCGTCGAGCGCCTTGTCGAGCTTGCCGATGTGCGACTGCCGGTCGTACGCCCACTCGCGCTCGGCGTCGGTATGGTGCACGAGCCCGAGGAAGCGACGCCCCGGTCCGGCCGCGGTCCACTGCAGCATCTGGTGGTCGCCGTCGGAGTTGCCGAACGCCAGGACCGGACGCCGCCCGATGAAGCGGTTGATGCCGACCGGCTTTCCGGGCCCGTCGTCCACGAACTCGATCTTGGCCTCCTTCAGCAGCACGGGGCCGTTCGGCCGCAGCTCGAACCTCGTGACGCCGCTGCTGCCCACCACCTGCTCCGGCGGGATGCCGTAGGTCTTCTCGGCCCACGCGCGCATGAACTCGACGCCGCCGCCGGAGACGATGAAGGTCTTGAATCCCTTCCCCCGCAGATAGCGCAGCAGCTCGAGCATGGGCTGGTAGACCATCTCGGTGTAGAGCCGACCGCTTCGCGGGTGCTTGGCGCTCGCCGCCCACGCCTCGACGCTCGCGGCGAACTCTTCGGTCGTCATGCCGCTGTGCGTCGCGGCCATGATCCCGAGAATCGCCTTCTCGCCCTGCGCGAGCGCGTCCTTCACGTCTCCGGCGAGGAGCGTCTTGTAGGGCTCCTGCGTCTTCCACTCGGGGTGCCGGGGCGCCATCGCCTTCACCTGGTCGAGCGCGAAGGCGAGCTGGAAGTAGATCGGCTGCTCGGACCAGAGCGTGCCGTCGTTGTCGAAGACCGCGATTCGCTCGGCCGGCTCCACGAACGCGGCGCCCTCGCTCGTCACCTCGGCCACGAACTTGAGGATCGCCTGCTTCGCCTTTCCGTCGTTCCACGACGCGAGCGGATCGTTGGTCTGCGCGGGCACCGTGGCCGACACGAGTACCGCGGCGAGGACGAGGGACGCTCGCTGCATTCTCGGCATGATCTGAGTTCTCCCTGGGCCGTGTCTCGACAAGCTCCGCCATCCGAACTTTACAGCCGCAATCCGGGCCGCGTCGATTGGACTTTGGTCCCAGGCCCGCCTGGCCCTATCCTTGGCGGCGCGACGGAGGATGGACGACAACCCGGATGGACAACAGCAAGCCGAACGACACCAGGAAGAGAGTGCTCGCCGTCGACGACGACCCCTCGATCCGGCACATGCTGGAACGGGTCCTGTCCCGGACCTACGACCTCGTCGTCGCCGCCGACGGCGAGCAAGCCCTCGCGGAGATCCGACGGCGGCGACCCGACCTGGTCCTGCTCGATCTGCGGATGCCGGTGATGGACGGCAGCGAGCTCCTGGAGCGGCTCGAGATCGAGGGCATCGACGTGCCGGTGGTGCTGATGACCGCCGAGATCCGCCACGGCTTCCTCGACTCGCCGCTGGTGCGCGCGCGCCACGACAAGCTGCTCGGCGTCGACGCTCTGCTCGAGACCTGCGCCCGGGTTCTCGCCGCCGCGCCTATCGGGCCGGCTTGAGCCGCCGATACAGCCAGGCCTTGGCCATCGCCCACTCGCGGCTCACCGTGGCCGGGGAGAGATCGAGCGCCCGCGCCGTCTCGTCCAGGCTCAGGCCGCCGAAGTAGCGCAGCTCGACGAGCCGCGCCTGCCGCTCGTCGAGCGCCGCCAGCTCCTCGAGAGCGGCGTCGATGTCGAGCAGCTCCGGCCCCGCGGGCTTCGCCGCTTCGGGGTCGGCCAGCGTGATGCGCAGGCCTCCTCCGCGCTTGGCCGCGGCGCGCGCGCGCGCGTGGTCGACGAGGATGCGCCGCATCAGCCGCGACGCCACGGCGAAGAACTGCTCGCGGTTCTCCCAGCCCGCATTCTGCGCGCAGAGCTTCAGGTAGGTCTCGTGCACGAGGTCGGTGGGCCGCAGCGTGTGGCCGGACCGCTCGTGCCTCAGGTGGCCGGCGGCACGGCGCCGCAACTCGTCGTAGACGACGGGGATCAGCCGGTCCCAGGCCGCCTCGTCGCCGCCGCCCCAGGCCTTGAGCAGGCGGGTCACCTCGCCCTCGGGAATGCGCGACGCACGCGGCGGCATCGCCGCGAGTCTAAGGCCAAAGCCTCGGCGCGCGACTCGCTCGGCGAGCTCAGGGGACCCGGGTCTTCTGCGTGTCCGCCTTGAGCCACATGCGGTAGAAGTAGTCCGCTCCGTACATCATCTGGTCGTCCACGATCTGCCGGCCGGTCATGGTGGCGTTGCCGGGCAGCGTTCGCACGTCGCGCAGGAAGTCCACGAACATCCCGTAGTGCGCAACGCCGTCGAGGTTGTAGTCCCACGTCTTGGAGCCCGTCGTGCTGCGGGCGAGCGGCGAAACGCCCGCGTTGACGGGGTTGGCCGGGTTGTAGATGTCGGTATAGCGCGGCAGCAGGGGGTCGCCGATCGAGGAGCGGGGAGTCTTGACCAGCGAGTTCGTGTCGGTGCCGAGCCCCATCAAGCCCAGACCCAGCGGGTTTTCCTGAGGGCACAGACCACCGGGACCGAAGGCGCGGCGCATGACGTCGTAGGCTCGCGCGTACTGCCCCGTCCAGTCGAAGGCGCTCGCGCTGTCCGTGCCGAGGCCGAACATGCCGCCGAGGCAGGCGACGCGCGCGAGCTGCGTCGTGGTCCGGGAGTTCTCGGCGTTCAGCGTGGGCGAGCCCGGGTTGCGGACGCCGGAGTGCCCGGACATCACGGGGTAGCCGCCGCCCGGGACGGCCGCGGCGAGCGCGAGCGTCCGGTTCGCGGCGCGGTTCGACATGTGGTCGATGTCGACGAGGATGCCGCGCTTCATCATCGCCCGGATCGCGAACTCGCCGAGAGCCGTGAGCCCGTTCGGCGTGCGTACGTTCACGTGACCCAGGAACCGGGGTCCGCTCGATGTCGTGACCAGGCAGCCTGGCGCCGTCGGCGGCGCCACTCCCGGCGGGAGCAGCGGAGCGAGCAGGGCAGGGACACCCAGGGCCCTGAACCCGACGTCGTCCGCTTGCTGCGCGCAACCGACGGCCCAGAAGCTGCCGTTCTCGAGGCGACCCATGACGTTGTAGAGATCCTGATAGATCGCCGTGTCGCCGAAGGCGTTGTCGGTCAGGTGAATCGGCAGGATGTAGCGGACTCCCTTCCCGTAGAGCCGGGCGATCTCGGTGTCGATCATCGTCTGGGTCAGCCCCGCCGCGGTGAAGTCGCCGATCTTGTCGATCTCCACTCCCAGCACGACGGCGAGCCGGCCCCCCTGCACGATGCTCTGGAGCTCGGCCGGCGTCCGCGCGAGCGCCATGAAGGTCGGATTCGCGGCGACGAGCCCCGCGATCTCGTCGGTCTGCAGGTCGGAGGAGGCCTTGTCGTTCTTGACTCCCGTGATCGGGCCGCCGGAGCCCAGCAGCTGGGCGAGCGTGCGGTTGTTGTGAGAGAGCGCCACCATCACCCGCTGGCCGCCCTCCCAGGCCCTTCGGATCCAGTCGATCCACATCTTCTGGTGCGTGATGTCGTTCCAGGCGGGCCAGTAGGTAAACGCGGGGAACCCGTCCGCACCGGCGGGCGCCGTGGCCGCACCGTTCAACGCCTCGATCGCCTTGATCAGCGTGTTGCGCGCGGAGTCACCGCACCTGGACTGCAGAGCGTCGCCGCGGGTCGGTGCATCTTGCGACAACGCCTCCGCGATGCTCGTCGCCCGCTGATCGAACCGGCACTGCGGGTCGCTCGGCATCTGCACGGCCGGCATCAGCGAGCCCACGGACGGCGCGCCGTGGAACAGCTTCCCGCCGAACGCGACGTTCGACATGGGGTGCGTGTGCAGGTCGACCCAGCCCTTGAGCCGCGTGTCCTGTGCCCAGGGCTGCACCACCAGGCTCCCGCTCGAGAGTGACCCGCTGGCCGGGGTCTGCTCGACACCTTCGATCCACAGTCGGAACTGGTCGGGCTGTCCGCTGCCGCCGTCGACCATGGTGGCGACGAAGAGTCGGCCGCTGCCGTCGAACCCCTCCACTCTGGCGGTCTGTCCGCTGATCACGAACGAGGTGAACCGAGTCGCCGTGAAGAAGACGGAGCCCTTGGTGTACAGCAGGACACCGGAGAGCTGGCCCGAGAAATTCTGTATGGCGAAAACGGCGGATCCGCCGTTGCTCGGGGAGACCGTCCCGTTGACCAGGCTCACCCCGTAGAGGACGATCCGGTCGCTGCTGGTGGACGCCGCGCTCGGGTTGCCGCCGCTGTCGACCGCCGCGCCGGCCGGTATCGACACGGCCACGACGCCTACGCCGCTCATTCCCGTCACCGCGACCGTGTAGCTGGCGCCGCTGCCGGTGACGGTGGCGCTGAGCGTTCCGCCCACCAGCGATCCGGCGAACGAGACGTCACTGCCACTGAAGCCAGTCACCGGCTCGCTGAACACGACAGTGAACAGGATCGGAGAGGCGCTCGTCGGATCCAGCTGGCCCGGTGCCTGGTTGATGGTGACCGTGGGCCGCGGGTCGATCGTGACCAACCTGGTGTTGTTGGAAGGGACGGGATCGAACTGCGGAGCAGACACGGCGAAGGTGGCGGTCAGCGGCCCGGACGTCAGCGGGCGAGCCACGATCGCGATCGGCCGCGTGGTGCCGGCCGCGAAGTTGTCGAAATCGCAGGTCCCGAGACCCGGCAGCCACGAGCACGCCCCCTGCCCGGTGTCGCTGACGAATTGCAGCCCGGCAGGAAGCGTCACGTTCAGGCGCAGGACGATCGCGTTGCTCGGACCGAGGTTCGACATCGACACGTTGTAGATGACGTTGCTTCCCACGGTGACGAGGGTGGCCGGTGTCGAGACCGATACGCTGACGTCCGCCGGGTTGATGGCCTGGATCGTCAGGCTGGCGGTCGCCGCGGACGAGCCGAGAACGGGAGTCCCGGCGAAGAAGGCGCCAACGCCCCGCGGATGGACGCCGATTGCCAGGCCACCGAGGCTCACCCCACCCAGGGTCGCCACACCGTCGGGCCCGGTCGTCGCCGAACCGACAGCACGCTCATTCAGGCTGAAGGCCACCGACTGACCTGCGACCGGCGCGCCCTGTGAAGTTAGCGTCGCGGTGAGCGTCGTTTCGTCGTCTTCGAAGCCCGTCACGGGACTGGCCGTCCGTGATGGTGTAGAGGAAGTGGTCGATCCCCTCGAAGCCCGCGGCCGGCGCGTAGGTGACGATCCCGCCGGCAAACGTGGCGCTGCCGTGACCAGGCACGGTCACTGCGGTCAGTGCCAGCGGGTCTCCGTCGGGGTCCCTGTCGTTGGCGAGCGCGGGGATGTCCACTGGCTTGTCGATGACCGTGGCCACCACGTCGTTCACCGCCACTGGCGCGGCGTTTCCTCCGTCGTCGTCGGTGATGCCCACATCCCCTAGGGTGCCGGCCCCGAGGCGAGCGCTCGTCGCGGCCACGAGCCGCGCCCCAAAGGTTTCGGTGCCTTCGGCCAGCGCATCGTCGAGCAGCGCCACGACGAAGGCGCCGATGGTCTCCCCGGGCGGAATCACGACCTGCCCGCTCGACGGCACGTAGTCTTCTCCGGGGCTGGCCGTACCCGTCGGCACCGTTTCCCAGTCCACGGCGACCGTGTCGGGTGACGGCGCGTCGAGTTGCCGTCGGCATCGGCGACCCAGATGTCGCCCGCCCGGCTGAAGGCGAGCTGGCCGGTCTCGCCGACCGCCGCGCCGACGGCCACCGCACCGCCGAAGGCGGCGGATACGAGGGCGGCGATCACGTTCGCCGAGAAGCGAGCCCGCCCGCGCCCTACCCGTGCGCTCATGATTCACCCCTCACGCGAACGGCCCCTCTGGCGCGTTCGCCCGCAGCTCAGGAGAAGCTGATGACGACGGTCACCTGGATGATCTGGCTGGCGAGCACGACGATCGGCGTCGGGAAGTTGTGCGACGTGAACTCGGTGTACCGATACGCCGTGCAGCTGGCGGCTGCGGTTGTGCCGGCACAAAGACCCATCTGTGTGCCCACGCGCGCGATGTCACCGTCCGCCTCGGCCGTCGCCTGACCACTCATGACGAGCTTCCCCGCGTTGGGGCCCGTCGCAGGCGCGGAAACCGTCATCGTCTTGAACTGCGCCTCGGGATCCGTGCTCCCTACCTCCCCGATCACGCAGGCTCCGTTGAAATAGGACGGACAGGGTGCTCGAAGTCCGGAGCCCACTTGCCAGAGGTAGACGTCCCAGACCCCGGGAACCTTTGTGCGCGCCAGCATCTGGGCGAGGACCGCGGCTCCGCCGGAGTCCAGGGCGTTCTCGAAAACGTGATGCGAGATCACCGACCCGTCGGGGCTCTTGACGTCGATCGTCCAGTGGCCGTGGACCTTGATGCCCTCGCGCGACGCGGCCCCCGGCGTGTCTTCCGAGCCGGCGCGCACGCCAGACTGGCTCCCCAGTACGAGCGCGAGCACGGCGGCCGCCGCCACCACCCACGGCATGCGATTACGACCGTTGGTCCTCATAACTCCTCCTCGGTCCACAGGACGGGACAGGCCGGCGACGGTCGGGAATCCCGCCGTTCTCTCCTTCACGCGGAAACGGAAGGAAAAGTCCCTCACGCTGGCGGAAGGCCGAGGCCGCGAAGCGGGTTTGGAGGCTGGTTCGGCTCAGGCGCCGCTGCAGCGGGCCGCGGCCTTGTCGGCCTCGGCTCGGAGCGGGCGGTACTCGTCGTCGATGGCGGCGCCTCTAGCTTCGAGGCCCTTCCACAGGTCGAGGCTGCGGTGGAAGGCGGCACAGGCGTCACGCCGGCGTGCGGCGGCCGCGTCGACTCTGTCCCGGACCACGAGCGCGTCGAGCAGCGTGCCCTGGCGCCCGTACTGCGCGGCCATCAGCTGTTGTACGCGGGTCTGGTCGGGGTTCTTGTCGAGGAGCTGCTCGTAGAGCGCCACCGACCGCCGGCTCGTCGCGAGCGCCTCCTCGTGCCGCCGCAGGCGGTTCAGGAGATCGCTCGTCGCCGCCCAGCTCTCCGCGAGATCTTTCGCTGCCTGGAAGCTGTCCGGTGAGGCTGCGGCCCGCGTTTCGTCCATCGCCAGCGAACGACGCTGGTATGAAAGCGCCTCCTCGAGCTTCCCGGTGGCTGCGGCGAGCTCGGCCAGGAGCGACAGGTCCCAGCTCACGTCGCGCTGCACCTGGCTGTTCTTCGGGTCGGCCCGCAGCATCTCCTCGTCGAACGCAAGCGACTGCGCGATGAATGGGGCCGCCTGGTCGGGCTCGCCCTGCTTGTAGAGAGCGACGGCCAGGTTGGTGTTGCCGTTCGACAGGTCGCGGCGCGCCGCGGCGTCCCTGGGCAGGAGCCGCTGTCGCGCCTCCGCGGCTTCCAGCGCGCGCCGGTAGTGCGCCGTCGCCTCGGGCAGGCGGCCGGTCACGCGCAAGGTGCGAGCCAGATCGCCGCTCGCGATGTGGAGGCCGCGGAGCGCCTCCTCGTCGTCGGAGTGAGCCGCGACCGCGGCCTCCCAGATCGCGAGCGCCGCGCGCTGGTTTTCCTCGGCGGCGCGATGATCCCCGGTCTTCAGCGCCAGAAGGCCGGCGCCGTCGTGGGCATACGCCAGCAGCCGCCGCGCCGTGTCGTCCCGCCGGTCCTGGTCCAGCAGGCGGCGGGCCAGATCCTGCGCTTGTCTCAAGTGCTGCACGCCGGCCTGCGTCTGGCCGGCCTCGTCCTCGAGCAGCCCCAGGCGCCGGTAGGCGGCGGCCAGGTCGTACGTCGCTTGCCGGTCGCCGCGGGCGGCGAGCGCCTCGCGAATCGCCACTTCCTTCTTGTAGCTGGCGACGGCGCCCGCGGTGTCGCCCAGGTTGGCCCCGAGGGGATTGCCTTGCACGTCGCCGACCTTCTGGTACGCGACGGCCAGCTCGGCTTCAAGGACGGGATCGCCGCCGGCTTCCTGGGCGAGGCTGTCCAGGTGCAGGAGCGCCTTCTGCACGACGAGCTGGCGGGCCGGAGTCGAGCCCGGAAGGTCGCGAATGGCTGCTTCGATCTCGAACAAGAACGAGTTCGCGAGCTGCCGCACGTCCGTGAACCGCCTCTCGGCTCGCGCGCGCTGCGCCTCCGCGATGCTCCGCTGGCGCAAGGTGGCGAAGACGGCGCTCACCAGGCTGAGCGCCACGACGGCCGTGGCCGCGACCGCCACGCGGTGACGTCTCACGAACTTGCCCGCTCGATAGCCGAGCGTGTCGGGCCGGGCGCGCACGGGACGGCCTTCGAGATGGCGGCGGACGTCGTCGGCCAGCTCCTGGACGGAGGCGTAGCGGCGGGCGGGCTCCTTGTGGAGCGCATGGAGCACGATCGTGTCCAGGTCGCCCTGCAGCTCCGAAGCGGCCGGCCGTGTGCGGATCGGCCTGGCGGTGGCCTCGTTCGCAGCGTGCGCGCTGCGCTGCTCGGGGGCGGAGGATCCGTCTCGCACACGGTCCGCACGATCTCCTCCAGCGACTCGCCCGTCACCGCGTAGGGACGGCGGCCGGCCAAGAGCTCGTACAGCAGGACGCCGAGCGAGTACACGTCGCTGGCCGTCGTCACGGGCTGCCCGCGCACCTGCTCCGGGCTCGCGTACTCCGGCGTCATCATCGGGAGCAGCGTGGCCGTGGGCGCCTCGTCGGGATCGACTCCGGCCGCCAGCAGCTTGGCGATGCCGAAGTCGAGCAGCTTCGGCGTGCCGTCGCCGCGTGACCAGGATGTTGCCGGGCTTGAGGTCGCGATGGACCACGAGGTTCTGGTGCGCGTACTGGACCGCCGCGCAGACCGTGCGTGAACATGAAGAGCCGCTCGCGCGTGCCCAGGCCCTCGCTCGTCGCAGTACGCCGTGATCGGCCGACCCTCGCACGTACTCCATGACGAGATAGGGCTGCCCTTCCTCGGTCGCGCCGCCGTCGAGGATGGTGGCGATGTGGGGATGCTGGAGGCGGGCCAGGATCTGGCGCTCCTGCCGGAACCGTCGCTCGGCGTACTCGGACCCCGTGCCGCCGCGCACCAGCTTGAGGGCGACGACCTTCTGGAAGGCGTCGTCGTCGCGCACCGCCCGGTACACGACGCCCATGCCGCCTTGGCCGACTCGGCCGACGACCTGGTAGGGCCCGATACGCCGGCCCTCGAGCTCGGAAGCGACGGGGGCGAGTCGCCGGCTGGGACAGGAACCCGCCGGCCTCGAGGTGCGCGGCCAGCAGCGAGTCCACCTCCGACCGCAGCCTGGCGTCGTCGCCGCAAGCTGCGCCGAGGAACGCGTCGCGAACGTCCGGCGGACGCTGCAGCGCTTCCTGGAAAATGCCTTTGACGCGCTGCCACGGCTCCGCGGGCATGGCGCTCCTGGTCAGGACGGCGCGCCAGTTTACCTGATCGGGGCTCGCGGGCTACAGCCGGCCCATCCGACCGCTCTCGAAGTCGATCATCGCCTGACGGATCTCTCCGGGGCTGTTCATCACGAACGGGCCCATCCCGACGATCGGCTCGTGGATCGGCTCCCCCGCGAGCAGCAGCGCGCGCGCTTCGCTCGCCTCGTCGATCGCGATGTCCGCGCCCTCGCGGTCGAAGAGCCCGACTTCCGCTTCCTCGATCGGGTCCGAGCCTTCCACCCGCAGCGAGCCACGCAGCACCACGACGGCCGTCGTCCAGCCGTCCGGCACGGCGATCTGCTCCCGCTTCGTGCCGTGCAGCTTGAGATCGACGACCTGCAGCGGCGTGAACGTGCTGGCGGGGCCCTTCGCGCCGGCGAGCTCCCCCGCGATCACGCGAGCCGTGCCGAGCCCGCCGGGCAGCGCCACGGATGGGATCCGGCTGTCCGTGATCGCCTGGTACCCGGGAGGCTTCATCTTGTCCGTGCGGGGCAGGTTGACCCAGAGCTGGACCATCTCGAAGGGTCCGCCCCGCTTCGCATACTCGCGCCCGTGGAACTCCTCGTGCACGATTCCCGAGGCGGCCGTCATCCATTGCACGTCGCCCTCGCCGATGCGGCCGCCGCCGCCCGAGGAGTCGCGGTGCTCGACCTCGCCGGAATACACGATCGTGACCGTCTCGAACCCGCGGTGCGGGTGAGGTCCGACGCCCCGTCGCTCGGTCGTGGGCGAGAACTCGGTGGGCCCGGCGTAGTCGAGCAGCAGGAAGGGGCTCAGCAGCTCCCCCTCGTTCGGGTAGGCGAAGAGCGTTCGCACCGGGAAGCCGTCGCCCACCCAGTGGCGGTCCACGCTGCGTTGGATGCCGCGCAGCTTCTTCACGACTCTAGCCCTCGGTAGGAGGCGCTAGACGCCCGCTCCGATCAGCCGGCTTTCGACCGCGAAGCGTACGAGCTGGGCTGACGAGCGCACGGCCAGCGCCTCCATCGCCTGGTACTTGTGGTAGGCCACGGTCCGGGTGCTGATGCCCAGGACCGCCGCCGCCTGCTTCATGGAATGCCCCTCGGCGAGCAGGCGCACGACCTCGCGCTTGCGCGGGCTGAGGCGCCCGAGAGGCTCGAGCGCGGGAGGCCGGGGCTCGAGCGCGTCGGGATCACCCCCGGCGAGAGCGACCGACAGCCAGCGCCCGCCGCGCAGGACCGTCCGGAGGGCCCGCAGGAACTCGCGGGCGCCGGTGCTCCGCAGCACGTAGCCTGCCGCTCCCAGCTCGAACGCCTGGGCGGCCACCTGGAGGTCTTCACAGGCGGTCAGCAAGACCACTCGCGTGCCAGGCCGCGCCTGAAGCACGCGGCTCGCAGCCGCAAGGCCGCCCAGGAGCGGCAACGACACGTCCGTCACCACGATCGCGGGCGAGAGGCGGGTCGCCTGCTTCACCAGCTCGATCCCGTCGGTGACGACGCCCGCCACGTCGAAGTCCGGCTCGAGCAGGCACGCGAGCGCCTCCGCGAGCACGGCCTGGGAATCGGCCAGCACGACACGAGGTCTCACGCCTGCAATCCTTCACACGGCCGGCGGGCGTGTCTATTGGCCTTTGGTCTTACAGCGCCAACCTCACGCGTCCCGGTGGTTTGCGAAGAACTGTGCGAGCCGCTGGCGTGTCGCGTCGGCCACGGCGGCACGCAGCGACTGCATCTCGGAGGCGCCGAGCGGGGCGAACGCCTGCGCCAGCGCCATGTTGCGCTCGACGAGCTCGGGCCGCGGCATCCCCACGGTCGCGAGGCTGACCGGCAGCGAGAGCGAGTAGTAGAGGAGCTTCTCCGGGCTGGCGACGGAAAGCAGCTGGTCCTGCCCGAACACCTTCATGGCGATCACGCCCATCTTCTTGCGGACCGCCACGGGAAGGGCGAGCGCCTCGTAGCTCGAATCGGCCATCGGGACCGGGTGCGGCCCCTTGTCGTCGAACTTCATGCGCGCGCGCGCCACGTTCAGCGCCATCTGCACGCAGTCGAAGTCGTGGCGCTCCAGGGCCGCCTGCATCGCGGCCGGGTTCGCGTGGCCGGTGATGCCGATGAAGCGCGCGAGCTTCTCCTGCTTGGCCCGCTGCACCACCTTGAGCACGCCGTCGTCCGCCTCGATCGCGGCCAGATCCTCGGGGCTCTCGAGGCTGTGGATGTGAAGCACGTCGAGCCGGTCGGTGCGCAGCCGCTTGAGGCTCGCCTCGAGCTGGCGCTTCGCCTCGTCGCCTTTGCGGGCGGCGATCTTGGTCTGGAGGAAGACCTCGCCGCGGCGACTCGCCATGAGCCGGCCCACGCGCTCCTCGCTCTTGCCGTCGCCGTAGTTGTTCGCGGTGTCGACGTAGGTGAATCCGAGGTCGATCGCGCGCGACAGCACGCCCACCGCCTCGTCGTCGTCCTTGTAGGCCAGGAAGCGGCTGCCGCAGCCGAAGGCGAGGAGCGGCACCTGGACGCCCGTGGCGCCGAACGCGCGTGTCGGCAGCTTGCCGGGCGCTGCGAAGGCCTTGGCGCCGAGAGGGCCGAGGGCCGCCGCCCCCAGGAACGCGCGACGGGAGATGCTCACGGGTCTCCTCCTTCGAGGCGCACGGCCTCGGCCGGATCGTATCGCAGTTTCGAAGCGGGGCGTCCGGCCTTCGAGCTATGGGACTTTGGTCCCATATCGGCTCGGCCCGCCCCTGCGTACGATGGGGCAGGGTCGTATGAATCGCGTAAGAGATGCCGTACTGTGGTTGGCTGGGGGATCGGAAGAGGGGGAAGGAATGACTCGAGCGGTGATTCGTCAGGTCGCGGGTGTGTGTGCCAGCGTGGGGCTTCTGGCGGCGGCGCCGGCCCAGGCACAGGACCCGCGCATCGAGATCGGCGCCAGCGCCGGCTGGACGCTCAGCGACGGCGTGACGTTCGACGGCGTCATCGCCGGCGACGGAAACGTCTACAACTCGATCGAGCCCAAGGATTCGTTCTCGTACAACCTCCAGGTAGGGTTCTTCGTGAATCCGCACATGGAGATCGGGTTCCTCTTCGACCAGCAGAAGAGCAAGCTCACGGTCGGCGGGACGCAGGAGCGCGAGATCGGCGACATGAGCGTCAACAACTACCACGGGTTCTTCGCCTACCACTTCGGCGACCCCGATGCCAAGGCGCGGCCCTACTTCCTGGGCGGCGCCGGGGCGACGAGCTACGGCAAAGTGCCCTTCAGTGTCGGGAACTTCGCCGGCGAGACCGGGAGTGCGACCCAGTTCTCGACGACCTGGGCACTGGGCGTGAAGCTCTATCCCGCCCCCAAGGTCGGCCTGAACCTCGCCGTACGCTGGACGCCCACCTACATCAAGTCGGACGCAGAAGGCTGGTGGTGCGATCCGTACTGGGGCTGCTACGTCGTCGGCGACTCGCAGTACTCGAACCAGTTCGAGTTCTCGGGCGGGCTCGTCATCCGCTTCTGAGACCCTCCTGACCGCTGGTCCGGCCGGGGCTTCGAAGTCCCGGCCGGGCTGCTTTCCCGGGCGCTGCGACGGTGCGCCTCAGCGCCGCACGGGCAGGTCGTAGAGCACAGCCGCCTCGCCGTGCGCGGCGATCAGGCGGTCGTAGTGGGCGACGATGCGGTCGCGGCGTCCGAGCAATCCCTCGATCTGGTCCATGCTCAGCAGGCCGCCCGCGCGCGTCTTGAGCGTCGGCTCGTCGAGCTTGCGCAGCGCCGCCAGCAGCCGGCGCGGGCAATTCTCCGGAAGCTGTTTTTCGTCCTGGAGGTCCTTGAATACCTTGAAGGCGCGCGTGTGGTCGGTCATCCAGAGCTTCCAGCTCTTGTCGATCAGCAGGTTGCCGGGGCTGCGGTCGAAGTTGAAGATGAGCTGGTCGAAGATGCGCACCACGTGCACCTGGCGGTTCCACGCCTCCACGTCCGGAGCCTCCTGGCGCTTCTCCTTGCGCTCCCTTTCGGTCATGAGCCGGTTGTCGAGGCCCCAGGTGAACGCACCACGCTGGGCGTTGTAGTCGCGGATCACCGTCACCGGGACCATGCCGAGCCCGAGCAGGCGGTCGAGGCGATAGGCCGCCACGTCGTTGCGCCAGCTGTCGCGGAAGTCGAGCCCGGTCGTCGACCTGGGCGTGCGCTCGGGGCTCGACTCGTCGATGACCTGGACGAAGGCGTCGTGCGTCACGCTGCCGCGGCTGAGCGTCGCCCGCAGCGAGCCCGTGATGGCGCCGGCCCCGGGCGCCCGGCGCGCGCGGACCACCTGCGCCTCCAGCAGGAACTGCTCTCGATCGGCATCCCTGGCGGGCTGGGCCCTCACGTCGGCCGACGCCACGACGGCGACCTCCAGCAGCGTCAGGACCGGGAGCAGGCGAAGGCGCATCGGGCGTCCCTAGTGGCGCGTCTCGAGCGCCTTCTCGATGGCCGACACCAGCTCCTCCTCGTCGATTGGCTTGAACAACACGTCCACCGCGCCCGCCTCGAGCGCCTGGCTGCGCACGGCCTCGTCGCCGTGGCCGGTGATGAAGACGACCGGCAGCGCGCGCGACGTGCCGGCGATGGCGCTCTGCAGCTCGAAGCCGCTCATCGTCGGCATCCGGATATCGAGCACGATGCAGGCGGGCAGCGAGGGCGCGGGGGACGCCAGGTAACCCGCCGCGTCCGGGAACGACTCGACGTCGTACCCCGCGGCCCGGATCAGGCGCTGCAGGGCCTTGCGGACCGAAGCGTCGTCGTCGACGAGAAAGACGGTCCCGCGAGTCATCCGCGTGCTCAGACGTAACCTCTCACTTGTCGAGCCCGTTGGGTATTGGACCAACGTCCTATGCGCTACTATTCGGCACGGTCGGGAGCCAGGAAGCCACCGGCCTGTATCCGAGATGCCTGAAGGGCAGGCCGAAGGCCGATCCGGGATCGCGCCCCACGCGCGCTCGCCCCTCGCCCAGGGCGCGCGGCTGGCCCTGGCAGTGGCCGCCACCTACTACCTGGGTGCGCAGATCGGAGCCCTGCTGCGGTTTCCTCCGGCCGTCACCTCCGTGATCTGGCCGCCCAACTCGCTCCTGACGGCAGCGCTGCTGCTGACACCTCCCACGCGCTGGTGGCTCTGTCTCGCTGCTGCGTTTCCGGCGCACTGGCTCGCCCTGGCGCAAGCGGGATTCGCGCCGGCCTTCGTCGTCACCCTCTTCGGGACAAACTGCCTGGAGGCGGTCGTGGCCGCGGGCCTCGTGCGCGCGTGGAGCGACGACCCGAACCGCTTCGACAGCCTGCAGCGGGCGCTCGCCTTCGTCGGCGGCGCGGTCGTGCTGGGGCCGCTCGTCTCGACGTTTCCCGACGCGGCCGCAGTGAACTACTTCCAGGGCGACCCCTACGGCCTCGTCTGCATCCGGCGCCTGCTGTCGAACAGCCTCAGCCAGCTGACGCTGGTGCCGTCCGCCGTCCTGCTCGTGCGCCAGGGGCCCGCGTGGCTGCGCGCTTCCACGCGCCGCAAGCGTCTCGAGGCGACGCTCCTGGCGGTGGCGCTCGTGACCGTGGGCTGGATGGTCTTCAGCGACTCCCAGCGCGCGCATCCGTTCCTGCCCGGGGGGCCCTACACGGCGCTGCCGTTCCTGATGCCGCTCATCATCGTCTCGGCGGTTCGCTTCGGGCCGTTCGGCGCGAGCCTCTCGCTGCTGGTCACGGCGCTGCTCGCGATCGGCACCGCGCTGTCGGGCCGCTCGCCGCTCACCGACCTGCCGGCCGAGCAACGGGTCATGGCGCTGCAGGTGTTCCTGATCGTGGTGGGCGTGCCGCTGCTCTTCGTGAGCGCGCTCATGAAGGAGCGTGCCGAGATCGCCGACACGCTGCGGCAGCGGCTTCGCTTCGAGGAGCTGCTCTCCCAGCTCTCGGGGGCGTTCGTCCACCTGCCCAGCCACAAGATGCACTTCGAGTTCCAGGCCTCGCTCGAGCGGCTCGCCAGGTTCTTCGAGCTCGACGCGTGCGGGCTCTGGCTGCTCACGCGCCGGGGCCGGGCGTTCGAGCCGGTGGCCTGGCACGGACCGAGCGCGAGCCGCGCACCCTCGCACGTCGGGCAGGAGTCCTTCGGATGGTGCGCCGAACGCATCATGAGCCAGCTGCCGATCGTGAGCTCGGACGTCGAGGCGCTGCCGACGCTGCCGGAGGAGCGGGAGCGTCTACGGCGCATGGGCGCGCGGTCGCTGCTGGCACTGCCGCTCGTGGCAGGCGGCGAGGTGCTCGGCGGCCTGGCGCTCGTCTCGACCACGACGCACCGAAGCTGGCCGGAGCCGGTGGTGGCGAACAGCCGGCTGGTCGCCGACGTCCTGGCCGGGGCGCTCGCGCGCATGCTCGCCGAGGACGCGCTTCGCGCCAGCGAGAGCATGAAGTCGGCCGTGCTGTCGTCGCTCACCAGCCTGGTGGCCGTGCTCGACCGCGACGGCCGCATCATCGCGGTCAACGAGAGCTGGACGCGCTTCGGTCGCCTGCACTCGACGGCCGCGAGCATCGTGGGCCCCGGCGAGAGCTATCTCGACGTCTGCCGCCGCGCGGCCGACAACGGCGACGAGCTCGCGCGCGAGGCGCTCGACGGCATCCAGGACGTGCTCGAGCGCGGCCTTCCGAGCTTCAGCCAGGACTACGGCTGCTCCGGCCCGGACGGCGAGCGCTGGTTCCACATGACGGCCGTGCCGCTCGACCGGCCGGAGGGCGGCGCCGTCGTGTCCCACACCGACATCACCGAGCGCCGGGACGCGGAAGCGGAGGCCGACAAGAGCCGGCAGGAGCTCGCCCACTACCTGCGGGTGTCGACGATCGGCGAGATGACGACCTCGATCGCCCACGAGCTGAACCAGCCGCTCGCGGCGATCCTGGCGAACGCCCAGACGGCCCGGAGGATCCTGGCCGCGCCGGCCACCGCCGACGGCCAGCGCGAGGTCCAGGAGATCATCGCCGACATCATCGACGAGGACCGGCGCGCCGGCGAGGTGATCCGGGGGCTGCGCGAGCTGCTTCGCAAGGGCGAGGGCACGCAGGAGGAGCTCGACGTGAACGCGCTGGTGCGCGGCGTCCTGCGCCTGCTCGGCAACGACGTGATGCTGCGCGGGGTCAGCATGCGCTCGGAGCTCACGGATGAGGCGCTCACCACCCGCGGGGACCGCGTCCAGCTGCAGCAGGTGCTGCTCAACCTGGTGGTGAACGCGCTCGAGGCGCTGGCCGAGACCGACGGCGACCGCCGGATCGGGATCCGCACCGAGCGGGCTGCCGGGGGGAATGGTCCGGGTGTCCGTCGAAGACACGGGGCCGGGGCTGCCCACGCCCGTACGGCACGAGATCTTCAAGCCCTTCTTCACGACCAAGGCCAAGGGCATGGGCATGGGCCTCTCGATCGCACGGTCGATTCTCGGAGCGCACGGCGGCACGATCTCCGTCGACGCGGACCGGGAACGCGGCGCGCGCTTCACCTTCACGCTGCCGCTCGTCGAGGCGCGGCCAGACCACGCCAGGGCGCCGTAACACGACTTAGCCACCTTTGCGTGACCGACGCGTTCAGGTCCTGAGCGTTCGGTCCTGCGGGCGTCCGCGATCCGTTCACGGGCGAGCCCGGTGCTAGTATGGGGTCGGGGAAGAAGACTTGGCTCAGCCGGGCACGCGTGTCTACCTCGTCGACGACGATGCCGGCGTGCGACGCGCGCTCACGCGCGTCCTGCGCCCGCGGGACATCAGACGACCGCGTTCGGCACGGCCGAGGATTTCCTGATCGGCGTCGAGCTCGACGAGCTGCCCGCCTGCCTTGTCGTCGACCTGAAGATGCCCGGCCTGAGCGGGCTCGACCTCCAGGAGCTGCTGCTCGAGCGCGGCATCGAGCTGTCGCTCGTCTTCATCAGCGGCCGCGCCGACGTGCAGAGCGGCGTGCGCGCGATGAAGGGGGGAGCCGTCGACTTCCTGGAGAAGCCGGTCTCGGACGAGGCGCTGCTCGCCGCCGTGGAGCGCGGCCTCGAGCAGGACCGCGAGCGCCGCATCCGGCGCGCCGAGCGCGCGCTGCTGCAGGAGCGGCTCGGCACGCTCACTCCGCGCGAGCGCGACGTGTTCGGCCTGATCGTCACGGGCCTGCTCAACAAGCAGGTGGGCGCCCGGCTCGGGACCACCGAGAAGACCGTCAAGGTGCACCGCTCCCGCGTGATGCAGAAGATGGGCGCCCACTCGCTCGCGGAGCTCGTGCGCATGGCCGACAAGATCGCCCATCGTCTATGATGCCGGGCCGAGCGTCGCCTTTGCGGCGCGACCCGGCAGCATGGAAACAAGCGTCGAAGCCGAACGCGAGCTGCGCCACGCCTGGTACGTCGCCATCGTCCTGATGGCGTGCAACACGCTGTCGTTCATCGACCGCCAGATCCTCGGCCTGCTGGTGACGCCGATCAAGCTCGAGCTCGGGATCAGCGACACGCAGATCGGCCTGCTGCAGGGGCTGGCGTTCGGCGTCTTCTACACGCTGCTCGGGATTCCGATGGGCCGCATCGCCGACACGAAGAGCCGGCGCAACCTGGTGGCGGCGGGCATCTTCTTCTGGAGCCTGATGACGACACTCTGCGCGGGAGCGCGCAGCTTCGCCACGCTGTTCCTCGCGAGGATGGGCGTGGGCATCGGCGAAGCGACGCTCTCGCCGTCCGCCTTCTCGCTGCTCTCGGACTACTTCCCCAAGGCGCGGCTGGCGACCGCGCTCAGCGTCTTCTCGATGGGCATCTTCTTCGGCTCCGGGCTGGCCCTGATCCTGGGCGGGCTCATCATCGGCGCCGTCGGCTCCTGGCGGCTCACGTTCCTGATCGTCGGGCTGCCGGGCCTGCTGATGGCGCTCTTGGCCCTCACGATCCGCGAGCCGCCGCGCAAGGACCTGCTGCGTACCACGGGCGGCGAGCCGGCGCGGCTCCGCCTCGCGGACGTCGCGCGCGAGGTGAACGTGCGGCGCGCCTCGGTGGCAGGGATCTGCTTCGGCTTCGCGGCCCAGGCGCTCTGCAACTACGCCCAGCAGGCGTGGCTGCCGACCTACTTCGTGCGGCTGCACGGCTGGTCGCTGCGCCAGGCCGGCGTCACGCTCGGCGTCCTCTCTCTCGCCACCGGCCTCGTCGGGTCCGTACAGCGGCGGGCGGCTCGCGGACTACTGGCAGCGCCGCGGGATCGCCGAAGCGCCGCTGCGGGTCGGGGTGCTGGCGACGCTCTGCGCCGGCGCCTTCTTCACGCTGGCCTTGTCGATGCCGGCGCTCGAGGCGCAGCTCGCGCTCCTGGGCCCCGCCTTCTTCTTCCTCGCCATGCCGATCGGCAGCGTCTACGCCTCGCTGCAGCTGATCCTGCCGAACCAGGTGCGCGGCCAGATCGGGGCGCTGCAGGTCTTCACGCTGAACCTCGGCGGCCTGATCCTCGGCCCCGCGCTGCCGGGAATGCTGAACGATTACGTGTTCCGCAGCGGGCAGATGATCGGCTGGTCGCTCGCGCTGACGGTCGGCACGGCGTCGCTCGTCTCGGCGATCCTGTTCTTCGCGACGTGGCGCCCCTACCGCAGGGACTACGCGCTGATGCACGGTGGCCATGGGCTCGCCTGAGCTCGTCCAGCTCGAGCGCCGGGGCGACGTCGCCGTCGTCCGCATCGACCATCCGCCCGTGAACGCGCTCGCGGAGCCGGTGCGGAGCGCGCTCGCCGCGGCCCTCGGTCGCCTGGCAGCGGATCCGGAGGTGCGCGCGGTCGTGATCACGGGCAGCGGGCGGACGTTCGCGGCCGGCGCCGACATCCGCGAGCTCGAGGCGGCGGTCCTCGACCACGCCGTCGAGCCGCCCGACTTCCACGGGCTGCTGCAGCTCGTCGAGGACTTCGCGCAGCCGATCGTGATCGCGCTCAACGGCACGGCGCTCGGCGGCGGCCTCGAGCTGGCGATGGCCGGGCACTATCGCGCTGGCCGATCCCGAGGCGCGCCTGGGCTTGCCCGAAGTGAACCTCGGCATCATTCCAGGCGCGGAGGGAACGCAACGGCTGACTCGCCTCGTGGGCGTCGCGAAAGCGCTCGAGATGGTGGTGGGCGGCAAGCCGATCGCGGCGGAGGACGCCCGCCGCGCCGGGCTCGTGGACGCCGTCCTCGACGGCGACGTCATCGAGAGCGCGGTCGTCTTCGCCCGCGACGCGGCACGGCGCGGCGCGCCACATCCCGCGGACCCGCGAGCGGACCGAGAAGCTCGGCGACGCCGCGTCGAACGGGCCGCTCTTCGCGGCGGCTCGCGAGCAGGCGCGCAAGACGCGCGCCCACCAGACGGCACCCCTCGCGGCGATCCAGGCGATCGCGGCCGCGGCGACGCTTCCCTTCGACGAGGGCTGCCGTCAGCGAGCGCGCGCTCGCGCTCGGCTGCGTGCGGTCCGAGCAGGCCCGGGCGATGCTCCACGGGTTCCTCGCCGAGCGGAGCGCCGCCAAGCTGCCGGGACTCGCGGGAAGCGGAGCGCCGGCCGCGATCGAGCAGGTGGCGATCCTGGGGGCGGGCACGATGGGCGCGTCGATCGCGATGGCCTGCGCCAACGCCGGCCTGCGCGTGAGCCTGAGCGACGGCAGCACGGAGGCGCTCACGCGCGGCTTCTCCACCATCCAGCGCAGCTACCAGTCGTCGGTGGATCGGGGGCGCCTGACGGCCGCCGCGGCCGCGGAGCGGTTCGCGCGGATCCGGAGCGTCTCGGGCTACGAGGGCTGCGCGTCGGCCGACCTCGTGATCGAGGCGGTCTACGAGAACATGACGATCAAGAAGGAGGTCTTCGGCGAGATCGGGCGTCGGGCGCGGCCCGGCGCCATCCTGGCCAGCAACACCTCGACACTCGACATCGACCAGCTCGGCGCGGTCTCGGGAGTGCCCGAGTCGGTCATCGGCCTGCACTTCTTCAGCCCGGCCCACGTGATGCGGCTCGTCGAGATCGTGCGCGGCGTGGCCACGGGCAAAGGTGTCGTCGCGGCTGCGCTCCAGTTCGCGAAGCGCCTCTCCAAGGTCGGCGTGGTCGTGCGCAACGCGCCGGGCTTCGTCGGCAACCGCATCATGTTCCCGTACATGTACGAGGCGCAGTTCCTGGTCGAGGAAGGCGCCTCGCCGGAGCAGGTGGACCAGGTGCTCACGGACTTCGGCATGGCGATGGGCATCTTCGCGGTCGACGACATGGGCGGGCTCGACGTCGCCTGGCGCGTCCGCAAGGAGCTGCGACAGTTCGAGGGCGAGGATGGGCGCAAGCCCCTCGTCGCCGACCTGCTGGTCGAGCTGGGCCGTCTGGGTCAGAAGGTCCGCAAAGGCTGGTACCGCTACGGAGAGGATCGCAAGCCGATCCCGGATCCGGAGGTGATGGCGCTCGTGGAGTCGGTCGCACGCGCGCAACCGCATCGAGCGACGGTCGATCTCCCGCGAGGAGATCCTCGAGCGGACGATCTACGCGCTCGTGAACGAAGGCGCGCGCGTGCTGGGCGAGGGCGTCGCCCAGCGTGCCGCGGACATCGACGTCATCTACCTGACCGGCTACGGCTTCCCCGCCTTCCGCGGCGGCCCGCTCTACTACGCCGACAGCGTCGGGCTCGGCAAGATCCACGAGCGGCTGCTGGCCCTCCAGCGCGATCACGGCCCGCGCTTCGAGCCGGCGCCGCTCCTCGCGCGCCTCGCACGCGAAGGCTCGAGCTTCCGCGAGCACGACCGGAGGCTCGAGGCGGCGGAGGCGCGCTCGTGAGCTCGAACGCGCCCGCGAGCCGCAGCGGCGCGTGCGGCCCGTGAACGTCGCGGCAGCCGACACCGCCGTGCGCCGAGGGCCGGACGGCGTCCTCTACCTGCAGTCGCGGCACACGCTCGGGCCCTACCCGAGGCGGATCACCGAACGGCTCGAGCACTGGGCCGAGCGCGCCGGCGATCGCGCCTTCCTGGCGCAGCGCGACGCCGCTTCCGGCTGGCGCACGCTCACGTACGCCGAGGCGCTCGCGGCGGTGCGGCGGATCGCGGCAGCGCTCCTCGAGCGGCGGCTCTCGGCCGAGCGGCCGCTCGTGATCCTTTCGGGCAACAGCATCGAGCACGCGCTGCTCGCGCTCGCGGCGATGCACTGCGGGGTGCCGTACGCCCCGCTCGCGACGGCCTACTCGCTGCAGGCGCGCGACCACGCCACGCTGCGCCAGATCGTCGGCCGCCTGAGCCCGGGGCTCGTGTTCGCCGCCGAGGGCAGGGACTTCGAGCGGGCGCTCGCCGCCGTGCTGCCGGCGGGCGCGGAGCTGGTCACGTCCGTGTCGGCGCCCGAGGCGATGCGCGCGACCCCGTTCACGGCGCTCGCCGAGACCGAGGTCACGAGCCGCCGTCGACGAGGCGCGCGCGAAGGTCGGGCCCGACACGATCGCGAAGATCCTCTACACCTCGGGCTCGACCGGCCGGCCGAAGGGCGTCGTCAACACGCAGCGAATGCTCTGCTCCAATCAGGCGATGCTCGAAGCCGTGTTCCCGTTCCTGGCCGAGGAGCCGCCCGTGCTCTGCGACTGGCTGCCCTGGAACCACACGGCTGGCGGCAACCACAACTTCGGCATCGTGCTCCACCACGGCGGCACGCTCTACATCGACGAAGGCCGTCCGCTGCCCGGCCTCTTCGACGCGACGGTCCGGAACCTGCGCGAGGTCTCCGCCACGGCGCACTTCACCGTGCCGCGCACCTACGAGATGCTGCTGCCGCACCTGCGCGCGGACCCGGTGCTGCGCGAGCGCTTCTTCGCGAAGCTCAAGCTGTTCTTCTACGCCGCGGCCGGCCTGACGCAGCGGGTTTTCGACGAGCTCCAGGGATTGGCGGTCGAGAGCTGCGGCGAGGAGCTGCTCTGGGTGACCGGCATGGGCGCCACCGAGACCGCGCCCTTCGCGCTCTGCACCGCCCGCGCCGGCGCCTGGACCGGCTTCCTGGGCTTTCCCGTCCCGGGCCTGGAGCTCAAGCTGGCTCCCGTGGCCGAGAAGCTCGAGGCGCGCGTGCGCGGCCCGAACGTCACCCCGGGCTACTTCGGGGACGACGCCCTCACGAAGGCGGCCTTCGACGCGGAGGGCTTCTACCGGCTGGGCGACGCGATGCGCTGCGTCGACGCGGGCGATCCCGCGAAGGGGCTCGTCTTCGACGGCCGGCTCGCCGAGGACTTCAAGCTCTCGACGGGGACCTGGGTCCACGTCGGCGCGCTGCGCGCGCGGATCCTGGCGCTCGGGGCGGGCTACGTGCAGGACGTCGTGATCGCGGGCCACGATCGGCCGTACGTGTCGGCGCTCGTGTTTCCGAACCGCTCGCTGTGCCGCGGCCTGTGCCCCGAGCTCGGCGGCGGCGGCCCCGCCGCGGACGCTCTTCGACGATCCGCGCGTGCTCTCGAAGTTCCACCAGATCCTGCAGGCGGTCGCGGGCGAGAGCACCGGCAGCACGACTCTCGTCGCGCGCGCCGTGCTGCTCGACCAGCCGCCCTCGATCGACGCCGGCGAGCTCACCGACAAGGGCTCGGTCAACCAGAAGGCAGTGCTCGAGAACCGCCCGGCCTGGGTCGAGGGGCTCTACGCCGCCCGCCCCGCGGCCCACGTGATCGTCCTCGAGGCCGGCGCGTGAGCGGGCCTCGGTCGACGGGCCAGGCCCTCGACGTCTCCCGTCTCGCGGCGATCGACGTCCACGTGCACCTGCACGCCCCCGGCGACCGCGGCGCGACCGACGAGGCGGCGCGCAGGTACTTCGGAACCGACGCCGACCCCGACTGGAACACGGTCGCCGAGTACTACCGCTCGCGGCGGATGGCCTGCGTCGTGTTCACCGTGGACGAGCGGCTGAGCGGGCGCCCGCAGGTGACGAACGAGGCCGTGCTGGACTTCGCGGCCGAGAACGCTGACGTGGCGCTCGCCTTCGTGAGCCTGGATCCGACGCGCGGCACGGCCGCGGTCGACGAGGCCCGCCGGCTCCTCGCGAGGGGCGGCGTGCGCGGGCTCAAGCTGCACCCGCCGCTCCAGCAGTTCGTCCCGAACGATCGCCTCGCGTACCCGCTCTACGAGGTGTTCGCCGAGGCGCGGCTGCCGGTGATCTTCCACACCGGGCACAGCGGGATCGGCTCCGGGATGCGCGGCGGGGGCGGCGTCCGCCTCAAGTACGGCGACCCGATGCCGATCGACGACGTCGCGGTCGACTTTCCCGATATGCCGATCATCCTGGCGCACCCGTCCTTCCCCTGGCAGGACGAGGCGATCTCGATCTGCCTGCACAAGCCGCAGGTCCACATCGACCTCTCGGGCTGGTCGCCGAAGTACTTCTCGCCCACGCTCGTGCAGTACGCGAACACGCTGCTCAAGCGCAAGGTGCTGTTCGGATCGGACTATCCCCTGCTCACGCCCGACCGCTGGCTCGCGGACTTCGAGACGCTCGCGGTCAAGGACGAGGTGCGGCCGCTGATCCTGAAGGAGAACGCGGCACGCCTGCTCGGCCTGGCGCCGGGCTAGCGCGGCCGAGCTCGGCTCAGTCGAGCTCGTGCGGCAGGCCGACGTAGTTCTCGGCGAGCGAGCGGGCGCCGGCCTCCGAGCGGCTGACGTACTCGCGCTGCGCCTGCTGCAGGCGGCCGAAGAAGCCGTCGCTGCCGGGCAGCCGGTGCAGCATCGTGCTCATCCAGGACGAGAAGTCCTGCACGCGCCAGGCGCGCTTCAGGCACACCGCCGAGTACTCGTCGATGAGACGCGTGGAGCCCGTCTGGTAGTAGCGCGCGAGCGCGCGCGCCAGGATCCGCACGTCGTGCACGGCCAGGTTCAGCCCCTTGGCGCCGGTGGCCGGCACGATGTGGGCGGCGTCGCCGGCGAGGAACAGCCGGCCGTGCTGCATCGGCTCGACCACGAAGCTGCGCATGCTGGCGACGTTCTTCTCGAGCACGGGACCGTCGCGCAGCGTGAAGCCGTCCTTGGCCAGCCGCAGCCGCAGCTCCTGCCACACGCGCTCGTCGGGCCAGTCGGCGACGTCGGTGTCGGGCTCGACCTGCAGGTAGAGCCGGCTGATGCTGGGCGAGCGCAGGCTGTGGAGCGCGAAGCCGCGCTCGTGCGACGCGTAGATCAGCTCCTCGGTGGAGGGTGCTATGTCCGCGAGGACGCCGAGCCACGCGAAGGGGTAGTCGCTCTGGAACACGCGCAGCGCCTGCTTCGGGATCGCGTCGCGCGAGATGCCGTGGAAGCCGTCGCAGCCGGCGACGAAGTCGCAGACGAGCTCGCACGCGTCGCCCGCGTGCCGGTAGCGGAGCGTCGGGCTCGCGCCGTCGATGCCGGCGAGGCTCACGCCCTCCACCTCGAAGAGCACGCAGCCGTTCGCCGCGACGCGAGCGTCGATCAGGTCCTTGACCACCTCCTGCTGGCCGTAGATCCAGATCGAGCGCCCCGTCAGCTCCGTGAGCGGGATGCGGTGCGAGACGCCGCCCCAGCGCAGCTCGATGCCGTGGTGGACCAGCCCCTCGCGCGCGAGCCGCTCGCCGAGGCCGGTCTCGGTCAAGAGCTCGACGGTCGCCTGCTCCAGGACGCCGGCGCGCACGCGGTGGATGACGTGCTCGCGGCTGCGCGCCTCGAGCACGACCGACTCGATGCCCTCGCGGTGGAGCAGGTGCGACAGCAGCAGGCCTGCCGGGCCGCCGCCGACGATGCCGACCTGCGTTCGCGTCACCCGATCCGCCCCCGGCTCAGCTCCAGACGCGCCGCGCCGTCTCGACCACGAGCCGCAGCTTCGCCCACTGCTCGTCCTCGGTGAGCAGGTTGCCTTCCATGGTGGAGGCGAAGCCGCACTGCGGGCTCAAGGCGAGGTTCTCGAGCGGCACGTGACGGGCGGCCTCGTCGATGCGGCGCGCGAGCTCGTCGCGGATCCTCGAGCTGCGCCAGCTTGCTGCTCACGAGCCCGAGCACGACGGCCTTGCCCTTCGGCACGAAGCGCAGCGGCTCGAAGCTGCCCGAGCGCGCGTCGTCGTACTCGAGCAGGAAGCGGTCCACCGCCATCCGGGAGAAGAGCCGCTCGGCGATCTCGTCGTAGCCGCCCTCCGCGTACCAGTGGCTGCGGTTGTTGCCGCGGCACAGGTGCATCGCCAGCGTGACCCCCGGGCGCCGCGCGGCCTCGAGGCAGGCGTTGTCGGCCTCGATCGAAGCGTCGAGCAGCGCGTCCGGCGCGATGCGCATCTCCGCCTCGATCCACTCGCGCCACCTGGGGTCGATGAAGTAGCTGTAGCGCGGCGCGTCGATCTGGATGTAGCTCGCCCCTTCCGCGGCGACCTTGGCGAGCTCGGCCTTCAGGATCGCGACGATGTCGGCGAGCAGCGCCAGCTGGTCCGGATAGACGGCATCCGTGATCCCGCGCTTCCAGGAGATCGCCGGAAACTGCGTGGCGCTCGGCAGCGTGATCTTGATCGGGCCGGGGCTGTGGGCCTTCAGGAACGGCAGCTCGTGGCCGGTCAGCCGCCGCACGGCGCGCAGCTTGCCCGTCACGATGCCGGCCACCTTGCTGGTGCGCTGCGGCTTTGGCGTCGCCGGCCTGCCACGAGCGGGCGACCGCGTCGCCGAGGTCGAACCCCTCGACCGCGTCCGTGAAGTCGCTCATGAAGTTCCGGCGCCGCAGCTCGCCGTCGGTGAAGACCTCGAAGCCCAGCTCCTTCTGCTTCTCGATCACGCGCAGCACGTGGCGATCCTCGAGCGCCCGCAGCGTCTCCGGCTCGCGCGGCCATCGAGCTGCGCGCCGCGAGCAGCTCGCCCGGCCGCAGGAAGCTGCCCACCTGGTCGGCGCGATAGGGTGCCGGCATCGAGGGAGATGATAAAGCCAGTCCTCGCTGACAATATGGACGGCAAGATGGACAGACCCCCAATGCCCCCCGGCAAGCGTCTCGGGCTACCGGCGGCCGCGTCCAGGCACGCAGCCCGAGTACCTGCACCCGCCCTACAAGTCGTCCGTCAAGCGCGCGCCGGCGCAGCCGCTCGTTCTGCTCCCGCACGGGCTCACCGAGGTGACGGGCCCGTCGTTCGAGAGCGAGCTGCGGGAGATCCGAGCCTGCGACCTCACGCGCCAGCACGCCCAGCCTCCGCTGGGCGAGCGCATCGTCGTGGCCGGACGCGTGCTCGACGAGGACGGCAAGGTGCTGCCGCGCACGCTCGTCGAGGTCTGGCAGGCGAACGCGGCGGGACGCTACCTCCACGCCGTCGACCAGCACGATGCCCCGCTCGACCCGAACTTCAGCGGCGCCGGCCGCATCCTGACCGACGACGAGGGCCGCTACCGCGTCGTCACGATCCGCCCCGGCGCCTATCCCTGGGGCAACCACGACAACGCGTGGCGGCCGGCGCACATCCACTTCTCGGTGTTCGGCCCCGCCTTCGCCACGCGCCTCGTCACGCAGATGTACTTCCCCGGCGATCCGCTGCTCGCCGCCGACCCGATCTTCAACTGCACCGCCGACGAGAAAGCCCGCGGCCGGCTGGTCTCCGAGTTCGACTGGGACACGACGCTGCCCGGGCACGCGCTCGGCTACCGCTTCGACATGATCCTGAGCGGCCGTGACGCGACGCCGATGGAGGCCGGGCGCGGGCTCGTCGCCACGACCTCCCAGACCGTCGGGCCGTTCTACTCGATCGGGCTCGACTGGCTGCTGCGCGACGATCTCGCGCCCGGCGGCGTGCGCGGCGAGCGCGTCGGCGTGAGCGGGCGGATCCTGGACGGCGACGGCCAGGGCGTGCCCGACGCCGTGCTCGAGCTCTGGCAGGCGAACGCCGATGGCCGCTACGCCCACCCCGAGGACACGCAGACGAAGCCCGTCGATCCCGCGTTCCGGGGCTACGGTCGCGTCGGCACCGACGCGACCGGCCGCTTCCAGTTCACGACCGTCAAGCCGGGCCCCGTGCCCGGCCCACGCGGCGGGATGCAGGCCCCGCACATCGCCGTCTCGGTCTTCGCGCGAGGCTTGATGAAGCGGCTCGTCACGCGCCTGTACTTCCCGGACGAGCCCGCCAACGCGACCGACCACGTTCTCGGCCTCGCCCCGGCCGCGCGCCGGTCGAGCCTGGTGGCCGCGAAGCGCCCTGGCGGATCGCTCGAGTGGAACGTGGTACTGCAGGGGGCCGGAGAGACTGTATTCTTCGACTGCTGAGGTGCCCTTGAGCCTGCTCGGGCCGCTGTTCCGCTGGGACGACGTCCAGGAAAGCTTCTCGGACCGGGCGAGCCTGCAGGCGATGCTCGACTTCGAGGCGGCGCTCGCGCGCGCCGAGGCGCAGGCGGGCGTCATCCCCGCTTCCGCCGCATCGATGATCGAGTCCGCCTGCGCCGTTCACCGATTCGACGTGCCGACGCTCGCCCGCGAAGCGGCCAACGCCGGAAATCTCGTGATCCCGCTGATCCGGCAGCTCACGGCGCACGTGCGCGAGCAGGACGCGGAGGCGGCCCGCTTCGTCCACTGGGGCGCGACCAGCCAGGACGCGATCGACACCGGCCTCGTGCTGCAGCTGCGCGCGGCTCTCGACGTGATCGAGGGCGAGCTCGACCGGCTGGCGGACGCGCTCGCGGCCCTCGCGAGCGAGTACCGGGCGACGCCGATCGCCGGCCGCACCTGGATGCAGCATGCCGTGCCCACGACCTTCGGCCTGAAGGCCGCGGGCTGGCTGGACGCGATCCTGCGCCACCGCGAGCGGTTCGACGAGCTGCGCCGCCGCGCGCTCGTGCTCCAGCTCGGCGGCGCGGTGGGAACGCTCGCGGCACTCGGCCCCAGGAGCGGCGAGGTGGCCACGGCGCTCGCCGACGACCTCAGGCTCCCGCTTCCCGACATCGCCTGGCACTCCCACCGCGACCGCATCGCGGAGGTGGCGACGACCTTCGGCCTGCTCGCCGGCTCGCTCGGCAAGATCGCGCGCGACGTCGCGCTGCACAGCCAGACGGAGGTGGCGGAGCTCTCCGAGCCCGTCGTGGAGGGGCGCGGCGGATCCTCGACGATGCCGCACAAGCAGAACCCGGTCTCCGCCGCGGTCGTCCTCGCGGCCGCCGCGCGCGCTCCCGGCCTCGTCGCGACGATGCTGGGCGCCATGATCCAGGAGGACGAGCGCGGGCTCGGCGGCTGGCACGCCGAGTGGGAGACGCTGCCCGAGCTCGTGGGGCTCACCGCCGGCGCGCTGCATCACCTGACCGAGACGATGGCGGGGCTGCACGTCGATCCGGCGCGCATGGCCGCCAACCTCGAGGCGACGCACGGGCTCGTGTTCGCGGAAGCCGTCCAGATGGCGGTCGCGGAGAAGGCCGGGCGCGCCGCGGCGCAAAGGCTGCTGGAGACGGCGTGCCGCCGGGCGCAGGCGGACGGGCGGCATCTGCGCGACGTGCTCGCCGACGACCCGACGGTGGGCCGGCACGTGACCCCCGAAGAGCTCGAGCGGCTGTTCGATCCGCACCGCTACATCGGCGCCGCCGACGCGCTGGTCGAGCGCGTGCTGGCGCGCCACGCGGCAGCGCGCGCGAAGGCGCCCGAGGAGACCGCCTCGTGACGAGATCCCTGGCCGAGGTCTCCGGCCTGAAGGTGAGCTACGAGCTCTCGGGCCCGGCGCTGGCGCCGGTCGTCGTGCTGTCCCACTCGCTCGGCGCGGACCTCACGATGTGGGATCCGCAGGAGAAAGTGCTCGCCCGGAGCTTTCGCGTGCTGCGCTACGACACGCGCGGGCACGGCGGCACGACGCTCGCCGCCGAGCCGTGGACGCTCGCGATGCTCGCGAGCGACGTGCTGGGTCTGCTCGACGTCCTCGGCGTGGCGCGCGCCCACTTCTGCGGCCTGTCGATGGGCGGACTGATCGGGATGTGGCTGGGCGCCCACGCCGCCTCGCGGATCGACAAGCTCGTGCTGAGCAGCACGGGCGCGCGCATCGGCACGGCCGAGAGCTGGAACGCGCGGATCAAGAGCGTGGGCGAGGGCGGCATGAGGAGCGTCTCGGCTGCCATCCTCGAGCGCTGGTTCACGCCCGAGTTTCGCCGGGCGGCGCCCGAGGTGGTCGCGGGAGTGCGAAGGCTCGTCGAGAGAACCCCGCCGCAGGGCTACGCGGCAGCCTGCGGGGCGCTGCGCGACGCGGACGAGCGCGCGGATCTCGGGGCGATCCGGGCCCCCACCCTGGTGATCGCGGGCCGCCACGACCCGGCGACGCCGCCCGCGGACGGGCAGGCGCTCGCGAGCGCCATCGCGGGGGCCCGCTACGTCGAGCTCCCGGCCGCGCACCTGTCCAACCTCGAGGCCACGGCCGCCTTCAACCTGGAGCTCGTCGGGTTCCTGACCGGCGAGCGGGCCCACTGACGTGGACGAGCGCCTGCGGTCGCGACGAGGGCTCGCGGTGCGCCGCGCGGTACTGGGCGAAGCCTACGTCGAGCAGACCCTGCGCGGACGCAGCTCCTTCAACCGCGAGTTCCAGGACCTGCTCACCCGCTACGCCTGGGGCGAGATCTGGACGCGGCCCGGGCTGCCGAGACGCACGCGCAGCCTGATCACGCTCGCGGCGATGGTGGCGCTCGACCGCAGCGAAGAGCTGGGGCTGCATCTTCGGGCCGCGCTGCGAAACGGCGTCAGCCGCGAGGAGATCAAGGAAGTCCTGTTGCAGATGGCCGTCTACTGCGGGCTGCCCGCCGCGAACTCGGCCTTCCACCTCGCGGCCGAGGTCTTCGCCGAGCTGGCCGGGGCCGCGCGCAGACGGAAGCCAAAGCGCTCCCGAAAGCGCTCGCGCTGACGGTTCTTCTTCCGGTTGACAGGCTCGCTCTTCGGGGGCAAGGTTGCGCGTTCCACGCGAGGAGGAATAGATGCTCCGTCACGGCCGATCCAGTCTGGTCGTCCTGCTCCTGACGCTCGTCGCCTGCATGCAGGAGAAGCCGGCGCCGCCCTTGCCCACGCCGCCACCCGACACGCGCCCCCAGGACGAGGCGGCGATCCACGCGGCCGTCAAGGACTGGGCCGCCGCCGCGGCGGCGAAGGACCCGGAGAAGTTCACCTCCTTCTACGCCGAGGACGCCACCGTAATGCTGCCGAACGTGCCCGACCCCAGCGGCAAGGCGGCGATCCGGGAGGCGATCGGCGGCATGATGAAGGATGCGAACTTCGCGCTCTCGTTCGCGGCCGACAAGGTCGTGGTCGCGCGCTCGGGCGACATCGCCTACGAGACCGGTACCTACTCGATGACGCTCAGCGACGCGAAGAAGAAGGCCGCGACGGAGAAGGGCCACTACGTGGTCGTCTGGCAGAAGCAGAGCGACGCAAGCTGGAAGGTCGTGCGGGACGTGCCGGTCTCGGATCCGCCCGAGGACACCAAGAAGCCGTAGGCGCCGCGGCGGCGCCCGAGCTCAGCGGCGGCGGAAGAGCGACGCCAGGCCCGACTGCCGGGGCCCCTTCGCCTTCGGATCCAGGAAGTCGAGCGCCTTGCTGGCCAGCACGTTGTCGGGTTCGATCTCGAGCACCTTCTCGTACGCAGCCCGGGCCCGCGACAGGAGCCCCGAGGCGCGATAGATCTCCGCGAGCTGGAGATGGGCCGGCACGTGCCGGGCGTTCCTCTCCAGCAGCGCCTGCAGCACGGCCTCGGCACGCCGCGTCCACTTCGGGTTCTTGAGGTAGGCCTGTGCCAGCAGCAGCTGCGCGCTCTCGCGCGTTTGTCCGGTCGCGCGCGGGATCATCGGCTCGAGCTGTTGGATCGCCTCCCAGTAGGCCTCCTGCCTGAACAGCTCGTCGGCCGTCTCCAGGATGGACTCCGGCAGCAGCCTCGGATCGAACGTGGGCCGCTCCGGCTCCGGCGACGGTGCCGGCTGCTGGACGGGCGCCGGGCTGGCCGCAGCGGGCGGCGGAGGCGGCGGCGGTGGCGGCGGACCGTCGGCTTCGGCTCCGGAGCGTGGCAGTGCAGGCCTCGGAGGAGCGCAGCTTCGAAGGCTCGAAGGCGCGCTCGTAGCTCGCGCGCGAATCCGGGTGGCGGAGCGTCTCGTGCGCCGCCGACAGACGGATGAAGACGGCCTCGCGCTTCTCGCGAAGGTCGTCCAGGGCCGGATCGAGGGACGCGTCGGGGTGGAGGATGCGCGCGTAGCCGGCGTAGGTCTCGCGGATCTCGGCCTCCGTCGCCGAGCGCTCGAGCCCGAGCACCTCGAAGTGATCGAGCCTCAGCCGGTCGTGCAGGCTCAGGATCAGCGCGCGCAGCTCCTCGACGTTGCGCTCCGGGCGCGGCGTCGGCGTGGAGGGCGCGGGCGTGAAGGGCGGAGGTGTCGCCTGCGACGGCGTCGGCGTGGCGCTCGACGGCGGCGGCATCGGCGTGGCGCTCGTGGCGGCGGCCGGCATCGGCGTGCTCCCGGCATCCGTCGCGGGCTTGCGGCGGCGCGCCGCGGCCCGGGACGCCGAGGTCGTCTCCCGGCGATAGTCCACGATGCCCGTGCACAGCAGGCCGAAGAGGCTGCGCTCGACGTCGTCCGACGGCAGCGGAACGAGCGCCATCACGTCGCGGGCGCTCGAGCTGCCGTCGATGCGCGAGAGCACGAAGCCGTCCGCCGGCGTGAGCGTGATCTTCTGGGCCCGCAGCGCCGGGTCGGACGAGAGCACGAGCACGCGGCCGAGGTCGCCCAGCACCGTCCGCACCATCTCGGGGTCGAGGATCCGGCGCGTCGCCTCCAGGATCAGCTGCCCGGTCGAGTACGGGCAGACGGCGTCGGTCTCGACCAGCGAGTCCGAGAGCTCCTCGAACACGCAGCTGAGTCCCGGCCGGCCGAGCGCGTTGAACAGGATCTCGCGCGCGTGGAGGCCGATCGCCTCCTCGACGCGGTCGCGCTCCAGCAGGCCGAGCTCCACGAGCACGACGCCGAGACGCTTGCGCTCCTGGAGCACGATCGCCACGGCCCGTTCGAGGTCGGCCTGGCTCAGCAGGCCGTAGCGCACGAGCACGTCGCCCATGTGCTCGCCGTCCGTGTCGCTCGTCCCGTGGACGATCTGGCCCTGCCGGATGCGGAGGCTCTTGCGCCCGCCGTCCACCGCCAGGTGGAGGTGGCCGGACTTGCCGCCCACGTAGACCTCGCGCAGCAGCTTCAGCAGCCGGCTCGGATCGGCACGCGGGGCCGGCGTCTGCGGGGCCTCGGGTACCGTCTCTGCCTTGGCCGCCTTCGGCGCGACGGTGGGCGCCGAGTCGCTGGCGGTCGCCACCTGGGGCACGGCGGCTCCGGTGGTCACGCAGGCGCGCAGCGCCGCCGCGAACTCCGCCGCGGTCGCGTAGCGCTCCTCGAGCTTGGTCGCGAGCGCACGCTGCAGGATCGGCAGGAAGCCGGCGTACTCCGGGCCCGCCGGCATCTCGATCGTGGAGTGGCCCATGGCGATCTTGTAGAAGGTCGCCATCGGCGTCTCGCCGTCGAACGGACGCCGCCCGGTCACCAGCTCGCAGAGCAGCGTGCCGACGCTGAAGAGATCGCTGCGGCCGTCCACGCGCTCGCCGTGGACCTGCTCGGGCGACATGTAGCCCGCCGTGCCGAGCACGGTCCGGCTCGTCGCACCCGAGGAGGTCCAGAACGCGATGCCGAAGTCCATGATCCGCGCCGAGCCGTCCTCGGTCAGGAACACGTTCGCCGGCTTGATGTCGCGGTGGACGATCCCCGCCTTGTGCGCGTGGCCGAGGCCGTCCAGCACCTGGGCGACGATCGACGTCTTCTCGGCGAGCGAGAGCGCCGGCTCCTGCTTGAGCCGCCCGTAGAGGTCGAGCCCCCGCAGCAGCTCCATCACGATGTACGGCGAGCCGTCGGTGTGGTACCCGAGGTCGAAGACGGTCACGACGGCGGGGTGGCTGAGGCGCGCGACGGCGCGGGCCTCGCGCTCGAAGCGCTGCTTGTGCTCCGGGTCCCCCGCCGCCTCGGGCAGCATCACCTTGAGCGCGACCTCGCGCTCGAGCACGGGATCGAACGCCCGATACACGGCGCCCATGCCGCCCCGCCCGAGGAGCTTCACGACCTCGTACTTTCCGATCCGGGTGCCGTCGGCGATGGTTCGTCGGCGCGACGACGGAAGGCCTGGGAGTCGAGGGCGGCTGGGTCCCCGGCTCGGAGTCGAAGGGAGACGGAGAGCGGTCTCGGCGTCGAGCACGACCCCATGTTCCTGCGTCGCGCTTCCCATGTCGAGACTGACGCGTTGCATCGCGCCCTCCCGACGGGATCGATATACAACAGTCATGCCGTGCGGCTGGAGCCTGTAAGTCGCTGCAAAGACGGCCTTTTACGTACGGCATTCGAAGCGAGCGCGGAAGTCGCGAATTCGGCCACGGGCAAGGGCTCCAAAACGGCCGGGGGCGGCGAGCGCCCCCGGCCGACCGGCTACACCATCTTCACGATCCGGCCGGCGAGGCCGCCCTCGCCGACCACGACCGACAGGCGGCCCTTCTCGGCCACCTTCTCGAGCGTCTCGAGCTCACGCAGCCGCATGAGCGTCGGGTTCTGCTCGAGCAGCCGCGCCGTGTTCGCCTGCGAGCGCATGGCCGCCGTCTCCTCGCGGCGCGTGACGAGCGCGGCCTCGGCCGCCTTCTGCGCCTCGATGACGCGGTTCATGAGCTCCTTCATCTCGCCCGGCAGGATCACGTCGCGGATCCCGAGCGAGACGACGACGACGCCGAGCTCGGCCGCGCGCGTCCGCAGCGCGCCGTCGAGCTCGCGGGCCACCGCCTCCTTCTCCCCGAGCAGCGCCTCGAGCGTGCGCGCCCCGACGACGGCGCGCAGCGCCAGCTGCGCCTCGCGGTAGAGAGCCTGGCGGTAGTCCGGGGCGGCCGAGACGACGCGCAGCGGATCCGCCACCTTGAAGGTCACGACCGCGTTGAGGCGCAGCGTGACCTTGTCGGCGGTCATGATCTCCTGCCCGGCGACGTCGGCCGTCTGCTCGCGCAGCTCGACGACCTCGACCTTGGCGCGCACGACGCCCTTCCAGAGCGCGTACAGGCCCGGGCCGAGCGTCGCCTCGTGGCGGCCGTTGCGGAAGAGCAGGCCGGCATGGCCCGGCTCGACCGTGACGGTCTCCAGCTGCAGCGCCGAGCCCGAAAGCCCGAGGATCGTCGCGAGCTGCTCGTGCTCGAAGAGCGCCCCGCGCGCGTCGACGACCTCCACCTTGACGTGGCGGAACACCGTCCACAGCGCGTGGAGCCCCGGCTTCAGCACGGCCTCGAGTCGGCCGTCGACCCAGACGATCGCCCGCTCGTGGGACTTCAGGTCGAGCACCTGCGCCTCGCGGCGCAGCGCCCCCGAGCGCACGATCACGTCCAGGTCGCCGTGGACCAGCCACGGCGAACGCACCGGCGCGATCTCGACGTTCAGCTTGCGAAGCGGGTCGACATACCAGTGGACTCCCGGACCCAGCACGTCCTGGAACACCCCGTCCCGGAACAGGAGCCCTCGCTCGTGCTCACGGACCTTGAAACGGCGAAACATGACGACGACCTCCTTCCTTTCGAAGACTCGAACGACTCGCACGAAGACGGCCCTCGGGGCGGGACCGCCACCCGCCACGCCTCGGACGTGGGACGCGCGGGCGTCCGGACCGTCCGTCCCGCCGTCGTGCGGACCAGCAGGACATCGGGACCGGCTGCATCGCGCGTCGCGGGACGCCTTCCGCGCTCGCCAGGCCCCGCCCTCGACGGGCGCGGGACCCGGGCCGGCGAGTGGACGCCCGCTCCCGAGAACCGGTACGGCTTACGGCAACGGCGAAGCACAGGATTCGAACCTGCGACCTCCGAGCCTGAGCTCGGCGCTCTGCCCAACTGAGCTAGCAACACAGACTGTCTTCCATGGACAGTGGTTGTGCCGACACCCTCCCTTCGTCAGAACCCGTGCACGGAACACGCCTCGCCGATCACGCAGTGAGGCGAGGCGAGCCGCCGGCCCGGGAGCCTATCGGCTTCGTTACCCCTCGCTTACGCTCGGGGTCCGTGGGGGACGGTCGCGGTTACGCGACGCGGACGAGACGATCCGCGGCGCGGCTCGCCGCCCAGGCTTCGGGCTTGATGACGGCCCGGAACCCCTGGCTCACGACCAGGCCCACCAATTCCTGCACGTACGCGCTGCTGCGGTGCCGCGCGATCGGGTTGGCGTCGATGTGGACGTGCAGCTCGCCCGGGACGACCGAGTCGAGCCGCAGACCCAGCTCGACCGACAGCCACACCTCGCGCAGCAGACGCTCGCGCAGCGACCGGATCCGCGGGCTCGTCGAGCGCGTCCAGATCGCACGGCCGCCGCGGCCCGGCGTCAGGATCGCGACGACGGTGACGAAGCGCGTGTGGCGCGCGAGCTGGAGCGAGTCGGTCCCGAGGTGGACGATCTGGCCGTCGCGCGACTGCTCGCGCACGAAGTCCACGACGTCACCGATCGGCGTCCCCGTCAGCGTCTTCCAGCCCGGCTTCAGGTCGGTCATCACGGCTCCCCAATCCTCTCTCGATTCCGTCCCGAACGCACCCTCCCCACCCGGAGGCCAGAAAGCAAAAGGCCTTCCGGGGGTCACCCGGAAGGCCTTGAAGCGAACGAACGCCTCGTTTCAGGCCCTAGGGTGACGTCCCCTCCCCGCCGGACACGCCGAGCTCACACACGCCGTTCAAGTCCAGGCTCTTTGGCCCGAACCAGACCCGTGGCGCGTGAGGGCTCGCGGCCCGCGTCGCGTTCGATCGATAAAGTCGCACGTTCTTCCTCACAGCTTCCAGAAGGTAGGCAGCGAGAGACGCCCTGTCAAGGAGAATGCGGGGTCAGGTCTTGAATTGACGCATTCGCGACGGCGATGCGCTGATTCAAGACCTGACCCCTTCCGTCTAGAATGAATCTGCCGACTTCCTTTCGATTCTCCGAGGAGCCTTCATGAGCGACGCCGGTCAGCCCTTCCAGGTGCTGCCGCTGCCGAACGGTCTGGCCGAGCTGCGGTTCGACCTGCCCGGCGAGTCGGTCAACAAGCTCAACGCCGTGGCGCTCGCCTCGCTCGAGGCGGCCGTCGCGGAGCTTGCGCTCGCAGAAGGGCCTGCGCGGCGTGCTGCTGACGAGCGGCAAGGACGTCTTCTGCGTGGGCGCCGACATCACCGAGTTCCTGGCTCACTTCAAGAAGAGCGAGGCCGAGCTCACGAGCTGGATCCTCGGGACGGACGCCGTCCTCTCCGGCCTCGAGGACCTGGAGGCGCCCTCGGTCGCCGTGATCAACGGCATCGCGGTTGGCGGCGGCTTCGAGCTGTGTCTCGCGGCGAGCTACCGCGCGATCGCGCAGACGGCTCCCGTCGGGCTGCCCGAGTCGAAGCTCGGCCTCTTCCCGGGCTGGGGCGGGACCGTGCGGCTCTCGCGCCTGTGCGGGGCCGACACCGCGATCGAGTGGATCGCCGGCGGCGAGCAGTGGTCCGCCGCCGACGCGCTCAAGGCCGGCGCCGTGGACGCGGTGGTGGCGCCCGCCGACCTGCGCGAGGCGGCGCTCGGCATGCTGCACGACGCCGCGGACGGCAAGCTCGACTGGAAGGCCCGCCGCGCCGAGAAGAAGGCCGGGCTGATGCTCGACAACGTCGAGGCGGGGATGGTGTTCACGACGTCGAAGGCCTTCGTGAGAGGAAAGGCCGGCCCGAACTACCCCGCCCCGCTCGCGGCGATCGAGGTGATCGAGAAAGGGGCCGGCAAGGGCCGCGACGAGGCGCTCGCGATCGAGGCGGCGGGGTTCGCGCGGATCGCGAAGACGAGCGCGGCTCACGCGCTCGTGAGTGTCTTCCTCGGCGACCAGGCCGTGAAACGCATCGCGAAGAAGCACGCCAAGGCCGCGCGCCCGGTCAGGCGCGCCGCGGTGCTCGGCGCCGGGATCATGGGCGGCGGCATCGCGTACCAGTCGGCCTCCCGCGGCGTGCCGGTGCTGATGAAGGACATCGCACCTTCGGCCCTCGAGGCGGGCGTCGGCGAGGCGACCAAGCTGCTCGAGAAGCAGGTGGAGCGCGGCAAGCTCACCACCGGCAGGATGGCGCAGGTGCTCGCGGGCATCACGCCGACGCTGTCGTTCGGCGACTTCGGGGTGGTCGACTTCGTGGTCGAGGCCGTGGTGGAGAACGAGGCGGTCAAGAAGAAGGTGCTGGCCGAGGTCGAGGCGCTGCTTCCGGAGCACGCCGTCCTCGCCACCAACACGTCCACGATCTCGGTCACACGGCTCGCGAGCGCGCTCAAGCGACCCGAGAGCTTCTGCGGCATGCACTTCTTCAACCCGGTGCCGCGGATGCCGCTCGTCGAGGTGATCCGCGGCGAGAAGTCGGGCGACGCCGCGATCGCGACGACGGTTGCCTACGCGCAGGCGCTCGGCAAGACGCCGATCGTCGTCAAGGACTGCGGCGGCTTCCTCGTGAACCGCGTGCTGTTTCCGTACTTCGCCGGCTTCGAGCTGCTGCTCCGAGACGGCGCCTCGTACGAGCGGATCGACGCGGTGATGGAGCGATGGGGCTGGCCGATGGGCCCGGCGCTCCTGATCGACGTCGTGGGGATCGACACCTGCGTCCACGCCGACAAGGTGCTGGCCGAGGCCTACCCGGACCGCATGCGGCACGAGGGCCAGAGCGCGACCGAGGCGATGGTGGCGGCGGCGCGGCTCGGGCAGAAGAACGGCAAGGGCTTCTACGCCTGGAAGCCGGAGAAGAAGGGGCCGCCGAGCAAGCAGAGCGACCCCGAGGCTGGTGCGATCGTCGCGGCGCTCGCGAGGGGCAAGGCCGAGCCGAAGGACGAGGAGATCGTGGAGCGCCTGATGCTGCCGATGCTGCTCGAGTCCTCGCGCGTGCTCGAGGAAGGCATCGTCGCGACGCCGGTCGAGGTGGACATGGCGATGCTCTACGGCCTCGGCTTCCCGCCGTTCCGAGGCGGGATCTTCCGCTGGGCCGACGCCGAGACGCCTGCGGCGCTCGTCGCTGCCGCGGAGCGGCACCGCGCGCTCGGACCGCTCTACGCCCCGACGCAGCAGCTCACCGCCCTGGCCGCGGCCGGCCGGGGCTTCCATTCGGAGTGAGGCCATGAGGGAAGCAGTCGTCGTCGACGCCGTTCGCACGCCGATGGGGCGCTCGAAGGGCGGGATGTTCCGCAGCGTGCGCGCGGAGAAGCTCTCCGCCGAGGTGATGAACGCGCTCCTGCGCCGCAACCCCGAGCTCGACCCGAAGGAGATCGAGGACGTGATCTGGGGCTGCGTGCAGCAGACGCTCGAGCAGGCCTTCAACGTGGCGCGCTTCGCCCAGCTGATGACGCCGATCCCGAAGGAGGTCGGCGCCCAGACGGTGAACCGGCTCTGCGGCTCGTCGATGACGGCGCTCCACGGCGCCGTCACGTCGATCCTCGCCGGCTACGGCGACGTGTTCCTGGTGGGCGGCGTCGAGCACATGGGCCACCTGCCGATGACGCACGGGCTCGACATCGATCCGCAGGGCGGCAAGCGCACCGCCAAGGCCGCGGGTGCCATGGGTCTCACGGCCGAGTACCTGGCGCGGATCCACGGCATCTCGCGCCGGCAGCAGGACGAGTTCGCGCTGCGCTCGCACCAGCGCGCCCACCAGGCGACGCTCTCCGGCGCCTTCAAGGACGAGATCGTGCCCGTCCAGGGGCACGACGAGAAGGGCGCCCTCAGGTGCTGCGACACGCGACGAGGTGATCCGGCCCGACACGACACTCGAGGCGCTCGCGGGCTTGAAGCCGGCGTTCGACCCGAAGGGCGGGACGATCACGGCGGGAAATGCCTCGGCCGTCTCCGACGGGGCGGCGGGCCTGCTCGTGATGTCGGCCGAGAAGGCGAAGGCGCTCGGCAAGCAGCCGCTCGCCAAGGTCGTCTCGATGTCGGCCGTCGGCGTCGACCCGTCGATCATGGGCTACGGCCCGGTGCCCGCCGTCCGCAAGGCCCTCGAGCGGGTCAGGATGAAGACGAGCGACATCGAGCTCTACGAGCTCAACGAGGCCTTCGCGGCGCAGTCGCTGCCGGTGCTGAAGGACCTCGACCTGCTGGGCGCGCTCGACGAGAAGGTGAACCTGAGACGGCGGCGCGATAGCACTCGGCCACCCGCTCGGCTGCTCGGGCGCGCGCATCATGACGACGCTGCTCCACCAGATGAAGGCGAAGAACAAGGCGACCGGCGTCGCCACGATGTGCATCGGCTTCGGCCAGGGCGTCGCGACCGTGTTCGAGAGGGCCTGAGCCCAGGTGCCGCTTCTGCGGCGGCGGCTCTTGTCGCTAGGCACCGCCGTGACGCTGGCGGTCCTCGTCGCGTGCCAGCGCACGTCCGCCCCGGCGAGCGTCGCCCGTCATGTCGTGGTCGTGACGATCGACACGCTGCGCGCCGACCGGCTCGGCTGTTACGGGGCGCGCGACGTGGCGACCCCCCGGCTCGACCGCGTCGCGGCCGCGGGGGCGCTCGCCGTCGAGGCTTCGGCCCACGTGCCGCTCACGCGTCCGTCCCACGTCTCGATCTTCACCGGCCTGCTGCCGACGCAGCACGGGATCCGCGACAACGTCTCGCCCGCGCTCGTGCCGCAGGTGCCGCTCCTGGCCGAGCTGTTCCGCGCAGGCGGGTTCGCGACCGGCGCCTTCGTCTCGTCGGTCGTGCTCGACTCGCAGTCCGGCCTCGACCGCGGCTTCGACGTCTACGCCGATCGCTTCGAGGGCGCGAGCGGCGACGCGCAGTTCCTGAACACCGTCCAGAAGCGGGGCGAGACCACGATCGCGGAGGCCGTCGCGTGGCTCCACGGCCAGGCGGGCAAGCGAGTCTTCCTCTGGCTTCACCTCTACGAGCCGCACGATCCCTACGAGCCGCCCGAGCCCTACGCCTCCCGCTACGCAGGGCGTCCCTACGACGGCGAGGTGGCGTGGACCGACGAGCTCTTCGGCCGCTTCGAGGACGCGCTCGGCTCGCTCGGGCTCGGCGACGACACGGCGCTCATCGTCCTCTCCGACCACGGCGAAGGGCTCGGCGAGCACGAGGAGAGCCTGCACGGCTTCTTCGCCTATCAGACGACGCTGCACGTGCCGTTCCTGGTGCGCGCGCCGGGGATTCCGAAGGGACGCCGCCTCGAGCGCACGGTACGGCTCGTCGATCTCTTCCCGACCGTGCTCGAGCTCGCCGGGCTGCCCCCGTCCAAGGGCGCGCTCGCGGGCCGGAGCCTGGCCGCGGCGCTTCGGGGTGGCCCCGAGCCGGAGGAGGCCACCACCTACGCCGAGACCCTCGTGCCGCTGCTGCAATTCGGCTGGAGCGACCTGCGCGTGATCCGCGAGGGGCGCTTCAAGTACGTGCAGGCGCCTCGCCCCGAGCTCTACGACCTGCGCGAGGACCCCGGCGAGCGGCGCGACCTCGCGCGCGAGCGGCCGCAGCAGGTCGACGCGATGCGCGGCGCCCTCGCGAAGGAGCTGGAGCGCGAGCGCAACAGCCGGCCGCAGGGCGGCCCGCGGCCCTCGGACGAGGTCGTCGAACGGCTCGGCGCGCTGGGCTACGTCGGCGCGGGCGGCACGGCCGAGACGGCGACGCCGGGCGCGGACCCCAAGGACAAGATCGGCGAGTTCCGTGTCGTCAACAGCCTGATCCGCGAGGCGCTGCTCGCCTTCCACGCCCAGGACAACGCGACCTGCTGTCCGCAAGCTGCGGCAGGTGATCGCACGCGGTGTCGAGAGCTTCGAGGTCCACTACTACCTCGCGCGGGCCCTCGCCGCGGAAGGTCAAGTGCGCCGAGGCGGGCCGCCACTTCGACGACGCGGCGCACCGTGTTCCCGCCCACGCCTCGGCCTGGGCGGGTGCCGCCGAGTGCCGCTTGCAGCGCGGGCGACAACGAGGGTGCGCTGCAGCGGCTCCGCAGCGGACAGGCGGCCGCGCCGACCGACGCGTCGCTGCGAGCGCGCGAGGCTCGGCTGCTGCGCACGCTCGGCCGCCGCGAGGAGGCGCGACGGGCCTACGAGGCGGCGCTTCCGCTCGCGCCGCGCGACGCCCGGCTGCGCGCGGAGCTCGGCGAGCTGCTGCGCGAGCTGGGCGACGTGGAGCAGGCGCTGCGCCGGCAGAAGGAAGCGGTGGAGCTCGATCCCTCGGTCGCTGCCTACTGGAACTCGTACGGCATGACGCTCGGCGGCGAAAAGCGGCTGGCCGAGGCCGAGCGCGCCTTCCGGGAGGCCGTCCGCCTCGACGACCGGAACCACCGCTACGCCTACAACCTGGGACTCATCCTGCTGCGCCAGGGCCGCGCCGCGGACGCGCGGCCGTTCTTCGAGAAGTCCCTCGCGATCGAGCCGCGCTTCGCTCCCGCCCGCGAGCGGCTGGCCGAGACGCGCTAGCGGGGGGCCTGCAAGCCCCGTCGCGATCCGGTCGCCTGCCTGCTGCTGCGCGCGCGCTTCCGCGGAGCGGCCCTGCCGGTTGTAGACGTCGGCGAGCACGTAGTGGCCCAGCGGGGCGAGCGCCGGCTCGGGACGCAGCGCAAGCCCCGCCTTCGCCTCGCGCGCCGCACCCTCGAGGTCCGAGGCGTCGAGCAGCGCCTTTGCGAGATACAGCCGGCCGATCGCGAACTCGGGCGCGAGGCTCGCCACCTGCCGGAAGCGCTCGAGCGCCTCGCGCGGACGACCCGACCGCTGCTGCAGCCGCGCGAGGTTGAAGGCGGCCCGGTACGCGCCGGCGTGGGCGGCGAGCTCCTGCTCGTACTCGGCGAGCGCCTGCTCGACGAGGCCGCGCTCCTCGTACACGAGGCCGAGGTTGAAGTGGGCGGTCTCGAGCGTGGGCTGTTTCGCGATCGCCTCGCGCAGCGCCTTCTCGGCCGCGTCGAGCTGCTTCAGCTCCAGCTCGCACTCCGCGAGCTTGAGCAGGAAGCGCTCGCGGTCGACCTCCCGCTCGAGCGCGTCCTTCAGGATCACGGCGGCCGCGTCGAAGCGCCGGTCGCGCATCTCGAGGTCGGCCAGCTGCCAGAGCACCCGGCCGTTCCTCGGGTCGAGCGCGCGCGCGCGCTCGAAGCCCGTGCGCGCGTCCGCCAGCCGCCCCTGCTCCTTGTACGCGAGCGCGAGCCGGAAGAGCGACTCCCGGTGCTCGGGGTCGAGCGCGAGCGCCTTCTTGTAGGCGGCGATCGCCTCGTCGTGGCGCTCTGCCCGCTCGAGGAAGTTCCCGAGCAGCATGTGCCCCTCGAGGATCTCGGGGTCGGCAACGAGGATCTGGCGCGCCTTCGCGATCGCTTCGTCGTAGCGCCCGCCCGCCGATGCGGTGCTCGCCTGCTTCAGCAGGTTGTAGAGCTCGATCTTGTCCTTCGGGTCGCCGCGCGGCCGATCCTCGAGGTGGCGCGCGCTCACCGAGCCGCCGACGTAGCCGAGCGCCTGCAGCCGCTCGGCCGTCTCGGAGTCGACGGTCTCGGGCGGCTTCGGTTTGCCGGCGCCCCCGACCGCGGCGAGCATCCGATCGAGCGCCCGCTGCATCGTCTCGGCGCGCGGCGCGTCGGAGGCGGCGAGGTCCGCGAGCTCGGGGGGATCGCGCTCGAGGTCGTAGAGCTCGGAGCGTGGAGCGCGGATCAGCTTGAAGCGCTCGTCCTGGATCGCGACGAGCTCGCTCCATCCGTAGTGGAAGCGCGGAAACCAGCTCTCCGAGAGCGCCTGCAGGTTGAGCCGCTCGCCGCGCGCGAGCGGCAGCAGGCTCGTCCCCTGCACCGAGGACGGCACCTGGATCTTCAGCAGCTCGAGCAGCGTCGGCATGACGTCGACGATCCGCACCTGGTCCTTGACCACGCGAGCCGCGAGGCCCGGGGCGACGATGACGGCGGGGATGCGCACCGCGGCGTCGTAGACGAAGAAGCCGTGCGTGAGCTCGCCGTGCTCGCCCAGCATCTCGCCGTGGTCTCCGAGCACGGCGATCACCGTGCGGTCGATGCGGCCGTCGCTCTCCAGCGCGCCCAGGATGCGGCCGAGCTGCGCGTCGGCGTAGGCGATCTCGGCGTCGTAGGCGCCCGCGAGCGTGCGCGGGAACTGCGCCGCGTAGTCCCGCGGCGCGGCGTACGGCGTGTGCGGGTCGTAGAGGTGGACCCAGAGGAAGAACGGCTGTCGCTGGTCCTGCCCGAGCCAGCGCAGCGCCTCGTCCACCGTCTCGTTGCCGGGCCGCTGGATCGCGTCCATCCCGGCCTGCTTCTCGTAACGGCTCAGGTCGAAGTCGTCGAAGTAGCGCGCGAAGCCCTGGTTGATCCCCCAGCGCGAGTCGAGCACGAAGGCGGACACGAACCCGCCCGTCCGGTAGCCGCGTGCCGAGAGCGCCTCGGCGAGCGTCGTCTGCTCGGCTCCCAGGTAGTAGCCGCCGTTGTCGCGCACGCCGTGGCGCGCCGGGAAGGTGCCGGTGAAGAGCGAGGAGTGGGCCGGCAGCGTGAGCGGCACGACCGTCGCCGCGCGCTCGAAGCGCAGGCCGCGCGCGGCGAGGCCGTCGAGCCGGGGCGTGCGCGCCGCGGCGTAACCATAGCTGCCGACGTGGTCGGCCCGTGTCGTGTCGATCGTCACGACGAGGAGGTTGGCCGCTCCGCCGCCGAGCCAGGTCGGGGCCACACCCGAGCGGCGCGCGAGGAGGAAGCCTGCGGCGAGCGCCGCGGCGATCGCGGCGCCGACGATCACGATGCGACGCATCAGGCGATTCTTCCGGGCGGGCAGGGCAAACGCAATCAGGGACGAAAACGGAACGAACAAAGATCAACGAACAAGACGGACAACGACGCAGGGACGGCTCAGATCTCCGGGAATGCGCGCTCGACCGGGCGCATTCCCGGAGAGCGTCAAAACTTGATCTTCGCACCCAGCATGAAGCGCCGCGGCAGGACCGGACTCAGCGGGTAGAGGTAGGAGTCGGACTCCACGAGCGAGGTCACGACGCCCTCGGTGGTGTCGCTGTTGAGCAGGTTGAAGGCGTCCGCCATCAGGGCCAGCCGGACCTTCTGGCCGAGGCGGAAGTCCTTCTGCAGGCGGAAGTCGAGGATCGTGACGTCCTCGAGGCGCCCGTTCTCGCCGCGCGGCTGGAGCAGGATCGGCGTGTTCTCCGGCACCTGGGTGATCTCGCGCAGCGAGCGCGTCCGCCGCACGAGGTGGGCTCCGTCGCGCGAGGACGAGGTTCACGGAGACGAGGAAGCCGGCCGGCAGCTGATAGCTCGGCTGGACCTTGAACTGCCAGGTCGACGTCGCTCTTCAGGCGGCCGTCGACGTTCACGAAGCTGTTCGGGTTCTGGCCGAACTGGCGGAACTGCAGCCCGCCGCGCTGGATGATTCCCACGCCCGACCCCGCCTCGCCCGCGCCTCCCTGGCCTTCCTGGAGCGAGCCCGTGGCGCGCAGCCAGGTCGCGGAGGCCGTCATCTGCCACTTGCCCGTCATGCGCCTGATGAGCGCGAAGCTGACGGCGTTGATGTCCGAGTTGAAGCCGTCCGGGTTCGTGATCCGGAACTGGCGATCTTCGGGATCGCTCTGCAGCTGGTAGAGCTGAAGCGTGCGCCCCGTCGCGCCTGCGAGCGTGTCGTCCACGTAGGGCACGCGCGTGTAGACACCCGTGATGTCGTTCCAGGCGGCGTACTTCCGCCCGCGCTTGTTGACGTAGTTGATCTGGGCGCCCGAGGCCCTTGCGCCAGCTCGCGCTCGAGGCTCACGATGAACTGGTCCGTGTACGGGCTCTCGTAGTTCGGGTCGAAGCCCAGGTTCTCGTTGGATCGCGACAGCGTGAGGTCGCCGAAGGTCCCGCTCGTGAGTGTCGTAGGGGCCCGACGAAGATCGGCGTGATGCTCGGGCCGATCATGTTGGCGTACTCCCCGGTGGCGACCGCGCGGTGGTAGCGGCCCCAGTGGCCCTTGAGCGCGGTCCGACCGTCCTTGGTCAGCTTCAGGTTGAAGCCGATCCGCGGCGAGATCGTGTTCCAGGTGAAGAAGTCGGTCTGCCGGGAACGTGACCCCGGTGGGGTTGCCCTGTCTCGTCGAGCTGGTCGCGCTCGGCCGAGAAGGCCTTCTGGTAGTCGTAGCGCACGCCGAGGTTGAGCGAGAGCCGGTCGTTGACCCGCACGGTGTCGTCGACGAAGACGCCGAGCGCGGCGTGTCGCCGCTGTAGCTGAAGGGCGTGTAGGCGATGCCGTAGCCGTAGTCGGGAGTCGTCTGGCTGTAGGTGTAGATCGAGGTCGTTGTAGCCGACGAGCCCGCCCGCCGCGGCCTGGCTGTACTGCACGCCGAACTTGAAGTCGTGGCTCGCGCCGAGGAAGTTGTCGGCCAGGTGCGAGACCTTGGCGGTGAGCGTGGTGCGCGCGGGGCTGAGGTCGTACCAGTAGTAGTGCCCGCCGGAGATGAAGCCGGTGTCGATGTCGTAGAAGCGGTTGAGGTCGCGGGGCTGGCCGGGATCGGTCGGGCCGCATCGTGACGTCGCCGTAGAAGCCCGAGTAGCGGACCTCCACGACGGTCTTGTCGGACAGGATGCCGGTGTAGCCGAGGCCCGGCGTGGGCGTCTTCTGCGTCCGCGTCGCGGCCGTCTCGGGCGAGGAGTTGAGGCGCGAGGCCGGCGTCGTCCGTGCGGCTCGTCGAGGTGGAAGGTGCCGACGAACTTGTGCTTCGGGCTGAGCTGCCAGTTGAGCTTGAAGAAGTAGCGGTCGGCGCGGCTGCGGACGGCGGTGAGCGGGTTCGTCGAGTCGACGCCGACGTCCCAGCAGTAGTCGCGCTGGTTCCCGTAGGAGGCGAAGAACCAGAGCTTGTCCTTGACGATCGGGCCGCCGAGCTGTGCCGCTGAAGTCGGTGTACTTGTCGCGCGTCCAGGGGCAGCGGCTCGTCGCCGTCGGGGCAGGCGTTCATGAAGCTGCCGTCGGGGTTCGTGATGCCGCTGCGTGTTGTCTGGAGGTCAGGCCGTCGGACTGCCAGTAGAAGCCGACGTCGCCGTGGAAGTCGTTCGTGCCCTGCCGGGTCACGATGTTGTAGACGGCGCCCGTCAGGTTGCCGTACTCGGCGGGCGCGCCGAGCGACAGGATCTCGACCTCCTCGATCGCGTCCATGTTGGGCTCGGCGAGCGCCTCGTTGAAGTAGTTGTCGGTGATCTCGACGCCGTCCACCTGGAACGAGTTCTCGTCGTACGAGGAGCCGTAGACCATGGTGCGCTGCGTGTTGTTGGAGTCGCCGCCCGCGAGCGAGCCCGGCGCCGATGCGACCAGGTCGAAGAAGCTGTTGCGGCGCAGCGGCGCGTTCTCGACCCAGCTCGCGGTCGTAGTTGGTGCCGACGTCGTTGGAGGTCGTGTCGACGACCGACGACTCGCCCACGACCTCGACCGACTCCGGGAGCTGCGTCATGTCGAGGGCGGCGTTCTCCTCGAGCGTGCCGCCGACGCTCACCCGGATGCCGCGCCGGGTGACGGTCTTGAAGCCCTTGAGGGCATACGAGAGCTGGTACTCGCCCGGCGGCAGGTTGAGGAAGCGGTAGTAGCCGTGCTCGTTGGTCACCGCGGTCTGCGTGCCGACGATGTTCGGGCCGCTCACCGAGACGGTGGCGCCCGGCAGCACGGCGCCCGAGGCGTCCTTCACGGTGCCCGATATGGTGCCGGTCGTGCGCTGCGCGTGAGCGGACGCCGCGAGTGCGAGCACCAGGCCTGCAAGGCTTGCAGCGCGAAGGGTGGTTCTCATCAGGAGTTCTCCTTCCGGCGTCCGGCGTCCGGCGTCTCCAAAGTGTTGATTGCGCGCGTGAAACCTGGCTGCGAGATTAGTCGGCGAGCGCGCTTGGTGTCAACGATCTTGTGCTTCCGTCGTAGGATGTGCCGCGCCGCAGACCCGCCATGCCCACGCCGCTGCTGATCGACACCGACACGGCCTCGGACGACGCGGTCGCGCTGATCCTGGCGCTCAAGGATCCGGCGTTCGACGTCGTCGCGATCACCGTCGTGGCCGGCAACGTCGCGCTCGCCCAGGGCAGCCGCAACGCCCGCTACACGGTGGAGCTGTGCGGCGCCTCGGTGCCCGTCTACGAGGGCGCGGCGAAGCCGCTCACGCGGCCGCCGATCGACGCGAGCTTCTTCCACGGCCAGGACGGACTCGGCGATCAGGGCTACCCGCCGCCGAAGACCGCGCCTTCGAAGGGCTACGGACCCGACGTGATCGTCGAGCGCATCCGCGCGCGGCCGGGCCTCGTGCTCGTGACGCTCGGCCCGCTCACGAACGTGGCGCTCGCGCTGCAGAAGGCGCCCGGCATCGCCTCGCAGGTGAGCCGCTGCATCGTGATGGGCGGCGCGGCCTGCACGGTCGGAAACGTCACGCCGGCGGCCGAGTACAACATCTGGTGCGACCCCGAAGCGGCGCGGATCGTCTTTCGCTCCGGCCTGCCGATCGAGATGGTGGGCTGGGAGCTGTGCCGCGGCCCCGCCAACCTCGACGACGCCGACATCGCGCGCTGCCGCAAGATCGACACGCCGCTCGCGCACTTCACGATCGACTGCAACAAGACGGCGCTCGAGGCGAATCGCCGGCTGTTCCACGACCCCGGCATCGGCCTGCCCGACCCGGTCGCGATGGCCGTCGCGCTCGAGCCCGGCATCGCGACGCGCACCAGCCGCCACGCGGTCGAGATCGAGTGCGAGAGCCCGCTGACCCGCGGCATGACCGTGGTCGACTCGCTCGACGTCGTTCCCCGCAAGCTCGGCGACGCGACCGGCTGGCCGGAGGCCGCGATCTCCGGCCCGCCGAACGCCACGATCGTCTGGCAGATCGACATCGCGCGTTTCAAGGAACGACTCTTCCGCGCGCTCGCCTGACGTACCACGAGCCGCGTCGGCTAGGGCGCCCGCTTCTCGGTGAAGTGGACGACGCTGAAGCTCTCGGGGATGTGGGAATCGTAGACGCCGTGCGGGTTGAGGCTCCAGCCGGGGTTCTCGGGAAGCGCCTTGCCGTGCACACGCACGGCCTCGAAGCGCGAGAAGTCGCAGCGCAGCGTCTCGCCTTCCCTGGGCGGCAGCGTGCGCCCATCGAACAGGAACGCCAGGCTCTTCCACGGAAGCGCCATCTCGACCGTCCAGCCGCGGTCGGTCGTGGCGGGGTCGTTGATCTTCCCGTCCACGCGCACGGCCGTCTCGAGCCCGGCGAGGTCGAAGTCGAGGAAGGCGAAGCGGCGGCCGCGCGGGTGCCTGCCGAAGCGATTCGCGTCCTGGAAGCCGGCGAGCAGGTCGACCTTGCGGCTCATCGGGTCGAGACCGGCCTTCTCGAAGCGGCTGCCGCGCACGAGCGCGTCCTGCCACACGAAGAACGCCTCGTAGACGGTGCCGAAGGCGTTGATCTCCAGCTCGTAGTAGCAGTCGTCGCCGGCCACGAAGATCTCGACGTCGTTGTCGTTCCAGATGAAGCTGTCGCGCTCGGTGAGTGTCGCGCGCACCTGCGGCTCCTCGATCCAGTACGCGACGTAGAAGCGCTCGGCGTCCCACTGGCAGGCGACGCGCGTGTCGTAGAGCGCGGGCTCGCCGCTCACCATGTCGACGAAGCGCGGCGAGCGCTCGGCGTCGCGCCAGGCGGGCTTGGCGAGATCGCCGTCGACCACGATGCGGGACGAGGCCTTGTGGCAGGTGATGTGGGTCAGGCGCTCTGCGCCCACTCCGTACGCGGGAGGCATGAAGTGCGGAGGTTAGCCGATGCCGGCCGGGCTGTCGCGCCCGCGCGCGAATCCGCCTTCTCCTGTCGGCTCAGTCGCATGGCCGCCTCATTAGTATAGTCGATTGCTGATATCACTTCTATCGACTGGACTCATGCCTGAACTGAGCGTACCTTGGAGCCGAGGAAGGAGACCGCGATGACCCGTCGTGGGGGCCCGAAGGAGTACCTGCTCGCGAGCGACTTCGACCAGACGCTGAGCTTCAACGACTCCGGCATCGTGCTCGGCGAGCTGCTCGGAGCCCACGGCTTCGAGGAGAAGGTGAAGGGCCTCGCCCGCATCAACATCGTCCAGCAGGGCGGCGAGCTCGCCTACCTGCTGCTCCACGATCCGGAGTACCGGAAGGTGCGGCGCGAGCACCTCGTCGAGGTGGGCCGCCGCATCCGCCTGAAGTCGAACATCGGGCGGCTGGTGGAGATCCTCGAGCGTGGCATCGACGGCCACCGCTTCTCGTTCTACGTCGTCTCGGCTGCTCCCGAGGAGGTGGTGCAGTCGGCGCTCGCTGGCCTCGTGCCTGCGGACCGGATCCGCGCCACGCGCCTCGACTACGACCCCGGGACCGGCGAGATCCGCAGGGTCGAGCGCGTGTGCGCCGGCTACGGCAAGGTGGCGACGCTCTCGGAGCTCTCGGAGCAGCTCCAGGTGAGCCACGACCACGTGGTCTACGTCGGCGACGGCAGCTCCGACGTGCACGTGATGCTCCACGTCAACCGGCTGGACGGCTACACGATCGCCGTCTCGGAGAACCCGTACATCGCGCCGATCGCGCGGCGCTCGATCCTGTCGGACGACGCGCTGAGCGTGCTCGTGCCCGTGCTCGAGGACATCGTCGGCTACGATGCGCTCGCGGTGCGCGGGCTCTTCGAGCGGCACGGCCTGCAGATCCAGGAGTGGGACAAGGTGACGACCGACTTCGTGACGATCCGCGAGACGCCCGGGGCGCCGGCGTGAGCGGCCCCGACCTCATCGGCTGGGCCGCGACCGCGACCTTCGCGACCTCCTACTTCTGCCGCGAGCCGCGGACGCTTCGGCTGATCCAGGCGGCGGCGGCGACGATGTGGCTCGCCTACGGCATCGCGCTCAACGCGGCTCCCGTCATCGTCGCGAACGTGATCGTCGCGAGCCTCGCGCTCTGGTCCGCGAGAAGCACGCCGCGCAGCGTCGCGCCGGAGTAGACTCGGCGGCCAGGAGACGCTCTTGGCCGAGACGACAAGGCGCGACTTCGTCAGCCCTGCTCGCCGCCCCCGTCGCGCTGGCGTCCGATGCCACGGCCACAAGGCGCGCCGCCGCCCGCCGCGGCACGCTCGCCGAAGATCAAGCTGAGCTGCAACCTGTACTCGTTCAACGCTCCGCTGCGCAGCGGGGCGATGTCGCTCGAGCAGGCGATCGACTATTGCGCGGAGCTGGGCTTCGACGCGGTCGATCCGACCGGGTACTACTTCCCCGGCCATCCCGCGGTCCCGACCGACGACTACGTCCACGCGATCAAGCGGCGGGCTTTCCTGAACGGCCTCGGCGTGAGCGGCACGGGCGTCCGCAACGACTTCACGCAGCCGGAGGCCGACAAGCGCGCGGCCGACGTGGCGCACGTGAAGCGCTGGATCGAGGTGGCTGCGAAGCTGGGCGCGCCGGTTCTGCGCGTCTTCGACGGCCGCGCCGAGGCGAAGGGCCCGAGCCGCGAGCAGATGACCGGCTGGGTGGCGGAGGCGTTTCGCGAATGCGCCGCCGCCGGCGAGCAGCGCGGAGTGATGATCGTCTACCAGAACCACGACGAGCTGCTGAAGACGGCCGACGAGGTGCTGGCGCTCCGCGAGCGGGTCGGCTCGCCGTGGTTCGGCCTGAACGTCGACATCGGCAGCCTGCGCACCGCCGACCCGTACGAAGAGGTGGCCCGCCTCGCCCCCTACGCCGCAACCTGGCAGATCAAGGAGCTCCTCTACCGCCGCAACCGCGAGGAGAAGACCGAGCTGCGGCGGGTCTTCGGGATCCTGAAGAGCTCCGGCTATCGCGGCTACGCTCCGCTCGAGACCCTGGGCCCCGGCGATCCGAAGGAGAAGGTCCGCCGTTTCCTGGCCGAAGCCCGCGAAGCCCTCGCCTGAGTGCCCTGGGAACGTCTAGGAAGCACGGCGGATCCCTGATCCGCGCCGTCCGACGCGAAGTCGCCCTCCCAGCGCGAGATCACGACGGTCGCCAGGCAGTTGCCGATCACGTTGACCGACGTGCGCGCCATGTCCATCAGCTCGTCGATGCCCAGCAGCACGAGGATCGGCCACTCGGGAAGCCCGAAAGACGACGCCGTACCCATCAGGATCACGAGTGTCGCGCGCGGCACGCCCGCGACGCCCTTGCTCGTGATCATCAGCGTCAGCACGATCGCGATCTGCTGCGGAAAGGTGAGCGGGATGCCCGCCGCCTGCGCCACGAAGACCGACGCCAGCGCGAGGTAGAGCGTCGAGCCGTCGAGGTTGAAGCTGTAGCCGAGCGGCATCACGAAGGCCACGGTCTGCCGCGGAACGCCGAGCTGCTCCATGCGCTCCATCGCGAGCGGCAGCGCGGCCTCGGAGCTGGTGGTGGCGAACGCGATCGACACCGGCTCGGCGAGCGCCATCGCGAAGCGCTTGAGCGGCACGCGAGCGACGAGCGCGACCGGCAGCAGCACCAGCAGCAGGAACGCCACGAGCGCCGCGTACAGGGTCGCGAGCACCTTGGCGAGGTTGACCAGCACGCCGATGCCCATGTGCCCCACCGTGTACGCGATCGCGGCGCCCACGCCGATCGGAGCGAACAGCATCACGAGGTTCGTGAACTTGAACATCGCGGCGGCGAGCGACTCGCAGAACGCGAGCAGCGGCCGGCGCTTCTCCTCGCCGATCAGCGACAGCGCGACCGCCAGCAGCAGGCTGAAGACGACGACCTGCAGCACGTGGCCTTCCGCCACGGCCTTCGCCACGTTCTCGGGGAAGGCGCTCAGCACCACGTCGGAGAGCGACTGCGGCGGCGGGCGCGTGCCCGAGGGCTGCATCGCCTCGGGCGCGTGGAGCCCCGCGCCGGCCTGCGACAGGTTGATCGCGGCGAGACCGATGAAGAGCGCGAGCGTCGTGACGACCTCGAAGTAGACGAGCGCCTTCAGGCCCATGCGGCCGACGTGGCGCAGGTTCGGATGTCCGGCGATGCCCACGACCAGCGTCGCGAAGATGAGCGGCGCGATGATCGTCTTGATCATGCGGATGAAGATCTGGCTCAGCAGGCGGAGCGAGACCGCGACTCCGGGCCAGTCGTGGCCCACCTCGGCGCCCACGACCATCGACAGCAGGATCCACGTCGTGAGCGAGCGCCGGCGCCACGCCCAGAGCGTGAGCGCTGCGATGAGGGCCCAGCGCAGGATCAGCAACTACGCCGTCGCCGCCCAGCCGATCCACGAGCGCTGGGGTCCCTGGTGGGTCCATTCGAGGCCGTAGAGCGGCCCGTCCCAGCCGCCGCCGGCCCAGACGACGCGCCCGGTGGCGGGCACCGGCTGGCGGGGGCGCGCGAAGCTCAGCCAGAGGATCACCTCGTCGCCGACCGCGAGCTCGCGCGACTGGAGCAGCAGCCGGGCGCCGCCGGCGGAAAGGTCGATCGCCTCGCCGAGGGCCAGCGCTCCCTCGAACTCGGCGGTGACCTGCACCGTGTGCGAAGGCGACTGCCGCTCGTAGCGCCTCTGCGTGCGATCGGACTCGACCATCGTCGCCTCCGGCGTCGAGCCGAGTATCCCACGGCCGTGCGGCGCCGTCAGCGAGGGCCGCGGGCCGTGTCGCCGGCGTCGGATAAGATGCCTGCGGAGCTCTCATGCACGTCCTGGGCATCGACGCCGGCGGCACCAAGACGATCGGCTACCTGGCCGACGGCGAGGGCAAGGTGCTCGGCGAGGGGCGCGCGGGGGGCGCCAACCTGAAGGCCGAAGGCGAGCTCGCGGTCGAGAAGGTCCTGCACACGGTGATGGATCAGGCGCTCGGGAACCGTAGCCTGGACGTGGGCGCGATCTGCCTCGGCATGGCGGGCGCCGACCGCGACGACGAGAAGACGCTGGTCGCCGACATCATGCGCCGGATCGGCGCGCGCTCGCGCACGCTGGTCGTGAACGACGCGCTGGTCGCGCTCGTGGCCGGAGTCGGCGACGCCTCGGGCGTCGTGATCATCTGCGGAACGGGCTCGATCGTCTTCGGCCGCAGCGCCGATCGCGCCGCGCGCGCCGGCGGCTGGGGCCACATCCTGGGCGACGAGGGCAGCGGCTACTGGATCGGGCGCCGGGCGCTGCGCGCCGTGGCGCGCGCCGCGGACGGGCGCGGCCCGGCCACCTCGCTCACCGCGCGCGTGCTCAACCACTTCGCGGTGACGAAGCCGCAGGACCTGATCTCCGAGGTCTACGACCGCCAGCTCCCCCACCACGCGCTCGCGCAGACCGCCCGCCTGGTGCAGCAGGCGCGCGACGAGGGCGACGAGGTGGGAACCCAGATCCTGGAGCAGGCGGCCCACGAGCTCGTGCGCGCGGCGCGCTCGGTGGTCGAGCGGCTGCACATGCAGGAGGAGCCGGTGCAGTTCGTGCTCGCCGGCGGCGTCTTCACCGGCGTGCCGTGGCTGGCCGAGGAGCTGAAGCGCCGGCTGCCGGCGACCGCGCCGCGCGGCCAGGTGAAGCGGCTCGAGGTCGAGCCTGCGATGGGCGCCGTGCGCATCGCACTCGCCGAAGCCCAGGGCGGCGCGCGGCTGCCCAGCTACTTCGGCTGATGCGCGCGCTCGTCCGCGCGGCGCGCGAACGGCCGCGGCTCGAGGACGAGTGGGATGCCGCGTCCTGGGCCGGCGCCGAGACGCTCGAGCTCGCCCACTTCCGGCCCGAGGGCAGCGCCCACCGCCCGCGGACGCGCGCGCGGCTGCTGCACACCGGCGACGGAATCGCCGGGATCTTCCGCGTCGAGGACCGCTACGTGCGCTCGCGGCACCGGCGCTTCGGCGATCCCGTCTACGAGGACAGCTGCGTCGAGATCTTCCTCGAGCCGCGGCCGGCCGGCGGCTACCTGAACTTCGAGATGAATGCCGGCGGCGCGCTGCTCGCGAGCCACGTGACCGATCCGCGGCGCGTGGGCGGAGAGCTGATGGCCGCCAGGCGCCTGCGGCCCGACGACGGCCGCCTGGTCCAGCTGCGCTCCTCGCTGCCGTCCCGCGTCGAGCCGGAGATCGCGGAGACCGTCGACTGGCAGCTCGCCTTCTTCATCCCGCTCGCCCTCGTCGAGCACTACCTGGGCCCGCTCGGGCCGCTCGGCGGACAGCACTGGCGCGGCAACCTCTACAAGTGCGGCGACAAGACCTCGCACCCGCACTGGGCCTCGTGGTCCCCGCTCGACGAGCGCAACTTCCACCTGCCCCGCTGCTTCGGCACGCTCGAGTTCGAGGCCGTGCGGACGCGTGAGTAGAATCCGCTGATGCTCCGCCGGCTGCCGCTCGCCCTGCTGCTCGCGTGCCTCTCGTCCACGGCCGTCGCCGCCCCGCCCAAGGCCCCCGACAAGCAGGCCGCGGCCTGGGTCAAGAAGACGCTCGCGAAGATGACGCTCGACGAGAAGGTCGGGCAGCTCGTGGTCCCGGGCCTGAACGGCGTCTACACGCCGGTCGACAGCGAGGCCTCGGAGAAGCTGGAGCGGCTCGTGCGCGAGGGCCGCGTGGGCGGCTTCCACGTCTTCGGCGGCGGCGAGGCGCTGCCGCCGGCGCTGCTCAATCCCGTCTACGGCCTCGCCGGGGGACGGGCGATCAAGGGCGACGCGCTCGCGATCGCGACGCTGCTCAACCGCCTGCAGCGGGCCTCGGCGCTGCCGCTGCTGTTCACGGCGGACTTCGAGGGCGGGGCCGGCTACATCGTGGAGGGCGCGACGCGCATGCCGCGCGCGATGGCGCTCGGCGCGACGCGCGACACGGCGCTCGCGGAGCGCGCGGGCCGCGTCGGCGCGAGCGAGGGGCGGGCACTCGGCGTCCACGTGGACTACTACCCCGTGGTCGACGTGAACGTGAATCCGCAGAACCCGGTGATCAACATCCGCTCGTTCGGCGAGGACCCCGAGCTGGTGGCGCGCATGGCGACCGCGTACATGCGCGGGATCCAGCAGGGCGGCATGCTCGCGACCGCCAAGCACTTCCCCGGCCACGGCGACACGGCGACCGACACCCACCTCGACCTCGCGGTGGTCGAGCACCCGCGCGCTCGCCTCGACGCCGTGGAGCTCGTGCCGTTCCGGGCGGCGATCGCCGCGGGAATCGACGCCGTGATGTCCTCGCACATCCGGCTGCCCGCGCTCGATCCGACCGAGGGACGGCCGGCGACGCTCAGCCGGCCGATCCTCACCGGCCTGCTGCGCGAGGAGCTGGGCTTCGAGGGAATCATCTTCACGGACTCGATGTCGATGCACGCGATCAGCAAGCGCTTCACTCCCGCGGAGGCGGCGGCGCTCGCGGTCGCGGCAGGGGCCGACGTGGTGCTCGACTCGCCCGACCCCGAGGCGGCGCTGCGCGGGATCAAGCAGGCGGTCGAGCGCGGCGAGATCGCGCAGGACGCTCTCGACCGCTCGGTCGAGCGCATCCTGCGGGCGAAGGCGCGGCTCGGGCTCCAGCGCTCCCGCCTCGTGGACGTCGAGGCGGTGCCCGCGAGCGTGGGCGGGCGCGCACACGAGGCGGTCGCCGTCGAGATCGCCTCGCGCGCGATCACGCTGCTCAAGGACGAGCGCGGCCAGGTGCCGCTGGCGCTGCCGCAGAAGGCGCGCGTGCTGCTGCTGTCGGTGGTCGACTCCGCGAGCGGCTGGCGCGAGGCCGCGCCCGGCCGCGTGCTGATCCCGGAGCTGCGCAAGCGGCTGCCGGGGCTGACCGCGGTCGAGGTGACGGACCGCACGACGGCCTCCGAGCTCGACCTGCTGCGCGCGATGGCGAAGGGCGTGGACGCGATCGTGGCCGCGACCTTCACGCGCGCTTCCGACCCGAACGGCAAGCTGGGCCTGTCGCCCGGGCAGCAGTCGCTGCTCGAGGCGCTCGCGCGCGACGACGCGCGCCGCCCGCTCGTCACCGTCGCGCTCGGCAGCCCCTACGTGGGAGAGCTGGGCGCGAAGCTGCCGGCGATCCTCGCTCACCTACGAGATCGGCGACGCGCCCGAGGCGGCCGCGGTGCGAGCGCTCTGCGGCGAGGCTCCGATCGGCGGGCGCCTGCCCGTCTCGCTGCCGGGCTTGTTCCCCGCCGGCCACGGCCTCGACCGTGCCGCGAAGGTGCCCGGCGGCCCGATCGCCAGTAGGGGTCAGGTCTTGAATTGACGCATTGTCAGGGTGCAATGCGCCATTTCAAGACCTGACCCCAGTCTCGGGGCGCGTGCCGTCGCCGGGCAGCCGGTTGATGTCGAGCCAGTAGCCCTCGACGCGGTCGATCAGCTCGCGGATGCGCGAGAACTCGGCGGGCTTCACCAGGTAGCTGTTCGCGTGCTGCGCGTAGGCGCGCTGCACGTCGTGCTCGGAGTCGGAGGTGGTGAGCACCACCACCGGCATCGAGCGCAGCGAGGGCGTCGACTTGATCTCGCCCAGCACCTCGAGCCCGTCGACGCGCGGCAGCCGCAGGTCGAGCAGGATCAGGCGCGGCCTTGGGCTCGTTCTCGGGTCCTGGTAGTTGCCGCGGCGGTGCAGGTAGTCGAGCGCTTCCTCGCCGTGGCGCGCGACGGCGAGCGCAACCTTCGGCTGCCGTTCGGCAAACGCCCGGCGGATCAGCTCCTCGTGATCGGGATTGTCTTCGACCAGGAGCACCTGCGGCGGCTCGGCCTCGGCCACGGTCTCTTCCCCTGGCACCTTGTAGCACCTTAGCGGGACGGGGACAAACAAGGGGATCCAACGGCGAGGACACGGAGAGCACAAACGAGGAAGACGAACAAACGAACGAAGAGGCCTACGGACTCTCTGGACTGGCATTCGGGGGCGCTGAGCGCCCCCCGAGCCCCCCGCTAGTGGAGCTTCCTTACCTTCTTGTTCAGGTAGTCCATCAGCACGTACTGGCCCAGGCTGTACGGCGTCGTGAAGTAGGCCTTGCCGCGGCACATCTCCGTCACCTTCTTCACGAACGCGACCAGCTCGCGGTCGCGCGCCAGCATGAAGGTGTTGACCAGGATGCCCTGGCGGCGGCAGCTCGCGACTTCCTTGAGCGTGAGCGCCACCACGCGCGGGTCGAGGCCGAAGGGGTTGCGGTAGATGCGGCCGTCGGCTTCGGTGAGCGCGGAGGGCTTGCCGTCGGTGATCATCACGATCTGCTTCATGTCCTTGCGCTCGCGCGCCAGGATCCGCTGCGCGAGCCGCAGGCCCTCGCGCGTGTTCGTGTAGTGCGGCCCGACGCGCACCTGGGCCAGCCGCGAGAGCGGGATCTCCTCGGCCGAGTCGTGGAACAGCACCAGGTGCAGGCTGTCGCCCGGGTACTGCGTGCGCAGCAGGTGCGAGAGCGCGAGCGCCACCTTCTTGGCCGGCGTGAAGCGGTCCTCGCCGTAGAGGATCATGCTGTGCGAGCAGTCGAGCATCACCACCGTCGCGCAGGAGGACTGGTACTCGGACTGCTGCACGTGCAGGTCCTGGTAGTCGACGTCGAGCGGCACCTTCAGGCCCTCGCGCGCGACGGCCGACAGCAGCGTCGCCGAGACGTCGAGGTTCATGGTGTCGCCGAACTCCCAGGCCTTCGAGGGGCCGGAGGCCTCGACGCCGGTCGCGAGGTCGCGCGTGTCGTGGCGGCCGAACGAGGACTTGCCGATCGAGCCGAGCAGGTCGCGCAGCGCGCGGTAGCCGAGGAAGTCGACCGTCTTCTCGGTCAGCTCGAAGCGCACCGGCGGGCCCGGCCGGCCGTCGCCGCCGCCGCCGGTCGGGTCGTGGAACGGCTGCGCCTCGCTCGCGCGCAGGTAGCCCTCGCGCATCAGCCGCTCGACCGTCTTCTGCAGCAGCTCGTCGAGCGCGTCCTGGTCCGCCATCAGCCTTCTCGAGGTCCTCGGGCGAGAGCAGCCCGCGCTTCAGCATCGCGTCGAGGATCGCGTCGTGGAGCGCCTGCAGCGCGTCCTCGTCGAACTCCGTCGCCTCGTCGCCGAAGCCGCTCTGCAGGAAGAAGTCGCTGAGCTCGTCGACGAGCGCGTCGAGGTCGAGCTCGTCCCACAGCTCGCCGGTGTAGCGGTGGTAGCGGACGACGGCCATCGCGAGCCTCAGTTCACCTGCTTCTTGAGCCGGCGCAGGCGCTCGAGCCGCTCCATGTCGACCTCGAGCTCGGGGCGCCGCTCGGGCGCCACGAAGCCGCGGTCGTCGCTGCGGCCGATCTTCTTCTGGGCCCAGAGCCCTTCCAGCACGAACTCGCCCGCGGCCGCCTGCAGCGAGAGCGAGGCGCCGGGCTCGACGCCCAGCGGCCGCCAGGTTCTCGAGCACGTCCGGCACGCGCCGCAGCTGCGCCAGCACGTCGGCCGACGGCGAGCCCTCGCGGATCCTGAGCGTCCCGCCCTCCTCGAAGAAGCGCACCACCTGCTTCAGGTCGGCGGCGCCGAGGTAGGTCGAGAACACCTCGCCCACCGCCTCGCGGATCAGCTCGCGCGCCACGTTCTCGGCGCCCACCAGCTCGCCCTCGTACTCGAGCTCGAACTTGCCGGTGAGCGACGGCAGCGACGCGTAGATGTCGGAGACGCGCGGCACCACCTGGTCCTCGCCCGCGACGCAGCGCGCGGCGCTCGGCGTTGCTCACCGCGTTCTCGAGCGCGCTGATCGGCAGCCGCTGCGAGACGCCGCTCCTGCGGTCGATCTTCTTCTCGCGGCGCGCCGCGAAGGCGACCGCCTCCACCACCTCGCGCACCCAGCGCGGGACCAGCAGGCCCGTGCCGCGGCTGGTCCACGCCTCCTGCGAGGTGATCGCGACGCCGTGCTCGAGCGTCGTCGGGTAGTGCGTGCGCACCTCGCTGCCGATGCGGTCCTTGAGCGGCGTGATGATCTTGCCGCGCGCCGTGTAGTCCTCGGGGTTCGCGGTGAACACCATCGAGACGTCGATCGGCAGCCGAACCGGGTAGCCCTTGATCTGGACGTCGCCCTCCTGGAGGATGTTGAACAGGCCCACCTGGATGCGCCCGGCGAGGTCGGGCAGCTCGTTGAGCGCGAAGATGCCGCGGTGCGCGCGGGGCAAGAGCCCGTAGTGCATGGTGAGCTCGCTCGCCAGGTCGAAGCCGCCGCGCGCGGCGCGGATCGGGTCGACGTCGCCGATGATGTCGGCGATCGTGACGTCGGGCGTCGCCAGCTTCTCGACGTAGCGCTGGTCGGGCGCGAGCCAGCCGATCGGCGTCTCGTCGCCCCTGCGCGGCGATCAGGTCGCGGCAGCGGCGGCAGATCGGCGCGTCCGGGTGGTCGTTGATCTCGCAGCCGGCCACGCACCGGCACCGCCGGGTCGAGCAGGCTCGTCAGGCTGCGCAGGATCCGGCTCTTGGCCTGCCCGCGCAGGCCGAGCAGGATCATGTTGTGCTTCGAGAGCACGGCGTTCGTGATCTGCGGGATCACCGAGTCGTCGTAGCCGACGATCCCGGGGAACACCGGCCCCTTCGTGCGCAGCTTCCGGAGCAGGTTGCGGCGCATCTCTTCCCTGACGGAGACGCGCTCGCTCGAGTTCGACGACACCCTCAGCTCGCCGAGGGTCCGCGGTTGGGACATACGGGGGGGCCTCCGACTGAGATTATAGGCAGAAGCCTCGCGCGGCCGCTCTGGAATCGCGGGTCGCGGTTACAGGCTTTTGCACGGCGCGCGGCGGGGCGCCCGGGACGGCTTCAGCTCTGCTTCTGCTTCAGCATGTCCAGGAAGCCCTGGAGCGTCGTGAGCTTCCGGGCCGAGGTCGAGTAGAGCTTGGCGGAGAAGATGGCGGTCGCTGCGTGGCCGGCGAGCAGCGTGAACAGCTCGTAGTCCATCGAGGTGAACTGCGTCTTCTGGACCAGCAGCTTGTTGATCGAGATGAGCCCGATCGTCGAGTCCTTGATCTTGAGCGGGATCACCGCGAGCGGCTCCTCGAACGGCGACGGATCGCGCCGGGCCACCGACGTCGGCGAAGTAGTTCTCGCCCGACTGCGCGGCCTTGCCGATCAGGCCGTCGCCCACCGGGATCGTCGTACGAGCCGGGGTCTGGCCCTCGGAGGCCTCGATCTCGAGCTGGCCGGTCTTCTCGCTGACCATCAGCACGTGGAAGACCTCGGCGCCGATCAGGTTGATCACGATCTCCTGGACGATGCGCACCACCTCGCGGAAGTCGAGCGTCGAGTGGAGCTGGTACGAGGCCACGTAGAGGTTGGCCAGGTTGTTGTTCTGCTCCTCGATCTCGATGTAGCGGTCGGCGAACTCCTTGTTCTCCTCCTCGACCTTGCGGTAGCGCGCGTCGAGCTCGGCCAGCTTGTTCTCGAGCTCGTGCACGCGGCTGTCGAGCGACTTCACGCGCTCGTCGGCCTTCTGCGCGCCGCCCGAGGCCTCGAGCGAGGCGATCTTGAAGCGCAGCCGCTCGTTCTCCTTGAGCAGCTCCTCGGTGAACTCCTTGGCCTTGCCGACGATCTGCAGGATGTCCTGGCCCTTGCGGGACAGCTCGTCTTGCGACATCTGAACCTCGCCCGGGGATTCTATCTCAGAGACGCCCTGTCCTTGTCTTCGGCCGCCTGCAGCTTCTTTTGCAGGAACACGTTCTCGAGCGCGATCCCGGCCTGCTGCACGAACACCTCGAGCGGCTCCAGGTTCCCCGGCTCGCGGCCGCTCTCGGGATTGTCGCCGAACACGATCGCGATCGTCTCGCGGTGCGCCACCAGCGGCAGAGCGCGATCCCGTGCGACTGGAAGCGGCCGATGCGGCCGAGCACGTGGCCGAGCCAGCGGTCGGCGGGTGGCGGCCCGTTGAACGCCCTGCGGTCGTGCGCCACCTGGCGGAAGAGCGACGGCTCGCCGAGCGGGATCGTGAGCTGGCGCGCCAGCAGGTTGAGGGTTTCGTCGCGCGGAGCCAGCCCGAAGCCGCCGAGGCCGCGCGCCTCCTCGTTCTTGACCAGGAACAGGAGCGCGCGCTCGAAGAACTCGCGCGCCACCTTCATCACCAGCGTCGCGATCTCGTTGGCGTCGCCGCCCTCGCGCAGCTCGACCAGCCTGCGCTTGAGGAACTCGAAGGGCCGGGCGGCGCCCTCCGCAACGGGCAGAGCCTCGGCGGCGCGCGCTTCCGGCTTGCGCGACGGCCTGGCCTGCCCCTGCTTGAGCACGGCGATCTCGGCGAGCTGCGGCAGCACGTCGCGCACCAGCTTGCCCGCGAAGGCCTGCAGGTCGGCCTCGAACTGGCGCGCGTTGAGCTTGCTGAGCGTCGGCTTGAAGACGAAGGACTGGACCCCCATCTGGCGCGCGCGCAGCCGCAGCGACTGGTTGAGGCTCTCCGTCATCATCAGCACGGGCGGGCGCAGGTTCATCTTCCAGAGCCGCTTCACCACCTCGAAGCCGCCCTGGAACGACGCGCCGCCCGAGGCCGGCATGCCGAGGTCGGTCACCAGCACGAAGAGCTTGTCCTCGGTGCGCAGGCGCGCCGCGAGCTTGGCGGCCTCCTCGGGATCCCCGCCCTCGACGATCTCGAAGCCGGCCGCGCCGAAGTGGCGGGCGAGCACCTCGCGCACGTCCTGCTCGTCGTCGACCAGCAGGATGGTGCGCGCCGCGCGCGGCAGCTCCGCGGCGGGCGCTTCCGCGACGGGAGGGGCTGCGGCCGGAGGCTGCGCGCCCGGCGAAGGCGCGGCCTCGAGGGCGGGCGCGGACGGCGCTGGGGGCGCAGGCGGCGCCTCCTCGGGCGGCTCCGGGCGCGTCAGCTTCGTGAGCGGACGCGTGTCCGACGCGTAGCGGGGGACCGGCGCCGCGTCGAGCTCCTCGGGCGCCGGCGACTCGGGAGGCGCCGCGGGAGCCGGCGGCGGCGCGGCGAGTGCCGTGCGCACGGCGTCGGACGGCACCACGGGCGGGACGAGCGCGGCGAGCTCCGCGGCGACCATGCCCTCGGCAGGCGTCGCGAACGAGGCCTCCACGGCCGCCGCCGACTGGGCGCGGTCGTCGTCCATCCCCTGCGCCAGCGCGAGCAGCATCTCCTGCGGGTTGATGCCGCCCACGAGCGTCTCCAGGCGGATGTCGCGCTTGCCGACGGTCTCGGGAACCGCGTCGGTCAGCTCGAACCCGAAGGCACCCTCGCGCAGCCGCGCGAGCTCGTCCAGCGCGAAGCCGAGCCTGCGCCTGACGGCCGTGTCCCTGGACCCCGGCGCGAGCGTCGCCAGCCGCGGGTCGGCTGCCGGCGAGTTCGCCGTGAACGCGGAGACCACGAGCCCCTCGCGGAACACGATCGCTCCGTCGCCGCCCTCCATCCTCACGTGGAGGTAGCCGGTCTTCTTGCTGAAGGAGACGATCTGGATGATGTCGAGGAGCGGCAGATCCTCCAGGTTGCCTTGCAGAGCCAAGGGTCTTCCAGTCTCCGGGGAGGACTATACCGCGCCCAGGATCTCGGCGGCGATTCGGTCGAGCGGCAGGGTGCGCTCGATCACGCCCGCCTCGATCGCCGCCTTGGGCATCCCGAAGATGACGCAGGTCTCCTCGGCTTCGGCGAGCGTGAGGCCGCCTCTTTGCCTGATCGCGCGCAGGCCTTCCGTGCCATCCGAGCCCATCCCGGTGAGCACCACGCCCACCGCGAGGGCGCCGTAGACCTCGGCGGCCGAGGACATCAGCACGTCCGCCGACGGCCGGTGCAGCGCCTCGCTCGGCTCCTCCTCGAGCGAGACCTCGACTCCCGCGCGCGAACGCACCAGCCGCGTGTGGATGCCCGCGGGGGCCAGCAGCACCCGGCCCGGCTCGACGGCGTCGCCGTGGCGTGCCTCGCGCACGGGGATGGCGCTGCGGGCGTCGAGTCGCTCCGCGAGCGAGCGCGTGAAGCCGCGCGGGATGTGCTGCACGATCACGACCGCCGCCGGGAAGGCCGCGGGCAGCGCGGAGACGACCGCCTGCAGCGCCGAGGGCCCGCCGGTCGAGGCCGCGATCGTCACGCACTGGGCGGAGGCGCGGCCGGCCGCGACCTCGCCCTTGGGCTGCGTCCGCGGGCGCGAGCGCACGCGCGCCCCGCCGAGCGCGCGGATCTTCGAGATCAGCTCCTCGGCGAGGCTCAGCATGCTCATCGGCTCGACCGAGGACTTGTCGACGAACTCCATCGCACCGAGCTCGAGCCCGCGCAGCGTCGTCTCGGCGCCCTCCTGCGTGAGCGTCGACATCAGCAGCACCGGAACCGGCTGCTCGGCCATCAGCCGCTCGAGCGTCTCGAGCCCGCCGAGCTTCGGCATGCGGACGTCGAGCGTCACCACGTCCGGCCGCAGCTCGCGCGCGAGCGCCAGGCCCTCCTCGCCGTCGCGCGCGAAGCCCACCACCTCGATGTCGTCGGCCGTGGCGAGCATGCGCCCGACGGCCTTGCGCACGAACGCCGAGTCGTCGACCACCAGCACGCGGATCCTGTCGCTCACGACGCGGCCTCTTCGGGCTTCTGGTACACGATCGCTCCCTGGAAACGGATCGGGACGAAGGCGCTCGAGACGCGCGCGAGCGACTCGGCGTGGCCGAGGAACAGGTAGCCCCCGGGCGCCAGCACCTGGTGGAACAGGCTCACCGCGCGTTGCACCGCCCCGTCCGAGAAGTAGATGAGCACGTTGCGGCAGAAGACGACGTCGAGCGGCCGCAGCTCCTCGTAGCTCGCGGCCTCGAGAAGGTTGCCGCGCTTGAAGCTCACGCTGCGCCGCGCCGACTCCTTGACGCGCACGCCGGTGCCGTCCTTGGTGAAGTGCCGCTCCAACAGCGTCGGCGTGACCGCGCGCAGCGACCCCTGGTGGTAGACCGCGCGGCGCGCCTTCTCGAGCGCGGCGTCGTCCACGTCGAGCCCGGTCACTTTCAGGTCCCAGCCCCAGAAGAACTGGCCGCTGTCGAACAGGATCATGGCGAGCGTGAGCGGCTCCTCGCCGGTGGAGCAGCCGGCGCTGATCACGGAGAGCCGCTTCTCGCCCAGCCTGGTCTTGCGGTCCTTGAGCGCGCGCAGCACGTGGCCCGCGAACACGTCGAGCTGCGGCTGCTCGCGGAAGAAGTAGGTCTCGTTGTTCGTCAGGTGGCTCACCATCCGCTGCTGCTCCTGCTCGCGCTCGGGCGCGAAGCGCAGGTAGCGGTGGTAGTCCTCGTAGGTCGCGAGCCCCAGCAGGTCGAGGCGCGGCGCGAGCCGCGCCCGCAGCGTCGCGCGCTGCGACTCGTCGTAGTAGAGGCCGAAGCGCTCGTGCACGAAGTCGCGCAGCAGGCGGAACTCCTCCTCGCTGAGCTCCGTGTCGTGATCGCTGTGGCGGTATTTCACCGCGGTTGCAGCTTGCGCAGGGCGGTCGCCGCGGCCTGGCGCACCTCGGGCGACGGGTCGTTCGCCTTCCTGTCCACGAGCGGCCGCAGCGCCTCGCGGAAGCCGCCGTCGCCGAGCGCCGCCGCCGCCTCGGCGCGCACCGCGGGGCTCTCGTCCTCGAGCCCGAGCAGCAGCAGCCGCCGCGCCGCCGGGTCCTCGAAGCGGCCCGCCAGGTCCACCAGCAGCTTGCGGGCGTCGGCGGAGACGGCGCCGCGCCTCATCGCCTGCTCCATCTCCGCCAGCACCTGGGGACCGAGCTTGCGCAGCGACTCGCGCGCGGCCGCCTGCAGCGCGGGATCGGAGAGCGCCTCGACGAGCCGCGGCGCCGCGCGCGGGTCCCGCAGCTCGCCGAGCGCCAGCACGGCGGCGCGGCGCACGGTATCGTCGGAGTCGTCGGCGCGCGCCACCAGCGCGAGCGTCGCTTTCGGGCTCGCCACCTTCCCGAGCGCCGTGGCCGCGGCCGAGCGCACGCTCCAGTGCTCGTCTTCCAGCGCCACGAGCAGGTCCGGAGCCGAGCGCGGGTCGGCGATCTCGCCGAGGCCCTCCGCGGCGGCGCGGCGCAGGTTGCGGTCCGGCTCCCGCAGCGCGGCCACCAGCGGCGCCACGGCCTCGGGCGCCCGGATCTGGCCGAGCGCCTCGACCGCGGCGAAGCGCAGCTCCTTGCGCGCATCGCCGAGCAGCGGCAGCAGCCGCGGGATCGCGATCGGGCTGCGGATCTGACCGAGCGCGCGCACGGCGGCGAAGCGCAGGCGCGGGTCCTCGGCCGAGACGAGCGGCAGCAGCAGCGGCGCCGACTCCGGCTCGCGCAGCCGCCCGAGCGCCAGCACGGCCTGCTGCCGCACCAGCGAGCTCGCATCCGCGAGCGAGGCGCGCAGCACCTCGAGCGTCTCGGGCCCGCCCAGCTCCCCGAGCGCCTGGACCGCGGCCGCGCGCACGGCCTCGCGCTCGTCGCGGCTCGCCGTGACCAGCGCGGGCTGGGCCGCCGGATCCTGCAGCAGCCCGAGCGTCTGGGCGGCCCGGACGCGCGCATCGGTGTCGCCGCTCGCGAGCGCCTGGAGCAGCAGCGGCAGCACGCGCGCCGGGCTCATGCGCGCCAGGCCCTCCATCGCGCTCTCCTGGATCAGCTCGCTCTCGTCGCCGAGCAGCTCGAACAGCAGCATCGGCGCGTCCTCGTCGCCCAGCTGCCCGATCGCAGCCGCGGCTTCCGCGCGCACCTCGGCCGAGGTGTCGTGGATGAGCGGCGCGGCGAGCGCCGTGCCCTCGGGAGGTGCGATCCAGGCCAGGCAGCGCAGCGTCCCGAGCCGGACGGCGTCGTCCGCGTGCGCCAGGCCGCGTTGCCAGAGCCCGCGGTCCTGGAAGCCGATCGACACCAGCGCGTGGCTCGCGAACTCGCGCACGGCCGCGTCCGCGAGCAGCTCCAAGAGCGGCGCGGTCGCACGGCCTTCGCGCAGCCAGCCGAGCGTGACCGCCGCGGTGCGCTGGTTGCGGGGGTCCTCGTCGGCCAGCATCGACACCAGGTGCGTGACGAGCTCCTCGCGCTTCAGCGTGGCCTGCACCGCGGGGTCGAGGCTCTCGCCCGAGGCGGTGGCGCGCTGCTCGATCTCGACCACGGCGCGGATCGCGGAGTTGCGCAGCCCCGGGTCGGGGTCGAGCAGGTGGCGCGCGATCCGCGGCAGCGCGTCGCGCCCGGCGAGCCGCGCGAGCGCGTCGAGCGCGGGGCCGCGCAGGAGATCGTCGTCGAGCAGCGCCACGAGCGCGGGGGCCGCGCGCGGATCGGCGATCTCGCCGAGCGCGTGCAGCGCAGGGTACTGGAGCCACGGCTCGCCCCGCAGGGCCTCGACGAGCCGCGGCACGGCGGCCTGCGAGCCGATCTGGCCCAGGCTGGTGGCCGCGGCGTGGCGCACGTTCGTGTCGGGATCGGCGAGCGCCGCCATCAGGCCGGGCACCGCGGCCTCGTTCTTGATCGAGCCGAGCATCACGCAGGCGAAGAGCCGGACCTCCTCGTCGGGGTCGGTGGCGAGCGCGAGCAGCGGCCGCACCGCGCTCGCGCCCAGCCGGACGTAGATCTCCATCGCCGCGTTGCGCGAGCCCGCGTCGTCGCCGTCGCGAAGCGCCGCCTCGAGCGTCGGCAGCAGCGCGTCGGGCGTCAGGCGCGCGAGACCTTCGACCGCGGCCTGGCGCACGGCCCAGCTCTCGTCGCCCACCGCGACCAGCAGCGGAGCGATCGCCTCGCGCCGCTCCGAGCCCGCGAGCTCCGCGACCACGCGGCGCCGCGCGTGCTCCTCGCCGTGACGGAGGATCTCGAGGGCGGCGGCGGCGTCCAGGGCCACTATTGGACTTTGAAGACCGACACGAGCCGCGCCAGGTTCTCGGCCTGCTGGGCGAGGTTGGCGGTCGCCTTCGACATCTCCTGGACCGTCGCCAGGTTGTCGCGCGCGATCTCGGAGATGTTCTCCATCGCCTTCACCACCAGCTCGCCGCCCTTCTTCTGCTCGGCGGTCGCGTGCGACACCTGCTGCGTCATGTCGTTCATCTTCTCGACGGCGTTGATGATCTGGCGCGATGCCCTCGGCCTGCTCGCGCGTCGCGAGCCCCACCTGCGAGGCGATGCGGTTGATGTTCTCGACCGCGAGGCGCACCTGGCGCCCGCCGGCGGCCTGCTCGCGCGTCGAGTAGGCGGCCTGCGCCATCACCTTCTTGATGTTCTCCATCGCGGCGCGGATCTGCTTGGAGCGCTCGGCCTGCTCCTTCACCGCCTGCGTCACCTGCGAGGTGGCCGCGTTCATGCGGCCGACCGTCTCGAGCACCTCGCTCGAGGCCTGGGACTGCTTGCCGGTCGCGTCGGCGATGCTTCCCATCAGCGCGCTCGAGCGCGAGACCGATTCGATGATGTTGCGGAGCGCGGCGCCGGCCTTGTCGGCGAGCGCTATGCCCTGCTTCGCCTCGCTCGCGCCCGAGCGGGCCACCTCGACCGCGTCGGTGGTCTCCTGCTGCACCTGGCGCACGACCTCGCCGATCTCCTTGGCCGCCTCGACCGAGCGCTCGGCGAGCTTGCGCACCTCGTCGGCCACCACGGCGAAGCCGCGGCCGGCCTCGCCCGCGCGCGCGGCCTCGATCGCGGCGTTGAGCGCGAGCAGGTTGGTCTGGTCGGCGATCTCCTCGATCACCTCGAGGATGCGCCCGATCTCCTGCGAGCGCTTGCCGAGGCCCGCGATCACGCGCGCGGTGTTCTCCATGTTCTCGGAGATCGCCTTCATGCCGTCGACGGTGCGCCCGACGGCCTCGCCGCCGGTGCGCGCGTCCTCCGACGCGCGCGCGCTGATGCGGTCCGCCTCCGCGGCGATCTTGGCCACGTCGGTGACCGCGCTGGCGACGCCCGAGACGGTGCTGGTGGTGCGCGAGGCCGCCTCGCCGAGCGACTCGGCGTTCTGCGCGACCGAGGCGATGAACGACGCCATCTCCTCGACCGTGCTGGTCGTCTCGCTGACCGTGCCCGCCAGGCTCTCGAGGTCGCGCGCCATCTGGTCGATCGAGACCGTCATCTCCTCGATCGTGGCGGAGGCCTCGGTCACCGTCTGCGCCAGCGTCGCGCCCGAGCGCGCCACCTCCTCGATCGAGGCGCCCATCTCGGTGATCGAGCTGGAGGTCTCCTCGACGTAGCTCGCGAGGCCCTGCGAGCTGCCGGCCACGGTCTGGATCGAGGCGGCCATCTCCTCCATCGAGGTCGAGGTCTCCTCGGCCGCCTGCGCCTGGCCCGAGGCGCCCTGCATGATCAGCTTGGCGTTGGCCGAGATCTGGCCGGAGGAGGAGGCCACCTGCACCGAGGCCTCCTGGATGTTGTCCACCACCTTGCGCAGGTTCGCGACCATGGCGTTCAGGCTGCGGCCGAGTGTCCCCACCTCGTCCTCGCCCTGCGCCTCGATGGCGACGACGAGGTCGCCCTTCGCGACCTGCTCGGAGGCCTCGGCCATCGCCTGCAGCGGCCGCAGCCAGCGCCCGGCGAGCGCCCAGCCGACCGCCGATCCCACGCCCACCAGCCCCAGGCCCAGCAGGAGCGCCTCGAGCAGCCGCCGCCGCTGTACGGCGCGCAGCGCGCGCTGGCTGATCGCCACCTCGACGCCGCCCTTCACGGCCTCGGCGGCGCCCGGGGTCGCGGCCGCGAGCTCCTCGCCGAGCCCGCCGCCGCTGCCCGAGGTCGTGACGGGCGCGCGGAACAGCAGCACGGTGTCGCCGTCGCTCGTGGTGGCGTCGCGCTCCTCGAGCTTCGCGGCCGGATCCTTGGGCAGGTCGCGGATCGGCTTGCCGATCTGCGCGAGGGTCTCGCCCTTGGCGTCGCGGATCATCGCCCCCACCACGTCGGAGGCCTCGCCGGTGCCGCCGGCGTTCACGGCGCCCTCGAGGAACTGCGTGAGCAGCGGCTTGTCCTCCGTCAGCACGCCGTACTTGGCGTTGAAGGCGAGGTTGCTCGCCACGTAGCGCCCGCGCTTGACGATCTGGTCGTGGATCACGGCCTCGCCGGCGAACAGGTCGTAGACGACGGAGGTGACCGCCACCGCGAGCGCTATTCCCGCGAGCAACCCGAGCATCTTGGTGCGGATCGACTTGGTGTTGAAGGCCATCCTGATCACTCCTGCGAGACCCCGTCCTTGACCTCGACGGCGCGCGCGCCCGGGGCCGCGCCCGAAGCGGCGGCCAGCTCGTGCGCGAGCAGCCGCTCGAGGTCGACGAGGATGATGAGGCGGTCGTCGAGCTTGGCGACGCCGCGGATGTAGTCGCCGCCCTGCTGCAAGACTTCCTCGGGGGGCGGCTCGATCTGCGAGACCTTGACCTTCAGCACCTGCGAAGCGCCGTCGACCAGAAGGCCGAGCAGGCGCTCCTTGATCCGCACCACCACGATCCGCGCGGCACGGTCCATCGCCACCTCGCCGAGCGCGAGCCTCCGGCGCAGGTCCAGCACGGGCAGGATCCGGCCGCGCAGGTTGATCACGCCGCGGATGAACTCGGGGGCGCGCGGCACGCTCGTGATCTCGGTGACGCGGCGGATCTCCTGCACCTGCCGCACCTCGACGCCGTACTCCTCCCCGGCGAGGAAGAAGGTCGCGAGGTGCTCGGTGGCCTCGGCGGCGGCCCGCGGCTGCTGCGCCGGAGCCGCGAAGAACGACAGGCTGTGGGCGCCGCCGGCGGCGTCCGAAGGCGCCGCCGCCTCCACCTGCGCCAGGATGTCCTCGGCCAGCCCCGAAGCCGGGAGCGTGACGGGGCTCGCGAGCGGCTGCCTCGCCCGCCTCGAGGCGGCTCAGGATCTCCTCGGCCAGCCCCGATGCCGGAAGTGCGATGCGCTCGCCGCCCTCGGGAGCGGCCTCCGACTCGTCGACCGGAAACACCGTGTCGTCCGGGAGCGCCGCCTCCTCGGCGGGCGCCTTCTCGACGTCGGGTGCTTTGTCTTCCGGCGCTGCCGCGGGAGCGGGAGGCGGCTCGGCGCCGCCCTTCTGCTTCGCCCGCTTTCGCGCGTCGGCCATTCGACCCATGCTCGCTATCCCCGCGCCCCGACGGGAGCGCTCAAGTCGCGCTCGGACGCGACGCTCGCGACGATCGCCGCGTCCACCTGCTCCGCCCCGCGTGCCATGCCCTCGAGCAGCGCCTGCGTCGCCAGCTGGTTCAGCACGCGCGGAATGCCCGCCGCCGCCTCGTGCAGGCGCTCGATCGCGTCAGGGCTGAAGAGCGGGCGCCCCGCGCCCGCCACCTGCAGCCGGTGCGCGAAGTAGGCGCGCGTGTCCTCGGGCTGAAGCGGCACCAGGTCGAAGGCCACGCCGATCCGCTGCGTGAGCGCACGGTAGGTGCGGTGGCGCAGCCTTTCGCGCAGCTCCGGCTGGCCGACCAGCACGATCGCGATCAGGTTGCGGTCGTCGAGCTGGAAGTTCGTGAGCAGGCGGATCTCCTCGAAGGTGGGCTTGGCCGGGATCAGGTGCGCCTCGTCGACGATCAAGAGCGCGGCGCGGCCGGCCTCGTCGAGCTCGAGCAGGCGCGAGTGGATCTGGTCGAGCAGGTCGCTCGCGTGGAAGCGCGGCTCCTTGACGCCCAGCTCGGCCGCCGTGGTGCGAAGGAACTGCCGCGGCGACAGCCGCGGGTTCAGGATCATCCCGATCTCGTAGCGCTCGCCGAGCCTGTCGACGAGCGCGCGCGTGAGCAGCGTCTTGCCCGAGCCGACCTCGCCCGTGAGCAGCGCCAGCTCCATCTCCTCGACCGCGAACCGCAGCCGCTCGAGCGCCTCCTCGTAGGTGTCGTTCAGGAACAGGTAGCGCGGGTCCGGCGTCTTGCGGAACGGCTTCTCGCGCAGGCCCCAGTACTGCTCGTACATGGCCCGTCAGGCCTCCGCCGCCACGCGGGTGCGCTGGGCGCGACCGCGCCGGCCCTCGAAGAGCGTCGCCACGTCGAGGATCAGCACCACGCGCCCGTCCCCCAGGATCGTGGCGCCGGCGATGCCGACCTGCGAGCTCGAGACCACGGCGTCGAGCGCCTTGATCACCACGTCCTGCTGCCCGCGCAGGCGGTCGACGCTCAGCCCCAGCCGCTTCTCGCCGCGGCCGACGATCACCGCGTAGGCGTTGTCGCCCGCGGCGGAGCTGCGCCCGAACAGCTCGGCGAGGTGCACGAACGGCACGATGCGGTCGCGCACGCGCAGCGTGTCGCGGCCGTTCATGCGCACGAGGTCGCGCCTGGCGTAGCGCAGGCTCTCGACCACGGAGCCCGAGGGCAGCGCGTAGACCTCGTCGCCGACGTCCACCATCAGCACGGTGATGATCGCGAGCGTGAGCGGCAGCTGCAGCGTGAACTTGGTGCCCGCGCCGGGGATCGTCTCGGCCTCGATCAGAGCGTTGAGCCGCTCCATGCTCTTCACCACCACGTCGAGCCCGACGCCGCGGCCGGAGACGTCGGTCACGCTGGTCGCGGTCGAGAAGCCCTCGGTGAAGATCAGCTGGATCGCCTCGCGGTCGCTGAGCGCCTCGTCGGGCGACAGCAGGCCGCGCTCGATCGCCTTGCGCCGCACCGAGGCGGCGTCGATCCCGCCGCCGTCGTCGATCATCGTGATGACGACCTGGTTCGACTCCTGCGCCGCCGAGAGCAGCAGCGTGCCGGTCTCCGACTTGCCGCGCGCGCGCCGCGTGGCCGGCGGCTCGATGCCGTGATCGACCGCGTTGCGGATCATGTGCACGAGCGGCTCGCCGAGCTCGTCGATCACGGCCTTGTCGACGCGCGTCTCCTCGCCCTGCAGCACCAGCTCGATCTGCTTGCCCTGCTGGCGCGCCAGGTCGCGCACGAGCCGCGGGAAGCGCTCGAAGACGTGGCGGATCGGCAGCATCCGCACGTCCATGATCGTCTCCTGGAGCTGGGACGAGACGACGCCGACCTGGTGCACCGCCTCGACGAGCGCGGCCCCGGCCGCGGGCGCCTCGACGGCGAGCCGGCGCGCCAGCTCGTCGAGCTTGGTGCGGTTGACGATCAGCTCGCCCACCAGGTTCAGCAGGTGGTCGAGCTTCGCGAAGTCGACGCGGACCATCGACGAGCGCATCAGGCCCGCGGCGGCGCCGTCGGCCGCAGCCGGCGGCGGCCTCGGCCTTGCCGGCCGCCGGCCGGGCGGCGGGCGCCTGCTGCTCGAGCAGGGCCGCGAGCGCCGCCTGCGCCGGGGCCAGGTCGGGGGTCTCGCGGGCCGGGCCGCAGGCCGCCTCGACGGCCCCGCGCAGCGCGGTCGCGCCCTCGAACAGCCGGTCGAGCGCCCCGCCGTCGAGCGCGAGCGCGCCGTCGCGCGCGCGGCCGAACACCTCCTCGAGCCGGTGCACGTAGTCCTTGATCGCGACGAGCCCGATCATGCCGCTGTTGCCCTTGAGCGTGTGCAGCGGCCCGAGCACCGAGTTCACGACCTCCGGCTTGGCCCCGTCTCGCTCCAGCCGCAGCAGGACGTCGTCGAGGATGGCGAGCTGCTCGCGGGCGTCCTCGAGGTAGATCGAAACCAGCTCGTCGGAGACCTCGAACTCCATCAGCGGGAGCCGGGCGCTCTTCCGGGCCTCACGGACCGGTGATCTTCTCGATCAGGCTGTGCAGCTCGGAGGCCTGGAAGGGCTTCTTCACGTAGCCGCGGGCGCCCATCTTGAGGCCGCGGATCGTGTCCTCTTCCTTGCCCTCGGTGGAGATGATGATGACCGGGATGTCCTTGTACGCGTTCTCTTTCTGGACGCGTTGGAGGAACTCGAGCCCGTTCATCACGGGCATGTTGATGTCCAGCAGGATGAGGTCGATGCCCTCTTCCTGCCCGAGCTTGTCGAGGGCCTCGAGCCCGTTCATCGCGCTCACGAGCTTGCAGTTCTTGTAGCGGGAGAGGAAAAGCTTGTACATCTGGTGGATGAGCGCAGAGTCGTCGACGGCGAGGATCTTCCTCAGCATTCCCTTCTCCGCCCCGCGGACTGCGGGCAATGGTTTCTACCACCGAAACTGTTTTGTTTCAACCAGTAAGCTCCCCGGGCCCGCGTGCACGCTATAGTCGTCGTGAGTCCTGCGAGCACGCTCCTTCCTCATGTTCGAGTCCGCGTCCCGACTGCACAAGGACGTCTCCGAGATGCTCGACGCGCTGCGCGCGCTGGGCGAATCGCGCTACGCCGCCGTCTTCGACGCCAAGTCGGTCGTCGCCACGAGCCCGGCCGACGCGAGCGAGGGCGAACGGGCGCTGCGCCGGCTCCTGCAGTCGCAGGCCGAAGCGCTGCTGCGGCTGCCGCGGGCGCTCGAGGGCGGCGAAGCCATCGACGACCTGTTCTCGGACTTCGGCTGACGAGGAGTTCCTGCTGGCCGTCTTGAACGGCAAGCTGGGGGTGATCGTCGCCTGTGCGGACGCCGAGCGGCTCAAGGCCGACTCGGAGCGCCTGCTGCCGGTGCTCTTCGACCGCCTGCTGCGCCTCGACGGGCGCTACCGGCTCGACGAGCAGGGTCGCGGGCTCTTCTTCGGAAGCCCGCGACTCGACACGGTCGTGATCCCGCGGCCCGCGAGCGAGCCCGAGGCCTGATCCCGGGCCGGCACTCGGGCTCGGGCTAGAATAGGCGTTTGGCCGGAGCCTGAAGGCTCGAGCCGACGCCTCCATGCAGCGGAACATCCGCAACTTCTCGATCATCGCGCACATCGACCACGGCAAGACGACGCTCGTCCGACCGCCTGATGGAGCGGACGGGCGCGCTCAGCAAGCGGGAGATGACCGAGCAGTTCCTCGACTCGATGGACCTCGAGCGCGAGCGCGGGATCACGATCAAGCAGCACTCGGTCCGGCTCGAGTACAAGGCGAAGGACGGCCAGGACTACGTGCTCAACCTGATCGACACGCCCGGGCACGTGGACTTCGCCTACGAGGTCTCGCGCTCGCTCGCCGCCTGCCAGGGGGCGCTGCTGGTCGTGGACGCGAGCCAGGGCGTCGAGGCGCAGACGCTCGCCAACGCCCACCTCGCGGCGGACGCCGGCCTCGAGATCATTCCCGGTGCTCAACAAGGTCGATCTGCCCGGCGCCGAGCCCGAGCGCGCCAAGGAGCAGATCGAGCAGGTGATCGGGATCGACGCCTCGGGCTCGATCCCGGCCTCCGCCAAGATGGGGATCGGCATCGACGAGATCCTCGAGGCGATCGTCGCGCGGGTGCCGCAGCCCAAGGGCGATCCCGACGGGCCCTTCCGCGGCCTGGTCTTCGACTCCTGGTTCGACCAGTACCGCGGGGTCGTCGTTCTGGTCCACGTCGTCGACGGCCGGCTCGAGCCGGGCATGAAGGTGCGCCTGATGGCGACGGGCGGCAGCTACGAGGTCGAGCAGCTCGGCGTCTTCACCCCCAAGCCGCTGCCGGTCGACTCGCTCGGCGCGGGCGAGGTCGGCTTCGTGGTGGCCGGGATCAAGAAGGTCTCGGACGTCGCGATCGGGGACACGCTGACCGACGAGAAGAAGCCGGCCGCCGAGCCGCTGCCGGGCTTCAAGGAGATCAAGCCGATGGTGTTCGCCGGGCTCTACCCGGTGGACGCCGACCAGTACGCGGAGCTGCGCGAGGCGCTCGAGAAGCTGCGGCTCAACGACTCCTCGTTCTTCTACGAGCCCGAGACCTCGGCGGCGCTCGGCTTCGGCTTCCGCTGCGGCTTCCTGGGCCTGCTGCACATGGAGATCGTCCAGGAGCGGCTCGAGCGCGAGTTCAAGCTCGAGCTGCTGGTGACGGCTCCCTCGGTGCGCTACCGCGTGCTGAAGACGAACGGCGAGGTGCTCGAGATCGACTCGCCGGCGCGGCTGCCCGACCCGGGGCTCGATCGAGGCGATCGAGGAGCCGATCATCACCGCGACGATCCTGACCGGCGACGAGTTCGTGGGCGGGATCCTGAAGCTGTGCCAGGACAAGCGCGGGATCCAGAAGGGCCTCCAGTACATCACGCCGACGCGCGTGATGATCCAGTACGAGCTCCCGCTCGCGGAGATCCTGCTCGACTTCTACGACAAGCTGAAGTCGGTCTCGAAGGGCTACGCCTCGCTCGACTACGAGTTCACCGGCCACTGGGTCTCGCCGCTCGTCAAGCTGGACGTGCTCGTGAACGGCGACCCGGTCGACGCGCTGTCGCTGATCGTGCACCGCGAGACGGCCTATCCGCGCGGCAAGTCGCTCGTCGAGAAGATGCGCAAGCTGATCCCGCGCCAGATGTTCGAGGTGGCGATCCAGGCCGCGATCGGCTCGCGCGTGATCGCGCGCGAGACGGTGAGCCCGCTGCGCAAGAACGTGATCGCGAAGTGCTACGGCGGCGACATCTCGCGCAAGCGCAAGCTGCTCGAGAAGCAGAAGGAAGGCAAGAAGCGGATGAAGCGGGTCGGCACCGTGGACATCCCCCAGGAAGCCTTCCTGGCGGTGCTGCGCGTCGACGACTAGCCGGGGACCCTGTCACAACGAACAGTTGTGTGCGGCCGGCGGCGGCGCCCAGAATGCCTGCTGCGGAGGTGGACGATGGGACTCCTCGACGCAATCCTCAAGCAGGCCGGCAGCGCTGACCTGGGCGGCGCACGCGGATCCAGCGCCATGGGCGGGATCGCGGATCTCGTCATGAAGAACCCGCAGATCATCGCGGCCGCGCTCGCGATGCTCAACCCGAAGGACACGTCGGTGGGCGGCGGCGGCGGTCTCGCCGACGTGATCGGCGCCTTCAACAAGGGCGGGCTCGGCGACGAGATGGCGTCGTGGGTGAGCGGCGGCCCGAACAAGCCCGTCGACCCGGGCGCCCTCGCGAACGTGCTCGGCCCGGACGTCCTGCAGCCAGTTCGCGCGCCAGGCGGGCATCGGACACGGCGACGCCAGCTCCGTGCTCGCCTCGATCCTGCCCGAGCTCGTCAACCAGATGACGCCGCAGGGGCAGGTGCCGCAGGGCAACTTCGCTCGACAGCACGATCGGCTCGCTGCTCAGCCAGCTCGGGGGCCACTAGGAATCGGCTAGAATCGGCTGGATGAGCAGCAGGCCCGCGCCCGAGCCGACGCGTCCTTTCAAGAAGTCGGTCTTCCGCGAGTACCTGGAGTCGATCGTGGTGGCCGTGATCCTGGCGCTCTTCATCCGGACCTTCGCGGTCCAGGCCTTCAAGATCCCGACGGGCTCGATGGAGCCCAACCTCATGATCGGCGACCACTTGCTGGTCAACAAGCTGGTCTATTCGCCCTCGTTCGGGCCGCTCGAGAACACCCTCTTCGGAAAGCGGCCGATCGAACGGGGCCACGTGGTCGTCTTCAAGTTCCCGGAGGACCCCACCCGGGATTTCATCAAGCGCGTGATCGGCCTGCCGGGCGAGACGATCGAGATCCGGAACAAGCAGGTCTTCGTCGACGGCAAGCCGCTCGACGAGCCCTACGCGCACTTCATCGACGCGCCGCTGCGGCCCGAAGACCCCGAGTACACCCACGGCGGCGAGTCGATCCGCGACGCCTGGGGTCCGCAGGTGGTGCCGGCCGGGCAGCTGCTCGTGCTGGGCGACAACCGCGACAACAGCCGCGACAGCCGCTTCTGGGGCTTCCTGCCGATCGACCAGGTCAAGGGACGGGCGCTGCTCGTCTACTGGTCCTACGAAGCGACGCGCGAGGAGTACCACAGGACGGGCGTCGTCGAGTGGGTCTGGGACACGCTGTCCGCTTTCGGTCGTACGCGCTGGAAGCGCTTCTTCCACGTGATCCGTTAGGAAACGCGGCCGTGCAGGCCGCCTCGAAAGGCGGCCCGGAGGGTGAGCATGGGACGCAAGAGCGAGCGGGGCGAAGGCAAGATGGGAGGCCTCATCCTCCTGGTGGTGCTGCTGGCCGGAGGCCTGGCGGCATGGCACATCGTGCCCGTCTACTACGACCACTACGACTTCATCGACAAGGTGAACGAGATCTGCCGGACTCCCCCGTACAAGGCGCGCAAGGGGGACGAGACGATCAAGGAGATGTTGATGACCGAGGTGGTGAAGCGGCGCCTCTCGCCGTGGATCGGCCCCGAGAGCTTCTCGATCAACACGACACCCAACTCGCGCCAGATCCAGCTCTACTACGAGCGCGAAGTCGAGGTCCTGCCCGGCTTCAAGAAGCTCTTCAAGTTCAACTTCACGGCGGATCAACCCCTGATCTGACGAGAGCGCCGTCTAGGAGTTCGCTCTCTTCAGATCAGATCTGGCTAAGGCCGTCCTGGCAGCGGCCTCGTTGTCCGTTTCTGTCGTCCGTTGTCCGTTTCTGTTTGCCCATCCGCCTCATCGCTCTCCAAGGGGGATCCTCGCAGGGCCACGACGGGCTTCCTTTTCTTGTTCAGGGGGACTCTGTCCCCCCTGACCCCCCTTGTTGCCTGCTGCTAGAACCGGCTAGAGCTTGCCGAGTAGCTGTTTCGCGATGACCAGCAGCTGCATGTTGGTGGTCCCCTCGTAGATCTGGCCCACCTTCTGGTCCCGGAAGTACTTCTCGACCGGGTACTCGCGCGAGAAGCCGTAGCCGCCGTGGATCTCGATCGCCTTCGACGAGACGCGCTCGGCCGCGCGCGAGGCGTAGAGCTTCGCCATCGCGGACTCCTTCACGAACGGGAGCCGCAGGTCGCGCAGGCGCGCCGCGTTGTAGGTCAGCAGCCGCGCGGCCTCGATCTGCGTCGCCATCTCCGCGAGCTCGAACTGCACCGCCTGGAACTCGGAGATCGGCTTGCCGAACTGCTGGCGCTCCTGCGCGTACTTCAAGGCCAGCTCGAACACCCCTTCGGCCAGGCCCGCCATCTGGGCGCCGATCCCGATGCGGCCTTCGTTGAGCGTCTCGATCGCGATCTTGTAGCCCTTGCCGGGCTCGCCGAGCGTGTTCTCCTTCGGCACGCGGCAGCCCTCGAAGATCAGCTCGCACGTCGAGGAGGCGCGGATCCCCAGCTTGTCTTCCTTCTTGCCGACGCTGAAGCCGGGGAACGACTTCTCGACCAGGAAGCTCGTGATCCCCTTGTAGCCTTTCGTCGGGTCGAGCGTCGCCATCACGATGAACAGCTCCGCTTCGGCCGCGTTCGTGATCCAGAGCTTGCGCCCCGTGAGCGTGTAGTGGTCGCCCTTGTCCTCGGCCCGGCAGGCGAGCGCGAAGGCGTCCGACCCCGAGCCCGCCTCGCTGAGCGCGTAGGCTCCCACCCACTTCGACGCCAGCCGCGGGAAGTACTTCGCCTTCTGCGCGTCGTTGGCGTACCGCAGCAGCGCGTTGTTGACGAGCGTGTTCTGAACGTCGACCAGCACCGCGACCGCCGGGTCGACGCGGGCCAGCTCCTCGATCGCGATCGTCGACATGAAGAACGTCGCTCCCGAGCCGCCGTGCTCCTCGGGAATCTCGATCCCCATCAGCCCCAGCTCGAAGCAGGCGTCGATCAGCGCGCGCGGGATGCACGACCGCTCGTCCATCTGCCGCACCTGCGGCCGGATCTTCTCCTCCGCGAACGCGCGCACGACCTCACGGAATTCCCGTTCGTCCTCTGAAAGGTCGGTGAGCGGCAGGCTGCGGTATTCGGACATTGAGGTCCCCTTCCGAATCCATCCTAGCTCACGCACCGTCGCCGCCTCGGCCGAGCTTCCCGCGAGCCCTTGACACGCGGGGCCGCGGCTCTATGATTCGGGTTGTGATGTCGACAGTGTCCGCCGTGCGACCGGAGGCCCGCGTCAGGCGAGGCCCGTGTGCCCGGCGGGCGGAGACCCAGGACCCGGCCTAGCGGCCGAGACGTCTCGGGCTCGCGGCAACCCGCCGGGCGGTTCCCGGCGGGTTTTTTCTTTTGAGGGAGGGACGAGCGCTTGAGCGTGCGCGTGGGTGTCTTCGGAGCGACGGGCTATTCGGGGCGGGAGCTGGTGCGGCTGCTGCGCCGCCACCCGCGCGCGACGGTCGCGTTCACGACCGGCAGCGACAAGGGCCACCTCCCGCACGAGAAGGGCCTCGAGCAGGCGGCCGACGCCTACATGCTCGCGCTGCCGCACGGAGTCGCCGCGAAGTACGCGGCGCAGCTGCGCGCCTCGCGACCCGAGGCGGTCGTCGTCGACCTCTCGGGCGACCTGCGCCTCCCCACCGCCGAGGCGTACAAGCAGTGGTACGGGCACGAGCACGCGGCGCCCGAGCTGATCGGGAAGGCGGTCTTCGGGCTGTCCGAGCACTACCGCCAGGAGCTTCGCGCGGCGAAGCTCGTCTCGAACCCGGGGTGCTACGCGACGTCGGTGCTGCTGCCGCTCGTTCCGCTGCTGCGCGAGGGGCTCGTGAAGGCCGCGGGCATCGTCGCCGACGCCAAGAGCGGCGCGACCGGCGCCGGCCGGTCGCTGCGCGAAGACCTGCTGTTCTGCGAGGTGGCCGACGACTTCTCGGCCTACTCGCCCGGCCGCAGCCACCGGCACGTCGGCGAGATCGAGAGCGTCCTCCAGGACCGGACCGGCCAATCCGTCGAGCTCACCTTCTGCCCGCACCTGCTGCCCGTGAAGCGCGGCATCCTCACGGCGCTCTACGTCGAGCCGACGCGCGGCACCGACGAGCTGAAAAGAGCGCTCGCGAGCGCCTACGGCGGCTCCGCGTTCGTCCACGTGGTCGACGCGCCGCCGCGGCTCAGCGACGTCGTGGAGACGAACGACTGCCGCATCTCCGTGCACGCCGCCGCCCCCGGGCGCGCGGTCGTCTTCTCGGCGCTCGACAACCTGGTGAAGGGCGCCGCGGGCCAGGCGATCCAGAACCTGAACCTCGCGCTCGGCTGGCCCGAGGCCGAGGGACTGCCGACGGCCTTCGAGGCCGGCGCGCCGGCCGGAGCCCGCGCGTGAGCGTTCGCGTCTACAAGGTCGGTGGGCCGGCGCTCGAGGATCCGGGCCTGATCACGCCGCTCGCCGAGGAAGTGCGGAGAGCCGAGGGCCAGGTGGTACTGGTGCACGGCGGCGGGCGCGCGGTCGACCGGCTGCTGAAGGAGCTGCGGATCGAGTCGCGCTTCGTCGAAGGCCGCCGCGAGACGTCGCCCGAGGCGATGGCGGTCGTGGAGATGGTCCTTTCCGGGACGGCGAACAAGCAGCTCGCCGCCGGGCTGACCGCGGCCGGCGTACCCGCCGTCGGCATCTCCGGGCGCGACGGCGGCCTCGTCCGCGCGCGGCTGACGCCGGAGCTCGGACGGGTCGGCACTCCCGAGCGTGTGGATCCGGCGCTGCTCCACGCGCTCTGGAACGCGGGCCTGCTGCCCGTGGTGTCGCCGGTCGCGAGCGGCCCGCTCGGCGAGGCCGTGAACGTGAATGCCGACGAGGCCGCCCTCGGCATCGCGCGGGCGGTCGGGGCCGTGACGCTCGTCTATCTCTCCGACGTGGACGGCGTGCGGCTCGGAGAGCGCACGGCCGAGCGGCTCGCGGCCGGGGAGGCGCGGCTCAGGATGGACGACGGCACGATCGCGGGGGGCATGGCGCTCAAGGTCCGCGTGGCGCTCGAGGCGGCCGCGGCGGGGATCCCCGAGGTGGTGATCGCGGGCAAGGCACGGCTGCTGGGGCAGTTCCCCGGCACACGCATCGTCGCAGAGGCGGTGAGCGAGGTGAAACGGTGACGACGGCTCTTCTTCCGATCTACGAACGCGACCTCACCCTGGTGAAGGGCAAGGGCTCGCGACTCTGGGACAAGGACGGTCGCGAGTGGCTGGACTTCGCCGCCGGCATCGCGGTGAACGGCTTCGGCTACGGCGACAGGAAGATCGTCACGGCCATCAAGAAGCAGGCCGAGACGCTGATGCACACGAGCAACCTGTTCCACACCGAGCCCGCGAGCGCCCTCGCCGAGCGCCTGGTGCGGCTCGCCTTCCCCTCGAAGGTGTTCTTCACGAACTCGGGAACCGAGGCCTTCGAGGGCGCCATGAAGTTCGCGCGGCGCATCGGCAAGGAGCAGGGGCGCACCGAGTACGTGGCGTTCGAGAGCTCCTTCCACGGCCGGACGATGGGCGCGCTGTCGCTGACCTGGACGGCGAAGTACCGCGAGCCCTTCGAGCCGCTCGTCCCCGGCGTGCGCTTCGTGCCGCGCGGCGATCTCGCCGCCGTGGCGGCGGCCGTGTCCGAGAAGACCGCAGCCGTGATGCTCGAGCCGGTGCAGGGCGAGGGCGGGATCCGCCCGGCGACGCCCGAGTTCCTGAAAGGGCTCGAGGCGATCTGCCGGGAGCGCGGCGCGCTCCTGGTCTTCGACGAGATCCAGTGCGGCCTGGGGCGCACCGGGAAGATGTTCGCCTACCAGCACTCGGGTGTCGTGCCCGACATGCTGACGCTCGCCAAGCCGCTCGGCGGCGGGCTGCCGATGGGGGCGCTCCTGCTCAAGGAGTCGCTGGCGCCGGCGCTCAAGGTCGGCGACCACGGCACCACCTTCGGCGGCAACCCGGTGTGCGCGGCCGCCGCGCTCGCGGTGCTCGACCACCTCGAGGCGCCCGGCTTCGTCGACGACATCGCGGCGCGCGGCCTCTACCTGATGCGCGGGCTCAAGAAGCTGGGGCGGGCGCACAAGGACAAGATCGCCGAGGTGCGCGGGCTCGGGCTCATGGTCGGCGTCGAGTTCCGCGGCGAGGCGGCGCCGGTGCTGAAGGGCCTGCGCGAGAAGGGCATCCTGGCGACGAAGGCCGGCGACAAGGTGCTGCGGCTGCTGCCGCCGCTCGTCGTCAAGCGCGGCGACATCCGAACGCTTCTGACGGCGCTCGACGAGGTGCTGAAGCAAGGGGCGGGCGCTTGAGCCGCAGCGCCTGCCTCGAGGTCGGGACCTTGAAATGTCACCCGATTACCCCAGAATGCGCGAGTTCAAGACCTGACCCCCTCAAGGAGAGACGATGAAGCGCAACGTCAAGAAGGTCATGCTGGCCTACTCCGGCGGCCTCGACACCTCGATCATCATTCCCTGGCTCAAGGAGAACTACGACGGCGTCGAGGTGATCGGGTTCTGCGGCGACGTCGGCCAGGGCGACGACTTCGAGGCGGTGCGCAAGAAGGCGATCGCGACGGGCGCCAGCAAGTGCATCGTCAAGGACCTGCGCGACGAGTTCGTGCGCGACTACTGCTACAAGGCGCTCGCGGCGGGAGCCGTCTACGAGGACCGCTACCTGCTCGGCACGGCGCTCGCGCGTCCGCTCATCGCCTATCACCAGGTCCAGGCCGCGATCCGCGAGGGCGCCGACGCGCTCGCCCACGGTGCCACCGGCAAGGGCAACGACCAGGTCCGCTTCGAGGTCACCTTCGCCGCCTTCGCGCCGCACATGACCGTGATCGCTCCCTGGCGCGAGTGGAACATCCGCTCGCGGGAGGACGCGCTCGCCTACGCCCGCAGGCACGGCGTGCCGGTCGACCAGACCAAGAAAGACCTCTTCAGCCGCGACGGCAACCTGTGGCACCTCTCGCACGAGGGCGGCAACCTCGAGGACGTGTGGGACGCCCCGCAGAAGGGCATGTTCAAGCTCACCGTCGACCCGCTCGATGCCCCCGCGAAGCCGCGCTTGGTGACGATCGGCTTCGAACGCGGCGTGCCGGTGAGGCTCGACGGCCGACGGCTCGGGCCCGTGAAGATGATCGAGACGCTCAACCAGATCGCGGGCGCCCACGGCGTCGGCCGCCTCGACCTCGTCGAGAACCGCCTGGTGGGGATCAAGTCGCGCGGCGTCTACGAGACCCCCGCCGGCACGGTGCTCCACATCGCGCACCGCGAGCTCGAGCGGCTGGTGCTCGACCGCGACACGCTGCACTTCAAGCAGACGGTCTCGGTGCGCTACGCCGAGCTGATCTACGACGGGCTCTGGTTCTCGACGCTGCGCGAGGCGCTCGCGGGCTTCGTGGACGAGACCGAGAAGGAGATGACCGGCGAGGTGCGCGTCCGCCTCTACAAGGGCACCGCCGAGGCCGTCGGGCGCCGCTCGCCGCGCAGCCTCTACCGGCAGGACCTCGCGACCTTCGGCGAGGGCATGGCCTACGACCACCAGGACGCCGAGGGCTTCATCAAGCTCTTCGGCCTGCCCGAGCGCGTCCGCGCGCTCACGCGCAACCGCGTGCCGGTGGACGTGAAGGCGGTCGAGGTGACACGGCCCGTGCAGCGCCGGCTCGGGGCCGTCCGCAAGCGACGGCCCAAGTGAGCGTCACCGCCCCACTCGGCTTCCGCGCCGCGGGTGTCGCCGCCGGGATCAAGTTCGGACGCCTCGACCTCGCGCTCGTCGCCGGCGACGGGCCCTGCGCCGCGGCCGGCATCTTCACCGCCAACCTCGCGAAGGCGGCGCCGGTGCTCGTCTCGCGCGAGCACCTGCTGGGCGGACGCGCGCGCGCGATCGTGATCAACGCCGGCTGCGCGAACGCCGGCACGGGCGACGCGGGGCTCGCCGACGCCCGCGAGATGGCGGCGCTCGCCGCGAGCGCCGTCGGCTGCCAGCCCGCGGAGGTGGTCGTGGCGTCGACCGGCGTCATCGGGGTGCGGCTGCCGATGGACAAGGTGCGCGCCGGCGTAGCCGAGGCCGCGCGCAACCTGTCGCGCGACGGCGGCGCGGATGCCGCCCGCGCGATCATGACCACCGACACCCGGCCCAAGCTGGTCGCGGCCCGCTACGAGTGGGGCGGCGTGAGCTGCCAGGTCGGCGGGATGGCGAAGGGCGCGGGCATGATCGCTCCGAACCTCGCGACGATGCTGGCTTTCTTCACGACCGACGCGACGGTCGCGCCCGGCGCTGCTGCGCCGCGCGCTGGTGAGCGCCGTGGGCGAGAGCCTCAACCGCATCACGGTGGACGGCGACACCTCGACGAACGACTGCGCGGTGGCGCTCGCGAGCGGCGCCGCGGGCGCCCCCGAGATCACGGGCGAGGGCGCGGGCTACGACGCGCTCTGCCACGCGCTCACGCAGGTGTCCCGCGAGCTCGCCCGGCAGCTGGTGCGCGACGGCGAGGGCGTGACACGCATCGCCGAGGTGCGCGTCGAGGGCGCGCGCACCTGCGACGAGGCCGACCGCATCGCGCGCACCGTGGCCGAGTCCCCGCTCGTCAAGACCGCCCTCCACGGCGGCGACCCGAACTGGGGCCGCGTGCTGGCGGCGGTCGGGCGGGCGGGAGTGCCGCTCGACATCTCGGGGGTCTCGCTCTGGATCGGGGACGTGCACGTCGCCGAGGCGGGTGCCGCGCGCGACTACGTCGAGAAGCAGGCGGCGGCCGCCATGCAGGAGGATCCGGTGCGGCTGCGCATCCGCCTCGCCGAGGGCCAGGCGAGCGGCTGGATCTGGACCTCGGACCTGTCCCACGGCTACGTGGACATCAATGCCCACTACCGCAGCTGAGCGCGCGCGGGCGGCCCGGGCGCGCCACCGTGAGGTGCAGGCGAGATGACGATGAAGCTCTGGGGCGGGAACTACGAGGCCTCACCCGACGCGGTCTTCTGGGAGTTCAACCGCTCGTTCCCGTTCGACCGCCGGCTGGTGCACGAGGAGATCGCCGCGTCCCGCGCGTGGGTGCGCGCGCTCGGACGCTGCGGGGCGATCAAGCCCGACGAGGCGGCGGTGCTCGAGCGCGGTCTCGACGAGATCGTGGCCAGGCTCGCGGCCGACCCGAAGTACATCGAAGCCGACGTCGAGGACGTCCACAGCTTCGTCGAGGAACGGCTCGGCGAGATCGTGGGCGAGCTCGCCGGGCAGGCCCACCTGGGCCGCAGCCGCAACGAGCAGACGGTGACGGCGCTGCGGCTCTTCTCGAAGAGCGCGATCGACGCGCTCTCGGCCGGCATCGCACGGCTCGTGGGTGCGCTCGTCGAGCAGGGCCGCTCCGGCGCCGACGCCGTGATGCCCGGCTACACCCACACGCGCGCGGCGGAGCCGATCACGTTCGGCTTCTGGGCCGCAGCGCACGCCTGGGGCCTCGTGCGCGACCGCGAGCGCCTGCGGGACGCGCGCGTGCGCGTCGACGTCCTCCCGCTCGGCTCGGGCGCCCTGGCCGGTGCGTCGCTCCCGCTCGACCGCGAGGCGATGGCGAAGGACCTCGGCTTCGCGGCCATCTCCCCCGCCGCGCTCGACGCCGTGATGGACCGCGACTTCGCGGTCGAGCTCGTCTCCTGCTGCGCCCAGCTCCAGACCCACCTCGCCCGGGTCTGCGAGGACCTCATCCACTTCGCGGGGCCCGAGTACGGCTTCGTGCGGCTGCCGGAGGCCTTCACCACCGGCTCGTCGCTGATGCCGCAGAAGAAGAACCCCGATGCGCTCGAGCTCGTGCGTGGCAAGGCCGCGCGCGTCGACGGCGCGCTGCTGCGGCTCCTGGTGCTGCTCAAGGGCCTGCCGGCCGGCTACCAGAAGGACCTGCAGGAGGACAAGGAGGCCGTCTTCGACGCGGTCGACACCGCGACGGGCTCGGTCGCCGTGATGACCGGGGTGATCGCAGGCATGGCACTCGAGCGCGACGTCATGCGCCAGGCGGCGGCGCGCGAGGAGATGATGGCGGCCGGGCTGGCAGTGGCGCTGGCGCGCGAGGGAATGCCGTTCCGGAAGGCGCACGGTGTCGTCGGCAGCCTCGTCGCGCGGGCGCAGAAGAGCGGCCGCTCGCTGAAGGCGGTCGCGGCCGACGAGCTCGCGGAGTTGTCGCCGGCCGTCGCCGCGCGGCTCGACCAGCTCTTCGATCCGCTCGAGGCCGTGAAGGCCAAGTCGCTGCCGGGCGGCGCCGCCCCCGACGCGGTGCGCGTTTCGCTGGACAAGGCGCTGGCTGCAGTGTCCTGACAGACCGAAACCGGAAGACGGGCGGGGACGGCTGGAGCAACGGACAAACGACCCGACGAAATTGCCAGATCTGACCTGACGTGAGCGACAGCCTGATCGGCGCTCGTCGTCAGGTCAGGATATCGGCTCGCGGCCGATGATCGCGGGCGCGTCGTCGCCGAAGTACTGCACCAGCAGCCGGCTCCAGTTCGGACCCTTGCGGAGCTGGGTGAGGTAGCTGTCGAGCGCCTGACGCAGCTCGGGCGTCGACTTGCGCACGGCCCAGGCGCTGCTCATCGGCTCGCCCAGCGCGAGACCCGCCTCGATCTCGGGGTGCAGCCGGCGCTGCAGGAAGAAGTCGACGACGCCGCTCACCGTCGCGTCGGCGTGGCCCACGCGGATCGCCTCGATCGCCTCCGGGATGTCGGCCACGCGCAGCGTGCGCGAGGCGGGCAGGCCCGTCTTCTCGAGCGCCTCCGCCCACACCGTGCTCGGCACGATCGCGACGCGCGCGGCGCGCAGCTGGGCGAGCGTGCGGATCGGGGGCTTGGGCCGGTGAGTCACGACGATGCTGCGCGCCGGAAGCAGCTCGATCGTGAAGTCGACCTTCTGGCGCCGCTCCGGCGTGTTGCTGATGCCGCCCAGCACGTCGCCGGCCTGCCGCAGCAGCATCGGGATCGCCTCGTCCCAGCGCGGCACCGGGACGATCTCGAAGCGCAGCTTGTGCAGGCGCGCGAAGCCCTCGAGCACCTCGCGCTCGAAGCCCGGCGCGGCCGAGCTGCGCTGCGAGAACCACACCGGGTCCTCGTCCGCGGCGACCAGCACCCGCAGGCTCCCGCGCGCCTTGAGCTCGTCGAGGTCGCCGGCCTCCGCGACGGCCGCCGCGAGGAGCAGCTGGAGCAGCCCGGCGCCGAGCGCGCGCGCGGCTCGCCGTGCTCGAGGGAGGGACATGCCCGGATCATAGCCGAGCGCGAGCCGCGCCCCGCGAGACGAGGCCGCGGGTTGTGGCGGGCCCGCCCCCTCGCCTAGGATCGAGGCTTCGGTTCCCCCCAGGACGGCGGCCATGGAGATTCGCGTCGGCACGAGCGGCTACGCCTACAAGGAATGGCGCGGCTCGTTCTATCCCGAGAAGTTCAAGCCGGCGCTGATGCTGGGCTACTACGCCGCTCGCTTCTCGACCGTCGAGATCAACAACACCTTCTACAAGCTGCCCGAGCGCCAGACGCTCGAGCGCTGGGCCGAGCAGGTGCCCGCCGGCTTCGTGTTCGTGCTGAAGGCCTCGCAGCGCATCACCCACCGCCAGCGGCTCGCGCCCGAGTCGAAGGAGACGGTCGACTACATGCTCGACACGGGTGCGGCGCTCGGAGACAAGCTCGGCCCGATCCTGTTCCAGACCCCGCCCTTCCTGAAGAAGGACGCGGCGCGGCTGCGCGCGTTCCTCGAGCTGCTGCCGGCCGCGCGGCGCTACGCGTTCGAGTTCCGTCACGAGACCTGGCGGGACGACGAGGTCTACGAGACGCTGCGCGCGCGCAACGCCGCGCTCGTCTGCGCCGACACCGAGGAGTCGGGCGCCGAGGGCGCGCCGATCGTCCCCACCGCCGACTGGGGCTACCTGCGCCTGCGCCGCATGGACTACGACGCCGCGGCGCTCGAGCCCTGGGCCGGGAGGATCCGCTCCCAGCCCTGGCAGCAGGCCTTCGTGTTCTTCAAGCACGAGGAGGGCCATCCGCTCGGCTGGCCGGCGATCGAGCGCTTCCTGGCCGTTTGCGCGAGCTGAGGAGGAGACGATGGACGCGTTCCTGAACGACCTGGGCCACGGCGTCCGCTTGCTCGTGCGCCGGCCGGGATTCACCGCGGTCGCCGTGCTGTCGCTGGCCCTCGGCATCGGCCTCAACACGACGCTGTTCAGCGTCGTCAACGCCGTGCTGTTCCGCAGCACCCCCGTGGCGGATCCCGATCGGCTCGTCGAGATCTACTCGAGCGCGGGCGCCGAGCTGCCGCACTTCACGAGCTCCTGGCCGGACTACCTCTCGATCGTCGAAGGGACCAACGTCTTCGCGGGCGTGGCGGCCCACTCGTTTGTCCGGGGCATCCTCTCGACCGGAGGCGAGCCCGCGCTCGCGACGGGCGAGGCGGTGAGTGCAAACTACTTCGACGTGCTCGGCGTCCGCCCCGCGCTCGGCCGCGGCTTCCTGCCGGAGGAAAACATCGGCGAAGGCCAACACCCGGTTCTGGTGCTCGGCCACACTCTCTGGCAGCGTCGCTTCGGCGGCAAGCCCGATGTCGTCGGTCAGTCGCTGCAGCTGAGCGGGCTCGCCTACCAGGTGGTGGGAGTGGCACCGCCCGGCTTCACGGGCGTCATTCCCGGGCTGCAGCCCGACTTCTGGGTGCCCGCCATGATGGTCGAGCGCCTGAACTCCGCCGGCGTCCAGTCCACGACTGACAACGACCCCGGCTCCACGGACCTTCAGCGGCGGGGCTACCGCTGGCTGTTCCTCAAGGCTCGGCTCGCCCCGGGCCGCAGCGCCAAGGAGGCGCAAGCCCAGGTGGAGACGCTCTTTGCGCGGCTCGCCAGGGACTACCCCGTCACCAACGAAAAGACGAAAGGCACGGTGCTGCCCGCCGCCGGCATCCGCTTCCACCCGTTGCTCGACGGCTACCTGAAGGCCGCGAGCGCCGTGCTGCTCGCCGCGGTCGCCCTCGTGCTGGTGATCGCCTGCGCGAACGTGGCCAACATGCTGCTGGCGCGCGGCGCCTCGCGGAGGCGCGAGCTCGCCGTGCGCGCAGCAGTCGGCGCGAGCCGCGCCCGCCTCGTGCGCCAGCTGTCGAGCGAGAGCTTGGTGCTCGCGGCGCTCGGCGGGGCGCTCGGCGTGCTCGTGGCGGTCGGGGCGACGCGCGCGCTCACGGGAGTCGGCAGCGACGTGCTGCCGGTGCCGATCGTCTTCGACCTGCAGCCGGACGGGACGGTGCTGGCGTTCGCGGCGCTCGTGTCGCTCGCCACGACCGTGCTATTCGGACTGCTCCCCGCCTGGACCAGCTCCTCGCTCGCGCTCGTCCCCTCGCTCAAGGCCGACGCGACGGGCGAGGGCCCGCTGCGCCGGCGCGTGACGCTGCGCGACGGGCTGGTCGTCGCCCAGCTCGCGCTCTCGCTGGTGCTGCTGGTCGCGGGCGCGCTGCTGACGCGCGGGCTGCTGCGCGCCCGGGGAATCGAGCTCGGCTTCGACCCCACGCCGCTCTCCTCGCTCTCGTTCGATCTCCAGATGAACGGCTACGACGAGGCCGGCGCGCTCGCGTTTCGCAAGCGCGTGATCGCCGAGCTCCAGGCCACGCCGGGAGTAAGCGCCGCGGCGCTCGCCTCGCGTCTGCCGCTCGCTCCCGACGTCAACATGGAGGGCATCCACATCCGAGGCCACCACCAGCCGCAGGACGAGCCGACCCCGATCGACGCGGTCCGAGTGGGCTCCGACTACTTCAAGGCCGTGGGCGTGCCGCTCGCGGAAGGCCGCGGGTTCACGGAGGACGAGGTCGAGCGCGAGGCGAAGGTCGTGGTCGTCAACGAGGCCTTCGCCCGCAAGTACTGGCCCGGACAGAGCGCCCTCGGGCAGCCCATCCACACCTCCGGTTTCGACCACGAGCCGCACGTCGTGGTGGGCGTCGCCCGCGACCACAAGGTGCGTTCGGTGGGCGAGCCGAGCACGCCCTACCTGCATTTCCCCGCCTCGCGGTCGTCCCGGATATCGCTCGTCGTCCGAACGGCCCAGCCGGCCAAGACGGCGCTGCCGGCGCTGCGCGCGGCCGTTCACCGGCTCGAGCCGGCCGTCGTGTTCACGGAAGACGCCCCCGCCACCGAGGTCGCGGCTACGACGCTCGTGCCGACTCGCATCGGCGCGGCGCTGCTCGGCGCGTTCGGCTCGCTCGCGCTACTGCTCGCCGCAGTCGGCCTCTACGGCGTGATCGCGTACTCGGTGAGCCAAAGGACGCGCGAGATGGGCGTCCGTACGGCCCTCGGCGCGCAGCGGGGCGATCTCGTGCGGCTGGTGCTTCGCCACGGAACACGCCTGGCGTTCGTCGGCGTAGGCCTCGGAGCGCTGCTCGCCGCCCTCGTGGGCCGCGTGTTCAGCGCGCTGCTCTACGGCGTGAGCCCGCTCGATCCCCTGGCCTACGGACTGGCCGCGGCGATCCTGCTAGCGGTCTCCGTCGCCGCCAACCTGGTGCCGGCGCTCGCCGCCGCGCGCGTCGATCCCATCCGCGCGCTGCGGAGCGAGTAGCGGCCGGGCGCTAGTTCGCAGGGAGGCTTCACCGCCAGCGCCGCCGTCAGATCCGCGAGCGTGCCGAGCCGGCCGTGGCCGGGAGCGATCGTCTCCACGGCGAGCCCCTGCTTCTGGATCTTGTCGGCGAAGTCCACGAGCGCCGGGCTCGCCGGCGGGAACGGCCCCTGCGGCGGGATCGTGAAGAGATCCGACACGAAGACCGCCTTCTGCTTCGGCAGGTAGCCGATCACCGCCTCGGCGACGTGCGGGCTCGGCCCGATGTCGCGCACCTCGAGCGTGTGCGTGCCGTCGTCGAACACGCGCTTGCCGGTGAAGGTCTCGATCACCGGCGCCTTCGGCTGGCGCGACAGGCTGTCGGGCTTGATCGTGTGCGGCGTCTTCGCCAGCCGCTCGATGAAGGCCTTGTTGCCGGGCGTCGTCACGATCGTGATGCCCCTCGCGATGTAGGTCCGCAGGCCGCCGCTGTGGTCGAAGTGGTAGTGCGTCGGCACCACGTAGCGCACCGGCTTGCCGGGCGCCGTCTCCTCGATCTTGGCGAGCACCGCGAGCGAGCGCTCCTCGCTGAGCGGCGCTTCGAGCACGACCACGTGGTCGTTGAAGACGACGAACAGGCTGTGATGCGAGCCGCCGGTCGCGAAGTAGGCGTCGTCGCCCAGCTTGGTGAGCGTGACGCCGGCGCCCGGTGGCGCCGCCGGCACCGTCTCGGCGTCGCTCGGCGGGTCGAGCAGCCCGCTCGCGGGGCCGCCGTTCACGACGACCTTGCCGAACTTCAGTTCCTGCGTGGTCTCGCCGGCGACGCGCGTCACCACGCGGTTCGGCAGCCTGACGCGCTTCGCGCCGACGGCGGCCTCCTGGTAGTCGGACAGCAGCGTCTCGGTGAGCGCGTCGCCGAGCACGGCGTTGTCGGCGAGCGTCTGCACGCGCGAGAGCAGCCCGCTGGCGGCGTCGAAGGCGAGCGCCACCTGCGCGCCGTCGGCCGTCGAGAACGTCACGAGCTGGTGGCGCTTGCCGTCGATCGTGTCGTCGCCCAGGCTGCGCAGCGTCTCCGCGCGGTCGAGCGCCGTCAGCAGCAGCACGACGGGATCGCGGCGCAGGTTGTTGCGCGAGGACGTGAGCGCTCCGGCCGTCATCGGCGTGGAGACCTTGCTCACCAGGTTGTAGGAGAAGCCGTTCTCGATCGCCACCGTGCGCGTCTTGGTGGGGAGGACACCGGCGCCCGTCTGCGTGAAGAGCGTGGCGCTCCGGCCGCCCGCGAAGTCCTGGAACAGCTGGAGCTCGATCGCGCGCGCGAGCAGCGGCTGGTCCGGCTGCAGGCTCTGGCCCTGCGCGTACGCCGTGCCGGTCGCCTCGCGCGAGACGTCCTTGATCTCGCGAAGCGCGTCGAGGCCGCCCGCGGCCTTGATGCCGGCGTCGAGCACCTGGCGGGCCGCCTGGTACGACCCGAGCGGCGAGCTGCCTTCGAGCACCCCTGCCACCAGCACGCCCATCACTACCGCCACCGTCACTCGCTGTGACATGAGCCCCCCTTCGTCGAAGGCCGGGATTGTAGTCCCGCTTGTCAACCAGCCGGGAGAGCGCCGTCGAGCCGACGCTAGCCGCGCCGCGGCTCGAAGATGCCGAGCTCGCGGTTCTTCACCACGTCGTCCCAGGCGAAGCAGCGGCCGTTCATCGCGACGTAGACCCCCGGCGGCAGCGCCTGGGCGAAGGACAGCGCGCTGCCGAGGTTGAAGAGCCCGTCCGAGCTGCCGAAGGCGTAGGGCACCATGGCGCCCGTCAGCACGATCGTCTTCGCGAGCCCCGCTTCGCCCAGCACGCGGGCGGTGTCCGTCATGGTATCGGTCCCGTGAGTGACGACGATGCGCTCCTCGGCCGCGCTCTTGCAGTTCTGCAGGATCAGCTGGCGGTCGGCGCCGGTCATCTCGAGGCTGTCCACCATCATCAGCGTGCGGATCTCCACCGGCAGGCGGCAGCGCCCGAGCTGCAGCATCTCCTGGACGTGGGTGTCCTTGAAGTCGAGCTTGCCCGTGATCTCGTCGTAGCTCTTGTCGAAGGTTCCGCCAGTGATGAAGATGCGGACCGTCATCGCGACGGCATCTTGAAGCGGGCGTCCTCGATCGGAGGGTTGACTTCGATCTTGTCGAAGCTCAGGACCTGCTTTTCCGTCCGTCCCTTGGGACCGGCCTGGATCTTGTGCGGCCAGACGACGCCGCCCGCCTCCCTGTAGTCGGAGAAGGTGCTCACGATGTCCATCTCCTGGCCGCGCACGAGGCGATGCGCCTCGTTGCGGATCTCGAGGAACGAAGAGGCGTCGAGGAAGACGTACTGCGCCTCGCCGCCCTTCGGCGAGAGCTTCAGCTTCCACGTCTCCGTCCCGTCGACGGTCTCCTTGCCGACGAGCTCGACCTCGTGCCCCTTGGCCTTGTAGTCGACGAGCGGACCGTCGAGGTCGGCCTGTGCGTCGATGTCCCGCGCCATCTCGTCCGGCAACGGCTCGGGCTTGCGGCTTCCCATGGGCGAGATGCCCCAGGCCTGCTTGCCGTCGTACGCCTGCACGCCGGTCTGCCCCTGGACCGTGAACTCCATCCGCGTGCTGCGCGGGCGCTTCATCTCGAGCGTGATCGGCGCCTCGACTCCGGGCCCCATCGTCATTCGCCCGATCATGCGCACCGACTGGACCGCCTTGATCCTGGCGAGGCCGCCGCGCGCGTCGTTGGCCTTGGCGATCAGCTCGTCGACGGTTTGGGCGGAAGCGGGCGCGGCGAGCGCCGCGGCCGCGGCGAGCCCGACGAGCGCCTTGCGCAGCATGGCTTTAGTCTCCTTCCGGGCCAAACGGCTCGATCGATACTATCCCGATTTGGCGGCCCGCCCGCCTTGGTCCCGGCCGCACTGCGGTGTCACAATCAGCGACTGCGACGCATGACCACGACACCCGCAGAGATTCGCCTCGTCCTGAACCCCAGCCGGCGCTTCGAGGCGATCGACGTCAACGAGCGGATCCGCTCCGAGGCCGGCGACCTCCTGAGCCGCTACAGCCGCACGCTCTACTGCTCGCTGCACACGACCGCGGGCTACCTGGACCAGAGCCTCGCCGGCCGCATGCACCACCATCACGGGCGCCTCGCGCAGTTCTTCGACGCCTGGCACGCGCTCTTCCCTCCCGACTGCGGCTACAGCCACGACCAGATGGAGCTCAGGAGCGAGCTCAGCGACGAGCAGAAGGAGACCGAGCCCAGGAACGCCGACTCGCACCTGACCTTCATCGGCTCGGGCATGCGCAACTGCGTCACCTACCGCAACAAGCCCGCGGCGCCCGTCTACTTCATCGACCTCGACGGCACGAACGGCGCGGCGCGGCGCGAGCGCCAGACGACGATCGTCGCCTACGACGAGGAGCGGGTGGTGGCGCGCGCCTCGTTCCGGGTGCCCGTGTCGCGCCACCCGATCGACTCGGTCAACCTCGGCGACCCGCGGCTCGGATTCGTCGAGCGGATCAACGAGCTGCTCGGCGCCTCGGGGCTCGAAAAAGGGCGGGTCGACATCTCGCTCGGCGCGAGCGAGCGCAACGTCGGGCTCACGGTGAACGAGTACGAGACGATGCTGATGCGCCACGACCTCGTCGAGGTGCTGAAGGACCCGCTCAAGTTCGCGGCGCAGCGCGGGCGGCACATGATCGACGACCCGCTCGCGATCCCGACCAAGACCCTCAACTACGCCAAGTACGACTTCCCGCGCCTGCTGAACTCGCTGATGGAGGCGCTGCGCTGGGACCACTCGGTGCTCGAGCGCGCCGTCGCCAAGCTGATGGCGGTGCCCGCGCAGCGGCTGCTGCGCTCGCGGCGGGTGACCTTCCTCGCCGCCCACGACGACGCCAGCGGCCGGCCGCGGCTCGTGCGCGGCACCTACCAGAGCCCGATCCTGGTGCAGTGGAAGCCGGCCGACGCGCGCGAGCGCAACGTCGAGATCGTGGTCGTCGGCCTCAGCTGACGAGCGCGCGGGCGACCGGCTGGCTCAGGCCTGATCCCTCTCGCGGTCGCGGTCCGCGGGCACGACGCACTCCTCGAGCGGCTTGTCGTCGCGCAGCCGCAGGAACACCGGCTGGCGCAGCAGGCCCTCGGCCGTCCACGTCAGGTAGCGCACCTCGACGACGAGCTGGGGCTCGACCCAGACGTGCTCTCCGCCGGTCGGCAGGAGCCCGGCGCAGGCCGCCGTCGGGCGCCGCAGACCGTCGAGAAGTGCCCGAAGGCTGACGAGCAGCGCTTCGTCGAAGCCGCTGCCCGCGCGACCGCAGTAGAGCAGGGTGCCGTTCGCGAACGCCCCGACGTGCAGCGCGCCGAAGCCGGTGCGGCCGCCGGAAGGCTCCGTGAAGCCGACGACGACGAAGTCGGCGCTTCGCTTCGTGCGCAGCTTCAGCCAGTGCGCAGAGCGGCCGGGCCGGTACGGCGAGTCGGCGCGCTTGGCGATCAGGCCCTCGAGGTCGACCCGGCCCACCTCCTCGTAGAAGGCCTCGCCCAGCTCGGGGACGTGATCCACGTAGCGCAGGGGCCCCTCGCGCGGCAGGAGCATCTGCAGCAGGCGCTTGCGGTCGACGAGCCGCAGCGGGCGCAGATCGAAGCCCTCGAACGCCAGGAGGTCGAAGGCGCAGAGCGTCGCCGGCAGCTCGCGCGCCGAGCGCTGGATGTCGGGGGCGCGGCGCTGCTGCGCGCGCCGCTGCAGCCGCTGGAAGCTCGGGCGACCCGCTTCGTCGAGCACCACGACTTCCCCGTCGATCACGAGCTGCGCGGAGGGGAGCGCCTCGAGCGCACGGGCGAGCTCCGGGTAGATCGCCGTCGCGTCGCTGCCCTTGCGGTAGACGAGCCGCGGCAGAGCCCCCTCGCGCGCGGCGAGCACGCGGTAGCCGTCGTACTTGAGCTCGAACACCCACGCCTTGTCGCTGAAAGGCTTCTCGGCGGTCTCGGCCAGCATCAGCTTCACGGCCGAGACGGGCACACGCTGGCGGGGCGCGCCGAGCGCCTCGAGCTCGGCGACGACGGCGTCGGCGACCGGCGGACGCTCCTGGGCCATGCCGCCGATCGTACCCGCGGCGGCCGCGGAGCGGCTGCTTCGCGGCCTACCTTGGGGCACGTGGCCCGCGCCCTGCCGCAGCTTTTGTTCCACATCGGAGCAACATAACCTTCGCTACGCCGGTCGTGGCGCGGCACGTTCCAAGAGGAGAGCAGCATGAGCGGGGAGCTTTCGGGCACGGTGGCGCTGGTGACGGGAGCGGGCGCCGGGATCGGGCGTGCGGCCGCGCTCGAGCTGGCGCGGCGCGGGGCCGACGTGGCCGTCCACTTCCACCGCAACGAGGCGGGAGCGCGCGAGACGGCGGCGCGGATCGAGGCGCTCGGGCGCCAGGCGGCCGTGTTCGGCTTCGACCTCACCCGCCGCGACGAGGCGGGCGCGCTGGTCGCGAAGGCGGTCGAGCGCTTCGCGAGGGTCGACGCGCTCGTCAACAACGCCGGCGACCTGATCGAGCGCAAGCCGCTGCTCGAGATGTCCGAGGCGCTCTGGCGCCAGGTGCTCGACCTCAACCTCTCGAGCGTGCTCTACGTGACCCAGGCCGCGGCCCCGGCGATGATCGAGCGCAAGAGCGGCGCGATCGTCAACGTCTCGTCGCTCGCGGCCCACAACGGCGGCGGGCCAGGCGCCCTCGCGTATGCGGCCGCGAAGGGCGGCATCATCTCGCTCAGCAAGGCGCTCGCGAAGGAGCTCGCCCCCAAGGGCGTGCGCGTCAACTGTGTCTCGCCCGGCCTCATCGGCGACACGGCGTTCCACGACAAGTACACCGCCCGCTCCGCGTTCGAGGCCGCCGAGAAGACGATCCCCGCGGGCCGCGCCGGGACGCCCGAAGAGGTCGGGCGCGTGATCGCGTTCCTGGCTGGCCCCGACGCCAGCTATCTCGCAGGCGAAACGATCGAGGTCAACGGCGGGATGCTGATGCGATGAAGGCGACCCGCCACTACGCCTCGCGCACCAGGATCGCGCGCGTGTAGAGCAGCTCGAAGCCGCGCTTCTGCACGTTCTCCTGCGACTTCGAGCCCGGCTGGGTCGTCACGACCGCGATGTCGCAGCCCGCGCGGCTCGCGATCTCGAGGCGTGCCTGGAGCAGCGCGCTCTGGACGCCGTGGCGCCTGTGCTCCGGCAGCGTGGCGGCGCCACAGAGCTGCGCGACCCGGTCGAAGATCCGCTGGCTGGCGCCTCCCGCCGGCGCTCCGTCGCGGCGCGCGAGGTAGCGAACGAAGCCCTCGGCCTCGGCCATGTCGTCCATCACTCGCTCGAGCTCGTCGCGGGGGAAGGACTCGTGACGACGGAACGCCCTGCACGTCGGGGCTCGCGAAGCCGGTCACCACGAGGTCGAGCCAGGCGTCGCGCCCGCCGTCGCCGCTTTCCTCGATCTCGATGCCGTCCGGGGGCACCTGCGGCTCGACCGGCAGCCGGCGGCCCAGCACGTTCTCGAAGTTGACGAGCGCGTAGCCGCGCCGCGTCAGCAGGGCGGCGATCTTCGGGTCGGCGAGGCACGACAGCTCGAACTGCACGGGCACGCCGCGCTCGGCGAACGCGCGCTCGACGGCGTCGAGCTCGGCCGGGTCGAGCGGGCCGGCGAAGCCGGCGCCGGCCACCTTGTTGAGCGGCGACCCGGGCGCCGTGAAGGTCGCGACACCGCCGCCGACCGGCAGCTCGAAGCAACCCGCGCCCTGCCGGCGCCGCATGGCCGCGCGGGCGGCGTCGCCCATCAAACGGGCCTCCGCGCGCTCGATGCGCGCCGCGAGCTCGGTGCTGGCGAAGAGCATGGCGAAGGATATGCCGACGCGTACGATGTGTGCGATTCTTTGGGAGCCGATGTACTTCAAGCAGTTCTACCTGGGGTGCCTGGCCCAGGCCTCCTACATGATCGGGTCCGAGGGCGAGGCGGTCGTCGTCGACCCGCGCCGCGACGTCGACGAATACCTGGACGAGGCGCAGGCGAACGGCCTTCGCATCCGCTACGTGGTCGAGACGCACCTGCACGCCGACTTCGTGAGCGGCCACCGCGAGCTCGCGGAGCGGACGGGCGCCGAGGTGGTGTTCGGAGCGCGCGCTGCGGTCTCGCTCCCCCACCGCGCGGTGCGCGACGGCGACGAGCTCCGCGTCGGCAAGGTCACGCTGCGCTTCCTGGAAACGCCGGGCCACACGCCCGAGAGCCTGTCGGCGCTGGTGAGCGACGCCGACGCGCCGAACGAGCCGCCGCTCGTGCTCACCGGCGACACCCTCTTCATCGGCGACGTGGGACGCCCCGATCTCGCCGGATCCGCGGGCTTCACCGCCGAGCAGATGGCGTCGATGCTCTACGACTCGCTCCACGACAAGCTGCTGAAGCTGCGGAGACGCGACCGCGGTCTACCCCGCGCACGGCGCGGGCTCGCTCTGCGGCCGCAACATCTCGAAGGAGACGAGCTCCACGATCGGGCACGAGCGGCGCACGAACTACGCGCTGCAGCCGATGTCGAAGCGGGACTTCGTCAAGCTCGCCACCGCCGACCTGCCGGAGCTGCCGCAGTACTTCGCCAAGGACGTGGCGATCAACCGCGAGGGCGCGCCGCCGCTCGCCGGCCGTACGCTGCCGCCCGCGCTCACGCCGGCCGAGGTCGAGGAGCGCCAGCGCGCCGGCGCGCAGCTCCTCGACGTGCGCACGGCGGCCGCCTTCGGCGCGGGCCACGTGCCGGGCTCCTGGAGCATCGGGCTCAGCGGGCAGTTCGCCTCGTGGGCGGGGTCGCTCGTCGATCCCAGGCGACCGATCGTGATCGTGGCGGAGGACGAGGGCGGCGCCGCCGAGGCCGCGCTGCGCCTGGCGCGCGTGGGCCTCGAGAACGTGACGGGCTATCTCGCGGGCGGCATCGAGGCGTGGTTCGACGCGGGCCGTGCGCTCGCGACGCTGCCGCAATGGCCGGTCGACGAGCTCAAGGCGCAGCTCGCACCCGGCGCCTCGCCGCTCCAGGTGCTGGACGTGCGGCGGCCAGGCGAGTACACGGGCGGCCACGTGCCGGGCGCGCTCAACATCCCGCTCGACCGGCTCCGGCTCGACTCGAGACCGCTCGACCGCGCGCGGCCGCTCGCCATCATCTGCGCGAGCGGCTATCGCTCGAGCGTCGCGGGCAGCCTGCTCCGGAGCGAAGGCTGGCAGGGCGCGATCTACAACGTCGTCGGCGGGACGTCGGCCTGGGTGGCGGCCGGACTCCCGACCGAGAACTCCTGATATAAGAGACGCTCCTTGGCCCGATCCTCCACGAGCACTGCTGCGCCCGCCGCGCGCCGCCCCGCACCCGAGACCGCTGCCATCGTCGCCGGCCTCAATCCCGCGCAGCGCGAGGCCGTGCTCGCGACCGAGGGGCCGCTGCTCGTGCTGGCCGGCGCCGGCACCGGCAAGACGCGCGTGATCACGGCGCGCATCGCGCACCTGCTGGCGCGCGGTGTCGACCCGTCCGCGATCCTGGCCGTCACCTTCACGAACAAGGCCGCGGGCGAGATGCGCGAGCGCGTGACGGCGCTCGCCGGCGACAAGGCGAAGGGCGTCACCGTGGGCACCTTCCACGCCTTCTGCGCGAAGGCGCTCCGCGAGCACGGCCACGTGCTCGGCCTCGCGCGCCGCTTCACGATCTGCGACGCCTCCGATCAGCTCGCCACCGTGAAGTCGGCGATGCGCGAGCTGCGCGTGCACGAGACGGCGATGCACCCGAACGCGGTGCTGGCCCGGATCTCGCTCGCCAAGAACCGGCTGCAGTCGCCGGAGTCGGTGCTGGCCGAGGCGGAGGGCGGCCGCGACCAGCTCGTGGGCTCGGTCTGGCAGCGCTACCGCGAGGCGCTCGCGCGCACGCGCGCGCTCGACTTCGACGACCTGCTGCTCGAGACGCTGCGCCTGCTGCGCGAGCACGAGCCGGTGCGCGAGCACTACAGCAGGCGCTACCGCTACCTGCTGGTGGACGAGTACCAGGACACGAACGGCCCCCAGTACGAGATCGTGCGCGCGATCGGCGGCGCCCACGCCAACGTCTGCGTGGTGGGCGACGACGACCAGTCGATCTACGGCTGGCGCGGCGCCGACGTGCGGAAGATCCTCGGCTTCGAGCGCGACTTCCCCGGCGCGAAGCGCGTGCGGCTCGAGACCAACTACCGCTCGACGCAGCCGGTGCTCGACGCCGCCAACGCCGTGATCCGCCACAACCCGGAGCGCCACGAGAAGCAGCTGCGCTCGGCGCGCGGCGCCGGCGAGCCCGTGCGCGTCAAGCTCGCGAAGGACGAGACGGCCGAGGCGCAGCAGGTCGTGGCCGAGATGCGCCACCTGCTCCGCCTCGAGGAGGCGCGGCCCGCGCGACTTCGCGGTGCTCTGCCGCACGCAGGTGCAGTTCCGGCCGTTCGAGGCGGAGCTGCGCGCGAACGGCATTCCGTACGTCGTGGTCGGCGGGATGTCGTTCTTCGACCGCAAGGAGGTGCGCGACGTCGTCGCGTTCCTCAAGCTCGCGCTCCACGCGGAGGACGAGACGGCGCTATTGCGCGTGATCAACACTCCGGCGCGCGGCGTCGGCAAGGCGAGCCTCGACCGCGTGCTCGCCTTCGCCACGGAGCGGGGGATCCCGGCGAGCCAGGCCTTCGAGCGCGCCGCCGAGATCGAGGGGCTTTCGCCACAGGCCGTGGAGGGCTACCGCGCCCTGCGCGCCATCCTCGACGAGTCCGGTCTCGCCGACGCAGGACGTGACCTCGTCTTCCGTCTCGAGCGCTTCCTGCAGCGCGTCGGCTACCGCGACGAGGTCGTGCGGCTCTACCCCGACCCGATGACGCGCGACGCGCGCTGGGCCGGCGTCGTCGAGATCCTGAACTTCGCGGAGAACCACGTGCGCCGAGCGGCCGAGCCGTCGCTCCACGGCTTTCTGGAAGAGCTCGCGCTCACGAGCGGCGACGACGCGAGCGAGGAGCCCCGCAGCAAGAGCGACGCGGTGACGCTGATGACGCTCCATGCGGCGAAAGGCCTCGAGTTTCCGCACGTGTTCCTGGTCGGGATGGAGGAAGGCCTGCTGCCGCACGCGCGAGCGGTCGCGGAGTCCGGGATCGAGGAGGAGCGCCGCCTCGCCTACGTCGGGATCACGCGCGCGATGACGACGCTCACGCTCTCGGCCGCGCAGGAGCGCGCGAAGTACGGCAAGCGCGCCGCCTCCGTGCCGTCGCGCTTCCTGTTCGAGGCGCAGGGGCTCGCGCTGCCGAAGGGATGGGTGGGGATCGAGGCCGTGGTCGACGCCGAAGCCGACTCGCGTGAGCGCGCCGGAAGGAAGAAAGCGGGGGCACGCGGCGGCAAAGGCGAGCCGCACGCGACGCGGCGCCAGGCCGCGCCGGCGTTAGCCAGGCGCCTTGTTGCAGGCCCATGCTAGGATTCGCGCTTTGCGTCTGACTACACTATGGATACTCCCCCCACCCCACGCTTCCTGCTGGCCGTCGAAGGCGGCGGCTCGAAGACCACGGCCCAGCTGACCGATCTCGGCGGCAAGAGCGTCGGCCGCGGCTACGGCCCGGGAAGCAACCCCCACAGCGTCGGCTTCGAGACGGCCTACAAGGCCGTCGCGATGGCGATCGACGGCGCGCTCATCAACGCAACCGGCCGGCTGCCCGAGGGCAGCAACTGGCAGAAGACGGGCGTCGCCGCGGCCTGCTTCGGCCTCGCGGGCATCGACGGCCCCGAGGACGAGGCCCAGCTCACGGCCTGGGTGAAGGAGCAGTCGATCGCCGAGCGCTTCGTGGTGGTGAACGACTCGGAGCTGGTGGTCGCGGCCGGCACGCCGGAAGGCTGGGGCATAGCGCTCATCAGCGGCGCCGGCTCCGTCTGCCTCGCGCGCTCGCCGCAGGGCCGCACCCTGCGCGTCGGCGGCTGGGGCCACCTGCTCGGAGACGAGGGCAGCGGCTACCGGCTGGCGCTCGACGCGCTGCGCCTCGCGACCCAGACCGTCGACGGACGCGCCGAGGCCCACCCGCTGCTGCGCGCGATCCTGAAGCACTGGTCGCTCGCGGACGCGGTCGCGCTCATCCGTCACGTGCACGCGCCGGGCATGACCCCCTCCGACATCGCGAGCCTGGCCCCGGTCGTGCTGTCGCTGGCCGCGAGCGGCGACGCCTCCGCCAAGGGCCTCGTCGAGCTGAGCGTCAAGGACCTGGCGCTTCAGGTGGACACCGCGATCCGCAAGCTCGCGCTCGAGAAGCCGCCGCTCGCGCTGTCCGGCAGCCTGCTGCGGGGCGACGTGCGGCGCGGCGTGGTCGCCGCGATCACGAGCCCGCTCGGCGAGGTCGCCTACGTCGAGGATCCCTGCCGCGGCGCGGTGACGCTGGCGAAGCGCCAGCTCAAGGGCCAGCTCCAGCCCCGCTGAGGCGAGCGGCCGGCCCGCGCGCCGACGGCGGAGTGATATAAGGCGCTCCCGGGAGGTCGCGTCTATGAAGATCCGCGTCATCGCCCTGGCGGCACTCTGCCTCGCGAGCGCAGCGGCGCGCGCCGCCAGCATCCCGAGCCCGTCCGAGTTCCTCGGCCTGAGCGTGGGCGCCGACAAGACGCTCGCCGACTACCGGCAGATCCTCCGCTACTTCAAGGCGCTCGACGCGGCGTCGCCGCGGGTCGAGCTCGAAATCCTGGGCAAGACGACGCTCGGCGAGGAGCTGTTCCTGGCCGCGATCTCGTCCGATGTGCGCGTCGCTCGATGGGTTCACGTTGCACGCGGCGACGCGGGCGGGCGCTCTCGACTCGGGGGGGCGTGAGGCGCTGCTGAGCTACGTGCTGCGTCCTCCGGTCGCGCAGGAGCGCGTGGAGCAGCGTCCTGACGGCCTGGTGCGCATCACCCTGAAGAAGGCGTACAACGACGGGACGATCGCAGTGGACATGGACCCGCTGTCGCTGCTGTGCCGGCTGGCCACCATCGCACCTCCACCGCGGTTCCACACCGTGAAGTACGCGGGCGTGCTGGCGCCGGCGAGCCGGTGGAGGTCGCGTCTCGCGCCGGCGTCGCCCGCCCAAGCCGCCGCCGCGAGCGACGAGCCGGGTAGGCCGGATCACGCGGGGGGCTACCGTCCCTGGGCAGAGCTCTTGGCGCGCACCTTCGCGCTGGACGTCCTCGCCTGTCCCAGCTGCCAGGGGCGGATGAAGCTGCTCGCGCTCCCTGGGCATCGCTGAAGGCCATCGGATACATCGCTTCCGTGGCGTTCTGTCCCGGCTGCGCCTCTTTGGCGATCGCCGAGCGCAGCAGGAAATCGAGCTGACCCGTGTCGGGTGTTTGCCACCTTCCGAGATCGGTTGTGACCTGCCAGTGGTTGATCGTGCGGCCGAGCCTCGCGCTGAAGTCCGTGGCGAGGATCGCTGGACCGATCTCGACCGCGCGCCTGAGCCCCGCGGCCGTCGCCGCATCGAGCGTCTTCGGATCGAAGATCTTATTTGGGCCGATGTTCAAGCTCTCAAAGAGTCCCAGCATCACGAGATCCGACCCTTGCGGTGGGTTGCGCTTGAGGCCCTCGTTGAGCAGCGCGAAGAAGTTGAGCGGGTCGCTGACGTCGTATGATCGACGAGGACGGTTTCCTGCCCGGCCGGCTGGACAGTCTTTGGGGAGGGCTCGTGCGCTGGGCATGCCTGACGGGCAGCGTCCAGAACGCTCACAGTTTGCTGATCCTGTTCAGGGATACGAGGGACAGCCGTTACCGCGACTCGGCTCGTCTGCTCAATCGGTATGTCCGGCGGACGGTCAGGCTCGATGGCCCGCCAGACACCGGAGGGGCCGTCAAGGGATCGTTCCCCATTCAGGGCCACGCGAACTTGCTGGAGCTGGACCTCGATGTCAGCTGAGTTCTGCGCAGAACCGGAGCCGTCGCCGGCGCTCTTCGAGGAGCTGGCCGCGGCCTCGCCGGCCAACCCGTTTTGCTCCGCCGCGTTCGCCGAGGCGAGGAGAAGCCAGGGCGAGCGGCCCTGGGTCTTGAGCCTGCGAGACAACGCCGGCGGCCTGATCGCCGGTTGCGCGGCGTTCGGGCGTTCGGGTCGACTGAGCCGATCGTTGGAAGTGCCCTCGTTGCCGTCCGTCGGCGACGACAGGGTTTTCTGGGATGGCCTGCTGGAGCTATGCGGACGGCTCGACATCACGCAGCTACGGCTCGACAGCTTCGCCTCCCCGCCCGGCCGCATCCCGTCTTTGCCGGGCGAGGTGGAACGTGTGCGGCGGATCGAGTACATCATCCCCCTGCGCGGCGCCGATCTCTGGAAGCCGCTGCGCAAGGGGCATCGCTGGACGGTCAACCGAGGCAGGAAGGCCGGACTAGTCGTGCGGCGCTCGACCGCCGCGGCCGACTGCCGCGTCCACTGCTCGCTCATGGGAGCGTCGATGGAGCGGCGCGCAGAGCGGGGCGAAAATGTTCCGACGGGCGATGCGGCCTCCGGTCCGCTGCTGGCGTTGCTCCAGGCCGGGGCCGGGGAACTGTTCCAAGCAACCTTCAATGACATGGTCGTCTCCTCGGCCTTGATCCTGACGAGCCGGTCGGGCGGCTACTTCCAGACGGCCGGCACCAGTCCAGAGGGGATGGCCCGCGGAGCCTCACAGTTTCTCGTCTTCGAGATCGCGCGGTCGCTGCAAGAGCACGGGATGGAAGCGTTCAATCTGGGGGGGGTCGCCGGGTCGAACCCCGGCCTGCACGAATTCAAGATCGGCTTCGGGGCCGAGCCGGTCGCGCTGGAGGCCGCCTCATGCCAGCCGGCCCGCGGCCTCCGTGGAATGCTGGTGGCCGCCGTCGGCGAAGTGCGAAAGCGCTGGACCATCGGTGCCCCGAAGACGTGAGCTCGCCCGCGTGATCGGCAAGTTTCGGCGTCTGGCTCGATACTCCTACGACCTGCCGTGGTGCGTTCCCGCTTGGGGAGTCAGCGAGTTGCGGGCGAGCCTCGCGGCGACGCTGACTGGCCGAGTCGTCCAGGGAACGAAGGTCACGCAGGCGGCCGTTGCGCTTACGTCCTATCTGGGCTTGGCTCACGCCCTGCCGGTGAACCGGGGTCGAACCGCGATCGAGCTGGCCCTGCGGGCGCTGGGGGGAGCTGACGACGGCGAGGTCGTGCTGCCGTCTTTTGTCTGCCGATCGGTGCTGGAAGCGATCGAAGCCGCCGGCGCGCGGCCGGCATTCGCCGACATCGGCGACGAGCTGAACGTCACCGTCGAGACGGTCGAGGCGGCCCTCTCACCGAGGACACGTTGCGTCATCGTGCCGCACCTGTTCGGCCAGGCGGCGCCGATTGACAAGATCGAAAACCTCCTGCGCGGCCGGGGAATCCCCCTGATCGACGACGCGGCCCAGGCCCTCGGCGCGCGTTGTGGAGGGCGGCTCGTCGGGACGTTCGGCGCCTGCGGGATCGTCAGTTGCGGTCCGGGCAAGCCCCTGAGCGGCGCGGCCGGCGGGGTACTCGTCACAGATGATCCGGCCCTCTTCGAACGGGCTGCCGCCATTGCGCTGGTGCCTGAGCGCGCGGGACTCATCGCCAGGCGGACCCTCTCCTATTGGACCTGGCGTCGGCTGCGGCGCATCACCCTGCCGCTCCGCATTGTCCTCGATCGTTTCTTCGGCCTCGAGCGGGAACCGCCGCACCAGCGGGGGCCGATGGCGAACCTTGACGCCGCGATCCTCTTGGAACAGCTTGCCGCCCTGGAGCGGAACACCGATCGACGGCGGCGGAATGCGACCAGGCTGGCGACGGTCCTGGGAGATCGAACCGGACATGTTCTGCCGTTCTGGTCGTCGGACCATGCGACGGTCAAACTCATTCTCGTTTTGCGCGAGGGCGGGCCGGCGGTTGCGGAGGTCATCGAGGCATTCGGCCGGGCGGGCATCGAGTGCCAGGGGGGATACCGGCCGCTGCACCTTGAAGGCGACGGTCCCCGCCTTCCTCGAACCGAGGCCCTCTGGGAGCGGGTTCTCTGCGTTCCTTTAGATGGCCAGATTGGGCCGAGGATCCTCCAGCGCGTGAGCACTGCGGAGCTGCCCACTTCCAGCGCTGCGTCCGCCAGCGCGCGCTGCAGGACAGGCAGAGATTCGTCCGTCTTGCAGGCCGGCGACCGAGGCCCCGGGGCGCTGGCGGACGAAGGTGCAGGGTGCGATGGAGGGGCCCGAAGGCTGGGGTTGGCCGCCCGCGACGACGCACCTTGACTGGCCAATCCCTCTTGTTTCACCTACGCTCTGCTCCTCCTGTTGCGGGCCTCTTCTGCCATGGAGTCGGGCTCCTGGTCAATGGGTTGAAAGCCCATGGCTTGGACGGACCCGGAAGCCGAACTTCCGGATGAGTCGCCCGAAACGGGTTCGATGCGAGGGCGGCCAAAGAGCCACGACGACATCCGACGATTCACGAGGCGGCTGGGCTGCCCTCGTGAATCGTCGGGGTCAGGGCTCCGCCGGACCGCGGCCGACGCCGAGGGCGTCCGCGACGCGGTTGATGTAGTTGAACCACGAGGCGATCAGCGTGATCTGCAGGATCCCGCGGTCGTCGAAGCCCGCCTCGCGCAGCCGCTTGTGGTGCGCCGGCGTGACGCGCGTCGCGTCCTTCGTGACGACGCCCACGTAGTCGAGCATCACGCGGTCCTGCGCGCTGATCGGCGCGTGCTCGTAGTCTTCGACCAGCGCCTTCACGAACGCCTCGTCCAACGTCACGGCACGCAGAAACTCTGCGTGAGAGTCCAGTCAATAGTGGCAGCGGTTGAGCGCCGAGACGTGCGTCGTGATCATCTCGTGCTGCGCGCGGCTCAGCGGCAGCTCCGGCGACAGGAGCGCCCCGAAGGCCGCGAACGCGTGGTGCAGCGCCTGCGGGATCAGCGTGTGCGTGGACACGATGCTCTCGCTGGTGTCGCCCTCCTTGCGGTCGTACTCCTTCGGGTAGAGCGCGTGCTGCGCCTGCATCGCCTTGCGCAGCTCGTCGTCGGCCTCTGCGAACGGAATCGTCTTGATCCACGCCATCAGGCTTCCTCCAGGCGCGCGGTCGCCGCGCGTCGCGGTTGTATGAAGAAACGGTACACGGGAACTCCGGCGCCGACCACCAGCAGGCCCAGGAGCGCCTGGCGCGGGTTGGACACGCCGAGCAGCGCGAGCATCAGCACCAGCATCGCGAGGAACACGAGCGGCGTCACCGGCCAGCCCGGCACGCGGTAGGCGCCCGGCGCGGGCCGCGGCAGCCGGTAGAGCCCCGCCACCGTGAGCGCCAGGAACGCCACGGTCACGAAAACGAAGTACGCGACGATGGTCTCGAAGCTGCCGAGCAGCACCAGCAGCATGGCGAGCGCCGCCTGCAGGCCGATCGCCATCACGGGCGTCCCGGTGCGCGGGTGCGTCCAGCCGGCGAAAGCGGGCGCGGCGCCGTCGCGCGCCATCGCGTAGTAGAGCCGCGGCGCGAAGGTCATGAAGGCGAAGAGCGCCGAGCTCACGAACACCACCACCAGCGCCGAGAGCGCGCGGCCGCCGCTCGCGCCGAAGAGCGCCTGGCCCGCCTGCGTCGCGAAGGTCTCGTCCGAGCCTTGAGCTGCGACCGGGACCAGGTAGAGGAAGACGGCGCTCACGCCGACGTAGAGCAGCGTCACGGCGCTCACGCCGAGCGCGAGCGCGCGCGGCAGCGTGCGCCCGGGATCGCGCACCTCGCCGGCGAGCTTGGCGGCCTCCCACCAGCCGCCGAACGAGAAGAAGGCCATCACCAGCGCACCGGCGAGCGCCGGCACGAGCGGCCCCGCGCCGGCACGCCGCGCGAGGAACGGCGCGAAGTGCGACGCGTCGCCCGCCCCGGAGGCGAAGCCCCAGAAGACGAGCGCCACCAGCAGCGCGATCTTGGCGACGGCCAGGAACTGCCCGATCGCGCCGGCGAGGCGCAGCCCGGCGACGTTCGCCGCGGCGATCAGCAGGATCGCCCCGAGCGCCACGGCACGCGGCGAAAGCGAAGGCAACGTCGCCTGCGCGTAGGCTCCGAGGCCCATCGCGAGCGCCGCGGTCAGCCCCGGGTCCATCACGAGCAGGCACTTCCAGCCGTACAAGAACGCCAGCGCCGGCCCGTAGGCCTCCCGCAGATAGACGTAGTTGCCGCCCGCCTCCGGGTAGCGCGCGGCGAGCTCGCCGAGGCTGAGCGCGCCGCAGAGCGCCGCCGCGCCCATGAACCCCCAGACCAGGAACACGAGTGCAGGGGCGGCGAGCGCGCGGGCCATCCCGGCCGGCGTGAGAAAGATCCCGACGCCCACCGTGCCGCCCACGACGAGCGCAGCGGCTGCCGGCAGCCCGATGCGCCGCTCGAGCCCGGAGGAGGAAGCGGCGCTCAGAACTGCGCCCTCAGCCCGAGCTGGAAGGCGCGCGGACCGCCGGTGCCGAAGACGCCGCCCGCGGTGGTGAGCGCGTGGCCGAAGGACGACGAGCGCAGGAACCCGGGATCGGAGGGCTCGGAGCTGTCGCGCGCCAGCACGTTCCGGAAGCCCGAGTAGTTGCTGCGGGAGACGCCCAGGATGTTCGTGACGTTGAACACGTTGAAGCACTCGACGATCGCCTCGAGGCTCACCGTCTTGCTGACCTCGAAGCGCCGCGAGAGCCGCAGGTCGAGCGCGTCGAAGCCGTCGGCGAAGCGGGCGTCGTCGCCCACGAGCGGCAGCGGCACGCCGTCGATCCCGCCGCTCGCGTTGAGCGACGTGATGTACGCGTTGAGCTCGGAGGCGCTCTCGAACTCGCGGTTGCCCGCGTTTCTCGACAGCGTGGGCACGCGGCGCGAGCCGTCGGGCATCAGGATGTCCATCGGCACGCCGGAGGCGACCGTCCAGATGCCGGACAGCCGCAGCTCGAGCGGCAGCAGGAAGGAGCCGGACAGCACCAGCCGATGGCGCTGCTCGTTCGGCGTCGGGCCGTACTCGCGCTCGAGGTCGTTCGGATCGATCGGCCCGGCGCCGAAGGGGATCTGGTCGTCGTTCACGTAGTTGCGGGCGCGCGCCAGGCTGTAGGACAGCCGCACCTGCTGCCCGGCGCCCCAGCGCTTCTCGAGGCTCGCGAGGAGGGCGTCGTAGCGCGTGCCGACGCTCGACTCCAGGTTGACGACGCGGTCGGGACCGCCCACGACGGGGTTGAACACCTCGCCGATCGGCCGGCCGATGATGAAGTGCGTGCCGCGGTTGTGTACGAAGTCGAGCTGCAGCACTCCGTCTCCCGGCGTCTTGAAGCGCGTCCCCAGGTTGAACTGCTGGACGGTCGGGTTCTCGAGCGTGTTGTCGATGATGTTGATGCCCGACGCCCCGGCGCCGGGCAGGATGAAGCCGGTGAAGGGATCGGCGAAGGTCGGCGCGAAGGGCGGCACGCTGCCCGTCTCGGGATCCAGGAAGAACACGTTGCCCGCGCGCACCTCGATCGGCAGCGCGCGCCCGTCGAGCCCGCGCTCGAGCGAGATGATCTCGAGCGTGACGCGGTCGTAGTAGAGGCCGTAGCCGCCGTGGAGCTGGAAGCCGCCGCGCTTGCTCAGCCACTCGAAGCCGACGCGCGGGCCGAGGTTGTCGTAGTCGCGCGTGCGGTCGCCCTGCAGGAAGGGCTGCACGATCGGGTTGATGTCGCCGTAGCCCGAGATGTTCTTGACGTTGGTGTCGACCTCGTAGCGCAGGCCGACGTTGAGCGTGAGCTGGGGGGTGACGCGCCAGTCGTCCTGAACGAAGCCCGAGATGTAGCTGCTGCTGCAGTCGTCGAGCAGCAGGTTCTGGTCGGGCTTGCCGCTCCTGAGCGTGACCGCGAACAGCAGGTCGTTGTCGTCCACGCGGCCGTCGCGGTTCAGGTCGAACTGCGCGAAGTCCTGCACCAGCTCGACGCGGCCGTCGCGGAAGACACCGAGGTCGAACTTGCCGTAGGTGTGCGAGTACTCCCCTCCGACGCGCAGCGTGTGGGCGCCCTTGACCCAGGACAGCGAGTCGGAGAACTGCCAGCGCGTCTGGGTGGTTCCCTGCGGCACGCGGAAGCTCGCCCCGTCCTGGATGCTCGGGAAGGTGAGCTGGCGGCCGGGCGTCACCGGGTCGATCACGTTGCGGAAATCGCTGTAGCTCGCGCGTAGCGTGTTCACGCCCGTGGCGCCGAGCACGCGCGTCCAGGTGGCGAGGCCCTGCTGGTGGCGGTTGTCGCTCGACTGCCGCTGCGTGGCCGAGCCGATCGAGCGGTCGAGCGTGCTGGCGGCGACGTCGTCCTCGTCCTGCACCAGGTAGCGCAAGCCGAGCGTGTCCTTGTCCGTGGCGCGGACGTCGATCCGCGCCATTCCCAGGAAGTCGTTGAGCGGCGCCGCGGCCAGGCTCTGGCGGATCGTGCGCGTGGCGACGTCGCGCGTGCCGGTCTGCACGACCGAGTCCTGGTTGCGGTACTCCGCCGCCGCGAACCACCACGCCTTGCCGCGCGCGATCGGCCCGCCGAGCGTGGCGGAGTACTGCTGGCGGTCGAACGGCGGCGCTTCCTGGGTGCGGTCGAAGGTGGCCGGCAGCCCCTGGAGGGCGTCGTCGCGCACGAAGACGCTCAGCGACCCCGCCAGCGTGTCGCTGCCGCTGCGGGTCACCACGTTCACCGCCGAGGCCGCCGAGCGGCCCTGCTCGGCCGAGAAGCGGTTCGTCGCCATCTGGAACTCCTGGACGGCGTCCTGCGGCAGGTTGGCGAGCGGACCGCCCACCACGTCGTCGTTGTTGTCCTGCCCGTCGATCGTGATGTTGCCGCCGCGGCCGAGCTGGCCGGCCGAGGAGATCGCCACGACGTTCGTCTTCGTGGGGTCGAAGTTCGGTGCCGGAGCGTTGCCCGGCAAGAGGAACGCGAGCTCGAGGAAGTTGCGGCCGTTGAGCGGCAGGTTCTCGACGACGCCCTGCCCGACGACGCCGCCGACGAGGCCGTTGCCGGTCGGCACGCTCGACGCCCGGCTCGCTCACCTCGATCGTCTCGGCTCGGCCTTGGACGTCGAGCACGGCGTCGACGCTGAGCCGCGCGCCGACCTGCACCAGCGCGTGGTCGAGCGCCCGCGGATTGAAGCCCGCGGCTTCGAACTCGATCCGGTACTCCCCCGGCACGAGGCTCGTGAGCACGTGGTTGCCGTCGGCGTCGGTCGTGGTCTCGCGCACGGCGCCGGTCGCCGTCCGCGTCGCCTTCACCTTCACGCCCGCAACGGCGGCGCCCGAGGCGTCGGTGACCCTCCCGGCGACCGCGCCGGTCGCGGCGTCCTGCGCGCGCACGACGGCGGTCAGCGTCAGGAGCATGGCTAGAGCGGCCAATCCAAGCCTTCGATTCAAATCGTCCTCCTCGGGGGTCGGGCACAGCATAGCAAGCCGCGTGCCATGCGCTGCGCACGGAAGCTGCGGAACTTAGCGCCGTAGATCGGACGTAGGCGGCTCATAGAGCGGACGCTTTATGCGAATCCGCTATGGCTCTAGAATCGATCCATGGCTGCCCGTTCGATCGGCAACGGAACCCTGTCTTTCGGGATGGTCTCGATCCCGATCCGCATGTACTCGGCCGGCGAGTCCTCCTCGGCCGTGTCCTTCAACATGCTGCACGACAAGTGCAAGTCGCGCCTCAAGCAGCAGTACATCTGCCCGAAGGACAACGAGATCGTCGCGCGCGACCACACCGTGAAGGGCTACGAGTTCGCGAAGGACCAGTACGTCACCTTCACCGAGGAAGAAGTGAAGGCGATGGCCGAGGAGGCGCAGAAGGCGATCGAGATCACCGAGTTCGTTCCCGCCGCGAAGGTGGACCCGGTCTACTTCGACGGCGCCTACTACCTCGGCCCCGACAAGGGCGGCGAGAAGGCGTACAAGCTGATCAACGAGGCGATGAAGCAGACCGGGCGCGCCGCGCTCGCGAAGTGGGCCGCGCGCGGCAAGCAGTACCTGGTGCTGATCCGCGCCGTGGGCAACGGCCTCGTGATGCAGCAGCTGCTCTACAAGGACGAGGTGCGCCCGATCTCCGAGGTCCCGATCGAGGAGGCCGAGCTCAAGGACAGCGAGCTCAAGCTCGCGGTGCAGCTCGTCGAGCAGATCGCGAACGACGAGTTCAAGCCCGAGAACTACGAGGACGAGGTCCGCAAGCGCTACCACGAGGCGATCCAGCGCAAGGTCGAGGGCCAGGAAGTGATCACGGCGGCCGAGGCCCCGAAGAGCGCGCAGATCATCGACCTCATGGAGGCGCTCAAGGCGAGCCTCGCGGCCAAGAACACCGCGGCCGCGCAGGCCAAGGACGAGCCGAAGGCGGCGAAGTCCGCCGCTTCCGGCAAGAAGAAGACCGGCACCGAGGGCTAGGCGGGCGAGTCGCCGGCCGCCGCCAACGCGCCGCGAATGCCCGACAGCCTGGTCCGCGTCCGCCGCGAGGTCGTCGCCTGCGAGCGCTGCCCGCGGCTGCGGCGCTGGTGCGCGCTGGTGGCCGCGTCCCGCGTGAAGCGCTTCCGCGACCAGGAGTACTGGGGCCGGCCCGTGCCCGGCTTCGGCGACTCGCGTGCGCGGCTGCTGGTCGTGGGCCTGGCACCGGCCGCGCACGGCGGCAACCGCACGGGGCGCATCTTCACCGGCGACCGCTCGGGCGACTTCCTGTTCGCGGCGCTCCACCGCACCGGCTTCGCCAACCAGCCGCTGTCGACCGGGCGCGACGACGGCCTCGCGCTCAGCGACTGCTACATCGCGGCCGTCGCGCGCTGCGCCCCGCCCGCCAACAAGCCGGCACCGGTCGAGATCGCGCGTTGCCGGGAATACCTCGCTCGCGAGTGGGCACTCCTTCGCGAGCTGCGCGCCGTGCTGGTGCTGGGCCGCATCGCGATGGACGGCTTCCTCGCGATGCTGCGCGAGACCGGCCGCCCGCTGCCCCGCCGCCTGGAGTTCGCTCACGGCCAGAGCCACGACCTGGGCGGCGGCGTGCGGCTTTTCTGCTCGTACCACGTCTCGCAGCAGAACACCTTCACCGGCCGCCTCACGCCGCGGAGCTTCGACGCGGTGCTCGCGCAGGTCCGTCGCCACCTCGACAGCCCTTCCGGACGCTGACGGCCGCTCCGACCGGCCTCTCGATCGCCGGTGGTAGCATGCGGACTTTCCGGAGGTGGCGATGGTTGCCGAGCTCGCGCTCGTCCTCGGACTCCTGCCGTCGTCCGCGCGTCCGCTGCGCCCGGTCGCGACCTACTCGATCGTCGCGCGCGACCCGGCGACCGGCGAGCTCGGCGTGGCGGTACAGAGCCACTGGTTCTCGGTCGGCTCGAACGTGTCGTGGGCCGAAGCCGGCGTGGGCGCCGTGGCCACGCAGTCGTTCATCGATCCGGCGTACGGACCGCTCGGCCTCCAGCTGATGCGCGCGGGCCGCTCGGCGCCCGACACGCTGAAGGCGCTCCTCGCGGGCGACGCGCAGCGCGACGTGCGCCAGGTCGGGATGGTCGACGCCCAGGGCCGTGCCGCGACCCACACCGGCTCCCTCTGCATCCCGGCCGCCGGCGGCCAGGAGGGCAAGGAATACGTGGTGCAGGCGAACCTGATGGACAAGCCGAGCGTGTGGCCCGCGATGGCGAAGGCCTACGAGGCGGCGAAGGGCGACCTCGCGCGATCGGCTGCTCGCGGCGCTCGACGCGGCCGAAGCCGAGGGCGGCGACATCCGCGGCCGGCAGTCGGCGGCGATCGTGGTGGTCAAGGCCCGCTCGAGCGGGCGACCGTGGGCGGACCGGATCTTCGACCTGCGGGTCGAGGACAATCCCGCGCCGCTCGTCGAGCTGCGCCGCCTCGTCAAGCTGCAGCGCGCCTACAACCACATGACCGCAGGCGACGACTGCGTGGCCGTCGCGGACTGGCCCTGCGCCGAGCGCGAGTACGGCGCCGCGCGCACGCTCGAGCCCCAGCACGCCGAGATGGCGTTCTGGTACGCGATCGCGCTGGCGACGGCGGGGCGGCTCGAGCCGGCGCGGCCGCTCTTCGCGCAGGCCTTCGCCGCCGACCCGCGCTGGCGCGAGCTGGTGAAGCGGCTGCCCGACGTCAACCAGCTGCCGAAGGACAAGGCGCTCGTCGACGCGATCCTCGCCATCCGCTGACCGGAGGTCTCGATGTCCATCCTGCTCGCGCTGCTGCTCCAGGCCGCACCCGCCGCAGCGCCCAAGTCGCCCACGATCGACCAGCTCGTCGAGCTGCGGCGCGTGGTCTCCGTGGCGCTCTCGCCCGACGGCTCGCAGGCCGCCTACGTGGTCCGCGAGGCGAACTGGGAGGAGAACGCGTTCGAAACCGAGATCTGGCTCGCCGACGCCGCGGGCGGCGCGCCGCGGCGGCTCACGAACGCGAAGAAGTCCTCGGACGCGCCCGCCTTCTCGCCCGACGGCAAGCGGCTGGCCTTCGCCTCGGACCGCAGCGACAAGCGCCAGATCTACCTGATCGACCCGCGCGGCGGCGAGGCCGAGGTGCTGACGTCGGCCGAGGACGGCGTCCAGGGCTTCGCCTGGTCGAAGGACGGCAGCGCGATCGCCTACCTGGCGCAGGACCCGAAGAGCGAGGCGCTCAAGGAGCGCGAGAAGAAGGACGGCGAGTACGAGGTCGTCGGCCAGGACCGCCGCATGTCGCACCTGCACGTGATCGACGTCGCGTCGAAGAAGGCGCGCCGGCTGACCGAAGGTGCCTTCCATGTCTCGAGCTTCGACTGGTCTCCGGACGGCCGCGAGATCGTCTTCGAGCACGGCGTGAGCCCGGAGCCGGGCGACGGCGGCAGCACCGATCTCTCGATCGTGGAGGTCGAGGACGGCAAGCTGCGCGTGCTCGTCACCCAGGCCGGGCCCGACTCGAATCCGCGCTTCTCGCCGGATGGGACGCAGGTGGCGTTCGAGAGCGCGATGGCGCGCGAGCGCTTCTACTACACGAACGGCTACGTCGCGGTCGTGCCGCGCGCGGGTGGAGCACCCACGAATCTCACGCAGTCGTTCGACGAGGACGTCTCGCTCGCCGGCTGGGGCCCGAACGGCATCTGGCTCGCCGCGGGGCAGAAGACGGAGGCCGGCCTCTTCCGCCTCGACCCGGCGACCAAGACGGTGACGCGCGTGCCGCTGGAGAGCACGCCCGTCGCCTTCGGCTTCTCGTTCGACCGCGGCTTCGACAAGGTCGCCTACGTGGGCTCCAGCCCGAGCGCCTATCCGGAAGCCTGCCTGGCCGCGACGCGCGGCGGCGCCGTCACGCGGCTCAGCACGCTCTCGGAGCAGCTGCGGGACTTCACGCTCGGCACGAGCGAGGTCGTCTCGTGGAAGAGCCAGGACGGGACGCCGATCGAGGGCGTGCTGCGCAAGCCGGCCGGCTGGAAGCCGGGGCGCAGCCCGTTGCTGGTGCTGGTGCACGGCGGGCCGACGGGCACCTCGCGGCCGACGCTCGTCGGAGGGACGTACGTCTACCCGGTCGAGCCATTCCTCGCCAAGGGCGCCTTGATCCTCGACCCGAACTACCGCGGCAGCGCGGGCTACGGCGAGGCGTTCCGCTCGCGCAACGTGCGCAACCTGGGCGTGGGCGACGCGTGGGACGTGCTCACGGGCATCGACCAGCTGGTGAAGCAGGGCCTCGTCGACCCCGCTCGCGTCGGCGTGATGGGCTGGAGCCAGGGCGGCTACATCTCCGCGTTCCTCGCCACGCACGATGCCGGGCACTTCCGCGCGGTCTCGGTGGGAGCGGGCATCTCGAACTGGGTCACGTACTACGTGAACACCGACATCCACCCGTTCACGCGCCAGTACCTCGAGGCGACGCCCTGGGACGACATGGAGGTCTACCGCAAGACCTCGCCGATGACCTACATCAAGAACGCCAAGGTGCCGGTGCTGATCCAGCACGGCGACGGCGACAAGCGCGTGCCGCTGCCGAACGCGTACGAGCTCTACCAGGGCCTCGTCGACCAGGGCGTTCCGGCGAAGCTGGTCGTGTTCAAGGGCTTCGGCCACGGCCTCAACAAGCCGAAGGCCGTGCGGGCCGCGCTCGAGCAGAACCTCGAGTGGTTCTCCGAGCACGTGCTCGACGTGAAGTGAGGGTGCTCGTGAAAACCGCGTTCGCGCTCGCTCTTTCGTTCCTGGCCGCACCGCTCGCGGCCGAAGTGCGCTCGGCGGCCTTCACCTCCGCGGCTCTCGGCCGCGAGGTCCGCTACGTCGTGGACCTGCCGCCTTCGTACGACAAGAGCCAGGCTCGCAAGTACCCGGTCGTCTACGCCCTTCACGGTCTCTTCGAGGGGTCGGGCTTCTGGGAAGGCCGCGGCCTCGCGGCCATCCTCGCCGAGCTGCGGGCGAAGGGCCTGCCGGAGTTCCTCGTGGTGGCGGTCGACGGCGGCAACTCGTTCTTCGTCAACGCGAAGGGCGGCCGCTATCAGGACATGGTCACGCAGGACCTGGTCGCTCACGTCGAAGCCACCTATCGCGCCGCGACGGGCCGCAGCGGCCGCGGCCTGCTCGGGATCTCGATGGGCGGCTACGGCGCGCTCAACATCGCGCTCAAGGATCCGGCGCTCGTGGCCGCGGTCGCGACCCACAGCGCGATGCTGCTCGAGCAGGTGCCGTCGGCCGAGCAGGGCGCGCGACGCGGACAGATGGCGGCGTTCTTCAACGTGTTCGGCGACCCGATCGACCTCGAGCTCTGGCGCGCGAACGATCCGCTCGCTCGCGCGCGCGGGCTCGACGCCAGGTCGGCGCCCGCGCTCTTCTTCGACTGCGGCGCCGAGGATCGCTACGGCCTGGCGAACGGCCACCGCGACCTGCACAAGATCCTCGAGGCGCGGCGGCGTCCCCCACAGCTTCGAGCTGCCCCCCGGCGACCACGGCTACGAGTTCGTCCGGGTCCGGCTCGAGAAGAGCCTGCGCTTCCTGGCGGAGCGGCTGCGCTAGGAGCGAGCAGAGTGCGGCTTTCGCAGACGAGCGCCGTTGCCGGGGCCGCGCTGCTGCTCGCGCTCACGCTCTCCTTCGGCTGCGGCACCCGAGCCGGCCCCGCGCCGCCGAGCGTGCTGCGGGCCGCCGTGCGGGCGGACGTCACCGGCTTCTTCCCGAACCCGCCCGCATCGAACGAGAGCTACACCTTCGAGATGAACCGCTGGGTGGTCGGAGCCCTGGTCGGGCTCGACCGCGGCCTCAACGTCGTTCCGGCTCTCGCCGAGCACTGGCTGACGCCGGACGACCGCACGTTCGTGCTCGAGCTGCGGCCCGGGCTGCGCTTCTCCGACGGGCGGCCGGCCACGGCGCGCGACGCGGCCGAGAGCCTGCTGGCCGGCATCCGCCTGCGCTGGCCCAACCTCGGCTACCTGAGCACGATCGAGAGCGTGCGCGTGATCGGCGAGCGCCGCATCGAGGTGCGCGCGGCGCGGCCGGATCCCACGCTGCTCGCCCGCCTCGCGTGGGGCTTCGTGCTTCCGGCCGACGAGCTCGGGAAGAGCCCCGTGCCGGTGGTGGGCGCGGCTCCCTACACGCTCGAGCGCTGGACGCCCGGCGCGGGCTTCAGCTTCGCGCGCAATCCGAACTACTGGGGCGAGCCGGCGGCCTACGAGCGCGCCGAGTTCCGCGTGGTGCCCGACGACGCCGCGCGGCTCGCGCTCGTCGAGAAGGGCGAGGCCGATCTCGCGGACTTCGTCCCTCCGGAGGACTGGGATCGCCTGCAGCAGAACCCTGGGCTGCGCGTGGTGGTGGGCGCCGGGCACCGCGTGCTGTTCCTGGGGCTGCGCGTCGACCGCCCGCCGTTCTCCGATCCGCGCGTCCGCGAGGCCTTCGATCTGGCGATCGACCGGCGCGCGATCGTCGAAAAGGTGCTGTCCGGCAAGGGATCGGTTGCCAACCAGCTGTTGCCGCGCGGCGCCGTGGGACACGTCCCCACGCTGCCGCCGTCGCGCCACGATCCGGAGCGAGCGAAGGCGCTGCTGCGAGCCGCGGGCTTCTCGCCCGGCCACAAGCTCCGCCTCGACGGGCCCTCCAATCGCTACGTACGCGACGTCGAGATCATGCGCGAGGTCGCCCGCCAGCTCGAGGACGTCGGCCTGCAGGTCGAGGTGAACGCGCTCGAGAAGCGCGCCTTCTACGCGCTGCTGGCCGCGGGGCGCTCCGACTTCTACCTGCTCGGCTGGGCGAGCGAGTCGGGCGACGGCGCCGACACCTTCGAGGTGCTGTTCCCGCCACCCGACTCGCCGGGCGCGAGCACGTTCAACGCGAGCGGCTTCTACGACGCGCGGCTCGCCGAGATCATGCGCGAGGCGCAGTCCACCACGAACCTGCAGGCGCGCGCCGCCGTGCTGCAGCGCGCGTTCACGCGGCTCAGCGAGCTCAGGCCGATCCTGCCGCTCGTGGTGCAGCCGGAAGCCGTGGTCTACAACGCGCAGCGCGTGCGCTGGGATCCGCCCGTGAACCTCGCCTTGCGCCCGGGCGACCTGCGCCCTGCCGACGCCGCCCGCCCGTGATCCGCCTGCACCGCAGCCTCCGCACGCGCCTCGTCGTCGTCTTCGGAGCGACCTTCGTGCTGATGCAGCTCGCGAACGCGGCCTACCTGCTGCAGGCGAGCCGGGGCGTGACGCGCGCGCGGCTCGAGTCCGCCGCGCACCAGTACGCGATCATCGCGACGCCGGTCGTGGCGCAGAGCTTCGACACCTACTTCAGCTCGGGCTACTTCAAGTTCCGGCAGCTCGTGATCGACCTGCTGGCGCGCACGGAGGACGTCGCGTCACTCCAGATCTGCGACGTCGAGGGGCGCGTGCTCTTCGACTCGCGGCGGCCGGAGGCCGCTCCGGACGACTCGACCGCCGTGCCGGTGACCCTCACCGGCGAGCACCTGGAGGCGGTGCGCCGCGTGCAGCCCACGGAGATCCGGTCGACAGCGCCCGGCGCTCCGCCGCTCGAGATCGTGGTGCCCCATCTCGAGGACTGGGGCCGCCATCGGCTGTCGGTGATCTACCAGGTGAGCCACGCGCGTCTCGAGGGGCAGTTCCGCCGCTCGGTGCGCCAGGCGATCGAGATCGTCGCCGTCTCCGGCCTGCTCGTCTCGCTCGTCGGGCTGGCGCTCGCCGCCACGCTCACGCGCCCGCTCGGCGCGCTCACGCGCGGCGTGCAGCAGGTGGCGCGCGGCCACTACGACCAGCGCCTGCAGATCCGCTCGGGCGACGAGCTGCAGCTCGTGGCGGAAGCCTTCAACGACATGGCGAGCCGGCTGGAGCAGACGATCGGCGAGATGGAGCGCCGCAACGAGGAGCTCGAGCGCTTCACCTACACGGTCTCGCACGACCTCCGCACGCCGCTCGTCACGGTGAGCGGGTTCCTGGGGCTGCTCGAGAAGGACCTTGCGGAAGGCAAGGTCGAGGACGCGCAGCAGGACCTCGCGCGCATCCGGCGCGCCGCCGACACCATGGACCGGCTGCTGCGCGAGCTGCTCGACCTCTCTCGCGTCGGACGCGTCACCAACCCGCCCGAGGACGTGACGCTGCAGTCGCTCGCGGAGGAGGCGCAGCAGTCGGTGGCGGGGCGGCTGGCCGCGGCGCGCGCGGAGTTCGATGTCGAGCCGGAGCTGCCGGTGCTCTACGGCGACCGTGCCCGGCTGCAGGAGGTCGTGCGCAACCTGGTCGACAACGCGGCGAAGTTCATGGGCGACCAGCCGAAGCCGAGGATCGTGATCGGCGCGCGGCCGGGGCCGCGCGGGCCGATCTGGTTCGTGCGCGACAACGGGATCGGGATCGACCCCAGGCACCAGCAGCGCGTGTTCGGGCTGTTCGAGCGGCTCGACACCTCCGTCGAGGGCACGGGCATCGGACTCGCGCTCGTGAAGCGCATCGTCGAGGTCCACGGCGGCCAGGTCTGGCTCGAGTCCGCCGGCAAGGGCCAGGGCACCACCGTCTGCATCAGCCTGCCCCCGCGGCCCGCGCAGGCCGGCGAGCCGCACTCTCCTTGATCAACGGCAAGGATCGACGGCAAGAAACGGATCCCGAGGACGTTCTGGACTGAGCGTTCGGGGGGTTTGAGCACCCCCCGAACCCCCCGCTGGCTACGCCTCCCGCAGCGCCGAGGTGATCGGCATGCGGGCCCCGCGCAGCGCGGGCAGCAGGCCGCCCAGGATGCCCATCACGACCGCGAAGGTCATCCCGACGAGCACGATTCCCGGCGTGATGCGGAAGTTGAAGGCGATCTCGCTGAAGCTCTGGGTCTGGCCGGTGCCGGTCGAGAAGCCGTTCATCGGGAACGCGAGCAGGCACCCGATCGCCCCCCCGATGAACGCCAGGATCACGGACTCGATCAGGAACGAGGTGAGGATCGAGCGACGCGTGAAACCGAGCGCGCGCAGGGTGCCGATCTCGCGCGTCCGGGCCGAGACGATCGCGTACATGGTGTTGATCGCGCCGAAGACGGCGCCGACGCCCATCACCAGGGCCACGAAGTCGGCGAGCGCCGTGAGCGCGCGCGACAGCGGCCCGGCCTGCTCCTCGTAGTACTTGCGCTCGGAGAGCGCCTGCAGCTGCATCTGCGGCTGCGCGCGGACGAAGCGGTCGAGCTCGGGGATCGCGGCCGCGTCCTTCATCCGCAGCACCAGCGAGTTGCTGCCGGCGCCGCGCTGGAAGATCGCCGCGAAGGTGTCGTAGTCGCCCCAGATCTCGCTCTCGAAGGCGGCGCCCTCCGAGTCGAAGAGGCCGACGATCTTGAACAGCTTCTGCTGGTACTTGACGTTCGCCGCCGATCGCGAGCCCCGCGATGCGCTTCGTGAGCTTGCGGCCGACGATCACCTCGTCGAGCCCCGGCGTGAAGCTGCGGCCTTCGACGACCTTGATGCCCGCCGCGCACCTCGAAGGCGCGCGGCGTGACCGCACGCAGCGTGACGTTGGCCGGCTTGCCGTCGCTGAGGCGCGGCAGGCCGATCACGATCACCTGCTCCCAGGACGCGAGCGGCTGGCCGGAGGCGTCGCGCGCGACGCGCTCGTCGACCACGATCATGTTGCGGTCGGCGAGCGGCACGCCCGAAGTCATCTCGGAGCTCGAGCCGCGCTGGACCACGATCGCGTTGTCGACCCGGCCGGTCGAGCGCAGCGCGGCCTTGAAGCCCTCGGACATCGACATCAGCACCGCGAACACGGCCACCACCAGCGCGATCCCGACGATCGCGAGCAGCGTGACCTGCCAGCGCACGCGCACGTTTCGCAGGTTGTACGAGAGCGGGATCGCCATCGCTACACCGTCCTCAGCATGTCGGTGATGCGCGCCCGGTAGGCCGAGAGCGCGGGCACGAAGCCCGCGGCGAAGCCCAGCACGATCGCCACCGCGAAACCGAGCGCGGCGACCAGCGGGCGCAGGGGCAGGTCGGTGAGGCCGATGCCCGCGAGCATGTCCTTGAGGCCGGGGGCGTTCGTCAGCACGAACATGATCGCGCGGCTGCCGGCGATCCCGAGCGCGCCGCCGATCACCGCGATCAGCAGCGACTCGGCCACAACCAGCCCCATCACCTGGCCGCTGGTGAAGCCGAGCGTCTTGAGCACGCCGATCTCCTTGCGCCGCTCGCGCACCGCGATCGACATCGTGTTCGCGACAACGAGCAGGATCGTGAACGTGACCGCGATCCCGATGCCGTTGAGCAGGAGCGCCAGGTTGCCGGCCATCGCGACGAAGCCCGCCGCGAAGGCCTTCTCGGTCTCGGTGTGCGTCTGGTGGTCCGAGTTCTCGAACAGCTTGTCGATCGCCGCCGAGACCTGGCCGGCCTGGTCCGGGTCCTTGATCTCGACGTGGTAGGTGCCCGCCTGCAGCCTGCGGTCGGTCGCCTCGTACAGGTACTTCCGGTGGAACAGCATCATGTTCTGGTCGGTGCCCGAGTACTTCACGGGGTCGACGTCGAAGATGGCGCGCACCACGAACTCGAACGGGCCGTCGGGCTTGCGGTGCATGCGGGATGAAGCTCTCAAGGAAGAAGGTGTCGCCGATCTTCCAGCCGAACTTGTTCGCGAGCTTGCGGCCGATCACGCAGCCGCGCTGGTCGGCCATCAGCTCCTGGTACTGGTCGGGCGGGATCTGGTACTCCGGGTACATCGCGAGGAAGGGCTCCATCTCCACGGCCCAGTTCGTGAAGAAGTTGCTCCAGTCGGTGGTCGAGCTGTCCGCGTCCGGCTTCGCTCTTGCCTTCCTTCTTGGCCGGCAGCGAGCCGCCGAACCAGTTGGAGGTCGACACGCGCTCGACGCCCGGCACCGACTGGATGCGGGGACCGTAGGACGAGCGGCACTTCGAAGACGAGGCTGATGCCGTTGCGGACCACGAGCCGCTTGGCGCTCGTGCTGTCGAGGAGGGCGTTGATGCCCGCCAGCACCGACTGCAGCGTGCAGAACAGGAAGATGCAGAGCGCCATCGCCAGCACCGTGAGTGTCGTGCGGAACCAGTTCCGCCGCAGGTGCTTCAGGAGATAGGGCAGGTACTTCATGGCTCGCCTCGCGTATCCGTACGCTAGTCCTTGAGGACGCCCTTCTCGAGGTGGTGCTGCGTCCTGGCGCGCTCGGCGGCGCGCGGGTCGTGGGTGACCATCACGATCGTCTTCTTGAACTCCTGGTTGAGCGTGCCCGAGCAGGTCGAGGATCTCGGTCGCGCTCTTGGCGTCGAGGTCGCCCGTGGGCTCGTCGGCCACCAGCACCTTCGGGTCGGTCACGATCGCGCGCGCGATCGCCACGCGCTGCTCCTGTCCGCCCGAGAGCTGGCGCGGGTAGTGAGAGGCGCGGTCGGCGAGCCCCACCACCTTGAGCGCCGTGAGCGCGCGCTCGCGCCGCTGCGCCTTCGAGAGGTGGGTCAGCAGCAGCGGCAGCTCGACGTTCTCGGTGGCGGACAGCACGGGGATCAGGTTGTAGAACTGGAAGATGAAGCCGACGTTGTGGCTGCGGAAGGCTGCGAGCTGCGTCTCGCCGAGCTGCGCGACGTTGGTGCCGGCCACGACGACGTCGCCGCTCGTGGGCTTGTCGATCCCCGCGATCAGGTTCAGGAGCGTCGACTTGCCCGAGCCCGAGGGGCCCATGAGCGCCGCGTAGTCGCCCTCGTTCACCTGCAGGCTCAGCCCGTTCAGCACGACCAGCTCCTCGGCGTCCTTCCGGTACACCTTCGTCACGTTGCGGACGTCCACCATCGCCATCGCGGTCTCCCCGTTATCCCTTGACCCTGACCGGCGAGCCGTCCTTGAGCTCGTCGCCCGGCTTCGCCACGATCGTCTCGCCGCCCGCGAGCCCATCCTGCACGATCACCTGGCCCTGCCGCTCGGTGCCGAGCACCACCGCGCGCGCCTGGGCCTTGCCCTCGCGCACCAGGAACACGGTCGGCTTGCCGTCGCGGGTGGCCACGGCCGAGCGCGGCACCAGCACGACGGGCTGCGCCGCCGCGGCGTCGGGCTTCTCCTTCTTCTCCGGCTCCAGGAAGGTCACCTTCGCGCTCATCTCGGGCTTCAGGTCCTTGTCCTTGTCGAGGATCGTGACCTTCACCATCACCGTCGCCTTGGTGCGGTCGGCGGTCGGGATCACCTGGCGCAGCACCGCCTTGTAGCGGCGGTCGGGGATCGCCTCGACCGTGACCTCGGCCGGCTGGCCGCTCGCGACCTTCGCCACGTTCGCCTCCGCCACGTCGGCCTCCACCTCGAGCGTCTGGAGGTCGGCGAGCGCGACGATCGCGCCCGAGGAGGTCGAGATGTTCACGCCCGGCGGGATCGGGGCGACACTCTCGCCCACCTCGGCCATCTTCTTGACCACGACGCCGCCGAACGGCGCCCGGATCACCGTGTTCTGGAGCTGCGCCTCGGCGAAGGACAGGTCGGCGGCCGCCTGCGCCAGCGCCGCCTCGGCGATCTTCACCCGGCTCGCCGCGGCCTCGCGCTGGTCGTCGGAGATGACCTTCTGCTTGGCCATGTCGTCGGCGAGCCGGAGCTGGCGCTTGTTCTCGGCGAGGTCGGCCTCGGCGCGCTGGACGGCAGCGCGCGAGCGCGCGACCGCCGCCTCGTAGTCGTTCGACTCGAGCCGGGCGATCGTCTCGCCCTCGCGCACGACCGAGCCCTCCTCGACGCGCAGCGCGGAAAGCCGGCCCTGGATCTTTGCGGAGACGACGGCCTTGCGGCGGGCGACGACGTAGCCGGAGGCCGTCAGGATCGGCGTCCCGGCGCTCGCCTCGACATTCCGGCTGACGGCCACGGTGGTCGTCTCCACCTCGATCGCGGAGAACGCCTGGCGGGCGCGCAGGCCGTAGAGCACCAGCAGCACCGCCACCACGGGCAGCAGCAGGAGCACCGGCCAGCGCCAGGGGCTCGCGCCCGAGCGGGTACGGTCGATCTTGAGCGAGGCGAGCTCGCCTTTCAGGTCCGTCACATTCGTCTCCAGCTATTAGACGACCCCGGAGTCTCTCGCGTTCTACGACCCCCCGGGGTCCGGGAGCCGGAGGATTCGGTGAAACGTCCTTCCCGACCGGCAAACGGGCAAACGGATGGGGTCAGGTCTTGAATGGTGCTAGCGCCCGCCTGGGCACGATTCAAGACCTGACCCCTAGTACAGCCTGTCAATGTACTCGTCGAGCTGGCGCTTCCAGTAGGGCCAGTCATGCCCGCCGTCGGGCCCCCAGTCGTCGACGGAATGCCTTATCCCCCGCGACCACAGGACCCCGGAGAGCTGATAGCTCGGCCGCGAGTCCTCGTAGGGGCCAGTGCCCGTCACGAGCCGGATGTCGTCCTGCGCGAGCTGCTCGAGGTACCAGGGGTCCGAGAGGCTCGCGACGTAGTCGACCGGGTTGTTGAAGTAGAAGTTGTCGTCGTAGTCGCCGTCCATGAAGCGACGCAGGTCGTAGACGCCCGAGAGCCCGAGGCAGCGGCGAAACAGCTGCGGGTGCTTCAGCAGGCTGTTGACGGCGTGGTACGCCCCGAACGACGCGCCCGTCGTGGTGATCGCGATGTCCGGCGACTGGCAGTTGTCGCGGATGAACGGCACGACCTCTTCCACGACGTACTCGTCGTAGACCGACTGCACGTACGAGCGGTGGCGCGGGTGCGCGCCCTTGTCGTACCAGCTCTGGTTGTTGACCGAGTTGACGCAGAAGAGCTTGATCTTGCCGCCGTCCACGTGGTGGCCGAGCGTGTCGAGCATGCCCTGGCCCTCGAACTCGCGCTCGTCGCCGCCGCTCGTCGGGAACACCAGCATCGGCGGGCCCCAGTGGCCGTAGACGCGGATCCCCATGTCCCGGCCGAGCCGGGGCGAGTGCCAGGAATGGTGTTCGACCTTCACGCGTGCCCCCGCGCGCTGGTTAGCGGAATCTCCGAACCGGCTGCGCCATCGACGAGGGCGCCACCAGGTTGCCGAGGAACACGGCGTTCGACGGCGTCTTGGAGAGCTTGTCGATCAGGAACTGCGCGGCCTCGACCGGCGACAGGTCGGCGAGCGCGCGGCGCAGCAGGTGGCGCTTGACGAGCTCCTCGGGCGGCACCAGCAGCTCCTCGCGGCGCGTGCCCGAGCGCAGCACGTCGACCGCGGGGAAGATGCGCCGGTCCGCGATCGCGCGATCGAGGATCAGCTCCATGTTCCCGGTGCCCTTGAACTCCTGGAAGATCACCTCGTCCATGCGCGAGCCGGTCTCGATGAGCGCGGTCGCCAGGATGGTGAGGCTGCCCGAGCCCTCGCAGTTGCGCGCCGCGCCGAAGAACTGGCGCGGGAACTGGAGCGCGCGGTTGTCGACGCCGCCCGACATCGTGCGCCCGCCCGGGCCCATCTCGCGGTTCGAGGCACGGCCGAGCCGCGTGAGCGAGTCGAGCAGGATCACGACGTCGCGCCCCGCCTCGACCAGCCGCTTCGAGCGCTCGATCGCGAGCCGCGAGAGGCGGATGTGCGAGTCGGAGCTCGAGTCGGAGGTGGAGGCGAGCACCTCGGCCGGCACCACGCGTCGGAAGTGCGTGACCTCTTCCGGCCGCTCGTCGACGAGCAGCAGGATCAGGTGCACCTCCGGGTGGCGCTGCAAGATCGCCTTGCCCAGGTGCTCGAGCAGCGTCGTCTTGCCGGCCTTCGGCGGCGAGACGATCAGGCCGCGCTGGCCCTTGCCCACCGGGGCGATGATGTCGATCACACGCAGGCTGATCTCGGAGCCCTCGCCCGAGAGATGGAACGCCTCGCTCGGGTTGATCGAGACGAGGTCCTGGAAATGCGGCAGCGCGCGGTACTTCGCGAGCTCCATGCCGCCAGCCTGTGCGACTTCTACGAGTACGCGGCGTCCGTTACCACCATCGCGCGCCAGGCCTTCTATCTCGGTGCCGTCGCGCAACCCGCTGTCCCGTGCAATGACGTACGGGACCACCACGTCGTCGCGAAACGGCAGATAGTTTTGTGCGACCTGCCTGACGAATCCCCCCGCCCCATCGGCGAGCTCGACCACACCCGAAACCGGTGTGGTCGGCCCCTCGGTCGGAATCGGGGCCTGGCGGGGATCTCTCGGACCCTTCTGACCACCTTGCTGCGGGGGTCCTCCGGGTCCGCCGTGTCGATGGTGACGATGGCGCCGCGAGTGGCGCCCGTGCCTCACAGCAGGGCCACCCACCGCGGATGGTTCATCGTCTCCTCCGGCCACCGACTATGCGGCCTCGTCACCGTTCCTGTCAAGTGGCCGCGCGCGTTTCAGCGCGCGTAGGCAGCGCCCGCCAGCGGAGCGGACAGCGCGATGCCGATCGCTTCGAGCCAGTACATGCGGTCGATCGAGGTGCCGTCGTGGCGACCGAGCCGCAGCGTGACCGGCGCGAGCGGCGTCGTCCCGCGCGCGAGACCGGCGACGACCAGCTCCGCTTGCCGCTTCGGCTCGACGACCACGTCGAAGCGACAGATCGAAGCTCGAGCTGCGGCTGGACGGGCTCGTAGCCGCCCGACGCGTCGGCCGCCACTCGCGACCGTCGTCCGTGCGCAGAACCACCTGCCCCGCGTCGAAGGAGTAGCCGAGCTCGCGCGGCTCGAAGGCGATGCGCAGCGACAGCGCGCGGCGCCTCGTCGCCCGCCGCGCGCGATCGAGGCTCTCGATCCGTCGTCTTGACGCCGTCGAGCTCGAGGCGACGCGCGATGCGCCGCGCGGCCCTTCACGCCCTGCGGCACGGTCGCGATGCGGCTCTGCGTGTAGCGCGACGTCGCGCAGCCGGCGGGCATCAGGCACGCCGCTGCCGAGGGCGGCGATCCGCGACCAGCGCTGCGGGTCGCCATGACTTGCCTCCCGGAGCTCAGAAGCCGACCGCGAGCGCCAGCTCGACGCCGCCGCTCGGAAGCGCGCGCAGCCGCGGAGCCACGCCGCTCACGCGCGGCGCCGGCGGCCCGAGTGCGTCGAGCGCCGACCGGCGTCCAACGGTCGGTCTTGACGAGCGCGCCGACGCCGGCCCCGATGCCGCCCAACGACAGGCCATAGAGCGCGAGCGCCTCGCCGCGGCTGCAGTCGTAGTTGTAGTCGTACTTGCACGCCACGGGATCCACGTCGCTCGTCGCACCCACCGCCAGGCCCACGGCGGCCCCGGCGGCCAGCCCGATCAGCCAGTGGCGCTTCGACCCCGTCTTGAGCTCGAGGTGCGTGACGGACTGGGTCGGAAGGCTGAAGCGATTGTCGCCGAGCGGCGCGCTGTCGTCGGGGATCAGCGACACGCTCGACGAGTCGGCGGTCGCCAGGATCCCCTTGGTCCAGCTTCCGGGCGCCGAGGCCATCTGGACCCGGACGCGGGATCCCATCGGAAGCCGGAGGGGCGCCGGCTCGGCTGCGGGCTGCGCAGCGGCGAGTGCGGGTGAAGCCGAGATCGCGACGACGACCAGCAGGCGGCTGAAGCTCATGTCGACCCTCCGATCGAGACGATAGGCGGGGCAGCCGGTGCCCGCCGCACGCCTCGGGGCAGTTTCGCCACTGTCACAAGGCCGGCCGGGAGCGACACCTCGCCCACAGCTTGGACGGACGCAGCCGTCGATTCTCCGGCTATGCCAGAGAGGTCAGGGGTGCTCGCCCGGCAGCAGCGGACGCAGCGTGACGGCGTAGCGGCGGTCGTCGACGCAGACCGAGGCCGGCATCGCGCCGGTCGGCCACGAGACGGCGTCGAGCGCCGGGACCGCGCGCGGCCCGGCGACGGCGTCCGCGATCGGCACGGAGAACGCCCAGGAGCGGCAGCCGCCCGTGAGCTTCGCCTCGCGCGCACGCACGGCGTACGACGTCGGCGAGTAGGGCTTGAGGCTCGGATGCTGGAAGCGGAGCAGCTCGCTCACCAGGCTCGCGAGCGGCGCCAGCGCCGCGGGCGCGTTCGCGGGATCGCCGGTCGCCGTGATCTCCAGCGGATCGTCCTCGAAGAGCGCGAGCCGCGCCACGCGCTCGGGCGCGCCGCCGAACACGACGGCAGCGCCGATGCCGGGGAGCTTGCGGACCGCCGAGGCGCGCTTGACGATCGCCTGCGCGTCGCCCTTCTCGAGGCGGCCGGCCTCGACGAGCGTCGTGCCCGAGACGAACACCTGGCCGTCCTTCAGGAGCACGAAGCGCGGCGGAGCGCTCGAGGGATCGCTGCCCGGCGTTCCGGGCGCCGTCTCGAGCACGATCACGGCTCCGGGGATCTCGCCGGCATGGAGCGGGCCGATCGCAGAGCCCGCGACGAGCGCGGCCAGGAGCGCCCGTCTCACCGCGCGGGGTTCTCGGGGCCGACCGAGCAGTTGCGCCCCTGGTCCTTGGCCCGGTAGAGCCGCGTGTCGGCGACCTTGACCAGCCCGATGTCGTCCTGCGCGTCGTGCGGGAACACGGCGACGCCGCTCGACACGGTCATGCGGCCGAGCGGCTGGCTCGCCTCGCCCGTGAAGCCCTGCGCGCTCACCGCCGCCCGGAACGTCTCCGCGAAGCGCCAGGCGTCGGCGGCCGTGGCGCCGTAGAGCAGCGCCACGAACTCCTCGCCGCCGTAGCGCGCCAGCACGTCGCCGCGCCGGCCGGTGTTGCGCAGGATCTCGGCCACCCGCGCGAGGACGCGGTTGCCTTCCTGGTGGCCGTGGCTGTCGTTGTAGTGCTTGAAGTGGTCGATGTCGAACATCGCGAGCGACACCGGGTCGCCGGTGTGCTGCGCGCGCTCGAGCTCGATCGCCAGCCGCTCGCGGAAGAAGCCGTAGTTGTAGAGGCCCGTGAGCGGGTCGGTGATCGCCTTGTGATGCGTGCGGCTGACGCGCCAGGTGAGGCTGCGCACGCGCTCGACCTGGAGCCAGAAGAGCTGCTCGAGCAGATCCGGGCGCGAGCGCAGGAAGTCGCGGAAGCTGCCCGCCGGGATCATCAGCACGCGCGCGGCGCCGTGGGCGCGCACGGTGGCGGATCGCGCCTGGCCGTCGAGCGCCGCCATCTCTCCGGCCACCGCTCCCGGATAGAGGTGGCGGATCGTGATCTCGTCGCCGTCGGGGGTCTCGTGCGAGACCTCGAGCCGGCCCTCGACGAGCAGGATCACGTGGTCGCCCGGGTCGCCCTCGCGCCAGAGCACGGCGCCCGCTTCGAGCCTCACCTCGTGGCCGAGCGGTCCGAGCTCGGCGAACGATCCGGGCAGGTTCTGCACGAAGAGGCTGGGCCCTTCGTCCGACGGCTGCCGGCTCACAGTAATTGACATGATAGCGCTCTTGCCGGGCGCGGCCCGCAGGGCCCGTGAGACTTTGGAGCACCGGTCGGGGCGGTGATAGCCTCGCGCAGTCCATGAAGCGGTCCCGCCCCGCGCTCGTTGCCCTGCTGCTGGGAGCCGTCGCGTCGGAGGCGCCCGCCGCCTCCGCGCCCGTCCGTGCCCGCAACGCGATGGTGTCGTCGCAGAACGCGATCGCCTCGCAGATCGGCCTGGAGACGCTGCTGGCCGGCGGCAACGCCGTGGACGCGGCGGTCGCGACGGCGTTCGCGCTCGCCGTCGTGCACCCGGAGGCCGGCAACATCGGCGGCGGCGGCTTCCTGCTGGCCTGGGTCAACGGGACTTCGGCGGTCTACGACTTCCGCGAGCAGGCTCCGGCGGCGGCGAGCGCGACGATGTTCCTGAAGGACGGCCAGTACGACCGCGCGCGGCATCACCAGGGCGCGCTCGCGGTCGGCGTGCCGGGCACGGTGGCGGGGCTCGCTCAGGCCTGGCACGACGGCGGCCGGCTGCCGTGGAAGCTGCTGCTGCGACCGGCGATCACGCTCGCGCGCGAAGGCTTCATGGTGAGCGACGGGCTCGCGCGCTCGCTGAAGGGCGAGCTCGCGCGCATGCAGGCGTACCCGGCCTCGCTCGCGCAGTTCTCGCGGCAGGGCGTGCCGTACGAGATGGGGGACGTGCTGAAGCAGGAGGACCTCGCGAAGACGCTCACGCGGATCGCGGAATCGGGCACCGCCGGCTTCTACGAGGGCGAGACCGCCGCGCTGATCGAGCGCGAGATGAAGGCCCGCGGCGGGCTGATCACGCGCGAGGACCTGAAGCGATACGCGGTCTACCGCCGGCCGGCGCTGCGCGGGACGTATCACGGCTACGAGGTGCTGACGGCGCCGCCGCCGAGCTCCGGCGGCATCTGCCTCGTCGAGTCGCTGAACGTGCTCGAGACCTACGACGTCAAGGCGATGGGCTTCGGCTCCGCGCGCTACCTGCACCACGTGGCCGAGACGCTGCGGCGGGCCTTCGCCGACCGGGCCCGCTATCTGGGCGACCCGGCCTTCGCCAAGGACATGCCCGTCGAGCGGCTCGTCTCGAAGGAGTACGCGGCGTCGCTGCGCCTCACGATCCAGGAGAACAAAGCATCGGTCTCCTCGCTCGAGTCCTTCCAGTGGCCGGCCGAGAGCAACGACACCACGCACCTGTCGGTGGTGGACACCGAGGGCGGGGCCGTGGCGCTCACCTTCACGCTCGAGGACGCCTACGGCTCGCGGATCGTGGTGCCCGGAGCCGGTTTCCTGCTCAACAACGAGATGGGCGACTTCAACGCGGGGCCCGGGCTCACCGACGCGACGGGCCTGATCGGCACCGAGCCCAACCTCGCCGCCCCCGGCAAGCGCATGCTCTCGAACATGACCCCGACGATCCTGGTGAAGGACAAGCGCGCGGCGCTCGTGGTGGGAGCCGCCGGCGGGCGCAAGATCCCCGGCACGGTGCTGCAGATCGTGCTCGGCGTCGTCGACTTCGACATGAACGTGCAGGAGGCGATCGACGCGCCGCGCATCAGCCACCAGTGGCTGCCGGACGTGATCCTGCACGAGCCGTTCGGGCTCTCGAGCGACACGGCCGAGGCGCTGCGCGCGCTCGGGCACCGGGTCGAGGAGCGCCCAGCGGGCGAGTGGAGCCGCGCCCACGGCATCGCCTACAGGGACGGAATGCTGGAAGGCGGCAGCGACCGCCGCAAGCCCGACGGCGCCGCGATCGGGCGTTAGGAGGATCCCGATGCCCCGCCGCCGGCTCGCCTTGCTGTCACTGGCCGCCGCCTCGCTGTGCGGCCCGGTCGCCGCGCGTCTCGAGGCGCAGGCTCGGACGCCGCCCGCTGCGAGCCCCGCGCAGACGCCGGGGCTCACCGCTCTCGACGCCCAGCTCGAGGCGCTCTCGCGGCGCGTGGCGGCCTCCGTCGTGCAGGTGACCGCGACCGGCTACACCTCGACGTCCGAGCGTGCTGCTCGCGCGCGACCAGAGCACGGGCTCCGGCGTGATCGTCGACCCCGACGGCTGGATCGTCACGAACGCGCACGTGATCGAGGACGCGCGCAGCGTCAAGGTGGACGTTCAACAGCCCGACGCGGCTCCGCCCGGCAGCTCGATCCTGCGGCCGCGCAGCCAGCGCCTGGTCGCGAAGGTGGTCGGCGTCGACCGCGAGACCGACGTGGCCGTGCTCAAGATCGAGCGCTCCGGCCTGCCCGCGCTCGAGCTCGGCGACTCGGAGCTGCTGCACCAGGGCCAGCTGGTGATGGCCTTCGGCAGCCCGCTCGGGCTCGAGAACTCGGCGAGCCTCGGCGTCGTGAGCGCGGTGGCGCGCCAGCTCAAGGCCGACGACCCGATGATCTACGTGCAGACCGACGCCTCGATCAACCCGGGCAACAGCGGCGGCCCGCTGGTCGACGCGCAGGGACGCATGGTGGGGCTCAACACGATGATCCTGTCGCAGTCGGGCGGCAACGAGGGCATCGGCTTCGCGGCGCCGAGCAACATCGTGCGCACGGTCTACGAGCAGCTGCGCAAGAGCGGCCGCGTGCGCCGCGGCGTGATCGGGGTGCGCGCGCAGACGATCACTCCGCCGCTCGCGAGCGGGCTCGGGCTGGTCTTCGACCGCGGCGTCGTGCTGTCCGACGTGACGCCCGCGGGACCCGCCGAGGCGGCCGGCCTCAAGCCCGGCGACGTCGTGCTCACGCTCGACGGAAAGCCGATGGAGAACGCGCGCCAGTTCGACGTGAACCTCTACCGCCGGGCGCCCGGCGACAGCGTGACGGTCTCGGTGCGGCGCGGCCAGCAGACGATCGAAGCCAAGGTGCCGGTGGTGCCGCGGCCCGACGACACCGAGCGGCTGCAGGCGCTCGTCACGCCCGAGAAGAACCTGATCCCGCGGCTCGGCGTGCTCGGGCTCGAGCTCGACGAGGAGCTGCTGCGCGTGGCCGGCCCGCTGCGCGGGCGCGAAGGCGTCGTGGTCGCGGCGCGCGCCGGCGGCGCGGACGGCGACGAGCTGCGCGCGGGCGACGTGATCTACTCCGTGAACGGCGTGTCGGTGCTGGGGCTCGCGGAGCTGCGCTCCGCCGTCGCGGGAGCGGCGCAGGGCCAGCCGCTCGTGCTCCACGTCGAGCGCGCCGGCGCGCTGCTCTACGTGGTCATCGAGAACGAGTAGCGACTTCAGCTGTTCTCGATGCGCTTGCGGGCGTCGTGGAGGGGCAGGTAGAGCCGCTTGCGCTCCTGGATCGTCGAGCGGATCAGGTGCTCGCTGCGCGCGGCGTCGTTCGGGTGGATCACCAGGTCCGCCTGCGCCACCCACGCCTGCGTGCCGTCGCCGGTCCGGAACTCCTCGCCGACCAGGATCACGAACAAGCCCCGCCGGTAGTCCGTCGCCAGCCGCATCAGCCGCTGGTGGAGCGTCTCCTTGCCGCCGTCTCCCGAGGCGCGCGACGTGACCGCGAGCTCGTAGACGCCCTGCTCGACGAGCCGCACGCCTTCCTCGACGTCGTCGACCACGTCCACGTTGTAGCCGATGTTCACGAGCGCGGCCTGGACCACGGCCGCGGCGGGGCCCGAGAGCGCGATGAGCGCGTCGTTCTGGCTCGCCGCGGCACGCTCGCGACGCGCGATCGCTGCGGCGCTCGGCACCGGAGGCGGCTCATAGGCCTGCGTGGGCGCCGGCGCGGGCGGCGGCGCAGCGGCGGCCTCGGCCCCGCCGTTGCCGGCGGGCGCGGCACCCTTGCCCGGCAGCGTGATCACCGCCTGGCACTTCGGGCACTTCACCTTGAAGGGCTTGTCGGGGACCTTGCTGTCGTCGATCTGGATCCGCGACGAGCACTGCGAGCACTGGGCCTGCACCTTGCTTCTACCTCTCGATCAGGTCTTCCATCTCGGAGTCGCCGCCGCCCTGCGCGGCCGGCGGGCTCGCCGGTCGCGGAGGCCGCGTCGGGTCCAGCGGCCGGAACGATCCGGTGCGGCGCATGTCGCCGATCTGCGGCTTGAGCGCGATCACCTCGGCTCTTCGAGGCCGCGGCGCCCTGGGTGTCGAGCTTGAGCTGGAGGTTCGTGCGGTTGGTGGCGTAGGAGAGCGCGAGCTCGCGGTCCACCGTGCCCTCGTGGATCAGCCGCTCCAGCTCCTGGTCGAAGGTCTGCATGCCGTCGAGCCCGCCCGCCTCCATCGCGTCCTGCAGGCTCTTGCCCTCGCGCTCGCCCTCCTGCACGTACTCCTTGGTGCGCGAGTTCGAGCGCAGGATCTCGCAGATCGCGATGCGGCCGCCGGTGTTCTTCGGGATCAGGCGCTGGCTCACGATCCACTTGAACGACTGCGAGAAGCGCGTGCGGATCGAGCGCTCCTCGTTCTTGGGGAAGACACCCACGATGCGGTCGATCGTCTTGGCCGCGTCGATCGTGTGCAGCGTGGAGAGCACCAGGTGGCCGGTCTCGGAGGCCTCGAGTGCGATCGAGATCGTCTCGACGTCGCGCATCTCGCCCACCAGGATCACCTTGGGCGCCTGGCGCAGCGCGGCGCGCAGCGCGAGCGCGAAGGTCTGGGTGTCGGTGCCCACCTCGCGCTGGTTGATCGTGGCCTTGTCGTTCGGGTGCAGGTACTCGATCGGGTCCTCGATCGTGATGATGTGGATCGGCTTCTCCTGGTTCATCTTCTTGATGATCGCGGCCAGGGTGGTCGACTTGCCCGATCCGGTGGGCCCGGTCAGCAGCACGATCCCGTTGCGCTCCTCGGCGATCTGGTTGAGCTGCGCGGGCAGCCCGAGCTGCTGCACGGTCGGGATCTCGTTCGGGATCACGCGCAGCACGACGCTGTAGCTGCCGCGCTGGGCGAAGACGTTCACGCGGAAGCGCGTGCGCCGGGCGAGGCTGTACGAGAGGTCGGTCGAGCCCGTCCTGAGCAGCTTCTCGGCGAGGTCGCGCTTGCCCTGGAGCAGGCGCAGCATGATGAGCTCGGTGTGGTAGGGCAGGAGCTTCGGCAGCCCCGCGAACGTCACCGGCCGCAAGGACCCGTCGATCTCCACCTGGGGCGGACGCCCGACCGAGAGGTTGAGGTCGGAGATACCGGGTGCCGTATCCAGCATCGCATTCAGCAGCGGATCGAGGTCGAATAGCGCCATGTGGCCGGCCTCCGGACCCGAGATCATAGCACTCCGGACGGCCGCCCGACGCGACACACGACCAGCTGTGAGGCGGGTCACTGGCCGAGCGTATGATGGCCGCACGATGGTCACGCCGACTCCGAAAGCGCGCCTCAGGCTGCAGCTCGTCGCGGCGCTGCCGCTGCCGCTGCTCATCGCACTCTGGGCGCTCTGGCGGGACGTCTACGTGCTCGATGCGGCGGGCGTCGAGCGCGTGGGCGACGGACGCGGGCTCGCGGCGTGGGCGCTGCTCTCGCTGGCGTCCGCTGGCCTGGTCGCGTGCCTGTTCGCACCGATCCGGCCGCTGCGCGTGACCGGCTACACCTTCCACACCCTCCTGCTCTCGATCGCGTTCGGCGTCGCGGCGGTGCTGGGCGTGGCGCACGCCTTCGGCGGTCCCTCGGGCGACCTCGCGGCGCCGGCCTGGGCCCTCGCCGGGCTGGCGGCGACGGCGCTCGTGTGCGCGACGGCGATCGTCGCGACCGCGGCGCTCTTCGTGCTCGACGTCCGCGAGGCCGGCGAGGAGGGCGCATGAGAGCCGCAGCTCTGCTGGGCGCCGCGGCGCTGGCCGCGATCCCGCCGTTCGCGCTCGGCGCGACTCAGGACGCCACGGCGCCGGTGCGGGCGCTGCTCGACGCGCAGGTCGCCGCCTGGAACCGCGGCGATCTCGAGGGCTTCATGGCCGGCTACTGGCGCTCGCCCGAGCTCGTGTTCTGCTCCGGCGCCACGGTCTCGAAAGGCTGGGACGCGACGCTCGAGCGCTATCGCAAGCGCTACCAGGCGGAAGGCCGCGAGATGGGAAAGCTGCGCTTCGAGTCGCTCGAGGTCGAGCCGCTCGGCCCGGACGCCGCCTTCGCGCGCGGCGAGTACTGGCTGCGGATGAGCGACGGCCAGCAGCCGCACGGCCGCTTCACGCTCGTGCTGCGCCGGCTCTCGGGCGCCTGGCGCATCGTCCACGACCACACCTCGGCGGCGGAATAGATGGCCTGCCTCGCCTGCGAGAAAGGCGTCCCGAAGCGCGGGCGAAGGCGCTGCCCCCTGTGCCGCCGCTCGTTCCGCAGCGGCTGGGAAGGCATCGAGACGCACTGGCGGGCGCGCCACGCCGCGGCACTCGCCTACGAGCGCTTCTGGTCGTCGCTGTGCCGCGAGCACAAGGCGAAGCACGCGGCCGACTGCCCCTCGTGCCGCAAGGGCATCCCGCGCAGCCGCAAGTGGCCGCGCCAGTGCCCAGAGTGCGCGCAGGTGTTCAGCGGCCGCGGCTGGGCGGGCATCGAGTCGCACTGGCGTGCCAGCCACCCGGACGTGATGGCTTACGAGGACTTCTTCGCCTCGCTCTGCCCCGCACACCGCGGCGGCGGCGACCCCGGCACGGACTACCTGCCGCTCGGCGCACGCTAGCGCGCCGCTATTCAGGCCGCTCGGGCTCGAAGCTGTAGAGCGGATTCGGCATTCCCGAGACCGCGTGGCCCCGAATCCTCACGCCGAACGCGCGCGCTGCGGCGGGCGAAGCCAGCACCGCGTCCGGCGCACCGAAGGCGGCGATGTGGCCCTCGTGGAGCAGCAGCATGCGCTCCGCCCACGCGGCCGCGCGCGCGAGGTCGTGGATCACGGCCAGCACGCCGACGCCGGCGCGCCGCACCTCGTCGAGCGTGCGGAACAGCTGCAGCTGGTGGCCCACGTCGAGGTGGGCGGCGGGCTCGTCCAGCAGCAGCACGCGCGGCTCCTGCGCGAGGCCGCGCGCGAGCGTCGTGAGCTGCCGCTCCCCCGCCGAGAGCGTGCCCAGCCGGCGCGCGGCCAGGTGGGCGATGCCGGTGCGCGCGAGCGCGCGGGCCACCGCCGCCTCGTCCTCGGCGACGAAAGGCTGGAACGGCCCGCGGTGGGGGTAGCGCCCGAGCGCCACGCGGTCCGCGACGCTCAGGCTGTCGATGCCCTCCTCGCGCGACGTGACGAGCGCCAGCGACCGCGCGCGCGCGTCCCGCGGCCATTCGGCGAGAGGCCGGCCCGCGAGGCGCACCTCTCCACCCGCCGCCTTCAGGAGCCCGGCGAGCGCCTGCACCAGCGTGGACTTGCCGGCTGCGTTCGGCCCGACGACGGCGAGCGCTTCTCCGGCGCGCAGCTCCAGCGTGACGTCCTGCAGCACGCGCCGGCGGCCGCGATCGACCGCGAGGGCGCTCGCCTGCAGCAGGACGTCCGTCGCGCTCATCCGCGCCCCTCGTTCGCGCGGAGCGCCGCCAGGAAGTACGGCGCACCGACGAACGCCGTCAGCGCTCCGAGCGGCAGCTCGAAGCGCGTGCTGAGCGCGCGCGCGCCGAGGTCCGCGAGCACCACGAGCAGCGCGCCGCCGAGGAACGCCGCCGGCAGCAGGCGCCGGCTGAGCGGCCCGACCAACGGGCGCAGGGCATGTGGGGCCATCAGCCCGACGAACGGGACGGCGCCCGCCACCGCCGTGCAGGCCCCCGCCACCAGCGCGGCGAGGCCGAGCAGCCCGAGCCGCGTGGCCCGCACCGGCAGCCCGAGCGAGGCCGCCTCCTCCTCGCCGAGCGACAGCACGTCGAGCGGACGCGCGAGCAGCAGGAGTGCCATGGCGCCCGCGAGGACGAACGCGGCGCCCGCCTGCACGTGCGTCCAGCCGCGGCCCTCGAGGCCGCCGGCCAGCCAGAACAGCACCGTCTTGACGCGGAACTCTTCCGTCGCCACCAGCATCACCGACGTCATCGCGCCGGCGAGCGCCGAGACCGCGATGCCGGTGAGCAGCAGGCCGTGGAGACCCGAGCGTCCCGACGCCCCGGCGATGAAGTAGACCGCGAGCACGGCCGTCATCGCGCCCGCGAAGGCGGCGAGCGGCAGCGCGAAGAAGACGGTGCTCGCGAGGCCGAAGTGCACGGCGAGCACGGCGCCGAGCGCCGCGCCGGAGCCGACACCGAGGAGTCCCGCGTCGGCGAGCGGATTGCGGAACACGGCCTGCAACACCGTGCCCACGACCGCGAGGCCGCCGCCCACGAGCGCCGCGAGCAGCACGCGCGGCAGGCGCACGGTGAACAGGATCGTCGCGCCGGTCTCGCCGAGCGCCGACGCGTCGCCCGGCAGCCCGAGCTTCGCGAGGAGCGCGCCCAGGACGCCGCGGAACGGCAGCGGGACGCTGCCCTTGGCCGTGGCCAGCAGCAGCGCGAAGAAGAGGGCGACGACCAGGACCGGGATGACGAGCCGCGAGCGCTCCCGCGTCACGGGCGCGCGCCGGCAGACGCGGGTACGCGATCGGGATGGAGCAGGTGAGCGAGCTCCCAGGCCGCGTCGGCCGTGTATTGCGAAAGCGCCACCAGCAGCTCGGTGCGCAGAGCGACGATGCGGCCCTCGCGCACCGCTTTCCACTTCGACAGCAGCGGGTGCCCGGTCAGCGCTTCCTTCGAGCCGGGCCAGGTGCCGACGAGGACGGCGTCGGGATCGGCGACGAACGCGCGCTCGGCGCCGGGCGGCTCGATCCCCACGATCCCCATCTCGCGCCCCAGATTGACGGCGCCGGCCGTCTCGATCAAGGCGCCGATCGCGGTGTCCGCGCCAGCCGTCATGTTGCCCGACCAGTAGATCACGCGCGGCTTGCCGGCCCCAGCGAGGCGCCGGCCCGAGCTCCGCGAGCTTCGCGTCGTACTCCGCGACGAGCCGCCGCGCCGCCTCGTCCTCTCCGACGGCGCGGCCGAGGTCGAGGATCGCGCCGCGCACGCCCGCGAGCGTGTTCAGGCCCAGCATGCGGTGGACGCGCAGGCCCGAGCGCTCGAGCTGCTTCATGAAGTCGGCGTCGGTGTACTCCGAGACCACGACGAGGTCGGGCCGCAGCGCCACGAGCTGCTCCATGTCCGCCTTGACGAAGCGGTGCACCGCGGGCGGCACGCGCCCGACGACGTTCGACGTGCCTTCGGCGTCGGCCCAGCGCGTGACCGAGACGAGGCGCTCGAGCGGCAGGATCGCCACCAGCACCTCGTCGGCGGACAGGTTGATGGAGGCGACGCGCTGCGGCTTGCGGGGCGGCCCCTGCGCGAGCGCGGGGCCCGCCAGAAAGGCCGCGGCCAGGAGCAAGGTCGCGCAGCGGCGCGTCACGCGCTGTGCCCCGCCGCATTTCCTGGTCCTGGGGAGACTTCGTCCCCCCAGACCCCCCCGGCACCTGGCAAGAGATCCGCGAAGACGAAGCCGTCGCGGTCCACGACCTCGCCCACCCGCACCGGGACCGGGTGCCGGAACGCCGGGCCGTCCCAGGCGAAGCTGTGGAACTCGCCGCGCTCGCCGCAGGGGTCGACCTCGGCGGGCAAGTCGCGCAGGAGCGCCGCGTCGAAGGCGCGGCCGGCGAACGCGCGCGGCAGCGCGCGCGGGTCGACGCAGGTGAGGACGGCCTGCTGCCCGACCGCGATCATCTCCTCGGCCAGCGCACGCGTCGGCCGGCCCCAGAGCGGGAAGAGCGGCACGAGCCCCGTGCCGCTCATGCGCTCCTCGCGGTAGCGACGGACGTCCTCGAGGAACAGGTCCCCGAAGGCGACCGCCGTCGTGCCGCGCTCGCGCGCAGCCGCGAGCGCTTCCGCCATCGCGGCCTCGTAGGCCTCGTTCGGGCACGGCCACGGGATGCGCACCTCGACGAGCGGCAGCCCGACCGCGTCGGCCTGCGCACGCAGCAGCTCGAGCCGCACGGCGTGCATCGCGACGCGGTCGAAGGCGTCGTTGATCGTGGTCAGGAGACCCGTCACCGCAACGCCCTGCTCGCGCAGGACGTGGAGGGAGAAGGCGCTGTCCTTCCCGCTGCTCCAGGCGAGGAGCGCGCGCTCGGGCTTCACGCGCTGTACCTCACGGCCGTCCGCCCACGCGCAGCCGCAGCCCGCCGCGGACCGAGCGGCCGAGGGCCGGGTAGCCCAGCGCTTCCTGATACGCGGCGTCGAAGAGGTTGTCGGCGACCACGAAGGCTTCGAGCGCTGCGACGATCCGGACGCGCAGACGCGCGTCGAGCCGCGTGTAGGACGGGTTGCGGTAGGACGGATCGCTCGCGAAGCCGAGGCCGACGAAGTCGCTGTCGGCGCGCTCGCCGACGTAGACGAGCGTGAGCCCGGCGCTCCAGCGCGGCTGCGTGAGCTGCGCCGAGATCGACGCCTGGTTCTCGGGCCGGCGCAAGAGCGCGCGTCCTTGCGCGTAGACGGGGTCGAAGTCGCTGGGGCTGTCGAGGATCTCGCCGTCCAGGTACGTGTACTGGCCGAGCAGCGACAGCTCCGGAAGCGGCCGCGCCTCGAGCGCGAGCTCGAGCCCCTGCGCGCGCGTGTGCGCCAGGTTCACGTACGAGCCCTCGAAGGTGTTGAAGTCCACGACCGTGTAGGCGATCTGGTCGTGGTAGTCGTGGTGGAAGAAGGTCGCCGTGGCGCGCAGCCGGCTCGCGAAGGCCCGCTGCTCGACGCCCACGTCGAAGGTGGTGCTGCGCTCGGGGTCGAGGTCGGGGTTGCCCTTCGCGAAGAACGACTCGCCGTAGGACTCGAAGAAGCTCGGCTCCTTGACGCCCATCCCGGCGCTCGCGCGGAGCGTCGTCGCGTCGGCGCCGTCCCGCACGCGCACGGCGAGCGCCGCGCGCGGCACCGCGTGGGTTCCGTAGCTGCCGTTCTTCTCGACACGCCCGCCGATCGTCAGGTAGGCGCGGCTGCCGAGCAGCACGCGGTCCTGCAGGTAGACGCCGTAGCTCGTGCGCGAAGGGCGCAGCAGCTCCTCCGAGCGGTTGCCGAGCTCGCCCGTCTCGTGCTCGAGCTCGCCGCCCGCCGTCAGCAGGTGACGCGATCCGGCCGCGAGATCGGCCTGGTACGAGCCGACCAGCCGGTCGGTCTGGTTCTGGAAGCCCTCGGGATTCGGGAAGTCGCAGTTCGGATAGGAGCCCGTCGTCCCTTCCCACTCCGGCACGAAGCAGCCGGAGTCGTCGGGGTTCTTCGAGAGCTGGTCGGTGAGCGCGTAGCCGACGCCGAGCTGCTGCGACACGCTCGGACCGCCGCGGCGCAGCGAGGCCGCGAGCACGAGGTCGTCGCGGTCGAACGACGCGTCGAGGTCGGGCCTGCCGTAGGCCGTCGGCCCCGGCGTGCCGGCGGTGCTCGTCTCGTAGCGGGCCACGAGCCGGAGGTCGGTGCGCGGGTCGAGCCGCGCGCCGGCGGAGAGCGCCGCGGCCGTGTCCTCGAAGCGGCTGTTGGGCGCCTCGTTGTCGGTCGTCAGTCGCTGGACGCCGGCGTTCCAGTCGAGGTCGCCGTGGGCTCCCGACGTCGCGCCGAAGTAGCGCTGCCAGTCGAAGGAGCCGCCCTCGCCTTCCGCGCGCAGCGAAGGACGCTCCCCCGCCCGCGCGCGGCGCGTCTCGAGGCTCACGACGCCGGCGAGCGCGTCGCCGCCGTAGAGGCTGCTCGCCGCGCCGCGCACCACCTCGACCCGCTCGAGCTCGAACGGCAGCGCGCTGCCGAAGTCGTACGCTCCGCCCGGCTGGTTCACCGCGACGCCGTCGATCAGCACGCGCGCGAAGCGCGACTCGCCGCCGCGCACGAAGACCGAGCCCTGCTGCCCCGTCTGGCCGGTGCGCGCCGTCGCGACACCGGGCACGTCCTGCAGCAGCGGCAGGAGCGACGGCGCGGCCCGGTCGTCGATCCGCTCGCGGTCGAGCACGTCCACCGAGACGCCGAGCGACGACAGCGTCGCCTCGCCGCGCGTCGCGCTCACGACGACCCGCTCGCGGACGGGCGCGGGCGCGAGCACCAGGTCCTGGCGCGTCTCGCCGGCGCCGACGGACACCGCCTGCGGCTCGCCGAGCGTGAGGCCGGGCGCGTCCACGCGGAGCGTGTAGGAGCCGGGCGCGACGTCGGCGCGGAACGAGCCGTCCGGGCCGGTCGTCACGCGGCGCTCGTTTGCCGCTCCCTGGACGAGGACGGCGACACCGGGCAGCGGCAGCCCGTCGCTCGTCCGCACGACGCCGCCGAGCGATCCGGATGGCTCGGGGCCGGCGGCCGCGACGGGCCGCGGCAGGGTGAGCAGGCAAAGAAAGAAGAGTCGGGAAAGGGTGCGCACGGCGTCCTCCTTGCGGAGGCTTTTTCTCGGAAGGCGGGACTGACGGCCCAGGAGCTCCCTCACGCGAGAAGCCTCGAGTACGGCGGTCAGGGCAGGTTTCCTGGCTACCGGGTCACGGCCTCGCTCCCGACCTTCCCCGGCTTCCTCTCGCGAGGTCGCCGAGTGGCGGCGCCCTACTGGCGCCTTGGGGAGCGGGCTCGCCGGCTACAGTGGCGGGACCGCGCAGGCTTTCGACCTGCTTCCCTTTTACCCTCCCGAAGTGGGAGGCACCCTGACGTTATGCCGCGGAGTCTGAAGCCGCAGCCTCTCGCTGTCAATCCCGCGCGGAGTAACATGGCCGGGCGTGACGAAAACGACGGTCGCCGTGATCGGCGGCGGCATCTGCGGCCTGTCCGCGGCGCTCGCCCTCCACAAGCGCGGACGGCGCTACGTGCTCCTCGAGGCGAGCGACCGCTTCGGCGGGGTGATCCGGACCGAGACGGAGGGCGGCTTCCTGCTCGAAGCCGGCCCCGACTCGATACTGGCGCAGAAGCCGCAGGGCATCGAGCTGTGCCGCGAGCTCGGCCTCGGCGAGCGCCTCGTGCCGACCAACCCCGAGAAGCGGAAGGTCTACGTCCTCCACCGGGGGCAGCTGCATGCGCTTCCGGACGGAATGCTGCTCGCGGTTCCCACGCGGGTGCTGCCGATGCTGCGGAGCCGGCTCTTCTCCTGGCCCGGCAAGCTGCGCATGGGCCTCGATCTCGTGCTGCCCGGCCGCGGCGGGCACGACGACGAGTCGATCGCGTCGTTCCTGCGCCGCCGTTTCGGGCAGGAGGCCGTCGACCGCCTGGGCGAGCCGCTCCTCGCGGGGATCCACGCGGGCGACCCGGAGCGGCTCTCGATCCTCGCCACCTTCCCGCGCCTGCGCGAGCTCGAAAGGACGCGCGGCAGCCTCGTGCGAGCGACGCGGCGAGGGCCAAGCCACCGCGCGGGCGAAGCGCCTCCGGCGGCCTTCTACTCGCTGCGCTGCGGTCTGGCGGAGCTGGTGACGGCGCTCGTCGAGCGGCTCGAGCCGGCCTCGCTGCGAACGCGCGCCGCGGTCGTCGAGGTCGAGCGCCGCGACCAGGGTTTCGAGCTGCGGCTCGAAGGCGGCGAGCGCATCGAAGCCGGCGGCGTCGTCGTCGCGGCCCCCGGCCCGCGCATCGCGCCCGCGCTCGAAGCCCTGGTGCCCGACGCCGCCCGGGCCTTGCGCGCGATTCCCTTCGCCTCGACCGCCACCGTGCTGCTCGGATTCAAGAACGTGGACGTGCGCCACCCGCTCGACGGTTACGGGCTCGTCGTACCCGCGAGCGAGGGGCTGCGAACGAGTGCCTTGAGCTTCGTCTCGACGAAGCTTCCGTTCCGGGCGCCCGAGGGCCACGTGCTGCTGCGCGCGTTCATGGGCGGCGTGCGCGACCCCGGCGCGCTTTCGCTCTCGGACGATGAGATGATCGAGAACGTGACTAGAGAGATGACCGCCGTGCTCGGGCTCGGCGGCCGGCCCGTGCTGCGCCGTGTGTTCCGTTGGCCGTCGGCGACGCCGCAGCTCGAGGTGGGCCACCTCGAGCGCATGCAGAGCGCGCTCGGCGAGGTCGCGACGGTCCCCGGCCTCTTCCTGACCGGCGCAGGCATCAGGGCCACGGGCATTCCCGACATGGTGGCCGACGGCACGCGGGCGGGCGAAGCGGCCGCGGAGAGCCGCGGGTGAGCGCAAGAGCGGCGCTCGCACTGCTGCTGCTGCCGGCGACGGCCGCGCTCGCCACGGCGCCCGCCGCGGAGGTCCCCGCCGACTCGAACGGCGTCGCGGCTTCCGTCGTCTACATCCAGGTGTTCCGCGCGGGCTACGACTGGTCGCAGCCGTGGCAGCAGGAGCCGGTGGGCGGGGTGTCGGGCAGCGGCTTCCTGATCGAGGGCGGCCGCATCGTCACGAACGGCCACGTGATCGCCGATGCGCGCCAGGTGCTGGTGCGGCGGCCGGACCAGGCGAGCCCGTACGTCGCGACCGTCGAGGCGGCGGGCGACGACTGCGACCTCGCGGTGCTGCGCGTGAGCGATCCGGCCTTCGCGAAAGGCCTGCGGCCGCTGCGCTTCGGCCCGCTGCCGCGCGCCGGAACGCGGGTCAACACCTACGGCTTCCCGCTCGGCGGGCAGGACGTGTCGTCCACGGCCGGCATCGTCTCCCGCATCGAGTCGCGCGGCTACGTCCACAGCGGCGCCGACCAGCATCTCGTGGTGCAGACCGACGCGGCGATCAACCCGGGCAACAGCGGCGGGCCCGTGGTGCAGGACGGAAAGATCGTCGGCGTGGCGTTCCAGGGCTTTCCCGGCGCCGACAACATGGGCTTCTTCATCCCGATCCCGATCGTCCACCACTTCCTCGCCAACCTGAAGGACGGCCGTTACGACGGCTTCCCCGACTCGGGGCTCGCGACGACGTCGCTGCTCTCGCCGGCGTACCGGCGCGAGCGCGGTCTGCCGTCCGGACGCTCGGGCGTCGCCGTCGACCGCGTCGCGCCCGGCGGAACCGCGGAGGGCGCGGTGAAGGATGGCGACGTGCTGCTGTCGGTCGAGGGCAACGCGATCGCCGACGACGGGACGATCAAGCTCGGCGACGCGCGCGTGACGTTCGAGCACGCGATCGACATGCTGCAGGTGGGCGACCGCGCGCACTTCACGGTCTGGCGCGGCGGCAAGGAGCTCCGGGTCGAGGCGCCCGCGCGCCGGATCGCGCGCTACGACCGCAACCGCAACCGCTACGGCATCGCACCCGACTACGTCGTGTACGCCGGCCTCGTCTTCATGAAGCTCGAGGTCGAGCTGCTCAAGACGCTCGGGCGCGGCTGGCCGCAGTCCGCCAACCGCGACCTCGTCTGGCACCAGCTGTTCCGCGAGGCCGAGGATCCGCAGGAGGCCGACCGCGAGGTGATCGTGCTGACCCGCATCCTGCGGCACGCGGTGAACTCGCAGATGGCGCTCAACACGCCGGTGGGCGTCGAGCGCATCAACGGCCAGACGATCCGCTCGCTCGCGGACGTGACCCACGCCTTCTCGGGGAACCAGGGCCGCTTCCACACGATCGAGCTCGAAGGCGACGGGGGCATCGAGGCGCTCGACCGCGCGCGGGCCGAGGCCGCCCATCCGGAGATCCTGAAGCAATATGCGATCCCATCCGACCACCGTCCGTAGTCCGCTCGCGCTCGCGCTCGTCGCGGCGTTCGCCTCGGCGTGCGCTACGGCGCGCCCGCCCGCGCCCGCTCCCGCGGCGCCTCCGGCACCGCCCGTCGTGGTGACGTCTCCCCAGCCGGTCCAGGCCGAAGCCCTGGCCGGCGCCGGCAACGCGGCGCTGCGCGCCTCGGTCGTGAGCGTGCGCGTCACCGGCCAGGACTGGAACTGGCGGACGCCGTGGGAGAAGCAGGCGCCCTGGACCCGCACGGTCACCGGCCTGGTGGTGCCGGGCAAGCGGATCCTCGCGACGTCGACCGCTTTCGGCAACCCGCTGCTGGTCGAGGCGCAGAAGCTCGGCAGCGAGGCGCGCTCGGTCGCGCGCGTGGAGCTCGTGGACCACGAGGGGCCGCTCGCGCTCATCGCGGTCGACGATCCCGCCTTCTGGGAAGGGCTCGAGCCGCTCCCGCTCGAGACACGCGCCTCGGCCGAGGGCACCGTGCTGATCCTGCGCTGGCAGCGAACGGGGCTCCTGGATGCGTATCCGGGGACCCTCAGGCAGGTGCGCTCGGGCCGCCACGGCCTTTCCCAGACCAGCGTGCTCACGGTCGACGTCGCCTCGAGCGCCGAGGGCCTCGGCGAGTCCGAGGTCGTGGTGTCGAAGGGCAAGGTGGCGGGCCTCGTGACGGGCCGCAGCGGCGACGCCTACTCGGCGATCGCCGCGCCGGTGCTGGGCCAGTTCCTCGAGGAGGCGAAGAGCAACGAGTGGCGCAGCTTCGCGCGCGCCGGCCTCGCCTGGCAGGACCTCACGAACCCGGCGCTGCGCGAGTCGCTCGGCCTCTCGCCCGGGGAGACCGGGATCCGGCTGACGCGCGTGCTGCCGCACGGCAGCGCCGGCGGCGTGCTGAAGCCCGGCGACGTCCTGCTGGAGCTGGGCGGCGCCAAGCTCGACCCGACCGGGTACTACGAGCATCCTCTTTATGGGCGCATGCTGTTCCCGCTGCTGTTCACCGACGGCCGGCACCCGGGCGACGCCATGCCCGTCAAGGTGCTGCGCGAGGGCAAGCGGCTCGACCTGACGCTCACGCTCAAGGCGATGCGCCCGGAGCAGGACCGGGTTCCTCCGTACGTGTTCGGGCGCGGGCCCGACTACCTGATCGTGGGCGGGCTCGTGTTCGAGGAGCTGACGCGCCCCTACCTCGCCTCGTGGGGGGACTGGACGAGGCGCGCGCCGCCGCGCCTGCTGGTGGCGATCGACCGCGACCCCCAGGAAGAGACCGCCACCGGGACGCGCCGGCTCGTGCTGCTCTCGAGCGTCCTGCCCGACACCGCCAACCTCGGCTACCAGGAGCTGCGCGACCTGATCGTCGAGCGCGTGAACGGCCGTCCGGTCGCGAGCCTCCAGGACCTGCGGCAGGCGTTCGCCACGCCGATCAGCGGCTTCCACGTCGTGGAGTTCCTCGCCGGCCAGAGCGCGGTGAAGATCGTCCTCGACGCCGTCGGAAGCCGCGGCCTCGCGGCAGCGGCTGCAGCAGGCCTACGGCGTCGAGCGGCTCGACTCCGAGCCGCGCGAGCCGGCGCAAAGCCTGTCTCGATGAAGCTGTCCGAGCGGCTCGCTCGGCTCGGGACGGAGACTGCCTTCGAGGTGCTGGTACGGGCCCGCGCGCTCGAGGCCAAGGGCAGGAGCGTCATCCACCTCGAGATCGGCGAGCCCGACTTCGACACGCCCGCGCACGTGGTCGAGGCCGGCATCGCGGCGCTCAAGGCGGGAGCGACCCACTACGGGCCGGCCGCGGGCCTGCCCGAGCTGCGCCAGGCGGTCGCCGAGGACTCGACGGCGCGGCGCGGGGTCAAGGCCACGCCGGAGATGGTGGTGGTGACGCCGGGCGGCAAGCCGATCATGTTCTACCTGATCCTCGCGCTCGTCGATCCGGGCGACGAGGTGCTCTACCCGAACCCCGGCTTCCCGATCTACGAGTCGATGATCCGCTACATCGGCGGCGTGCCGGTGCCGGTGCGCCTGCTGGCGGAGAAGGGCCACCAGCTCGACGTCGAGCAGCTGATCGGCAAGATCACGCCGAGGACGCGACTGATCGTGCTCAACTACCCGCACAACCCCACGGGCGGGATCATCCCCGAGGCCGGCCTGCGCGCGATCGCGGACGCGGCGGTGCGCGCGGGGATCCCGGTGCTCTCCGACGAGATCTACTCGCAGATCCTCTACGACGGCAAGCACGTCTCGATCGCCGCGATGCCGGGGATGGAGTCGCTCGCGATCGTGCTCGACGGCTTCTCGAAGACCTACGCGATGACCGGCTGGCGGCTCGGCTACGGCATCATGCCGGCTCCGCTCGCCCAGGTCGTCGCCAAGCTGCAGACGAACGCGGTCTCCTGCACCGCGAGCTTCACCCAGCTGGCCGGCGTCCAGGCGCTCAAGGGCGACCACGCCCCGATCGACGCGATGGTCGCGGAGTTCAGGAAGCGCCGCGACGCGATCGTCGACGGCCTGCGCCAGGTCCCGGGCATCAAGTGCGCGCGGCCGCAGGGCGCCTTCTACGTCTTCCCGGACATCACCGCCACCGGCTACTCGGCGAAAGCGCTCGCCGACCGCCTGCTCGACGAGGCCGGCGTCGCCTGCCTGTCGGGCACCGCATTCGGGGAGTGGGGCGAAGGCCACCTGCGCTTCAGCTACGCCTCGAGCCTCGAGAACATCCAGGAAGCGCTGCGCCGCATCAAGACCTGCCTCGCGAAGTGAGCGGCGCTCCGGGCCGCGCGCAGCGCGCGCGAAACGGTCACTGGCCGTACCTGGAGGCGAGCGCGCGGTCCTTCGCGATCCTGTCGCCGTAGCGGCAGTGGCAGTTCGGGCAGTCGAGCGCCCAGGCGCCGCGCGCGGCGGCGTGGTGGGCCTTCGTGAACAGCATGTCGCGCAGCCGCCGCTCGTGCAGGTTGCCGAGCGGAAACGTCACGTAGCAGAGCTGCACGGAACCGTCGGCCCCGACCCAGAGCATCTGGCCGGCGTCGCAGGCCACGCGCATGGCGGGCCCGAGCAGCAGCCAGTCCGGGATCGAGCGCAGCGCCGCCTCGGACTGGTTGAAGCGCTCGGGCTCCGCGCGCTTCAGCCGCAGGAGCTCGGCGACCACGACCTCGATCGCGGCCTCGTCCTGCGGCCGGAACTGGAGCATGCGCTCGGGCCCCTCGGAGAAGTACGGCAGCGAGTAGTGGATCAGGTCGACCTGCACGCGCATGCGGTAGCGGCGCGCGAAGGCAATGGCCGCAGCCAGGTCCTCGAGGTTGCACGACGGCCGCATCAGCAGCCAGCTGATGCGCAGCGAGACGGCGTCGCCGTGGCGCTCGCGCACGGCCGCGATCGCGCGCTCGAGCGCGGCGAAGCGGTCGCGCCGCTGGACGTAGGCGTCGTAACGCGCGTCGGTTCCGTAGAACCCGATCGTGACCTGACGCAGCCCGGCCTCGACCAGCGCGTCGATGCACCGGTCCAGCAGGAGGCCGTTCGTGGTGACGTAGACCTGGAGGCGACGCGCGCAGGCGTGCGCGACGATCGCCGGCAGGTCGGGGTGCAGCAGTGGCTCGCCGCCGTACAGCCGCACGTTCCAGAGGCCGGCCTCGGCCGCGTCGTCGAGCAGCTCGCGGACCATGGGTAGCGTCAGCTCGTGCCCGGGCATGAAGTCGCGGCCGTAGCGACAACCGATGCAGCGCAGGTTGCAGCGCGCGGTCACTGCGATGTCGATCGAGCGCGGCTGCGCCCGGATCAGCACCGGCAGCGCGCGCGCGGCGAGGTGCCTGGTCTGCTCGAGCGCGACGTCGGCCGCGATCGCGCCGCGCCAGAGCTGGGGGGCGTGACGCTTCAGCGGAGGTCCCAGCACCCGCCGCAGCGTGGTACGCAGGTTCACGCGCGCACCGCAACGACTTCAGGAGAACCGGCGCTCCGCTGCCGCGTCTTCGTTGCGGCCCGGCCGGCGTACGTGCCTCACGGCGGCAGTTCGACTGGCTCGATGCTCTCACCGCGCCGAGCGGCCAGTCAATGCTTCTTATTGCAGCCAGCCCTGGAACCAGCCCTCGACGAAGCGTCGCTTGTCGAGAGGCAGGTACGCCAGCTCGCGCAGAGGCTCGCGTGTCGCGAGCAGGACGCAGCCGAAGTAGATCATGTGCATGGCTGCGAACGCCCGGAAGCGCGCCTGGGCGCGCACCGGCGCGCCGGGCAAGGACGCGTGTCGGAGGAACGTGGAGCGCAGCTCGGCCAGGATCGCCGGGGCCACGATCCCATAGCGACCGAGGCAGTCGAGTGCCGTCGCGAACCAGGCGACGTCGTACTCGCGCGCGCCCAGCGTCGCATTGTGGAAGTCCGTCACGTACAGGACGCCCGGCCGGTGCAGGAGATTCCAGGGCCCGAAGTCGGAGTGCTGGAACACGAGCTCTCGCCGGCATCCGCCGGGGCGCCAAGCCGGTCGCTCACGTACTCGTGGACACGACGTCCGAGCCCGGCGGGCAGACCGCGCTCGCTCCACTGGGCGAGCCGCTCGCTCAATTGCGCCCGGTACCGATGGGCGACCTGCTCCGCCGTCGGCAGCGCGAGTCCGCTCGGGATCGGTGACACGAGCCGCCTGGAGGCGGGTCAGGAGAGTGCCGGCGCCGGCGGCCAGCTCGAGAAGCCCGGCACGGACGCTCGCGCCCGGCGCCAGGCGTGACCAGCGCAGGCGCGAGAAGATCACCTTGTTCAGGGGGACGCTCGGACAGTACTCCATGAAGACGGCCCGGTCGTCCACGCTGCACGCGTACGGCGTCGGGACGCGCTGCGGCCCGGTCGCGCCGAGCGTCGCGTGTGCGATCCGGAGGCCGCGCAGCTCGTTCGCCACGTCGATGTTGCTCCGCTCGGGGCCGTAGCGCTTGAGCAGCACGAGCGCGTCGGGCGCGGGCGCCGAGCGCGCGAAGCGTATGCGGAACCGCTCGCTCGTGCCGCGGCGCCCGTCGAGCCGGTCGATCCGATAGCCGGCGTCCGGGCGAATGCCGAGGGCGTGACCGTGGCGCTGCTCGAACCAGCGCACGAGCCGGTCGAGATCGCTCAGGCCCGCCCGAGCGCCTTCGCGAGGATCCAGAGCTGGCCCACCGCCAGGTGGACGAAGTTCCGGAAGAAGGCCGGCGAGTTCTTCTCGTACACCCAGTGACCGACGCCCTGCAGGATCCAGCCGACGACGAAGAGGCCGAGCGCGGGGAGCGGCTCGATGAAGCGGCCGGCCGCGTCGAGCGCGGCGTAGGCGACGAGCATCACGAACGCGAGCGTCGCGTCGAGCGTCAGGTAGTAGGCGACGAAGAGCGCGATCACGACCTCGGCGAGCGTCAGCTCGAATCCGCCCAGCGCGAGGAGCGGCACGCGCGCGAGCAGCGCCATCGAGGACAGCACGATGATCGGGATCCCGAGCGCGTGGCAGGCCCGGTTCCCCGCCGTCGTGTGGAACGCCGCGTAGTCGGCGAAGTGCGAGCGCAGGGCCTCGGTCATGGCTGCCTCCAGGTGACCGGCTACGCAGTATAGCCCCCTGGGCCGGGGCGGTCCCTCGCCGAAAGCGGATCCCCGCGACACGAAAAGCGGGGCTGAAACGCCGGATCTCTCGGCGCTTCAGATGCTTGCAGGAGGGCTGGAATGGGACGAACTGACAAGCTCCTGCTCACGCTGGCGTACCTCGCCTGCCTCGCTGGTCCGACTCATGCCGCGGAGGCTCGATCGGTGCCGGCCGGGACGCTCGTCCGCGTGACGGCGCCGGCCGTCTCGAAGAAGACGCCTGACCGGCACGATCGTGTCCGCCACCGAGCAGGAGATCGTGCTGGCACTCCCGGACTCCGAGCCTCGCACGATCCCGCGCAGCGCGGTGACGCGGCTCGAGTGGAGCCGCGGCTACCACCGCCATCCGATTCCAGGAGCCGTGGTCGGCGGCCTCCTGGGCGGCGCGTTCTTCGGGTACGCGAGCCTGGGCCTGTGCGACGCGGCCGAGTGCTCGGTCTCCCTGGCGGCCGTCGGCGTCGGCGCAGCGCTCGGCGCGCTGCCGGGCGCCGGAGTCGGGGCCCTCATCAAGACCCGCGAGTGGGCCGAGGCCCAGCCGTCCCGCATCCAGGTCAGCGTCGTGCCGGTGCGCGGGCGCGGCGTCGCGGCGCAGCTCACGCTGCGGTTCTGACGCCGGCGCGCGCGTGGCTAGAGCTTCTTGACCAGCACCTTGGAGCGGCGGCCGCTCTGGTCGTAGCGCGTGCGGCGCGCGGCCGGCAGGTCGTCGGGGCTGCCCTCGACGAAGCCGCCCTTCGACTGGAAGAAGCTGAAGGCCTGCGTCGAGAGCGCGAGCAGCTGGGTGAGCCCCGCCTCGCGCGCCTTCGCCTCGACGAACTGGACGAGCTTGCGGCCGATGCCCTGGTTCTCGTGCGTGGGGCGCACGTAGAGGCAGGCGAGCTCGCCCTTCTTCTCGGCCGGGTAGGGGTGGAGCGCCACGCAGGCGATCGGGTTGCCGTCCACCTCGAAGATCGAGTAGTCGGAGAGCTCCTTCTCGATCGACGCGCGCGTGCGGGGGGCGAGCTCGTCCTTCTCCACGGAGCTCTTGATCAGCTGCTGGATCGCCCGCACGTCGCTGCGGCGCGCGCGGCGGATCTGCTGGTAGTCGTCGGCGTAGACGAGCGTGCCGATGCCCTCGTTCGAGAAGACCTCGGCGAGCAGCCCGTCGTCGACGCCGCCGTTGATCACGTGTACCCGCGGCACGCCGGCCTCGCAGGCGGCGACCGCGTGGCGCGCCTTCGACACGTGCGCCGGGTCGACCGCCCCGCGCTGGAGCGCGTCCGACAGCTCGCGCACCGAGAGCTGGCGCGCCAGCTGGCCCTCGACGCGCAGCCCGTCCGTGGTCGTGATGTAGACGAGCTTGACGGCGGCGAGCGCCTTCGCGACCTCGAGCGCGACCGCGTCCGAGTTGACGCGGAAGGTCTGCCCCGCGCCGTCGAGCCCGAGCGGCGGAACCACGGGCACGATCCCGCTCGCGAGCAGCGTCTGCAGGAACGCCGTGTCGACGCGCTCGACCTTGCCGGTGAACAGGTGGTCGACGCCCTTCAGGATCCCGAGCGGGTGCGCGGTGACGGCGTTGGTGGCGGCCGCCCGCAGGTCGGCGCCGGCGAGCCCTTCCAGGATCTCGTGCGTGAGCCGGTTGGCGGCCGAGAGCGCGAGCTCGAGCGTCGGCGCGTCGGTGACGCCGGAGCCCTCGAGGTCGCTCGGCTCCAGGCCGCGCTCGGTGGCGAGCGCCCGGATCTGGATCGAGGCGCCGTGCACCAGCACCGTGCGGACGCTCAGCGACCAGAGCACGGCGACGTCCATCAGGATGTTGCCGAAGTTCTCGTGCGCGACGGCGGCACCGTCCACGGCGACCACGAACGCCTTCTCGCGGAACTGCGGGACGTACTGGAGGATGCCGCGCAGGTCGGTCGGCCGCACCGGCGCACGTTAGCAGGGCGCCAGGGGGGCTACAAGGCCGGCCGCGCAGTGATATCTTCTGGGCTCCCTCGCGAGCGACATCCCCGAACCGTCCATGACAACGACCACCCGGATCTTCGCGACGTGCGACATCGGCGAGCCGGCGCTCGACCGCCTGCGCCAGAAGGGCTTCGTGGTGGAGGTCTACCCGGAGTCCCAGCCGCCGCCGAAGGCTCTCGTGCTCGAGAAGGTGCGCTCCGGCATCGCCGCGCTGATCACGACGCTGCGCGACCAGGTGGACGAGGAGGTCTTCGCGGCGGGCGCGGCGGCCGGGCTCAAGGTCGTCTCGCAGATCGCGGTCGGCGTCGACAATATCGACCGCGCCGCCGCCAACCGGCACAGGATCCCCTACACGCACACGCCGGACGTGCTGACCGGCGCCACCGCCGAGTACGCCTTCTTCATGCTGGGCGCGGTCGCGCGCCGCCTCTACCCCGCCGAGCTCCAGGTTCGCGAGCGGACCTGGACCACCTGGCACCCGTACCTGCCCTGGCTCGGCGACGAGGTCACCGGCCGCACGCTGGCGGTGATCGGGATGGGCCGCATCGGCAAGAGCATGGTCGCGAAGGCGGTGGGCTTCGACATGGACGTGCTCTGCCACGACGCGAGCGGCATCCCGCTCGGCGACTACGTCGCGGGCGTCCAGCGCGTGATGGACCTGCGCCACGCGGAGGCCCACGCCTCGCGACGGCAGAAGGCCGAGGCCGTCCCGCTCGAGGACGCGCTCCGGCGCGCCGACTACGTCTCGCTGCACGTGCCGCTCGTGATGCCCGGGACGGGCGGCGAGCCGACCTTCCACCTGATGGACGAGGTGCGCCTGCGGCTCATGAAGAAGACCGCCTACCTCGTCAACACCTCCCGCGGGCCGGTCGTCGACGAGGCCGCGCTCGCCAGGGCGCTGCGCGAGAGCTGGATCGCGGGCGCGGCGCTCGACGTCTACGAGAAGGAGCCGCTGCCCGACGACAGCCCGCTGCGAGATCCGGCGCTCGAGCCGACGCTGCGGCTCTTCCCGCACGCCGCCTCGGCGGCGCGCGCGACGCGCCTGTCGCCCGATCCCGACGTCGGCATGGCCGGCCGCTGCGTGCAGGGAGTGCTCGACGTGCTCGAGGGCCGCTACGGCGGAGACCCGAAGCAGATGCCGTTCGTCTTCAACAAGGAGGCGTTCTGATAGCATCGCTGCCCGGCTTGCGGAACCCTGCTCGATGATCGGACGCGACGTCTCCCACTACCGCATCACCTCGAAGCTCGGCAGCGGCGGAATGGGAGTCGTCTACGAGGCCGAGGACAGCCGGCTCGGCCGGCGGGTCGCGCTCAAGTTCCTGCCGGCCGAGATGGCGCAGGACGCGCAGGCGCTCGAGCGCTTCCAGCGCGAGGCGCAGGCGGCCTCGACGCTCAACCACCCCGGGATCTGCACCGTCTACGCGATCGAGCAGCACGAGGGCCAGCACTTCATCGCGATGGAGCTGCTCGAGGGCGAGACGCTCGCCGAGCGGATCCGCAAGGGGCCCTTCGACCTCGCGTCAGTTGCTGGAGCTCGGGACCCAGATCGCGGACGCGCTCGAGTCCGCGCACTCGAAGGGAATCGTGCACCGCGACCTGAAGCCCGCGAACATCTTCGTCACGCCGCGCCAGGCCGCGAAGATCCTGGACTTCGGCCTGGCCAAGATCGAGCGCACGCGGCACGCCGGCAGCGAGCACTCGGAGGCGCCGACCGCGGTTCAGCCGCAGGAGCTGACGAGCGCCGGGACGACGCTCGGCACCGTCTCCTACATGTCCCCCGAGCAGGCGCGCGGGCAGCTGACCGACGCCCGCACCGACCTCTTCTCGCTCGGGACGGTGCTCTACCAGATGGCGACGGGGGTGCTGCCGTTCCAGGGCGATACGTCGGCGATCGTCTTCGACGCCATCCTGAACCGCGAGCCTGCGCCCAGCAGCAAAGCCAATCCCGCGCTACCGGTCGAGCTCGACCGCGTCTTCGAGAAAGCGCTCGAGAAAGACCGCGAGCTGCGCTACCAGAGCGCGACCGAGCTCAAGACCGACCTGCTCCGGCTGAAGCGCAAGCTCGACTCGAGCGGCGACCGTCGCGCGGCCCAGTCGTCCGACTCGCGCCCCGACGCCGCGCGGGCGGTCGAGAAGTCCCTCGCCGTTCTCTACTTCGAGAACCTGTCCGGCGTGAAGGAGGACGAGTACCTGCGCGACGGTGTCACCGAGGACATCATCTCCGAGCTCACCAAGATCAAGACGCTCAAGACGCTGTCGCGCACGAGCGTCTTGGCCTACCGCGACAAGCCCGTGACCCCGACCCAGATCGGCCAGCAGCTCGGTGCCGCCTACCTGCTCACGGGCAGCCTTCGCCGCGCGGGCACGCGGCTGCGCATCAACGCCGAGCTCGTGGACACCAAGACCAACTTCCCGCTCTGGTCCGAGCGCTACGACCGCGAGATGGCGGACGTGTTCGCCATGCAGGACGAGATCGCGCACAAGATCGCCGAGGCGCTGCGCATCACGCTCACGCCGCAGGAGCAGGAAGCGCTCGCCGTCAAGCCGACCGAGAACGCGCAAGCCTACGACCTGTTCCTGCGCGGCAAGAGCTTCGCTCGGCGGGTGACGCGGCAGGACACCGAGTTCGCGCTGCAGATGTTCGAGAACGCCGTGGCGCTCGACCCGCAGTTCGCGATCGCCCACGCCGCGATCGCCTACACCTGCGCGCAGTACCACTGGCACTTCGAGCGCGCCCCGGCCTGGATCGAGCGCGCCAAGGCCGCGAGCCAGCGCGCGAGTGCGCTCGGCAAGGACGCACCCGAGATCCAGGTCGCCGAGGCGTGGATCCTCTACGCGGAGGGGCAGTACGACGAAGCTGTCGCCCGGCTCCACCGGGTGATCGCCCGCAAGGCGGACACCGAGGGCGCCTACTACCTGCTCGGGCGCGCGCTGTTCGCCGCCGGCAAGTACCAGGAGGTCATCGACCTCGCCGAAGCCGCGATCGCCGCCTCCGGCGAGGACTACAACGTCTACGTGCCGATCCAGAACGCGCTCGGGGCGCTCGGCAAGAGCGAGAAGCTCCGGCACGTGGTGCTGCGGCGGATCCAGGTGCTGGAAGCGCACCTCAAGAAGGTGCCCGAGGACGCGCGCGGCCGGACGCTGCTCGCGACCGACTACGTGCACGTCGGACGCCCGGAGGACGCGCTGCGCGAGGCGAGCCTCGCCATGGCCTTGCGCCCCAACGACGCGATGGTCATGTACAACGTCGCCTGCGTGTTCGGGACGCTCGAGCGCAAGGGCGAGTGCCTCGAAGCTCTCCAGAAGGCCTGGAACGCCGGCTTCCGCGACCCGGCCTGGGCAAGGCGCGACCCCGACCTCGCGATCCTGCACGGCGATCCCGAGTTCGAGCGCCTCTATCCCGAGAAAGCGCCCGAGAAAGCGCCCGAGAAAGCGCCGGAGAAGCCGCCCGGTGCCTGAGCCGACGGCCATGATCGGGCGCGAAGTCGCCCACTACCGCATCACCTCGAAGCTCGGCAGCGGCGGGATGGGGGTCGTCTACCAGGCGGAGGACACCAGGCTCGGCCGCCACGTCGCGCTCAAGTTCCTGCCCGCCGAGATGGCGCAGGACTCTCAGGCGCTCGAGCGCTTCCAGCGCGAGGCGAAGGCGGCCTCCCAGCTCAACCACCCCGGCATCTGCACCGTCCACGCGATCGACCAGCACGACGGCCAGCACTTCATCGCGATGGAGCTGCTCGAGGGCGAGACGCTCGCCGAGCGCATCCGGCGCGGGCCGGTCGAGCTCGCGCAGCTGCTGGAGCTCGGGACCCAGATCGCCGACGCGCTCGAGTCCGCGCACGCGAAGGGGATCGTGCACCGCGACTTGAAGCCCGCGAACATCTTCGTCACACCGCGCGGCCAGGCGAAGATCCTCGACTTCGGCCTCGCGAAGATCGAGCGGACGAAGCCGGCAGGCGGCGAGCACTCGGAGGCACCGACCGCGGTCCAGCCGAACGAGCTGACCTCGGCCGGCACGACGATGGGCACCGTCTCCTACATGTCGCCGGAGCAGGCGCGCGGCCAGCTCACCGACGCGCGAACCGACCTCTTCTCGTTCGGAACGGTGCTCTATCAGATGGCGACCGGAGTGCTGCCGTTTCAGGGCGAGACGTCGGCGGTCGTCTTCGAGGCGATCCTGAACCGCGAGCCGCCGCCGGTGACGCAGCTCAACGCGGCGCTGCCCGCCGAGCTCGGCCGGATCCTGTCGAAGGCGCTCGAGAAGGACCGCTCGCTCCGCTGCCAGACCGCGACGGAGCTCAAGACCGACCTCTTGCGCTTGAAGCGCGACAGCGACTCGGGCGGACGGCGCGCGGCCGAGGGCGACTCGCGCAGCGGACCGGCGAAGACCGCCGAGCGTTCGGTCGCGGTGCTCTACTTCGAGAACCTCTCGGGCGTGAAAGAGGACGAGTACCTGCGCGACGGCGTCACCGAGGACATCATCACCGAGCTCAGCAAGATCAAGGGCCTGAAGGTGCTCTCGCGGCAGGCCGTGCTGCCCTTCCGCGACAAGCCGGTCGCGACGGCGCAGGTCGGCCAGCAGCTCAAGGCGACGTCGGTCCTCACCGGCAGCATCCGCCGTGGCGGCAACCGGCTGCGGATCAGCGCGCAGCTCCTGGACGCGGCCTCCGACTCGCTGCTGTGGTCCGAGCGCTACGACCGCGAGATGGCCGACGTGTTCGCGGTGCAGGACGAGATCGCGCGCAAGATCGCCGAGGCGCTGCGCGTCCAGCTCTCGCCGCAGGAGCAGGAGGCGCTCGCGACCAGGCCGACCGACAACCTGCAGGCCTACGACCTCTACCTGCGCGGCCGCAGCTACGCGCGCCGGCTCACGCGCCAGGACATGGAGTTCGCGCTGCAGATGTTCGAGAACGCGGTGGCGCAGGACCCGGGCTTCGCGCTCGCGTACGCGGCGATCGCGAACGTGTGCGCCCAGTACCACTACAACTACGAGCGCAAGAAGAGCTGGCTCGAGCGCTCGCGCGAGGCCTCGCGCAAGGCCGTCTCGCTCAACTCGCAGCTGCCCGAGGTCAAGGTCGCGCAGGGCTGGATCCTGTACACGCAGGGCGAGTACAGCGAGGCGGTCCACGTGGCCCAGGATGCGATCGACCGCAAGCGCGACACCGAGGGCGCCTACTACCTGATGCTGCGCTCCCTGTTCGCGGCCGGCCGCTACCAGGAGATCGCCGGCGTCGCCGAGACCGCGATCGAGGCGAGCGGCACCGACTACAACGTCTACGTGCCGATCACCAACGCGCTCGACTCGATCGGGAAGAAGGAGCAGCTCGCGCAGATGCGCCAGCGCGAGATCCAGGCGCTCGAGGGCCACATCCGGACGGTGCCCGAAGACGCCCGCGCGCGCCTGCTGCTCGCCGCCGACTACGCCGCGACCGGCCGCACCGAGGAGGCGATGCGCGAGGCCAACCTCGGCGTCACGCTGCGGCCCAACGAGGCGACGGTCCTCTACAACGCGGCCTGCGTCTTCTGCCAGCTCGGCAACAAGGCCGAGGGCATGGCGGCGCTCAAGAAGGCGTGGGACGCCGGCTTCATCGACCCCGACTGGGCGCGACGCGACCCCGATCTCGCGCTGCTCCACGGCGAGCCCGAGTTCGAGAAGCTCTACCCCACGGCGCCCGAAGGCGCCTGACGCCGCCGCTCTTCGCGTTCGTCCCTGCTCGGGCCGAAATCCATTCAGCCTGATGGACGTCGCTCCACATCTTTCGACACTCCCTCCCACGCTTCCTCACACGGCTACCTCGTCTCTTGTTCTCGTGGCCGCGCGAGGGAAGCGGCCCGCGACGAAAGAGAGGCAGAGGCCATGCAGGCAGTCGAAACCAAGGTCGAGCGGGGGCCGCGCAACGGCATCGACACCCCGACGCTGTTCGCGACCCTCGACGTCGTCAAGGGTCAGCCCGAGCTCGCGAAGTTCCAGTTCCGCGCGACGAACCGCTGGATCCGGGGGACGAACAGCCGCAGCCGGATCGAGCCGTTCAAGGGAGCGGGCGGCGTGCACGCGCACAAGGACGTCCACGAGTACGACGCCGACCACCCCGCGGTGCTGGTGGGCGGCGACCAGGCCCCCACGCCGGTCGAGTTCCTGCTCCACGCGATCGCGGCCTGCATCACCGCCGGGATCGCCAACATCGCGGCCGCGCGCGGCGTCACGCTCACCGAGGTCCACTCGACCGTCGAGGGAGACATCGACCTGCTCGGGATCCTCGGGCTCTCGGACCAGGTCCGCAACGGCTACGAGAAGATCCGCGTCAGCTTCGAGATCAAGGGCGACGCGCCGCCCGAGAAGCTGCGCCAGATCGTGGAGCAGTCGCGGGCGCGCTCGGCGGTCTACGACGTCCTCACGGAACGGCGTCCCCGTCGAGATCACCGTGAACGCCGCCTGAGGCCGGGCGCCGGCTGCCGGAGGCGCGCCCCCGCGGGCGCGGCCGGCGGCCGGCGTCACCTCGGGCTCGCTCGCCGGACACGGGAAGGAGCCACGACGATGCGGCGGACGGAGGCGGTGGTGATCGGCGGCGGGCAGGCGGGGCTCGCGATGAGCCGCTGCCTGGCGCAGTACGGCATCGACCACGTGGTGCTCGAGCGCGGCCGCGTGGGCGAGCGCTGGCGCAGCGAGCGCTGGGACTCGCTGCGGCTGCTCAGCCCGAACTGGCACACGCGGCTGCCGGGCTTCCGCTACGACGGCCCCGACCCCGACGGCTACATGCAGGTCGGCGAGCTCGTCGGGCTGCTGGAGCGCTACGCGCGGACGATCGACGCTCCCGTCGAGCCGAGCACGACGGTGCTGCGGGTCGAGGCGTCCGGTCCGGGCTACCGGGTGACGACCGACCGCGGAGGCTTCCTGGCGCGCGAGCGTCGTGATCGCGACGGGCCACTGCGACGTCCCTTTCGTGCCGCCGGTCGCGGCGGGACTGCCCGGCGACGTCGTCCAGCTGGTCCCGAGCCGCTATCGCCGCGCATCGCAGCTGCCGCCGGGCGGAGTGCTGGTGGTCGGCGCGTCGGCCTCCGGCGTCCAGCTCGCCGACGAGATCCACGCCTCGGGGCGGCCGGTGACGCTCGCGGTCGGCCGCCACACGCGCCTGCCGCGCGTCTATCGCGGCCGGGACATCTTCTGGTGGCTCGACGCCATGGGCGTCTTCGACGAGACGGAAGACGGTGTCTTCGACCTCGCCCTGGCGCGCAGCCAGCCGTCGCTGCAGCTCGTGGGCCGGCCCGACCGCGCGACGCTCGACCTGCCCGTGCTCGAGCGCCGCGGCGTCCGGCTCGCGGGCCGGCTCGCGGCGATCGAGGGCGCCCAGCGTGCGCTTCGCCGACGACCTGGTCGCGCACACGGCGGCCGCCGACGCGCGACTCGCGCGCCTCGTCCAGAGGATCGACATCTTCGCGGCCCGCAGCGGGCTCGACGGCGAGGTCGGCCCGCGCGAGCCGTTCACGCCCTTCCTCTGGCCGGCGCCCGCGCCGACCACGCTCGACCTGCGGCAGGCCGGCATCCGCAGCGTCGTCTGGGCCACGGGGTACGCGCGCTCGTACCCATGGCTTCGCGTTCCCGTGCTCGACGAGCGCGGCGAGATCCGTCACGCGGGCGGCGTGACGGCGGCCGCGGGCCTCTACGTGCTCGGCCTCTACTTCCTGCGTCGGCGCAAGTCGAGCTTCATCGACGGCGTGGGACTGGACGCGATGGAGCTCGCGGCGCACCTGGCGGGGTACCTGCGGAGGGCCGCGTGAGCTACGACGCGCTCGTGATCGGCGCGCGCGCCGCGGGGGCGGCCACGGCGATGCTGCTCGCCCGCCGCGGCCTGCGCGTGCTCGCCGTGGACCGGGGCTCCTACGGCGCCGACACGCTGTCGACCCACGCCCTGATGCGCGCCGGCGTCTTCCAGCTCGCGCGCTTCGGGGTGCTCGAGCGGATCGTCGCGGCGGGCACGCCGCTCGTGGACCGCACGGTCTTCCACTACGAAGACGAGCGCGTCGACGTGCCCATCAAGCCGAAGGACGGCGTGCCCGGGCTCTTCGCCCCGCGGCGCACGCTGCTCGACCGCGTGCTCGTGGACGCCGCGGTCGAGGCCGGCGCCAGCGTCCGTCACGGCCTCCGCGTCGTCGAGCTGCTCCGCAACGCGCGCGGGCGCGTCGAAGGCGCCGAGCTCACGGACATCGACGGCCGCACGCAGGCCGTGAGGGCCGGAATCGTGATCGGCGCGGACGGCCTGCACTCGACGCTCGCGGGGCTCGTCGAGTCGCGCGTCACGCGGCAGGGGCGCCACGCCACCGCGACCGTCTACGGCTACTGGTCGGGGCTCGAGCTCCAGGGATACCACTGGTACTGGGGACGCGGCGCCGCGGCGGGCGCCATCCCCACGAACGACGGCCTCGTGCTGCTCTTCGCCGGCGTGACGCCGGTGCGCTTCGCACGGGACTTCCGTCACGACGTCCCCGGCGCCTACCGCCACGTCCTCGAGGAGGTGGCTCCCGACATCGCGGAGCGGCTGGCGGGCGCCGAGCTCGTCGGCCACCTGCACGGCTTCGCCGGCCACACGGGGTACCTGCGTCGCCCGTGGGGCGCAGGATGGGCGCTCGTGGGCGACGCCGGCTACTTCAAGGACCCGATCACGGCGCACGGCATCAGCGACGCGCTGCGCGACGCCGAGCTCCTGGCCGACGCGGTCGCCGACGGCGGCGACGGACGCGCTCGCCGAGTACGAGGCGCGGCGCGACGCCCTCTCGATCGATCTCTTCGAGACGACCGAGGCGATCGCCTCCTGCGAGTGGGATAATGCCGGACTCAAGAGCCTGCACCGCCGGCTGAGCGACGCGATGAAGCACGAGGTTCGGGCACTCGCCGCGCTCTTCGAGGAGCGCGGCGAGCCGGCCCGGCTCGGCAGATGAAGGAGACCGCCCATGGCCGCCTCGAAAGCCTGGACGCGCGACGTCCCCCGCGTGGGGCAGAAGGCGGAACGCTCGCGCACGGTCGAGCCGGGCGACATCGAGCTCTTCACGCGGATCAGCGGCGATCGCAACCCGCTCCACTACGACGCGGCGGCCGCGAAGGCCTCGCGCTTCGGCGAGATCGTGGTGCAGGGCGGGATCACGAGCGCGATCCTGAACGCCGTCGTGGCCGAGGACCTGCCGGGCCCCGGCACCGTGTTCCTGCAGGTGGACTGGAAGTTCATCGCACCCGTCCGGCCCGGCGACACGATCACCGGCGCCGTCGAGGTGGTCGAGGTGCGCGAGGACAAGCCGATCACCAAGCTCAAGACCAGCGTGCGGCGCCAGGACGGAGTGGTCGTCCTCGAGGGCACGGCCGTCTGCTACACGATGGCGCTCGTTGCCGGCTGACGCTCCGGGCGCCGCGCCGGGCCCGCACGTGCCCGGCGCCGCCCTGACCGCGGCGCTCACCGCCGCGGCGATGCTCGCCTTCGCCGCCAACTCGCTCCTGTGCCGGGCGGCGCTCGCGGCCCGCCACGCCGACGCCGCCAGCTTCACGACGCTGCGGCTCGTCGGCGGCGCCGTGGCGCTGTCGCTCCTGGCGTGGGCGCGCGGGCCGCGGCGCGCAGCTGCGTCGTCCGCGTGGGCCTCGGCCGTGATCCTGTTCGCCTACGCGATCCTGTTCTCGCTCGCCTACCTGCGGGTCCCGGCGGGGACCGGCGCCCTGCTGCTGTTCGCGGCCGTCCAGCTCACGATGATCGGCGCGGGGCTCCGCGCCGGCGAGCGGCCGCGCGCGCTCGAGTGGGCCGGCCTCGCGGTGTCGCTCGTCGGCCTGGTGCTGCTCACGCGGCCGGGTCTCGCGCAGCCGGACCCCGCCGGAGCCACGGCGATGCTGGCCGCGGGCGTCGGCTGGGGGCTCTACTCGCTGCGCGGGCGAGGCGTCGCCGACCCGGTGGCCGCGAACGCGGCTGCGTTCACACGCGCCATTCCCCTGGCGCTCGCGACGAGCGCCGGCTTCGCGCTCGTCGCCGAGACACGCGTCACGCTCCCGGGGCTCGCGCTCGCCCTCGCTTCGGGCGCGCTCACCTCGGGCCTGGGCTACGCGATCTGGTACGCGGCCCTGCGTGGGCTCAGCGCGATGCGCGCCGCGATCGTGCAGCTCTCGGTCCCGCCGCTCGCGGCGGCGCTCGCCGTCCTGACGCTCGGCGAGAGCGTCTCGCTGCGCCTCGTGCTCGCGAGCGCCCTGATCCTGGGCGGAATCGCCCTCGCGGCGGCCGCCCGCGGCCACGACAACGGTTTCGCACGAAACGCCCGAACGAATCAATGAGCCCAATGCACCTGAAGCGCTTGATTGATTGACCGACGCGGCCGCGCCGGGTAGAACCACAAGCGTGACACTGGCCGTCGAGACCTCGGGTCTCAGCCGCCGCTACGGCCGGCGCTGGGCGCTCGCCGACGTGAGCCTCGAGATCCCGACGGGGTCCGTCACGATGCTCGCCGGGCGCAACGGCTCCGGGAAGTCGACGCTCCTGCGCGTGCTCGCCACGGCGCTGCGGCCCGACCACGGCGAGGCGCGCGTCCTCGGGCACGACGTCCGCCACGCGCGCGACGCCGTGCGCCGCAAGGTGGCTCTCCTCGCCCACCAGTCCTTCCTGTACGAAGCGCTCACGGCGCGCGAGAACCTCCGGGTCGCCGCGAGCTTCCTGGGCCGCGACGCCCGACAGCGCGCTCCTCGCTCGCGTCGGGCTCGAGTCGCGCGCCGACGATCCCGTGGCGAGCTTCTCCGCCGGGATGCGCAAGCGGCTGTCGCTCGCGCGCGTGCTGCTGCAGCAGGCCGAGCTGGTGCTGCTCGACGAGCCCTACGGCGAGCTCGACCCGCCCGGCTTCGCGCTCCTCGACGGCGTGATCGGCGAGCTGCGCCAGCGAGGCGCCACGGTGATCATGGCGACGCACCTGGTCGACCGCGGGCGCCTGCTGTGCGACCGGGCGCTCCTGCTCGAGGAGGGACGGCTCGCCTGGAGCGGCCCGGCGCGCGAGATGCCGGCCGAGGCGCCGGGCGGGAGCGCTCCGGCTTGAGCGGCTTCCTCGCGGCCCTGCGCAAGGACCTGCTGCTGCAGTGGCGCACGCGCGCCCAGTTCGTGGCGGTGTTCGTGTTCGGCGCCTCGGCGCTCCTGCTGTTCAGCTTCGCGATCGGCCCGGACGCCGCGGCGCTGCGCCAGCACTCGGCCGGCTTCCTCTGGCTCGGAATGCTGCTGTCCTCGACGCTCGCGCTCGCGGACAGCTTCGAGAGCGAGGTGCAGCAGCGCGCGCTCGAGGGCCTGCTGCTGCTGCCGGCGGACCCGCGGGCCCTGTATTACGGCAAGGCGCTCGCGAATGTGCTCCAACTCACTGTCCTGGGCGTGGGCCTCGTGCCCGTAATGGTGGTGCTATACGATGCTTTCACGGCTCGCGTCCCGGCCCTCCTGGCGGTGATCGTCCTGGGGGCGGCCGGGCTCTCGGCGCCGGGAACCCTCTACGCCGCCATGACCGCACAGATGCGCGCCCGCAACACCCTTCTGCCGCTCCTGCTTTTTCCTCTCGTGGTGCCGGCGCTGCTCGCCGCGGTCAAGTCCACGTCGCTCCTGATCCTCGGCGATCCGATGGGGCAGCTCACCTCCTGGGTGGCGCTGCTCGTGGCGTTCGACGCCGTCTACTGGTCGCTCTGCGGTCTCGTCTTCGAGCGCGTGGTCGAAGACTGAAGGAATACGTCATGGGAAACAGTCGCTGGCCGTTCGTGACGTCGGGACTCGGGCTCGCGCTGCTCGTCTGGGGCTCGGCCTGGGGCCTTCTCTACGCACCGCGCGAGGTCTACATGGGCGACGTGCAGCGCATCATGTACGTCCACGTGCCCACCGCCTGGAACGCGATGCTGGTGCTGACATTCGCGTTCGCGTGCGCCGTGCTCTCGCTGCTGCGCGGCGGCTGGGGCTGGGACGCCCGGCTCGAGGCCGCCGTCGAGGGCGGCGTCGTGCTCTCGGCGCTGCTCTGCACCCAGGGCTCGATCTGGGCGCGGCCGACCTGGGGCGTGTGGTGGGACTGGGACCCGCGCCTCACCACCACCGCCGTGCTGCTCTTCGCCTTCGCCGGCATCCTGGCGCTGCGGCAGTTCGTCGACGACCCGGTCAAGCGCGCCGTCTGGACGGCGGTGGCGGTGGTGATCGCCTACGTCGACGTGCCGCTCGTCTACTTCTCGGTGCGCTGGTGGAACTCGCTCCACCAGCTGCAGTCGACGCCCGAGACGGTCTCGCGGGCGTTCCACTGGCCGCTGCGCATCAACGCGTTCGGCGTGCTGTTCCTGATGATCGGGCTCGTCGAGCTGCGCGCGCGGCTCGCGTGGCGCAGGCGCGCGGCCGAGTCGGCGCCGCCCCTGCCGAGCCGCGTGGCGATGGCCGCGGGGAGGCTCTAGATGCGCGGGGTGATCGAGGGCGGCTGGGAGTTCGTGATCGCAGCCTATGCGGTGACGGCCGTTGTATTGTTGGGCTATGCCATCTCCGTCTGCTGGCGCCTCTGGAGAGCGCCCCGCCCATGACGGCCGCTGACGAAACGCGGCTGCCGCCTGCGGGCGCCCTGCTCTGGGGCACGCTGCGCCGGCGCTGGGTGACGCTCGCCGCGATCGTCGTGGCGGCGCTCGGCCTCGTCGCCGTGAGCTTCAGCCGCATCGGCCAGAACCTCGTCTACTACTGGGGGCCGACCGAGCTGCAGGCCGCGGGCGACAAGGCGGTCGGCGCGACCATCCGCCTCGGCGGACTGGTCGCGGACGGGTCGGTGAAGCGCGGGCACGGCGCCTCCGGCGTCGAGTTCGACGTGGTCGACCGCGCGGGCGCCATGACGCACGTCAAGTGCAGCGGCGTGCCGCCGCAGCTGTTCCGGGAGCGGATCGGCGTCGTCGTGGAAGGCACGATGACGCGTGCCGGCTACTTCGAGGGCCACCGCCTGATGGTCTCGCACAGCAACGAGTACCGCGCTCCTTCCGAAGGCGAGAAAGCGGCGATCGACCAGCTGATGAAGAGCGTCAAGGAGGGCGAGGGCCGTAGCGGAGGGCCGGCCCCGCCAGAGAGCCCGCGCCAGAAGCCGTGACCGCCGCGCTCGGCCGCAACCTGATCCTGCTCGCGCTGCTCGTCTCGACCACCGGGGCGGTCGTGGGCGCCGCGACGGCGCTGCGCCGCTCGGCGCTCGGCTGGGTCTGGACGCGGCGGCTCGCCTACCTCTTCTCGGCCGCGATGGTGCTCGCGAACCTGCTGATGATCCGCGCGCTGCTCGCGCGCGACTTCAGCGTGAGCTACGTCGCGCAGGTGGGCTCGCGCGCCGTGCCCGACTGGGTCGCCTTCGTGAGCCTCTGGTCCTCGCTCGAGGGGTCGATCCTGTTCTGGGGGCTCGTGATCGGCGTCTACGTCGGCGTCGCCACGTGGGCGAACCGCAACAAGCATCCCGAGTACATGCCCTGGGCCGTTGCCGTCTGGCTCGCGTGCGGAGCCTTCTTCGCGTTCCTGCTCTCGGGCCCGGCGCAGCCGTTCCAGAGCGTGTCGCCGATCCCCCCCGACGGCCCGGGCCCGAACCCGCTGCTCCAGAACCACCTGCTGATGGTCGTCCACCCGCCCTGCCTCTACCTGGGCTACGTCGGGATGACGATCCCGTTCGGCCTCGCGTGCGCGGCGCTGCTCACCGGGCGGCTCGGCCACGACTTCCTGCGGCCGCTGCGGACCTGGCTGATGCTGCCGTGGACGTTCCTCACCGTGGCGATCGTGCTCGGCGGCTGGTGGGCGTACGAGGTGCTGGGCTGGGGCGGCTACTGGGCCTGGGATCCCGTCGAGAACGCGTCGTTCCTGCCGTGGCTGACCGCGACGGCGGCGCTGCACTCGGCGCTCTTGACCGAGCGCAAGGGCGTCCTCAAGGGCTGGACCGTGACGCTGGTGCTCGCCACCTTCCTGCTCACGATCCTCGGCACCTTCATGACGCGCTCCGGCGTCTTCAACTCGGTCCACTCCTTCACGCAGAGCGCGATCGGCCCCACGATCCTGGTGTTCCTGGTGCTCGCGCTCGTCTGGTCGGTGGCGCTGCTCGCGCTGCGCATCGACCGCCTCGCGCCCGAAGGCACGATCGAGCCGGTGCTCGGGCGCGACTCGCTGTTCCTCGTCAACAACCTGGTGTTCGTGCTGTTCACGTTCACGGTCCTGCTCGGGACCGTGTTCCCGCTGGTGGTCGAGGCGGCCCGCGGCGTGCAGATGAGCGTCGGCCGCCCCTACTTCGACCGCATGGCGGTGCCGCTCGGCGTCGTGCTGCTGCTGCTGATGGGCGTCGGGCCGGCGCTGCCGTGGGGCCGCGCGACCGCCGCGCAGGTGAAGCAGGCGCTGCTGCCGCCGCTCGCCGGCGCCGCGCTCTTCGCGGCGGTCGGCTTCGCGCTCGGCGTGCACAAGCCGTGGACGCTCGTGGCGCTCGCCTTCGGCGGCTACACCGTGCAGGTGACGCTGCGCGAGCTGTGGCTGCCGATCGCCCGGCGCCGGCAGCGCGCACGGCGAGGGCCTGGGCCAGGCGCTCGTCGAGACGCGGCCTGCGCCGCGGGCGGCGCCGATTCGGCTCGTACATCGTGCACGCCGGTGCCGCCATCGTGATCGTCGCGATCGCGGTGAGCAGCACGATGGGCGAGAGCCGCGAGGCGCAGCTGCGCGTGGGCGAGAAGACCACGGTCGGCGCCTACACGCTCACCTTCGTCGGCGTCGACCAGGAGAGCGAGCCGCACCGGGAGGCGGTCGTCGCACGCGTGTCGGTGGCGCGCGGCGGCCGGGAGCTCGGAGTGCTGAGCCCGCGCATGAACCAGTACGAGCGACAGCGCGAGCCGATCGGCACGCCCGCGGTGCGCAGCTCCCTCTTCGAGGACCTGTACCTCTCGGTCATGAACATCGACCCCGCCGCGGGCACGCTCGGCCTCGTCGCGATGGTGAACCCGATGGTCGGCTGGATCTGGGCCGCCACCGCGCTCATGGCGCTCGGCAGCCTGGTGGCGCTCGTGCCCTCGCGGCCGGACCCGCGGCCGTGAGCACCGAGACCGCGCGGGCGTTCAACCCGCGAGTGCTGCTCGTGGGCCTCGGCGTCGTGGCGCCGCTCGTCGCGATCCTCGTGATGAACCTGGGCCGCGACCCGCACGCGATCGGCTCGCCGCTCGTGGGACGCCCCGCTCCCGATTTCACGCTGCAGCCGATGGGCGGCGGCGCGCCCGTCACGCTCGCGAGCCTGCGCGGCCAGCCCGTGGTCCTCAACTTCTGGGCGACCTGGTGCGTGCCCTGCTTCGAGGAGCACCCGGTGCTGGTGGGCGCGGCGCGCCGGCTGGGCGAGAAGGTGCGCTTCGTCGGCGTCATCTACGAGGACAGCGAGGAGGGGGTCACGTCCTTCCTGGCGCGGCAGGGCTCGTCCTACCCGTCGCTCGTCGACCCCGGCAGCCGCACGGCGATCGCGTTCGGCGTGTTCGGCGTGCCGGAGACGTACTTCATCGACTCCGAGGGCCGGATCGCCGCGAAGCACGTCGGGCCGCTCGACGATGCAGACGCTCGCGCTCAAGCTGGCCCAGGCCGGAGTCACCCCGTGAGGCGCCGCGCGCTGCTCGTGGCCGCGCTGCTGCTCGTCGCGCCAATGGCGCGCGCACAGGCGCAAGCCGCGGGCGGCGATCCGCAGGGTGTCGTCGGCCGGCCGAAAGGACAGGCGCTCGCGGGCGAAGCGCTTGCCGCGCGCACCGAAGACGTCGCGGGGCTCCTGCGCTGCCCGGTGTGCCAGGGCCTCTCGGTCGCCGACTCCCCCGCCACCATGGCCGTGAACATGAGGGCCCAGGTGCGCGAGATGCTGGCCGCCGGCTACGACCAGGAGCAGATCCTGGCCTACTTCGAGCACTCGTACGGCGAGTTCGTGCGCCTGCAGCCGCCGCTGCGCGGGGTGAACTGGCTCGTCTGGCTCGGACCGGTGCTCGCGCTCGCGGCCGGAGGCTTCTTCGTGACGCGCGCGCTCTCGGCCCGGCGCACCGCCGCGCCGGCCGAGCCCGTGCCCCTGCCCGGGCCGGCCACGCTCCCCGATGACCCCGAGCTCGCCCGCTACGTCCGGCGCGTGCGCGAGCTGGCATACGGCTGGCCGCAGGGCCGGCCGCCCGGCTCGGAGGCCTGATGCCCCCCGGCTCGGTGAACTGGGAGCCCGCGCTCGTCGTGCTGACGAGCGGGCTCGTGATCGGGTTGCTGCTCGTGCTCTGGGTGCGCAGGCGCGCGGCCGCCGCGCCGGCCGCGCCCGCCGGCGAAACGACGCCGCTCGAGCTCAGGGATCTCGACGGCCGCGTCGCGGCGCTCGTCGTCCAGCTCCGCGAGCTCGAGGACGCCGCCGTCAAGCGCACGCCCGAGCAGCTCGCGCGCGAGCGCTACGCGCTCGAGCTGGAGGCGGCGCGCGCGCTCCAGTCGAGAGACGCCCTCACCGCGAGGATCGCGGCCGCGCCTGCGACACCCGCCGCCGCTGCGCCCGCGAGCGCCGCGCGCGGCTTCGTCTGGGGAGCCGTGACGAGCGGCGTCGTGGCGGTGATGCTGTTCCTGGTCTTCCAGGCGGCGGAGCGGCGTCCGGAGGGCGGCAGCGTCACCGGCAGCGTCGGGGGCGACCGGCCGCGCGGCGGGATGGCGCCGGGCGCGGGCGGCGCCGCGCGGAGCGGAGCCGAAGCCGCGCCCCCGGACGCGCGCACGCTCGAGCTGCGGGCGAGCCTCGCCAAGAACCCCGACGACCACGACACGCGGCTCGAGCTCGCGCGCCACCTGCTGCTGCAGCGCGACCTGATGGGCGTCTGGAACGAGACGCAGTACGTGCTCGAGCGCCAGCCCGCACACCCGCGCGCGCTCACCTACCAGTCGCTCGTGCGCCTGGCGATGGGCCAGGGCGACGTGGCGGTCGCGATGCTGAAGCAGGCGATCGCCGCCGAGCCCGACCTGATCGAGGCGCACGAGAACCTCGCGTTCGTCTACGCCAGCCTCGGCCGCACGAAGGAGGCCGAGGCGGCGGTGGCCGAGACGGCGCGGCGCTCGCCGGCGGACGCGGAGCGGCTGCGGCAGGCGCTGGCGCAGCTCGCGCAGTCGCGCCAGCAAGCGCCCCCGGCGGAGGCCCACGCGGACGTGCCGCCGCCGTCGGCGACCGGGGAGGCTCCAGCGGCCCGGGCCGCGGCACCGCCGGACGCAGCGGGCTCCGGTGGCGCCGTCTTCGGCTGGATCGAGGCGGACGCCGCCGTCGTGGCGCGCATCCGGCCGGGCACGGTGATCTTCCTGACCGTGCGCCCGGCCGGCGTCTCCACGGGGCCGCCGGCCGCGGCCAAACGGCTCGCGAGCTCGAGCTTCCCGCTGCAGTTCGAGGTGGGAGCGGGCGACTCGATGATGGGGCCGGGTCAGCCGCTGCCCGAGCGCGTGCGCATCGACGTGCGCGCCGACTCCGACGGCGATCCGATGACGCGGCCGGCGACCGATCCGGCAGGCTTCGTCGACGGCGTCGCGCTCGGGAAGACGGGCGTGCGGATCGCGCTGAAGTAGGCGCTCAGCGGTCCGCGAGCGCCGCGACCGGCACCGTGCCGGCGGTGCGAGAGTCGCCCGTCACGACGCGGCGCAGATAGCCGGCCTGTCCGAGATGGAACCCGAGGTGCACCGCGAGGTGCATCAGGAAGCGTCCGCAGGGCAGCTGCAGGCCGGCGACGGGCTCCGGGTACGGCCGCGCGAGCGCCTCCTGCGGCAGCTGCCCGAGCGTCGAGGCAACCACCGCCGCCGTCTCGCGCAGCTTTCGTGCGAGATCGTCGCGCCGTCCCGAGCGCGCCGCGAACTCCGCGTCGCGGTTGCGCACGTAGCCGGTCCCGCCGAGCACCGCTCCCACGAAGTGCTGCAGGTTGCCGCACACGTGGAGGCCGAGGTTCCCCGCGGAGTTGGCGACGCCCGGCAGCGTCTTGAAGAGGCTCTCGTCGTCCGGGAAGAGCTCCACCTCGCGGGCGAAGGTCTCGAGCTCGCGCACGAGCAGCCGGCTCAGGTCGTCGGTCATGAGCGCGATTCTGTCCGTCGATGGCTGGGGCGGTCAACGAGCCGCGCCCCACAACGGCCGCTCGCGCGATGCTAGCATCGGGCTCGTGCGCAGCGCCTCGATCGTCTGCATCGCGACGGCCGCCGCGAGCCTCGGCGCCGCGGACAGCCGCGGTGCTCCGACCGAGACCGCCGCGGCGCGCGAGCAGGCGCGGCTTTGCGAGCGGCTTCCCGGCGCTTCCGGAGCCGCGGCCTGCCAGCAGGCGCTGGCACTCGGCATCGCACCCCCGCGGCGTGCCGCGGTGCGCGAGCAGCTCGCCCGCCACCTCGTCGCGCTCGAGGACTGGGACGCGCTCGCCGAGCTCCTCCGCGAGAGCGTGACGCTCGCACCGCAGGACGCCCTGGCCTGGCGGCGGCTCGGGCTGACGCTGCTGTTCGCGCTCCACCAGCCGGGCGAGGCGCTGGCCGCGCTCGAGCAGGCCGTCCGCCTCGCACCCGCGGACGCCGAGACGCGCGCCGGCCTCGCGCAGGCGCTCGCGGCGAGCGGGCAGCTCCAGGCGGCCGTCGCGGCGTTCGACGAGGCGCTGCGCCTGGACGCGGCCGTGCTCGACGGGCGGCCGGCGGCGCGCGCGGCGCTCGACGCGGCGCGGCGCGGTGCGCCCTGGCCCTGAGCGCGAGCGGAGACCGAGAGCCATGCGCAACCTGGCGATCACGTCGCTCCTGGCTTCGCTCGACGAGGCCTACGACCGCCGCTCGTGGCACGGCACCAACCTGCGCGGCAGCCTGCGCGGGCTGAGCGCCGCGAGCGCCGCGTGGCGCCCGGGACCAGGCCGCCACAACGCGTGGGAGATCACGCTGCACGCGGCGTACTGGAAATACGCGGCCTGGCGCCGCATCACGGGCGAGAAGCGCGGCTCCTTCGCGCGTCGCGGCAGCAACTGGTTCGAGACGCCGTCGCCGGCGTCCGAGGCCGCGTGGCGCCGCGACGTGACGCTGCTCCAGAAGTACCACCGCCTGCTGCGCGCGGCGGTGTCACGCCTCGCGGACGAGGATCTCGAGCGGCGGGCGCCGGGCGGCCGCGAGCCGATCGGCCGCCTGCTGCGCGGCATCGCCGCCCACGACCTCTACCACGCCGGCCAGATCCAGCTGGTGAAGAGGCTCGCCTGCCGCGCTAGGCGGCGCTAGCCGGCGCTGGCCTTGTCGGCGGCAGCCGCCGGCAGGTAGCAGCCCACGACGTAGTCGCGCACCATGCGGTGCGCGCTGAAGGGCGCGACGACGGATTCGATCGAGGCCTTCATGGTGCGGATCCAGTCGACCGGCAGCCCGCCCTCGGCGCGCGCGAAGAAGCGCGGCACCACCTCGTTCTCGAGCGCGCGGTACAGAGACTCGGCGTCGGCCGCGTCCTGCGCGGCCGTGTCGGGGTTGATGCTGCTGTCGCCGATCGCCCAGCCGTTGTCGCCCCGGAAGCCCTCGGCCCACCAGCCGTCGAGAATGCTGAGGTTGACGCCGCCGTTGACCGGAACCTTCTCGCCGGAGGTGCCGCTCGCTTCCTGGGGGCGCCGCGGCGTGTTGAGCCAGACGTCGCAGCCCTGCACGAGCGCGCGGCCGACCTCGATGTCGTAGTCCTCGAGGAAGACCAGCCGTCCGGTGAACTCCCCGTGCGTGAGCGCGAACAGCCGCCGCACCACCTCCTGCCCCTCGCGGTCGGCGGGGTGCGCCTTGCCCGCGAAGATGAACTGCACCGGGCGATTGCGGTCGCCGACGATCGCGCGCAGCCGGTCGAGGTCCGACATGATCAGGAACGCCCGCTTGTAGGTGGCGAAGCGGCGCGCGAAGCCGATCGTGAGCGCGTGCGGATCGAGCAGGCCCTCGACCTGCCGCAGCTCGTCGGGCGAGAGGCCGTGGCGCGCCGACTGCACGCGCACGCGCTCGCGCACGAAGCGCACCAGGCGCTCCTTCTGCGAGCGGTGCGCGGCCCAGAGCGCCGCGTCGGGCGCCTCGTGGACCTTGCGCCACGCCTCGGGCTCGAGCAGCCGCGCCTCCCACTCGGCGTCCACGTACTGCTTGTAGAAGCTGCGCATCTCGGGCCCGACCCAGCTCGCGGTGTGGACGCCGTTGGTGACGGCGCCGACGGGGTCCGAAGAGCCTTCCGGGAAGAGATGCCGCCACATCGCCGACGAGACGGCGCCGTGCAGCTTGCTCACGCCGTTCGTCGCCGCCGCGAGGCGGATCGAGAAGGCGGTCATGTTGAAGTTGCCGTTGTCGGCCCCGAGCGCCAGCGCTTCGTCGGGCTCGCAGCCGACGTCGCGGATCCAGGGCTCGAGGTAGCGCTTCACCAGCTTGCGGTCGAAGGTCTCGTTGCCCGCCGGCACCGGCGTGTGCGTGGTGAAGACGGTCTTGCGCTTCACGCCCGCGAGGGCCTCGGCCAGGCTCTCGCCCGACTGGACGCCCTCGCGCGCACGCTCGAGCGCCAGGAAGGCGACGTGGCCCTCGTTCATGTGCCAGACCGCCGGGTGGATCCCGAGCGCGCGCAGCGCGCGCACGCCGCCGATCCCGAGCACGATCTCCTGGCACAGCCGCATCTCGCGCCCGCGCACGTAGAGCGAGCCGGTGATCGGGCGGTCGGCCGGGTCGTTGAGCGGGATGTCGGTGTCGAGCATCAGCACCGGCACGAGCCCGACCTGCACCTTCCAGACCGCGGCCTGCACGACGCGCCCGGGCAGATCGATCGGCACCGTGAGCACGCCGCCGGCCGGCGCCTGGACCGGCAGCACGGGCAGCCGCGCGAAGTCGTAGTCGGGGTAGGTGTGCTGCTGGAAGCCGTCGGCGTCGACCGTCTGCCGGAAGTAGCCCGAGCGGTAGAGCAGCCCCACGCCGACGAGCGGCACGCCGAGGTCGCTCGCGGCCTTGCAGTGGTCGCCCGCGAGGACGCCGAGGCCGCCCGAGTAGATGCCGAGCGACTCGTGGATCCCGAACTCCATCGAGAAGTAGGCGATCGGGCCGTTGAGCTCGGCGCCGGCCTGCTGCGCGTACCAGCGCGGGCGCGCGCGGTACTCGTCGAGCGCCTGGATCACGTCGGTGTAGAGCCTGACGAACTCGGGGTCGGACAGGAGCCGCATCCACTGCTGCGGCTCGACGTTGATCAGCAGCTGGACCGGGTTGTGGTAGCGGCGCCAGGGTTCCGGGTCGATCCGCGCGAAGAGCCGGGCCGCGCGCGGCGACCAGCTCCACCAGTAGTCGTAGGCGAGATCGCGCAGCCGCTCCACGCTGGGCGGCAGCTCGATGTCGGCCACGTGCAGCGTGCGAATCGTGAGGCGTTCCAGGACTTCCTCGCTCTTTGGTGTTGGGGGTTGCGCGGCGGGCGCCCGCCCGAAAGGCCGGATTATACCGCCTCGACGTAGCGCTTGATCCGCACGCGGCCGTCGCCCGCCACGTGGGTGAGCTCGATCCCGAAGCGGTCCGCGTGCGCCTGCCGCACGACGGTGCCGTCGGCCTGGACCAGGCCGTGGCCCTGCGGCATGTCGAAGGCGAGCCGCACGTCCTCGCCCACGCGGAGCGGATGCCGGCACTCGAGCAGCACGCCGTGCACGCTCAGGTTGACGACGCGCGCGGCGAAGGCGACGCCCGAGCGCAGGCCGCCCTGCAGGCTCAGGTTGACCGGGAAGCGCGTGGTCTTGCGCACCGGCACGTGGATGAGCCGCATCAGCCGGTCGTCCCAGTCCTGGCCGGGCGGCAGCGGCAGGATCGCGTTGGCGCCGGCCTCGAGCAGCTCCAGGTGGTCGAAGCCGAACTCCGAGCGGCCGAGCGCCACGATCGCGGTCGAGCGCGTCGTGGGATCCTGCCGGATGGCCGAGACCAGCCCGGCCGCGCCGGGGAGCGCCGAGTCCACCACCACCACGTCGGCGCGGCCGCCGTCGGAGAGGCTGCGCACCTCCTCGAGCGTGGAGGCGGCGACGCGCTCGACGTTCTGGCGGAACAGCACCGTCCCGCCCAGCTCGGAGGCGAGGCTCGAGGGCGACAGCAGCACCGCGCGGATCACGTGCGCTCCCCGCCCTCGATCTCGCGCAGCCACGCCGCGGCGGTCGCGTCGCTCGGCATGCGCCAGTCGCCGCGCGGCGAGAGGCTGACGGAGCCGACCTTCGGCCCGTCGGGCATCACCGAGCGCTTCCACTGCTGGGCGAAGAAGCGCCGCACGAACAGCGTCAGCCACTTGCGGAGCGTCGCCGCGTCGTAGCGCCCGGCGAACGCGTGGCCGGCGAGGAACAGGATCTTGCGCGGTCCGGCGCCGAAGCGCAGCAGCCAGTACAGGAAGAAGTCCACGAGCTCGTACGGGCCCACCACGTCTTCCGTCTTCTGGGAGATCTCGCCGTCCTCTGCCACCGCGACCAGCTCGGGCGAGACCGGGGTGTCGAGGACGGCGCGCAGCACCTTGCGCTCGCCGTCGCTCGCGTGGTGCGCGGCCACCCACTCGACCAGCTGCCGCACCAGCGTCTTCGGCACGCTCGAGTTCACGCCGTACATCGCGATGTGGTCGCCGGCGAAGGTGGCGAAGCCGAGCGCCAGCTCCGAGAGGTCGCTGGTGCCGACCACGATCCCGGACTCCTTGTTCGCGAGATCCATCAGCAGCTGGGTCCGCTCGCGCGCCTGGAGGTTCTGGAAGGTGACGCTCTCGCGGTCTTTCGGATCGAGACCGATGTCCTGGATGTGCCGCTCGCAGGCCGGCCGGATGTCGATCTCGCGCAGCTCCGCCCCCGCGCCCTTCGCCAGGCAGCGGGCGGTCTCGAGCGTGCGCGCCGTCGTGCCGAAGCCCGGCATCGTGACGGCCAGGATCCCCGCCCGCGGCAGGCCGAGCAGGTCGAAGGTCCGCGCGCAAACGAGCAGCGCGAGCGTCGAGTCGAGCCCTCCCGACAGGCCGAGCACCACGCGCTTGACGCCGACGTGCTCGAGCCGCCGCGCGAGACCCGCGGTCTGCACCTGGAACACCTCGCGGCAGCGCTCGTCGAGCGTCTGCGGCTCGTCGGGCACGAACGGGTGCGGCTCGATCCGGCGCACGAGCCGGTGCGGCTCCGCTGCCGGCATCGGCGCGAGCGACACGGTCCGGTAGGCCGGCACGCTGCCGTGGACCGCGTCGGCGAACGAAGTCTGCCGCGCACGCTCGACGCGCAGGCGCTCGACGTCGACGTCGGTCGCCACCAGCTCGCCGTCGCGCTTGAAGCGCTCGCCCTCCGCGAGCAGCACGCCGTTCTCGGCGATCAGCAGGTGCCCGCCGAACACGAGGTCGGTCGTCGACTCGTGGACCCCGGTGTTGGCGTAGGCGTAGGCCGCCAGCGTGCGGCCCGACTGCTGGATCACCAGCTCGCGCCGGTACTTTGCCTTGCCCACCAGGTCGTTCGAGGCCGACGGGTTCAGGATCACCGTCGCCCCCGCCACCGCGTGCCGCGAGCTCGGCGGGATCGGCGCCCACAGGTCCTCGCAGATCTCGACGGCGATCGTGACCGCCGGCTCGTCGCGCAGCTGGAACAGCAGGTCCGTCCCGAAGGGCGCCGCCTGCCCCGCCAGCCGAACGTCGCCTTCGCGCGCCTCGCGCGCCGACGAGAACCAGCGCTCCTCGTAGTACTCCTTGTAGCCGGGGAGGAACGTCTTGGGCACGACGCCCAGGATCCGCCCCGCCTGCAGCACCGCGGCTGCGTTGAAGAGCCGCCCGCCCTGGAGCACCGGAAGGCCGACGACCACGACCATCGGCCTCGCCTGCGTCTCGCGCAGCAGCCGTTCGAGCGCGCGCTCGGCCCCGGCCACGAGCGTCGTCAGGCTGAAGAAGAGGTCCCCGCACGTGTAGCCGGTGATCCCGAGCTCGGGCAGCACCAGCACCTGCGCCCCCTGGTCCGCCGCTCTCGCGATGAACTCGAGCGTCGCGTCGACGTTCTGCTCCGGGTCGGCGATTCGGACGGGCGGACAGGCTGCCGCCACGCGGAGGAAGCCGAACGGGGCGGTGGTCACGATTGAATCTTACCGGAGCCGGGCGCGACGAGCGCTGGCCGCCCGTAACCGATTGCAGAGAAGACGCTTACGGCAGGCTCACGACGGCGCGTCCGCCCTCCGTGATCGCGACGTCGCGGCGGACGCCGCCCTCGACCTCGAGGGTGTAGGAGCCGGGCGCGACGTTCTCGAGCCGTCGCACCGGGCCGCTCAGGCGGATCTTTCCGTCGCTGGTGAAGGCGCTCCACATGTAGATCCGCTGGTCGGGACCGATCAGGCGGCCGGTCGGCTGCGGCAGCGCGAGCGTCGCCGGACCGGCCTGGATCTCGAGCGAGCCGCCGGGCGTGAGCAGCAGGTTGAGCGTGGCTCGAGGGGACCTGGATGCTCGGCAACCGGACCGGAGCGTAGCCGGACGATTCCGCGCGCAGGTCGTAGACGCCGGGCTTGAGCGACGGCACCTCGCCGCGGCCGTCGCTGTCGAGCGAGACGCTGCCGGAGAAGGCCGGGTTGCCGGCGCCGTCCACCACGCGCACGAACAGCCCGCGCAGCGGCGTCGCGAAGATGCCGTCCTTGGCCTCGAGCTCGATGCCCTCGCCCCGCTTCAGCTCGACGCGCACGTCGCTGTCCTCGGCGGCGGTGAGCTCGCGCGTCTCGACCTGGTAGGCGGCCTTCTGGAAGCTCACGCGGTAGCGGCTGGGCTCGAGGTCCTCGAAGCCGAAGCGGCCGGAGCTGTCGGTCGTCGCCATGTTCATGAAGCGGGCGCCGCCCTGCTCCTCCTCGATGCGGACGCTGACGTCGCCGAGCGGACGCCCGGATTCCGCCTCGACCACGGTGCCCGCGAGCCGCGCCGGCGGGGCGTCGAGGTCCACCGTCGTGTCGCCGCCGATCTCCACGCTGCGGCGGATCGGCCCGCCCGACTGCGAGCTCGCGGTGAAGGTGTACTTCGCGGCGTCGAGGCCCTCGAGCACGTAGCCGCCGCCGTCGTCGGTGCGGCCGTTGGCGCTGCGCCGGTTGCCGCCGTCGGGGAAGGCGCTCACCATCGCGTCGGGCACCGGCTTGCCGCCGCGCGTCACGTGGCCATCGACGCGAAAGCCTGCCTCGAAGACGATCTCGGCCGTGGCCTCGGCCTGGCCGGGGCCGATCGTGACGGTCGCGGACGCCGAGCGCGAGCTCGTCAGGAAATCGCCCGCGTTCGCGCGGAGCGTGATCAGGCCCTCGGGCACGCCGGACAGCTCGAAGACGCCGCCCGCGCCCGTGCGGGCGGAGGCGAAGTAGTCCTGGCCGGACGCGCTCACGGTGACTCCGGTCAGCTGGTTGTCGGCGAGGCCGCTGACGACGCCCTTCAGCAGCGCTCCCGCCGCGAGCGTGAGCTGGACGTCCTGGCTGTCGTCGCCGGTCAGCACCGCGTCCGCCGGCGCGCTCGTCTGGTCGCGCAGCGCCGCGCTCAGCTGGTAGCGGCCGGGGTTGAGGCGGTCGAAGCGGAAGCGGCCGCCCTCGTCCGTGAGCGCGCTCTGCTCGCCGCCGCCCATGAAGCCGCCCATGCGCATGCCGCTTTCGCCCGCCGGCGAGAGCGTCACCTGGGCGCCCGCGACCGGGCGGGCTCCGCCTAGTCACGGTGCCGCCGATCGAGCCGCCGCGGCCGAGCCGGACGTCCGCGCTCGCGGGCGCGTCCTTGACCTCGACGGTGGTCGTCGACTCGCTCCACTCCGGGTGGGAGGCGGTCAGCACCCAGGTGCCGGGCGCGAGCCCGCTGAGCTCGTAGCGGCCGTCCGCGTCGGTGCTGGTCTCGTCGTCGCCCTCGCCGCCCATCCGCATCATGCCGCCCATGCGCCGCTCGCCGCCCGAGGGCTCGATGCGCACCGTGGCGTCGAGGATCGGCCGCCCCGTGCGCGACTCGAGCACGCGTCCCGAGACGGCGCCGCCCTTGGACAGCCGCACTTCGACGGCGTCGCTCGCCTCGCCTTCGCCGACCGTGACCGCCGCCGCGCTGCCGGCCTGGAAGCCGGGCGCGAACGCCTCGACCATCCAGCGGCCCGCGGGCACGTCCTCGAGCACGAACGAGCCGTCCTCCGCGTGGAACGGCTGGCGCTCGTAGGGGCCCCGCCCGCGGCCCGGGCCCATTCGCATGAAGAAGCGCATCCCGCCCTGCGCATCGGGCTGGTAGCGCACCTGGAAGTCCGGGATGGCGCGGCCGCTGTCGCCGTCCACCACGCGGCCGCGGATCTGCCCGGTGCCGGTGACCGTGAGGTCGACACCGTCGGCCGGTGCCGTGACGCCGCTCTTCCGCGGGCCGAGACCGGAGCCGCCGAGCACCTGCAGCTCGTAGGTCTCACCCGCGGTCAGCCCCTCGAGCAGGAACGCCCCGTCGGGACCGGTCGGGTCCTCGCTGCGGTTGGTCCCGGGCCCGAGCGGCGGGCCGCCGCCCTGGCTCGCGCCGCGCGCGGCGACGTACCAGCCGGAAGCGCCGCTGCCGAGCTTGTCGTGGAGGACGCCGCTGATCGTCGCCCCCGGCTTGAGCACCAGCTCGATCGGCTCCGCGGCGCGCTTGTCTGCCACCTTCACGGGGTCGATGCTCGCGCGCGCGAAGCCCGAGCGGCGCGCGCCGACGGCGTAGTCGCCGGGCTTCAGCCCGCGGAACTCGAAGCGGCCGTCGGCTGCCGTCTCCCGCCGCAGCTGGTTGCCCGGCCCGATCATCTCCATCTGCATGCCGCCGCGGCCGGCGCGCATCGAGCGCGCGCTCGACAGCTCGACCTCGGCACCGGCGAGCGGCCGGCCGGCCTCGTCCTTGACGAGGCCGCGCAGCGTCAGCCCGCGCCGCATCACGACCGTGAGCCCCGTACGCGTCCCGCCCGGCGCGAGCGAGATGCCGCCGAGCGCGCGCTCCTCGAAGTCGTCGTGGCGCACGTCGAGGCGCTGGTTCTCGCCCGGCGCCAGGCGCGTGGCGCGGAAGCTGCCGTCTTTGCCGGTGCGCACCGCGGCCTCGCCTTCCATCCGGCGCATGAAGGTGCGGAACACGTTCTCGCCGCTCTTCAGGACCTGGACGCGCGCGCCCTCGATCGGGGCGCCGTCGGGATCGACCACGCGGCCCACGAGCGTCGCGGCGCGCGCGAGCGGGACGTCCTGGGTGTCGCCCTGGCCGGCCACCACGTTCACGGACCTTGTCCAGGGCACGAAGCGGTCGTCCTCGGCGCTCAGCCGGTAGTGGCGCGGGCTCAAGCCCCGGATCGTGTAGCGGCCGTCGGCTCCCGAGCGCGCCACGAACACGGCGCTGTCGGCGCGCGCCACGAGCCTGACGCCGGCGAGCGGCCGGGCGCTCTCGGCGTCCACGACGCGGCCGCCGAGCGTCGCCGTCGGCGCGAGCACGATGAGCGACGGCTCGCTCGCGCCCGCGGCGAACACCGCCGTGCCGCGGCCGCGGTCGCCGCCGTCCGCGACGAGCGCTCCGGGCTCGCGCGGCGCGCCGTCGATCACGAAGCCGCCGTCGGCGCGCGCCTCGACCCAGCGCGTCGTCTGCGTGCGGCCCTCGAAGCGCACGAGGGCGCCCTTCGCGGGCGTCTTGCGGTCCGCCAGCGTCACCGTGCCGCGCAGGACCTGGCCGAGCACCAGCGTCAGCGAACGCGCGAGCGCGCCGCCGCGGACGGGCGCCCGCTCGAGCGTCGCGAACGCCGGCGCTTCGACGCGCAGGCGGTTGCCCTCGGGCGAGGCGCTCTCGAAGCGGAAGCTGCCGTCGGCCTTGGTCGTCGCGGTCTGCGGCACGCCGCGCGCCGCCGTCGCGTCGAGGAACATCGCCCGCTCGCCGCCGGCCCAGAGCGTCACCGTGGCCCCCACCACCGGTCCGCCGCGCTCGTCCGCGACCCGGCCCGCGAGCGCCACCGCCTTCGCCAGCCGCACCTCCGCGACCTCGTCGCCCGCCGCGTCGAAGATCTGCTCGAGCACCCGCGAGGCCACACTGGGGCCGGCGAAGGCGAGGCGGACCGAGGCTCCCGGCGACGAAGCCGCCACGTTCAGCACGAAGGAGCCGTCGGCTCGCGGCGTCGTCTCCGCGAGCGGGGCGGGCAGGCCCTCGCGGCGGGCCTCGCGCCGGGCCTCCTGGGCGGCGTCCTCGAACGGCAGCGCCCGGACCGTGACCGTGGCGTCGGGCTTGCCGTCGACCAGCACCCGACCGCGGATCTCGCCGGCCGAGACGGTGGCGGTGATCGCGACCGCGAGCGCGGTGCAACCCAGTGGGCGGAGGCTCATGTCGGTTCTCCTGGCGGGCGAGATTCGCCGTCCATTAGGACGACGGGAGCCGGCGAAAAGTCGGACCGTCACTGGAGGCGCGCCGCGGCGCCGCCCAGGTTCAGCAACCAGATCGCGGCGGTCAGCGCCGTCGCGAACCCCACCCAGCCGAGGTACGGCACGAGCAGCACGGCGGCGCCCCGGCTCACGCTCCAGAACAGCCGGATCGTGCCGAAGATCGCGAGCCACAGCGCGACCACGCAGGCGAGCGCGAGGTCGAGGCGCCGCTCCCCGAAGAAGATCCAGGGCCAGGCCGCGTTGAGCGCCAGCTGGAGCAGGAAGACGAGGGTGCCCAGGCGCGAGCGGCCTTCGCGCCACGCGAGCCAGCCCGCCACGGCGACGAGCGGGTAGAGCAGCGTCCAGACCGGCCCGAACACCCAGCTGGGCGGCGTCCAGCTCGGCTTGACGAGCGCGGGATACCAGATCGCGAGCGCGGGAGCCACGGCGCGTCCGCCCAGCACGGAGACGCCGAAGCACATCACCACGAAGGCGACGAGTCCGAGGACGTCGCGCCGGCGCGAGACGGTCAAGGCTGCCGCCTCAGGCGCTGCGGGGAGCGCGCAGCGCGGCGAAGACCCCTTCGCCGCGGGCCTTGCGCGCGTCGTTCCACGCCGCCGCGTCGTCGATCAGGCTGTAGGCGCAGGGGACCACGAACAGCGTGAAGCCGGTCGAGACGATCATGCCGCCGACGATCGAGAGCGCCATCGGCCGCTGCAGCTCGGCGCCGGGGCCGAGCGCGAGCGCCGGCGGCAAGGCACCCGCGATGGTCGCGATCGAGGTCATCAGGATCGGCCGCAGGCGCACCGGGCAGGCGTGGAGCAGCGCCTCGTGCCGCTCCAGGCCCGTGGCACGCGCCTGGTTCGTGAAGTCCACCAGCAGGATCGAGTTCTTCTTCGCGATCCCCATCAGCAGGATGATCCCGAGCATGCTGTAGACGTTGATGCTCTGGCCGGCCGCCCAGAGCGCGACGAGCGCGCCGCTCACGCTGAACGGCAGCGCCAAGAGCACGGTGAACGGGTGCGTGAAGGCGTTGAACTGGGACGCGAGCACCATGTAGGCGACGATCAGGCCCAGCACCATGGCGAAGAACAGCGAGTCGAACGACTCGCGGAAGGTGCGCGCGGTCCCGGAGGGAACCACCCGGTAGCCGTCCGGCAGGTTCGCCTGCGCGAGCTGCATCGAGCCGTCGATCGCGGTCCCCTGCGAGACGCCGGGCGCGACGTTGGCGGTGATCGTAATCGCACGCTGGCGGTCGCGGCGCGTGATCGACTGCAGGGTAGGCCGCTGCTCGATCCTGACCACGTCGCCCAGGCGCACCAGCCCGCCCGTGCCCGTGCGCACCAGGAGCCGCGCGATGTCCTCGGGCCGCTGGCGCTGCGGCGCCAGCAGGCGCACGCGGATGTCGAAGCGGCGGCCCTTGTCCTTGAACTTGCCGACGCGCTGGCCGCCGATCGCGGAGTTGATCGTCTCCCCGATGTCGGCCATCCCGATGCCGAGGTCGGCGGCCTTGTTGCGGTCCGGCACCACCTGGACCTCGGGCATGCCCACCTGGTAGTCGCTGTTCACGTCGGTCACCAGGCCCGAGGCCATCATCTTCTCCATGATCACGCGCGAGGCGCGCCCGAGATTGTCCCAGTCGCGCCCGCGGATGTTGAACTCGACCGGGAAGCCGCCGCCGCGCGTGGCGCTGAAGCCGCGCTGCGAGAAGTCCTGCATCACGATGCGCGCCCCGGGGATCGCGCTCGCCGCCTGGCGCGCCACGTTCATCAGGTCCTGCTGCGACAGCCGGCGGCCCAGCTTCTTGTCGGTCGGGCGCTCGGGCGGATCCTTCATCGTCACGAACACGAAGCCGCTGTTCACCTCGCCGCCGCCGAAGCCGCCCACGAAGCCGCCGTAGACGTCGACCTCGGGGCGCGAGCGCAGGAAGGCCTCGATCTGGTCGAGCACGCGCTCGCTCACCTCGAGGCTCGAGCCCACCGGGGTCTGGAAGCGGATCCCGAAGCGGCTCATGTCCTGCGAGGGCACGAACTCCTGGCGCAGCAGCTTGACGATGCCCAGCGAGACGACGAAGAGAACGCTCGCGGCCGCGAGCACCAGCTTCCTGTGCCGCAGCGCCGGCACCAGCAGCCGCTGGTAGCCGGCAGCCAGGCGGGCGAAGGTGGTGCTCACCCACCGCTCGAGCCGGTTCGCGCGCTCGCCCACCTCCAGCATGCGCGACAGCCGCATCGGCGCGAGCGTGAGCGCCTCAAGCAGCGAGATCAGCACCGCCACCGAGATCGTGACCCCGAACTGGAAGAAGAACTTCCCGATGATGCCCTTCATGAAGGCGACCGGCAGGAAGATCGCCGTGATCGCGAGCGTCGCGGCGGCGGCGGCGAAGGTGATCTCGCGCGCCCCGTGCGAGGCGGCAGTCACCTTGCCCTCGCCCTGCTCGCGGTGGCGGTAGATGTTCTCGAGCACCATGATCGCGTCGTCGACCACGATGCCGACCACGAGCGTGAGCCCGAGCACCGTGTAGGTGTTGAGCGTGAAGCCGAACACGTACATCACGATGAAGGTGCCGAGGATCGAGGTCGGGATCGCGAGCAGCACGTTGAGCGTCGTGGACCACGAGCCCAGGAACACCCAGCACACCAGGCTGGTGAGCAGCGCCGCCATCACCAGCGTGAACAGGATCTCGTTGATCGCCCGCTCGACGAAGACCGTGGTGTCGAAGTTGACCGCGAGAAACAGCCCCTCGGGCAGCTGCTTCTCGATCTCGCCGAGCCGCTCGCGCACGTCGTGGCCCACCTGCACTGCGTTTGCGCCGCGCAGCTTGGTGATGCCGAAGCCGACGCCCGACTGGCCCATCGTGCGGTAGACCCGGCGGCGGTCCTCGAGACCGTCCTCGACCACGGCCACGTCGCGCAGCCGCACCGGCGCGCCCTCGCGGTAGGTGATCACGAGGTTGCGAAAGGCCTCGACGTCGATCGCCTCGCCCTCGGCGCGCACGTTCATCTCGCGCTCGGCGCTCTCGATGCGTCCGGCCGGCACCTCGAGGTGCTCGCGCTGGATCGCGCGGTTGACGTCCAGCACGGTGAGGCCCTGGGCCTCGAGCCGCACGGCGTCGTACCAGACGCGCACGTTGCGGTCGCGGAAGCCCGAGAGCTGGATCTCGCCGACGCCGGAGATCGTCTGCAGCTGGGGCCTGACCACGTTCCTGATGTAGTCGGCGATGAAGGTCGCCGGACGGCTGCCCCCGAGCGCGATCCGCATGATCGGATCGTCCTCGGGGTTGGTCTTGCCGACGATCGGCGGGTCGATCCCGACCGGCAGCTGGCGCTGCAGCTGGGCGAGCCGGCTCTGCACGTCCTGCAGCGCCACGTCGATGTCGCGTTCGAGCTCGAACTCGACGGTGATGTTGGCCTGGCCCTGGCGCGAGGATGAGGAGATCTCCTTCACGCCCTCGACCGAGGTGACCGAGTCCTCCACCAGGTCGACGACGTCCGTCTCCATGATCTCGGGGGAGGCGCCCTCCCAGGAAATCGAGATGTTGATGACCGGGAAGTCGACGTCGGGGTTCTGGCTGACGCCGAGCCCGCGGAACACGCTGCCGAAGCCCGTGAAGCAGAGCAGGCCGAATCCGATGAGGGCGAACATCAGGATCCAGGCGAAGACGTGGTTGCGGATCGAGATGTCCGCCAGCGTCATGCCCGTCGCGATCTTGTGGGGGTCCTCCCGCACCTCGGCGGGCCGCGGCGCTTCGGCGCTCATGGCGCGGCCTTCGTCGGAGCGGCCGCGGTGGCTTCGACCGGCTCGACCGCCATGCCGTCCGCCAGCCGGTCGGAGCCCTCGGAGACCACCACTTCGCCCGCGTTCAGGCCCGACAGGATCTCGACGATCCCGGTGCCCGTTCGCAGGCCGATCCCGACGGGACGCAGGCGCGCCGTGTTCTCCTGCACCACGTAGGCGACGAAGCCGCGCTCGCTCGCCTGGATCGCGCTCTCGGGCACGACGAGCGCGCCCTCTTTCTTCTGACCCTCGAGCGTGACCTCGGCGAAGAAGCCGGGCTTGAGCTCGTCCGGCTTGTCCACCCAGGCGAGCACCTCGACCTGGCGCGTCTGCGGGTCGGCGACCTTGCCGACGTGGAAGATGTGGGCGCTGAAGTCACGCGGGCCGATCGGCTCGACGCGGAAGCCGACCTGGCCCCCCTCTTTGGCGCGCAGCGACTCGCCTTCCGAGACCTTGAAGCGCAGGCGCAGCCGGCTCACGTCCACGATCGTGGCGAGCACGGTGCCCGTGCGGACGAACTGGCCGGTGTCGACGGTGCGCGTATTGATCACGCCGGAGATCGGCGGCTTGACCTCGGAACGCCGCTGGTTCTGGAGTGAGATCTCGTAGCTGGCCTTCGTGACGTCGAGCCCGGCGACGAGCCGCGCGTTCTCGCCGCGCGAGCGCGTCAGCTCCTCGGTCGAGAGCAGCTCGTTCTGCGCGAGCGCCTCGCGCCGTTGCAGGTCGGCCTGGGCCCGGCCCAGCTCGGCGATCGCCTGGTCCCTCGCGGCCTTGGCCTGCTCGGCCTCGACCCGGTAGCGGTCCGGATCGATCCGCAGCAGGACACTCGCCGGGCTGACGCGGTCGCCTTCCCGGAAGCGCACCTCGCTCACGACGCCTTCCACCTGCGCCGTGACCTGCACCATGTCCTGCGCCTCGAGCGAGCCGAGCGCCTTGATCTGGTGGACGACGTCCTGCACCTGGACGGGTGCGACGCGCACCCGCAGCGCCGCTCGCTGAGAGCGCCCTCCGCCGGGGGACGGGCGGCCGGAAGCCGCGGTCTGGGTGCCGCCGCAGGCCGCGGTGATGGCCATCGCCCCGAGGGCAAGCGTGACCAGGGGCATTCGTCTCAAGCAGCGCCTCATTCCTGGATCGGGCCCCGTCGGCGAAGGTCGCTTGGGAGGGACCGTCCAAACATTCTGAGCCTAAATACGGCGTGAAATCCACTTAGGCGCAGTGCAGAGCGGGCGTTTTGCAACTTCTTGATGATTCCGCCGTCCCCTACAATGGCGGAAGACCCCTTCCTGGAGAACCATGCACGACCCTCGCGTTCCCGAGACGCTCGAAGGCTGGAGCGTCCTGCACCAGATTTTTCGCGTCCGCTGGACCGAGTGGCGGTCGCGTCCGCCCGAGGAGCGCCGGCGGCTCGCCGGGGAGGCAGCGGAGCGGCTCGCCGCGATGCAGCGGGGAACGGCGGGCGCCACCGTGCCGGTGACGCTGCTCGGCCACAAGGGCGACCTGATGCTGATCCACCTGCGCCGCAGCTTCGAGGAGCTGCAGCGCGTCGAGGCCGAGATCGTCGCGCTCGGGCTGTCCACGCTGCTCGAGCCGACGACCTCCTTCGTCTCGATGGTGGAGCTCTCGCTCTACGAGATGACGATACAGATCCACAAGCGCCTGGGCGAGCGCGGGCTCAAGACCGGCAGCGACGAGTTCGAGCAGGCGTTCGACGCCGAGATGGAGGAGCAGCGCAAGCGCGTCTCGGGGCGCCTGTTCATCGAGCCGCCGCCGCGCCGGCACGTGTGCTTCTATCCGATGAACAAGCGCCGCGGCGAGCACAAGAACTGGTACGTGGAGCCGATGGAGGATCGGGCGCGCATGATGCTCGACCACGGCAAGATCGGCCGCCACTACTCGGGCCGCGTGACGCAGGTGATCAGCGGCGCCGTCGGCTTCGACGACTGGGAGTGGGGTGTCGACCTCTTCGCCGACGACCCGCTCGTCTTCAAGAAGCTGATCTACGAGATGCGCTTCGACGAGGCCTCGGCCTGGTACGCGGAGTTCGGGCCGTTCTACGTCGGGCTGCAGTTCTCGCCTTCCGAGCTGCCGAAGTACCTCGAGGGCCAGGTCCCCGAGCTGAAGGTCTAGCGCGAGCGATGCGGAGCCAGGCTCGCGTCCTGCTTCTCGTGCTCGGCGCGCTCCCCTTTTCCGGCTGCGGCGGCGATGGGAGCCCCGCGGGGCCGACGCCCAGCCCCTCGCCCACGTCCGCGAGTTGCCCGTCGGGGGCTCCGGTCAGCGGGATCCCGCCGCTCACCGGGCGGCTCGTGGTCTCGGGGCTGCGGGCCCCGCTCGACCTGCAATCGGTGCCGGGCGACGCCGAGCGGCTCTACGTCGTCGAGCAGGGCGGGCGGATCCGCATCGTGCGCAACGGCCAGATCGCCGGGACGTTCCTCGACGTCGCGGGCCGGCTGTCGAGCGGCGGCGAGCGCGGGCTGCTCGGGCTCGCGTTCCACCCGCAGTTCGCGACGAACCGCCGCTTCTTCGTCAACTACACGAACCCCGCGGGCGACACGCACATCTCGGAGTTCCGCGCCAGCTCCGCCGACGCCGCCGACCCGGCGAGCGAGCGCGTCCTGCTCGAGGTCGGCCAGCCGTTTGCGAACCACAACGGCGGCGGGCTCGCCTTCGACAACGCCGGCCGCCTGCTGATCGCGCTCGGCGACGGCGGCTCCGGCGGCGACCCGCTCAACAACGGCCAGAAGCTCGGCACGCTGCTCGGCAAGATCCTGCGGATCGACGTGGACGCGGGCAGCCCCTACGCCGTGCCGGCCGACAACCCGTTCCGCGCGACGGCCGGCGCGCACCCGGAAATCTGGGCCTATGGCCTGCGCAATCCGTTCCGGATCGCGATCGACCGGCCCACGGGCGACCTCTACATCGGCGACGTCGGCCAGAACGCCGTCGAAGAGATCGACGTGGACCCGGGCTCGCGCCGGGGCGGGCTCAACTACGGTTGGCGGATCACCGAGGGCTCGCGCTGCTTCAACCCCTCGAGCGGCTGTGACACCTCCGGGATCACGATGCCGATCTACGAGTACTCGCACGGCGAGGGCTGCTCGGTGACGGGAGGCGTCGTCTACCGCGGCTGCCGCGTTCCCGCCCTGGCCGGCACCTACTTTTTCGCCGACTACTGCTCCGCGTTCGTGCGTTCGCTCCGATTCGCGAGCGGCCAGGCGACGGAGCTCCGCGACTGGACCTCGAGCCTGCGCGGCCTCGATTCACCGACCTCGTTCGGTCTCGACGCCGCGGGCGAGCTGTACATCGTCGACCAGGACGGCGAGATCTACCGCCTCGAGCCAAGCTGATCTCAGCATCGGGCCGAGGTCGACGTCTCCGCGCGACCGGGATCCCGTGACGCATCCGCAGGCCAGAATCTCAGATGCGCCACGGGAGCCCTCCGGCTCGCGCTACCCGTTGCGACCTCGGTTGGCTACCGCTTGGCGAACTCTATCTTCCGAATCGCTTCTGGGCGCGCAGCTTGGCCTGTGCCGCCACTTCCTCGCGATTGCGCGGCGGAGCCGTCGTGCTGAGCGCGTCCACCAGGCGGCGCGAGCACGCGGTGACCTCGCGGACCGCGCGCTCGAACGCCTCGGCGTTGGCGTGCGAGGGGCTGTTGTAGCCGCTCAGCTTGCGCACGAACTGGAGCGCGGCCGCCTGGACCTCCTCGTCCGTCGCCGGCGGCTCGAAATTGAACAGCGTTCGGATGTTTCGACACATGGCACGGCTCCTTGGGAGCGGGGGCAACCGACACCCCGAGCCTACCAAAGGTCGAGGGCTTCAGCCGGCGAGCGCGGTGCGAACGAGCCCGGCGAGCTTCGTGAGCGGGTAGGGCTTCTGCAGCAGCAGCACGCCCGGCTCGAGGACGCCGTGCCGAGCGATCACGTCCTCGCCGTAGCCCGACGTGTAGAGCACGCGCAGCCCCGGCCGGCCCCGCGTCAGGCGCTCGGCCAGCTCGCGGCCGTTCATGCCCGGCATCACCACGTCGGTCAGCAGCAGGTGCAGCGGGTCGGCGCGGCCCGCGCAGGCCGCGAGCGCCTCCGCCGCGTCCGCGCACGAGAGCACGCGGTAGCCGAGCGATTCGAGCTGCTCGCGCGTCACCTCGCGCACCGCCGCCTCGTCCTCCACGAGCAGCACGGTCTCGCTGCCGCGCGGCAGGTCGGTCTGGAGCTCCGGCCGGGCCGCCTTCTGCCCGCGCTTCTCGGGGAGGTAGATGCGGAACGTCGATCCGCGGCCCGGCTTCGACACCACGTCGATCGAGCCGCCGTTCTGCTCGACGGCGCCGTAGACCATCGCCAGCCCGAGCCCGGTGCCCGAGCCGGCCGGCTTGGTGGTGAAGAACGGCTCGAAGATCCGCGCCTGGACGTCGTCGTTCATGCCGGCGCCGGTGTCGGTCACCGTCATCACCACGGAGGGGCCGCGGCTCGCGCGGGCCGTGTGCGCCAGCGTCGCCTTCGAGCGGCTCACCTCGATCGCGAGCGTGCCGCCGTCGGGCATCGCGTCGCGCGCGTTGGCCGCGAGGTTGAGCAGCACCTGCTCGAGCTGCCCCTGGTCGACCTCCACCATGCAGGGCTCCTCGGAGACGCGGATCCGCAGCGCCACGTCCTCGCCGATCATGCGCGACAGCATCGAGCCGGCGCCCTCGACCACCGCGCGCAGGTCCACCACGCGCGGCGCGATCACCTGCTGCCGGCTGAAGGCGAGCAGCTGGTGCGTGAGCGCCGCCGCGCGCCAGGCGGCCTTGTCGGTCTCCTTGAGCCAGCGGTGCGCGCGGTTCCCCGGCTCGACGTCGCGCAGCGCCAGCGCCAGGCTGCCCGTGATCGCCGTCAGCAGGTTGTTGAAGTCGTGCGCGACGCCGCCGGCCAGGCGGCCGACCGCTTCCATCTTCTGCGACTGCCGCAGCCGCCCCTCGAGCGCCGCGCGCTCGCGCTCGGCCCGGTGCCGCTCGCTCACGTCGCGCAGGATCGTCTGGTACTTGCCGTCCGGCATGCGCCGCGAGCTCATCTCGACGGGAACCTCGACGCCGTTCTTGCGCGCGAGCCGCCGCTCGACCACCACGATCTGGCCCTGGTCGGCGAGGTCGTAGCGGAAGGGAACGCGGCGCAGCTCCTCGGGGCTGAACAGCCGCTCGAGCGAGATCGACAGCAGCTCCTCGCGCGAGTAGCCGAAGAGCTCCGAGGCGCGGTGGTTGGCCTCGACCAGCCGCGTCTCGGCCGTGCTCACGACGATCGCGTCCGCCGCGAGGTCGACGAGGCCGCGGTAGCGCGCCTCGGACTCGCGCAGCTTCGCTTCCTGGCTGCGCAGGCGCTCGTGGCTCTCGCGCAGCCGGCCGGCGACGAGGCCGACGCCGAGGCCGGTCACCACCAGGATCACGCCCGCGTCGAAGACGTCGGAGATCGCGTTGCGCGGCTTCGTCGGTGCCAGCAGGCCCTTCGACTCGGCCAGCAGCATCCCCGAGCTGCACGCGAGCGTCAGGCCCGTCGCGGCCATGAGCGTCACGCGGTCGAGCAGGAGCCCGCTCAGGATCAGCGACGACGGCAGCATCAGCACGGCCACGTCGCGGAAGCCCTGTCCCGAGATCAGCATGAACGACGAGGCGACCGGCGGGAGGCTCAACGCCAGGATGCGCGCGGCGACCTGGGGCGCCCCGCGCCGGTTGATCCAGAGCACGATCGCCAGCACGGCGAACTCGGTCGCGAGCACGAGGATGAAACTCCTCGACGCATGACCCCCGAGCCAGTTCTGCAGCAGGCAGGCGAGCATGCCGCCGGCCACGCCCAAGGCCACGAAGCAGACGTTGCGCGCGAGCCAGCGGTTGCCCACGTCGAGCGGGCCCTTCGGCATCGCAAAGAAGCCGAAGCCATGGCGGCGCGACTGGCTTCCAGGCTGTGGATCACGATGCAACGTCGTCGTCGCCATGGCAGGCGCATCAAGGAGCAGGATGCGTGCCAGCGACACCTCTGTTGCGAATCAGCGTGTTACGGCGACTCGCGTCCCGCCCCTGGACGCAGATCCGGGGGCTGGACGGGGACTATGGCCTGCGGATCGCGTGCTCGCGCAAGGCCGGACGGACGGACGGAGCGAGCGCGGCGAGCAGCGCTCCGAGCGGCGGGCGCATTTCGACGGCGCGGAGCTCCGAAAGCGGGATCACGCGCACGCCGAGCGAGCGGAACGTGGCGGGATCCTCGGTGGCGTGACGGCGCAACGCCGCGCGCGCTTCGGCTTCCGCGGCCTGCGTCGAACGGCCCGCGCGCAAGCGGCCGATCGCGACCACCGAGCCCGCCGAGCCGGGATCCGACAGCGCGGCCGCCGCGTCGACGGCGAGCGGCGTCCACAGCTCGCCCCTGAAGTTGTCGAGCGGGAACTCGAAGCGCCTCGGCATCACGCCCACGATCGTGTGCGGCTCGCCGTCGAGCCGGATCTCGCGGCCGAGGACGTCGGGCGCGCCCGCGAAGCGGCGCTGCCACAGGCCGTGGCTCAGCACCGCCACCTTCGTGGCGCCCGGACGGGCGTCCTGCGCCTCGAGGGCGCGGCCGAGGAGCGGCGCAACGCCGAGCAGCGGGAACGTGTCCGCGGTCACGCGGTACGCGCTGACCCGCTCGGGTGCCTTGCCCGCCAGGCCGGCGCTCCAGTACCGGTATGCGGCGAGCCGCTCGAACGACGGCATCTCCGGCGCGAGCGCGACGAAGGCCGCGAGCGGCAGGTTGAAGGTCTCGCGGTTGCGCGCCTCGTCCCAGGCGCGCAACAGGCAGACGCGGCGCGCGTCGGCGTAGCCGAGCGGCTCGGCCAGTAGCGCGTGCAATCCGCTGAACACGGCGCCCGCGGCGCCGATCACGACACCGAGCGTGAGCGCGGCGGCGAGGGAGGGACGGTTGCGCACGACCAGAAACGCATCAAGCCCCGTGCCAGCGTGGCGTCCGCGAGCGAAGGCATTGTGCGCGCGTGGCTTGGGGGCGCCGTCGCAGGAACGTCACGGTCTCGAGCTGTTCGTTTTCGAACGCGCGTCGTTCGGGTGTGGGAAAGCGCCGTATGATGATTGACCACATGGATCTCGCTGGTCTTTTCTCGTCCCACGCGCAGCGGCTCCAGGCCGAGAGCGAGAAGGCGCTCCACGCCAGCGGCTACGACTCGCTCGTCGTCTCGAGCGGCGCGCCCTTCACCTACTTCGCCGACGACCAGGACGCGCCGTTCCGGCCCGTCCCCCACTTCGCGCACTGGTGCCCGCTCGGCGGTCCCCACCACCTGCTCCACGTGGTGCCCGGAAGGAAGCCGCGCCTCGTCCGCCACGCGCCCGAGGACTACTGGTACGAGCAGGGCGGCCTCACCGAGCCCTTCTGGAGCGACTCGTTCGAGCTCGAGGAGCGGGGCTCCGTCGAGGCGGTGTGGCAGGCGCTCGGCAAGCCCGCCAGGGCGGCCTACGTCGGCAACGAGCCCGAGCGCGCGGCGGTGGCCGGGCTCGCCGCGAACCCCGCGCCGCTGCGCGCGCGGCTCGACTGGCTGCGCAGCTACAAGGACCCGTACGAGGTGCGCTCGCTCGAGGAAGCGACCGCGACGGGCGCCAAGGGCCATCGCGCGGCGCGCGAGGCCTTCGCCGCCGGCGCTTCCGAGCTCGAGATCCACCAGGCGTTCTGCCAGGCGGCCGGCGCGACCGAGAGCTCGCTGCCGTACGGGACGATCGTCGCGAAGGACGAGAAGGCCGCGACACTGCACTACGAGTCGAAGCGGCGGACGCGGGGCGGCAAGGTGCTGCTGCTCGACGCCGGCACGCAGGTGCGCGGCTACGCCTGCGACATCACGCGCACGACTCCCGCCAGGGACTGCGACGCGCTCTTCGTCGAGCTCGTGGAGGCGATGGACGCCGTGCAGCAGGATCTCGTGCGCGCCGCGACACCGGGGCGGCCCTACCTCGAGGTGCACCTGCAGGCCCACGCGGGCGTCGCGCGCGTGCTCGCGGACCTGCGCCTGCTGCGGGTCTCGGCCGAGGAGGCCTTCGCGAAGGGCTACACGCATCCCTTCTTCCCGCACGGCGTCGGCCACCACCTGGGAATCCAGGTGCACGACGTGGCCGGCCACCAGAAAGACGCGAGCGGCACGCCGGCGCCGCCGCCCAAGGAGCACCCGTACCTCCGCAACACCCGCACGATCGAGGCCGGGCACGTGTTCACGATCGAGCCCGGTCTCTACTTCATCCCGATGCTGCTGCGCCGCTTCCGGTCGGGCCCCGAGTCGCAGGCCTTCGACTGGCCCCGGATCGACGCGCTCACGCCGCTCGGCGGCGTGAGGGTCGAGGACAACGTGCTGGTGACGGCGAGCGGCCCGCGCAATCTCACGCGCGAACAGCTCGCCGACTGAGCGCGGCCCCGCGAGCATGGACCTCTCGTTCCTCGTCGACCTGTTCCTGCACCTCGACAAGCACCTCGCCGAGGTGATCCAGGCCTACGGCCCCTGGACCTACGCGCTGCTCTTCACGATCGTGTTCCTCGAGACGGGGCTCGTGGTGACGCCGCTCCTGCCCGGCGACTCGCTGCTGTTCGCCGCGGGCAGCTTCGCGGCGCTCGGCGCGCTCGACCTGTCGCTCCTGTTCCTGCTGCTGACCGTGGCGGCGATCCTGGGCGACACGCTCAACTACGCGATCGGCCACTACCTGGGGCCGAAGGTGTTCCACTACGAGCGCTCGCGCTTCTTCAACCCGGAGCACCTGAAGCGCACGCACGCGTTCTACGAGAAGTACGGCGGCAAGACGATCATCATCGCGCGCTTCGTGCCGATCGTGCGCACCTTCGCGCCCTTCGTGGCCGGGATCGGGGCGATGAGCTACCCGCGCTTTCTCGCCTACAACGTGCTCGGCGGCGTGCTGTGGGTCGCGGTCTGCCTCGCGGCGGGCTACTTCTTCGGCAACCTGCCGTTCGTCAAGCAGAACTTCAGCGTGGTGATCCTCGCGATCGTCTTCGTCTCGGTGCTGCCCGCCGTCGTCGAGTACCTGCGCCATCGCGCCGAGGCGCGCCGGGCCGCGGCCTAGCGGGGCCGGCTATTTCTGGGCGTTGACGTCGTGCTCGCGCGCGGCGATCACGCCGCGCACGCCGTCGACCGCCGCCTCGAACTGGCCGTTGCTGAACGGCTTTCGCGCGTCCGCGAGCGCAGCCGCGCGCATCTGCTGATAGGCCGTCTCGAGCTGGGGCGTGAGCCAGCGCGGGTTCACGTAGCTCGTCGTCGCTCGCACCACCGCGTCGACGTACACCTGGCGCTTGGCCGGATCCGCCACCAGCCGGGAGGTGAGCACGTTGTCCTCGAGGTTGCGGAAGAGCGGCCAGCTGCCGCTCCTGAAGGTGCTGTCCTTGTCCCAGGGGATGAAGACGAAGCGGTTCTTCTGCCCGTACTCGTACAGGTAGAAGTTGTTGATGCCCTGGTCGCCGACGATGCCGTCGGCCTCGGCGAGCGCGTTCTCGACCGCGACGTGGGTCAGGAAGCGATCGACGTCGATGCGCGCGCCGATCGTCGAGCTGAAGCCCGCGCTCGGCGCGTTGTTCACGGCCTCGATGAAGGCCACGAGCCCGTCCGCGACGTCCTTGTGGTCCTCGTTCGTCTCCGGCTGGAACGGCAGCGGCACGTACTCGTTCGGATCGCCGCCCAGGAACGAGAGGTCGTAGTGGAAGCTCCACTCGTAGTCGAAGAGGTTGCCGCTCTCCTCGCCCAGCCGGCTCTTCAGGAACGGCTTGCTGACCGGCTCGACCAGCGAGTAGAGGCCCCAGTACTGGCCGTTGACGGTGAGCTTCGCGTAGGCGTTGCGCGGCGCGGGGATGCCCATCGCCTCGTACACCAGGAACGCGAGCCGCTCGCGCATCATGCTGGCGTCGGTCACCAGGTTGTCGAGCACCAGCGTCTTGTAGCCGTAGTACTCCTGGCCGGGCACGTACTTGTTGAAGTCGAGCTTCAGCCCCGGCTTCTCCTCGTTGCGCGAGCCTTCGCCGCGCGAGCGAACGCCGATCTGCGCGATGGCGGCGCCGTCGACGTTGAAGTTCGCGGCGTAGTACTGGTTCGAGAGGTAGCTGTCGCGCAGCGCCTGCCAGGCCGCCGGGTCGAGGTCGAGCCGCGCCTCGTGCAGCACGGTCGCGTCGAAGATCGGCGCGCCAGCCGGGCGCCACACCGCTCGCCGGGGGGTTGCTGGCGGTCGCGCTGGCGCTCGGGCTGCTGCTGCCGCCGCCGCCGCACGCGACGAGCGCGCCGAGCGAGGCCGTGCCGAGGAGCCGCGCCAGCTGCCGGACGAACGAGCCCTGCGCGCGGCTCACGGCAGGTGCACCTGCGCCCGGCCGACCAGCGAGACGTAGTTTCCCTGCTTGCCGGGCTCGGGCGCCCGCAGCGCGTCGTCGTAGCGCTCGACCAGCACGTTGCCCTGGAAGCGCAGGAACCTCGTCGGCCACCAGCTCACGCTCCCGGTGAACGTCTTGAGCCCGGCGGGGCGGATGTTGCGCGCACGGCTGCCCGCCGCCTCGAATCCCTCGTTGCTGACGTCGTCGAACCATAGCTCCTCGTACCGCGCCGCCAGCTCGATCGCGCCCGGGCCCTCGAAGAGCCTGCGGCGCGGCCGGATCGTGCGCGTCTTGCGCTCTCCCGTCACGAGCCAGGTCGCCGTCGCCGACCAGCCCCTGCCGCGTACGTCCGGCAGGTCCTCGAGCGTCGGTCCCTGGCCCTTGCGCTCCTCGCGTGCCTCGAGGAACTCGCTCCAGATCGCGACGGGGCCGCTTTGCAGGCGTGCGTCGACTCCCCAGCGCTGGCGGCGTCCGTTGACGTAGACGCCCGGAAAGAAACGGTACCCTGTCCCGCTCGTGCCGTCGAGTCCCTTCGGGCTGGTGCCGAAGCCCGGCGTCTCCGCCTCGGCGACGACGTCGCCCTGCGAGTAGGACCCGCCCAGGTCGAACCAGCCGGCAGGCTTCAGCACCAGACGCCCGACCGCGGTCGTCTCGGCGCGGTTCTGGCTCGTGCGCATGTCGCCTTCGAAGACGCCCGCGCTGTACTCGAGCACCTTGCCGAGCTCGCCTTCGACGAGCCCGCCCCAGTCGCGCGACGCGACCGAGCGAGGTGACGAGCGCGGCGCGCTCGACGAAGTCGGTCTTGCCGGCCGAGGTCAGGTACTCGCGGCTCACGGGCAGCTTCATGTGCCCGCCCCGCAGCCGTAGCTCGCGCGCGGCGCGCAGCCCCAGCCAGGCGTTCTTGAGCTCGTCGCCCTCGTCGAAGGCGGGGTCCACGTCGAACTCGAACGACATCCGGCGCCACTCGCCGTCGATGCCGATCCGCAGCCGGCGCCACTCGAACTCCTCGTAGCGCAGCGTGTCGTCGCTGCCGTCGCCGACCTGCCAGTCCTGGTACGAGCGGAAGTCGGCCTGCAGGTAGCCCGAGAGCCGGATCTTGAAGTCGGCCGAGGGATTGCTGAGCTCGAACCCCTCGCGCTTCCAGCCTTCGGCCGGCTTCTTCGCCGGCGCGTTCGGCTGGGGCGTCTGCTCGGCGCTCGCTGCGGCGGCGAAAGCAGCGAGCAGGAGCGCCAGCCGGGTGAAGCACCTCACGAGCTCGATCCCGAGGCGCGCTGCAGCGCTTCGAGCGCGCCGGGGATCTTGAACAGGCCCTGGCGATCGTCGGCGATCCAGAGCGAGCCGTCCGGCCCGATCGCGAGGCCCTCCTGGCGGTCCCCCGGCAGCATCCAGCTGGCGCGGATGCTGCCCGCCGGCGACACCAGCAGCAGCCGGTCCTCGCTCTCGGCGATCACGAGCAGGCCGGCGAGCGCCTCGCTCCAGACCACGGCGGTCAGGTCCTCGTACGGCTTGAGCGCGTGGCGCCCGTTGACGTCGGCGGCGCCGATCGGCCGCACCGGGCCCGTCGGGTCGAAGCTCAGCGACACGAGCCGCGCCGGCTTGCGCTGGTGCACCAGGTAGAAGGCGCCGCCGCCCGGCAGGTCGGGCTCGGCGCGGAAGCCGAGCCCTTCGAAGCCCTGGTTGCGGTCGACCGGCTCGCGGTCGAGGAGCGCCGCCACGTCGAGCGGGAAGCGCGCCGTCTCCGAGGCGGTCGAAGGATCCCAGACCACGAGCTCGCCCTTCTTCTCCGCGAGCAGGACGAGCCGCCCGCTCGGAGCGTGCACGGCCACGTCCTCGAGGTTCCCCTTCACGCGATGGAGCTTCAGGAGCTTCCCGCCCGGCTCGACCTCGGCGAGCGTGCCGCGGTCGCCCACCACGAAGAAGCGGCCGAGCTTCGCGTGCCAGGCGATCCCCGAGGCCTCCTTCAGCCCCTCGACGGGGACCCGCACGGGTGACGCCAGGCTCCCGGGCTTCGCCGCCGTGTCGGACAGCGAGGCGCTCGGCAGCAGGTTCTCGGCCCGGTGGCTGGGGATCGGCGGTGACTGCCGGCTGAGCAGCAGCGACATCGCGAGCGCCGCGAGCAGGCCGCCCGCCAGGATCGTCAGCACGCGCAGCCCGCCGTAGAGCCTTCGAAGCGAGCGGAACTTGTCGTTGTTGATGCGTGCCATCACGTGGTTCTGGACCGCGAGCTCCGCGTTCAGCTGGCCGAAGCGCACCTCGCGCCAGGCGCGCCGGTAGGCCTCGAGATCGCGCAGCACGACGTCCTCGTAGTAGCGCAAGCCCCCCGGGTAGTGCTCGAGGCCCGCCTCGCCCGGGTAGGTGAGGTGGGGTCGGAAGCGGCGCGGCCGCAACGTCTCGATCGCCTGCAGGAAGAAGAAGAGCGCAACCCCCGCGTAGCAGAGGAGATAGAAGCCCAGGAACGGCCGCAGCCAGCGGCGGCAGCACGTCGATCAGCTCGGTGCGCGTGACCAGGAAGAAGAAGGCGACGTTGAGGGCGCCCATGATCAGGAGCGCGAAGCGGGCCTTGCGGTCGGCGAGCTCGACGAGGTCGTTCGCCTCCTCGAGCGCGTCGACCAGCGTCCGGTAGCGCTCCCAGGCGTCGGGGCTGCGGGTCGACTCGGCGAGAAGCTTGGCCTCCTTCTTGCGGCGCCTCAGGTCGTCGTCGAGGAGAGCCTCGTCCGGAAAGGCTGACGGGATGTCTTCGACCATCGCGGCGCCAGTATAGGGCCTTCAGCGCCTCCGTGAGAGCGGCCACGCGAGCTCGCCAAAGAGGTCCTGGGGCATCTCCTGCATGCCGGGATAGCCGAGCGCCGCGGGGCTTCGCTCGCGCGGCCAGTAGGCCGTTCCGAAGAGGTGGTCCCACAGGCTCAGCACGATCCCGTAGTTCTTGGCCGCGCCGCCCTCGTCCGACTGGTCGTGGTGCCACAGGTGCATGCGCGGGCCGTTCAGGACGTAGCCGAGCGGCCCGAGCCGCAGGTCCAGGTTGGCGTGGTTGAGGTCGCCCCAGATCGTGCCGACCACCGCGACCACGAACGCCGCCTCGGCGGAAGCACCGAGCAGCGCGAGCGGCAGCCACAGCACCGATTTGTAGACGACGATCTCCATCCAGTGAAAGCGGAAGTTGCCGACGAAGTCCATGGTGGTGATCGCGTGGTGCACCTTGTGGAAGCTCCAGAGCCAGGGCACGCGGTGCAGCAGGTTGTGGACGCACCACTGGGCGAAGTCGGAGACGACCAGGAAGGCCGCGACCTGTGCCCCGAGCGGCCAGCCGGCGATCGGCGCCGCGGGGAGGAGCAGCCCGGCGCGTTGCAGGAGGCCCGTGGCCTCCGCGGCGAGCCAGCCGTTGACGCCCGCGCTGAGCAGCGACAGCACGTGCCCGTTGAGCGCCAGGAAGCCCAGGTCGCGCACGAAGCCGGGCCGGACGAGCGGCTGGCCCTTGCGCCAGGGAACCAGCCGCTCGAGCAGGACGAACGCCAGGCTGATCGCGATCAGCCAGTGGAGATAGCTCACCCGGCCAGCGAGGCGCGCAGGAACCAGCCGTGCTTCTCGAACTCGAGGATCGCGCCGGTCAGCAGGTCGACCGTGTCCGGGTCGCCTTCCTTCTCGGCGACCACGCGCGACTCGCGCAGGCCCGCCAGGTAGACCTCGATCCGCTCCGCGAGCAGCCGCACGTGCTCGAGATCTCGCGTCGTCTCCTGCGGGTACTCCGGCAGGCGCGAGACCGACGCGACGTGACGGGCGGTGCCGCGGGCGAGGGTGCCGAGCGTCACCGCGCGCTCGGCGAGAGCGTCGTTGTGCATGGCGAGACCGGTCGCCATCGTCTCGAACAGCGGGTGCAGCGACGGGAACTGGGGCCCGCGCACGTTCCAGTGGGCGACCTTGATCTGGCTGTGCAGGTCGAGGCCGTCGGCCAGCCGCGCGTTCAGCGTTTCGGCGAGCCGCGAGCGGGCGGCCTCTGCGAGCGGGCTCGGGCTTCGGTACATGGAGTCCTCCTGGTTCCTGCCCAATCTACCGCCCGGCCGTGGACTCTGTCCAAGCCGCCGGGCCCAACCGCGTGGGCCTTTCGCATCAGCCGCCCCGCGGCGGGCGCCTCTTGACCAGCCGCGCCGAGGCATGCTCCCATGATCGGGATGAGCCGCAGGGGTCCCGTCACGGTCGCCGCGCTGCTTTCAGGCCTCGCCCTCGTGGCGACGCTGCCCGTGCCGTGCGCCTGCCTTCCCGAGCCGGCGAAGATCGCGGACCACGGCTGCTGCGCACCGGCCGCGGGCTGGCGCACCGCGGTTCCTGGCTGTTGCACCGCCGCCGCGGAGCCCGCGCCGGACACGCCGGCCACGACGCCGGCGGTCGCTCCAGCCGTCGTCCCCGCGCTCGTCGCCGTCGCGGGCGTGATGCCGCCCGCCGCCTCCTCGCTCGAGCGAGCGCCCGACTCGCCCGACCTGCTCCGCTCCCCACCCCTCACCGTTCGGCGCGTCTAGTCCGCCCGCGCGCGGCTTCCCGTGAAGCCGCGCATAGCTGAGGGCCTCGCCGGGAGCCTGCGCGCCTCCCGTCCGTCTGGCCCTCTCGTCGGCGGAATCGCGCGCGAAAGGTGCAGGGACATGTCCTCGAGCCGCAGGATCACCGCATTCGTGGTTTTCGGGCTGGCGCTCGGCCGCACGGCGGCCGCACAACCGCTCGATGCCCCCGCGCGCTCCGCAGGCCGTCGCGAAAGACCCGTTTCTCGACGCGCTCGTGTCGGAGGCGCTCGAGAGGAACCCGGACCTGCTCGCGCTCCGGGAGGCGGCACTCGCCGCGAGCGCGCGGCCCGAGCAGGTCCAGGCGCTCGCCGATCCGATGCTCACCACGACGTACACGAACGACGGCTGGTCCCCGAGCCTCGGCTCGCGCGAGATGACGACGCTCGGCTTCATGGTCAGCCAGGAGCTGCCGTTCGCGGGCAAGCGGCGCCTGCGGGCGGAGCTGTCGACGCTCGACGCGGTCGCGATCGCGCCGCAGGTCGCACGCTCGCGACGCGCGCTCGTCGCAGCCGTGACGCGCGCCTACGCCGGCCTCGTGCTGAGCCGCGAGCTGCTGGGGCTCGCCAGCGAGCAGGAGCAGCTCTGGAAGCAGATCGAGGGCACGGCCCGCGCGCGCTACGCGGTCGGCCAGGGAGCCCAGCCGGACGTGCTCCGGGTGCAGACCGAGGTGACGCGCGTCGAGCAGCTCCGCACGCTGCAGCAGGCCGAGGCGAGCATCCGGGCCGCCGAGCTCAATCGACTGCTCGACCGCCCGTCCGCGTCTGCCGTCGAGACCGCAGAGCACCTGGAGCTCGAGCCCTTCGACCGAGAGCCTGGCGAGCATCCTCGAGCGCTTGACGCTCGAGAGCCCGGAGCTCTACGCCGCGGCGCTCGCGGGCGAGCGCGCGGGCCTCGCCGTGGCCGTCGCCCAGAAGGAGTACAAGCCCGACTTCAGCGTCCAGGCGGGCTACATGAACCGCGGCGGCCTCGAGCCGATGTGGCTGGCCGGCGTCGGCCTCAAGCTTCCCGTCCACCGCAAGCGGCTCGCGAGCGGCCTGGCCGAGGCAGAGGCCCAGGCCCGCGCCAGCGCTCGGCTCGCCGACTCGCTCAGGCTCCAGCTTCGCTTCAGGACCGAGGAGCGGATGGCGCAGCTCGCGGCCACCGAGAAGCTCGTGGCGCTCTACGGGAAAGGCATCGTTCCCCAGGACCTGCTGTCGGTCGACGCCGCCGTCGCCAACTACCAGACCGGCAAGGTCCCCTTCATCTCGGTGCTCGAGGCGCTCACGACTCTCTACAACGACCGCGCCGCGCACCTCGGCGCTGCTCGCGAACCACGAGCGGATCCGCGCGAGCCTCGAGGAGGCGAGCCTCGAGGAGACCTCCGAGCATGGGCGGGGCCGGCGCGACGGGGATGGCGGGACGCGCGGGCGCCAGCATGAGCGTGGGAGGGGCCAGCGCGTCCGCGGACGGCTCCATGGCGTCCGGAAGGAGCATGCGATGAAACGCGCGTCACTCCTGTGGTTCGTCGTCGGGCTGGTCGTCGCCGGGAGCGCTAGCGTCGTGATGAACGCCAGGCGCGGCGCCAGGCACGCGGACGAGGCCCAGGCGGGACAGGCAGCGCCCTACCACTGTCCGATGCATCCGAGCTACGTCTCCGACAAGCCCGGCAACTGCCCGATCTGCGGGATGAAGCTCGTGTCGCGCGATGCCGCGCCTCGGCCATCCCCCGGGAAGCCGAGGATCCTCTACTACCGCTCCCCGATGGATCCGAGCGTGCGATCAGACAAGCCGGCCAAGGATTCGATGGGAATGGACTTCATCCCGGTCTACGCGGACGAGGCTCAGCCGATCCGGCGGGGCGGTCCCGGGAAGGACGAGCCTCACTCTCTCGCCGGAGAAGCGCCAGGTCCTCGGCATCCGCAGCGAAGAGATTCACCATGGCCGCTTGACGCGGGCGCTCCGGACGGTGGGGCGGGTCGCGGTGGACGAGCGGCGGCTCCACCACATCCACACGAAGTACGACGGCTACGTGGAGCACCTCTACGTCGACTTCACGGGCAAGTACGTCGAGCGGGGCGACCACCTGCTGTCGATCTACAGCCCCGACCTGGTGGCGACACAGCAGGAGTATCTGCTGGCGTACAACGCACAGAAGCAGATGGCCGCGAGCGGGATCCCGTCCGTGGCGCAGGGCTCGCTCGATCTGCTGGAGGCCGCACGCCAGCGGCTGCTGTTGTGGGATATGAGGGACGAAGACATCGAGGCCCTCGAGCGCGCCGGAAGGGTCTCTCGCACGATCGACCTGCACTCCGAGGTGGCCGGCTACGTGACCCAGAAGATGGCGTTCCACGGCATGCGGGTGACGCCCGCCGACACGCTCTTCGATATCGCCGACCTGAGCCAGGTCTGGGTGCTGGCCGACGTTTACGAGTCCGACCTCCCGCTCGTCCGGGTCGGGATGAAGGGCGAGCTGACGGTCCCCTACCTGCCCGGAAAGACCTGGCGCGGCGCCGTCACCTACGTCGACCCGACCGTCGAGGAGAAGACCCGCACCGTCAAGGTCCGGATCGAGCTCCGCAACGAGGGCCAGCAGCTCAAGCCCGACATGTTCGCCGACGTCCACCTGCAGCGCCGACCTCGGAACGGGCCTCTCCGTCCCGCAGAGCGCCGTGATCGACAGCGGGGACCGCAAGCTCGTGTTCATCGACCGGGGCGAGGGCAGCTTCGAGCCGCGCGAGGTGCAGCTCGGCGTGCAGGTTGGCGGCGGCTTCCAGGTCCTCTCGCGGGCTCGCGGACGGCGAGCGCGTCGTGGTCTCGGCCAACTTCCTGCTCGACTCCGAGTCGAGCCTGCGCTCCGCGCTCTCGGACATGGCGACACCCGCGCCGAAGTCGCCGGACCCTCGGCACTGAAGAGACAGCAGCCATGATCCAGGCCGTCATCCGCTTCAGTGCCCACAACCGCTTCCTCGTGCTCCTGGCCACGGCGGTGGTCGTAGGCTACGGCGTCTACACGCTCAACCACATCCCGGTGGACGCGATTCCCGACCTCTCCGACACCCAGGTGATCGTGTACTCGCGCTGGGACAGAAGCCCCGACATCATGGAGGACCAGGTGACGTACCCGATCGTCACCGCTCTCCTGGGCGCGCCCAACGTCAAGGTCGTCCGCGGCTTTTCCGACTTCGGCTTCTCCTACGTCTACGTGATCTTCAAGGACGGAACCGACATCTACTGGGCCAGGAGCCGGGTCCTCGAGTACCTCTCCAAGATCCAGCCGCTGCTGCCGCCTGGTGTGAGGACCGAGCTCGGCCCCGACGCGACCGGGGTCGGCTGGGTCTTCCAGTACGCGCTCGTGGACGACTCGGGAACGCAGTCGCTCGCCAGCCTGCGCACGCTGCAGGACTGGAACCTCCGCTACCGCCTGCAATCCGTGCCCGGCGTCGCGGAGGTGGCGGCACTCGGCGGCTTCGTGCAGCAGTACCAGGTCACGGTCGACCCGAATCGCCTCAGGGCCTACGAGCTCGCGATCATGGACGTGGCGGAGGCCATAAGGCGCAGCAACAACGAGGTGGGCGGGCGCCTGCTCGAGTTCTCGGGCAAGGAGTACATGGTCCGGGGCCGCGGCTACGTGCGCGGGACGGAGGACCTCGAGAAGATCGTGCTCAAGACCGACGAGAAGGGGACGCCGGTGCTGCTCCGGGACGTCGGCCAGGTCGCCCTGGGTCCGGAGATCCGGCGCGGCGTCTCCGACTTCGACGGCCGCGGCGACACCGTGAACGGGATCGTCGTCATGCGCCACGGCGAGAACGCCCGCGAGGTGATCCGCCGCGTGCGCGAGCGCCTCCGGGAGATCGAGCCCTCGCTCCCGAAAGGCGTGCGCATCGTGACGACCTACGACCGCTCCGAGCTGATCCAGCGCTCGATCGACACCTTGAAGGAGGAGCTGATCGCCGAGGTCTTGATCGTGAGCTTCGTGATCGTGCTCTTCCTCTGGCACATCCCCTCCGCGGTCGTCGCCATCGTGACGATCCCGGTCGCGGTGCTGCTGGCTTTCATTCCCATGTCCCTGATGGGGATCTCCTCGAACCTCATGTCGCTCGCCGGGATCGCGATCTCGATCGGGGTGCTGGTGGACGGTGCAATCGTCGAGGTCGAGAACATCTACAAGAAGCTCGAGCGCTGGGTGCACGAGGGACGCCCGGGCGACGTCCATGCGGCGCGGCTCGAGGCCATGCTGGAGGTGGGCCCGTCCGTCTTCTTCTCGCTGCTCGTGATCGCCGTGGCCTTCCTTCCGATCTTCACTCTCGTGGACCAGGAGGGCCGGCTCTTCCGTCCTCTGGCCTGGACCAAGAACCTCAGCATGTTCATCGCCGCGATCCTGGCGCTCACCCTGGACCCCGCCTTTCGGATGCTCTTCACGCGGATGGACTTCGTCCACTTCCGGCCGCGCTTCGTGAGCTGGCTCTTCAACCAGGTGACCGTGGGCCGTTACTACCCGGAGGAGAAGCACCCGATCAGCCGCGTGCTTTTCGCGGTCTACGAGCCTCTGTGCCGGTCCGTCCTGCGCCGCCCCAAGACCACGATCGCCATCGCCGTCCTGATCGTGGCGACCACGGTGCCCGCCTATCTCAGCCTCGGCCACGAGTTCATGCCGCGGCTCAACGAGGGCGTCATCCTCTACATGCCGACGACGCTTCCCGGGATCTCGGTGACCGAGGCGAGCCGGCTGCTCCAGGTGCAAGACCAGGTCCTCAAGTCGTTCCCCGAGGTGGAGCGCGTGCTCGGGAAGGCGGGCCGTGCCGAGACCTCGACCGACCCCGCCCCCTTCTCGATGATGGAGACGACCGTCGTCCTGAAGCCGCCGTCCGAATGGAGAGAGAAGCCCCGTTTCTACTCCTCCTGGGCGCCCGCGTGGCTCAAAGGCCTGGTCCTCACCCGGATCTGGCCCGACCGGATCTCGTACGAGGAGCTCGTCGACGAGATGGACCGCAAGCTCCAGATCCCGGGCACCACGAACGCCTGGACCATGCCGATCAAGAACCGGATCGACATGCTCACTACCGGCATCCGCACGCCGATCGGCATCAAGGTCTTCGGAGCCGACCTCGCGGAGATCGAACGGGTCGGCGAGAGGCTCGAGCCGATCCTGCGCGCGCTGCCCGGCACGCGCAGCGTCTATGCCGAGCGCGTGGCCGGCGGCTACTTCGTGGACTTCGACCTGAAGCGCGACGAGCTGGCGCGCTACGGGCTCACGGTGGCGGCGGCACAGGATGTCATCATGTCCGCCGTGGGCGGGGAGAACGTCTCCACCACCATCGAGGGCCGGGCCCGGTTCCCCGTGAACGTCCGCTACCCGCGCGAGCTACGGGACGACCTCGACCAGCTCGGGCGGGTGCTCGTGATGACCCCGTCCGGGGCGCAGATCCCGCTCTCGCAGGTGGCGCAGATCAAGATGGTCACCGGCCCCGCGATGATCCGAAACGAGAACGGCCTCCTCGCCGGCTACGTGTACGTCGACATGGTAGGAAGCGACATCGGCGGCTACGTCGAGCGTGCCAAGCTGGCCGTCGCGAAGGAGCTGACACTCCCGTCGGGCTATTCGCTCGAGTGGAGCGGCCAGTACGAGAACCTGCAGCGGGTGCGCGAGCGCTTGAAGCTCGTCGTGCCGTTCACGCTCTTCACGATCTTCTTCCTGCTCTACATGAACACGAAGTCGGGCGTGAAGGCTGGGATCGTGATGCTGGCCGTGCCCTTCTCGGTGGTGGGTGCGGTATGGCTGATGTACTTCCTCGGCTACAACGTCTCGATCGCGGCCTGGGTGGGAATGATCGCGCTCATGGGCCTCGACGCCGAGACCGGTGTCTTCATGCTGCTGTTCCTGGACCTCGCCTACGACGAGGCCAAGGCCAAGGGACGGCTCCGCTCGCTCGCGGAGCTCCACGAGGCGATCGTCCACGGAGCGGTCAAGCGCGTGCGGCCCAAGATGATGACGGTGACGGCGGCCTTCATGGGCCTGATGCCGATCATGTGGTCGACCGGCGCCGGCTCCGACGTGATGAAGCGCGTGGCGGCGCCGATGGTGGGCGGGCTCGCGACCTCGTTCCTGCTGGAGCTCCTGGTCTACCCGGCGATCTACCTGCTCTGGAGGTGGCACACGGAGGTCAAGCACGCTGTCGAGCCTGGCGCGGAGGCGACGTCGTGACGAGCCCGCTGGCACCACGCACATCCGGTGAGGAGGACCTGGCCAGGTCTAGAGTGGTACGCGGCGCAGGCGCAGCGCGTTCGCGATCACGGTCACCGAGCTGAGGCTCATCGCGGCGGCGGCCAGCATCGGCGAGAGCAGCACCCCGAGCCACGGGTAGAGGGCCCCCGCCGCGACCGGGATCGCGGCGACGTTGTAGGCGAAGGCCCAGAACAGGTTCTGCCGGATGTTCGCGAGCGTCGCGCGCGAGAGCCGCCGCGCGCGCACGAGGGCGGCGAGATCGCCCTTCACGAGCGTGATGCCGGCGCTCTCGATCGCGACGTCGGTGCCGGTGCCCATCGCGATCCCGACCTGGGCTGCGGCGAGCGCCGGCGCGTCGTTGACGCCGTCGCCGGCCATGGCGACGACCCGCCCTTCGCGTTGCAGCTGCCGAACCACCTCCGCCTTGCGCTCCGGGAGCACCTCGGCCTCGATCCTGCCGATCCCGAGCGTGCGGCCCACCGCTTCGGCGGTGGCGCGGCCGTCGCCCGTCAGCATCACGATCTCGAGCCCGTCCGCGCGCAGCGCGTCGAGCGCCTCCCGCGCCCCGGCCTTGATCGGGTCCGCGAACGACAGCAGCGCCGCCGGCTTGCCGTCCACCGCGAGGAAGACGACGCTGCGCGCCTCGCGCCGCTCGGCCTCGAAGGCCGCGTCGAGCGCGCTCGGATCGACGCCCGACTCGCGCAGGAAGCCGGCGGTGCCGAGCAGGACCTCACGGCCCTCGACGCTGCCGCGGACGCCGCGGCCGGGTAGCGCGGCGAAGCCCGAGACCGCGGCCGCGGCGGCGGCCGCGCTCGCGTGCTCCCTCCAGGATCGCCGCGGCGAGCGGGTGCTCGCTCCCGCGCTCGAGGCCCGCCGCGAGCGCGAGCGCGCGCGTCTCGTCCACGCCGGGGAGCGGAGCGACGCGCACGAGACGCGGCCGGCCTTCGGTGAGCGTGCCGGTCTTGTCCACGACCAGCGTGCTCGCGCGCGCGAGCGACTCGAGCGCCTCGGCGTTTCGAACCAGCACGCCGGCGCGTGGCGCCGCGCCCCACGCCGACCAGGATCGACATCGGCGTCGCGAGCCCGAGCGCGCACGGGCAGGCGACGATCAGCACCGAGACGGCCGCGACCAGCGCGTGCGCCGCGCGCGGCTCGGGCCCGAGCACGAGCCACGCGCCGAAGGCGAGCCCGGCGACCGCCACCACCGCCGGTACGAACCACGCGGCGACGGCGTCGGCCAGGCGCTGGATCGGCGCGCGGCTGCGCTGGGCCTCGGCGACCAGCGCCACGATCCGCGCCAGGAGCGTGTCGGCCCCGGTGCGCTCGGCGCGCATCACGAAGCTGCCGGTACCGTTGAGCGTCGCGCCGATCACGCGCGAGCCCGCGTCCTTCTCCACCGGCATCGGCTCGCCGGTGATCGTCGCTTCGTCCACGCTGCTCCGGCCCTCGAGGACGACGCCGTCGACCGGCACCTTCTCGCCCGGCCGCACCCGCAGCCGGTCGCCGGGCGCGACCGCGTCGAGCGGAACGTCCGCTTCCGAGCCGTCCGCTGCGAGCCGACGCGCCGTCTTGGGCGCGAGCCCGAGCAGCGCGCGGATCGCGCCGCCGGTGCGCTGGCGCGCCAGGAGCTCGAGCACCTGGCCGAGCAGCACCAGCGTCACGATCACGGCCGCCGACTCGAAGTAGCGCGCCACCTCGCCGTCGTGGCCCCGGAACGACTCCGGGAAGAGACCGGGGGCGACGACGGCGGCGAGGCTGGCGAGCCACGCGACGCCGGTGCCGAGGCCGATCAGCGTGAACATGTTGAGCCGGCCGCTGCGGACGCTCCGCAGCATGCGCTCGAAGAACGGCGCGCCGCACCAGAGCACGACCGGCGTCGCGAGCAGCAGCTCGAGCCAGCCTCTCGCCCGCGGCGACAGCACGCGCGCCGCCGCGTGCCCCGGCAGCATCGCGCCCATTGCGACCGCCACGAGCGGCGCCGTGAGCGCGACGGCCAGCTTGAAGCGGCGGCTCATGTCGTCGAGCTCGGGGTTGCGCTCGGGTCCCGCGGCCGCGAGCTTCGGCTCGAGCGCCATGCCGCAGATGCGGCAGGCGCCCGGCTTCGTCTCGACGACCTCCGGGTCCATCGGGCAGACCCAGAGCGCGGTCGTGCCCCCGGCGGCCATCGCCGACGCGCTCGGCCCCTTCGCGAGCCAGTGCGCGGGATCCGCCGCGAAGCGCTCGCGGCAGCGCGGGCCGCAGAAGAAGTAGCGGGTGCCCGCGTGGTCGAACGACCCGCCGCGCGCGTTCGCCGGATCGACCTTCATGCCGCAGACCGGGTCGGTCGCGAGCCGCACCTCACCCGGCCGCGCGAGCTGGATCCGGGAGCCGGAGTCGCCCACTGCCGTGCTAGCCCAGCTCGATCACCTGGCGATCGAGCAGCTGCGAGAAGATGCTGAGCGTCTCGGCCTCGGGCATCGGACAGAGCTTGAGGATCGACTGCACGTCCCACTGCCCGTTGATGCGCGACAGCACGAAGCCTTCGTGCGGATCGAACTGCTGCTGCGCGAGCGCCACCGCGGTGAGCCGCATCCTCGGAACCTTGTTGAGCGGAATCCTCTTGGCGGTCTTCGCCTTCTTGCGCGCGTCGACCACCGCCAGCAGCCCCTTCTTGGCCGCCTGGTTGACCCCGTCGAGGCTCAGCACGCGCTCGTAGGCCTCGGTCGCGGCGTCGAAGCGGCCTTCCTTGAGCCGCATCTCGGCGCCGGCCAGCAGCGTCGTGATGATGCCGACCGGGTCGCCCTCCGGCGCGCCGGCCTCGAAGTGGTCGATGGTCAGGAATCCCTTGTCGACGAGCTGGCCGATCAAGAGCGTCGTCTCGAACTCCGAGCGCCGCGCCTCCAGGCTGATGGCCGCGAGCGTCTTGCCCCAGGCCGCGAGGTCCAGCACCTGGCGCTGCTGGGGATCGATCACCTGGACGGGGTCCGCCGTCAGCCTGAAGGTGACCTCGTTCGACGTGAAGCGCGTGCGCAGCTTGTGCCATTCCTCGCGGCGGTAGCGGCCCTCCTCGAGGATCAGCTTCATGTCGATCCCGAGGTCGGAAGGCTCGGGCGCGGGCGGCTTGGCGTCGTCGAAATCGAAGCGGCCGTCGCCCCACAGGAAGCAGTCGTAGAGCTGCGCCTCGGCGTTGCCGCGCAGCGTCTGCAGCAGCTGCGGCTCGGTCAGCAGGCCTTCGGCGATCAGGATCTCGCCGAGCCGGCGCTTGTCCTTGGCCGCCTCCTGCTTGAGCAGCGCGCGGAACAGCGCCTCCTCGCTGATCAGCCCGTCGCGCACCAGCACCTGGCCGATCGTCTCGCGCGGGTCGTTCGAGCTCGACCACTGGAGCTGCCCGTCGCGGAACGCCATGCGCTTCTTCGTGGAGCGGCGCGTCATCTGCAGGACGCCCGCGGGCTTTCGTCCCATCAGCCAGCCGACGAGGTCCAACACGTCGAAGGTGTGGAGGTCGCCGCCGAAGCTCATGCGCTCAGCCGATCTTCACCATCTCCCGCAGCTCCCGCTGCAGGTCTTCCGCGCTCGCGAGCCGCAGCTCGGGCCGCGGATGCAGACCGCGCAGCAGCAGCTTGTCCATGGCCTCCGGCACGCCCGGAGTGAGGGTCGAGGGCATCGGCAGCCCGGCGCCTTGCGGCTGGGAGAGCGGGTGCGTGGCGGTCAGCAGGTGGTACATCACGGCGCAGAGCGCGAAGAGGTCGTCCGCCGGGCTCGGACCGCCCTCGGGCGCGTCGTACGAAGGCGTCAGGCCCGCCACGCGCGCGAGCCGCGCGAGGCCCAGGTCGGCGAGCTTGATCACCCCCGAGGAGACCATGATGTTCGAGGGCCGGATCGACCCGTGGACGAGGCCCTTCTGGTGCAGCAGCGACAGCACCTGCGCGATCACGCGGCCGAGCGAGTGAACCTGCTGGAACGCCAGCCGCCGCCCGCTCGCGAGCGCCTCCGCGAAGGTGCGGCCGGAGACGTACTCGGTCACCACGCAGCGCGAGCCCTCCCACTCCATGAGTGCGATCACCTTGACGAGGTTCGGGTGCGACAGCTGCGACGCCGACTTCAGGTCCGACGCGACGGCGCCCAGGACCTGCGGCGACTTCAGGAGCGCCGGGTTCAGCATGCGCATCGCCACGCTGCGGCCGTCGGTCGCGTCCTCGCCGCGGAAGATCGCGCCGAGCGGGCCGTTCGCGATCTCCTCCTTCGGAATGAAGCGCTGCGGGCGCGAGGCCGAGGCCGGCACGGACGCGGGTGACGCCGTGGGCGCCGGCTTGGGTGCCGCCGCCGCCGGGGCGGGGGCGCTCGCCGGCGCGGCCGCGCGCGCGGGTGGCGCCGGGGCCGCGGCTGGCGCTCCGCCCGCGAGCCGCGCGACGCGCTTGGGGACGTCGCGATACTGCAGGTCCTCTGCCTGGATCTTCTTGTAGAGCGCGAGCGCCTCGGCCGGCGCGCCCGCCGCCTCGTGCGCGAGCGCGAGCCAGTAGTGGAAGTCGAGGTTGGCGGCCGAGATCGTCTCGTTGCCGAGCACCTTGCGCAGCCGCTCCATCGCGAGCGCGGGCCGGCCGGTCTCGATGAAGAGCCGCGCCAGGAGCTCGGTCGCGCCCCGGTAGTTCTCGTCCGAGGGCGGCACGCGCTGCAGCAGCGCGATCGCCTTCTCGCGCTCGCCCGCGCGCGCGGCCGCCTCGCCGCTCCTGTAGGTGTCGCCGGCTTTCGCGAAGAGCTCGGCCGCCTTGCTTCCGTCGCCGATCTCCTGGTAGAGCCGCGCGGCGGTGTCGGCCTCGCCCGCCCTCTCGTAGGCCGCGGCGGCCCGTCCTTGAGGCCCGCGCGGATGTAGACGCCGCCCGCCGCGGCCCAGCTCTCGCCCGCCTCGTAGGCGCCGGCGGCCTCGGGCATCATCCCGATCGACTCGTAGAGCTCGGCGGCACGCAGGAAGTCGTGCCCCTGCACGAACCACGCCGCCGCCTCGGCCGGCTGGTCGCTCTTGAGGGCGTGCTCGCCGCGCAAGGTCGCGGCGCGGACCGCGTCGCCGGCCTGCTCGAACGCATCGGCCGCCTTCTGGATGTCCTCGCCCCGCATGAAGAGCTCGGCGGCCTTCGCGGGCTGGCCGAGCTTCAGCAGCGCTTCGGCCGCAGACACGAAGTAGCCGCCGCGGGAGTAGATGGTGGCCGCGCGCTCGAGCTGGTTCGCCTGCTCGAACATGCGCCCGGCCAGGCGCGCGCTCTTGGAGTCCTGAGTGCCCTGCCCCTGCGAGAAGCTCGTCGAGAACGAGACGTTCTCGGCGAAATGCTTCTCGTAGGCCTCGGCCGCCTTGAGCGGCTTGCCGTCCTTCTCCCACGCCTCGGCGGCGCGCAGCGGATAGCCGCTCTTCTCGTAGAGCTCCGCCGCCGTGCCCCACTGGCTCGCCTGGGCGTAGAGCCGCGCCGCCTCGAGGTTGTTCCCCTTCTCGAGGAAGAGCGCCGCCGCGCGCGCGTGCTTGCCGGCCTGGGTGAAGAGCGCCGCCCCCTTCTTGAAGTCGCCGGCCTGCAGGAAGAGCTCGGCGGCCTTCTCGGCGCGGCCCATCTTCTCGAAGGTCGCCGCCGCCGCCCAGGTCTCCTGCCCTTCGAGGTAGGCCTCGGCGGCGTCGGCCAGCCGGCCCTGCTCCTCCAGCAACTTGCCGGCTCCCAGGAAGTTGGCCTGCTTCTTCAGCCGACTGACTTCGTTCTCGAGCTTCCTCTTGGTCCAGCCGGGACCGAGGATCTTCGCGAGCAGGTCGTCCCGGCTCGGTCCGCGGGGCGCCTGGATCTTGACCCGCTCGGAGAGGAACTTGTAGCCGAGGAGCGCGGCCCCGACCCCCAGGATCCACGGAAGGGTTGAGCCGCCGAGAAGACCGAAGAGGAAATCCATCCCGTCCCGATCACCCTCCCGGCAAGCACGAATGCCGCCGGATTATACACCGACGGGCGTGGTATCCTGCGCGGTCGCAGCCGGGTAAGTCGCTAGTCTTCTTTGACCTAACGGTCTTGGTGGACTTATGCTGTCGAGGACGAGCCCGGGGCGAAGCTCAATGACCGCTGGCCGAAACGACAAGTCATCGCCCCCCGGGCCGGGCGGGCCCGCGCCGCGGGAAGGCGACGGGCTCCTGACCTCCGACGACCTCTTCGCCGAGCTCGTCGACTCGCCGCTGCCCGCCGGCGAGGGCGGCTTCGCCGCGCGGTCGAGCCCGATCCGCGTCAAGGTGAGCGACCCGGTTTCGCCGGCTCCCTTCGCCGTGCCGGCCGACACACCCATCCCCTCCGCCACCGACACCGGCACCGACGCCGTCGTCGAGGACGCGTTCAACAGGCTCGGCAGCGAGCCCAGGGCGGTGGTCTTCCGCCCCGCCCCGCCCGTCTTCGACGACCAGGAGGCGCGGCTGCCGCCGGCGGCGCACCGCACCAGCGCCAAGCTGCTGGTCACCGATCCGAAGATCCCCGTCGGACCGGGCGTGGATCTGGCGTCCGTCGCCGAGAATGCCATCCACGAGAAGCCCGCCGAGCCGGCGCGCGCCGAGCCGCCGCCACGGCCGGCGCCCGCGCGCGAGCCGTCGTGGCGCGACGACCGCTTCGGCCCCTACCAGCTGATCGACCGCGTGGCGATCGGCGGCATGGCGGAGGTGTTCAAGGCCAAGCGCGAAGGCGTCGAGGGCTTCGAGAAGATCGTGGCGGTGAAGCGGATCCTGCCGCACCTCTCGGAGAACAAGGAGTTCCTCGACATGTTCGTGGACGAGGCCAAGATGGTGGCCGGCCTCGCCCATCCGAACATCGTGCAGATCTTCGACCTGGGGCGGATCGAGAAGAGCTACTACATCGCGATGGAGTACGTGCACGGGCGCGACCTGCGCACGATCATGCGCCGCGCCCGCGAGAAGGGCCTGCGCATGCCGCTCGACCTGTCGCTGCGCGTCGTCGGCCAGGTGTGCGCCGCGCTCGAGTACGCGCACCGCAAGAAGGACGACAAGGGCCGCCCGATGCAGATCGTGCACCGCGACGTGAGCCCGCAGAACATCCTGATCTCGTTCGAGGGCGACGTGAAGCTGGTGGACTTCGGGATCGCCAAGGCCGCGACCAAGGCCTCCAACACCGACCGCGGGGCGCTGCGCGGCAAGCTGCTCTACATGAGCCCGGAGCAGGCCTGGGGCCGGCCGATCGACCGCCGGAGCGACGTGTTCTCGCTCGGGGTCGTGCTCTACGAGATGGTCACGGAGACCAAGCCCTTCGTCGGCGCCGGCACCGAGGTGAGCATCCTCGAGCTCGTGCGCCAGTGCGTGATCACGCCGGCGCGCGAGATCAACCCGCGCGTGCCCGAGGCGCTCGATCGCGTGATCATGCAGGCGCTCGCGCGCGAGCCCGACGACCGCTATCAGGACGCGGGGCAGATGCAGCGCGGGCTCGAGCGCTTCCTGCGCGAGCGGCCGCCGGTGAGCGCGCGCGACCTGGCGCGCTTCCAGGAGCTGCTGTTCGACCGCTCCGAGCGCGAGGACGAAGCCGAGCGCCCTCCCGCGGCGGATCCCGGCCTCGAAGCACACACATCCGACCCGATGCCGCTCGAGGCGCTGCTGAAGCGGTTCGGCATCGACGAATGAAAGAGGCGCAGCGATGGCCTTGACGGACGAGCAGGCGACGTTCTACAAGCAGACGCTCGAGATCACCAGGAAGTCGATCGAGGAGCTGAACGCCCAGATCGAGGAAGAGCTCGCCAAGGTCAAGGACCGCCTGGCCGACCTGCAGGCGAAGAAGAACGCGGCCAAGCAGATCTACGACGGCGCCTGCCGCATCCTCGGCGTCGAGAACGACCTCGAGAAGGGCGACGAGGCGGAGGCCTGAGCGCTTGGCCTGGTTCCGCCGCGAGCAGGCGCCGCTTTCGAAGCACCCGGCCGTGGAGAGCCGCGTGCCCGAGGGCCTTTGGTCGAAGTGCGAGAACTGCAAGGAGATCCTCTATCGCAAGGACGTGATCAAGAACCTCTCGGTGTGCCCGAAGTGCGCGTTCCACTTCCGGCTGTCCGCGCGCGAGCGGCTCGAGCTGTTCTTCGACGGCCCCTGGGAGGAGTTCGACGTCGGGCTGGTGAGCGCCGACCCGCTCGGCTTCCACGACAGCAAGTCCTACGCCGACCGGCTGAAGGCGGGCAAGGCCAAGACCGACTCCTACGACGCGGTGGTCTCGGCGGTCGGGACGATGGGCGGCCGCCGCACGGTGATCGCGGCGATGGAGTACGGCTTCATCGGCGGCTCGATGGGCGTCGTGGTCGGCGAGAAGGTCACGCGCGCGATCGAGAAGGCGATCGCGGAGAAGCTGCCGCTCGTCGTCGTCTCGTGCTCGGGCGGCGCGCGCATGATGGAGGGCACGCTCTCGCTCATGCAGATGGCCAAGATCTCGGCGGCGCTCGTGCGGCTGCAGCAGGCGAAGCTGCCGTTCCTGAGCGTGCTGACCGATCCCACCACCGGCGGCGTGACGGCCTCCTACGCGATGCTCGGCGACCTCAACGTCGCCGAGCCGGGCGCGCTCATCGGCTTCGCGGGCCCGCGCGTGATCGAGCAGACGATCCGCCAGAAGCTGCCCGAGGGATTCCAGCGCTCGGAGTTCCTGCTCGAGCACGGAATGCTCGACATGGTGGTGGACCGCCGCGAGCTCAAGAAGGCGCTGGTCCGCTCGCTGCAACTGCTGATGGACTGAGGGCCCGCGGGCCACAGGGGCGCCGATGCTGCGGATCGACCTGAACGCGGACCTCGGCGAGGGCTTCGGAGCCTGGACGCTGGGCGCCGACGAGGCCCTGCTCGAGCACGTGACCTCGGCGAACGTGGCCTGCGGCTTCCACGCCGGCGACCCGAGGGTGATCGACCGCACGGTCGCGCTCGCCGCGCGCGCGGGCGTCGCGATCGGCGCGCACCCGAGCCACTTCGACCTGCGCGGCTTCGGCCGCCGCGAGATCAAGGCGGCGCCCGCCGAGGTCGAGGCCGACGTGCTCTACCAGGTGGGCGCGCTGCTCGCGTTCGCCTCGGCCCACGGCGCGGCGCTGCGCCACGTCAAGCCGCACGGCGCGCTCTACAACCAGGCCGTCGACGACGCCGAGCTCGCCGCGGCGATCGCGCGCGGCGCCGCGCGCGCGAGCCGCGGGCTCGTGTTCGTCGGCCTCGCCGGATCGCAGGCGATGCAGGGCGCCGCCCTTGCCTGCGGCCTGCGCTATGCGGCCGAGGCCTTCGTCGATCGCGCCTACGACGGCGCCGGGCGGCTCGTCGCCCGCTCGCGGCCGGGTGCGGTCGTGAGCGACCCGCAAGCCGCGGCGGAGACGGCGGTGCGCCTCGCCCGCGACCGCGTCGTGCGGACGATCGACGGCGCGCGAGCTCGCGGTCGCGGCCGACACCCTGTGCCTGCACGGCGACAATCCGAACGCGCTCGGCGTGGCACGCGCCGTGCGCGAGGCGCTGGAGCGCGCGGGAGTGAGCGTCCAGTCCCTGGCACCTTGAGCTTCCCGCGGCTCGCCCCGCTCGGCAGCGCCGCCTTCTGCGTCGAGCTCGGCGCCGAGCTCGCTTCCGAGACGAACGCGCGCGTGCGCGCGCTCGACCGCGAGCTCGAGCGGCGCCCCTTCGACGGCTTCCGCGAGGCCGTCCCGACGCTGCGCTCGCTGCTCGTGCTCTACGACGCGGCGGCGATCCGGCCGGCGGCCGTCGTGCGCGAGCTCGAGGCGCGGCTCGGGCGCCTCGACTCCGCGCCGGCCACGCCGGGCCGCCTCCACGCGCTCGAGACGCGCTACGGCGGCGAGGACGGCCCCGACCTCGAGGCGCTCGCCCGCGCTCGCGGGCTCTCGGAGCGCGAGCTGGTCGCGCTCCACACCGGCAGCGAGTACACGGCGTTCATGCTGGGCTTCAAGCCGGGCTTCGCCTACCTCGGCCTGGTTCCCGAGCCGCTCGCGTGCTCGCGGCACGCGACGCCGCGCGTGCGCGTCCCGGCCGGATCGGTGGGGCTCGCCGGACGCCAGACGGGGGTCTATCCGGTGAGCTCGCCGGGAGGCTGGCAGCTCATCGGCCGGACCTCGGTGCCGCTCTTCGATCCCTGGCGCGAACAGCCGTCGCTCATCGCGCCCGGAGACCGCGTTCGCTTCGTCGCCGTCCAGGAGCTCGAAGCGCCGGCTCGAGCGGCGGCGCCGCGCCCCGCGGCGTCATCCCCCGTCGCGCTCGTCCGCGAGCCGGGCCTGCTCACCACGGTGCAGGATGGCGGACGCTTCGGCCATCGGCGCTGGGGCGTGGGATCCGCCGGTCCCGTCGACGGCATGGCGCTCGCCGCGGCCAACCGCGCCGTCGGCAATCGCGCGGACGCGGCGGCGCTCGAGTGCACGGTTGCGGGGCCGCTCGCTGGAGTTCCTGGCGCCCGTGCACTTCGCGGTCGCGGGCGCCGACCTCGGCGCCGTGCTCGAGCGCGCCGACCTCGGCGATTGGCCGCTGCCGCGCGGCGCGAGCGTTCTCGCGCGGCCGGGCAACCGGCTGCGCTTCACGGGCCGGCGCGACGGCTGCCGTGCCTACGTCGCGTTTCGTGGCGGGATCGACGTGCCGCCGGTGCTGGGCTCGCGCTCGACCGATCTCGCGTCGGGCTTCGGCGGGCTCGACGGCCGCGCGCTGCGCGCGGACGACCGCATCGGCTTGCTGCCGGCGAGCGGCGGCGAACCCGTGCGCTCGCGGGCCGTGCCGCAGGCCGGCTCGGTCCGCGTGCGCGTCGTGCTCGGACCGCAGGAGCATCACTTCGCTGCCGACACGCTCGCGCGCTTCCTCGCGGACGCGTGGCGCGTCGCCGCGACATCCGACCGCATCGGGCTCCGGCTCGAGGGCGAGCCGCTCCGCCACCACGGAGCGGCCGAGATCCTCTCCGACGGCATGGTCCCCGGATCGATCCAGGTCCCGCCGGACGGCCGGCCGATCGTGATGCTCGCCGACGGCCCGACGACCGGCGGCTATCCGAAGATCGCGACGGTGCTCACCTCGGACTTGCCGCTTCTGGCGCAGCTGGTGCCCGGGGAAGGCGAGGTCCGGTTCGAGCAGGTATCGCTGGACGACCTCTGAGCCTTCGACTCCTCAGCTGCTTACTGGATAGGCCACGGGCGCGAAGCGGAGCGGGATTCACTCCCGCGGAGCGAAGGGGGGGTCTGGGGGTGCGACGCAGCACCCCCCAGAACATCAGAGCTCCGCCATCGATCGTGGGCCTGCCCATGTGGAAGCCCTGGGCGTGGGTGAAGCCGATCTCGGCGCAGACGCGGGCTTCGGCCGGGGTCTCGATGCCCTCGGCCACCGTCTTGACCAGCAGCTCGCGGGCGAGCGTCAGCAGCGACTGCAGGAGCCGGCGCTTGGCGTCCGGCGCCTGATCGAGGCCCGAGATGAAGCGGTGGTCGAACTTGAGGTAGTGCGGCGGCGCCTCGGCGAGCTCGAGCAGGCGCGCCTGGCCGGCGCCGAAGTCGTCGTAGGCGAGCGCGATGTTGCGCTCGAGCAGCAGCCCGCGCAGCTCGGCGATCGCCGGCGCGCGCGACAGCACGCTCTCGTGGATCTCGAGCGCCAGGTCGAGCTGCGGGGCGAGCTCGCGCAGCTCCTCGAGCGACTCGAGCAGCCCTGGCCGCAGGAACTCCGTTGGATGGGTGTTGAGGAAGATCGTGGGCAGGTCGCGGCGCTGCGCGGCCAGCTCGACCGCCTTGCGCCGGAACAGCCGGCTCAGGTCCCCCTCGCGCCCGATGTCCTCGGCGATCTGCAGCAGCTCGAGCGGGCCTTTGTCGAGCTGCGGGTGAGTACTGCGGCCGAGCGCCTCGTAGGCCGCGACCGTCCCGCGGGCGAGCAGCACGATCGGCTGGAAGACCATCGTGACCTGGTTCTCGCGCAGCAGCTCGCGCAGCTCGCGCGTGCCCGTGGCGAGACGGTGCGACCGCTCGGGATGCTTGACGGCGACCGTGGTCGAGCGGCCGAACGGGCCGCTCTCCGGCTTGGACTCGCTCAGGTCCGAGCGCCCGACGCGGAACTCGAAGTCGGCGAAGTGGACGATGTCGCCCTCGACGAGCGTCGCGTCCTCGACCTGCACGCGGTTGACGAAGCAGCCGTTGCGGCTGCCGAGGTCCTTGAGCCGCAGCTCCTGGCCGCGTCCGTAGATCTCGGCGTGGAGCTTGGAGACCGACTCGGCCGGCAGCACCAGCTCGAGGCCCTGGCGCCGGCCCACGCGGAAGGGCAGCACCTCGATGCGGACGCGCCGCAGCTTGCCCTCGAAGAGGGTCTCGAGGAACCAGCCCCGCAGCTCCTCCTCGCTCACGCGAGCGTCCCGGCCATGCCCGTAATACTAGAGCAGCCGGCGGGCCTGCTGCGTGCTCTCGGTCGGCTCGTTCGCCGCCTGGCGCTGGCGCAGCAGCAGGCGCTCCGTCTCGGCGGCGGTCGCCGGCGGCCCGCACAGGCTGCCCTGCATGCGGTCGCACTGCCAGCGCACGAGGCTCACGCGCTGCGCCTCGCTCTCGACGCCCGCCGCGACGACCTTGAGCCGCCGCGAGCGCGCGAGCGCGATCGCGGCGCTGATCACGGCCTCCTGGTCGCGGTTGGTGGCGGCGGCGCTCACCACGGCGCCGTCGATCTTGATCGCGTCGAGCGGATAGCGGTAGAGGTGGGCGAGCCGGCTCTCGCCGGTGCCGAAGTCGTCGAGCACGATGCGCAGCCCGAGCTCGCGCAGCTCGGCGAGCCGCTCGATCGCGAGATCCGGGTTGCGCATGAGCTCGCTCTCGCGCACCTCGAGCTCCAGGCCCGACGGCGCCAGCCCCGTCTCGTCGAGCACGCGGCGCACCAGCTTGACGAGCGCCGCGTGGGCGAGCTGGCGCTGGGAGATGTTGACGGCGACCGCGAGGTCCTTGTGGCCCGCGTCCTGCCACTTGCGTCCCTGGACGCACGCGGCCCGCAGCGCCCACTGGCCGAGCGGCACCGCGAGGCCGGCCACGTCGGCGAGCGAGACGAAGTCGGCCGCCTTCTCGACGCCGTGCTCGCGCCGCCAGCGCAGCAGCGACTCGACGCTCACGATCGTGCCGGTCTCGCACTCGACGATCGGCTGCCAGTAGAGCTCGAGCTCGCCCTGGACGAGGGCGCGCCGCAGCTGCGTCTCGGTCGCCTGGCGCTCGGCCGCGAGCGCGCGCGAGCGCGGCGCGTGCACGTCCCAGGAGTCGCCGCCCTTCTCCTTGGCGCGCTTCATCGCCACGGTGGCGCCCTGCAGCAGCGTCTCGGTGTCGGGGCCGTCGTCCGGGAAGAGCGCGATCCCGAGGCTCGCCGTCACCAGGAGGTCGTGGCCTCCGATGCTGAAGGGGCTGCGCAGCGCGAGCCGCAGCTTGTCGGCGATCACCGTGACGTCCTCGTCGCGCTTGATGCCGGGCAGCAGGATCGTGAAGACGTCGCCCGTGGCGCGCGCGATCGTGTCGCCCTGGCGCAGCGTGCTCTCGAGCGCGAGCGCCACCGAGCGCAGCAGGTCGTCGCCGTGGCTGCTGCCGAGCTTCTCGTTGACCCGCGTGAAGCCGTCGAGCCCGAGCTGGACGACGGCGAGCTTGTGCTTGTGGCGCTGGGCGTGGACGATCGCGACCGTCAGGCGGTCGCCGAAGCGCCGCGCGCTCGCGAGGCCCGTGAGCGTGTCCTGGTCGGCGAGCGCGTGGATCTCCCGCTCGAGCCGCGCCGTGGTCGCGCGCTCGGTGGCGAGCGCTTCCTGGGCCTCGCGCAACCCCTCGCGCAGCAGCCGGACCTCCTCCTCGAGCTGGACCTCGCGCGAGCCCTGAGTGGCGGCTGCTGCCGGCAGCGGCTCGAGCGGGGGCGTCTCCGCGGGAGCGACCTCGGCGGCAGCGACATCCGGAGGAGCGACCTCGGGGGTGTCTCTCCGGCGGTCGTGACCTCGGCGGTCGTGACCTCGGCGGCGCGTCCGTCGGCGCGTCCGCGGCTGGGGCCTCCGCGACTGGGACATCGGCGACGGGAACCTCGGCAGCGGGGGCTTCGGCCGGCGCTGTGGCTGCAGCGATCGCCGCATCGGCGGGCGCGCCTTCGGTCGGCTTGTCCTCCACGGCGGCGGCCGGCGGCGCGTCGGCAGCCGGTGGCGCCGACACGTCGGCCTCCGACAGGGCGGCAGCGAGAGTCGTCGGCGAGGCGTCTTCCTCGCGCACGTCTCCAGTGAGCAGTGCCAGCAAGGACCGCCAGAAGCTTTTGGGACTCGGCATGAGCGGCGAGCTTGAACGCTATCCGACGCCGCCACGAGCGGTCAAGGTGAGGCCTCGATCGCCGCGACGGCGTCCTTGAGACCGGGGCGCTCGGGATCGAGCCAGGCCGCGTGGCGCGCGAAGGCGACGGCCGTCGCGTGACGGCCGAGCGCCTGCTCGACGCCGCCGAGCATCAGCCAGGACTCGGCGTGTGCGGGCCGCCTGCGGAGCACCGCGCCGAGCGCCGTGCGGGCGCGCTCGAGCCGCAGGTGCCGTGCCGCCTGCGTCTGTGCGGTGGCGGCCGCCACCACCTCCTGGCGCGCGCTCGTCCAGCCCCCGGGCGGCGCGGGCGAGCGTGGCCGCCGCGAGAGCGACGACGCCCACGGCGAGCGCGAGCGCGACCGGGCGTGCGAGAGGTCGCGGCCGCAAGCCCGCCGCGGCGGCGACCATGGCCGCCGCGAGCGCCGCCAGCGCGGCGTTCGAGGGAATGCGCAGGTTGAAGTCGACGCCGGAGTGGACCGCGAGCGCCGCGAGCGCGGCCAGGGCGCCCTGGCCGATCCCGCGCGCCGCCGCGTCGCGGCCCTCGGCGATCCCGCGCCCGCCCGCCGACAGCAGCCACCCGAACCCGGCGAGCACGAGGCCGAGGCCGAGCGCGCCGGTCTCGGCCAGCGTCTCGAGATAGTCGTTCTCGGCGTGCTCGACGCGGACGATCCCGTAGTCGCGCTTGAAGCGCGGGTAGGCGTCGTGGAACGCGCCGAGCCCGTGCCCGACCAGCGGGCTCGTGGCGGCGAGCCGCAGCGCGCCCTTCCAGGTCTCGAGGCGAAAGGGCGCACCGCTGAGCGTCGTCATCCGCTCCTGCGCCTCGCGCGGCACGAGGCCGACCAGGATCACGCCGAGCAGGATCGTGACCGCGAGCGTGGGCAGGAGCACCGCGCGGCTGCGGCGCGGATCGAGCAGGCGCAGCGCGAGCAGGCAGCCGCAGCCGGCCACGAGCGCCATCACGCCGCCGCGCGAGAGCGACGCGAGCGTGGCGAGCGCCATCGCCAGCGTCGCCACGAGCGCGAGGATCACGCCGCCGGCCCGCGCGTCCGTGGTCCAGTCGCGGCTCCGTCGCCGCGCGGCCTCGGCGAGCCCCAGCGCGAGCCCCGCCGTGAGCAGGGCGGCCATCGCGCACCAGCCGGCGAAGTGGTTCTTGCTGACGAACGGCCCGAACGGGGCCACGGTCGGCACCGGGATCCGCCCGTAGAGCAGCGCGCCGAAGCGGGCCCGCGCCAGGATCGCGTACGCGGACAGCGCGAAGCCCGAAACGGCGACCGCCGCCACCGCGCGCACCGCGAGCCGCTCGCGCACGAGCGCGGGCGCCGCGACGAGCGCGAGGAGCGCGAGACCGGCCGAGAGCGCGAGCGCCTCGAGCGTCGTGTCGGGATCGACGGAGAGCGGGCGCGCGCCTTCGCCGAGCAGCCGCGCCACCTCGGGGTCGGCGGGATGCCAGACGGCGTGCGATCCCGGCGCGAGCAGGCGATGGAGCGGCTCCGGCAGCGGCACGAGCTGCGCGAGCGCCAGGGCCAGGAATCCCGCGAGCGGCCAGACCGCCACGGCGGGAAGCGTGAGGCTCCCGCGCAGCGCGCCCGCGAGGAGGCCGACCGCCACGGCCGCGAGCGCCACGAGCAGGAGCGCGAGCCGGGCCGCGGGAAGCACGGCGCCGATGGCCCACGGCGCGACGACCGCGAGCGCGACGAGGCAAAAGAGCGCGAGCGTCGCCGCGCGTGACGCCTCGGCCGGTGGGCGCACTGCGCGCGATTGTACGCCGCGCGCCGACTAGGGGGCGGCGGTCGCGAGCGTGGCCGCGGTGGGCGGCAGGAACGCGGAGGCGGGCCGGCCGAGCAGGAAGCCCTGGCCGTACTCGATCCCGAGCTCGAGCAGCGCCTGCAGCTCGCCCTCGCGCTCGATGCCCTCGGCGATGATCGTCGAGCCGATGCGGTCGGCGAAGGCCTTGAGCGCGCGCGTCATCTCGCGCCGGATGTAGCTCGAGTCGATGTTGCGCACGAGCTCGCGGTCGAACTTGAGGTAGCGCGGGTTGAGCTCCGCGATCTTCTCGAGGCCCGAGTAGCCGGCGCCCACGTCGTCGACCGCGATCGAGAAGCCGTGGCGGGTCAGCTCGCCGAGCGCCTCCTCGAACGACGCCGTAGTTCTCGATCGCCGCCTTCTCCGTGATCTCGAGCACCACGCGGTCGGGGCTGAGCCCGTGCGCCTGGGCGAGCTCGACGAGCGCCGCGCCCTGGAACTCGGGGTCGTACATCGCCGAGGGGAACACGTTGATGAAGAGCTTGGCGTGCTGCGGCAGCGCGGCCGCGGACACCAGCGCGCGGCGCCGGCACTTGCGGTCGAGCTCGAACACCAGGTCGGCCTCGGCCGCCATCTCGAACAGGCGCAGCGGCATCTGGTACACGCTGCCGGCGGGGCCGCGCGAGAGCGCCTCGTACCCGAGCACCTGGCGGCGGCGCAGCTCGACGATCGGCTGGAACACGGTGCTGAGCTGGTCGGTGAGCAGCACCTCCTGCAGCTCGCAGCGGTCCTGCAGCTCGCGCTGCGCGCGCAGCACGTGCACGCAGCTCCACGCCTCCTCGACCAGCCGCGAGACGAGCCGCTCCGGCATCACCAGCGGGTTGTAGAACGAGAGCGCGAAGCCCACCGAGACGCGGCGCAGGTGGCCGAGGTACGGGCTCGCGAGCCGGGTCAGCTTGCGGTTGATGTGGCTCTCGACGCGCTCGGCGGCCGCCTTCAGGTCGGCGATGCGCAGCGGCCCCTCGCGCCGCTTGGGCGAGAAGAAGACGAGGAACGCGTCGCCGCCGCGGTCGTTCAGGCAGATGATGTCGTCGTGGCGGACCTCGTGGCCCTTGAGCTCGAACACCAGGTCGCGCGCCATGGCCATCACCTTGGCGAACGCGGACGAGCCGTACTGGTGCTCGATCTGCGCGAGCGCGGAGGTGTCGATCAGCAGCAGCCCGAGGCTGCCCTGCTGCACGAGCACGCGCCGCAGGTCCTCGACGCGGTCGCGATAGGGAAAGGCGCCCTCTGCGGGCTTGCCCTCGACGCGGGGGACGGCGGTCACGAGCGCCTCGCGCCGAGCGGTGCCTGAGCCGAAGCGGTGGCACTCGCCTGGAGCACCCGGTTCCTGCCGCCGCGCTTCGCCTCGTAGAGCGCCTCGTCCGCCGCGTGCAGCAGGCCGGCGGCGTCGAGCCCGTGGAGCGGATACTCGGCGACGCCGCCGCTGATGCTGATCATCCGCAGCGGCTGCTTGTCGGCGAAGGCGAACGAGTGCGAGGCGAGCCGCGCGCGGATCTTCTCGGCCGCGAGCAGGCCCTGCTGCGCGTTCGTGTGCGGCATGATCAGCAGGAACTCCTCGCCGCCGAAGCGGCCGAAGATGTCGTCCTTGCGCACGGCCTCGTTGACGAGACCCGCGAGCTCCTGGAGCAGCTTGTCGCCCGCCAGGTGGCCGTTCGTGTCGTTGTAGTTCTTGAAGTTGTCGATGTCGAACAGGAACACCGAGAGCACCTGGCCCGGCGCGCCAAGGCCCACGGCCGAGCGCTGGTCGTAGGCCGCGCAGGCGACGCGGTAGATGAGCTCGTTGAGCGTCTGCTCGAGGTGCTTCTTGTTGTAGATCCGCGTGAGCCCGTCCATCTCCGCGGTGGTCTTCATGCGGCTCACCTGGGCCGCGGTGTGCAGCACCTGGGCGCCGGTCTGCGTGACGAGCCGGAGCGCCGTCTTCGGGTCGCCGCTCCTGCGCGGCTTCGAGAGCACGATCACGCCGAGCGTGTCCTGGTCGAAGACGAGCGGAGCGATCAGGTCCGGCTCCGGCATCCCGGGCAGGCCGGGATCGGGCTTGATGCGGCTGCGCGCCGTCTCGGACTGCAGGTCCTGCCGGTTCACGACCATCTGCGATTCGGCCGCGAAGCCGATCTCGCCCGCTCCGAGCGGGATCTCGGCGCCCACCTTGACGCCGGTGCCGTCGGGATACGCGGCGGCCACCACGAGCCGCGGCGGCCGGCCCTTCTCTCCCTTGGCGTCCGAGCGCCGCACCAGCACCGCGACGTGCTGCGGGTCGAGGCTGCGCTGGACGATGTTCAGCAGCACCGCCGGGATCTGCCGCTCGGTGAGCCCGCTGTAGAGCTCGCGCGCCAGGCGCGGGAAGTCCTTCAGGAACTGCGTGATGAACTTGAGGTCGTCCTCGAGCGCCGAGTTCGTCTTCTTCAGCTGGTGCAGCTGCTGCCCGGCTCCGGCCTTCTCGGCGCGCGTCTCGCCCACCGTGCTGCGCAGGCGCAGCAGGATGGGCACCAGGATGCCCGCCGTGATGGCCAGGCCCAGGAAGAACGCGACGAACTGAGACGCACTCCCGCGGACTCCACGGCCACCTCCAGGCTGACCGACCAAGCAACGCCCGTGCCGCCTCGATGACCGTCGAAACGCACACTTATTGTCCACAGGCCGGCCGTTCGGTCCAGGTCACGACCGGGTGCCGTCCGAAAAACGGCCGGCGACGCCCTCCAGGGGACTGGTCTAGAATGACTTCTGCTGGCCCCTGTCTTGCTATTGGGACGGGTGGAGGGGTGCATGTGGGGCAGGGTGAAGTCTGTCGTCCTCGCCGCCGTGGTGGCGACCGCTGCGCTCGTGCCGCTCTTCGGCGATCCGCGCCAGACGCCGGTCACGCATCCACTCTGGGCGCGCATGCTGCTGCGCTCGCTCGAGATGACGGAGGCGGTCCGCGCCAGCTCGCAGGCGTCGCAGGTGTTCTCGGCGCTCGCGCCGCGCGACAGCCTGGCCTATTCCGCGGATCGCTTCCTCCGCGCCGAGGGCGCGGCGCTCAGTGGAGAAGGGACGGGCTCCGTGCTGACGGCCGGCGCCACTCCCGCCGAGGTGAGCTTCGCGATCCCCGTCGCCCAGCCCGGCGACTATCACCTGCGCGCCCGGCTCTCGGGCGCGCCCGCCCAGCCCTGCACGGCTGAGGTCCGCTCGCTGGCGGGCGGCGAGCCGCTCAAGACCTTCACGCTCGTCCCGGCCAACGAGACCAGCTGGATCTCGGCGGGGACCGCGCACCTCGACCCCGGCGCCTACGCGGCCCAGTTCCTGCTGCCGCCGGGCGCGTCGCTCAGCCAGGTGGAAGTGGCGCCTCCCTGCGTGAACCCGATCGAGCCCGCGGGAGGCTGGCAGGCCGAGGGCGTGACGACGGCGGACGATCTCGCGGTCACGGCGCTCAAGGCGATCGACATCGAATCCGAGCTGCCGCCGGCCGCGACACCGATCGAGCTCACCGGCGACGGCTTCCAGGTCGAGGCGCCGCCGAGCGCCGTCGAGGCGCGCTCTGCCGCCACGGGGCTCGGGAAGATGACGCTCAAGGCCGGCAAGGGCGGGGTGCGCGCCCTGGTGTCGTTCGAGGTCCCGGAGTCGGGACTCTACTCGATCGCCGCGTTCGCCACGCCGGGCGGCGGCCAGCGCTACCTGGTCGACGGCTGTCGCAAGGTCGTCGTCTGCCCCAGCGAGACGAGCGGCTGGCGCCCGATCATGAGCCAGACCTTCGCGGCGGGCCGCCACACTCTGGTGCTGTCGCTCGCCGAGGGCGCGTCGGTCGATCGGCTGCGGATCGAGCGCAAGAAGGGCAGCCCGGCCGACTACGTGGCGACGGTCCGGCGGCTCGGCTTCGACCCGGGTCCGCAGGGAGCGGTCTCGCGCGGCAAGGCGCTCGACGCGATGCGCTTCGTGCGCGACCAGCGCCGGGTGCTGCTGTCGGCGCTCTGCGGCGACCGCGTGCTGATCGACGAGTCCCCCACGTCGCTGCCCACGCAGATCGCCGGCGGAGTCGGGACTGTCCCGGGCCGGCCCGGACAGGGCGGCGGTGGCGGCGGCGTCGACGTCCCGCTCCCGCCGCCGCTGCTCCCGCCGCAGCCGCCGAGCTCGCCGACGACTCCGTAGCGGGCCACAGGCAGCATCCGGCCGGCGCATGGCGCTCTTCAATCACGCGACGAAGGAAGTCACCGCCAAGCTCGTCTACTACGGGCCGGGTCTGTGCGGCAAGACCAGCAACCTGCAGTGGATCCACGACCACCTGGCCTTCAGGTCGAAGGGCAAGCTGGTCTCGCTCGCCACGCAGACCGACCGCACGCTGTTCTTCGACTTCCTGCCGCTCGAGCTCGGCTCGATCCGCGGCATGCGAGCGCGCGTGCAGATCTACACCGTGCCGGGCCAGGTCTTCTACGAGGCCACCCGGCGCATGGTGCTGAAGGGCTGCGACGCCGTGGTCTTCGTCGCCGACAGCCAGGCGGCGATGCTCGACGCGAACGCCGAGAGCCAGCGCAGCCTGCGACAGAACCTGCTGGTGAACGAGATCGACCCCTCGATCCCGCAGGTGATCCAGTACAACAAGCGCGACCTGCCGACCGCCCTGCCGCTCGCCGTGCTCAACGAGCGTCTCAATCCGCGCGGCATGCCGGCGTTCGAGGCCGTCGCGATCAAGGGGACGGGCGTCGAGGAGACGCTCAGGGGCATCACCAAGCTGCTGTTCCAGTGGCTGAGCCGCCACTACGGCGAGGCAGCGAGCGCCAGCGCCGCTGCGCCGGACGCCAGCAAGACCGCCGCGCCGCCCGTCCCCGCGATCGAGACGCAGGCCCGGCCTGCTGCACCCGCGCCTTCTGAGCAGAAGAAGCTCACTCAGACGATTCGCTTCGCGCCGCCGGAGCCCGTCACGCCGCCAGCGGGCGTCACGTCGCCCGCTCCGGCTGCGCCGCCAGCCGCAGCTTCACCTGCGCGAGCGGTCCCGGCGTCGCCGCCGCAGGCGCCGGCCCGCCCGGGCGAACCACCACGCGCTGCGAAGGACGACGTCCCTTCGACGATCGTCTTCGCCGACGCCGCGCAACCGCCCGCGCCCAACCCGGCTCCGACGCCTCCCGTACCTCCGGTGGCGGCCGCGCCTCCCGCGCCGAAGCCGCCGGCGCCGATCTCCGAGACCGCGATCATCCGCGCTCAGCCCGTGACGCTGCCGCACGGCACGACGAGGCCGACGGTGAGTCCCACGCTTCCGCCGGGCCTGCAGGCGCCGCGGCCGGCCCGACGCGCGTCGGAGCGGCCCACGCCGTCCGCGGATCCGATTCCACGCGCCGAGGGCCTGCGCCCCGACCAGTGGTTCTACCTGCTCGACGGCGCCCAGCGCGGGCCGATCGACGTCGAGGAGCTGATCGACCTCGTGCTGACGTCGATCCCCGAGAGCACGAAGGTGTGGCATCCCGGGCTCGAGGGCTGGGTGCTCGCGAACCAGGTGCGGCAGATCGCCGACGAGATCCCGCCGCCGGTCCCGGTCCCGGGGCTGGCGCGCGCCTACGGCGACGAGGAGATGCCCGACTTCAACACCGTGCCGCCGATGCTGCGCACGGTGCTGATCGCCGACGAGGATGCGGCGTTCCGCAAGTACCTCGCGATGCCGCTCGCCGCGCAGGGCTTCACGATCCACGAGGCCGCCGACGGCGCGGCGGCCTGGCAGATCGCCGTGCAGAACCGTCCCTGGATGATCCTGGCCGACGTCTCGATGCCCGAGCTCGACGGCTTCGAGTTCTGCCGCCGCGTGCGCAGCCACCCGATGCTGTCGCGGCTGCCGCTGCTCTTCATCTCGGGCTCGGACAAGTACAAGGACCGCTACCGCGCGCTGCAGATCGGCGCCGACGACTTCCTCTCGAAGAACATGCCGGTGCGCGAGCTGCTGATGCGAATCCAGCTGCTGATGACGCGCTACTCCGACCTCGCCGCCGCCGAGCCGCAGGCCGGGGCGGCGGAGGGTGACCGGCGTCCTTCCAGGGCCGCATCGAGGTGTTCGGAGCGCCCGCGCTCCTGCAGATGTGCGGGCAGGGCGGCCTCACCGGCATCTTCACCTCGATCGCCGAGGACGCCCAGCATACGGCGACCGTGATGGGCTTCCGCGAGGGCCACGTGGTCTCGGCCACGTGCGGGACCCTGGCGGGCGCCGAGGCCGTCTACGCCTTTCTGGCGTGGACCAAGGGCAGCTTCAAGTTCACCCCCGGCGATCCCGGCGAGGGCCAGCCGCTCGCGCAGAGCGTCGAGCACCTGCTGCTCGAGGGCTGCCGGCTGATCGACGAGTCGCAGCTGAACAGCCCGCAAGGCGGCACCCCCGCTCCCTGAGCCTCCGGTCCGTGCCGCGCTCTCCGTGGCGCAGCACGCACGCCAGCCTGGTCCCGCCTATCGCGCGGCGCGCGTCGCCCCTTCGACCGGGCTGCGGGACTGAGGGGCGGCTTCCTCCAGCATCCGCAGCAGGCGCGGCGCCAGCTCGGCGGCCTCGTCCCGCTCGCCCTTGACGACGACGGCGCGCGCCACGGCGCGCTCGAGCGCCTGGAGCGACTCCGCCGGCCGCAGGCGCGCCGGTACGGTGTGCGCCAGCATCTCGATCACGGCCTGTCCGGCCGTGAGCGTCGCCGGCTCCCACGGCGCGCCCGGCCGGTGCACGGCCAGCACCACCAGGCCGACGGGAAGCGGTGCCTTCGCGCTCTGCCCGCCGAGCTCCTCGGCGCTCGGCCGGCGCACGTGGACGTCGCAGCCGCCCGCGCCGCGGATCGACAGCGGCTTGGCGAACGGGTGCACGCGGCCGCGCGCGTCGAGCACGGCGAACTCGTCCGAGAGGTAGCTCGCTCCCGCCCGGATCAGCTCGGCCACGAGCGTCGTCTTGCCGCTGCGGCTGCGGCCGGGCACCACGATCGCCCGGCCGCGCCAGCCGACGACGCCGGCGTGGACGAAGGTGCGGCGCGTCGAGCGCGCGGCGACGCTCTGGCGCAGCTCCGACTCGAGCACGGCGAGCGCGTGGCGCAGGTCGCGCGTGCGCACGCGCCGGCGCCCGCCGACGTAGACGCGGCTCGGCCGCGCGGCGCGGGCATCGGGATCGACCCAGACCGAGAACAGCTCGTCGACGACGCGCGAGCGGCTGGGCCTCGCAGCCCGGGGGCAGGCAGCTCCGCAGCTCGTCCATCATCGAAGGCGCGTTCGTTCGCAGGCCGAGCCGCACGCCGTGGGCCTCGACACAGGTGCCGGCGCTCCAGCCCACGCGGTCGAGGCGCCCCGCGCCCGCCGACGGCCGGCGGCGGGGCATGAGGCTCGGCAGGCTTTCGAGCACCCTCTGACTCCTCGGCCGACCGCAGTGTAGCAGAGGGTTCCGTGGAGTCGGTCCGGACAAGCGTTTTCTCAAAGCTCAAGAGTAACTTGCATCGAGTTTCCTCAAGCGTTACACTCGCCGCCGGCGTGTAACGGGGTTTGTGCCCTGTCTTACCGGTGACGTGGTCGGTAGCCGTCAGCGTGTCTGAAAAGGAGACACGCGAGTGGAGGGCCGACTTGAGCTATCTGCAGGCGGCACCGGGAGTTACGACGGCCAAGCCCTTCTGGCTCAGGGGCACGCTCCTTGCTCTGTACAGACCTCGGTGCAACCCATGAGCGGACTGGAGCACAAGGCGGCGGCAAGCGACCGGGAAGGACCACCCCGGAGAGGTCTCGACGGAATGAGCCTGCTCGCCGCGCTCGTGCTGGCGGCCGCTTCTGCCCGGGTCGATTCGGTCTACCTGACGCACGACGACGGACCAGCGGCTCGCGATCCGCGTGGCGCTCACCGGAACGCCGGGCATGGTGGCCGTTCATCGGGAGGGCGCGGCCGCGCGCGTCTCGGTCATGGACGCGGCGCTCGGCGGCCAGTTCGCCGGCGGGCGGCACTTCTCGTGGACCCCCACGAGCAGCTTCGACCCTGCGCTGCTCGCGTCGACTCCGGTGAAGCTCGACCGGCTCGAGATCGCCGCGACCGACACGGAAGTGAGCGTGCTGCTGCACGTGCCGCCCGAGGTCGCGGTGGACGTGCGTCGCGACGCGCGCGGGCTGCTGCTGGTGTTCCGCAGCGCCTCGCCGCAGGAGGCCGCGCCTTCGAACGTGGCGCAGGCGGCTCCGCCCCCGCTCCGTCGGCGCAACCGGCTCCGCCCCCCGTCGCGCGCGCCGGTCGCGCAGCGCCGGCTCCGCCGAGCCGCCCGCCGGCGCGCGGCGCCGGCGCCGACTGCCTGCCGCCCGAGCGCGAGCCGGCTCCAGCCCCGCGCCGCCGGTGCGCGAGCGCCGCCGCGACGGCCGATCTCGCGAAGCGACTGTTTCCGACGGCACCGAGCGAGGGGCAGCCGGCGGCGGGATCCGTCGCCGAGCTCTACCCGCAGCTCTTCCCGAGCGGCACTCCGGCGAAGGAGCCCGAGGCCGAGCGCGCGGTCGACGTGACCGAGCTCGGGCCCGACGAGGGCGCCGTGCTGGGCCCGTTCCGCGTGCGCGCGTCGGTCGACGCGCGCTACGTGGACGCCGACACCTTCGTCGAGTCGTCGGCCGAGCCGACGCGCGACAACTACCTCGAGGTCCAGCCGCGCGTGCTGGCGGCGGCTCCGGTCGGCGCGGGCGCCCTGCGGCTCGAGTACTCGCCCGTGTTCCGGGCGTTCGCGACCTTCGACCAGGTCAACAGCAGCAGCCACCTGGTCGGCGCCGGGCTCGAGCTGCCGGTGGGCGCGCGCGTCACGCTGCGCGCGCGCGATCGCTTCCAGAGCGGCGTCCTCGACACCCGCGTCGTCGATCCGGGCGGCGAGTACTTCTTCGGGCTCGGCCGCTTCAACCGCAACGACGTCGACGGCGGCGCCAGCATCGTGGTCGGTCCGCGCCTGAGCGTCGAGCTCGCCGGGACGGCCGGCACGGTCCACTTCACCGAGCCTTCGAGCTTCTTCGACTACGACACGCGCAGCGCCTCCGCCGGCCTCGGCTTCGAGCTCACGCCCCGGCTGCGCGCGATCCTCGACTACGTCTACGATCAGCGTGCCCACCAACGACGAGCGCCCGGAGGCCGAGTCGACCGCGCACGGCGCGCGCCTGAGCCTCAACGGGGAGCTGCTGCCGCTGCTGACGGGCGAGCTGAGCGTCGGCTACCGCGGCCAGGACTCGCCGAACGCGGGCGCGGGCGGGACACGCTACTCCGGCATGACGCTGCGCGCGGCGCTCACGCGCGAGCTGGGCCGCGACTCGAACTTCGCGATCTACGCCAACCGCTCGACGCCGCTCTCCGCCTACCAGGAGAACGGCTTCTACGTCTCGACCGGCGTCCAGGGCGTGCTGACGCTCGCCGCTGTCCGGCGAAGTTCGAAGCCCGCGGCGGGCTCGGCTACCAGACGAACGACTACCGCACGATCGCGCCCGAGATCGGTGCCTCGCGCGAGGATCGCATCCTCGGCTGGTTCGTCGGCCTGCGGCGGCCGATCGCGCGCAAGCTCGCGCTGTCCGCCGCGTATCGCGACGAGAACCGCGACTCCAACATCAACGACCTCGACACCGACGCCAACGGCTTCTACCTCACGCTCGAGTGGGACCTGTTCGGGACGCCGCCACGATGAGCGCCGCGCTGTCGGCCGCCTCGCTGCTCGCGCTCGTGCTGCAGGCCACCGCCGCGGTGCCCGCGCCCTACCGCGTCGGCCCGGGCGACGTCATCGAGATCGTCGTCGACGGCCGTCCCGACCTGTCGCGGATGCCCACGGTCCAGACCACGGGCCGCATCTGGCTGCCGCGCGCGGGCGACGTCGACGTGCACGGGCTCACGACCGGCGAGATCGCGGCGCGCATCACGCCGAAGCTCGCCGGCTCGCGACCTCGCGGCGCCGCACGTGGACGTGCGCGTCACCGGGTACTACAGCCAGTTCGTCTGGGTGCAGGGCGCCGTGAACCGGCCCGGCCGCAAGCCGCTGCGCGCCGGCACGCGCCTGGTCGACGCGCTGCTCGACGCCGGGCGGCTTCGTCCAGGGCGCCTCGGGCGAGGTGGTGGTCGCGCGCAGCGACGCGAGCTTCGCGGACGACGCGCACGAGCTGCGGATCCGGTTCGGCGGCAAGGATCCGAGCCCCGAGGAGCTCGAGCGCCTGGGGCTGCCGCTCGTCGCGGGCGACTGGTGACGGCGGCGCTGCAGCGCTACGTGGGCGTGAGCGGCGCGGTGCAGCGCCCCGGCCAGTACGCCTACGAGAAGGCGCTCACGCTCGGCGCGCTCGTCGAGCAGGCCGGCGGCGTGCTGCGCAGCGGCTCCGACCGCGTCGTGCTGCGCCGGGCCGGGTCCGAGCAGGAAGTCGACCTCGCCGCCGTGCGCAAGGGCAAGGCACCCGACGTGGCGCTCCAGCCCGGCGACGAGGTCGTGGTGAAGGCGCGACGGCTGTGAACCCGAACCTCCTCCACGCCGGCCGGACGGACGAGGGCGCTCCGCGCGACATCGAGGTCCGCTACTACGTCGAGCTGCTGTGGCGGCGCCGCATCCTGCTCGCCGCCGCCGCGGTCGGCGGCCTCGCGCTCGGCGTGCTCGCGGGCGAGCTGCAGCTTCCGCGCTACCAGGCCCGCACGCTCCTGCAGGTGATGCCCCCCAATCCCACCTCGCTCAACGTGACGGACGCGCTGGTGTCGACCGGCAACCCGGTCCGCGACCGCCAGTTCTTCAACACCCAGCTGAACGTGCTGCACTCGCGCGCGATCGCCGAGCGCGTGGTGGACAAGCTCAAGCTCCGGCAGTCCTTCCCGGGCGCGCGACCCCGTCGGCCGTCCTGCTGGGCACGGTGGCCGTCGAGCCGGTCCCGGAGACCTACGTGGTCGAGGTGCGGATCACCAACAACGACCCCAAGGACGCGGCGCTCTGGGCGAATACGCTCGCCGACGTCTACATGGACTACAGCATCGAGGGCCAGGTCGAGGCGGCGCGGCGCGCCTACAAGTGGGTCAACGAGCGCCTCGCCGAGACCCAGACCGGCATGCAGCAGGCGCAGGACAAGCTGCTGCAGCGCCTACCAGGGCCAGGACCTGTACGTGCCCGAGGGCAGCGTCTCGGCGATCACCACCTCGATCACCAAGCTGACCGAGGACCACATCCAGGCGCAGGCGCGCCGCATCGAGCTCGAGGCGCAGCTCGGCGAGTTCCAGGAGGCGCGCCGCCGCGGCCGCGGCACCGACGCGATCCCCCAGGTGGGCGGGCGACGCGGTCGTCGCGGACATGAACGCCCGCATCCAGGTGCTCACGCTCGAGCTCGCCAAGATGCGGGACAAGTACAAGGAAGGCCACCCCGAGGTCCAGAAGGTCCAGGTGCAGCTCCAGCAGCTGCGGAAGGACCGCGACGCGCGCGTGGCCCAGATCGAGGAGGGCCTGCGCGCCGAGTACCGCCAGCTGCAGCGCAAGGAAACCGAGCTCAAGACCGCGATCGACGAGCACAAGGGCCGCGCCGCCGACCAGAGCCTGAAGATGACCGAGCTCGAGTCGCTCAAGAAGCAGGCGGACTCGGCGGCCGGGCTCTACACGCGTGCTGCTGCAGAAGCTGAACGAGACGAACATCGCGGCATCGATCCAGAACAACAACGTGCGGCTGCTCGACCGCGCGGTGGTGCCGAGCGCGCCGGTCTGGCCGCGCAAGCGGCAGATCGCGCTCGTGGGCCTGATGGCGGGCCTGCTGCTCGGCGCGGGCTTCGTGCTGCTGCGCGACGCGCTCGACAACACGCTCAAGGACGCCGACGACGTCGAGCGCCACCTGCACCTCGAGCTGCTGGCGGCGATCCCGCGCTACACGAAGGACGACGCCTCGCTCGCGACCGAGGCCTACCAGAACCTGCGCACCGCGCTGCTCTTCTCGCGGCGCGGCGAGCAGGGCCAGGTCGTGCTGGTCACCGGCACGGCGCCCGGCGAGGGCAAGACCACGACGCTACTGAACGTGGCGAAGCTGCTCGCGGTGTCGGGCGAGAGCGTCGTGGTCGTCGACTGCGACCTGCGCCGCGCCAACCTGCACCAGCGGCTCAACGTCCCGCGCGAGCCGGGCCTCACCGACTACTTCGTCAAGAACACCGCCGATCGCGTCGCTGGTGCGGCCGACGCGGGTCCAGAACCTCTCGGCGATCGCGGCCGGGCCGCTGCCGCCGAACCCGCCGGCGATCCTGGCGCGTCCCGAGCTCGGGACAGCGCTCGCCGAGCTCAAGCAGCAGTACCGCTGGGTGCTGGTCGACTCGCCGCCCGTCGCGGCGGTCACCGACGCGCTGCTGCTCGCGCAGCGGGCCGACTCGACGCTGCTCGTGGTCCAGCAGAACAAGGTGGACCGCACGATGGTGAAGCGCGCGCTGCTGGCGCTGCGCAAGGTGACGCCGAACGTGATCGGCGCGGTGCTGAACGCGGTGGACGTGAAGACGAAGGGCTACTACGGCTACGGCGACTACGGGTCGCGGCGCGACGCGAAGGACAAGAAGAACGCCCGCAGCGCGCCGGCGAGCCGCCCGAGCCCCGCGGCCCCGCAGCCGGAGGTGACCGATGTGCCGCTCGTCTGACCGGGCGCGGCTGGGCCTCCTCGCGCTCGTGGGCGCGCTCGTCGCGCTGCCGTCTGCCGCGCTCGCCCAGTCCGCGGCCGCGACCGACAAGAGCCCGAGCCCGCTCACGCTCGCAAGGCTGAGCCTCGTCGAGCACAAGGTCGAGCTCGCGAAGACGGACGCCCGTGGCAGCAGGCGGTCGAGGGCGGCCCGCTCGCGCTCGGCGAGGCGTTGCGCACGGGCCCCGAGGCCGTGGCGCGTCTCGAGCTGCCCTGGATGGCGCTCACGCTGTCGCCGGGCTCGACGCTGCGCTTCCCCGACAGCGTCCTGCTGCAGGCGACGCTCGAGGCCGGACGCGTGCTCGTCGAGGCTCCGAAGCTCGACGCGCTGAAGCTGGTGACGGACGAGGCCGAGGTGCGCGGCCAGGGCCGCGCCGTCGTGAGGCGCCAGGCGAAGTCGACGCTCGTCACCTGCCTCGCGGGCCGCTTCATGGTCGAGGCCGCGGGCGCGGTCGTGACGCTGACCGCGGGCCAGGGCACGGTGGTCGCCGCCGGCAAGTCGCCGAGCGCGCCGCAGGGCGTGCTGCCGGCGCCGACCGAGGGCCTGTGGCCCGCGCTCGACCCGGTCTTCGTCGCGCCCGGCGAGCCGCTCGAGCTGCGCTGGAAGGGCAGCGCTCCCGGCTATCAGCTCGAGGTGCTGCCGGTCGGCTCCGACGTGGTGCTGCTCCAGCGCGACGTCGCCGCCCCGCCGGTCAAGATCGAGATCCCCTGGGAAGGAGCCTTCCGCTGGCGCGTCTCGGCGCGCGACGCGCGCGGCCTCGAAGGCCTGCCCTCGGCCGACGGCCTGATCGCGGTCGACTCGTAGGTCGCGGCGTGAGCGCCTTGCCGGCGGGTAGCCGCGCGCCGATTCGATCTCCCAGCGGAAGTTCTCGGGCTGCGGTCCGGCCTTGCCCTCGAACGGGCCCGTGTCGGCGGGGTTGAGCCCGGGCTTCTTGCGGTCCGGCGCCACGCGGCTCAGGAGGTCGGCGACGCCGGCGTCGACCGCGGCGCCCGGCGGAGCCAGGACGAGCGGGCGCGCGTCCTCGACGAAGTCGTCGTCCTTGAAGCGGCTGATCTTCACGTAGAGCTCGGTGACGCGCCAGGTCGTGCCGTTGTAGACGGTGAGCTTCAGAATGTCGCCGGACCAGCTGGCGACGCCGCGCAGCCGCTTGAGGTCGCGCGCCGGGAGGTCGCTCTCGCGGTCGGACGGCGTCGCCGCCGCGGCGGTCGGCGCGGGCGTGGGTGCGGCGCGCGGCGCGAGCGTCGGCGGCGGTGTCGGCGGCGGCGTCTGCACCGCCAGCGGCTGCGGGTCGGCGCCGGAATGACGACGGCCGGAGCGTTGTCGGGAGTGGTGCCGCCGAGCGGCAGCGTCGCCGGCTGCGGCTGCGCGCGCGGCCAGAACAGCCAGGCGAGCAGGCCCAGCAGGGCGACGCCTCGCCGCGATCCCGCCGTAGACGAGCGCGGGGCTGCCCGGCTTCGCTTCCTCGCCGCGCATCGGCCGCGCCGCGGCCTCGACCGCCGCCGGCGTCGGACCGCGTCTCGCCGCTTCCTCCGCGGCCCTGCTGCGCGAGGAACGGCGCCAGCCGACGCTCGACCTCGGGCACGTCCTCGGCGCGCGTCCAGTCCGCGAAGCCCTTGCGCCAGACGAGCACGGTGCGCGGCTCGGGCTGCGCGAGCACGGACTCGACGAGGTTGCTGGAACGGGATCGGCCCCCGCCGCTGCGTGCCCTGCGCGAAGAACCAGCGCTCGCGCGCCATCTAGCGCTTCGAGACGGCGCGCGACGCGCTCGACGAACTGTCCGTCCTCGGCCGTGGCGCGCACGACCACTTCGCCCGGGCCGCTGTGGCGCACGAACTCGCTGAAGCTGCCGTCGGGCAGCATCTTGACCGGGGTGCCGTTCACCGTCACGGTCGATCCGCGCGGCGCGCGGCCGCCCACGTGAACGACGCCGGGAGTGACCTCGTCGACCACCTGGACCACGAGCGTGGGCGCGTTCGCCGCGGGCGTCGGCGTGGCGAGCGGCACCGGCGGCACTTCGGGCTCCACCACCTGGAAGAACGAGACGCGCGAGAAGGCGCCCTCGAGGCCGTCCTTGTTGACGGCGGCGACGCGCCAGAAATAGCGGCCGAGGTTCAAGCCCTTGATGTCGTGGGCGGTTCCCTGGATGCCGGTCTCCTCGAGCGCGGCGGACAGCAGCAGGTTGGCCTGGGTGACGTTGTAGTCGAGCGCGACGTGGTAGGTGGCGCCGCCCTTCACGTCCGTCCAGCTGAGCTTCGCGGACGCGTCGGGCGGCTTCGCGACCGGCAGCCGCGCCTTGGCCGCGGGGGCGATCAGCGTCGGCGGCGGCGGCAGCTCCATCGTGTCGCCGGCGCGGCCGGCCGCGTCGACCTGCACGGCCTGGTTCTGCTGCAGCGTGATCTTCTGGCCCTGCGACGTCTCGAGCTGGGCCTCGCCGGTGAAGATCTTGACGCCGGTCGCGCCGCCTTCGCCGACGTCGATGTTCCCGCTCGCGTTCTCGAGCGCCGTCGTCTTCAGCGTCGGCGTCACGATCTCGGTCGACTCGTGGCCGACCGCGAAGTTGACCCGGCCCGACTGCACGCGCCAGGCCGCGGTCGAGGCCTCGGCCGAGCCGCCGATGTACACGACGCTGTCGGAGCGCACCTTGACGACGCTGCCGGAGTTGAAGGAGATCTCGGCGCCCGCGCGCGTCTCGGTCTGCACCACGTCGCCGACGTGCAGCTGGGTCGGCGAGCGGCGGCCTCGGCTCCAGGCCTCCATCGCGTTCGGCTTGACCTTGACCTTGCCGTCGACGCCCGTGAGGCGGGCGATCTGCTGGCCCGGCTTCGGCACCGGCTTGCGGACGAAGAAGTACCAGTAGGCGACGATCGAGGCGAGCGCTATCCCCCAGCCGATGAGGCTCAGCGGGTCCTTGTGGAAGGGCTTGCGCCGGGGCGTGACGAACTCGGTGGCGGAAAGGACGTCGGTCCTGGACGCGGCGCCGCCGGCGTGCTCGTCGCTTGCCATAGTCCCTAGAGCCCAAACCACTTAGGGCCACGCCAGTTTAAGCCCCGAGGCCGCCTTCTGCAAGTGCGAAGGCCCCGGCGTCGATCGCTCGGGCCCGGCACCGTCGGTTCGTCGTAGTATGACGATCTTGAGACAGTGGTTGAAGCTCCTGGCGCTGCTCCTGGCGGCGCTCGTCCTCGCGGCCCTCGCCGTCGTGACGCTGCGCACGGGCCCGCCACCCACCGTCGAGATCGTGACCGACGCCAAGGCGATCGGACCGACGACGCCGGTGCGGGTGCGCGCGAAGGCCGGCGGCCGCGGACTCGCGGGGCTGCGCCTCGAGATCGAGCAGAAGGGGCGCGTGCAGGTCGTCGAGCACGCCGCGAGCACCATCCCCCGGCCGCCTGGCGGCCGTGGGCGGCGGCGACGACGGCAGGACGAGATCCGCGCGGACGTCGGCCACACGGCGCTGCGCCGGTCTCGTCGAGGGCGAGGCGACGCTGCGCGTCGTGGCCGAGCGCGCGTCCACCTGGCTGATGCGCGCCGGCCCCGGTGGTGCAGGAGCTGCGGCTGCCGGTCCGCCTCACGCCGCCCTCGCTCTCGCTCGTCTCGAGCCAGCACTACGTGATGCAGGGCGGCGCGGGCGTCGTCGTCTACCGCGTGGGCCCGAGCGCCGTGCGCGACTTCGTGACGGCCGGCGACTGGCGCTTCCCGGGCTCGGCGCTGCCGGGCGGCAGCCGCGACGAGCGGGTCGCGCTCTTCGGCGTGCCGTGGAACCTCGAGGACGCGAGCACGCTGCGCGTCGTGGCCGAGGACGACGCCGGCAACCAGGGCTCCGCGACGTTCGTCGACCGCTTCGCGCGCCGGCCGCCGGCGCGCGACCGGATCAACCTCGACGACGCGTTCCTGAACAAGGTGGTGCCGGAGATCCGCGAGCACACCCCGGGCCTCGCCTCGAAGGGCAGCCTGCTCGACGACTACCTGCAGATCAACCGCGAGCTGCGCGCGGCGAACGCCGCCGAGCTACGCGAGCTCGCCGAGCGCTCGGCCGCGAGCTTCCTGTGGAGCGAGCCGTTCCTGCCGCTGCGCAACGGCAAGGTGATGTCGGCGTTCGCCGACCAGCGCACCTACGTGTACGGCGGAACGCGACGTGGACCAGCAGACCCACCTCGGCTTCGACCTCGCGTCGACGGCGCAGAGCGAGGTCCAGGCCGCCAACCGCGGTGTCGTGGTGCTCGCGCGCTACTTCGGCATCTACGGCAACAGCGTGCTGATCGACCACGGCCTCGGGCTGATGACGCTCTCGGCCCATCTCTCCGCGATCGACGTCAAGGAGGGCCAGCAGGTCGAGCGCGGCGCGGTGATCGGGCGCTCGGGTGCCACGGGGCTCGCCGGCGGAGACCATCTCCACTTCACGACGCTCGTTCACGGGCTGCCGGTGAACCCGATCGAGTGGTGGGACGGGAAGTGGATCCGTGAGCGCGTGAGCGCGAAGCTCGCGCGCTGAGCCGTCGCGCGCGACGGCGCGCCGGCGACGGCGCTAGCTCGCGCCCAGCTTGCGCAGCTCCTTGTCGAGGTCGGCGAGCGCCTGGTCGATCTGCTTCTGCCGGATCGGGCTCGTCGTCACGCCCTTCTGCCGCTCGAGCTCGGCCTTCGCGAGCCGCAGCGAGTTGATCTTGCGCTCGCGCTCGGGATCCGCCGCCGCCACGCCCTTCCGCTGTTTCTGCTGCTCGCGCTCGGCCACCCACTGCTGGAAGCGGTCTTCGGCGTCGATCAGTCCCTCACCGGCGTCGCCCATCGGTCCTCGGCCTCCTGCCCAAACGGCAAGGAACCATCATAGCGCAAGCGGCGGAATGTAAACGCCCCCGCGCGGTATCCTCGGCGTGGTGAAGCCGCCTGCGTCGCGCGCGTCCCGGGCACTCACGCTCGTCCTGCTCGCGGCAATGGCTTTCGCCGCGTCGCCGGGGCCGCGCGCAGCGTCGCCCCGGTCGGGGTTCGTGCCCAATAGATCCACAGGCGAGGCCGCCGGGCAGATCGCCGCCGAGCCCGGCTTCCGTCTGAGCGAGGGCGCAGGACGCGGCCGAGGCGCCCGTGCTCGTCGCGCGTCCCCGAGCCACGAGGCTCGACGCTGCGCGCCACGAGCCGCGTCACTGGATCGCCTGCCGCCGCTCGCGCAGGAGCCGCGCACGACGCCGTTCGCGCTGCGCGAGCCGTCGCTGCCGCCTCCGCGGCCGGGGCGCACCGAGCGCACGCCGTTTCCTCCGACGACCGCAGGCGCGTCGCGGACCGAAGCGCCGGCGACCGGCCCGCTCACGGTGCTGCGCCGCTCGCCGGAAGGCGACGTGCCGCTCGCGCCGCAGCTCTCCGTCACGTTCTCGCAGCCGATGGTCGCGCTCGACTCGCACGCGGGGCTCGCGCACGACGGCGTGCCGGTGCGGCTCGAGCCGCAGCCCAAGGGCGAGTGGCGCTGGATCGGGACGCGCACGCTCGTGTTCGAGCCCGAGGGACGCTTCGCGATGGCGAGCGAGTACCGGGCGACGGTCGCGGCCGGTGCTACGAGCGCCACGGGCGGCGCCCTCGCGAGCGGCGTCTCGTGGAGCTTCCGGACGCCGGCGCCGCGGCTCGTCGCCAAGCATCCCGAGGGCGGTCCCGTGCGTCGCGACGCGCTGCTGTTCGCGGCCTTCGACCAGCGCATCGACCCCGCGGCCGTGCTCGCGAGCGTGAGCGTCCGCGCGGCCGGCGCGTCAGGCGCAGCCGCGCGCGTGCGCCTCGCGACGGCCGCGGAGGTCGAGCCAGGACGAGGTCGTCGCGCGTCTCGCCCGCAGCGCCGAGCCCGGCCGCTGGCTGGCGTTCCGGACCGAGGCGCCGCTGCCGCCGGACGCGGCGGTCGAGGTGAGCGTCGGCCCGGGCACGCCGTCGGCCGAGGGACCCGCGCAAGAGCGAGTCGGCCGAGCGCTGGAGCTTCCGGACCTACGGCCCGTTCCGCGTGCGCAAGAGCGAGTGCGGCTCGAACGGGCGCTGCGCGCCGTTCGACCCGTGGCGGGTCGAGCTCACGAACCCGATCGACGCGAAGACGCTGGCGAGCGAGGTGGTGCGCGTCGAGCCCGCGCTGGCGGGGCTCAAGGTGGAGAGCTGGGGCACTACGCTCGCGATCCGCGGCGTCGCCAAGGGGCGCACCACGCTACCGCGTGTCGCTCTCGAGCGCGCTCCGCGACGCCTTCGGCCAGGAGCTCGAGCCCGGCGCGCCGCTCACGTTCGACGTGGGTCCGGCGCCCCGCGCGCTCCGCTTCCAGGGCGGCGACTTCGTCGTGCTCGATCCGACGGGCGCGACCGTCCTGCCGGTCTACTCGACCAACCACCCGTCGCTCCACGTCGAGGTGAACGCCGTCACGCCGGACGACTGGAAGGCGTGGCTCCGCTCGCGCCGATCGCAGACTGGGCAACCAGCCGGCGCCGCTGCCCGGCCGTCGCGTCCTCGAGACGACGCTGCGGTCGCCGGCGAGCCGGACGCGCTCGCCGAGACCCGCATCGACCTGGCGCCGGCGCTCGCGGACGGCGTCGGCCAGCTCGTGGTCTCGGTCCGCCCCAGCGCCGCCGCGGCCAAGGACGTTCGCGACGCCGTGGTCGTCTGGGTGCAGGCGACCCGCATCGGCCTCGACGCGTTCGTGGACGGCGACGCGCTCGTCGCCTGGGCCAACGACCTCGCCACGGGCCGCGCGCTCGCGGGCGTGGAGCTCTCGCTCGGGGGCGTCACGCTGCGCACGGCGGACGACGGGCTCGCCCGCTTCCCGCTCGGCGACTCCCCCGCTCCGCTGCTCGTCGCGCGGCGCGGCGCGGACGTCGCGATCCTCCCGCAGCAGACCGGCTGGTGGAGCGAGGACGGCGGCTTCGTCCGGCACGCCCGGCAGGACGCGCTCCGCTTCTACGTGTTCGACGACCGCAAGCTCTACCGGCCGGGCGAGGAGGTGCGCGTCAAGGGCTGGCTGCGCCGCATCGGCGCCGGGCCCGGCGGCGACGTCGAGCCGCCGCCGGCGTCGCTGCGCTCGCTCGCGTGGACGCTGCGCGACTCGCAGGGCAACGAGTCCGCGAAGGGACGCACGGCGCTCGGCCCGACGGGAGCCTTCGACCTCGCGCTCACGCTGCCGCCGACCTTCAACCTCGGCACGGCGTCGCTGCAGCTCGAGGCCGATGCGCCCGGCCTCGACAACCGCACGCACCTCCACAGCTTCTCGGTCCAGGAGTTCCGGCGGCCCGAGTTCGAGGTGAAGGCGGCCGCGAGCGAAGGGCCCTACCTCGCGGGCGGCTCGGCGACGGTCGACGGTCGCCGCCGTCCTACTACGCGGGCGGCGCGCTCCCCGGGGCCGAGGTGAGCTGGAACGTGGTCGCGCGAGCCGGATCACTTCCGGCCTCCGAACCGCGAGGACTTCGTGTTCGGGTCGTTCGTGCCCTGGTGGCGCCCGCTCCCGGCAGGGCGCGAGAGCGAGCAGCGCCAGGCCTTCGCCGCCCGCACCGACGGAGCCGGCCGTCATCGGCTGCGCATCGACTTCGAGCGGCAGCCGGACGAGCCGCGGCCCCGCATCTTCACGGCCGAGGCCACGGTGATGGACGTGAACCGGCAGGCCTGGACCGCACAGGCCTCGCTGCTCGTGCACGCCGCGGACCGCTACGTGGGCCTGCGCAGCCGAGCGCTCCTTCGTCCAGAAGGGCGAGCCGATTGCGCTCGACGCGATCGCCACCGACCTCGACGGCCGCGCCGCGGTCGGCAGCCCGGTCCGGCTCACGGCGGAACGCCTCGAGTGGGAGCAGCTGCAGGGCGAGTGGCAGGAGGTCGCGCACGACCGCGAGGAGCGCACGCTCCGCGCGGAGGCCGAGCCCGTTCGCGTGACGATCGCGCGCGAAGGAGGGCGGCGTCTACCGGATCCTGGCGCGCGTCGCCGACGCGCAGGGCCGCGAGAACGAGACCGAGCTGCGCGTGTGGGTGGCCGGGCGGCCGCGTGCCGCCGCGCCGCGACCTCGAGCAGGAGGACGTGACGCTCGTGCCCGATCGACGAACCTACCAGCCGGGCGAGGTCGCGAAGCTGCTCGTGGTCGCGCCCTTCGCGCCGGCGGAGGGCGTGCTGACGCTGCGTCGCTCCGGGCTCGTGCGCGAGGAGCGCTTCACGATCGCGGCGGGGTCCGAGACGCTCACGATCCCGATCGAGGACGGCTTCACGCCGAACGTGCAGGTCCAGGTCGACCTCGTGGGCGCGGCGCCGCGCGAGGCCGCCGCGAACGGACGCCAGACGCCCGCGCGGCCCGCCTTCGCCAGCGGCCGTCTCAGCCTGGACGTGCCTCCCCGCTCGCGCTCGCTCGCGCTCGCGGTCGACCCCGCGCGAGCCGGCGCTCGCCCCTGGCGGCGAGACCGTGCTCGACGCTGTCGCTCCAGGACGCCGCGGGCGCCCCGGCCGCAAACGGCGAGGCGGCGGTCGTCGTGGTCGACGAGGCCGTGCTCGCGCTGACGGGCTACCGCCTGCCCGACCCGCTCGCCGTCTTCTACTCGACGCGGACGCCGGACGTCGCCGACTACCGGCTGCGCTCCCACGTGCTGCTCGCGCACCCCCGACAGCCTGGTCGACGCCGCTGACGCTGCAAGCGTGACGGCGCAGCGGCTGTACGTGGCCTTCGCGGCGCAGGCCCGCTGCCGGCAGCGGCGCCGATGCGGAGGATGGCCGCCCGGGAGAAGGCCGAGGACGAGCAGGCCGCCGCCCCGATCCGCGCGCGCACGGACTTCGCGGCGACTCGCGCTCTTCGCCGCGAGCGTGCCGCTCGATGCGGCGGGCCGCGCGAGCGTGCCCGTGAAGCTGCCCGACAGCCTCACCCGCTATCGCGTGATGGCGGTGGCCGTCTCCGGCGCGCGACGCTTCGGCTCGGCCGAGGCGACGCTCGTCGCGCGGCTGCCGCTGATGGTGCGGCCGTCCCCGCCGCGCTTCCTGAACTTCGGCGACCGCTTCGAGCTGCCCGTCGTGGTGCAGAACCAGACGGACCGCGAGCTGAGCGTGGACGTGGCCGTGCGCGCCGGGAACGCCGCGCTCACGGACGGCGCCGGGCGGCGGCTCGTGGTCGCCGCGAACGACCGCGCCGAGGTGCGCTTCCCGATGGCCGCCGAGCGCGCGGGCACGGCGCGGATCCAGGTCGGCGCGGTGTCCGGGCCGTGGGCCGACGCCGCCGAGCTCGAGCTGCCCGTGTGGACGCCCGCCACGACCGAGGCCTTCGCGACGTACGGCGAGCTCGACGCGGGCGCGATCGCGCAGCCGGTGCGCGCGCCCGAAGGAGCCCGCCCCGAGGTCGGCGGGCTCGAGCTCACGACGTCCTCGACGGCCCTCCAGGCGCTCACCGACGCGGTGCTGTACCTCGTCGCCTATCCCTTCGAGTGCGCGGAGCAGCTCTCCTCGCGCGTGCTCGCGGTCGCGGCGCTCCGCGACGTGCTGGGCGCCTTCCAGGCCGAGGGCCTGCCGAAGCCCGAGGAGCTCGAGCAGGCCGTGAAGCGCGACGTCGATCGGCTGCGGGCGCTGCAGAACGACGACGGCGGCTTCGGCTTCTGGCGGCGCGGCGAGCGCTCGTGGCCGTACGTGTCGATCCACGTCGCGCACGCGCTGGCGCGGGCGAAGGCGAAGGGCTTCCCGGTGCCCGACGAAGCGCTCGAGCGCGCGCGGCGCTACCTGCGCGAGATCGACCGCAACATCCCGAAGGAGTACGGCGCCGACGTCCGGCGCACGCTGCAGGCCTACGCGCTCTCGGTGCGGGCGCTGCTGGGCGATGCGGACCGCGCGCGGGCGCGGGCGCTCGTGCGCGAGGCCACGGTCGACGAGCTCTCGTTCGAGGCGCTCGGCTGGCTGCTGCCGCTCCTCGGCCGGGACGAGGCGTCGCAGGCCGAGGCCGCGGCGATCCGCCGCCGCATCGCGAACGGCGTCAGCGAGACCGCGGGCGCCGCGCACTTCGCGGTCTCCTACGGCGACGGCGCCCACCTGCTGCTCCACTCCGACCGCCGCGCCGACGCGATCCTGCTCGAGGCCTTGATCGCCGACCAGCCGAAGAGCGATCTCATCCCCAAGCTCGTGGCGGGCCTGCTCGCGCACCGCAAGGCGGGCCGCTGGGCGAGCACGCAGGAGAACGTCTTCGTGCTGCTGGCGCTCGACCGCTACTTCGCCGCCTACGAGAGAGCGACGCCGGACTTCGTGGCGCGCGCCTGGCTCGGCGAACGCTACGCGGGATCGCACGCGTTCCGCGGCCGCACGACCGAGCGCCAGCACACCTCGATCCCGATGGCCGTGCTCCAGGAGACGCGCGAGACCCGCGACCTCCTGCTCTCGAAGGAGGGACCGGGCCGGCTCTACTACCGCATCGGCCTGCGCTACGCGCCCCAGGACCTGACGCTCGGCGCGCTCGACCGCGGCTTCACGGTCGAGCGCCGCTACGAAGGCGCCGACCGGGCGAGCGACGTCACGCGCGACGCGGACGGGACGTGGCACATCCGGGCGGGCGCGCGCGTGCGCGTGAGGCTCACGCTCGTGGCCGAGGCGCGCCGCTATCACGTCGCGCTCGTCGACCCGCTGCCCGCGGGCCTCGAGGCCTCGAACCCCGCGCTCGCCACGACCGGCAGCCTGCCCGATGCGGGCGGCGACGCCGTCTCGGAGATCGGCGCGCCCGGCCTCGGCGCTCCCCGCAGCGTCGGCGCACTGGTGGTGGTGGACGCGCACCTGGTTCGATCACCAGAACCTGCGCGACGACCGCGTCGAGGCGTTCGCCGCGCTCCTCTGGGAGGGCGTCTACAGCTACCGCTACGTCGCGCGCGCGACGACGCCGGGCACGTTCGTCGTGCCGCCGCCCCAGGCCGAGGAGATGTACAGCCCCGAGACGTTCGGCCGCGGCGCGAGCGACCGCGTGATCGTCGAGTAGCGGCTCAGCGTCCCTTGCGGACCGCTTCGGCGGCGAGGTGGTCGACGAGCGCCGGAAACGCGAGCCCGACCCAGCGGCCGAGCTTGCCCTTGAGCGTCATCACCAGGATGCGCTGGCGTTTCTCCATCGCGCGGACGATCCGCCGCGCGCACTCCTCGGCGCTCATGATCTCGGCTTCCCGGATCGGCGAGGCGGCCACGGTCCGGCCGTCGGGCCCGGGCGAGCGCTTGCGGATCTCGGACTGCACGAAGTAGGGAGCGATGACGCTCACCGAGACGCCGGTCTCCGAAAGCTCGATCCGCAGCGAGTCGAAGAAGCCGATCTGCGCGTGCTTGGTGGCGGCGTACGCGCTGCGGTGCGGCACGCCGCACAGGCCCGCCAGGCTCGAGATCGCGACGATCTGCCCGCGGCTGCGCTTCAGGTGCGGCAGCGCGTAGAAGGTCGGGTAGACGCTGCCCAGGTAGTTGACGCGCATCAGCCGCTCGTACTGCGAGAGGTCCGTCACGTCCTCGAAACGCGCCAGCATGCCCATGCCGGCGTTGTTGACGAGCACGTCGATCGCCTGGAAGCGCTCGAGGGCGGCTTCGACGAGCGCGCGGCACGACGCTTCCTCGCTCACGTCGCAGCGGACGACGAGCGCCTCGGCGCCGCGCGCCTCGCAGTCCTTGGCGACGGCGGCGAGCGCCCCGCTGTCGCGCGCGGCCAGCACCAGCCGCGGCCGCTGCGGCGCGAGCGCCAGCGACAGCGCCCGGCCGATCCCCTGCGACGCGCCGGTCACGATCACGACCTTGCCGGCGTAGACGGCCATCAGAATCCCGCGGCGCGGTAGCTGTTCTGGCCGGCGAGCACGGTCAGCATCACCTTGACGTCCTTGATCCGCTCGGGAGCGACCGTGAGCAGGTCCTGCGACAGCACGACGAAGTCGGCGGCCTTGCCCTTGGCGAGCGTGCCGCGCTCCTGCTCCGCGCCCTCGGCGAACGCGGCGTCCTTGGTGTAGTGGCGGAGGGCCGCCTCGACCGAGAGCCGCTGCTGGGGCTCCCAGCCGCCTGCCGGCGTGCCCTGGTCGGTCATGCGCGTGACGACGGTCGCGAGGCCGTGCACGACGTCCGCGCTGAAGACGGGCCAGTCGCTGCCGAAGGCCTGGACCGCGCCGGCGTCGTCGATCGCCTTGTACGCGAGCGCGCGGTGCGCCCGCTCGGGGCCGAGCGTCGACACGTAGACGTCGAGGTGGTTGCGGTCGGGGTACGGGAAGGTGGCCTGCGTCGAGGCGACGACGCCCGCGGCCTTGAAGCGCGCCAGGTCCGCGAGCCGCGGCACTTCGAGGTGCTCGACGCGGTGCCGCCGCCCGCGGGTGCCGTTCTTCGCCGCGGCGCGCTCGAACGCGGTGAGCGCCATGTCGATCCCGCGCTCGCCGATCGCGTGCAGCATCACCTGGAAGCCGGCCTTGTCGTAGGCCGCGACGGCGCGGTCGAGCTCGTCCTGCGTCCAGTTGGCGCTGCCGGTTCCGCCCGCCGCGTAGGGCTCGAACATCGCGGCGGTCCGCGACTCGACCACCCCGTCGACGAAGCCCTTCACCGCGCCGATCCGCAGGCGCGGGCCGGAATAGCGCTGGCGCAGCTCCTGCTGCCGCGCGAGCTGCTCGGGCGTGGGATCGCGCTCCATGCGCAGCGCGACGTAGACGCGCAGCTGCGGCGAGGCCTGAAGCGCGTGCGACAGGCTCTCGAGCTCCTCCTCCGAGATCCCCGCCTGGTGCACGCCGGTCAGGCCCCAGCTCGCGGCGCGCGAGATGGCGTTGCGGAACGCGCGCTCGTTCTCGTGCGGCAGCCGCTTCGGCAGCAGCCGCTCGACCAGCCGTTGCGCCGACTCCTTGAGGACGCCCGTGGGCTCGCCCGCGGCGTCGCGCGCGATCTCGCCGCCCTCGGGATCCTTCGTCGCGCGCGTGATCTCGGCGAGCCGCAGCGCGGCGGAGTTGGCCCAGCCGGTGTGGCCGTCGTACGAGCCGAGCAGCGCCGGCCGGTCGGGAACGAGCGCGTCGAGCTGCAGCCGCGTCGGCATGCCGTTCGGGAACGCGCCGTAGCTCCAGCCCTCGCCGGTGACCCAGCGCGCCTCCGGGTTCGCCTGCGCCCACGCGCGCACGCGCGCCTGCAGCGTCGCGAAGTCGGAGGCGTCGTCGAGCCGGAGCTCCTCGAGCGACCAGCCGCCGCCCAGCAGGTGGACATGCGCGTCGATGAAGCCGGGGCTCACGAAGCGGCCGCGCAGGTCGACGATCTCGGTGCCCTTTCCGGCGAGCGCGCGGATCGCGTCGCTCGGGCCGATCTCGAGCAGCGTCGAGCCCCGCACCGCGAGCGCCTGGGCGAGCGGCTTGCCCGGCTCGCCGGTCCAGATGATGCCGTTCACGAACACGCGGTCGGCGCGGCCCGTGTTCGTCTTGCCCGTCTTGCCGGCCCAGAGCGGCGCGCCCGCCGCCAGCCCTGCGGCCGCCGCCACGAGCGCCGCCCTGCCGATCCGCTTCATGGTCCGTCCTCCTCGCCGTGGCGTCACGGACCGGGCACGAGCGTCAGCACGTGGACCGGCGGCCCCGGCAGGAACGGCGTCGCTTCCCCCTTCGCCCACGCCGCGTGGCCGTCCGCGTAGTGGGGGCTGCGCGGGTGGCCGCTCTGGCCGGCCGGCATGTGGAAGTACCCGAGCTCCTCCCGCCCCGGCGACACCGCGAGCCGCTCGGAGGCGCCGTTCGTCGGGGACTGGACGCGCGGCATGTTGCTGTCGCCGGGCAGTGGCTCGCGCGGCATGTCGAGCCAGCGTGCGAGCTGCGGCACGGCGCGCGACATCGGGTGCTGGATCAGCGTGGTGTTGCGGTCGCCCCAGGTCCGCGACGCGAGCGGCGCGCCGCCCTTCGTCAGCTCGTCGAGCGCTATGTCGAGCGACGCCGAGCAGCAGGTCCTCCCAGCGGGCGAAGTGCGGGGCGAGCAGGTGCGCCGGACGCTCGCTGACCAGCACCCAGAGCGGTCCTTCCCACTGCCGGGCGCCCTGGGTCTTGCGGCGCCCGAGGTAGTCGAAGCCGTGGTCGGCCGCCTCGCAGGCAGCGACCAGCGGCGGCAGCGCGGCGCGGGACACCTGGGTCCTGAACTCCCGCACGATCCGGTAGCCGACGGAGGAGGTGGCGGCCCGCTCGCCCCACTGCTCGACGAGGCGGCGGGCCTCGGCGCGCCGCGCGTCCTTCGCGACGGCCTCGGGCGTGAGCAGCTCCAGCAGCAGCTTCTGCCAGCGCGCGAGGAACAGCGCGCGGTCGTCGAGCTGGATCCGCAGCATGTCGCGCTCGCTCGCCTTGTCGATCGCCAGCAGGTCGTCGCGGATCTGGCGCTGGCGCGCCCCGAGGTCGTAGCCGCCGAAGCCCACGACGTCGAGCTTGTCGCCCGCGACCACGCGCGAGTTGGCCGTCCAGATGCGGCCGCTCGCCGGGTCCGTGATCCGGGGCTGCGCCTCGGGCGCGAGCCAGCCGTCCCAGCGCCGCGAGCCGTCGGCCCACGACGACGGGCAGCCGGCCGTCGAAGCCGACGCGGCGCGGGATGCGGCCCATGATCGTCCAGCCGATGCGGCCGCTCGCGTCGGCCGTCACGAGGTTCTGGTGCGGGATGCCCGTGAGCGGCGCGAGCCGCTGCGCCTCGTCGACGTCGCGCGCCTGCTCCATGCGGAAGAGCGCGGCGTTCACGCCGTCCTCGCGCAGCGGCACCCAGGCGAGCGCGCGCTTCCTGCCCGTCGTGGTCGGTGTCGACCACCGGCCCCCAGATCGTCTCGACCACCTCGAGCCGCTCGTCGGGCGCGCCCTTGACGTGGATCGTCTCGGTCGCGCGCTCGAACGGGCGCGGGCCTTCGGGCGTCAGGTACGCGTCGGCGTTCCTCGGATCGGGCTCGAGCACCACCAGGTCCGCCCAGTCGCCCTGGCTGTTCGTGAAGCCCCAGGCCACCTGGCCGTTGCTGCCCACCACCACGAAGCCGGAGCCCGGCAGCATCACGCCCGTGACGCGGCGCTCGGCTCCCGCCGCCTCGAACACGAGCGAGGCGCGGTACCAGGTGTTCGGCACCCCCAGGCCGAGATGCATGTCGTCCGCGAGCAGCGCGCCGCCGTGGGTGGTGTGGCTGCCGGCGACCGCCCAGTTGTTGCTTCCGTAGGCCATCTCGGCGTCCCTGTCGGCCCACGGGTCGGGAGCGGGCCAGGCCGCCCGAGCGGCGGCGCGCGGCGCGGCCTTGCGCAGATCGACGACGTCGGGTCCCGGCGGCGCCGGCTGGCGGAAGGGCTCGCCTTCGTTCGGCGCGTCCCACTCCGTGCCGGGAGGATTGAGGAATGCGAAGAGCGCGGGCGGCAGCAGGTCGTGCATCAGGCCGAGTCCCGACTCCATTCCCGCCTGCTCGCCCTGCAGCGTGAGGAACATCGCGAGCGCGCAGAGCAGCGAGTCCTCTTCCTTCCACGGGACGGGGGCGCTGCGCAGCAGCAGGTACTCGGGCGGTGCGGCGCCGAGCGCCGCGAGCCCGGCCGCGACCCCCTCGGTGTAGGCGCGCAGGAGCGCGCGCTCCTGCTCCGGCAGGGCCTGAACGGCGCGAGCCGCCACCGCGCGCAGCCGCAGCAGGCGCACCTCACGGTCGATCGTGACCGCGGCCTCGCCGAAGAGCTCGGAGAGCTCGCCCGCCGCGCGCCTGCGCGTGAGGTCCATCTGGAAGAAGCGCTCCTGCGCGTGCAGGAAGCCGGTGGCGCGCGCGACGTCGGCACGGCTCCTGCCGCGCACGACGGGGACGCCGTGCGCGTCGCGCTCGACACGGACGGGCGCCGCGAGGCCCGGCAGCGTCCGCTCGCCGTCGAGCTGCGGCAGGCTGGCCGCGAGGCGCTGCCCCAGGTACGCGTAGCTGCCGCCCGCGACGACCCCGAGCAGCGCGAGCACGACGAGCCAGCGCCGCCTGGCGACGGCCAGCGTCACGCCTGCCCGCGCGTCTGGTTCGCGACCGCCTGGGCCGCGCGCTTCGCCGCCTCGGGATCGCCGAGATAGCGGCTGCGCAGCGGGCGCAGGTCCTGGTCGAGCTCGTAGACGAGCGGGATCCCGGTCGGGATGTTGAGCTCGACGATCGCTTCCTCGCTCACGCCGTCGAGATGCTTGACGAGCGCGCGCAGGCTGTTGCCGTGGGCCGCGATCAGCACGCGGCGGCCGGCCAGGACGTCCGGGACGACCTGGTCGTGCCAGTACGGCAGGAAGCGCGCCACGGTGTCCTTGAGCGACTCGGTGAGAGGCAGCAGGTCCTTCGGGAGCCGGGCGTAGCGCGGATCGCGCCCCGGATGGCGCTCGTCGCCGGGATCGAGCGACGGCGGCGGCGTCGCGTAGCTGCGGCGCCAGATCTTGACCTGCTCGTCGCCGAACTTCTTCGCGGTCTCTGCCTTGTTGAGCCCCTGCAGCGCCCCGTAGTGGCGCTCGTTGAGCCGCCAGCTGTTCTTGACCGGGATCCACATCCGGTCGAGGCCGTCGAGCGTGATCCAGAGCGTGCGGATCGCGCGCCGAAGCACCGAGGTGTGGGCGACGTCGAAGGCGTAGCCGCCTTCCTTCAGCAGCCGGCCCGCGGCGGTCGCCTCCTCGATCCCCTTCGGCGTGAGGTCGACGTCGGTCCAGCCGGTGAATCGGTTCTCGAGGTTCCAGGCGCTCTCGCCGTGGCGGAGCAGCACGAGCGTGTACATCGGATCAAGACCCTCCGTTGCGAGGGCTCATTATAGTAGTGGCGCTTCGGCCCATGTCCGCGAATCCGCTGCGCATCGTGGCCCGCTTTCCGCGGCCCGTCAGGCTGCTGCTCGCGGGCACGCTGGTCAACAAGCTCGGCACCTTCGTCGTCCCCTACCTGACGCTCGTGCTGCTGCGCGACTTCCACATGGCCGAGCGCGAGGCCGGCTACCTCATCTTCGCCTACGGCGCCGGCTCGCTGGTGTCGATCCTCGTGGGCGGCGTCCTCACCGATCGCCTCGGGCGCCGGCGCACGCTCTTGCTGAGCCTGATCGGCTCGGGCGTGCTGGCGCTCGTGATGGGCCTGCTGCCCTCGCCGCGCCTCTTCGTCCCGCTGCTGGTGGCCTTCGGCTTCATCGCCGATCTCTATCGGCCCGCCGCCTCGGCGATGATCGGCGATCTGCTGCCCTCGAGCCAGCGCGCGAGCGGCTTCGCGGGGCTGCGGATGGTGGTGAACCTGGGCTGGGCCGCGGGCACGGCGCTCGGCGGAGTGCTCGCGGACCGGGACTGGCGGCTGCTCTTCCTCGGCGACGGCGCCACGACGCTCGCCTACGGACTGCTCGTCTACTTCACGATCCCCGAGACGCGCCCGGCGCCGGCTCTGCCCGTCGAGGCGGTGGCGGCGGCACCGGCAGGGGCGCGCGTCCACGGCCGGCGCGGCTCGAGCCCGTTCGGCGACGTCGTGTTCCTGCAGTCGGTTTCGATCACCTTCCTCTTCACGCTGATCTTCTGCTCGAACCTCGTGGTGCTGCCGCTCACGGTCACGCAGTCGGCCGGCTACCCGGCGGTCGTGTTCGGCGCGCTCGCGGCGGTGAACGGCGGGATGATCACGCTCTTCGAGCTGTCGCTCGTCGAGCGGCTGAAGCGCTTCCGCAGGCTGCGGCTGGCCGCGCTCGGCTACGCGCTCGTCGGGGTCGGCTTCGGGATGATCGGGCTCGTGATGCACTGGGGCTTCTTCCTGCTCGCCGTCGTGATCTTCACGATCGGCGAGATCCTCTCGGCCCCGCAGCAGATGGCGTTCATCGCGGACTGGGCCCCGCCCGAGTCGCGCGGCCGCTACCTGAGCCTCTATCAGGCCACCTGGTCGATTGCGTTCGCCGTGAACCCGATGCTCACGCTGCCGCTGCACGCGGCCCTCGGCGAGCGCGCGTTCTGGGGGCTGGCGCCGCTCGTGGCGCTGCCCGGCGTCGTGGCGCTGCTGCGTCTCGACCGCACCGCCGACCGGCCGGAGCGGCTGCGGGGGCTCTCGAGCGAGCCTGGATAGGAGCCTCGGCTAAGATCCGGCGCATGGCCGACACGCCGCTCACGATCGTCGGCGCAGGCGTCCAGGGCCTGGCGGTCGCGGCGCGGCTCGCGCCTCGCTTCCGCGAGCTCGTGATTCTCGAGCGGCGCGAACGGCACGGCAGCGAGACCTCGAGCCGCAACAGCGAGGTGATCCACGCCGGGATGTACTACCCCGAGGGATCGCTGAAGGCGCGGCTGTGCGTGCGGGGCAAGGAGCTGCTCTACGAGCTCTGCGAGCGCGCCGTGATCCCCCACCGGCGGACCGGCAAGCTGATCGTCGCCTTGCGAAAGGAGGAGGAGCCCGAGCTCGAGCGCCTGCTCGCGCGCGGGACACACAACGGCGTCCCGCTCGCGCTCGTCGGGACCTGAAGAGTGCCGCAGGCTCGAGCCCGAGGTGCCGGCCGTCGCGGGCCTCTTGTCTCCGACGACCGGCATCGTGAGCGCGCACGGCCTGATGGATGCGCTGCTCCACGACGCCCGGCGCCACGACGCGATCCTGCAGCCACGAGCGGAGCTCATCGGCATCGAACGGCGCGACCGCCGACTATCGGCTCGAGATCCGGACTCCCGACGGCACGGAGATGCTCACCAGCGAGCGCGTGGTCAACGCCGCCGGCCTCGAGGCCGACCGTGTGTCGACGCTCGCCGGCATCGACGTCGAGGCGGCGGGCTACGCGCTTCACTGGTGGAAGGGCAGCTATTTCGCGGTGAACGGCGCCAAGTCGCGCCTCCTCTCGCGGCTCGTGTACCCGGTTCCAGACCACGTGAGCCTCGGCGTTCACGCCGTGCTCGGGCTCGAGGGACGCCTGCGCTTCGGCCCGGACGCGGAGCATCTGCCCGACCGGAGCCTCGACTACGACGTCGCCGAGGCGAAGCGCGACGCGTTCGCGGAGGCGGTGCGACGGCTGGTTCCGGCGATCACGGCCGAGGACCTGAGCCCTGACATCGCGGGCATACGTGCCAAGCTGCAGGGACCCGGACAAGGATTCCGCGACTTCGTGATCGCCGAGGAGACTGCGCGCGGGCTGCCCGGCTTCGTGAGCCTCGTCGGAATCGACTCGCCCGGCCTGACTTCGGCCCTCGCCATCGCCGAGGAGGTCGAGCAGCTGCTCGTGTGATCCAGCGCACACCGCGGGCCATTGTGCGCTGGGCCACCTCGTATCCACGATCCGTAGCGGTATTCAACACCTTTCGTCCGGAGGGCTTGATGGCCAAATGGCCGATTGGAGTTGTTCTGCTTCTCGTGGCCGCCTCGGGTGTCGTCGAGGCCGGGCCGATTCGAAAGCATCCACGGCCGATTCCGGGCTCGTACATCGTCGTGCTGCGCCAGGACGCAGCGCGCAGCCCGAAGGACACGTTCTCGCGCCTGCCGAGCGTCGCCGAGCTCGCCACCGAGATGGTGGACCTCGCGCACCTCGGCACGCGCCGGTTCATCTACCAGCACGCGCTGCGCGGCTTCGCCGTGAAGGCGACGGAGTTCGAGGCCGAGCAGCTCGCCAACGACTCGCGCGTGGCATTCGTCGAGGAGGACGGCGTGATGGAGGCGAGCGCGGTGCAGACGGGCGCCACCTGGGGCCTCGACCGCGTCGACCAGCGCAGCCTGCCGCTCAACGGGACCTACCAGTACCACCAGACCGGCGCCGGCGTCCACGCCTACGTGATCGACACCGGCATCCGCGCGACGCACACCCAGTTCGCCGGCCGCATCGGCAACGGCTTCGCGGCGATCAGCGACGGCCAGGGCACGAACGACTGCAACGGCCACGGCACGCACGTCGCCGGCACGATCGGCGGCACGACCTACGGAATCGCCAAGTCGGTGACGCTGCACCCGGTGCGCGTGCTCTCCTGCAGCGGCTCGGGCACGACCTCCGGCGTGATCGCGGGCGTCGACTGGGTGACCGCGAACCGCGTGCGGCCGGCGGTCGCCAACATGAGCCTCGGCGGCGGCGTCTCGAGCGCGCTCGACGCCGCGGTCGTCAACTCGATCGCGGCCGGCGTCACCTACGCGATCGCCGCCGGCAACTCGAACGCCGACGCCTGCCTGAGCTCTCCGGCGCGCGTCGCGGCGGCGCTCACGGTGGGCGCCACCACGACCACCGACGCGCGGGCCTCGTTCTCGAACTTCGGCACCTGCGTCGACGTCTTCGCACCCGGCAGCGGCATCACCTCGGCCTGGAACACGAGCGACACCGCCACCAACACGCTCAGCGGCACCTCGATGGCGACGCCGCACGTGGCGGGTGCGGCCGCGCTCTACCTGCAGACGAACCCGACCGCGACGCCGGCGCAGGTCGCCCAGGCGCTGCTGGCCCAGACGACGGCGGGCCGTCGTCGGCGGACGCCGGGACGGGGTCGCCGAACCGCCTGCTGTTCACGCTGTTCCCGACGGGCGGCGGTCCTCCCGACGTCACGCCGCCGACCGTCCGCTGACGCAGCCGGCGAGCCGACTCGACCGTGAGCGGCAGCGTGACCTTCGCGGCGAACGCGAGCGACAACTCGGGCATCGTCACCGCCGTGGAGTTCTTCGTGGACGGGACGCGCAGGGGCACCGACAGCTCGGCGCCGTTCGCGATCTCCTGGGACACGCGTACGGTGAGCGATGGGCTGCACATCCTGACCGCGAAGGCCTACGACGCGTCGAACAACGTCGGCGCGAGCGGCCAGCTGGCGGTCACGGTCCGCAACCAGGCGACCGCCCCGGAGCTCGTGGCGAACGGCGGCTTCGAGTCGGGGACCGCGTCCTGGGTGCTGTCGGGCAACGCCTACTTCTCGAACGGCGGCAACGCCCACAGCGGCGACGGGCTACAGCGTGCTCGGCTTCTACGACAACGCGAGCGGCACCGAGTACCAGACGATCGCGATTCCGTCGACGGCCACCGGCAGCCTGACGTTCTGGCTGAACGTGACGTCGAGCGAGAGCGACGACCACCACGGTCCTCGACCGCCTGTTCGTGGAGGTCCGGAGCACGTCGGGCGTGCTGCTCGCCACGCTCGCCACGTTCTCGAACCTCAACAAGACGACGAGCGTCGTCTACACGCAGCGCTCCTTGAGCGTCGCTGCGTACAGGGGACAGACCGTAAGGGTGCAGTTCCGCGCCACGACGGACGGGTCGCTTCCAACGGCCTTCCGCGTGGACGACGTCTCCCTCCGCTAGGAGCTGCCCCCGCGTGGAGGGGGTGGGCGATCTCCCGGACCGCCCGCCCCCTCCCGCACTTTCAGCGTCGCCCCGCCGAAGAAGAGCTGAGCCCGATGGTTCATGGAGCCGCGTCGCCCCGGAGCTAGATTCGGGCCAGGGAGGCGGACCATGACGACTCTGGCCGTCCGTGCCAACGAATTCCTCGCTCAGCGCCGGATCGCGCTCGTAGGCGTGTCGCGCAATCCGAGGGACCTGAGCCGGACGCTGTTCCGCGAGCTGCGCCGGCGCGGCTATGACGTGGTGCCGGTGAACCCGGAACTGGCGTCGGTCGACGGCGAACCGTGCCTCCACAGGCTCCAGGACGTCAGTCCCGGAGTCGACGGGGCGCTTCTGATGACGCCGCCCGCGGCGACCGAGCGAGTGGTGCGCGACTGCGCCGAGGCGGGCGTCGCGCGCGTGTGGATGCACCGGGGAGTGGGCCGGGGCGCGGTGAGCCCGACGGCGGTCGCGTACTGCCGCGATCACGGAATCGCCGTCGTGGAGGGCGCCTGCCCCTTCATGTTCCTGCCCGGTGCCGGTCTCGTACACCGGGGCCACGGCTTCCTCGCGCGGCTCTTCGGCCACCACCCGGGCCCGCGCGCCGCCTGAGCCGCACGCGCGAGGACGCCGGCTTCAGCCGGCCCGCAGCACCTCGGCCGCGTCGATCCGCGCCGCGCGCCATGCCGGGTGGAGCGACACCAGAAGCGCGGCGAGCGGCAGCAGCAGGACGGCCCACGCCGCGGCCGGATCGAGCCCGCTCGCCCCGAACAGCAACCCCGACACGAACCTGACGAGCGACAGCGCGAGGAGGGCGCCCAGCACGACGCCCAGCGCGACGAGCTTCAGGCCGTGGCGGGCGACGAGCCGCAGCACGTGGCCCGAGCTGGCGCCGACCGCGATCCGGATCCCGATCTCGCGCGTGCGCTCGCGCACGCGGTGCGAGAGGACACCGTGGATCCCCGCGAGCGAGAGCAGCACCGCCACGGCCGCAAACGCGGAGAGCGCGAGCGTCAACTGGCGGTCGCGCGCGTAGGTCGCGCCGACCAGGTCGGAGAGGGCGTAGAGGCCGTGCGCCGGCTTGGCGGGATCGAGCTCGTGGAGCACGCCGCGCACGGCGGGCGCCAGCAGGCGCGGGTCGAGCTCGCTGCGGACGGCGACGTTCATCACCAGGTACGGCCGCTGCGCGTGCGGCATGTAGATCTCCTGGCGCGGCTCGGCGCGGGGCCCGGAGAAGCGCACGTCGCCGACGACGCCGACGACGTCGTACGGGTAGGTTCCCGCCGTGCTGTAGTCCACCACCAGGCGCTCGCCCACCGCGCCCTCCGGGAACAGGCGCCGGGCCAGGCCCTCGCTCAGGATCACACTGAGCGGCCCGTCGGGCGCGTCGCGCTCGTCGAAGCCGCGCCCCGCCACGAGCGGCAGGCCGAGCGTGCGGAAATAGTCGCTCGTCACGATCCGCACCCAGGCGGACCGGCGCACGCGCTCGTCGTCCGGGGCGCGCTCTGGCCAGACCGGCCGCTCGAAGTCGGGGCCGAGCGGGCTCGCGGGCAGCGCCGTCGCGGCCCCGGCCGCGACGACACCCGGCAGCGCGCGCAGACGCTCGACGAGCGTCTGGTAGTAGATCCGGCTGCGGTCGCCCCTGCCGTAGTTCTCCATGTCGAGGAAGATCGGCGCGACCAGCACGCCCCGCGGGTCGAAGCCGGGGTCCACCGCGCGCAGGCGCTGGTAGCTGCTCACGAGCAGGCCGGCTCCCGCCAGCAGCACGACCGCCAGCGCCACCTCGGCGACGACGAGGCCGTCGCGAAGCGCGTGGTGGCGCACGCCGGTCACGCGGCTCGCCGCGGCGGCGAGGTCGGGCGCCGGCTCGGCGCGCGCGAGCCGGAGGGCTGCCGGCAGCCCCGACACGAGCGTCGCCGCCAGCGTGGCCGCCGCCGCGAACAGGAGCGCCGTCCCGTCGAGCCCGACCTCGTGCAGGCGCGGAACGCCGGCGCCCGCCTGCTTCAACAGCCTGAGGCCGAGCGCGGCGAGCCCGACGCCAAGGGCGCCGCCGCACGCGCAGACCACGAGCGGCTCCATCAGGAACTGCCGCATCAGCCTCCCGCGCGAGGCGCCGAGCGCCTGGCGCAGCGAGGCTTCCGGCAGCCGCTCGAGGCTGCGGGCGAGCGACAAGAGCGCCACGTTCGCGCAGGCCACGACCAGCACGAGGGCGACCGCCAGCAGCAGGAAGACGAGCGACCGCCGCGCGTCGCCCACGAGCTCGTCCTGCAGCGGAGTGAGCCTCACGCTCCAGTCCTCGTTCGTGCGCGGGTACTCGCGGGCGAGCGCGACCGCGACCCCGCGCAGCTCGGCCTCGGCCTGCGCGAGGGTCGTCTCCGGACCCAGGCGCGCGATGCCCTCGACGTAGTGCTGGTCGCGCGGCGGCTTTTCGGGCAGGCCCCAGGGCAGGTAGAGCTGCACGTCCGGCGCGGGCATCGCGAAGCTCTGCGGCATCACGCCCACGATCCGCATCGGCCGGCGCTCCACGGCGACGGTCGTACCGATCACGCCCGGGTCGGAGCCGAAGCGCCGCTGCCAGAGCGCGTGCCCCAGCACCACCACGGGGTCCGGCGAGACGGGCGCGGCCGCGTTGTTGAAGAGCGCGATGCGGATCTCCTCCGGCGTGAACGTGCGCCCGAGCGCCGCCGCCACGCCCAGGACCGCGAAGTAGTCCTCCGTGACCTGGGCCGACAGCACCACCTCGGACTCGCCGCCGAGCGTGAGCGTGCGGCCCATCGTGTACTGGCCGGCGATGCCGCGGAACCGGCTCGTGCGCTGGCGCCAGTCCACCAGGTTGCCGCTCGTGATCCCGGTGCGGTCGATGCCCTTCCTCGGGTTCGAGTCGTGGATCGCCACGAGCGCGCCGGGCTCCGGCAGCGGCAGCGGCCGCAGCACGACTGCGTCCACGATCGCGAAGAGCGCGGTGCTGGCGCCCGTGCCCAGGGCGACCGTGAGCAGGCACGCCGCGGTGAAGGCCGGGCGCCGGCGCAGGAGGCGCAGCGCGTAGGCGAGGTCCCTGCGCGAGCGCGTCGAGCTGGGAGCGGGAGCGCCCGTCGCGCAGCTGCTCGCGCACGGCCTGTGGATTGCCGAGCTCGAGGCGCGCCTGTCGCTTCGCCTCCGCCGCGTCGAGTCCCGAGCGCTGCTTCTCCGCCGCCAGCAGCTCGACGTGCTGCGCCAGCTCCTGCTCGGTGTCGCGATCGAGGCGCTCCGGCGCGACGAGCTCGCGCACCCGCGTCCAAAGCCTCAGCAGCATCTCGGCCTCCCGCTCACGTGGCCTTGAGGATGCGCGCGATCGCCGCCGACTCGCGCTCCCAGTCCTTCTGCTCCGCGCTGAGGCGGCGCCGGCCGGCCGCCGTCAGCCGGTAGTACCGGGCGCGCCGGCCGTTCTCGCTCGCCTTCCACTCGGCTTCGACGAGGCCGTCCTTCTCGAGCCGCTGCAGCGCCGGATAGAGCGAGCCGAGCGTGACCTTGAAGACGCCGTGCGAGACCTGCTCGATGCGCTGGCCGATGCCGTAGCCGTGCAGCGGCTCGAGCGCGAGCGTCTTCAGCACCAGGAGCTCCAGCTTCTCGGCCGCCAGTTGCGCCTCCTATCGATATCGATAGGAAGCTACGCCGCACGTGGCCCGCTGTCAAGCAGGGCCGCGTGCACGGTAGTGGGCGGGGCTCGCGAACGTTACGGGCTATAGTCGCGGGGCATGTCCGAAACGGCTCCATCCGGCGCGCGCGGCACGCGACGGCTGCTGGGGCTGCTCGAGTGGCCGGAGCGCGTCACTCCGGCCGAGCGCCGCTCGCTCTGGGCGGGCGGGCTCGGCTGGATGCTCGACGCCATGGACGTGATGCTCTACTCGATGGTGCTCGCGCACCTGATGCGCGACCTCGGGATGGACAAGGCGAGCGGCGGGCTGCTGAACTCGCTGACGCTGCTCGCCTCCGCGATCGGCGGGCTGCTCTTCGGCTTCCTCGCGGACCGCGTCGGCCGCACGCGGGCGCTGATGCTCTCGATCCTCGTCTACTCGCTCTCGAGCGGCGCCTGCGCCTTCTCCACCACGATCGTCGAGCTCGCGCTCTTCCGCTTCGTGCTCGGCCTCGGGATGGGCGGCGAGTGGACGACCGGCGCCGCGCTCATCGCGGAGACCTGGCCGGCCGAGCACCGCGCCAAGGCGCTCGGCCTGATGCAGTCGAGCTGGGCGATCGGCGAGATGATCGCGGCCGGCGTCGTGGCCGTGGTGCTGCCGCGCTTCGGCTGGCGCGCGGTGTTCCTGGTCGGCGTGCTGCCGGCGCTCGTGGTGCTCTGGATCCGGCGCGACGTGGCGGAGTCGGAGATCTGGCTGCGCCAGAAGCGCAGCGGCGGCACGGGCTCGCTGCGGCTGCTGTGGCGCAAGGACCTGCGGCGTCACGGCCTGCTGGCGACGGCGATGAACGCCTGCGCGATGTTCGGCTACTGGGGGCTGTTCACCTGGATCCCCGCCTACCTCGCGCTGCCGGTGGCGGAAGGCGGGCGCGGCCTCGACCTCATGAAGACGACGGTCTGGCTCGTCATCATGGGCGTCGGCAAGTGGTTCGGGTACGCCCTCTTCGGCTTCTTCGCCGACTCCATTGGCCGGCGCCGGAGCTACGTCGCCTATCTCCTGATCGCGGCCGTCCTGGTGCCGCTGTTCGGGATGGCCGAGACGCCCTTCTGGCTGCTCGTGCTCGGGCCCTTCGTGGCGTTCTTCGGGACCGGCTTCTTCTCGGGCTTCGCCGCGATCGCCTCCGAGCTGTTCCCGACCGAGGTGCGCGCGACGGCGATGGGCCTGAGCTACAACGTCGGGCGCGGGCTGTCGGCGGCCGCGCCGGCCATCGTCGGCCTGCTCGCGGCCCGCTTCGGCCTGGGCTCGGCCTTCTTCCTGCAGGCCGCCGCCTTCTTCGCCGCCGCGCTCCTCGCGCTGACGCTGCCCGAGACGAAGGGCAAGCGGCTCGACTGACTTCCCGCTCGCGACTAGTGCCGAGCCGGAGCCAGCCGCTTCAGCTCCTCGAACCAGTTGAGGACGACCAGGATGGGCGCCGCGGCCAGCTCGCGCTCGCTCGACTTGATCATCAGCAGCGTGCGTCCGTCCGGCGAGACGTCGTACTGGCGGTTGCTGCTCAGCGCGGGGACGTCGCCCGAGAACAGGTACGGCCCCTGGAACACCAGCTTCGGCTTGCCCGGGCCGGTGCCCGGGCGCATCGGCACCACCAGGACTCGATCGAGGTTTCGATAGAAGAGCTCGCGTCCGTCCCGACTCCAGAGGGGCTCCGTCCCTCCATCGGTCGAGATCTGCCACCTCTCGCCCGGACCGGGATAGGGCTGCACGTATACCTCGTTCTGCCCCGACTGGTCGGAAACGTATGCCAGCGATCGACCGTCGGGGGAAAAGCTCGGAAACAGCTCGTTGAAGCTGGTCTTCAGGAACACTCGGGGCATACGCTCGCCGTCGAGCGGCAGCAGCCAGATGTCTCGCCGGCTGATGGGATCGAGGTCGACGTACGCCAGGAGCTTTCCGTCCGGGGTAAGCGAGCTCGGCTCCGGCGAGCTCGTGCCCTGCCCGAGCTCTTCGCTCGGCCCGCTGCCGTCTGCGGGCATCCAGAACAGCCGTCGCGGCCCCGACTTGGTCGAGTTGAAGACGATGTGCCTGCCATCGGGCGTCCAGATGGGCGCGTGGTTGTCGCCGTCCGCGGTGAGCCGCGTCGAAGCCTCGCGCGCGAGGTCGTAAACCACGAAGTGGCAGTTCGCCTCCGCCACCCAGACGACGAGGCGCCGCCCGTCGGGCGAGATGCGCGGTGCAAGATACGACGCGGGGGGCAGCGGAAGGTCGCGTGCTGCACCCTGGCGGTCGACGAACGCGAGCGTCCTGGCCGGCTCGCCGCCGGGCACGTAGGCCAGGTGTCCGTTGCGGGAGAAGCTGTAGTGTCCGCCGCCGCCCGCGCTCTGCATCACGCCGTCGACGACAGGCACGGGCGTGCCGGAGATCTCCAGCTTCGAGACGTCGAAGGGCACGGCCATCAGCGTCCCGGCCCGCAGGTAGACAAGGTGCCCCGTGGGCACGTAGCGGGCGTCCGTACCCCCACGGACGAGGATCTTGCGCTCGCCCGTCTCGAGCAACTGAACGGCGACGAGCGAGTCGTCCCAGCGCGTCGATTCCTGGAGCGGGATCGTGAACAGCACCGCCCTGGCTCCCGGCAGCAGCTGCGCCCAGTTGTGCATCCGCTCGCCCTTCTGGGTGTCGACTTCCGTCAGCGCGCGCGGTGCGCCGCCTGCGGCAGGAATCTCGTTCACGCCCAGAGCTGGCGCGATCCCGCCGACGAGCAGGCGGTCGCCGGGGCCCCAGCTCGCGCCGAAGAAGGGCGCGGGACCGAGCGTCACGGGCACGCCGCCGCTGACGGAGACCTTCTTCAGCTTTCGATCGGCGATGAACGCCAGCCACTGGCCGTCCTCCGAGAACGTCGGAGTGGACGCTCCCTGGCTCTCGGCGACCGGCTTGCCCTCCGCGCTGCTCAGCGAACGCAGGTAGAGCTGTGCCGTGGGTCCGCGTCTCGCGACGTAGGCGAGCTGGGTGCCGTCCGGGGATAGCGCCAGGACCGACGGGGTCTGGACCGCGATTCGCTCCGTCGGCAGAAGGGACACCTGCAATCGAGAGACCGGCTGCGGAGCCGACTGGGGGTCTGGCTTGAGCCTCCACGCAGTGAGCCCCGCGAGGAGGCCCACGGCCGCGCAGGCGAGCGCCGCGGCGAGCACCGAACGCCGATGTGCCGCCGGGCTCGACGGGGAGGGCGAGCGTGACGCGACCGTCGCAGCGTCCGCCGCGATCCACTTCAGCTCGTCGCGCAGGTCGGCCGCGCTTTGCCAGCGCTCGTCGGGCTCCTTCGCGAGGCATTTGCGGACCGCGCGATCGAGCTGCGGCGGGGCGATCGGCTGGAGCGACGTTATGGACGGCGGGTTGCCGGCGAGGATCTCGGCGATGATGCTGGCGCTGCTCTTGCCATCGAACGCCTTGCGGCCGGTGGTCATCTCGTAGACGACCGCACCGAAGGCGAAGACATCGGTGCGGGCGTCGAGCTCGGAGATCCGGCCTTCGATCTGCTCCGGAGCCATGTACTGGAGCGTGCCCAGGAGCGTCCCTTCCGCCGTCAGGGCGCTCGGCGGAGCGGCGAGCTGCGAGAGCAGCACGTTCGGCTGCTCGAACGCCTCCTGCTTCAGCTTCGCGAGGCCGAAGTCGAGCAGCTTCGCTCCGCCGCGGGTCAGCATGATGTTGCCGGGCTTGACGTCCCGGTGGATCGCGCCCTTGCGGTGAGCCTTGTCGAGGGCGTCGGCGATCTGCGCGGCATATGCAAGAGCTTGCCCGAGTGGCAGCGGTCCCTTCGACAGCCGCTCCGCCAGCGTCTCTCCCTCGAGGTACTCCATCACCAGGAAGCTCACGCCGTCCTGCTCCCCGATGTCGTGGAGGGTGCAGATGTGCGGATGGTTCAGGCTGGCGATCGCTCGCGCCTCGAGGTCGAACCTCGATCGCAGGTCGGACCGGCTCGCCAGTCGCGGCGGCAGCGCCTTGAGGGCGACGACGCGGTCGAGGCGCGTGTCGCGCGCCTTGTAGACCTCGCCCATCCCGCCCTCGCCGAGCGGTGTGAGGATTTCGTAGGGACCGAGCCGTGTGCCTGCCGCGAGTGCCATGCTCAATCCGCGAACGAGGGAGCCGGCCGAGAGTATAGCCGTCGGATGCGGCCGTCCGCCCCTACTCGATCGCCGGCGCCTTCCCCATCACCTCGTCGACGGTGAGGTTGCGGATCTCGCCGAGATGGAGCGCGCGCAGCGGCGCCTCCACCTTCGCGCGATCGCCCACCACCACGAGCGCGAGCTTCTTGGTGTCGATCGCTCCGCGCGCCGCCTGCTGCAGCGCGGCTGCGTCCACGGCGAGCGCCTTCGGCACGAAGCCTTCGTAGAAGCCGTCGGGCAGGCCGTAGACGACGGCGTCGACCATGCGCTGGGCGAGCTGGCCCGTCGTCTCGAAGTCGCCGGCGTAGCCGAGCGCGGCGTAGTTGCGCGCGCGCTCCACCTCGTCCGCGGCAGCCGGCGTCAGGATCCGCTCGAGCTCCTTGAACACCTCGCCGACCGCGGGGCCGGTCTTGTCGGTCTGCACGTCCGTCGCCACCTGGAAGAGCCCGCCCGTGAGGTTGCGGCGGAAGCCCGAGCGCGCCCCGTAGGCGTAGCCGTGCTGCTCGCGCAGGTTGTCGTTGAGGCGCGACGTGAACGAGCCGCCGAGCAGCGTGTTCATCACCTGGTTCGCGGCGTAGGCCGGATCGGGCCACGCGGGCCCCACGCGGCCGAGCCGCAGCGAGGACTGCGCGGCCTCCTTCTTGTCGACGAGCCAGATCGAGCGGCTCGTGAGCTGGCGGGGCGCCGGCAACGCCGGCACCGGCGCGGCAGCGGACGCAGCCTTCCAGGAGCCGAACGCCTTCTCGAGCGACGGCAGCACCGAGGCGGAGGCGTCGCCCACCACCACGAGCGTCGCGGCGCTCGGGACGTAGCGTGCCGCGTGGAACGCGCGCAGGTCGGCGACCGTGAACGCGGCGATCTGCTCGGCGCCGCCGGCCTGCGGCTTGCCGTAGCGGTGCGCGGGGCCGAAGACGGCCTGCGCCAGCGCGCGCGCCGCGATGGCGCCGGGCTCGTCGCGGGCCTGGAGCAGGTCGGTGAGCGCTTCCTTGCGCAGCCGCTGGAGCTCGGCTTGCGGGAAGTCCGGCCGCAGCGCGACGTCCGCCATCAGCGAGAGCGCCTCGTCGAGCCGGGCGACCGGGACCCGCAGGCGCACCGTCGAGACGTCCCACGCCGAGCCGGCGCCGACCGTCGCGCCCAGGAAGTCGATCGCGTCGGCCAGCGCGAGCGCGTCCTTGCCGCCGGCGCCCTCGTCGAGCATGTCGGCGGTCATCGCCGCGAGGCCCTCGCGGCCGGCGGGGTCGGTGACGGCGCCCGCGCGCAGCACGAGGATCACCTCGACCACCGGCACCTCGTGCATGCCGACGAGCACCACGCCGATGCCGTTCGACAGCTTGAGCCGCTCGACGGGCGGCAGCTTGAGCGGCTTCACCGGCCCGGGCTTCGGCGGGTGGCTGCGGTCCGCCTGCGCCAGGAGCGGTGCCGTGGCCAGCAGGGCGGCCGCGGCGAGCGACGCGGCACGAACGGCGAGCCGGGCGCTCACTTCGTCACCTCCGCCACCGCCAGCTCCTTCTTGCCTTCGGGCACCACCGAGATCAGCACGCGCCCCGCGCCGAGGAACTCGAAGGCCGCCGCCTGCACGTCGCTCGGGGCGAGCGCGCGGTAGCGCGCCAGGTCCTCCTCGAAGTAATCGGGATCTCCGGTGCGGAAGTAGTAGAGGTTCAGCTGGTCGGCCTTGCCGCCGTAGCCGCCGACGCGCTCGAGGCGGTCGAAGAAGCCCGCCTCCGTGCGGTTCTGGAAGCGCGAAAGCTCGCGCTCGCTGGGCGGCGCCGCCTGCAGCTTCGCGATCTCCTCGTCCACCAGGCGGCGGATCTCCTCGAGGGTGTGCCCGGAGCGGGCCGTCACCACGACGGCGAAGGTCGAGGCCAGGCCCTGGCTGCCCTGGCCGGCGCTCACGTCCTGCGCGACCTGCAGCTCGTAGACCAGCCGCTTGTAGAGCCGCGAGTTCTTGCCGCCCGCGAGCACGCCGGCGACGGCGTCGAGCGCCGCGTCGCCGGGCGCGAAGGCCGGCGGCGTCACCCAGGCCAGGTAGAGCCGCGGCAGCTGGACGCGGTCCTCGAGCACGATCCGCTTCTCCTCGCGCAGCACCACCGGGCGCGGCGCGATCGGCTCCGTGGGCTCGCTCTTCGGCACGTCCTTGAACCACTTCTCGGCGGCGGCCTTGACCTCGCGCGGTGTCGACGTCGCCGGCGATCACCAGGCTCGCGTTGGCGGGCCCGTACCACTTCCTGAAGAAGTCCATCACGTCCTGGTGGCTGGCGGCGGAGAGGTCCGCCATCGAGCCGATCACCGGCCACGAGTAGGGATGGTCCTTGGGGAAGAGCGCGGGCGGCAGCGCGTCCTCGACCTTGCCGTAGGGCTGGTTCTCGACGCCCTGGCGGCGCTCGTTCTTGACGACGTCGCGCTGGCCGTCGATCGTGGTCGGGGTCATGTTGTCGAGCAGGAAGCCCATGCGGTCGGACTCGAGGAAGAGCGGCATCTCGACGGCGTTCGCCGGGACGTCCTCGTAGTAGTTGGTGCGGTCCTCCTGCGTCGAGCCGTTGTTGTCGCCGCCGACCGCCTCGAGCCAGCGGTCGAACGCGCCCTCGGGCACGTTCTTCGAGCCCTCGAACATCAGGTGCTCGAAGAGGTGCGCGAAGCCCGTGCGCCCCGGCGTCTCGCGGCCCGAGCCCACGTGGTACCAGCAGTTCACCGCCGCGACCGGCGCCGAGTGGTCCTCGTGCACGATCACCGTGAGGCCGTTCGGGAGGCGGAACATCGTGTAGGGGACGGAGAGGCGCGCGGGAGCGGGACTCGAAGCCGCGGCCGCGAGAAGCAGGGCGAAGGGTACGAAAAGGGACATCGTCAGCCTCCGAAGGGACGGGTCAATGCGCCGGGGCGTTCACCGCGCCGCTCTCGATCAGGTCCTTGAACTGCGTCTTGTCGATCGCCTTGTCGATCGCGGCGCGGGCGCTGATCTTCTTCTCGTCGTAGAGCTTGCGGATCGACGAGTCCATGTCGATCATGCCTTCCTTGACGCCGGTCTGGATCGCCGAGGTGATCTGGGGCGTCTTGCCCTCGCGGATCATGTTGCCGATCGCCGGCGAGGAGAACAGGATCTCGATCGCCGCCACGCGGCCGCCGCCGAGCTTCGGCATCAGCTGCTGCGCGACCACCGCGCGCAGCGTCTCGCCGAGCACGGCGCGGATCCCTTCCTGCTCGCCCGCCGGGAACACGCTGATGATGCGGTCGCAGGTCTTGGCGGCGTTGTTGGTGTGCAGCGTGCCGAACACGATCGTGCCCTTCTCGGCCGCCGCGAGCGCCATCTGGATCGTCTCGAGGTCGCGCATCTCGCCCACCAGGATCAGGTCGGGGTCCTCGCGGCCCGCCGACTTGAGCGCCTCCGAGAACGAGGTCGCGTGCGCGCCGATCTCGCGCTGGTGGATCAGGCACTTCTTGTTCGGGTGCACGAACTCGATCGGGTCCTCGATCGTGATGATGTGGTAGTTCTTGGTCTCGTTGATCAGGTTGATGACGGCGGCGAGCGTCGTCGACTTGCCCGAGCCCGTCGGACCCGTGACCAGCACCAGCCCGTTCTCCATCGAGGCCAGCCGGCGGATCGGGTCGGGCATGCCGAGCTGCTCGAGCGTCATGATCTTCGAGGGGATCACGCGGAAGACGGCGCCCGAGCCGCGCTGCTGGCGGAACACGTTGACGCGGAAGCGCGCGACCCCGGCGATCTCGTACGCGAGGTCGACGTCGCCGGTCGCCACGAACTCCTCCCACAGCCGCTCCGGAAGGATCGGCCGCATCAGCTCGGTGAAGTCGGCCTCGCGACAGCGTGCGGTAGCGGATCGGCTCCATCGAGCCCGACACGCGCAGCATCGGCGGGCGACCCACGGTCATGTGGAAGTCGGAGGCGCCGCGGCTCGTCATCAGGCGCAGGAAGCGGTCGATCTTGGGCGCGGACGCGGAGCTCACGCTGCTCATGGCTTCCTCGCCTCGGGTGCGCCTGGAGTGGGAGCGGCCGGGGCGCCGCCGGGCAGGAAGGCCTCGAAGTCCTCCTTCTTGGTGGCCGCGCGGTACGCGGTCTCGCCGCTGACCTTGCCCGCGGTGACGAGCCCCTTGAGCGCGTCGTCGAACGTCTGCATCCCGAGCGACTTGCCGATCTGCATCGCCGACGGGATCTGGAACGTCTTCTCCTCGCGGATCATGTTGGCGACGGCCACGGTGTTGCGCAGCACCTCGAAAGCCGCCACCTGCTTGCGCGGCTCCTTGGACGGCAGCAGGCGCTGCGCGATCACGAACTTGAGCGATTCCGACAGCGCCGCGCGCACCTGGCCCTGCTCGTCGGCCGGGAACGACGCCAGGATGCGGTCGACCGCCTTGTGCGCCCCGGTGGAGTTGAGCGTGCCCAGCACGATGTGGCCGGTCTCGGCGGCCGTGAGCGCGAGCGCGACGCTCTCGGGGTCCCGGAGCTCGCCGATCACCACCACGTCCGGGTCCTCGCGCAGGGCGGCCCTGAGCGCCCGCGCGAACGACTTCGTGTCGCGGCCCACCTCGCGCTGGTTGATCAGGCAGTTCTTGAACGGGTGCACGAACTCGACGGGGTCCTCCATCGTGATCACGTGGTCGTGGCGCGTCTCGTTGAACAGGTTCACGAGCGCGGCGAGCGTCGTCGACTTGCCCGAGCCCGAGGGCCCGCACACGATCACGAGCCCCTGGTGGTAGTCCGCGATCTCGGCGAGCTGCGGCGGCAGCGCGATCTCGGCGATCGTCGGCGGCCGCTCCGGGATCACGCGGAAGACGCCGTTCATCCCTTTCTGGTCGATGAAGACGTTGGCGCGGTAGCGGCCGGCCGTCGGGATGTAGTGGCAGAAGTCGAGCTGACGCTCCTGCTGCACCCGCTCCCACTGCGCGTCGGTCAGGATCTCGCGCACCATCGCCTCGGTCTGCTGCGCCGTGAAGGGCTCGCCCTGCGCGCGCACCAGGTCGGCGGCGAGCCGGATCACCGGCGGCTGGCCGACCGACGAGGTGGAAGTCGGAGGCGCCGTTGTTGCGAGTGGCGACCAGGAGCGCGTTGAGCTTGGGCTCGCCGGCGACCGACTTGGCGGAGAGCGCCTGCTGCTTCAGCTGCTCCTCGTCGGCCATCTTGGTCTGCTGGCGCGCCGCCATCTCCAGCGTGATCTCGAAAGCCCGCGAGCGCACCGCGCGCGACGGGTCGGCCTTCGCGACGTTGCGGACGAAGTCGAGCATCTGGGGGTGGTTGAAGTGGCTGAGCGCCTGGATCACCTCGATCCGCACCTCGGGCGCCGGGTCCTGCAGCAGCTGCGACAGCGCCGGAGCGGCGCGCAGGTCGCCGATGCGGCCGAGCGCCTCGACCGCGCTCCAGCGCGTCTCGGGGTCGGAGAGCGCCTCCATCAGCGGCTGGACGCCGCGCGGGTCCTTGAGCCGGCCGAGGGTCTCGGCCGCGGTGATGCGGATCCACCAGTCGGGATCCTTGAGCAGCCCGATCGTGGCCGGCACGATGCGCGGATCCTCGAACGACTGCGCCACGAGCATCGCCGAGCCGCGCACCTCCTCGTCCGGGTCGGAGAGCAGCTCGATCGTCGGCTCCAGCAGGTCGTTGCCGAAGGCGCGCATCGACTCGAGCGCGCGGTCGCGCGCCCAGCCCGCGAGCGACTTGGAGAACGTGATGTAGCGCCTCACCACGCCGCGGCGGTCGGGCATGCCGAGCAGGATCTTGAGCACCACCGAGCGGGTCGGCGCCTCGCCCGCCGCGATCAGCGGCAGGATGCGGTCGGCGAACGCGGGGCCCTGGCTGGCGGCCGCGCGTGTCAGCGCCTCGACCAGCGCCTGCTGCGTCGTGTAGTCCACGAGCGGAAGCTGCTCGACGAACAGGTCGACCGAGCCGGCGGCGTCGTGCTGGGCGAGCACGGCGAGCGCCTTCTCGCGCAGCGCCTTCTCCGGGTCGCGAGCGAGGCGCTGCCAGCGCGGCAGCGATTTCGCGTCGGGCGGCTGCCCCGCGAGCTTCCCGAGATAGGCGAGCCGCTCCTCGACGCGGCCCGCCGTCGCGAGATGCCAGAGCACCGGCTCGAGCGCCGGCGAAGGCGGCGCGTCGAGCAGCAGGCGCCGCGCGATCTCCTGGGCCTCGCCCTTGCCCTGCACGCCGATCTCGGCGATGCGCCGCTCGGTGCCGGGCAGGCCGAGCGAGAAGAGCGAGGCCGCCGCGGCCCGCACCGCCGCCTCGGGCTTGCCGCGCGACTCGCCGATCACCGCGTCGGCCGTCTCGGGGTCCGCCACGCGCTTGAGGATCGGCAGCACCGCGTCGCGGTAGGCGCGGTCGGGACGGAACAGCATCCAGGCGAGGTCCTTCGCCTTGAGCCCGTCGGCGGTGGCGAGCTGGGCCAGCAGCTGGTCGCGCTCCTGGCTCGTCTGGAACGTCTTGTCGGCGAGGCGCTTCAGGACGAGCCGGAGGTCGGATGCGGACAGGGCCATGCGCGGCGCCAGTATAGCCGTTGGACTGCCGGGGTCGGTTTGCGGCCCTTAACTCGAGAGCGCCGTCAGCACCCTGCGGGCCGCGTCCAGGTCCGTTCGAAGGCGGACCTCGAGCGGTTCGCCGCGCTGGAGGATCTCGCCCCCGGGGCGCTGGACCAGCGCGAAGCCGGGCCGGCTGGAGAGCTGCGCGCCCTCGAGTGTCGACGAGCACCCGCCGTCGCTCGGGCGTGAGGTAGGCACGGGCGGCTTCCACGTCGGGAGCCACGACGAAGTAGCGCGCGCTGAACTCGGCATCGTCGGCGAATGTGACGGGCGGCCCGAACTGCGACAAGACCTGCTCCACCGCAGCGTCGCCCATGCTGCGCGGCGGCGGCGACGAGCTTCCCCGCGCCGCCCACGGCGGCCACCGCCGCCGAGGGTCTTTCGGATGAGCTCCAAGGCCGGGCCGCGCAGCCGCGGGCTGCGCATGAAGGTTCCGCGTCCCTCGCGGACCGTGATCCGGCCCTGGCGCACGAAGGGATGTCGCTCCCTGGTGCGGACCAGGACCGAGTAGACCTCGTCGCTCGTCTCCTCCGAGCGATGCAGGCTCAGAAGCTCGAGCTTCACGTCCGGGCTCGGAGGGCGCTGGGTCCAGAGCGAGAGGATGAGGTCGCGAAGGGCCGGGTCGGGGTCGACGACCATGAGGCGAGCAGCCGCATACGCGGCGGCCGTCCGCGCGCGACTGCGCTGCACCAGCACCACGACGAGGATCACGATCGCCACGACGACGCCCAAGACCCCGATCAGCATCCCGCTCTCCAGTCTGGTCCGGGCCAGAAGCCCTTGGTCTCAGGGCTTTTCCCTGGCCCCGTGCTCCTCCAGGTAGTTCATCAGCTCGACGTTGCGCGCGTTGACCGCCGCGACCAGCGCCGTCGTCGCTCCGGACGTGTTGTTGACGTCGACGCCGCCTTCGACCAGCACGTGCACGATGTCGACCTGCCCGTTCTCCACCGCCAGCTCCAGCGCGACACCGCCGACGCTCGGACGGCGTCCCGCCTCGATCAGCGCCCGCGCGATCTCGGCGCTTCCGATCGACACCGCGTCGAGCAGCGGGGATTGCTGCTGCACGCTGAAGCCGCCGCGCACCGAGGGCGCCTCGCCCCACGCCACCTCCGGGTTCGCGCCGGACTGGATCATGGCCTTCACGATCGCGATCGTGTCCGGCCGCTTGAGCTTCGCCTTGTTGAGCGCCATCTTCCAGGGCGATTGGTCGTGGCCTTCGAAGGGTGCCATCTTGTTCGGGTCCGCGCCCGCGCTCAGCAGCTTCTGCACCTGCGCGAGATCGCCCGCCACCGTCGCCTCGACCAGCTGGCGCTCGAGGTCGCCGCCCCGCTGCCCGTTCTCCCCACGGCGGCAGCACGGTGAGGTGAGCGCCGCGGCCAGGACGAGGATCGCCCCTGCGCGGCGGCTCATCGTTCGGACTCGCGCAGCATCGCGATGACGAGGTCGAGATCCCGAGCGCCCGCGGGATCCTTCTCGCCCGCCCGGGCCGCGAGCGCGACCTCGAGCGCGGTCTGGCCGTCGCTGCCGCGGGCCGCCGGGTCCGCTCCGTGCTCCAGGAGCACCTTGACGGCGGCCTGATGGCCGAAGATCGCGGCGCGAAAGAGGGCGGTCTTCTGGTCGACCGGCGCCGCCGCATTCACGCGGGCGCCGGCCGAGAGCGCGCTCTCGATGCCCGTGGCGTCGCCGTGCCGGGCCGCTCGGAACAGCCGCTCGTCCTGGTCGCTGAACCGCCAGCGCGGCAGGAAGACGGTCCACACGGTGAGCGCCGGCACCGCGAGCACGAACAGCACGCGGTAGAGAATCGTTCCGGCCCGGCCGAGGCCCAGCAGGGCGAAGAGCGCGACCTGGATCGGCGAGGACTTGTCGCTCACGGCTGACCCTTGTACCGCATCATCGGCTTGCGAACCAGTCGGCCGAGGCTCGTGTAATCTTCGGACGCTCGTTCGGGCTCTCGGTCGAGGTCGCATGGACAAGGCTCACAGGCGAACGAGCGGGTTGGCCGTGGTGCTGGCGATCGCGGCGGCGAAGCTGCTGCTGCACCTGACGACGGCGTCCCGCTACGGCTACTTCGGCGACGAGCTCTACTTCCTCGCCTGCGGGGAGCACCTCGACTGGGGCTACGTCGACCAGCCGCCGCTCGTCGCCGTCGTGGCCTGGCTCGTGCGGCGCACGCTCGGCACGTCGCTGCTCGCGGTGCGGCTGCCGTCCGCGCTCGCCGGGACCGCGCTCGTCGTGCTGACCGGCCTTCTGGCGCGCGAGCTCGGAGGCGGGCGGTTCGCGATGGGGCTCTCGGCAGCGGCGAGCGCGTTCGCGCTCACCTACGTGGCGATGAGCTATCTCTTCACGATGAACGCCTTCGAGCCACTGTTCTGGACGCTGTGCGCGTTCCTGCTGGTGCGCATCGTGCGCACCGGAGACGAGCGGCTCTGGCTGTGGTTCGGGCTCGTGGCCGGCCTTGGCCTTCAAAACAAGTACTCGATGGCCGTCTACGGGGCCGGGCTCATGATCGGGCTGCTGCTCGGCCCGGCGCGGCGTGCGCTGGCGCGGCCGTGGATCTGGCTGGGGGGCGCCGTCGCGGCGCTCGTCTTCCTGCCCAACGTGATCTGGAACGTCCGCCACGGCTGGCCGTTCTTCGAGCTGATGCGCAACCTGCGCGAGAGCGGACGCGACGTCGTGCTGTCGCCCGTCGAGTACGTCGGCCACCAGCTCCTGATCATGAACCCGGCCACGCTGCCGATCTGGCTCGCGGGCCTCGGCTTCCTGCTGTTCCCCGGGCGCGGGCGCGCGTTCCGGCCGCTCGGCTGGGCCTTCCTCGTGACCCTCGCGACCTGGATCGTGACGCACGGCAAGGACTACTACCTGGCGCCGGCGTACGCGACGCTCTTCGCCGCCGGCGGCGTGGCGATCGAGGGCTTCACGTCGGACGGCTGGCGGCGCTGGCTGCGCGCCGCAAGCGTGGCGCTGCTGCTCGCAAGCCTGCCGACTCTCCCGATGGTGCTGCCCATCCTTCCCCCCGAGCAGGTGGCCGGCTACGGTCAGCGGCTCGGGATCGAGCCACCCGCGAGCGAGAGGGCGCACGCGCGCGCGGCGCTGCCGCACCACTTCGCGTGGCAATTCGGCTGGGACGAGATGGTGGCCGCGGTGGCGGCGGCCTATCGCGCGCTGCCGCCGGAGGAGCAGGCGCGCGCGGCGGTCGTCGGCAACAACTACGGCGAGTCGGGGGCCGTTGACCTTCTCGGTCCGAAGCACGGGCTGCCGCTGCGCGCGCTCGGCACGCACCAGAGCTACTGGCTGTGGGGGCCCGGCCCGCCTGGAAAGGACGTGCTGATCGTGCTCGGGGACCGTCAGGATCGCCTGGAGCGCCTGTGCGGGGACGTGCGCGTCGCCGCCGAGCTGCATCATCCGCTGGGCGCGGTGTGGGAGAACGGGCCGGTGCTGGTGTGCCGCCATCCGCGGATGTCGCTGCAGGAGGTCTGGCCGCGGCTCAAGAGGTGGCGTTGAGCTGTCCGCGCGACCTTGACCGCTTCCGTGTCACCGGCATAGCCTCCTGCGTGTCGTCGGGCGCCGTGTCCGCCGTTCGCGGAGGTGCAGTCCTCCTCACCGTCACGCTGGGTGTGGCCGGCTGGCCGGCGGGTTCGGTCCCGCCATCACGACCCCGGTCGCCGACGTCACCGCGAACGTGTTCGTCCTCGAGCTGTCGCTCCCCGAGGGACTCTCCCGCGCCGACGCGGAGGCCGCAGAGACGCGGGCGCTCCAGCGCGAGGCGGCGGAGCTCGAGCTCAAGGTCACGGAGACCAAGGTCGAGCTGGGGCTGGTCGAGAAGACGCGGTGGATCCGCAACGACCGTGACCCTCACCGAGGAGGGATTCCAGGGCCTCGCGCGCAGGGGCTCGCGCGTCGTCCCCGGCACCGAGATACGGCGCAGCACCAGCCGGCGCGCGGGTCCGAACGGCCAGCCGGTGGAGACCCACTCGTACACGGTGACCGTGGAGTCGCCCACCGGACGGTACGAGGTGGCGGGCCGGCCACGCGCGGAGGCCGAGAGGTACTGGGCCCCGGCGCTCCAGGCGCAGCGGGCCGCGCTGGCCGCGCTCCCGCCGCCCGAGAGCCGCCCCGGGGCGCATCGAGGTGCGCGAGCGCTGGCGCTACGTCACCGTGTCTCCCCTGGTGCCGCAGCTCGAAGAGGGCCCGTTCTACACGAAGACCCGCGACGGCCAGATCTGCCGCGCGTGCGCCGACAAGGCGCACAAGCGCCACGCCCTGTATCTGATCAGCTTCGGGGCCCCGGGCGTGGACCCCGCCACGCTCCCCACCGGCGCGCTCGACGCCGGGATCGAGCTCGAGGGGCGCGAGGTCGCATTCGGCGGCACCGACCAGGCCGACCGCATCCGCGTGGAGCGGCCTTCCGGCGGGCACCTCACCTTGCGACGTGCCGCCAGCTGCCCAGCACGCATCGTGCGCGTGGAGGACACCGTCATCATCCATTGGGGATCGGACGTCATCGCCGTTCCGCACCGCGAGGCGCAGACCTGGCACGAGCTGCGCGACGCCGCGTGCGTCGAGACGGACGGTACGATGCACGAGGTCTTCGGGCCGTCGCGGCCGCTCCCGCCCGACACCGCGAAGAACCCGGCGCGCTTCTGGATCGAGCAGCATCGTGCCGAGCTCGCCCGGCTCGAGCGCGGCGAGCTCAAGCAGACGGTCCCCTGACTCGAGGAATCCTGCCATGGACCTGTCGGTCTACTGGTACGGCGGGCAGACGCCGCGAGTCGAGCCGCTCAGGGGCGACGTGAAGAGCGAGGTCGTCGTCGTCGGCGGCGGCATGGCGGGTCTCAGCTGCGCACAGTCGCTCGTCGAGCGCGGGGTCGAGGTGACGGTCGTCGAGCAGGCGTTCTGCGGCGCGGGAGCGAGCGGAAAGAGCTCGGGCTTCATCACGCCGGACTCGGAGCTCGAGCTCTCGGATCTCGTTTCGAACTACGGCGAAAGGCGGGGCCAGGCCCTCTGGGAGTTCGCGAGATCCGGACTCGAGCGCATCCGCCGGACGATCGAGGATCTCGCCGTCGATTGTGACTACCAGGTTCAAGACTCGCTCTTCGTGGCGCGCACGGCGCGAGCGTTCCGGAAGGTCATCGAGGCCGAGCACCGGACCCACGCCGCGCTCGGCTACCGCTCGACGCTCTACGACCGCCCATCCCTCGGCACGATCATCGGCTCCCGCGCCTACCACGGTGGAATTCGTTACGCAGGAACGTTCGGCATCAACTCCTATGCGTACTGTCGGGGACTCCGGGATGAGCTCGAGCGCCGCGGCATTCGGATCTACGAGGGGACTCCCGCGATGCGCCTCTCGGGACGCGGCGTCGAGACGCCCTCGGGCACGGTGACGGCGGCGACGGTCGCGGTCCTCACGGACCGTGCCCTTCCCGCGCTCGGCCTGGCCGCGCCGGCGGTGTACCACGTCCAGACCTTCCTCGCCATTTCCCGGCCGCTGCGCGCCGAGGAGATCCGAGTCATCTTTCCTGGTGATCACCTGATGGTCTGGGACAGCGACCTCGTCTACCAGTACTTCCGGATCACCGGCGAGGGGCGCCTGCTCCTGGGCGGGGCCCAACTCGGCTCCATGTACGCCCGACACGAGAGTCGTTCGAACCCGCGAGTCGCGCGCCGGTTGTCCGCCTATCTAGGCGAGCACTTCCCAGGCCTGACGATCGAGCTCGCCCACTTCTGGCCGGGGCTGATCGGGGTGAGCAAGGACTTCGCCCCGGTCGTCGGGCGGCACAAGGCCTTTCCCAGCGTGTTTTTCGCGGGGGCCGGGGCGGGACTCCCCTGGGCGGCGGCCCTCGGAGAGTACGTCGCCCAGAAGATCACGGACGGCCGCGGCGAGCTCGACGAGATACTCTCGCCGGCGCGTTCCTTCCCGATCGGCCCGCGGCTGCAGCGTTTCATCGGCAAGCCCGTTGCGTTCGCATTGAGCCACGGGGCAACGAAGTACTTGCGGAAGGGAGCCTTCTAGGTTTTCGCCAAGCTTGGCGTAGATGTGCTTCATGTGGAACGCCACGCTATGGACGCTGCTGCTGCCCAGCGTGGCAGCCGCGGTCTTGTAGCTGTGGCCCTCGGCGAGCAGGCCGAGGATCCGCACCTCGTATGGCGTGAGGTGGTGCTCGGCGTGTGCCGGAGGGGCGGCTTGAACGTGAGGACGGCGCACGTCTTCCACGTGAGGTCCGGACCAGCCGGCCGCTAGCCGACGTCGGCCGCCTTTTGCATGAGCGCAGAAGACAGTGGCTTCAGCGAGGTTGCAACATTGCGGAGCACTCTCCTGGGCATTCCGCTGAGTTCTGCATTCAAGTGATCGCGCAGCAGCCTTCCCGCGCGCCGTAGTTCAGTCCGTCCGGACGCGGTGATCATGACGCGCGTCACGCGGGCATCCGCTTCATGAGCTTCACGCTCGACCCAGCCACGCGCCTCGAGGTCCTGCAGAAGCACGGTCATGGTCGCGCCTCGCACCTTTTCGATCTCGACCAGGCGACGTTGCTCGGTCGGTCCCAGAAGGTCCAGGTCGACCAACACCATCAGGCCTGACCACCGAATCCCAAGTCGACGCGCCTTCGCACGAAGCAGCCGATACACGTAGCCGCTCACGAACATGAGTTGTTCGCTCGCGGCGTCCCGGGTTGACTCTCGAGTGGCAGTCACGATAACGTTAGTGAAACTAACGAAATGAGCATAACACAGCAGCCGGTCGGTGCGCGGCGCGCGTGGGTCTTAAGCATGCTTGCGGCCGCCATCTTCTGGACAGCGCTCGTGGCCTTCGGGATGCTGCGGGCTGACTACAGCCAACTCACCAAGGCTGTCAGCGAACTCGGTGCGGTTGGTGCACCGCACGCGCTCGCCTGGAATGTTCTCGGCTTCATCGTACCAGGCTTGCTGCTGGCGGCGTGTGGCGTTGCCATCGCTATCGCGGTCGATGGACGCGGCGGCGCACTGCGGTGGCTGTTGGCCGGGTCCGGCCTCGCGTTTGCCGCCACTGGTGTATTTCCGGCCGTGATGCACCACGGTTCGCCGGTAATGCAGTCGCCGTCGACCGTCGGTCACGTCGTGATGTTGCTGCTCTCGAGCGTCTTGTGGCTGATCGCCATCGGCGTGCTACTTCGCAGGATCAGGCGCGAGCCCCGCCTGCGCCGACTGCTGAAGCCATTTGTGATCGTCACCGTGGTCGCGCTCTCGGGACTTGCAGCGAACGTGCTCCACGACGCGATCCAGCCGCTCGCGTACCGCCCAGGACTGGCGCAGCGGCTCGGGTTCGCGGGGTACTTTCTGTGGTTCGTGTCGCTGTCCCCGTGGATCGCGATGTCGCCCGATCACAAGGACGTCCTTGACCAGCCAGGCGCGTCGGTTGGTTGTGACGACGGCTGAGATCGAGATCTACCGACGCAACGACAAAGCGACGTAATCCGGGTTCTGCTCGGATCGAGGCTTGGCGCTCTGCTCGATCGGGTCGATCGTCGATGGAGGGGCGGCGATCGTCGGCGTAACGAGAACATCGACGGCAGAAGATACCCGCTTCATTTCTCGCCGCAGCAGATCACATTCACGCTGCGCCTCGACGTACTGCTCTCGACTGACGGCCCGACGCGAGCTGCTCAGGTAGGGTTCCAACCGAGAATCGGCCGCCTACGCCGGACGGTCCGGACCCAAGTTGGCTCCTCAGGTAGGATTCGAACCGAAGAAGAGCCTCCGACGCCACCAGCCCGGGGACCGTCTTAACTGCGCCGATCGTGTGCGCCGCCCTGACCGTCGCGCATCTTGACGACGTCGGCGATCTCACGGCGATCGAGAACGATTCGGTTTGCGTTGGGGGGGCTTGGTAACATGTGGCCTAGTCGGGCCTCGGGGAGGAGCCAAATGGCCGATCTCACCAGACGTGAATTCATCAAGACCGGGCTTGCCGCTGGAACCCTTGCGGTATCCGGCGGTCTGCCGCTGATGGCACGGGCGCGCCCCACGGCAACCGACTTCGTAACCCTGGGAAGGTCCGGGGTGAGAGTCACGCGTTTGGCGTTTGGCACGGGGAGCTTCAGCGGCCGGGTTCAGCGCGATCTCGGGCAGGAGGGGTTTACCCGCCTGGTGCGCCATGCCTACGACCGCGGTATTCGCTTCTTCGAGACCGCCGAGTCGTACGGTGAGATGCACAAGATGCTGGGCATCGCTTTGAAGGGCATCCCGCGGGAGAGCTATCAGCTGATGTCCAAGGTGACCACTCGCGACGGTGTGAGCCCGCACGAGAAGTTCGACGAGTTGCGGACGCTGGCGAACACGGAGTATTTCGACATCATGTTGCTGCACTGGCAACATACCGCGACCTGGCCGGCCGACACCCGCCGCTGGCAGGACGCGATCCTGGAAGCCGAATCAAGGAAGGCTGTGGTGAGCCACGGCGCATCGGTCCACGGCCTCCCGGCGCTGCGACGGGTTCCAGGGAATGAATGGCTCAACGTGGCCATGATCCGGGTGAATCACAAGGGCAAGGCCATGGACGCCGAGGACTACAACACCCAGGATCCAGGGAATGTCCCCGAGGTCGTCGAGCACGTGAAGAAGGTTCGCAAAGAAGGAATGGGCGTCATCTCGATGAAGCTCGTCGGCGAGGGCACATTCGACCGCGAGGACCGGCAGATGGCGATGAGGTTTGCATTCAGGCAGGCCGGTGTCGATTGCGTGACGGTCGGCTACAAGAGCACGGGCGAGATCGACGAGGCGATCGAGAATCTGAACAGGGCGCTTGCGTAGGGCCGCCCGGACGGCGATCGACAGTCGCTGACGCGCCGGAGTGGTTGGCTCCTCAGGTAGGATTCGAACCTACGACCCTCCGGTTAACAGCCGGATGCTCTACCGCTGAGCTACTGAGGAACAGGCGGTGACTGCCGCCGGAGCGGTCGGCTCCGGCAAACCGCTAGTATAGAAGTTGGGCTTGCGGGGCGCAAACCCGGGCTCAACTCCGCCCGGACGGAGTTGCTTCAGGAGTTACTTGAAGGACTTGCTCCGAAACGCAGAGCCAACGGAAACGGAGCAACAAGACGCGCCCCCGAGCCCCGCTGGCGTCGCTAGCCCGTTTTCGTCAGCTCCTGCAGGACGAGCTTGGCGACGCCCTTCAGGGTCTCGAAGACGCCGATGCCCTTGGCGGCGACCGCCTCGAAGACGGGCTCGCCCTTCTTGCGCATCAGCCTCACCATCTCGTCGGCCGAGGACACGTTCGGCAGGTCGCGCTTGTTGAGCTGCAGCACGTACGGGATCGTCTTGAGGTCGTAGCCCTGGGCCTTCAGGTTCGTCTCCAGGTTCTCGATCGCCTCGACGTTCGCGTCCATGCGCTCGTTCTGGCTGTCGGCCACGAAGATGACGCCGTCGACGCCCTTCAGGATCAGCTTGCGGCTCGCGTCGTAGAAGACCTGGCCGGGGACGGTATAGAGATGAAAGCGGGTCTTGAAGCCGCGCACGGTCCCGAGCTCGAGCGGCAGGAAGTCGAAGAACAGCGTGCGGTCGGTCTCGGTCGCGAGGGAGATCAGCTTGCCCTTCGCGTTGGGGTTGGTCTTGTCGTAGATCCACTGCAGATTGGTCGTCTTCCCGCAGAGCCCGGGCCCGTAATAGACGATCTTGCAGTTGATCTCGCGTGAGGCGTAGTTGATGAACGTCATCGGTCGATCGGGGCCCTACTCGCTGAACAAGCTGTCGATGTCGTCGTCGGTGATCTCTGCGAAGGGGCTCTCGAACGCGGCTCCGGCTGCCGCGCGCTCCTTCTCGACCTTGCTCAAGATGCGGGCGAACACGTCGTTGAGCTCGCCCGAGGCCTTCTTGACCCGCAGGCGCACCAGCCCGAGCGAGCTGCGCTCGTCGAAGATCACCACCAGGATCACGCGGCTGGCCACGATCGAGATGTGGATGTTGTCGCGCTCGCCCTCGTGGAAGAGGATCGAGAACTCCTTCTCGCCGATCAGGCGCGCGAGCCCGTCGGTGGCGGCGACGTTGCCCGCGGTGAGCGACGCGAGCGACGTGGTGTCGAGGTTCTCGATCTCGCCCTGCGCGGCGATCTGCTGACCGTTCTTGTCGACCAGGAACACGACCTTGGAATTGGCGTCCACGCGGAGCTTCGAGATGATCCCTTTGATCTGGTTGAACTCCTCTTCATACATCACGATGTCGGGCGCGGCCATTCCGTGATTCCTCCTCCCGCAATGGGCAACCCCAGCACCGCCGACGCCTCGGATACGGGCGGGACGAGCCCACGGGAAACGCAATAGAGTAGCCCGCAACTTCTTCATGAGCAAGGGGGAGCGGGCGCGGACGGCTCCCCTCCCGGGGGGCGTCCGGCGATCCAGTGGCTAACTAGTAGTCGCGACGCCCTTCGAGGGCCTTCGCCATGGTGACCTCGTCGGCCCATTCGAGGTCGCTGCCGACGGGGACTCCCATCGCGATGCGGGTGACGCGGACGCCCAGGGGCTTCAAGAGCCGAGCGAGGTAGACGGCAGTCGCCTCGCCCTCGACGGTCGGGCTCGTGGCGAGGATCACCTCCTCGACGCCTCCGGTCCGGACACGTTCGACGAGCCCCGCCACGCGAAGCTCGTCGGGGCCCACCCCCGAAAGCGGCGACAACACGCCGTGCAGCACGTGGTAGCGGCCCTTGAAATCGCGGGTCTTCTCGATCGCCACGACGTCGTGTGGCTCCTCGACCACGCAGATCGTCCTGGCGCTACGCGCGGGATCCGAGCAGTGCTGGCAGAGCTCGCGGTCGGTGACGGAGTGGCACTCCGAGCACGTCCGGATGCCGTCGAGGAGCGTCCCGATCGCCTCGGCGAGGCGCCCCGCGTCGTCCTTCGTGCCGCGCAACAGGTAGAAGGCGATGCGCTGGGCCGACTTGGGGCCGACGCCCGGCAGCTTCCGCAGCTCGTCGATCAGTCGCTCGACCGGGGCCGGGTAGTCCACTCACATCCCCGGCAGCTTCAGGCCGCCGGTGAGCGCCCCCACCTTCTCCTGGACCGCGGCCTCCACCTTGCGCGTGGCTTCGTTGACCGCCGTCAGCACGAGGTCCTGCAGCATCTCGACGTCGCCGCTCTTCACGACCTCCGGGTCGATCGTCAGGCTCTTCAGCACCTTCTGCCCGTCCATCTCGACCTTGACGGCGCCGCCGCCGGAGCTCGCCTCGACCACGATCGCCGCGACCTCGGCCTGCAGGCGCTCCTGCGCCTGCTGCAGCTGCTTCATCATCTTGCGCGGATCGCCGAACGGGTTCACGCGTCCTCCCTCCCAGGCTTCGCCTCGCGCACGTCGACCACCCGCCCGTCGAAGAGGTCGAGCGCTTCCTGCACGGCCTGTTCCTTCTCCGCCTCCTCGCGCAGCCGCTGCTTCTTGGCCACGTCCGGGGAGGCCGCGACAGGCGCCTCGGCCTGCACGGACAGGGACGCGAACTGGAGCGCGACGGTCCGGCCGGCGGCTTTGCTCGCGAGCGCCTTGTAGTCGTCGGCGTGCGCGCTCGCGAGGAGAGCGAAGTCCGGCGGCAGCTCGAGCACCAGCGTGTCGGCCTGGAAACGGACGGCTGCCGAGCGCAGCGTCGCCGCCAGGGTCGGCCGCGACTGGCAGAGGTCGAGCATCGCCTGCAGCAGCGTCTCGGCCGGCCCGGCTGCGGCCCGCGGCGGCGGCTCCTCCCGGGGCGGCTCGGCAGCAGCCGGTGCTGCGGCCGGGCGGGCCGGAGCCGGCGTCGGAGCCGCGAACGAAGAGGATGCGGGAGCCGGCCGGCTCGCGGGCAGTGCTCGCGGAGCCGGGGCCGCTGCCGGTCCCGCCGGAACCGTTGCACCGCCCAGCATCCGCTCGACGCGCGCCACCACCTCGACGAAGGGCTGAAGCCTCCGCATCTGCACGAGCTTCAGCAGCACGAGGTCGAGCGCCACGCGCGGATCGGTGACGTTCCTGAACTCGGTCTCGGCCTGCGTCAGCAGGTCGAGGCCGCGCAGCAGCTCCTCCTGCGAGAGCGCCTCCGCGAGCGCGCGCAGCCGCTCGAGCTCCTCCGGCAGGACGCCCGCGAGCAGCGAGCTGTCCGCGGGGGCGAGCTTCACGAGCAGGATCTCGCGCAGGTGCAGCAGCAGCTCGCGCAGGAAGTTCCGGTAGTCCGCGCCGTAGTCCGCCAGGCTCTCGACGAGCTCGAGCATGGCGAGGCTGCTGCCCTCGACGATCGCGCGCGAGGCGCGGTGGAGCAGCTCGCGGTCGACGAGCCCCAGCAGGCCCGCGACGTCCTCGTCCTTCACCTCGTCGCCCGAGAAGGCGAGCACCTGGTCGAAGAGCGACAGCGCGTCGCGCACGCTGCCCTCGGCCGCGCGCGCCACGAGGCCGAGCGCCGCCTCCGTCACCCGGATCTTCTCGGCGTCGGCCACGTGCCGCAGGTGCAGCTGCAGCTCGCGCGCCGGGATCATGCGGAAGTCGAACTGCTGGCAGCGCGAAAGGATCGTCTCGGGGATCTTGTGGTACTCGGTCGTCGCGAAGATGAACTTCACCCTGGGCGGCGGCTCCTCGAGCGTCTTCAGCAGCGCGTTGAAGGCCGCGCCCGAGATCTGGTGCACCTCGTCGATGATCCAGATCCGGAAGCGGTCGCGCGCGGGGCTGAAGCGCGTCATCTCGCGCAGCTCGCGGATGCTGTCGACGCCCGTGTTCGAGGCGCCGTCGATCTCCTGCACGTCGAGGCTGCGGCCGTCCGCGATCTCGCGGCAGCTCGAGCAGGCCGCGGCGCGGCTCTCCTCGTCGCGCGTCGAGCAGGGGCTCGCGGTGGCGGCCTCGCCCCTGGCGCAGTTGAGCGCCTTGGCCAGGATGCGGGCGGTCGTGGTCTTGCCCACCCCGCGCGCGCCCGAGAGCAGGAACGCGTGGCCGATCTTGCCGCGCTCGAGCGCGTTCTGCAGCGTGCGCGTGACGGTCGTCTGCCCGACGACCTCGTCGAACGACGTCGGCCGGTACTTGAGGGCGAGAACCTTGTAGCTCAAGGGGCTTTCGGCTTCGGGGGATTTCGTGAGCGGGCCGGTCCCACGTGGGCCCCGGCGGTCCTGCGGCACACGTGAGGCTCGCCTGACCGTTGCTCCCTTCCGGGCCTGGCGGGGTTGGGCGACTCCCGTTGCGCAGGGCCGGGACCCACGTGCGGCCGACCCGAAGCTAGGTTACCTCAAATCAAGCGCCGGGCTTGCGCGCGGGATCGCCGCCCTCTTCGACGTAGGGCTGGCGCAGGTGGACGGGCTCCTCGCGGTGGCCGGCGCGCAGGTTCAGCATCTCGACGAACAGCGAGAACGCCATGGCGAAGTAGATGTAGCCCTTCGGCACGTGGTGGCCGAAGCCGTCGGTGATCAGCATGATGCCGATCACGAGCAGGAACGCGAGCGCCAGCATCTTGACCGTCGGCCGGCGCGAGACGAAGTCCCCGATCGGCCTGGCGAACACCATCATCACCAGCACCGCCGCGACCACGGCGGCGATCATGATCGCCACGTGCTGGACCATGCCGATCGCGGTGATCACCGAATCGAGCGAGAACACGATGTCGAGCGCCATGATCTGGAGGAGCACCGACGCGTAGGAGTGCGCCGCGCGCGCGGACTTCTCGCCCTCGTGGCCCTCGAGCTTCTCGTGGATCTCCATCGTGCTCTTCGCGACCAGGAACAGGCCGCCCACGATCAGGACCAGGTCGCGGCCGCTCACTTCCTTGATGACGAGGGGAACGGTGAAGAGCGGCGCGGTGAGGCCCATGATCCAGGAGAGGCTCAGCAGCAGGAGGATCCGCATGATCATCGCGAGCCCGAGGCCGATGCGGTAGGCGCCCGGCTGCTGCTGGGCCGGCAGCTTCCCCACCAGGATCGAGATGAAGACGATGTTGTCGATCCCGAGAACGATCTCGAGGGCCGCCAGCGTCAGGAACGCGATCCACGACTGCGGATCTGTAATCCACTCCATGGGCCCCCATGGTACACGGGAGCCCCGGCGTCAGCGCGTCGTCAGGCGCTGCACTCGCCTTCGAGCGTCGCGACCTCGAAAGCTCCGTCCTCGCCCAGGTCCTGGAAGTCCGTGGGCCGGGCGTTCTCCGCGGTGAGCGCTTCCAGATCGGCCAGCAGGGCCTTCACCTTCGGGATCTCCACGCGGCGGAAGAAGGCCTTGGCGGTCTCGCCCGGGAGGCCCTCGCTCTTGTAGAGGCCTACCAGGCGCTCGAGCGCCTCGCCGCTGCGGCGCGCCGGCACCTTCGCGGCGATGCGGGCGAAGTGGGCCTGGCCGTCGGTGACGCCGCCGCCGACCATCACGAAGTACTGCGGCACCGCGCGGCCGTCGAGCTTGCGCACGCTGCCCTGGAAGCCGACGCCGGCAATGTGGTGCTGGCCGCAGCCGTTCGGGCAGCCGCTGATCTTGACGTTCAGGTCCGCGGCGTCGTCCACGAGCCCGGGCCGGGCGGCCACGTGCTCGTGGATCAGGCGCGCGAGCCCGCGCGACTGCGTGACCGCGAGGCGGCAGGCCTCGGCCCCGGGGCAGCTCACGGGGTCGGCGATCGTGCTCGCGTGCGGCGACGCGAGGCCGGCCGCGGCGAGCTGGCGGTGCAGGTCCTGGAGCGACGCCTCGGGCACCCACCGGAAGAGCAGGTTCTGCTCGGGCGTCATGCGCAGCGTGCCGTCGGAGAAGGACGCTGCCAGGTCCGCGAGCACGCGCAGCTGCGCGCTCGTCAGGTCGCCGAGCGGAACGGTCACGGTCGCGACGGCGTAGCCCGCCTGCTTCTGCGGGCGCACGTTCCCGCGAGCCCAGCGGGCGAAGGCGGCCGTGGTCAACGACAGCTGCGGCTCGACGCGCGGCAGGAAGCCCGGGCCGCGCAGCTCGGTCGCCACGGCGCGAGCGGCCGTGTCGCCGAGCCGCGGCGGCGCCTGCCGCGTCCCCAGGGGCGCCTGCTTCGACCGGAGCGTCGTCCGGGTCGAACGGCAGCCGCGAGCCGCCCTCGGCCTTCACCTCGGCAAAGGTCCGCTCGAACTCCGCGCGCCAGGCCTCCCAGCCCATCTCGCGGATCAGGAACTTCAGCCGGTTGCGCTGCTTGTGCTTGTAGTCGCCGCGCGCGGCATAGAGCCGCATCACCGCGTCGGCGAGGTCGAAGATCTCGCCCGCCGGCAGGAACTCGAACAGCAGGTGTCCCGAGGTCGGCAGGATCGACGTGCTGCCGGCGACGGTCACGCGGAAGCCGCGGCGCGCGGAGCCGTTCACGTGGACGCGGGCGCGCAGGCCGATGTCGTTGATCGCGGCGAGCGCGTGGTCCTCGGGGCAGCCTTCGAACCCGATCTTGAACTTGCGCGGCAGCTTCGAGCTCAGCGGCTGGCGCAGCAGGTGGCGCGTGAGCGCCTCGGCGTAGGGCGTCACGTCGAACGCCTCGTCCGCCGCGACGCCGGCGTACGGGCACGCCGTGATGTTGCGGACGGCGCTGCCGCAGGCCTCGCGCGTCGTGAGCCCGGCCTCGGCGAGCCGCCGCATCACCGGCTCGACGTCGTGGAGCTTCAGGAAGTGGAGCTGGACGTTCTGCCGCGTCGTGATGTGCCCGAAGCCGCGCGAGTAGCGCTCGGCGACGTCCGCGAGCGCCTCGAGCTGCGGCCCGTCGAGGATGCCCTGCGGGATCTTGATCCGCAGCATCTGCGCGTCGCCCGTCTGCCGCTGGCCGTACGTCCCGCGCACCAGGCGGAAGGCCCGCCACTGGTCGGGCGTCAGCTCGCCGCGCTCGTAGGCGTCGAGCGTGCGGACGAACTCGTCGATCTCGGCCTCGTCCGCGAACGACAGCCGCGTGCGGCCGAAGGTCGAGGCCTCAGCGTGTGAGTGCATAACCGTCTCCTTCTTCCGCCTCGCGCAGCGCCTGGGCGCTCGAGAGGCCGACCACGTCGCCGACCACGATCGTGCCCGGCGCGTCCTCGAGCCCGGCAGGCACCTCGAAGCCGGCGAGGTCCGCGAGCGGTCCGATCCAGGTGTGGGCGCGCGGCGTACCGGCCGCGAGCAGGAGTGCCGTCGGGGTGCTCGCCGCGAAGCCGCGCCCGAGCAGGAAGCCGCCGATCTCGCCGCGGGCGGCGAGGCCCATCAGCACGACGACCGTGTGCCCGCGCGGCGCGATGCCGGCGAGCACGGGCTTCCACGCCGCCTCGGCGTGGCCGGATACGACGGTGAACGCGGTCGCGAGGCCGCGGTGCGTGACCGGAATCCCGGCGAGCGCGGGGGCCGAGACCGCCGAGCTCACGCCCGGCACCACCTCGTGCGGGATCCCCGCGGCCCGCAGCGCCAGCACTTCTTCTCCGCCGCGGCCGAACACGAACGGGTCGCCGCCCTTCAGGCGCACGACGCGCTTGCCGCGGCGCGCGGCGCGGATCATGAGCGCGTGGATCGCCTCCTGGCGCATCGAGGGGCGGAAGGCGCGCTTGCCGACCGAGAAGCGCTGCGCGTGCTTCGCGAGCGCCAGCACCTCGGGCGAGACGAGCGCGTCGTAGAGCACGAGGTCGGCCTGCTCCAGCTCGCGCACGGCGCGCAGCGTCAGCAGGTCGGGATCGCCCGGGCCCGCGCCGACGAGCACGACCCTGCCCGTCATGGCCGGGCCGCCTCGGCGTAGAGCCGGTTGAGCTCGTCGAGCAGCGCCGGCCGCCGCTTCTCGAACGGGACGCCGCTCGCCTTCTGCCGGGCGCGAAGCGAAGCCGCCGCCTTCACCCACTCGGTGGCGTCGTCGGGCAGGGCGGATTCGAGCGCCTCGCGCAGCAGGCCCGCGAGGGCCGGCGCGCGGCCCTCCGTCGACACCGCGACCACGACACCTCCCTTGCGGACGACACCGCCGAGGTAGGCCGTGGCCGAAGCGACGTCGTCGACGGCGTTCACGAACACGCGCCGCTCTTCGGCGGCGCGCGAGACGGCGCGGTTCACCTCGGGGGTCGCCGCGGCGATCGCCAGCCAGGCGCCGTCCAGGTCCGAAGGAACGAAGCCGCGATGCGCGAGCGTCACGGCGCTCCCCGCGATCTCGGGATCGATCTCCGGCGCCACGACGCGCACGACCGCGCCCGCGGCGAGGAGGGCGGGGAGCTTGGACTTCGCGAGCCGCCCCCCGCCGACGAGCAGCACGCTCCTCCCTTCGAGCTTCAGGAACACCGGCAGGAGATCGCTCACGACGCCGCCTCGAGCGGCTCGGGCTCGAGCAGCCCCCGCTCTTCGAGCGCCACGAGGATGCGGCCGAGGCTCTCGACGACCGGCTCCTTGTCGGTCTTGACCACGACTTCGGCCGCGGTCGGCGGCTCGTAGGGATCCGAGACGCCGGTGAAGTGCTGGATCTCGCCGGCGATCGCCTTCTTGTAGAGGCCCTTCACGTCGCGCGCGGTCAGGCTCTCGAGCGACGCCTCGGCGTACACCTCGACGAAGGGAACGCCGTCCTGCTCGGCGAGCCGGCGCACCTCGTCGCGGATCTCGGCGTAGGGCGAGATCGCCGCGCCGATCGCGACCGTGCCGTTGCGGGCCAGGAGCCGCGCCACGTAGCCGATGCGCCGGATGTTGGTGTCGCGGTCCTCCTTCGAGAAGCCGAGGCCCTTCGAGAGGTACGTGCGCACCTCGTCGCCGTCCAGGATCTCGACCTTCCGCTCGTCACCGAGCTCGCGGCGCAGCGCCTGGGCGAGCGTCGACTTGCCCGCGCCCGAGAGGCCGGTGAACCAGACGATGAAGCCCGCGGACGCGCGGCGCGCGGCAATGGGACGCGCGGCCCCCGCCGAGTAGTGGTCGCGCAGGATCTCCGCGATCTCGGGCCGCGTGAACTTGCGCGGCAGGTTGCCGCCTTCGCGCAGGATCTCGCGGACCTTCGTCCCCGACAGCTCGAGCCGCGAGGCCGGCCCGTGCGGGCAGGTGCGCGACGAGGCGATCGCGTCGCAGGCGTGGCAGTAGAAGGTCGGCTCGAACTTCAGCGGCTGCACGCCGAGCTCCTCGGCCTGAAGCTCTCGAAGATGCGCTGCGCGTCGTAGGGGCCGTAGTACTTGCCGACGCCCGCGTGGTCGCGCCCGACGATCAGCTGGTTGATGCCGTAGTTCTTGCGCACGAGCGCGTGGAAGAGCGCCTCGCGCGGCCCCGCGTAGCGCATCGCCGCCGGGAACGCGGCGAGCAGCGTGCGCTCGCGCGGGTAGTAGCGGCTGACGAGCTCCTCGTAGGCCGCGAAGCGCACGCTCGCCGGCACGTCGTCGCCCTTCGTCTCGCCGACGAGCGGGTGGAGCACGAGCCCGTCGGACTGCTCGAGCGCGAGCTTGGTGAGGTGCTCGTGCGCGCGGTGGATCGGGTTGCGGGTCTGGAAGCCGGCCACGCGGCGCCAGCCGCGCTCGGCGATCGCCGCGCGCAGCTCGCGCGGCGTCAGGCGGAAGCGCGCGAACGGCAGGTCCTCCGGCAGCGGCAGCACCTGCACGCGCCCGCCGACGAGTGTCCGCGGCCGGCTGAGCAGGTACGCGACGCCGGGGTGCGCCGCCTCCTCCGTCCCGTACACCTTGCGCGACTCCTCGAGCGGGTCCCGCGTGAAGAGGTGCTCGATCTCGATCACGCCCCAGAGCCTGCCGCTCGCGTCGTGGAGCGCCGCCGACGAGCCGGGCTGGAGGCCGGTGGTGTCGGCGGCCAGCGTCAGCGGCAGCGGCCACACCGTGCCGTCGACGAGCCGCAGCGTGTCGACGACGCTCGCGTAGTCGGCCGGGCCCAGGAAGCCTTCGAGCGGGCTCGCGGCGCCCGTCGCGATCAGCTCGAGGTCGGCCTGCTCGCGCGCGTCGAGCGTGATCCGCGGCAGGCTCGCCGCACGGCTGCGCAGCGCCTCCGCCTCGGAGCCGGTGACGATGCGGTTCACGAGGGCGCCCCCGTGCGGGCGGACGAGGGCGGTCTCGGCGACTGTCAGGGACATGGTTCTAGGCTCCTTGGGGCCGCGCGAGGCGCAGCGAAACAGGCGAACTCTGGGGACGGGAGTGCAGGCCGCACTCGGTCTTCGGACGCCCGCGCCAGCGGCCGGCGCGCGGGTCCTCTCCCGCGGCGACCGGGCTCGTGCAGGGATGGCAGCCGATGCTGGCGTAGCCCTGCGCGTGGAGCGGGCTCACCGGCACGTGGTGCTCGCGGACGTACGCCCAGACGTCCGCGTGCGTCCAGCTCGCGAGCGGGTTGATCTTGACGAGCGAGAAGCGCTCGTCCCACTCGACGACGCGCGCCGCCGCGCGGTCGGGCGTCTGCTCGCGGCGGATGGCACTCACCCAGGCACTGCTGCCTGCGAGCGCCCGGCGCAGCGGCTCCACCTTGCGCAGCGCGCAGCAGCGGTCGGGCTCGCGCTCCCACAGCCGCTCGCCGTGCGTCTGGGCCTGCTCCGCGACGGTCTCGGCGGGACGCACGGCGCGGATCGTCAGCCCGTAGCGCTCCTCGAGCCTGCGCCAGAGCACATAGGTCTCGGGAAAGAGCAGGCCGGTGTCGAGCGTGAAGACGTCGACGTCGAGCTCGTTGCGGGAGATCAGGTGGACGATCACGCAGCCCTCGGCGCCGAAGCCGGTCGAGAACGAGACGCGCTTCGGGAAGCGCTCGGCGGCCCACGCGAGCGCCTCGACAGGCTGGCCCTCGAAGCGCGCCGCCGCGCTTTCGATCTCTCCCGTCGCCACCGTTTCCGTCGCCAAGAAGCCGCTCCTCCCGAGTCGGGCGCGGCACGACCCCGCACGTCCCGGCCGCCGCGCCCGCTTGGGATTGGCCGGGAAATGAAAAGGCCCGGGTGGCTTCCCCGGGCCTCAGTGCGTTGTCTCTGTGCTGGAGCTTCTAGAGCGAGACGCGCACCGGAGCGCCGGGGGTAACCCGGGCCTGGCTACAACAACACATGTGCATGTGTCGGGCGCGCATCTGCCCCAACGTTAGGGGCGGCCTTCCGACCTGTCAAGGTTTTTCCGCCATGCGCGCGCGGCATGGAGGGCATGCAGGGCGGCCATCGCCGGGATGGATCCTTAGGCCGCCGTCCCGCGCCCGCCGCTTGGCGTCGATGAAGTCGGGGTGGGGCACGTGCAAGAGCCCGGCGATCCTCCGCACCAGGTGCTCCTCGTGCGCGTCCTTCGCGCCGTCGGCGAAGGCCACCAGCCACAAGAGCTCGACCACGCGCTTCTTCTGCGCGGCGTCGAGCCCCGCGTCGACGAGCGACGTGAACTCGTAGAGCGAGGCCGCGCTCCGCGACTGCTGCTCCGCCAGCCGCACGAGCTCCTCCGTCTCCTCGCGCGACAGGCCGAAGGCGCTCTGGAGCGAGGCGCGCATCACCGTGAGCTCTTCGTCGCGCACGGCGGCGTCGGCCCGTGCGATCTCGAACAGGAGCGCCGCGGCGGCGAGCCTGAGCGCGCGCTCGCGCTCGGCGCCCGGCTCCCGCGCGGGCTCCGCGACCTTCGTCTCGAACAGCTGGCGAAGGGCCTCGAGCATGAGTCGTCAGTGAATGACGTCGGTGTGGACGGCGCGTCCGGCGAGCGGCTGGGTCGGGCGGTTGTCGTTGTGCATGATCGAGCGGAAGGCCTCGATCTGCGCCGCCGAGGCCGTGGCGTGCTCCTTCAGCACCAGCCAGTTCGACACCTTCGCTGCACGGGGGCGTCGTCAGCGACCCCGCGTAACGATAGACGTCGTGTCGGGCGGGCAGGACGTTGAGGACGTCGACGCCGCCCCGACCCAGGTCGACCGGCGGACCGGCCGATTTCGGCAGCCGACTCCAGTACGTAGCGAGCGCCGGGTTCTCCGCACCTTCCTCGAAGAGCAGGCCGACGACCGCGAGCTTCCCGTTCGCGGTCTTGTGGACGAAGTGCGCCTCGAGGGGGTAGGGGCGCCCGTCGACGGTGTGCTCGCTCGGAATGTGGAAGTGGAACTGCTGGAGGACGTATCGGTCCCGCCCGATCACGAGCACGCCGGAGCCGACCGTGTCCACCTGGATCGTGTGGCCGTTGTTGACGATGTCGACGGGCACCGTCCGCACGTCGGCACGATCGAAGCGGGCGGCCGCGAAACCGGCGGCGCCCTGTGCGGACGTGGCCGCGGTGGTCACGATGTCGACGGGCGATTGCTGGTGGCCAGCCCCGCACAGGGCGAAGTCGGGCGAGAGCGCGGCCCAGTGAGCCGGATCCTCGGCCCCCTCGTACGACCAGTGCGGCGCATGAGCCGGGTGAGCGGGTGCCGCCGATTGCGCAGCCACCGCCGCCTGCTGCCACCACACGGCACCGAACAGCATCGCGCCGACCGCTGGTGCCGGAGATCAGCCAGCGGTGAGACCGGAAGGGCTTCGACATGCGCACCTCCTCGAGCAGCAACTATCGTATCGAAGAAGGTGGCGGAGAGAGAGGGATTCGAACCCTCGGAGCCGGGGTCACCGGCTCACGTGATTTCCAGTCCAAGCCCCGGGGGATCTGACGAAACCTCAGACGGCCTAAGTTGCTGTGACGACGAGACCGACTACTGAGGCGACGTTGCCTGAGATCGGGCGCGATCGGGCCTCGTGGTAGCAGCGTGGTAGCAGTCCCATGCGTTTGTCCTGCGCTCAGCGCAGTCCCTCGACGAGGTACAAGTCGCCGAGCCGGCGCCCGTAGGTGTAGATGTAGCGCCGGTCAGCGTGTGGATCGCCCCCCCCAGCGACGCCTGAACTTGCACGCCACCGCGGACGGGCATGATTGCGACATGCAAGCCACGCAGCTGCACTGGGCTCCAAGTCTCACCGGGGGGCATGGCGGCACCCACGAGCGCCCCTACCGTCGCGCCGCCGGCGCCGAGAACGCCCGCCGCAATCGGAATCCAGAGGCCGCCACACTCGCCAGAGCCTCCCCGGCAGGAAGCGGCAATGCCACCGAAAACTGCGCCGACGACCCCCCCGATTAGCGCGCCACGGCCCGCCTTGTGCTTTCGCGACCTTTGCCCGCCACTCACTTCGCTGCCGAGCACCGAGCCGAGGTCGTAGGCGACGGTCTTCCCAGTGGCAGGATCTCCCAGCGTGACGCTGCGTGCATCCAGTGTCTGGATGGTACCCACGACCCGCTCGTCGGCGAGGCGCAACCTAACCCGCTCGCCTACTCGCGCGATCTCTTGGGCGTGCCCGGGCTCGCAGGACAGCCACAAGAGGGCGGCGACGACGAGCCCGACCGTCGAATCCAGGCCGCATCGTGGTCGATTCATGACTCCTCCTCGAAGGCTCTGCTGAGAGGCTGCCGCGCTTCTCTACTTAATTAATGAAGCAAGCGGCGCGTTCCGTTTCAGTGGCGAGCGGAACTGTGGCGCTACGGCCCGCGGTCATCGACGCGCGATCACCCGCCCGACGATCCCGGCCGATGGCGTCGGATGGGGGCGGAGTCGTAGCAGAAACGCCCGACACGCTAGCAATCGCGTCCGCGACCACTCCGGCCACAGGCCCGCAAGTTATTGAGGCGGCGGAGAGAGAGGGATTCGAACCCTCAGAGCCGGGGTCACCGGCTCACGTGATTTCCAGTTCAAGGCCCGGGCTACTTGACCCGACCCCACCCTACCTAACCTGCTGTGACGACGAGACCGAGTGGTAAAGCAACGTTGCGTTGGATCGCGTCAGATCGGCCGTGGTGGTAGCAACGTGGTAGCAGGCTGAGGACGTCCGTACAACAGCGAGCGTGACCGTAACGTCGAGTTACTCGGCAGCCCTGTCTGGGAATCCGCTTCGCTTGGAGCCGCCCCGCCCGGCTATGGGACCAAAGTCCAATTCCCACGGCCGGGCCGGCTCGCGAACAATCGGCGGAACTGTACCCGCGGCGTGGCGCGCCGTGGCCGTCGCTCGTCTGTTTCGCTGAAAGGGAGGTCCTGCAAATGACGCCAAGAGTGTCCCGTTCACTGGCGACGGCTGCGGTGGTCGTCTCGCTGGCCTGGAGCGCCCCGGCAATCGCGCAGACCACGGCCAAGAAGCCCAACATCCTGATGATCATGGGCGACGACATCGGCTGGTGGAATCCAAGCATCTACAACCGCGGCATGCTGGGCTTCGAAACGCCGAACATCGACCGCATCGCCAAGGAAGGTGCCGTCTTCATGAGCTGGTACGCGCAGCAGAGCTGCACGGCCGGCCGCGCCGCCTTCGTCACGGGTCAGTCGCCCATCCGCACGGGGCTGACCAAGGTCGGCATGCCGGGCGCCGACGTCGGCCTCCAGAAGGAGGACCCCACGGTGGCAGAGGTCCTCAAGAACCTCGGGTACGCCACCGGACAGTTCGGGAAGAACCACCTGGGTGACCGCGACGAGATGCTGCCCACCGCGCACGGCTTCGACGAGTTCTTCGGCAACCTCTATCACCTGAACGCGGAAGAGGAACCGGAGTACCCCGACTACCCCAAGAACCCGGAGTTCCGGAAGAAGTTCGGTCCGCGCGGCGTGCTCCACACCTACGCCGACGGCAAGATCGAGGACACGGGGCCGCTCACCAGGAAGCGCATGGAAACGGTGGACCAGGAGTTCCTGGCCGCCGCGCTCGACTTCATGGACCGCCAGTCAAAGGCCGGGAAGCCCTTCTTCTGCTACTTCAACTCGACGCGGATGCACATCTTCACGCACTTGAGCCCTCAGGCCAACGGCAAGACCGGCCTCGGGCTCCAGGCCGACGGCATGGTCGAGCACGACGGGCACATCGGGCAGCTGCTTAAGAAGCTGGACGACCTCGGCATCGCCAAGGACACGATCGTCGTCTATACGAGCGACAACGGGGCGGAAGTGATGACCTGGCCCGACGGGGGCATCACGCCGTTCCGGGGGGAGAAGGCCACCAACTGGGAGGGCGGCTTCCGTGTGCCCACCGCGATCCGGTGGCCGGGTGTCATCAAGCCGGGAACGATCAGCAACGACATCTTCTCCCACGAGGATCTGATTCCCACGTTCGCCGCCGCGGCAGGCGACAACGACGTCGTCGCGCGCTGCATGAAGGGCTGTACGCTCGCCGGCAAGTCGTTCAAGGTGCACCTCGACGGCTACAACCTCATGCCCTTCTTCAAGGGCGACGTGAAGGAAGACCCGCGGAAGGAGTTCCTCTATTGGAGCGACGACGGCGGCATGATGGCGATCCGCGTCGGCCGCTGGAAGGTGGTCTTCCTCGAGCAGACCCACGCCGGCCTGGACGTCTGGAGGCAGGAGTTCAACAAGCTCCGGGTCCCCAAGATCTTCGACATCGTCGGCGACCCCTTCGAGCGCGGGGACGAGTCGATCTACAAGGACACCTACTTTGTCGAGCACCTGCCCATGCAATACGGGGCCGCGGCGCTGGTGGCGCAGTGGCTCCAGAGCTTCAAGGAGTTCCCGATCCGGCAGAAGCCGGCCAGCTTCAACCTCGACGAGGTGATGCGCAAGCTGTCGCCCACTCAATAGGCGCAGCCCCGAGGCCGCAAGCTATCGCGGTGGCGGAGAGAGAGGGATTCGAACCCTCGGAGCCGGGGTCACCGGCTCACGTGATTTCCAGTCCAAGGCCCGGGCCACACAACCCGACGCCACCCTACCTAACGTGCTGTGATGACGAGACCGACTACTAAGGCCCCCTCGTATCACGTCGGCTGAAATCGAGCCTCGTGGTAGCAGAGTGGTAGCAGTGCAGTGGGTCGGGAGTGGCGCTACGGGATTGGATACCTTCCCGCGCCTGCAGGGACGCGGGGGAACTGGCAGACCGGATCGGACCAAGATTGGCCGCTCCTGACCAATTGGAGAATGGCTTCAAGCGGCTCGCTCGTGTTCTCAGCAAGCCGCCCTTCGTTGCGCCACCGTAGCAGATGTTCGGTTAGCCGCGTCGTGCGCTCAGTCGACGACGCGCGACGGCTACCAGACCCATGCCGAGGAGCGTCAGGGTGCCGGGTTCCGGCACCGCGACAACTGTGGTGAAGGCGTCCCATTCTGTGTCTGGGTTCGAACGGACATCCACACCCAGGAAATCGGTGATTCCCATGCCGCCGCACTCTTCGCCGCAGAAGAGCGGAGGACTCACGATGCCGACCTCGGTTCCAACGAAGTCACCCTCCGAATCCTGGCCCCCTGACGAGGCGCTCATGAGCCATCGGACGATGGTCCCGCTGCTGTCGGTGGACAACACCAGACCAGGGATAGGCGGGTCCTCACCGTCCGGCGGGACACCGCTCGGGACTCCGACGCCGCTGAACGCAAACGCGCCGAACTGATCGGTCATGGTCCATGCGGTTGGGACCGGGGTCGCATCCGTCAAGTTGGGGTCCAGTGCGCCGGGGAACGTCAGCGTTGCGATGATGTAATCGAACCCGACTGGATTGCTTGGGGCATGCTCCGGGCAGCCATAACCGCAAACGGTGAACGGATCACCCACGTAAGTGTACGTGCTGGTGGACGAGTCGAACGTGAAAGAACTAGCTCGTGCCGGTCCGGCACAAAGCGTCAAGATCAGCCCGCCTAGGACAGCTCCTGTGACGATGTTTCCTTTCGAGGTGTCGACTCGACCCATCTGAATCCTCCGTGTCGGCTTTTGGAAGTTTCGGGCGAACGTGAGCCGTGCGACGATTTGCAATCTGCGCGCCACCGAGCGGCGCCAGCCTATCATCTAGAAATGTCAGGAGTTGGTGCCCAAGGTCGGGTAGCTGGCAGCCGGTGCTGTGTAAAATGTCCAACACCGGCTCGATGCTGAGCCGCCAACTGACTTGCTAACAACCACAGATGGCAGTTGGACTTGCGGTCAGACAACGCCGCGGGGTTTCGAGTGTCGATGTTTCTTACGGTGGGCGGGTCCCGATTCGCTGTCTACAAGACCTGCGAACCTCATCGACGATCAACGAAACTGCTGCAAGTTGAGCGTTGGAACCCCCGAAGTGGTGGCAGCCGAGGCTGTGAACACTGCGGGCGTTCGCCGGCAAGCTACTGAACTGGCGGAGAGAGAGGGATTCGAACCCTCGGAGCCGGGGTCACCGGCTCACGTGATTTCCAGTCACGCCGATTCAACCACTCTCGCATCTCTCCGCGGTGGTTGAGGCTGAGGTGCGCCCGTCAGGATACCATCGGCCCGCTGCCCGGCGAAGATGCGGCCGCGCGGCACACGCCGCCGGGGCAGCTGCAGTGCTTTGGCTCGGGCGGAGCGAGATCGAGGCGGTCCAGCACGGCGGCCACCACGCGGTCGCAGCGCGACAGGTGGAGCGGGAACAGCTCGGCGCTCACGAGGCCCGCGCGTTCGAGCAGCTCCTGGCGCAGGAGCGCGCGTGCCCGGAAGAACCGGGTCTTCACGACGTCCTCGCTGACGGACAGGCACTCGGCCGCGTCGGCGGTGCTGAGGCTCTCCACCTCCCGCAGCATGAACACCGTCCGGTAGATCTCCGGGATCGCCTCGAACGCGGCCTCCAGGATCGCGCGCATCTCCCCGCGCAAGGCCAGCTGCTCGGGATTGCGCTCGGCCGCCCCGATCAGGTCCATGGTCCGCTCCTCCCAGTCCGGCATCGCGTCGGCCTCCTCGAAACGGCCACGGCGGCGCAGCCGGCCGAGCGCCTCGTGGACGGCGATCCGCGTCAGCCAGGTCCCGAAGCGGGCGCGCTCGGCGAACTGCCCGAGGTGCGCGTAGGCGTTCACGTACGCCTGCTGCATCACGTCCTCGGCCTCGGCCTCGTTGCGCAGGATCGCGCGCGTGACCCGGAACAGGCGCTGGTTGTAGCGCCGCATCAGGACCTCGAACAGCGCCGGCTCCCCGCCCGTCACGCGGCGCACGAGCTCCTCGTCGCTCAGGCCGGCGAGAGGCGGGGGGACGGCGACCGGCTCGGGCTCCGTCATGCTCTTCAGTACAACAGAGTCGCGAGCACCCGAAACGTTACAGGCTTTGGACGAGGCGCCCGGGATCAGGGCTTCTTGGTGTAGCTGATCTTCATTGTCGGGACGTCCTTGCCGTCCGGTCCCGTCGTGAACATCGACATCACCCGGGTGTTGGCGTCCTTGTACTCGACGACGGCCTTGGACTTCACGATCTTGCCCGTGGGGTCCGGCCCCTCCATCGTCGACGTCGACTTCTTGGTGGCCGCGTCGTAGGTGCCCTCGCTCAGCGAGAGCCCGGACGACATCGAGTCGGTCCAGGTCCCGACGTACTTCTTCTTGTTCGGATCCCAGGTGGAGGTGCCGTGGCCGTGGAACGGCATCCCGCCGAAGTCGCCCTTGAAGTCGCTGATCAGGCAGAGTCCGCCGCAGCCCATCGTGTTCACTTCCGTCGCCTTGCTCACCATGGGCTGCGCCGCGCCGGGGACGAACATCTCGACGGTCGCGTCCCAGGTGCCGGCATCCATTGCGAGCACCTTGTGCTCCGGGCCGGGCGTCGGCGGCTGCTGGGCGGCACGCCGATCCGGAAAGCGCGAGCCCCGCCGCGACGGCCGCAAGCGACAGCCGTTCGAGAATTTGGACCTTCATCGTGACCTCCTGTGGCTTTGGACTATTCTTTCTCCCGAGCACGGACGGCGGCAAGAGTGAATCCCGACGAAAGACGTGCGAGCCCCGAGCTCGTCAAGGACTTCCTCGAGTTCGCCTGCTGGGACAACGACGTCCACGGCAAGGCCGATCACCGGCTCGCCGACCGGGCGGCCGGCCGACTGCTCGCGCAGCATCCCGAGATCGCCAGCGACAGCCTCTACACGGCCGTCGTCTGCGGCGACCTCACCGAGGTGGAGCGGCGGCTCGCGGAGCGGCCACAGGCGGCGCTCGAGCGCGGCGGCTCGCGCGAGTGGACGCCGCTCGTCTACCTCTGCTTCACGCGCTTCAGCCACCCGCCGGTGATCCAGAATGCCGTCGCGATCGCGCGGGCGCTGCTCGACCGCGGCGCGAACCCGAACGACTCCTACCCCGCCTGCGACGTCCCGTACACCGCGCTCGTCGGCGCGGCCGGCGAGGGCGAGCAGGAGGCGCCGCGCCAGCCCCAGGGCGAGGCGCTCTTCGAGCTGCTGCTCGAGCGCGGGGCGGAGCCGTTCGACGCCCAGGTGCTCTACAACACGCACTTCAGCGGCGACGTGCTCTGGTGGCTGAAGCGCGTCCACGCCCGCACGCAGCAGGGCGAGCGGGCCGCGGCCTGGCGCGATCCCGACTGGCGCATGTTCGACATGGGCCCCTACGGGTCGGGCGCGCGCTTCCTGCTCTGGATCGCGATCGAGAAGGACGACCGGACGCTCGCCGAGTGGGTGCTCGGGCACGGCGCGAACCCGAACGCCGCAGCCGCGCGCGACCCGCGCTTCTCGAAGCGCAGCCTCTATGAGGACGCGCTGCAGCTGGGGCGCGGCGCGATCGCCGAGCTGCTGCTGCGCCACGGTGCGACGCGCGTGCCGCTCGTGCTCGAAGGCGAGGAGGCCTTCGTCGCCGCGTGCCTCGCGCTCGACCGTGCGGGAGTCGGCGCGCAGCTCGCGGAGCACCCCGAGTACCGCGACTCGCCGAAGGCGCTCTTCGCCGCGGCGAAGCGGAACCGTGCCGACGCGGTCGCGCTGCTGCTCGATCTCGGCACGCCGATCGAGCTCCAGGACGCGCAGGGGCAGCGCGCGCTGCACGTGGCGGCGGCGCACGACGCGCTGGCGGTGGTGAAGCTGCTCGTGGAGCGGGGCGCCGAGATCGACCCGCGCGAGAAGAACTGGAGCGCCGCGCCGATCGGCTTCGCCGCGTGGGCCGACCACCTGGCGACGCGCGACTTCCTGAGCCGCTACAGCCGGAACGTCTTCGTGCTCGCGTTCCGGGGATACCTCGACCGGCTGCGCGAGGTGCTGGCCGCCGAGCCGGATCTCGCCAGGGAGACGCGGCCCGAGGGCGTCACGCCGCTCTTCTGGCTGCCGGACGACGAGCCGCTCGCGTGCGAGACCGCCCGCGTGCTGCTCGCGAGCGGCGCCGATCCGACCGTTCGCAGCCAGCGGGGCCGGACCGCGGCCGACTGGGCCCGCAAGCGCGGCATGAACGAGCTCGCCCGCGTGCTGGACTACTGAGCCGCTTCCTTGGCCACGAGCGCCTCGAAGGCTGCCTTGCTGTCGGCGAGGTGGCGCTTGAAGCCCTCGGGGTCGACCCATGCCCGCACGCCCTCCGTCGCCGCGCGCGCGCGTTTGGCGTCCATGTCGAAGAAGCCGACGTGCGCGCCCAGGAAGATGTCGGGCTTCAGCGATTCCAGCAGCCGGAACGAACGCCGGTAGTCGTCGGCGATGCCGGGATAGGACGGGGACTTGACGAGCTTCGTGCCCGGGTTGACCGAGGTGCTGCCGGCGAACACCACGCGGTAGGACTGGCCTCCGTCTTCGACGGTCGTCGTCCACGTCGTCGTGCCGCGCGTGTGTCCGGGCGTCAGGCGGGCCGTCAGCTTCACGCCGCCGAGCTCGACCACGTCGCCGTCCTTCAGCACGCGGTCGGCCGTCACCGGCTCGAAGCGAAATCGCTCGTCCCCCGCGAACAGGTAGTCGGTCTTTCCGCCCGACTTCACGAGCTCGTCGTCGGGAGACATCACAGCGACCTGGGCCGACGAGAGCTTCTTGAAGTGCGCGAGCGTGCCGACGTGGTCGATGTGCGCCTGGGTGATCAGCAGCACGCGGATCTCCTCGGGCTTGAAGCCGAGCTTGCGGATCGAGGCCTCGATCAGGGAGGCGGAGGTCGGCATGGCTCCGTCGATCAGGACGTGGCCGGCCTTCGTCGCGACCAGGTAGATGCCGAGGTCGCGGGTGCCGACGAAGTGGATCGGCCCCACGATCTTCAAAGGCTCGGCAGGCTCGAAGAACGACCGGAAGCTCTCGGGCACGCCGGGCGGCAGCGGCTGCTGCGCCGCGGCGGCGCTGGCGAGCGCGGCGAGGACCAGGAGGGCGCGCAGCCGCATCACTTGCCCGTCGGCGCGGCGAGCCCCCGGCGCTCCAGGAACGGCTCGATCGACGGATCGCTGCCGGTGAAGTTCCGGAAGAGCGTCATCGCGTCGTCGCTGCCCCCGCGCGAGAGCAGCGCCGAGCGGAAGCGGTCCCCGTTCTCGCGCGTGAGCCCGCCGTGGGCCTTCATCCACTCGACGCTCGCCGCGTCGAGCACCTCGCTCCAGAAGTAGGAGTAGTAGCCCGCCGAGTAGCCGCCCGCGAAGATGTGGGAGTAGTAGGTGCTGCGGTAGCGCGGCGGCACCGGCGCGAAGTCCACGCCCTTGTCGGCGAGCGCCTTCGCCTCGAATGCGAGGACGCCCTCTGCGGCGGGCAGCTCCGCGGCCGTGCTCTGGTGCCACGCCTGGTCGATCACGTTGGCGGCCACGAGCTCGGTGGTCGAGAAGCCCTGGTTGAACTTCGACGCAGCCTTGACCTTGTCGAGCAGCTCCTGCGGGATCGGCTCGCCGGTCTTGTAGTGCTTCGCGTAGTTCCGCAGCACCTCGGGCCAGTCCTGCCACATCTCGTTCACCTGCGAGGGGTACTCGACGAAGTCCCGCGGCACGCTGGTGCCCGCGAAGCGCGGGTAGCGGACGCTCGAGAACATGCCGTGGAGCGCGTGGCCGAACTCGTGGAACATCGTCCGCACCTCGTCGTGGGTGAGCAGCGTCGGCTCGCCCGCGGGCGGCGGCGGGATGTTCAGGTGGTTCGCGATCACGGGCTTCGTGCCGAGCAGGCCCGACTGCGGCACGTAGGCGCTCGCCCAGGCGCCGCCGTTCTTGTTGGGACGCGCGTAGTAGTCGGCCACGAAGAGCGCGAGCGGGGAGCCGTCCTTGTCGAAGACGTCGAACACCCGCACGCTCGGCTGGTAGACCGGCAGGTCCTTGCGCTCGGCGAAGCGCAGGCCGTAGAGCTTCTCGGCGGCGAAGAAGACGCCGTCCTTCAGCACGCGGTCGAGCTCGTAGTAGGGCCGCAGCTGCGACTCGTCGAACGCGTAGCGCGCCTTGCGCACCTTCTCGGCGTAGTACGCCCAGTCCCAGGACGCGAGCTCGAAGGCCGAGCCGTCGCCGCTCGCCAGCTTCTGCATCGCCGCGGCCTCGCTCCTCGCGTTCGCCACGGCGGGCGGGCCGAGCTGGGCGAGCAGCTTGTTGACCGCGGCGACGCTGCCCGCGGTCTGCTCGTCGAGCTGGTAGGCCGCGTGGTTCGGGTAGCCGAGCAAGAGCGCCCGCTCGGCGCGCCGCTTCGCGACCTTGGACGCGGTCGCGCGGTTGTCGAACTCGCCGCCGCGGCTGCCGCGCGCGAGCGAGGCCTTCATCAGCCTCTCGCGCAGCGCGCGGCTCTCGAGCGACGCGAGCGGCGGCTGCCCCGTGGTGTTGGTGAGCCGCAGCAGGAACTTCCCTTCCTGCCCCGCGGCCTTGGCGGCGTCCGCCGCCGCCTGGATCTGCGCCTCGCTCAGGCCGGCGAGCTCGCCGCGGGTGTCCACCAGCACCGCCGAGGCGTCCACCTCCTTGAGCACGTTCTGGTTGAAGGTGGCGCCGAGCGTCGCGAGCTCGGCGTTGAGCGCCTTGAGCTTCTCCTTGTCGGCGTCGCCGAGCTTCGCCCCCGCGCGCACGAAGTCCTTGTGGTAGCGCCAGAGCAGGCGCTTCGACTCGGGGTCGAGGCCGAGCGAGTCGCGCTTGTCGTAGAGCGCCGAGACGCGCGCGAAGAGCACGGGATCGAGCGTGATCGCATCCGAGTGCGCCGCGAGCCGGGGCGCCATCTCGCGCTGCAGCTTCTGCATCTCCGGGTTCGTGTTCGAGCCGTTCAGCCCGAAGAACACGCGGCTCGTGCGCGAGAGCAGCGACCCCGCCCGCTCCATCGCGACGATCGTGTTCTCGAAGCTGGGCGCCTCGGGGTTCCCCGCGATCGCCGCGATCTCCTTGCGCTGCTCCGCCATGCCCTGCTCGAAGGCGGGAGCGAAGTGCTCGGTCTTGATGCGGTCGAAGGGCGGATAGCGGAAGGGCAGGCTGCTCTCGGTCAGGAGCGGGTTCGGGTCGGTCATCGCCTTCTCGGGTTGTGGCGCGCCCACCGCGACGGCCGCGCCGGCGGCGACGCAGAGGGCGGCGGACAGGAACGACGCTTTGGCGGTCATGGGAGTCAGGCGAGCGCGTACGGCCAGCGCTGGTGCCGCGCGAGCATCGCGTTCGCCTCGTCGTCGTTCTTGAAGCGCTCCTTGACCGGGTCCCAGTGGAGCTTGCGGCTCGTCTTCATCGCGATGTGGTGGAGCAGGCACGCCGAGCACGAGCGGTGCGCGACCTCGACGGGCGCGATCGTCTGGCGCCGCGTCTTCATGCACTCGAGCCAGTTGCCGTGGTGGTCCTTGCTCTCGTAGAGGTGGATCTCGTCGGGCCCGATCACCGACGTGATGATCTTCGGGTCGCTCGCGGCGAGCGCCGAGGCGTCCTTGAGCTTCGCGCCGGGGTCGCTCGCCGTCACCCGCTCGTTGCCGCGCGAGACGAAGAGCCAGCCCTCGCTGCCCTCGAAGCGGATCCCGTTCGGGAACTCGCCGCTCACGATCATGCGGACGCCGTTCGCGTAGACGCCCTCGGTCTTGAAGTCGCCGTGGACGTCCCAGAGCCCCTTCGTCGGGAACTTCGCGCTGCCGGAGATCTCGACGGGCCCGGTGTACTCGGTGTCCATCGCCCAGTGCGCGCTGTCGACGTGGTGTGCGCCCCAGCCCGTGATCATCCCGGCGCCGAACTGCTCGCAGCGCAGCCAGCCGGGCCGGTCGTAGCCGGTCTGCGGGTGCACGCGCTTCTCGGTGTAGTAGACGACCGGCGTCGAGCCGAGCCATTTCTCGTAGTCGAAGCCCTTCGGCACCGGCATCTCGGGCTCGACCTCGCCCGAGGGATCGCCCGGCAGGCCGACCAGCACCGTCTTCAGCTGCCCGATGCGACCGTTCCGCACGAGCTCCGCGGCGTAGCGGAACTGGGGCGCCGAGCGCTGCTGGCTGCCGATCTGGAAGATCCGGCCCGAGCGGTGGACGGCGTCGCTCAGCGCGCGGCCCTCGGCGATCGTGAGCGAGGCCGGCTTCTGCAGGTAGACGTCCTTGCCGGCCTCGACCGCGGCGATCGCGATGAGCGCGTGCCAGTGGTCGGGCGTGCTGATCAGCACGCCGTCGACCTCCTTGTTCGCGAGCAGCTCCTTGTAGTCGGAGTAGCCCGTGACGCCGTCGTAGGGCTTGCCGTCCTGCTTGCTGTAGTAGCCGTTCACCAGCGTCTTGGCGTCCTCGACGCGGTGCTGGTCGAGGTCGCACACGGCCATGATCCGCGCGGTGTCGAACTTCAACACGCCGGGCAGGTCGTGCACGCGCGAGATGCGGCCGGTGCCGATCGCGCCGATGTTCAGCCGGTTGCTGGGCGAGGTCGCGCCGAACACGGAGCTCGGGACGATGGCGGGGAAACCGGCGGCGACGGTCGAGGCCCCGATTCCCTTCGCGACGTCGGCCAGCAGCTTCCGGCGCGAGATGCTACGGCGGCTCTGGGGCATCACTCTCCCTCCGGGACAGGTCCGTTATCGTATCCCGGGGGCGCTCCTCGAGGGCCTTCGCCCCGTTTGGGTTACCCTAGCCGCGCAGAGCCTTGCGCGCCGAGGGGAAGATCGCCGTACTCGTGCTGGACGACGAGGTCCACATCCGCAAGGCCGTCACCGACTACCTGCAGGACGAGGGCCGCTTCGAGACCTGGGGGGCGGCGACGGCGGCGGAAGCCTTCGGCATTCTCGAGCAGGGGCGGATCGACGTGTGCCTGGTCGACCTGCGCCTCAAGGGAATCGACGGCTTCGCGTTCCTGGAGCAGGCCCAGCCGCGCCACCCGACGGTCCGCTTCCTGGTCCAGACCGGCTCCTACGAGGCCGACGTGCGCGAGCGGGCGGGCCTGCTCGGCATCGCCGAGGAGCGGATCCTGCTGAAACCGTTCCGGCTCGAGACCCTGGTGCGGGCGATCGATCGTGCGCTCGAGGGCTGACCGCGTTCGGCGCGGTCTGGCGCGCCGGGCTGGCGCTCGCGCTGCTCGCGTTCGCTCCGCTCCCGCACCCCGGCTGCGGCGGAGGAGCCGGCGAGCGTCCGCGTCGTCACGGAGCTGCTGCCGCCCTACAACTTCGAGGAAGACGGCGTCGTGAAGGGAGCGTCGACCGCGGTCGTGCGCGCGGTGCTCGAGCAGGCGGGGCTTCGCTACACGCTCGAGGTGCAGCCCTGGGCGCGGGCGCTCGACACCGTCCTCCACGAGCCCAACACCCTCATCTACTCGATCGCACGCACCGAGGAGCGCGAGCGGCAGCTCGTCTGGCTCGGGAAGATCTGCGACCGGCGGCTCGCGCTCTTCTGCAGCAAGGAGCGCCGCGACCTCCTCGGCCACGGGCTGAAGGAGCTGCCCGACGCCACCTTCGCCGTGATCCAGGGCGACGCCTCCGTGGATCTGCTCAAGAAGCTCGGGATTCCGGCCGGCAAGCTGCACCTGATGCGCGACGCGCGCTCGCCCACCGCGGCCGCGCACGTGCTCGAGGGCCGCTCGGACTTCTTCGTCTCCAACCCGCTCCGCTTCGAGGCCGGCGTGCGGGGGACCGAGCTCGAGGGCCGCTTCCGGCAGCACAGCGTGCTCTGGGAGGGCGACGGCTACTACCTGGCGGCGAACACCGCGTCCGATCCGGCGCTCGTCGCCCGGGTGCGGGACGCGTTCGCGGCCCTCCTCGCGGGCGGCCGGGTCAAGACGCTCTTCGACCGCGCGCTCGCGCACGGGCGAGTAGCGGGTTTCGCTCGCCGTGAAGCCCCCGCGCGCCGAGCCGGGCAGCATCGCCCGCAGGCTCGCCCTGATCGTGGCGGCCGTCACCGTGCTGGTGACGGTGCTGTCGCTCTCGGCGCTGCTCGCGTGGTCGCAGCGCCGCTACGACGAGAGCCTCCACCGGCGCGCGCAGGCGCTGCTGCGCTACCTCGAGGGCTCGCTGCAGCTTCCGCTCTGGTCGCTGGACGCCGAGACGGCGGCCACGATCGGCGCGGCGGTGGCGCACGACGAGATCGTGAGCGCGCTCGAGATCGTGGACCACCGCGGCGGCGTCTACTTCCGCGAGGACAAGGGCGAGAAGGTCGCCTTCGACGAGACGGGAAGGCTCTTCCACGAGGACCGGCCGATCGGCGAGGTGCGGCTGCGCATCAGCGCGCGCCCGGGCCAGCGCTTCCTCGGCCGGGTGGCCGCCGTCGCGGGAATCAGCGGCGTGCTGGTGATCGCGCTGCAGCTGCTGCTGATCGGGCCGCTGCTGCGCCGCCAGCTGCGCGCGCCGTTCTCGACGCTGAACGCCACGATCCAGAGCTACCAGGCCGGCCGCTACGACGTGCCGCGGCCCGAGATCCCCTTCTCCGAGTTCGACCCGATCACCGACGTGCTCGCGAGCATGGGCCGCACGCTGGAGCAGCAGATCGGCGAGCTGCGGGCGGCCGAGGCGAAGTACCGGCGGATCTTCGAGACGGCGCGGGTGGGCATCTTCCGGACGACTCCGGAGGGCGCATGGATCGACGTGAACCCGGCCTGGCTCGAGTTCATGGGCTTCGAGAGCCTCGAGGACCTGCAGACACACGTGAAGAACGTGCGACAGCTCTACGCCGACCCGGCCGACCGCGACGCGCTCGCTCGCGCAGCTCGGCCGCGCCGGCCACGTCTCGCGCCTCGAGGTGCGCCTGCGCCGCAAGCAGGGCGAGCTCGTGTGGGGCTCGATCACCGCGGACGCGGTCCTCGACGCGCAAGGGCGCGTTTCGCTCATCGAAGGCATCGTGGACGACGTGACCGAGGCCAAGCGCATCCAGGAGCTGCTGATCCAGACCGAGAAGATGACCTCGGTGGGCGGGCTCGCCGCGGGGATGGCGCACGAGCTCAACAACCCGCTCGGGATCGTGCTGCAGTCGCTCGAGAACCTCGAGCGGCGGCTGTCTCCCGGCCTCGCCGCCAACGAGCCCGCGGCGCGCGAGGCCGGCGTCGACCTGAAGGCGGTCGGCCAGTACATGGATCGCCGCGGGATTCCCGAGTACCTGGAAGCGACGCGGCAGGCCGCCGAGCGCGCGGCCGCGATCATCCGGACGATGCTCGACTTCAGCCGCACCGCGGGCGCGGCTGCCGGGCCGTGCGAGCTCGCGGGACATCGTCGACACCGCGCTCGAGCTCGCGGCGAAGGACTACGACCTGCGCCGCAAGTTCGACTTCCGCACGGTCCGCATCGTCCGCGAGCTCGATCCGCAGACGCCGCCCGTCGCGTGCACCGCGCGCGAGATGGTGCAGGTGGTGCTGAACGTCGTGAAGAACGCCGCCGAGGCGCTCGCCGAGGCGCGCGCCGGCGAGCCGACGATCCACGTGCGGATGCGGTCCGACGGAGGCTTCGCCCGGCTCGAGATCCAGGACAACGGACCGGGCATGGACGAGCCGACGCGGCGGCGCGTCTTCGAGCCCTACTTCTCGACCAAGGCTCCGGGCGAAGGCACCGGCCTCGGGCTCTCGGTGGCGTACTTCATCGTGACGCAGCGCAACGGCGGCACGATCACGGTCGCGTCGACTCCCGGTCAGGGCAGCGAGTTCGTGATCCGCCTGCCCCTGGCCGCCGCGCACTCCGCCGCCGCCACGACGGACGGCGCCGTCAGAACGGGTAGTGCGGAGCGGTCTCGATCGTGATCCAGCGCAGGTCGGTGAACTCCGCGATGCCGGCGGTGCCGCCGAAGCGGCCGTAGCCGCTTCCCTTGGTGCCGCCGAAGGGCATCTGGGCCTCGTCGGCCACGGTCGAGCCGTTGATGTGGCAGATGCCGGAGTTGATCCGCGTGGCGACGTGGAGCGCGCGGTTGATGTTCTGGCTGAAGACCGCGGCGGCGAGCCCGTAGTCGCTGTCGTTCGCGACGCGGATCGCCTCGTCGTCGCCCTTCACGCGGATGATCGCGACGATCGGGCCGAACGACTCCTCCGAGTAGATGCGCATCGCCTTCGTCACGCGGTCGACGACGGCGGCGCTCACCACCGTCTGGTGCGTGATGCTCGGCGCGAGCACGAGCTCGGCGCCCTTCTCCTTCGCGTCCTTCGCGAGGTCCGAAACGAGCGCCGCGGCGTTCGTGCTCACCATCGAGCCGAGCACGACCTCGCCCTGGCGCGGATCTCCCACCGGCAGCGCCGCGGCCTTGGCCTTGAGCTTCGCGACGAAGGCGTCGGCGACCTTTTCGTCGACCACCACGCGCTCGGTGGACATGCAGATCTGTCCCTGGTTCATGAACGCGCCGAAGGCCGCCGCGTCCACCGCGGCGTCGAGATCCGCGTCGTCGAGGATCACGAGCGGCGCCTTGCCGCCGAGCTCGAGCAGCACGGGCGTGAGATGGCGGCCCGCGATCTCCGCGATGCGGCGGCCGACCTTGGTCGACCCCGTGAAGTTCACGCGGCGCACCGCGGGGTTCGCGATCAGGCCTTCGACGAGCCTGGGCGCATCGGCGGGAGCGTTCGTGATCAGGTTGATGACGCCGGGCGGCAGCCCGGCCTCCTCCAGCACCTCGACGATCAGGCCGTGGGTGGCGGGGCAGGTCTCGGAGGCCTTGAAGACGACGGTGTTGCCGCAGGCGAGCGGCGTCGCCACGGCGCGCACGCCCAGGATGACGGGCGCGTTCCAGGGCGCGATGCCGAGCACGACGCCGGCCGGCTGGCGGAACGAGAAGGCGTACGAGCCCGGCGTGTCCGACGGGATCACCTGGCCGGTCACGTGCGTCGTCAGCGACGCCGCCTCGCGCAGCATGCCCGCCGCGAGGAAGACGTTGAACCCCGCCCAGCCCGCGGTGCCGCCCGTCTCGGCCGCGACGCGCGCGATGAAGTCGGGCGTGCGCGCCTGGAGCAGGTCCGCGGCCTTCATCAGGAGCGCGCGGCGCGCGTTGGGGCCGAGCGCGGACCACGCGGCAAGGGCACCCGCCGCGGCGTCGACGGCAGCCGCCGCGTCGGCGTCGCTGGCGGCCGCCGCGACCGTCACCACCTCCCCGCTGATCGGGTTGCGGCGCTCGAACGTCGCTCCCGAAGCGGCAGCGCGTGGCTTGCCGCCGATGCGAAGCTGCGTGGTCAGGCTCACGGGACTCCTCCCCACTCTTCCTTCATGCGGAACTTCGCGATGCGCGCGAGGAGCCGCGCGGGCACGGGCTCGTCGAGCGGCAGCCGGAGCGTGCCCTTGGCATTGCACTCGTATGACGCGAGCGCATCCCCGAACGCGGCAATGAGGCGCGCGGTCACCGGGTAGATCGAGTAGTGCTGCTTCCAGCCGGCGAAGTAGAGGACGCGGCGGCCGTGCAGCTGGTAGGCGGGGATCCCGTAGGAGATCACCTCCTGGGCGCCCGGCAGCGCCTTGCGCAGGACGCTCCGTACGCGTCGGAGCGCTGCCTGCGCGGCCCTGGGCTGCCCGGCAATGTACTCGCTGACCGACTGCGGGGGCTTCATCTCCACCTCATCGAAGCGACGGGTTATATTCCCGTCAAGGCATTTTAGAACCATGAAGCGTCGCGAGTTCCTCGAAACGGTCACGGCCGCCGCCGTCGTTCCGGCGCTCGCCCCCCAGGAGCCGACGAACGAGTGGGGCTCGCCCGTCGTCGACCTTCACTTCCACCTTCGCCCGCAGCCGGCCGCCAACCTCGCGCATCTCGACGGCGTGGGAATCACGAAGGCCAACCTGCTCACGCGCGCCGGCACCCTCGACCAGGTGAAGGCGCTGCAGGCGGCGGCGCCCGGCCGCTTCACCTGGTTCAGCAGCTACGACGTGACGAAGCCCGACGCCGAAGCCGTGCTGACGCAGGCCGCCAAGGACGGCGCGCAGGGCTTCGGCGAGATGAAGTTCCACGTGGCTGCCGACGGTCCGGAGCTGCGCCGCGTCTATGCGCTGGCCGCCGAGCTGCGGGTGCCGATCCTGATCCACTTCCAGGAGGTGGACCACTTCCCGAACGAAGGCACCTGGGCCACCGGGTATGCGACGACGTTCGAGTCGGTCCTGAAGGCTTATCCGAAGACGACCTTCATCGGGCATGCCGACGCGTTCTGGGCGAACGTGAGCGCGGACTACCACAACGAAGCCGCGTATCCGACCGGTCCGGTCAAGCGCGGAGGCGTCACCGACAAGTGGCTCGGCGAGCATCCGAACCTGTTCGCCGACATGGCCGCCAACTCCGGCAACAACGCGATGTCCCGCGATCCCGAGTTCACGGCCGGGTTCCTGGAGCGCCACCAGGACAAGCTCCTCTTCGGCAGCGACTGCAGCTGCAGCGACGGCCGCGGCGGCGGCGTGAGCCAGAGCAACAACCCGGCGGCCGCGCGCATGGCCGGCAAGTGCGTGGCGCGCGAGACGCTCGGCCTGCTGAAGCGCTCGGCCTCGCCGGAGGTCTTCCGGAAGATCGTCTGGGGCAACCTGCCCCGGCTGCTGAGGTAACCTTCCAGGATCAGGAGGTCCAATGGAGCGCAAGACCGCCCACGATTTCGACCAGGAGCTGTTGATTCTGTTCGACGCCTACGTGCACGGCGCCCTCGATCGGCGCGGGTTCCTCGACAAGGCGAGCAAGTACGCGGTGGGCGGCGTCACGGCCGCCATGCTGCTCGACCAGCTGAGCCCGAGGTTCGCCGAGGCCCAGGTCGTCAAGCCGGAGGACGAGCGCATCAAGGCGCAGTCCGTCGAGTACGACTCGCCGAACGGCACCGGCAAGATGCGCGGATACCTCGTGCAGCCGGCGAAGGCCGCCGGCAAGCTGCCGGCGATCCTGGTGGTCCACGAGAACCGCGGGCTGAACCCCCACATCGAGGACGTCGCGCGCCGCCTCGCGCTCGACAACTTCGTGGCGTTCGCCCCCGACGCGCTCTTCCCGCTCGGCGGCTACCCGGGCGACGAGGACAAGGCGCGCGAGCTGTTCTCGAAGCTCGATCAGACGAAGACGCGCGAGGACTTCGTGACGGCGGCGAGCTGGCTCAAGGCCCGTCCCGAGACGAACGGCCGCGTGGGCGCGGTCGGCTTCTGCTACGGCGGCGGCATCGTCAACATGCTGGCGACGCGCGTGCCCGAGCTGGCCTGGCCGGCGTCGCGTTCTACGGCAGCGCGCCCACCCTCGAGGACGTGCCGAAGATCAAGGCGCGCGCTGATGATCCAGTCCGCCGAGACCGACGAGCGCATCAACGCGGGCTGGCCCGCCTACGAGGCCGCGCTGAAGGCGGCCGAACGTCAAGTACGAGCGCTACCAGTACCCCGGCACGCAGCACGGGTTCAACAACGACACGACGCCGCGCTACGACGCCGCGGCCGCGAAGCTCGCCTGGGAGCGCACGCTCGCGTTCTTCAACAAGCACCTGCGGCCGGCCGCGTAGCCGCGGCGGGCTGCGTTTCGCGAGCCGCGTCTGTCTCGGACACCCAGCAGCCGCCCCGGTCCGCGCCGGGCCGCAAAGCGCCGAGCCTAGGACTTACGCTGGAAATAGTGGTTCACCGAGTCCACAGGACGGTAGCGCTCGATGGGCACATATCCGTGCGACGCGAAATAGTTGAAGAGTCGGTCTCGCGTGTAGGTCTGTACCTCGATGCAGATCAACTCGGGCCGATAGCGCTCGATATCAAACCCTTCCAACGCTTCGGGCTCGGAGCCTTCGATGTCCATCGACACGAAGTCCACCTTCTGAACCCCCTGGGCGCTGAGTAGGCGGTCGAGGGTGATCGTCGGCACCTCCGTCTTCTTGATGTACCGCTCTTTCACACGAGGCAGGCCGCGGAGCTGGTCGATGCTCCCTGACGAGATGCGAGTGTCACGCGTGTAGACGTAAAACTCTTTGGCCATCTCGGTCCGATTGGTCACGAAAAAAGCGAAGAACTGCGTATTCTTGCGAAAGCGCTCGTAGTCCGAACGGAACTCCTCGAGCGCGTCGATGGCGATTCCGCGCCAGCCGAGGTGCTTCTCCAGGTAGTAGGTCGTGCTGTCCTTTCGAAAGTGAGATGCGCCCACATCGAGGAAGAATCCGCCCGGGCGATCTCTGAAGAAAGCGCGAATGAGCGTTTCCTCTTCGCCCTGGGAGTAATTCGGCGGCCCGTAAGCCTCACGGATAACCTCGATGGGTGCCGTGTAGTCGGGAAGAGCAGCTGCTCCGGAGAATAAGCGTATCGCCTGACCCCACCACGATCCCATGGCGAGGGCAGCTACTCCAAGGAAGCTCGCGATGCCGAACCCGATGAATCCCTTTCGACTCACCAAACCCACCTCCTTAGCGACGACGACGCCCCCGTCGTCTCCGCTCATGCCGGCCCGCAAGCTCGACACCTTGTGTTCAGGCCTACTTTCTGCGTGTTCAGCTATACTGTACACCGTCTCGCTCGCTCGAAAGGCCCTTGCGGCCGGATCGGAACGCATCCTCTGGTCAACCCCGGCTAAGAACCGGGAGCTACCGGCAAGCCGAACGCTTGGCTCCAGAGCACCTGCCAGGCTTTAGCGATGGCCGAGGACCCTCGGTGCGGGAAGGCGGCTATGCGAATCAGAGTCAGAAACCGGAAGTAGACAAATACCTCTCGGCTGCGCCCCGGAAAAATGTGTCATCAGCGCCGGCCTTTGCAGGAGCCGGCTCCCCGCCCTTCCTTAGGCTAGACTAGCGGCGAACTGATGCCGACGCGGCTCAAGCAGCGGGCCGTGGGTGAGCAAATCAGGCGCCTTCGCCTTGAGGGCGCCATGACTCTTCGGAAGCTCGCGAAGCGGACCGGGTTTTCACCCAGCTTCCTGTCGCAACTCGAGAATGGCCAAGTCTCTCCGTCGATCAGCTCGATGGAGAAAATCGCTGAAGCCCTCGGCACCACATTCGTCGACTTCTTCGCAGCCGCCTCCGAGGCCGACGGGGGACTCGTCGTCCGCGCAAGCGATCGTCAGGCTCTAAGCAGTGGCTGGTCCAACGCCGCCGTCGAAGCCGTGAGCCCGGCGGCATCGGCGGCGCGCCTCGAGGCGATGTTGGTCACTCTTCGGCCAAAAGGACGGAGCGGCAAGCACCCATATGCGCACACGCGCGAAGAGCTCGCGTTCGTGCTGTCGGGTACTGTCACCTTAAGGCTTGGCCCGGAGGAGAACCGGCTTGAGGCCGGAGATGCAGCCTGCATCCTGCCGGGAGAGCTGCGGCTATGGAGAAACGACGGGGGCTCGCCCGTGCGGATCCTCATCGTGACGTCCCCCCTCGGCGCCTCGGGTGTGCGGAGGATCCGGCCAACGATGGTTGCTGGACGGGCGCAACCACGCCAGGAGAAACGTCCCCGGTAAGGGCTTGCCGCTAGCGCTGCCTGGCTAGGTACCGAGAGAGGAAGGCCGCACTACAGCCATATGGTGGCGGAGAGGGTGGGATTCGAACCCACGGTACCCGTAAAGGCACAGCGGTTTTCGAGACCGCCCGATTCAACCACTCTCGCACCTCTCCGGGCTTCGCCTGCGTGGCCGAAACAGTCGTTGATTCTACCCCAGCCGCACGCGGATCGCCGATCGGCGGCTCATTCCCGCCGCGAGCGGAAGAAGTCCTGGACGAGCGCCCGGCAGTCGTCGGCCAGGACGCCGGGCACGGCCTCGAAGCGGTGGTTGAGCGGCAGCGAGCCGGGATCGAGGAGCGTGCGGACGGCGCCGCCTTTCGGGTCGTCCGCACCGTAGACCACGGTCGCCACGCGCGCGTGCACGATGGCGCCGACGCACATCAGGCAGGGCTCGATCGTCACGTAGAGCACCGCTCCGCCGAGCCGGTAGTTGGAGGCGGCCAAAGCCGCCTCGCGCAGCGCAACGATCTCGGCGTGAGCCGTCGGATCGCAGCTGCGGATCGGCCGGTTCGAGCCGCGTCCGATCACGGCGCCGTCCTTCACGACGACGGCGCCGATCGGCACCTCGCCTTCGTCGCGCGCGAGCGCCGCCAGCTCGAGCGCCAGGCGCATGAAGGGCTCGTGCTCCCGCATCGCGTGACGGCAGGATAGCCGCTCGCCGCGCGGCGAGCCAGCGTGAGAGCATGCCCGGGTGCGGAAGGTCGTCTCGGGCGGGCAGACGGGCGTGGACCGCGCCGCGCTCGACGCGGCTCGCGCGCTCGGCCTGCCACTCGGTGGCTGGTGTCCGCGCGGGCGCAGGGCCGAGGATGGCGCCATCCCCGAGGAGTATCCGCTACGCGAGACGCCGGGCGAGGACTACGCCGAACGCACGGAGTGGAACGTCCGCGATGCGAGCGCCACGCTGGTCCTGACCCGCGGCCAGCCGAGCCCGGGCACCGCGCTGACGATCGACCTGGCGCGGCGGCTCGAGCGTCCGCTGCTCGTGCTCGACCTGCGCGACGATCCCGATCCCGGCGCGGTCGCGCGTTTCGTCCGGGACCGGGATGTCGGAGTGCTGAACGTCGCCGGCCCGCGCGAGAGTCAGAGCCCGGGGATCGGCGCTCTGGCGCGCGCGTTTCTCGAGCGCGCGTTCCGGCTCGTCACTTCCACGCGAGCCTGAGGTCGCGCCGGTAGCGGCCGAGGCTCGCTTCCAGCTTGCGCGCGACGCCGGACCGGAAGTTGCCGACGATCCGCTCGACGCGCGTGCCGCCGTCCCACGCCACCTCGATCCGCACCTCGTGCAGCCCCGGCGCGACGTCGAGCTCGTCGCGGAACGTGCCCTCGTGCATCGTGAAGACGACCGCCTTCTTCGTCTCCTGGCCGTTCAGCCGCTGATCGAGGATGAGCTCGTCGTCCACGAAGACCTTCAGCCTGCCGCGGCGCAGCGGGTGCTCGAAGTCGATGCCGAGCTTTCCTGGCTCCGCGCGTGCTGCCGCGGTCGCGGCCGCCGCCGACGGCGCGGCGGGAGCGGGCGCCTCGCGTGCCTGGGACCGGCTGCGCCGAAGCCGCGGCGTCCGGGTCGCGACGCGGCTGCGACTTCGGGATCCAGACGAAGATCGCGATCAGCACCGAGACGATCACCGCCGCCGCGAGGAGCCCCGCCCGCGAGGGCTTGGGATCGCGCCTCGACGCGTCGCGCCGCGGCGCAGGCAGTGACGTGCGCGTGTCGTTCGCATCCGCGGCGGCCGGGAGGACAGGCAGCGACGACGCTGGCGCCGGGGCTGCGCCCGCGCGGAAGCGTATCGTGCCGGACTCCTCGACGACCACGAGGTCGTCGCCCCGAACGTTTCTCGGCGGCTGACCCGCCACCACGTCTTCCGCGTCCTCGGCGAAGGCTTCCGCGGTGGGATAGCGCGCGGCCGGGTCCTTCGCCATCGCGCGCGCCATCACGCGCTCGACGTCCAGCGGAAGCTCCGGGACGAAGCGCGAGAGCGGCTCGGGCTCCTCGTACACCACGCGGTGCACGATGCCCGGGATGTTGGGCGCCATGAAGGGTGGACGGCCCGCGAGCAGCGTGTACGCCACCGAGGCGAGCGAGAAGACGTCGGCGCGGCCGTCGACGTCCTCGACGCGCGCCTGCTCGGGGGCCGTGTAGAGCGGGGTCCCGATGAACTCGCCGGTCGAGGTGAGCCGCTGGCGCGCGTTCTCGAGCTGCGCGATGCCGAAGTCGGTCACCTTGGCCTCGCCCGAGGGCAGCACGATCACGTTGGCCGGCTTGACGTCGCGGTGCACGACGCCGCGCGCGTGCGCGAAGCCGAGCGCGCGCGCGACCTGGCCGACGATGCGCATCACGCGCGTCCACTCCAGCTGCCCCTGGCGCGCGAGCTCCGCGAGCGTCTGGCCGCGCAGCAGCTCGAGTGCTATGAACAGCGTGCCGCTCGCCTCGTCGCGCCCGACGTCGTGGACCACGACGATCCCCGGGTGCTGGAGCTGGGCGGCGATCCGCGCCTCCGCGAGGAAGCGCTCCTCGTAGGCCTCGAGCTCGTCCCCCTCCGCCGCCGGCTTGATGACCTTCAGGGCCACCGTGCGGTCGAGCACCGGATCGCGAGCCTCGTAGACGACGCCCATGGCGCCGTGCCCGAGCTCGCGCACGATCTCGTACCTTCCTATCGTGGCCGACGTGGTCAGAGACATCACCCCGCCGGACGATTCTGGCACACGACCCGATGTCTATCCCGTTGGTAAAGTTACCAGGAGGGCCGTCGCAGCTCGCCCACGCGCCTTTTCTGTAGCGTTTCAATACGCTCGAGCGCCTCACGGACCGTCGCTTCCACCTCGGGGCGCGGGCCGAGCTCGAGCGCGCTCAGCAAGTACTGGTACGCGGCCGTCGGCTCGCGGAGGTCCTCCAGCTGGATGATTCCGAGGGCGGCGTAGACCTCGGCGAGGCCGCGGCCCTGCGGGAGGTCGCGCACGACGCGCCGCAGCAGCGTGAGCGCCGCGTCGGAGTGGCCGTGCGTCCGCAGCCAGCCGGCGAGCGACACGGCCTCGTCGGCCGCGAGCAGGCCGCGCGCGTCCGCCGGCGAGAGCGCGAAGTAGGCCTCCGCGGCCTCGGCGTGGCGGCCGTTCGCGAGCGCCAGCCGCACGGCCTCGGCGCCGGACGGCGCCTTGGACTGCGCGGGGAACCGGACGGGCTGCGCCTGCGCCCCGCGCCGCTCCATGAGCCACGCCACCAGGCCTCCCGCCAGGAAGCCGCCGATGTGCGCGCCGTGCGCCACGCCGCCCTCCGCGGAAACGAAGATCGGCAGCAGGTTGTCGATCACGAGGTACATGCCCAGCACCCAGCGCGCCGGAATCTCGAACACCTGCAGCAGGAACGGCGGCAGGAACGCGAGCATGCGCACCACGTTGCGCGGGAACCAGACGAAGTAGAAGCCGAGCACTCCCGAGATCGCCCCCGACGCCCCGACGAGCGGCATCTCGGACGACGAGAACATGAGCGCATGCGTCAGCGTCGCGGCGACTCCCGTCGCGAGGTACCACAAGAGGTAGGCGAAGGGGCCGAGCCGGCGTTCGACGTTGTCGCCGTAGATCCAGAGGAACAGCATGTTCCCGAAGAGGTGCATGAAGCTGCCGTGCAGGAACATGCAGGTGAACAGGTCCGGGAGCTGCGGCGACGCGGGCCGGTAGCCGTGCTCGAAGCTGAAGAGGTCGTAGGCGCTCGTCTGCGCCACGAGCTGCCGCACGTCGACCCGGCCCTGGAGCTCGCGGGACATCACTTCCACGTACTCGCGGAATTCCGGCGAGCGCACGTCCGCGCGGCGCGAGTCGAGCGGCACGTTCAGCAGCAGGAACGCGGCGACGTTCGCCGCGATCAGCGCGTACGTGACGATCGGCACTCCCTTGGGGTTGGGAGCATCGCCGATGGGAAGGAACATGGCGCTACCGGCGGCGGCGCCGCGCGGGCTTCGCGTCGCTCCACAGGCGGAAGCCGCCCGCGAAGGCGTTCTTGTTGTCGCCGCGGCGACAACCCTTCGGCAGCGTGGTCAAGAGCTTGCTGTTCCCGCCGCCGAGCACCACCTCGTCCACCTGGAAGGCCGCCATCAGCCGCGGAACGATCTCGAACACGAAGCGGCGCCAGCGCTTCTTGCCGACCTCGTCGAGGGCGTCCTTGCCGAGCAGCTCCTCGTAGGTCCAGCCGTCGCGGTACGGGAGATGGGCGATCTCGAGCGGCTGCGTCACCCCGTCGAGCACGAGTGCCGCGCCCAGGCCCGTGCCGAGACCGAGGAAGAGCAGCCGGCCGCCGCGGTAGCTGCCGAGCGCCTGCATCACGGCGTCGTTGATGATGCGCACCGGCCGTCCGAACGCGCGCCGGAAGTCGAAGCGCACCCAGCCGCGGCCGAGGTTGACGGGCTCCTTCACGATGCGCCCGTCGCGAACCGGCGCCGGAAAGCCGATCGCCACCGCGCCGTAGCTCCAGTCGGCGGTCGCATTGCGGACGGCCGCGACCATGCGCGCGGGCGTGAACCGCGGGCCCGAGGGGATCTTGCGCACCTCCCGGTGCCCGGTCGCCAGAAGCTTGACGTTGTTGCCGCCCACGTCGACGACCAGGACCTTCACTCCACCCCCGTGGCCAAGACGCTAGCCCGAGCGCGCGGCGGGTTCAAGCCGGCAGAGGTGTCAGCGTCGCCTCGACGCTCAGGCGGAGCGGGTCGCGGCGAGACCGATCGGGCAGGCGACGCCCGTCCCGCCGATCCCGCAGTAGCCGCCCGGGTTCTTCGCGAGGTACTGCTGGTGATAGTCCTCGGCGTAGTAGAACTCCGGCGCTTCCCGGATCTCGGTCGTGATCGGCCCGATGCCCGGCGGCTTCGAGCGCGCGCTGATACTCGTCGCGCGAGGCCGCGGCCGCCCTCGCCTGCTCGGCGCCGTAGGTGTAGATCGCCGAGCGGTACTGGGTTCCGACGTCGTTGCCCTGCCGCATCCCCTGCGTGGGATCGTGCGCCTCCCAGAAGACGCGCAGCAGCTCGGCGTAGCTCAGCTTCCCGGGATCGAAGACGACGCGGACCACCTCGGTGTGCCCGGTCTGCCCCGAGCACACCTCGCGGTAGGTCGGGTTCGGCGTCGATCCGCCGGCGTAGCCGGCCGAGGTCGAGACGACGCCCGGCGTCTGCCAGAACTTCCGCTCGGCGCCCCAGAAGCAGCCGAGGCCGAAGAGCGCGAGCTCGGTCCCCTCCGGAAACGGCGGCTCGAGCCGCGCGCCGTTCACGAAATGTGACGCGGGCACCGTCATCTTCTCGGATCGCCCGGGCAGCGCCTGCTCGGGCGCCACCACCTTCTGCTTGTCGGCGAAGAATCCCACGGCTCTACCTCCGGCCCCTGGTCTACCGAAAGCATCGCACGGGAACGGGCGGAAATTCCCGGCTATTCGACTTCCTTGAACTCGATCGGCTTCTTGAAGCCCTGCGTCTTCCAGGCGCCGTAGGCGATGCCCGTGGCGAGCCAGGCGAAGCCGGCGATCCGGGCGGGCCAGCTCAAGCTCCACCAGAGGTAGCCGCAGATCAGGAAGCCGAGGAGCGGCGGCAGGAGGTTCAGCACGGTCTTGCGCTCGGCGCGCCACCAGTAGTGGACGAGGGCCGACAGGTTGACGCCCATGAAGGCGATGAAGGCGCCGAAGTTCAGGAGCTCGGCCCCGAGCCCGTAGCTGACGGTGAAGGCGCCGGCGAGCGCCAGCACTCCCACCAGCAGGACGTTGTTGCTCGGCACGTGCGTGCGCGGGTTCAGGACGCCGAAGAAGCCGCGCGGGATAGCGTCGTCGCGGCCCATGCCGTAGAGCAGGCGGCTCGCACCGAGGTGCGCGCCCATCCCGGAGCCGACGTTCGCGATCAGCAGCGACAGGTTGAGGATCGCGAACAGCACCGGCCCGCCGGCGCGCCCGGCCACGTGCACGAAGGCGGTGTCGACGTCGGGGTAGCTCGACCAGTCGGGCCAGATCAGCTGCCCCAGGTACACCAGCAGGCTGCCGACGATCCCGGTGAAGAGGCACACCAGCACCGTCGCCAGCAGGATGTTGCGGCGCGGGTTCTTCGCCTCTTCCGAAAGCGTCGAGATGCCGTCGAAGCCGATGTAGGTGAGCACGGCGAGGCTGGTGCCGGTCGAGACCTTGTCCCAGGAGAAGGTGGCGGGATCGTAGAACGGCCGCGAGAGCGCCGCGGCGTCGAGCGTCATGCCGGCCAGGTAGCGGAAAGCGGCGACCAGGAACAGCACGATCACGAACACCAGGCCGATCGCGATCGCGGCGTTCGTGCGGGCGCTGGTCTTGACGCCCTGCAGGTTGAGGATGGTGAAAAGCAGCGCGAAGAAGGTGGCCCACACCGCGAACGGCAGCGGCAGGAAGTTGGCGGCCGCCTTGCTGCACCAGATCACGCAGATGATCGGGTTCATCACGTAGTCGAACAGCATGCTCCAGCCGGTCACGTAGCCGAGCGCGGGGTGGATCGTGTGGCCGACGTAGGCGTAGGCCGAGCCCGCGCTCGGGTAGACGGCCGCCATCCGGCCGTAGCTGATCGCCGTGAACAGCATCGCGACCATCCCGATCAGGATCGCGGTGACGACATGGCCCTCGGCCTTGACGCTCACGACGCCGAAGGGCGACATCGGCGCGGTGGGCTGGATCAGCACGATGCCGTAGAAGATCAGCGACCACAGACCGAGGACGCGCGAGAGGCCGGGTCGGGCCGCGGACGCCTGGTTGTCGGTCATGGGTCTCCCGGAGTCGGCGCCCAGTCTCCGGCGGCGGCGGCCGGGAGTCAACGTCGGGTATTCTCGCGGCCATGCCTCGCTTGAATCTCCGACGCCTTGGTCTCTTCGGCGTGGCCGCGGGCGTGCTTCTCGCTGCGGCGCTCGCGCGCGGGGAGACCGTCGGCGACGCTCTCGCTCCCTGGTCTCGCGGCGCGCTCGACATCCACCACATCAACACGGGCCGCGGCAACGCCACGCTGTTCGTGCTGCCCGACGGCACGACGCTGCTGGTCGACGCCGGAGACGGCGGCAACCCTCCGCCGCGCGGCACCCCTCCGCGGCCGGACGCCTCCCGGCCGCCCGCCGAGTGGATCGCGCGCTACGTGCGGGCGATGGGCGTCTCGGCGATCGACTACGGCTACGTCACGCACTTCCACGCCGATCACATGGGTGCGATGGCCGGAGCTCGCGAAACGGGTCCCGGTGAGAGTCATGGTCGACCGCGGCTGGCCGGACTACGCGTTCCCGGCAGCGGACCATGCCGAGTTCAAGACACCGGAGTTCGGCCGCTACCTCGAGCTCGTGCGAGCGGGAGGCGTGAAGCCCATGCGCCTCGTGCCGGGGCGGGCCGACCAGATCGTGCTCGTCCGCGATCCCGCGGCGTACCCGGAGTTCGAGGTGCGCAACATCGCGGCGAACGGCGAGGTCTGGACGGGCGGTCCGTCCGCGGCGACGCGGCGGGTCTTCCCGGATCTCGCCGGGCTGTCGCGCGAGGACTGGCCGACGGAGAACATGTCGAGCCTGGCGATCCGCGTGCGCTACGGGGCGTTCGACTACTTCACCGGCGGAGACATCCCCGGAAACGTGCGCCCCGGCTATCCGGAGTGGCAGGACGTCGAGACGCCGGTGGCGCGCGCCACGGGGCCGGTGGACGTCGGCGCTCCTCAACCACCACGGCAACCGCGACTCCCAGAACGCCTTCTTCGTGGGCGCCTTGCGGCCGCGCATCTGGATCCTCCACGCGTGGTCGGCCGACCATCCCGGGCACGACGTCCTCGCGCGGCTGTACTCGACGCGCCTCTACCCGGGCCCGCGCGACGTCTTCGCCACCAACATGATCGAGGCGAACCGCATCGTGATCGGGCCGCTCCTCGACCAGCTGGCGAGCGCGCAGGGGCACGTGGTGGTCCGCGTCGCGCCCGGCGGCGCCAGCTACCGCGTGATCGTGCTCGACGACGCCGCCGAGACGTATGCGGTCAAGGCGGTGCACGGGCCGTACGACTCGCGCTGATCCCCGGAGCCGGCTGGGCAGGCTTGCTGCCGGGCAATGCGCATGCCCTTGGACCGACAGCAAGCCCGACCTAGCACATCTGATGAGCGCTCAGTCCCTGTAGATCCTCAGCATCCCGCTGAACGGGGTGCCGCACGCCGTACCATGGACGACGCCGGACATCACCGTCCGGGTGATCGTCGATGGGGGGTTGGGGCGGGGGTAATACGGGGGGTAATACGGCCCCCCGTTGTCCGGATGGTCCGGCACCTGGATCGTGCGGACCTCGAGGTTTCCCTCAAGCTCCGCGGAGCAGCCGGCCACGGTCACGCTGCCGGCAGGATGGGTTTCGGAGAAGGTGAACGTCGTGCCGGTGATCTTGCCTTCCACGCGCCCGTCACGACCGGACCACCCGCTCCCGACGGCCTCGCCGGTCCCGGTGACATCCTCGCCGTGCTGGCTCAGCCGCCAGACCAGCTGCAGGCTGTCGTTGGTTCCACTCCACGTCCCCACCATGTTCTGGGGCGCCGGCCCCGCCACACGGGCCTCCGCAGCGGGATCGCTGCCCGTGACATCCCCGCCTGCGCCGGTGCCACACGCGCCCTGCATCAAGACCGACACCAGGGCCATGGCGGAGAAGACACTCCTCGCTTGGACGCTACGCATGGTGACCTCCTTCCACCGGTCGTCGACGCGTCCCTCGCGCCGATCGCTCGGTGTACATGCCGAAGATAGGAAGCCGGTCCAGCGGAGTCTCAGGGGTGGTTCAGGGTCTTTGTCAGGTTCTTCTCAGCCCGGGCTCGGGACCGCGGCTGAATAGCTTGCGTGACCCGAAAGGGCCACGTAGAGTCACGCTCAGCCGAGCTGTTCAATGCGGTTTTGTTTCGACCATTTCGTCCTGGACTCCGACGCACGCGAGCTCTTGCGTGACGGCGGGGCCGTGCACCTCTCGCCCAAGGCCTATCAGCTCCTGGAGGCCCTCGTGGAGAACCGTCCGAAGGCGCTCTCGAAGTCCGCCCTCCATGACCTCCTGTGGCCGAACACCTTCGTGGTCCAAACCAACCTGGCGAACCTCGTGGGCGAGATTCGAGGCGTGATCGGGGACAAGCCGCGCCAGCCTCGGTTCCTCCGCACCGTATACGGCTACGGTTATGCCTTTCGGGCCCCCGGCGACGATGTCCTGCCGGGCTCGTCTCCGGTGGCCGGACGCGTGCAGCCGAGCGGCGTGCACAGCGTGATCTGGCAGCAGCACGTGATCCCCCTCGAGCCCGGAGAGAACGTCATCGGTCGCGACGCGGACGTCGCGGTCTGTATCAAGGCGGGCGACGTCTCGCGCCGGCACGCCCGCATCGTCATCGAGAACGATGCGGCGAGGCTCGAGGACCTCGGCAGCAAGAACGGGACCTACTTGATGGAACACCGGCTGGAAAACGAGGTCGTCCTCCGCAACGGCGACTCGTTCCGGGTGGGTCAACAGCGTCTCGTCTACTCCAACTCACTGTCGCAGGACACCACCCAGACCGGGGGGGACTGATCGATCACGGGTTCGGCGGAGCCGCTTGACAGCCGTTCAGCTACTCGTAGCGCAGCGCCTCGACGGGATCGAGGCGGGCGGCGCGCATCGCGGGGTAGCTGCCGAAGGCGAGGCCGACGGCCGCCGAGACGCCGACCGAGAGGGCGATCGACCAGATGGTCACGATCGTCTTCCAGCCCGCGTAGGCCGCGACGCCCTTGGCGATCGCCAGGCCCATCACGATCCCGAGCAGCCCGCCGGTGACCGTGACCGCGAAGGCCTCGAGGAAGAACTGGTTGCGGATGTCGACCTGGCGCGCGCCCATCGCGCGGCGCACGCCGATCTCGCGCGTGCGCTCGAGCACGGTCGCCAGCATGATGTTCATGATCCCGATCCCGCCCACGAGCAGCGAGATGCCGGCGATCGCTCCCATCACGACGTCGAACAGGCGCTGCGTCCTCTGGCTCTGCTCGAGCAGCGCCTCCGGCACCGTGATCGTGTAGTCGTCGGCGCCGCCGTGCAGGCGGTCGATGCAGCGTCTTCACCACCACCGCCGACTCCTGCACGGGCGTGCCCGGCGCGAGGCTCACCACCAGCTCGTCGAGCGGCGCCTTCAGCGGTGCCCTGCCGAAGCGTCGCTCGGCGGCGGTGACGGGGAGGTAGATGTCGTTGGCGGTGCCCTCGAGCGTCACGCCCTGGATCTCGCGCTTGCCGCCGCCCGAAGCGAGCACACCCACCACGGTCAGCCACTGGTCGTTGACCTTGAGCGGCCGGCCGAGCGCCCCCTCGAAGCCGTAGAGATCGCGGCGCACCTGGTCGCCGATCACGCACACGAGCGCGTGACGCTCCTCGTCCTCGCGGTCGAAGAAGCGGCCTTCGACGACCTGTACCTTCACGAGCGCCGGATAGTCGGAGGAGACGCCGAGGACGCGCGGCTTGGCGCGGCCCGCGGGCGACAGCACCTTCCAGGCCTCGACCTCGATCTTCGCCACCACGCGCTCGACGCCGGGCACCGCCTCGCGGATCGCGGTGGCGTCGCGGCTCGACAGCCCCGCCGACTTCCTGCGGATCTCGGTGAGCTCGTTCTCGCGGTCGAAGCGCTTGTCCTTCACCACGACGTTCCGCAGGCCCATCGCGTCGATGATCTCGAGCGCCTGGCGCTCGGCGCCGGCCCCGATCGAGAGCATCGCGATCACGGCGCCGACGCCGAAGATGATCCCGAGCATCGCCAGGAGCGAGCGCAGCGCGTGGTGGCGCAGGCTCTCGATGCCCGAGCTCAGCGATTCGCGGAGGTCGATCACGAGCCCGGCCCCGACGGCGCGCCAGCCCCCGCGGACGCCTGCTGTCGCTTGACACTCGGGTCGCGGAGCGCGATCACGTCGCCGGCGGCAAGGCCGCTCCCGACGACGAGGTGCGAGATGCTCTGGCGCGCAGTGGTGACCTCGACGGCCTCGAAGCCGCTGCCGCTCCGGCGGTAGACGACGCGCTTGCCGTCCTTCTCGAAGAGCGCGCCGCGCGGGATCGAGAGCACACCGTCCGCCTCGTCGAGCCGGACGACGGCGCGCACCTTCTGCCCCGGCTTGAGCGTCCCGGGGTCCTTCGTCAGCGACAGCGTCGTCTCGAAGTACTTGACCGGCGACTGCCAGTCGCGGGTCTTGGCGAGCGGCTCGACGCGGCTCACCGTGGCCTCGTACTCCTCGCCGGGGCGGCCTTCGATCGCGAAGCGGGCCTTCTGGCCTTCCTTGAGACCGGCGCCGTCCGCTTCGAGCACGAATACCTTGGCTTCGAGCTTCGTGAGGTCCGGCACCTCGGCCACTTTCTGTCCCGGCCAGAGCGTGTCGCCGACCGACGGCACCTCGCCGCGCCAGTTGCGCTCGAGTACCAGCAGGCCGTCGTGGGGGGCCGGGATCCGGAGCGAGCGCAGGCCCTTCTCGGCGATCTGGACCTTGAGCTGCGCCTTGCTCGCGTCGATCTCGCCGAGCGCCCGCTCGGCCGAGGACAGCTTCCCGCTCGCCTGCAGCTTCCTCTCCGCCACGTCGGCCTTGGCTTTGAAGAGGTCCCGGTCGAGCTGCGACTCGATGATCTGGTGCCGCGAGTAGAGGCTCTCGTCCGTGAGCTTGAAGGTCTCGGCGCCGTCGAGCTGCTCCTTGGCCACGTCCCTGTCGAGGCCGAGCGCGCCCTCGTTTTTCGTGCCCTCGGCGCGCGCCTTCTCGATCTTCGCCTGCGCCGACACCAAGTCGGCCTTGCCGTCCGCCGCCTCGCGCTCGGCGTCGTAGGGATCGAACTCGACGACGGTCTCGCCCGCCTTGACGAAGGCGCCGTCCTTCATCAGGAACGCGACCTTCTGCTGGCGCCCCGACTCGGGGGGAACCAGGATCGGCGTCGCCTTCACCGCCTTCAGCGAGCCTCGCGCTTCGACCTCGCGCACGAAGCGGCCCGGCTTCACCTGCACGGTCGCAACAGCCGTCGGGCTCGATCGAGCCCACGAAACCGAAGCCGGCGAGCGCGAGCAGCACGAATGCGCCCGCACCGGCCGCGCGCCAGCGCCGATCGGCGAACGCCCGCCTCAGGCGCTCCCTCATCCGGCGCTCCCCGACGGCGAAGCCCCCTGGCGCTCCTTCGGCAACGCCAGGTCCACCGGGCTCAGGCGATCGCCTTCGGCGACGCCGGCCAGCACCTCGACCTCGTGCCTGTTGCTGCGGCCGAGCTTGACGGGCACTTCGTTCCAGCCGAACGCGTGGCGCGACCAGACGACCGGACCCGAGTCGCGCAGGAACACTGCCTCGCGCGGCACCAGCAGCACCTTGGGAATTCGACCGGTCTCGACCTCGCCGCGGAAGCGCATTGCCGGCCGCATGAATGTCGGGTCGGTCTTCTCGAGCGCGATCTCGACGCGGTAGCCCTTGAGCGGCGTGCGCCAGGAGCGCTGGCGAACGGTGCGCGCGATCCTCGAGACCTTGCCGCCGAGGTCGAAGTCCGAGCGCGCCTCGAGCCGCAGCGTCACCTTCTGGCCCTCGCGCACCGGGCCGCCGTCGGCCTCGTCGACGAAGCCGTCGGCCTTCATCTCCGCCAGGTCGGGCAGCGCCAGCACCACCTCTCCGAACCAGACCGAGTCGCCGACCTTCTTCTTCTCGTCACGCCAGTTCGGCTTGTAGACGACGATCCCGTCCTGCGGCGCCTTGATGTTCATCTTCTCGATCGCGTCCTCGAGCGCCGTCACGCGGCCAGCCGCGCGGTCGCGCTGCTGGCGCAGCGAGGCCAGCTCGGCACCGGTGACGGCCTTCGTGACGCGGCCCTCGGCGTCGATGTTCTGCAGGTCGCGCTCGCGGCCGCGCTTGTCGAGCACCGCCTTCTCGAGCTCGAGCCGCTGCTGGACCTCCGGCGGGACGTCGACCTTGAGCTGCGCGCGGCCCAGCTCGGCCTTCGCCTGCGCCGCCTGCTGCTCGAAGTCGAGCAGCTTCATGCCCAGATCGATCTCCTTCTGCTCGCACTTCTTCTGCGCTTCCTGGTACTCCGCGCGCTTCTCGGCCAGCTGGCGCTCGAGCATTTCCGCGTCGAGCCGAAGCACGCTCTCGCCCTTCTTCACCGCCTGGCCTTCGGGTGCGAGGAACGCGATCTTGAAGTCCACCTCCGCGATCGGCGGCACGCCGATCTCCTGGGAGCGCACGGCCGCGAGCTCGCCCTCGACGTCGACGCTCAGCACCAGGTCGGCGCGCTTGACCGCGATGGGCTGGCCGGCGGCGGGCCCGCCGCCCGAGCGCAGCGCCAGCAGCAGCAGCGCACCCCCCGCCACGGCCAGTGCCAGCCACGCGCGCCGCGGCAGCCGGCGCAGCGTCGCGCCGAGCTCAGAAAGCCGCGACACGATCGCCTTCCGCGAGGCCCGACAGGACGACGCACTCGAGCGGCGTGCAGGCCGCCAGCTTCACGGCCGTGGTGCCGCCACCCTGGCGCCGCACCACCGGCCCTTCCTTCTCGAAGCGCACGGCGCCGCGCGGCACGCTGAGCGCCTTCGGCCACGAGGCGCGCACCACCTCCACGCGCACCGAGAGGCCGGGCCGCATCAGCGGGTCGCTCTTCGCGAGCGACACGCGCACCGGGAAGCCGGGCTTGGCCGCGGCCGCGAAGGGACCGCGCCCGCCGCTCTCGCGGGCGACCGAGCCCACGTCCTCGATCCGCCCCTCGAACATGCGGTCGGGGTAGGTGTCGAGGATGCAGCGCGTGGCCATGCCCGGCGCGATCCGCCCGATGTCGGCCTCCGCCAGCGCGATGCTCACCTCCATCTCGGACGGGTCCGGGATCGTTCCCACGGGGAAGCCGCTCCAGACGGTGTCGCCCGGCTGCAGCTTGCGCGGCCCCTCGGGGCCCCACATCCAGAAGTTGCCAACCAGGAAGATGCCGTCCTTCGGCGCGGTGAGCGACATGCTGCCGAGCGCCTGCTCGGCGGCAGCGACGTCGCGGCGCGCCTTCTCCTCGGTGGCGCGCGCGCTCGCGATGTCGGAGCGCGAGGAGGTGACGTAGGCCTGCTGCTCGAGCTTCGCCTTGTCGAGCGCGGCCTTCTTCTCCTGCCAGGTCGCCTGGAACTTGCGCCACTCGACGGCGGCCCGCAGCTCGGCCGGCACGGCCGCGTCGATGCGCGCCTTGTCCGCCTCGACCTCGGCCTTGTCCACGGCCACGCGCTTGCGCTCCGATTCGGCGGTCGCGGAGCGCTCGCGGGCCTCGCGGTCGTTCTCGGCCTGGCGCAGCTTGAGCCGCCGCTCCTCGATCGTCTGGATCAGGCGCGCCGCGTCGAACTCGACCAGGCGCTCCCCCTGCTTCACGTCGGAGCCGTCGTCCACCATCCAGCGGATCTGCAGCTCGTTCGCGGCGCCGCGCGGCGCCGCGAGCGTGTAGGAGCGAACCGCGCGCAGCTCCCCCGTCAGCAGGAACACGTCCTCGACGGCCTTCGAGGACACCCGCAGCTCGCCGCGGCTGTCCCCGCTGTCGGCCCGGCCGCTCTGGCAAGCCGAAAGCCCCGGCAGCCCTAGCCCGAGCACTGCCGCCATCGCCCATTGAGAACGACTCGGGGTATTCAAAGGCCTGCACCCCTTTCGCCGTCTCCAGCCTTTCGAATATACCTCCGGCGGGCAACCGGCTAGGGCTTTAGACGCGGCTTCGGGCCAAATGGTTAGCGAGTCTATCCAGAAGGGCCGCTCGATCGAGCGGCTCGCCGCGCATGTATCCTGGGCAGCGTCGACGTCCCGGAGGCACAAGTGAGACTCATTCGAACCCATCGCTGGGTCATGGCCTGGCTGATCGCCGGCGGGGCCCTGGCCCTGCTGCTGCTCGCCAACTCGATCCGCGACTACTTGTTCGTCTGGCGCATCCTCGCCGTTCAGCAGGTGCGTCACCAGCTGAGCGAGCACGTGGTGGCTCTCGAGCAGAGGCTCCGGCGATCGCCGACACCTGAGCTGTCACCGCTCGAGATCGTGACGGACGCGATGGACAGCGCGACCGACAAGCCGCTGTGGCTGGAGCTTCGAAGGTCGGACGGCAGCGTGCTGGCGCGTCAAGGAAGCGCAGGGGCGCCGCTCTTCTCGACCGAGGACGAGAGCGCCCACTTCCGCAACCGCCAGGCCCTCTACAAGGTCGTTCCCGCGGCCGTCGGCGAGACCGTGGTGGAGGTCTTTCCGCTCCGCTCGGCCGGCTTGGCGCTCTCTCCCCCGATGCTTTCGGAATCGGGATCCTCGACGCCACGGCGCAACCTGGTGGTCGTGGAGATCGCGGCGCCGCTCGTGGTTCGGGACGCCTCGGTGATCTGGCCCATCCGCCGTAACCTCGCGATCAATTGCAGCGGCGCCTTGGCATTGCTCGCGACCGTCGTGATCGCGAGCCTCGGCTTCCGCTCCTACGCCCGCGGCAGGCGCCTCGAGCTGCAGCTCGAGATCGCCCGCCAGGTGCAGGCCGAGCTGCTGCCTTCTTCTCGAGCGGAGGCCTGGGACCCCGTCCGTCTGGCGACCGTCTATCGGCCTGCCGAGCAGGTGAGCGGCGACTTCTACGACGTGTTCCGCGCGGGCGACGGCCGCATCGCGGTCGTGATCGGCGACGTCTCCGGCAAGGGCGTGCCCGCGGCGCTCGTGATGGGCGTGATCCACGGCGCCCTGCGCTCCAGCACGTGGTCGGAATCCAGCGTCCACGCACGAGCTGGAGTCCGCTCGGCTGAACCTCCTGCTGTGCGAGAAGGGCTCCTTCTCTCGTTACGCCAGCCTGTTCTGGTGCTACTACGAGCCGCAGACACGCCAGCTCTCCTACGTCAACGCGGGGCACTACCCGCCGCTGTTGGTCGGCGAGAGAGACGAGCGAGTCGAGATCAGGCGCCTCGACGCCGGCGGCCCGGTGCTCGGGCTTCTTCCCGCGGCGCGCTACGAGCAGGCCCGCGCCGACGTCCGCCCGGGAGACGTGCTCGTCCTCTATTCCGACGGCCTGATCGAGGCCTCGAACCCGGCGGGCGAGGAGTACGGCGAGAGCCGGTTGCGCGAGTTCCTGGCGACGGCAGGGACGCGCAGCCCCGACGACATCCGCGACGCGATCCTGGCGTCGGCGAGCGGGTTCCTCGGTACCGGACCGCCGCGCGACGACCTAACGCTCGTCGTCGCGAAATTCGCGTAGCGCAAGGCCGCTCATTCGGCGCTCGCCGGCTTCGACAGGTAGGCCTTCGACGCCGCCTCGTCCTTGAGCGGCGTGACCTTGTCCGGGTCGATCCGAACCATCAGGTAGTCGATGTGGTCGTCGATCTTCGTGAACCAGTGACCGGTGCCCGCCGGAATCACGACGACGTCGCCCGTCTGGATCGAGTAGGCGATGCCGCCCCGAATCTCCGATCCGTTGTGGCCGGGACCGTTGAACTCGCGAACGGTCCGTAGAGTCGCGGGACGCCGCTTCGGGTCGGCGATGTCCGCGCCGAGGACCAGCGTGGCCGAGCCGGAGGTCACGTGGTAGACCTCGCTCACGAGGTCGTGCTCGGCCACGGAGTTCGCAGCGGGAGCGTCCAGCTTGCCGCGGTGGACCATCGCGATGCCGACGTGGGCCTTTCCGATCTCGACGTCCCTCACCTGCTGATCCGTCAGCTTCTCGGCGACGGCCTTGTCCGTGTACGCCCGAAGCTCGCTCTCGGGTATGTAGTACCCGGGGCACATGTGGCACGTCGGCTGCGGGTCGGTCGGGTCGACCTTGATCTGCGCCGCCACCACGACGCCCGCGAGGCTCGCGGCGCCGACCGCTCCGAGCAGAACGCTCTTCATCTGAACCTCTCTTCTCAGGGGTGGGTCGCGGCTCCCGCGCGCTCGGGCCAGGGCACGCCCTGCTCCGCCTTCGTGACCGGGCCCACGCCCCTGTAGAGGAACCGCTGCACGCGTGCGCCGGTGTACGTCTCCGTGGCGTACAGGTTGCCGCTCGAGTCGGTATCCAGGTTGTGGACGCCGAAGAACTGGCCGGGCTGCCGTCCGCCGTCGCCGAAGGCGGTGAGCACTTCGAGCGTGCTGCGCAGCACGATGCTGATCTTCTGGTTCACGCCGTTCGCGATGTAGAGGTAGGTCTGCTCTGGATCCCTCGAGAACGCGATGTCCCAGACCGAGCCCGAGCGCAGCGTCTCCTTCTCGAAGAAGGCCTCCTTCACGAAGCTGCCGTCCTTCCGGAACACCTGAACACGGTCGTTCGCGCGATCGCAAACGTAGACGAGGCCGTCCCGCGACACGTTCGCGCAATGAACGTTGTTGAACTGCTTCGAGGGCGGCGCCTTCGGATCGTAGGCCGGAACGGCCGCGTCGTCGGGTCTTTCGCCGTACGCACCCCAGTGTCGCTTGTAGCGTCCGCTGGCGGCGTCGAGCACGACCACGCGCCGGTTGCCGTAGCCGTCCGCGACGTAGACCTCGCTCGCCGCGGGATCGGCGAAGATCTTCGCCGCGCGCCAGAAGTTGTCGCGGTCGTTGCTGCCGCCGTGAACGCCGTGCTTCCCCACCTGCAGCAGGAACTGCCCGGTCCGCGTGAACTTCAGGAGCTGGGTGTCGCTCATGCCGTTTCCGCCGATCCAGACATTGCCGTCCTGGTCGACGGTGATGCCGTGGTTGCTCTCGGGCCACTCGTATCCCGCGCCGGGCCCGCCCCAGTGGCCGACGAGGGTGCCGGCCTGATCGAACTCGAGCACCGGCGGCGCGACGCTGCAGCAGGCGCCCAGCTTTGGATCGAGATCGGCCGCCTTGAAGTTGTCCTCGACCGTTTGCGGGCCGATGGATCACGAACACGTGATCGCGAGCGTCGACCGACAAGCCGACCGTCGATCCCAGCACCCAGTGGTTCGGCAGCGGCTTCGGCCAGAACGGATCGACCTCGAAGCGGGGCGCCAGGACCGGCGTGCTCGACTGCGCCGCGACGTCCGCTGCCCGTGTGGCGGCCGGCTCGTGGAGTGGAGCGGCGAGCGAAAGGATCAGCCCGACGAAGACCCGACGTGTCACCGCGTCCTCCGCGTCCGAACGGCGCGAACTATACGCCCTTTCAACCATCGGACGAGACGGCCGGTCTATCATCCGAGGAACCCAGGAGAAAGCATGCCCAGCCTCGCGCCGTTTCATCCCGTGATCGTGCACTTCGCCATCGGGCTCGCGGTTGCCGGCGTGCTGCTGCGCTGGCTGTCGCTCGGCGGCCGCGTCGCGTGGGCGGGTCCGGCGGCGGCGACGCTGCTGCTCACGAGCGCGGTCGCGGTCTTTGCGGCCGCGCGCTCGGGAACGGACGCCCACGGCCCCGTCGAGCGGGTGCCTGGCTCGGCCCAGGCGGTGAGCGAGCACGAGGAGTGGGGCAACCGCACCTACCGGGCGTTCGTGGTGGTGGGCCTGCTGGAGCTTGTTGCGCTCGCGCTCCGCGCGCGGGGGCGCGCGAAGCCGGTGCTGATCGCGTCGGCGCTCGTCGGGCTGGGCGGTCTCTACGCCCTCTACGAGGCGGGCGAGCATGGCGGCGAGCTCGTCTATTCCTACGCGGGAGGCATCGGCATCCGCACGGGCGCGCCGGAGGACGTGGGCCGGCTGCTGCTGGCGGGGCTCTACCACCAGGCGCAGCTCGATCGCAAGGCGCAGCGCCCCGAGGACGCGGCCGTCCTGATCGAGATGGCCGCGCGGCGTTTCCCGTCCGATCCGGGCGTCCAGCTCGCGGCTGCCGAGTCGCTGCTCCTCGACCGCAAGGACGCTGCCGCCGCAGTGGCGGCGCTCGAGCGGACGAGCGTCCCGCCGGACGACCGCCGGCTGCGCACGCGGCGGGCCTTCCTGCTGGCGGACGCCTTCGAGAGCCAGGGAAACAAGGCCGGAGCCCTCGCGGCGCTCGAGCCTTTGGCCGCGGAGTTCCCGCAGAACGAAAGGCTCAAGAAGCGGATGGACCAGCTCCGCGGCGGCCGCTAGGGCGGAGCTCGCGCGCGGGCGAGGTGCGCTAGACTGGGCGGCGTCGCGCGTGAGGCGGCCGGGATCCCATGAAGCAGCACACCTTCAGGCGCATCGAGACCCTCTCGAAGAAGGACCGCGTCGTCGCCGAGCTAAGGGAAGCGATCGTCTCCGGCCGCATGAAGCCCGGCGACGCCGTCGTCGAAGGCAAGGTCGCCCGCCAGCTCGGCGTCGGTCAGCCGGTGATCCGCGAGGCGCTGCTCGACCTCGAGCACCAGGGCTTCGTCCAGCGGGTGCCGTACCGGGGCACGTCGGTCACCAAGCTCGGAGCGGACGAGATCGAGCAGATCCAGCAGATGCGCGTCGAGCTCGAGGGGCTCGCGATCGAGCTCGCGCGCGCCCGTGCGACGCCCGCGGACGTGAAGGCGCTGCGCGCAATCGTGGCGCGCATGGGCAAGAGCGCCGAGGCCGCCGACCTGGCGAAGTTCAACGACTGCGACCTGGCGCTGCACCGCGCCCTCTGGCAGCTCTCCGGCAACAAGTACCTCGCCGACGCGCTCGAGCGGGCGGTGGTCCCGCGGCCGCATCGCGATCGTGATCGGAGACGTCTCCGGCAAGGGCGTGCCCGCCGCGCTGGTGATGGGCGTGATCCACGGCGCCGTGCGCTCGAGCGCGTGGTCGGAATCCACGTCCGCGCACGAGCGGGAGTCCGGTCAGCTGAACCTGCTGCTGTGCGAGAAGGGCGCCGTCTCCCGCTACGCCAGCCTGTTCTGGTGCTACTACGAGCCGCCCACCCGCGAGCTCAGCTACGTGAACGCGGGGCACTACCCGCCGCTTCTGGTGGGTGAAAGAGACCACGGAGTCGAGGTCACGCGGCTCGACGCCGGCGGGCCGGTGCTCGGCCTTCTTCCCGCGGCGCGCTACGAGCAGGCCCGCTGCCACGTCCGCCCCGGCGACGTGCTCGTCCTCTACTCGGACGGCCTGACCGAGGCGACCAACCCGGCCGGCGAGGAGTACGGCGAGCGGCGGTTGCGCGAGTTCCTGGCGACGACGGGACCGGGCGGCACCGACCAGATCCGCGACGCGATCCTGAAGTCGGCGAGCGCCTTCATCGGCGCCGGGCCGCCGCGCGACGACCTGACGTTGGTCGTGGCCAAGTTCGTCTGACGCCGCGCTTCGGAGTCAGGGTTCGCCGGCGGGCTTCGACAGGTAGGCCAGGGACGCCGCCTCGTCCTTGAGCGGCGTGACCTTGTCCGGGTCGATGCGAACCATCAGGTAGTCGATGTGGTCGTCGATCTTCGTGAACCAATGACCCGTGCCCGCCGGAATCACGACGACGTCGCCGGCCCGGATCGAGTAGGCCACGCCGCCCCGAATCTCCGACCCGTTGTGGCCGGGACCGTTGAACTCGCGGACGGTCCGCAGCGTGGCGGGACGCCGCTGCGGGTCGGCGATGTCCGCGCCGAGGACCAGCGTGGCCGAGCCGGAGGTCACGTGGTAGACCTCGCTCACGAGATCGTGCTCGGCCACGGAGCTCGGGGCCGGCGCGTCCAGCTTGCCGCGGTGGACCATCGCGATGCCGACGTGGGCCTTTCCGATCTCGACGTCCCTCACCTGCTGATCCGTCAGCTTCTCGGCAATGGCCTTCTCGGTGTACGCCCGCAGCTCGCTCTCGGGTATGTAGTACCCGGGGCACATGTGGCACGTGGGCTGCGGGTCGGTCGGGTTGACCTTGACCTGCGCCGCCACCACGACGCCGGCGAGGCACGCGGCGCCGATCGCTCCGAGCCGAACGCTCTTCATCGGAACCTCTCTCCTCACGGGTTGGGTCACGCCTACCGCGCGCTCGGCCAGGGCACGCCCTGCTCCGTTTGCGTGACTGGGCCGATACCCTTGTAGATGAACCGCTGCACGCGCGCGCCCGTGTACGTCTCCGTGGCGTACAGGTTCCCGCTCGAGTCGGTATCCAGGTTGTGGACGCCGAAGAACTGGCCGGGCTGGCGTCCGCCGTCGCCGAAGGCGGTGAGCACTTCGAGCGTGCTGCGCCGCACGATGCTGATCTTCTGGTTCACGCCGTTCGCGATGTACAGGTAGGTCTGCTGCGGATCCCTCGAGAACGCGATGTCCCAGACCGAGCCCGACCGCAGCGTCTGCTTCTCGAAGAAGGCCTCCTTCACGAAGCCGCCGTCCTTCCGGAACACCTGAACCCGGTCGTTCGCGCGGTCGCACACGTAGACCAGGCCGTCCCGCGACACGTTCGCGCAATGGACGTTGTCGAAGTTCTTCGAGGGCGGCGCCTTCGGATCGTAGGCAGGAGCCGCCGCGTCGTCGGGTCTTTCGCCGTACGCACCCCAGTGTCGCTTGTAGCGTCCGCTGCCGGCGTCCAGCACCACCACGCGACGGTTGCCGTAGCCGTCCGCGACGTAGACCTCGCTCGTCACGGGATCGGGAAAGATCTTCGCCGCGCGCCAGAAGTTGTCGGGGTCGTTGCTGCCGCCGTGCACGCCGTGCTTCCCCACCTGCAGCAGGAACTGCCCGGTCCGCGTGAACTTCAGGACCTGGGTGTCGCTCATGCCGTTTCCGCCGATCCAGACATTGCCGTCCTGGTCGACGGTGATGCCGTGGTTGCTCTCCGGCCACTCGTATCCCGCGCCGGGCCCGCCCCAATGGCCGACGAGGGTGCCGGCCGGATCGAACTCGAGCACCGGAGGCGCGACGCTGCAGCAGGCGCCCACGGGCGGCTGGAGGTCGGCCGCTTTGAAGTTGTCCTCGACGGTCTGCGGTCGATGGATCACGAACACGTGATCCCGGGCGTCGACCGACAAGCCGACCGTCGATCCCATCACCCAGTGATTCGGCAGCGGCTTCGGCCAGAACGGATCGACCTCGAAGCGGGGCGCCAGTACCGGCGGCGACGGCGCGCCGGCTGGTGCAGCGCACCTGCGACGGCCAGGGCCAGCCCGACGACGATCGGACGTGTCACGGCCTCCTCCGCTCGGAACGGCGCGAACTATACGCCCTTTCAACCATCGGGCGGGGCGGCCGGTCTATCATCGACGAACCCCAGGAGAGACCATGCCCAGCCTCGCGCCGTTTCACCCCGTGATCGTGCACTTCGCCATCGCGCTGGCCGTGGCCGGCGTGCTGCTGCGCTGGCTGTCGCTCCTCGGCCGCGTCGCGTGGTCGGGTCCGGCGGGCGCCACCCTGCTGCTCGCGAGCGCTGTTGGCGCTCTTCGCGGCCGAGCGCTCGGGCACCGAGGCTCACGGCCCCGTCGAGCGCGTGCCGGGCTCGGCCCAGGCGGTGGGCGAGCACGAGGAGTGGGGCAAGCGCGCCTACCGGGCCTTCGTGGTGGTGGGACTGGTCGAGCTCGCGGCACTCGCGCTGCGCAAGCGCGGCTACGCGAAGCCGCTGCTCGCGGCCTCGGCGCTCCTCGGGCTGGGAGGCCTCTACGCCCTCTACGAGGCCGGCGAGCACGGGGGCGAGCTCGTCTATTCCTACGCGGGGGGCGTCGGCATCCGCAGCGGTGCGCCCGAGGACGTGGGCCGGCTGCTGCTCGCGGGGCTCTATCACCAGGCGCAGCTCGACCGCAAAGCGCAGCGCCCCGAAGACGCGGCGGCGCTGATCGAGCTCGCCGCTCGGCGTTTCCCGGCCGATCCGGGCGTCCAGCTCGCGGCGGCCGAGTCGCTGCTCGTCGACCGCAAGGACGCCGCCGCGGCCGCGGCGCTGCTCGAGCGGACGAGCGTCCCGCCGGACGACCGCCGGCTCCGCACGCGGCGCGCCTTCCTGCTCGCGGACGCGCTCGAGAGCCAGGGGAACAAGGCCGGAGCCCTCGCGGCGCTCGAGCCGCTGGGCGCCGAGTTCCCGCAGAACGAGAGGCTCAAGAAGCGGATCGACGAGCTCCGCAGCGGCCGCTAGGGCGGGGCTCGGGCGCGGGTGACGTGCGCTAGACTGGGCGGGGTCGCGCGTGAGGCGGCCCGCCGCCCATGAAGCAGCACATCTTCAGCCGCATCGAGACCCCTTCGAAGAAGGACCGCGTCGTCGCCGAGCTGCGCGAGGCGATCGTTTCCGGCCGCATGAAGCCGGGCGACGCCGTCGTCGAAGGCAAGGTGGCGCGCCAGCTCGGTGTCGGCCAGCCGGTGATCCGCGAGGCGCTGCTCGACCTCGAGCACCAGGGCTTCGTCCAGCGCGTTCCCTACAAGGGCACCTCGGTCACCAAGCTCGGGCAGGAGGAGATCGAGCAGATCCAACAGCTGCGGGTCGAGCTCGAGGGTCTCGCGATCGAGCTGGCGCGCGCTCGCGCGACGCCTTCGGACGTGAAGGCGCTCCGCGGGATCGTGGCGCGCATGGGCAAGAGCGCCGAGGCGGGGGACCTCGCGAAGTTCAACGACTGCGATCTCGCGCTGCACCGCGCGCTCTGGCAGCTGTCGGGCAACAAGTACCTGGCCGACGCGCTCGAGCGCGCCGTGGTGCCGATGCTGACCTTCTTCTACCTGAGCAGCGGGCAGATCGGCGACCTGCACCGCGAGAGCGTTGCCTCGCACGCGGCGCTCGTCGACGCCGTCGCGGCCCCCACGCAGGCCGCGTCGGTGCGTCAGGTGCTCGAGGCGCTCCGCGACCAGTCCTCCGTCCTCGCGACTCCGCCGCTCGTTGTTCGGTCGCGCTGATCCGGCTCCTCGTAGGCATGGATCCATCGAACCGCATCCGCGCTTCCCAC
>CAVRVE010000007.1:0-13465 GCA_963724555.1 uncultured Acidobacteriota bacterium
CGCGGCGCAGCCGACGAGCGCCGCGGCCGCCGCGAGCGTCAGCGCGTCCATCGGCGCGACGCCGAACAGCTGGCTCTCGACCAGGTGCCCGAGGCCGATCACGGCCGGGATCGCGATCCCGACGCCGGCCACCACCATCCGCGCGGTGTCGCGCACGATCAGCCAGAGCGCGCGCGCGCGTCGCGCCGAGCGCCATCCGGATCCCGATCTCGCGGGTGCGCCGCGCCACCACGAACGACGTGACGCCGTAGAGGCCGACCACCGCCAGCAGCATCGCCAGCCGCGCGAACGCCGCCGCCAGCATCGCCAGCAGCCGCTCGTTCGAGAGCGAGCGGTCGAGCTGATCGTCGACCGTCCGCATCTTCTCGATCGGCAGCCCGGGGTCGATCTTGCGGACGGCGCCGCGAATCGACGCGAACGCCGCCGCCGAGGCGCTGCGCGTGCGCACGTAGAAGCCGCCGCCGCGCACCGAGCCCTCGAAGAACGGGAAGAAGGCCTGGTCGTCGGCGTCGCGGATGCCGCGGTAGCTGAAGGTCTGCGACCACGCCCACGATCTCGATCTCGGTCTCGCGTTCGGGGGGTGCCGAAGCCGATCCGCGCGCCGAGCGGGCTCTTCCGGCGAAAGTAGCGTTTCGCGAAGCTCTCGTTGACGATCGCCGAGCGGAACTTCTTGTCGGGCCTCGTCCACGTCGCGCTCGTCGAAGCCGCGCCCCTCACGACCCGCGCGCCGAGGCTCTCGAAGAAGCCGGGGCTGATCATGTTGCAGTGGACCGACTGGGCCGTCGAAACGCGGCCGCCGGCGTCGATCGTGAACGAGGTGTTCCAGCTCCCGCGCCCAGCAGCGAGGCGCCCGAGAGGCCCGCGCTCTCGACCTCGGGCAGCGCGCGCAGCGTCGGCGACGAACTGCTCGCATCACCGTGCGCGCTCGCGTCTCGTCGTAGCCGTCGCGGGACGGGTCGAGGCGGAACGAGAGCAGGTTGGTGGTGTCGAACCCCGGCCCGCGCGCGCGCAGGTTGGCCAGCGTGCGCACGAACAGGCCGGCGCCGATCAGCAGGATCAGCGCGAGCGCGATCTGGCCGACCACCAGCGCCCGGCGCAGGCCCAGGCCGCCCGCCACGCTGCGCGTGTCCTCCTTCAGCGTGAAGCCGGGCTGCGCGCGGCTCGCGTGGAGCGCCGGCACCAGGCCGAACAGCACGCCGGTGGCGAGCGCTACCGCGAGCGCGAACAGGAAGACGCGCGGGTTCACCGCGGGGTGCAGGTCCACGGCGTTCGGGCAGGAACGCGATCAGGCCCGAGGAGACGACCGGGGCGAGCGCCACGCCGACGACGGCGCCGAGCACCGCCAGGATCGCGCTCTGGATCAGCAGCTCGCGCACGACGCGCCCGCGCGACGCGCCGATCGCGAGCCGCAGCGCCGTGTCCTTGCGCCGCGCGTAGGCACGCGCCAGGCACAGGTTGGCGACGTTGAGGCACGCCAGCAGCAGCACCAGCACCGTCGCCGCGAGCAGCACGAGGAGCGGCTGCTCCAGCTGCCGCCGCAGGTCGGAGCGGCCGGTCGCGGCCGGCAGCACGTCGAGCTTCGAGGCGAGGAACGCGTCGCGCTGCTCGTTGGTCACCGCGGGCAAGCTCCTCGTCGCTGGGTGTCGGCGACGAGCATCGCCTTGAACCACGGCTGGAGGCCGCGCCTGCGGCCTCGCGGATCGTCAGGCCGGGCTTCAGCCGCCCGAAGACGTGCAGCCAGCGGCCGCGCCGGTCGTCGAGCCAGTCGAAGTCGGGCGTGGCCTGCTTCTTCATCATGGTCGGGCACGAAGAGCGGCGGCAGCTCGCCCAAGTCGACGCCGCGGAAGCCCTGCGCCGCGACGCCGACCACCGTCATCGGGTAGCTGTTGACGAGCACCTTGCGGCCCGACCACGTCGGGCCCGCCGCCCAGCCGGTTCTTCCAGAAGTCGTACGACAGCACCACCACCGGGTGCTCGCCGGGCGTCACGTCGTCCGACTCGTCGATGCAGCGCGGCCCGAGCGCCGGCTCCGACGCCGAGCACCGAGAAGTACGAGCCCGAGACGATGTCGGCATTCACCGGCTCGGCGGCGCCGTCCATCGCGAGGTGGACCGAGGCGGGGTGGCGCGCGAACATCCCGTCGAAGACCTGGTTCTGGGCCTTCAGCTCCCGGAACATGCGGGTGCGGCAGCAGGTTGCCGCTGCCCCAGCCGCTGCCGACGAAGGGGCCGTTCCAGCTCAGGAGCACGAGCCGCTCCGGCTCCCGAACGGGCAGCTGGCGGTAGAGCGCCTGGTCCACGAGCGAGAAGATCGCCGAGTTCGCGCCCACGCCGAGGCCGATCGACAGCACCGCCACGGCGGTGAACCGCGGTCGTGGAGCAGGCTTCGCAGCCCCTGTTTCAGGTCCTGGCCGAGCCACTCGTGCATGGGCGTACCTCTCTCTCGAGGCTGAGACGCCGGAGAGGGGCTGAGGGTTGCCCTCGCGACCGGGGAGACCGGCTATCCCTCGCGCAGCACCGTGGCCGGGTCGATCCGCGACGCGCGTCGCGCCGGCAGCCCTGCGGCCAGCAGGCCCACGGCGACGAGCACCGCCACGGCGACCGGCGAGGGTCGCCGGATCGCGCGGAGGAAGGCCGTAGAGCAGCGCCTCGACGAAGCGCGACAGCAGCAGGCTGATCACGACGCCTGCGACGACGCCGACCGCGATCAGCCGCGAGGCGCGGCCCAGCACGAGGCGCACGACGCCTCTCGAGTCGGCGCCCAGCGCGATGCGCACGCCGATCTCCGTGCGGCGCCGGTTCACCGCGTGCGAGGTGACGCCGTAGAGGCCGAGCCCGGCCAGGAAGAGCGCGAGGAAGCCGAAGAAGCCCGACAGCATCGCGACGATCCGCTCGCGCATCATGGCGGCGCCGACCTGGTCGGACAGGAGCTTGAAGGTCAGGGAGAGCTTCGGGTCGACGCGCCCGATCGCGGCCGTCAGCGACCGGCTGAGGAGCACCGGCGAGCCCGCGCTCGCGCGCACGGCGAGGCTCGCAAAGGGCCAGCTGTCCTCGTTCGGCAGCTGCGCCATCGGCAGGTACACGGTCGGCTCGTCCGCGTCGCGCGGCGAGCGGTACACGGCGTCTTTCACGACGCCCACGATCTCGAGCGGCGGTCGTCGCACGCCGGGCTCGCCCTCCTGGTCCACGACGCCGCCGAGGGGCGCTGCCGCGCCGACGAAGCGGCGCACGAACGCCTCGTTGACGATCAGGACGCGCGGTGCGCCTTTCCCGTCCCGCGCGTCGAAGTCGCGCCCCGCGACGAGAGCCGTGCGATAGGTGGCGAACCAGCCCGGCGTCACGGCGTTCATCCACGCGCTCGCCTCCCGATCGTTGAGCGTCGGGCCGCCCCGGACCTGGAAGTTGTTGTTCCAGCCCATCCCGCTCACGGGAGGGACCACCGAGACGGCCGCCGCGGCGACGCCCGGGGCAGCTCCCGCCTCCCGGGCGACCTGATCGAAGAGCGCGCCGCGCCCCTGCGCGTTCCCGCTGCGCTGGGCGTCGAGGTTGACCAGCAGCAGCGCGTCCTCGTCGAGCCCGAGGTCGCGCGTGGCGAGCCCCGAGAAGCTCCGCAGGAAGAGCCCCGCCGCGAACACGAGCACGAGCGAGAGGGCCACCTGGGCCACGACCAGCGGCCCGCCGAGGGCACCCGGGCCTTCTCCTGCGAGGGTTCTGCCCTGGTGCCGGATCGCGTCCTGCGGGGAGAAGCCCGTTCCCCGCAGCGCGGGCGCCACGCCGAAGAGCACGGCCGTCGCGAGAGTCAGCGCGACCGTGAACAGCAGCACGCGCCAGTGCAGCGACACGTCGAGCGACACGAGCCCCTGCTGGGCCGTGATCTGGCGCACCAGCAGGCGGCTGCCCCACTGCGCGACGAGCAGGCCGAGCGCCGCCCCGGGCAGCGCGAGCAGCAGGCACTCCGCGAGCAGCTGGCGGGCGAGGCGCTGGCGCGAGGCGCCGAGCGCGAGCCGCGCGCCGAGCTCCTGGCGCCGCGCGTTGGCGCGTGCGAGCAGCAGGCTCGCCAGGTTCGCGCAGGCGATCAGCAGCACGAGCACCACGACGCCCATCACCGTGAGCAGCGGCCGCTCGTAGCTGCCGCGGATCTCGGAGAAGCCGTTGCTCGCCGGCACGAACGTGAGCGACCCCTCGCTCAGGTACGTCTCGAGGTCCTTGGGACGCCAGTTGGTCGGCAGGGTGGCCTCGCGGATCTGCGGGCGCGCCGCCCGCAGCGCCGAGCTCGCCGCCTCCACCGTCTGGCCGGGCCGCAGGCGCGCGATCACGTCGAGCCACCACGTAGAGCGGGCGTCGAGCCAGCTGCGGTCGTTCCCCTGCACTCGGTCCACCATCCCGATCGGCACCGCGACGTCGAACGACCGGCCGACGCTCGGGCCGAAGAAGCCGGGCGGCGTCACGCCCACGACCGTGAACGGGATGCCGTTGAGCGTGAGCGTGCGGCCGATCGCGTCGGCGGCGCCTCCGTAGCGGCGCTGCCAGAAGGCGTAGCTCAGGACGGCCACGGGCCCGGCGGCGCCGCCGCCGCGGCGGTCGTCGTCGCGCGTGAAGGTGCGGCCCAGCATGGCCGGGACGCCCACGACGTCGAAGAACTCGCCGCTCGCGTAGAACGCCTGCGCGAGCTGCGCCTCGCCGCCCGAGGCGAGGTCGAGCTGCGTGTCCGAGCAGGCCGCGGCGCCCTCCACGAGCTGCGGCACGCGCTCGCGGATCGCCTCCCAGATCGGGTTCGTCCAGGAGCCGTCCTTGAGGCGCACGAGCTCGCCGGGGTCGCGCACCGGCAGCGCGCGCAGGATCAGGCTGTCGACGAGCGTGAAGATCGCGGTGTTCGCGCCGATCCCGAGCGCGAGCGACGCGATCGCCACGAACGTGAAGCCCGGGCTCTTGCGCAGCATGCGCAGGCCGTAGCGCAGGTCCTGGGCGAGATCGGACACGAGGCGGGTGCCGCGCGCGTCGCGGCACTCCTCTTTCGTCTGCTCGAGCCCGCCGAACTCGAGCACGGCGCGCCGCCGCGCCTCGGCCGCGCCGAGCCCGGCCGCGACGTAGTCCGCCGTCTGGCGCTCGATGTGGTCGCGCAGCTCGCGGTCGAGCTCGCGCTCCATGCGCGCGCCGCGCAACAGCCGGCCGAGCCAGGTCACGACGGCTCTCCGTCCGAGGCCAGGATCAGCGACACGGCCTCGGTGAGCCGCCGCCAGCTCTCCTGCTCGGCTGCCGAGGTGGGTCCTCCCCCTCGCCGTGAGCCGGTAGAACTTCGCCTCGCGGCCGGTGTCGGAGATCTTCCAGTCGGAGGCGAGCAGCCCCTTGTTCTCGAGCCGGTGCAGGGCCGGGTAGAGCGAGCCCTGCTGCACCTGCACGACGTCGCGCGAGATCTGCTGCAGGCGCTGGGCGATCGCGTAGCCGTGGAGCGGGCCGAGCGCCAGCACCTTCAGGATCAGGAGGTCCAGGGTTCCCTGCGGCAGGTCCGTCCGCGCTTCAGCCATCGATGCCTCCGTCTTCTACATATGTACCTGTAGAAGGCATAGGTGTCAATGCCTACTCGTGCCGGAGGGCCACCAGCGGGTCGACGCGGGTGGCGCGACGCGCGGGCAGCCACGTCGCGGCCAGCACGACGGCCGCGAGCAGAGCGGCCACCGCCAGGAACGCCGCCGGGTCCATCGGATGCACCTCGAAGAGCAGGCTCGAGAGGAAGCGCGTGAGCGCGAGCGAGGCGGCGTAGCCGACGCCCAGCCCGGCCGCGGCCAGCCACAGTCCCTGGCGCATCACCATCGCGAGAAGCTCGGCCGACTGCGCCCCGAGCGCCATCCGGATCCCCACCTCGCGCGTGCGCAGGCTGACGGCGTAGGAGACGACGCCGTAGGCGCCGACCGCCGCCATCAGCAGCCCGAGCGCGCCCATCCCCGCGAGCAGCGCGAGCGTGAAGCGCCGCTCGGCGAGCGACCCCCTGAGGTACGTCTCGAGCGGCACCAGCGGCTGGACCGGCTGCGTCTTGTCGAGCCCGCGGAAGATGGCGCGCACCTCGGGCTCGAGGCTCGCCGCGCTGCGCGTCGTGCGGACGAACAGGCTGTAGCCGAACGAGACGTCCTGCGCCTGTGGAGCGTACGACTGCGGCGTCGGGGCGTGGTCGAGCCCGTACTGCTGCACGTCGCCGACGACGCCGACGATCGTCGCCCACGGCTGCTTCTCGTCGCGCCCGCCGAACTGCACGTGGCGGCCGATCGGGTCCTCGCCCGGGAAGACGAGCCGTGCCGTGGACTCGCTCACGAGCGCCACGCGCGGCGCGTTCGCGTCGTCCGCCTCGCTGAGCATGCGTCCGCGCTTCAGCGGGATCCTCATCACGCGGAAGTAGTCGGGCGTGACGCTGTAGTGGTCGACCGAGGGCGCCTCCGAGGGATTCGCGAGCGGCCGGTCCTGGATGTGGAAGCCGCGCTGGTCGAAGCCGTCGAACGGGATCGTGCTGACCATGCCGACCGCCTCCACCCCCGGCCGCGCGCGGAGCTCGTCCATCACCTGTCGGTAGAAGCCGACCTCGGCCTCGGCCTTCTGGTAGCGCTCGCCCCAGAGATGGACGCCCATCGTGACGACGCCGCGCGGGTCGAAGCCCGGGTCCACCTGCACCAGGCGCAGGAAGCTCTTGCCGAGCAGCGCCGTGCCCACGACCAGCACGAACGCGAGCGCCAGCTCCGAGGCCACGAGCGCGCTCCGGAGGCCGTGGCGCGCGCCGGAGTCGAGCGCGCGGCCGCCCTCCTTGAGCGTGGCGGAGGGCTCGACGCGCGAGGCACGCAGCGCCGGCACGAGCCCGAACAGGACGCCGGTCCCGAGCGTCACCGCGAGGCTGAAGGCCAGCACGGACCAGTCGATGCCGACCTCCTCGAGGCGCGGGATCTCGCGCGGGCCGACGGAGACCAGAAGCGAGGTCCCCCAGACGGCGAGCAGCACCCCGAGCACCCCGCCGATCGCGGCGATCAGCAGGCTCTCGACGAGCAGCTGCTTGACGATCCGCGCGCGGCTCGCGCCGAGCGCCGTGCGCAGCGCCAGCTCGCGCCCGCGCCCGGCAGCGCGCGCCAGCAGCAGGTTCGCGACGTTGGCGCACGCGATCAGCAGCACGAAGCCGACGGCGCCGAACAGGATCCAGAGCGGCGTCTCGGTCCGGCCCACGATCCGCTGCGCGAGCGGCTCCACGAGCACCGAGATCCGCGAGTCGTAGTCGGTCGGGTGCTCCGCCACGAGCGCACGGACGACGGTATCCAGCTCGGCCTGCGCCTGCGCGACGCTCACGCCCGGCTTGAGCCGCGCGATCGCCTGCAGGTGCTGGCAGCCGCGGCACGCGTTGCCTTCCCCGAGCGCGTAGCCGAGCGGCGAGTACATCTCCGGCACGGGAGCGTCGGCATTCGACCGCATCGGGCGGAAGCCCGGCGGCAGCACGCCCGCCACCTCGTAGCTCGCACCGTTGAGCTGGACGACGCGGCCCACGATGCCGGCGTCGCCGCCGAAGCGGCGCAGCCACAGGCCGTGGCTCAGGACCAGCACGCGGTCGGCCTTCGGCGCGTCCTCCTCGGGCCGGAACGAGCGCCCGAGCTGCATCTTCACGCCGAGCGTGTCGAAGAAGTCGTGCCCGACTTTCTGCCCGCGGATGAGCTCGGTCTCGCCCGCGCCCACGTTGGTCCGCGACCAGCCCCGGTAGAGCACGACGTGGTCGAACGACCGGCTGCGCGCGCGGAAGTCGAACGTGGTCGTGAAGTCCACGGTCGTGGGACGCCGGTCGCCGGGGCCGCCCGTGGCGAGGCTCACGAGCCGATCGGCCTCCGCGTAGGGCAGCGCGTTCAAGAGCACCGCCTTCACCACGCTGAAGAGCGCCGTGTTCGCACCGATGCCGAGCGCGAGCGTCAGCACGGCGACGAGCGTGACGCCGCGATCCTTCGTCAGCATTCGCATCGCGAACTTGAGGTCGTTCAGTCGAGCCTCCATGTCGAGCCTCCTGCTTGGCGTTCAAAAAATAGAACGGCGCGAGACGCGAGTGCCTGCCGAGAGGATACTTCCGCAGGGGAGGAACACATGAGACTGGTCACGCACCTCGCGCTGCTGGGCGTCGCGGGCCTGGCGCTCGCGACGATCGGCGCCGCTCCCGACTCGCGAGCGGCCGACGAGAAGGCCGTCGCCGATCTCGACACCCGGTACCAGGCCGCCGTCGAGAAGAACGACGCGGACACGATGGCGCGCATCCTGCTCGACGACTTCGTGCTGGTGGTCGGCAACGGCACGGTCTACAACAAGGCGGACCTGATCAAGTCGGCGAAGGACAAGGACTTCGTCTGGGAGCACCAGGTCGAGGATCCCGGCACCCAGAAGGTCCGCGTCCACGGCGACACCGCGGTGGTGACCGCGAGGCTCTGGCTCAAGGGCACGAGCGGCGGCAAGCCGATCGACAAGAAGCTCTGGTTCAGCGACACCTACGTGCGCACGCCCCAGGGCTGGCGCTACTTCTTCGGCCAGGCCTCGCTCAGCCTGCCGCCGGCGAACTGAGCTTTCGAGGAGGGCGCATGTTCACGAAGCTGTCGCACTTCGAGCACGCCTGGGAGTTCGAGAGCGAGGGCACGCTCAAGGTACTGCGCGCGCTGACCGACTCATCGCTCGCGCAGGCGGTCGCGCCGCAGGGCCGCACGCTCGGACGCCTCGCCTGGCACATCACGACGACGCTCGCGCGAGATGATGGGGCGCACCGGGCTGAAGCTCGCCGGCCCCGGCGAGCACGCGCCGCTCCCCGCGACGGCCGCCGCGATCGTCGCCGGCTACGAGGCGGCCTCGGCGTCGCTGCTGCCCGCCATCCGGGCCAGCTGGACCGACGAGACGCTGCAGCAGTCGGACGACATGTACGGCGAGAAGTGGAAGCGCGGCCTCACGCTGACGGCGCTGATCACCCACCAGACGCACCACAGGGGACAGATGACCGTGCTCATGCGCCAGGCCGGGCTCAAGGTGCCGGGCATCTACGGCCCCGCGCGCGAGGACTGGGCGGGCATGGGCATGGAGCCGCCCGCGGTGTGAGCCGGCCGCGCCCGATCGCTAGCGGGCGGCCTCGGGCGGTGTCAGGAACGTGAAGCCGAACGTCGCGCCCAGCACGGCCTTCTCGCGCTTCGCCTGGCCGGCGTTCAGCTCCACGACGTAGGAGGCTCGCCGCAGCGGGTTGTAGACCGGGCACGGCTCGGCCTTGCACGGCGGCACCGATTCGGCGACGTGTACCACCTTCTTCTCCTCGTCGAGCCAGACGATGTCGATCGGGAAGCGGCAGTTCTTCATCCAGATGCCGTGGAAGTCGGGCCGCTCGAAGATGAAGAGCATGCCGCGGTCCTTGGGCAGCGAAGGCCGGAACATGAGGCCCATCGCACGGTCCTCGTCCTTGACCATCACCTCGACCTGCAGCACGGTGCCCGAGGGCAGCGTGAGCGGGATGACCGCCGGGGTGGCAGCGGCGCTGGTGGCGAGCGCCACGGCGGCCGCCAGCAAGAAAGGACGCGGAAGCCTCATGGGTTCGATCCTACCACCCCGTAGCCGGGGCGACGGCTACTGTCGGACCTTGCCGGTCATCGGCACGAAACGAACGGCCAGCAGCCGGTTCTCCTCGAAGCGCTCGCCGCGCCGCGTCACCACGATCAGCTCCTGCCAGTCGTCGCCGACCGGCAGCACGAGGCGCCCGCCGTCCTTCAGCTGCTCCTTGAGCGGCGCCGGGATCCTCGGCGCCGCGGCGGTGACGAGGATCGCGTCGAAGGGGGCAGCCTCCGGCCAGCCGAGGTAGCCGTCGCCCGCACGCACCGACACGTTCGCGTAGCCGAGCCGCTTCAGGAGCGCCGCCGAGCTCGCGGCGAGCGGCGCCACGATCTCGATCGTGAAGACGCGCGCCGCGATCTGGCTCAGCACGGCCGCCTGGTAGCCGGAGCCGGTGCCGATCTCGAGCACGGTCTCGCCGCCGCGCAGCCCGGCCGCCTCGGTCATGAACGCGACGATGTAGGGCTGCGAGATCGTCTGGCCGTGGCCGATCGCCAGCGGGTGGTCCTCGTAGGCCTGCCCCCGCGCACCCTCCGGAACGAAGAGGTGGCGCGGCACCTTGCGCATCGCCGCGAGCGTCTTCGGGTCCTTGACGCCGCGCGCGGCGATCTGCGTCGCGACCATCTCTTCCCGCGCGCGCGCGAACGCCGCGTCGTCGGCGCCGTTCGCCGCGAGGCTAGCGAAGAAGGCCATGCCCAGAAGCTCGGGCACGAGGAACATCGGCGTGCACCAACCCCTATTCTAGTGCCGACCGTCGGACGCGAGCACGACCTCGAACTCCGTACCGCCGCCGTCGCGCGGCCGGCAGGTCACGTCCCCACCGTGCGCGCGCGCGATCTGCCGCACGAGCGCGAGGCCGAGGCCGTAGCCGCTCCCCGTCTCCGGCGCGCCCGGCGGCCGGTAGAACGGCTCGAAGATCCGCTCGCGCTCGCTCTCGGGAACCCCGGGTCCGCGGTCCGCCACGCGGAGGCACGCGCCCCGCGGCGTCGGCTCGACCCGCGCCGTCACCTCCGTGCCGCCCGCGTGGCGCCGCGCGTTGTCGAGCAGGTTGCGCACGAGCCGTCGCAGCAGGCGCGCGTCGCCGCGCAGCTCCACGGACTCGCCCGAGACGACGGCCTCGGTGCGCGCGGCTTCCTCGGCGACCAGCCCCAGCAGGTCCAGCAGCTCCGCCCGCTCCCCCGCTCCCACGGCCTCGAGCCGGCTCGCCTCGAGCAGCTCGGAGATGAGCGCGTCGAGCTCCGCGACGTCGCGCGCGGCTCCCGCGCGCACGGCGTCGTCGCCCCGCAGCATCTCGAGCGCGACCCGCAGCCGCGCGAGCGGCGAGCGCAGCTCGTGCGATGCGAAGGCGAGCTGGCGACGCTGCGCCTCGACCAGCCCCTGGATGCGCTCGGCGGCGCGGTTGAAGCTGCGCGCCAGGTCCGCCACCTCGTCCCGGCCCTCGACCGGCGCGCGCGCCGCGAGGTCGCCGCGGCCGAGGGCCTCGACGCGCGACTGCAGGCGCTCGAGCCTTCGCGTGAGCCGCCTCACGAGCGGCCACGCGCCGACGCCGACGGCCAGCGCGAGAAGCGCCAGCGTCGCGAGCAGCCCGAGGCCGTGCTCGAAGTCGGGCTGGCGCGCGGCCACCAGCCGCCGCCCGTCCGCCAGCTGGACGGCGAGCAGCAGGTGGCCGCGGATGCGCGACCAGTGCCCGCGCACACCGCTCTCCGCGGGCAGCGGCAGCGGGCGCCCCACCCAGGCGACGAGCTCCCCTCCCGGCGAGTAGACCGCGGCGTCGACGCCGAAGCGCGGGCCGAGGCGATCGAGCGTCGCCTGCAGCTCCGCGACCGGGCGCTCGGGCCCGGGCAGCAGCTCGGCCGCGGTGTCGGCGACCGCGCCCGCGAATCGCCCCTGCTCGCGCAGCCCCGCCGCGTGCCACCAGGCGGCGCCCGCCAGCACGACGAAGAGCGCGAGCACGGCGACGATCGTCAGGTGGATCTGCGTCCGCAGCCTTCGCATCACTCCTCGTCCTGCTTGCGCGCGAAGACGTAGCCGGCGCCGCGCACCGTCAGCAGCCGGCGCGGGCGCCTGGGGTCGTCCTCGATCGCGGCGCGGATGCGCGAGACGTGAACGTCGATCGAGCGGTCGAACGCCTCGCTGGGTGCGTGTCCCGCGCGCGCCATCAGCGTCTCGCGCCCGAGCACGCGCCCCGCCGACTCCGCGAGCGCCACCAGCAGGTCGAACTGGTAGCTCGTGAGCACGCGCTCCTCGCCGTCGAGGCGGACGGCGCGAGCGTCCTGGTCGATCTCCAGCCGGCCGAAGCGCAGGACGGCGGCCTGCGAGCGGCCCGACTCGCGCCGACGCAGCACCGCGCGCAGCCGCGCCAGCAGCTCGCGGGGGTTGAAGGGCTTGGGAAGGTAGTCGTCGGCGCCGATCTCGAGCCCGACGATGCGGTCCTCGTCCTGCCCGCGTGCGGTGAGCATCAGCACCGGCACGTCGGAGCCCGCGCGGATCCGGCGGCAGACCTCGAAGCCGTCGAGGTCCGGCAGCATCACGTCCAGCAGCACGGCGCTCCACCCTTCCGGCAGGCGCCGCAGGCCCTCGGCCGCGGTGGGCGCCGCCGTGACCTCGTAGCCGAAGGGCTTCAGGTAGTCGCGCACGAGACCGGCGAGCGCCGCGTCGTCTTCGATGATCAGGATGCGCTCCATTGGGCGCGATCGTAGCAAGAGAGGACCACCGAAACGGACAACGGAACGGAGGCGAACGAAAGAGCACCGGGGGGGCATCCGCCCCCCCGAGCCCCCCGTGGCGTTACTCCTCGTGCCCCCCGTGGAAGCGGTGGGCGAAGGCGATCAGGTCCTGGCGCTGCTCGGCCGTGAGCACGTCGGCCAGGTCGGCGAAGCCCGTGACGGCCAGCTTCGAGGCGCGGTCGGCGAGCTCCAGCTCCTGCTGGCGCAGCCTTTCGATCGCCGCGCGGTCGATCTGCGGCTTCGCGAACTCCTTCGCGATCGCCTCGCGGTTCACGCGGTGCGTCTCGGCCATCGGCCCGAGCTCGTCGACGAGCCGGTCGGTGATGCGGCGCGCCTGCTGTTTCTGCTCGTCGGTCGCGTTCACGCCGCGCAGCGCGAACTCGACCGCCGTCGCCGCGTGCTCCTTGGCGGCGGCCGGGTCCTTCAGGATCTGAGCGCCGAACCCGTGGCGGCCGTGCCCGAACGAGCCGTGCAGCCCGCGGAAGGCCATCGCCCGCGGCGCCATCACGCCGAGCGCGGCGAGCCCGGCGAGAGCACCGCCGCCCAGCCAGAACGTGCGCCGCCGCCAGAGCGGCGTTCCCCCTGCCTGCGATCCCTGGTTCGTGTCGACCATGACTTCTTCTCCCTCTCCCCCGGGCTCCCCGCCCCTCACAACAGAAGGATGGGACGGCCGCCTTTCGCCCGTGTGTGGGACGGATGAAGAAGTGTGAAGAGCTACTCCGACCGCAGCGTGGTCATCGGATCGACGCGCGAGGCGCGCACCGCCGGGAACCAGCTCGCCGCGAGTCAGCAGCAGCGCGAGGAGCGCGAAAACGGCGAGCAGCCAGGAGTACGTCGCGCGCGCCGTCATCGAGCGGCGCAGCGCCTGCTCCATCGTGCGCACCTGGAAGACCGCCAGGTCGGGGTCGAGCTCACGCACGACCGCTCGCGCGCCGGCCACGAGGCTCTCGGGATCGCCCACCGTCTTGAGCGCCACCGTCAGGCTGTCGACGGGCCGCGCCGTCAACGGGAAGTAGACGCCCGGCCGCATCGGGCGCTCGAGCCCATAGTGCTTCACGTCGCCGACGACGCCGACGATCGTGATCCAGGGTGCGGCTGAGCCAGTGCCGCGGAAGCGGCGGCCAAACGGCTTGAGGTGAGAAATGACTTGAAGCA
>CAVRVE010000008.1:0-86359 GCA_963724555.1 uncultured Acidobacteriota bacterium
TGGCGGGAGTCATGAACCTGGTCTGGGAGCACATCCTGCCGGCGCTCGACGCGAAGCCCTTGCCGGCGGACAAAGTGAGCGCCACGAAGCTCCGGCAGAAGCTCGCGAGCCTCACGCTGCCGCCCCAAGCCGGCGAGGCCACCAGGCCGCTGGCGTCGCAGGTCTCGGCCAAGCGCTACGCGTTTCCCGCCAACGACGCCAAGCTCGAGGCGTTGGCCGTCGAGTTCGGAGCGGACGGGGTCGTGATCGTGGCGCGTCAGGACGGGCGCGAGAGCCGTGTGCCCGTCGGCCAGGGATCGTGGAAGAAGGGTGCCAGCCTGCTCACGAACGGCGTTTCCGAGAAGATCGCCGCGAGCGGCGCCTGGACCGCGGACGACACCTTCACCGCGAAGCTCGCGGCCTACGAGACCCCGTTCGTCCAGACGGTCGCGCTGCAGTGGAAGGGCGAGGAGCTCTTCGTCGACACCGAGTACAACGTGGCCTTCGGCGAGCGCAAGCGCCCGCGGCTCGTCGGCAAGCTGGAGTCGAAGTAGGCCCCCACCCTGGCTTCGAGGGCGTGCAGTTCGCTGGTCTCTGATCGGATCCAAGCCAATCGTGGTGCCGTTCCGATCAAGTCAGGTTCCTAGAGCCGCAGTCGCGCGCGGTCATCCTGAAGCTCGAGGACGACCCGCCCGAATGGGCCGGCGGGTTCGACCGCCTTCTTCATTGGCGGGCCTCGAGGGCGTCGTCACTTCTGCCGGCCTTTGAGTCACCTACTATGAGGACCTTGCCGCCCGATCTCGCCTCGCCCGCGCGCTGTCCGGACTGTGGAACCGAGTTGCCCGCGGACGGCGCCATGTCCGGCCTGTGCCCGCAATGTCTCCTGAGCCTGGCCCTGCGGGACTCCGACCTGGGCCGCGACCCCGGCGAAGCGCCGACTCTCGACGGAGGTTCCGGGCGCATCCTGGGCGAGCGCTACCAGATGCGGGAGCTTCTCGGCCGGGGCGGGATGGGTGAGGTGTGGCGGGCATTCGACCTGAAGCTGCGCGTGGACGTGGCTCTCAAGGCCGTCGTCGCCGATCGCGCGGAAAACGAACGAGCACGGGACATGCTCCGGCAGGAGGTGCGCTCGGCCCGGGAGGTGGTGTCTCCGAACGTGTGCCGGATCTTTGACCTGGTGGTGGAGGAGGGCCAGGAGCTGGTGTCGATGGAGTACATCGACGGCGCCACGCTGGCCGACACCCTGCGCCTGCGCGGCCCGCTCCAGCTTCAGGAGGCGCGGGAGATCGCGTCTCAGTTCCTGTCGGGCCTGGAGGCGATTCACAAGGTGGGCCTGGTGCACCGGGACTTCAAGCCAGAGAACGTGATGCTGACCCGCGCGGGGCGGGTCGTCGTGATGGACTTCGGCCTGGCCAAGGGCCGGGCCGAGGTGGTGACGGGAACGATCTCGGGCACTCCCGCCTACATGTCGCCGGAGCAGGCACGTGGGGAGCCGCTGGATGCACGCGCGGACGTGTTCTCCGCGGCAGTCGTGTTGACCGAGATGCTGACCGTGGGGGGCGAAGGGATCCGGGCGCGGCAGGCGCTGTGGCGTGCCGTGAGGGAGTCGCCGCCGCAGGTGGGGGAGGGTCCCTGGGCGGCGGTTCTGCGTCAAGCCCTCGAACCCGAGGCCGAGCGACGCCCCGCATCGGCGCGAGCACTGGCGCATGCCCTCGAAGAGGTGACGCTGCGTCTGCCCGGCTTCGAAGCGAAGCGCCCGTATCCGGGTCTGGCCAGCTTCGGCGCCGAGGACGCGGAGTACTTCTTCGGACGCGAGGTCGAGGTCGAAGCGATCTGGAGGAAGCTGAAGCGGCCGCGGCTGCTCGGCCTGATCGGGCCGTCGGGTGCGGGCAAGAGCTCGTTCCTGCGCGCCGGCCTGCTGCCCACGCTGCCGAAGAGATGGACGGCGGTGCTCTCGACTCCGGGAGCGCGGCCGTTCCAGATCCTCTCGCAGGCCCTGGCGCCGTCTCTTGCAGGCGACGCGCAGGCGGTGCAGTCCCTGCTGCGTTTCGAGGATCCGGAGATCGCGGTCCCGCTCGTGGCGCGCTGGCGCCAGCGCCACGAGCAAGCGCTCATCGTCGTGGACCAGTTCGAGGAGCTGTTTACGCTCAATCCCCCCGAAGTGAAGGAGGCTTTCGCCAGGTTCCTCGGGCGTCTGGTCCTGGAGGCCGACGTCCAGGTGCTGCTCGCGATGCGGGACGACTTCCTGTTCCACTGCCATGCCCACGAGGCGTTGGCGCCGATCCTCAGCGACCTGACGCTCCTGGGGCCGCTCAGCGAGAGCGGACTAAGGCGCGCGCTGGTGCAGCCCGCTCTCGCCTGCGGCTACCGCTTCGAGGACGAGGCTCTGGTCGACGAGATGGTGCGGGAGGTGGGCCACGAGCGGGGCGCGCTGCCGCTCCTGGCGTTCGCGGCCTCGCGTCTCTGGGAGAAGCGGGACCGGGAGCGAGGTCTGCTCACGCGGGAAGCCTACAAGGAGATCGGTGGGGTGGCGGGGGCGTTGGCCCAGCACGCGGAGGCCACGCTCGAGAGCATCGGCACACACAGAACCCCCTTGGTCCGTGAAGTGTTCCGTGACCTGGTCACCGCCCAGGGCACGCGGGCCGCGCGGGACCGAGAGGAGCTGCTGACGGTGTTCGAGGCGACGCTTCGGCCGCGAGGGCCGGAGCCGGGCTCGACGCCCTCTCCTGCGGGTGTGGAAACGCCGAAGTGGAGCCGCAAGGACGCAACGGAGGTTCTCGACGCCCTGATCGACGCCAGGCTCTTGACTGCGTACGAGCGGCCCGGGGACGAAGAGGGCACGAGCCGCCGGTACGTGGAGATCATCCACGAGTCGCTGCTCCGGGCCTGGCCGCGGCTGGTGCGCTGGCAGGCCCAGGACGAAGACGGCGCCCTGCTCCGCGACCAGCTCCGCCAGGCGGCCCAGGCCTGGCAGCACCGGGGCCGTCCCGAGGATCTGCTCTGGTCGGGGACCGCTTACCGTGACTTAGCGCTGTGGCGGGAGCGTTACCCGGGTGGGCTCACGGCCACGGAGCAGGCGTTTGGCGAGGCCGCGGCGAGACTGGCGGGACGAAGGCGAAGGCGGAGGCGACTGGTCGTGGGGGCGATGATCACCGTCCTCGCCCTCGGGCTCGGCGTCGTGGCCACGTTCTGGCGTCGTGCCGAGACCTCTCGCCAGAACGCTGAGGCGGAGACTCTCCGGGCAGAAGCCAGCAAGCTCCTCGCCCTGGGACAGCTCGAGCTCGAGAAGTTCCCGACCGCCGCGGTCGCCTACGCGTTGAAGAGCCTCGAGCTGGCGGACGCGCGGGATACGCGCCTCTTTGCGCTCAGGGCCTTGCAGCGCGGCCCCACCGCCATCGTTTGGCGGGGCAGCACGGACAAAGGCTTCGGAACGTCCATGCTGGCTTTCAGCCCGAACGGCGAGTGGCTCGCCATCGGCGGCCAGCTCAAGGCCCAGCTTCTGCGCCGCGACGGCCGCGGGCCGGTTGGGTTCGACGACTATCCGGGGGGCCCTGGCCCTGTCCAGGTCGGGTTCTCGCCCGACAGCGACCTGCTGTTGACCGCCAAACTCGGCTCGGTCCGGGCCTGGGCCCTCGCGAGCGGTTCCGAGGTCTGGAGGGCGCAGCCCGACGCCGGCCGCGACAGGCTGTGGATGAGGGGGAGCACGGCGTTCACCGTCGCGCTCGGTGAGATCCGGGACCGTCAGCCAGACGTCATCCGCAGTTGGTCTCTCGGCGACGGGAAGTCGCGGCTGATCGGGACACTGCTCCATCGTCTGAGCGATTCCGAAGACCCTGGACTCGTCGATGTCGACCGAGAGGGCCGTCAACTCGCACACACGTCGGGTCCAAGGGTCTATGTCCGTTCGCTCGAGGCCTGGGCGGCGGGGTCGCGCCTGCTGGGCGAGCACACGGCCGAAGTGGCTTCCGTCAGCTTCCATCCAGGAGGGCGAGGGCTGGCCGCGAGCGACCTGTCGGGCGAGACCCGGATCTGGTCTGTCGAGGGGCCGAGCGGGCGGCCGCGTCGCGTGCTTCGAAGCGAAGCGACTCGCGAGCTGTCCCATGACCCCACCGGCCGCTGGCTGGCGGCCTTCGGCTCCCCCGCCGAGCGGGCGACCGTGCGGCTCTGGGATCTGAACGCTCCGCCCGCTGCCGATCCCCTGGTCTTCCATTCCGATCGCCCCAACCTCGGCGGCCTCGCCTTCGACCCATCCGGGCGCTGGCTGGTCACTGGCCACTTATGGCAGGTTGCCTTTTGGCCACTGGGTGGCCGCTACGCGAGTGTCGTGAGAGGAGGCGACGAGACGGTCAGCGATGCTGCAGTGACGCCGGATGGCCAGTCGCTCGTGTCGCTGTCGCATGACGGCGCGCTGCGCGTCTGGTCGCTGTCCCCGCAAGCCGAGGGCGCGGCGCGGGTCGTGCTTCGAGACACACTCATCAACTCCAAGTACTTCGCCATCGATCGGGAGTCACGTCTTGTCGCACTGGCCGACGACGGCGGCACGGTCGTCGTGCCGCTCGCCGGGGGACCGACTCGCCGGCTCACCGGCTCCGGGGGGATACGCAGCTCGCTCGCGTTCTCGGAAGACGGCCGGCGAGTGGCCACGGCTCCAGCGGTCGGCCAAAAGGCGACGAAGGTCGTGCGCATCTGGGATCTCGACACGGGCGCCGTGCAGGTCCTGGGACCCGTGCCGGGAGCCGGGGAGGGGAATGCGGGTGGAGTCTGGGGGCTCTCCTTCCTGGACCACGACCGATTGCTGGCCGGCACGGCCTCTGGCCTCGTGCTCTTCGATCTGCGAGCTGGCCGATCGCAGGTGGTGGCACCGAAGGTGTGGTTTCTAGTGGACGTGAGCCGTGCTCGCAACTTCGGGCTGGGGTTCCAGGAGGTGGGGTCGCCCGGGCACGACCAGCTTGTCCGGTTCAGCCTGGACGGCCAGAGCTCGACGGTGCTCACGTCGCATGGGGACGTGGTCGCCGCCGCCCTGGATCCCACGGGCAACCTCGTAGCATCCGGGAGTGTGGACGGGACGGTCCGCGTCGGCCCGGTGACCGGCGGGGAACCGCACTACTTCCTCGGCCACGAAGGTCCCGTGTCGGCGGTGAGGTTCTCTCCGGACGGCCGCTGGCTGGTCTCGGCCGGGTCCGACAAGAAGATCCGCCTGTGGCCGCTTCCAGACCCCTCGCAGCCGCCGTTCCAGACCCTCCCGCGGGAAGAGCTGCTCGCCAGGCTGCGCGCCCTCACCAACCTGCGCGCGGTCCCCGATCCGACTTCGGCCACCGGATACAAGATCGAGGCCGGCCCGTTCCCCGGCTGGGCCAGGCTCCCCGAGTGGTGAGGGGCCACGTGCCCTAGAGCCGACACTTCGAGCGTTACTTCCTGGAAGCGATCCGTCATAGGGAAGAGATCGCACACAAGAAGGACTCGAAGCGGAGGAGCACATGACGAGTAAGACACGACTGCAGGTCGCTGGCGGTGTCCTGCTGTTCTCGACGTTGCTGATGAGAGCCAGCAGCCGCCGACGAGTCCCCCTCGGCGCTCCACGCTCGCTCGGAACACGGGCCGCGACTTCAGCACCTCGACTGCGGCGACGAGCCCTGTGACGCTGTCTTGCGCGGCCTCCGCGCGTTCTTCGACCGGAAGCTTCGTGGCCTCGACGCGAACGGCCGTGCCTGCGCCGACTGCCACATGGAGACGAGCCATTTCCAGCTCTCGCCGGCCGACGTCGAAGAGAGGTTCCAGCGCCTCGAGCGGCGGCGCCAGCACAACCCGGATGCCGACGATCCACTGTTCCGGCCGATCGACGCGGATGATTTCCGCACCAATGGCGACAGCGCCAGCGACTTCAGCAATCTTCGCGAGAACGGCCTGGTGAGGATCACCCTCCCGCTCCCGTCGAACATCAAGCTCATCGATCCCGCGACGGGCGCGCCGTCGGACGAGACGTTCGTGGACCTGTGGCGGAGCGTGCCGACGGTCAACGATGTGGCCCTCACGGGACCTGACGGCGTCAATCCCTGGCCACGCGGGCCGAACGCGTCCGGCGGCTACCAGCTTGACGCCCGGGTGACGACGCTTCAAGAACAGGCGCTCGGTGCGCTCACCAATCACGCGCAGATCCACAATGCGCCGCCGCAGCAGCTTCTCGACGACCTGGCCGCGTTTCAGCGGGTGCTGTTCACGAACCACCGCGTTCGGGCCCTGGCCGACGCCGTCCGGGAGGGCATCACGCCGTTGCCGGATCCCGATCGGCCGCTCAACGCGCTCGAGGAGCAGGGCAAGGCGGTGTTCGAGCGCGCCTGCGCCCAATGCCACGGTGGCCCCGGACAGTCGACCCCCCAGGCCCCGGTGGTTCGGTTTCACGACATCTTCAGCGAGTGTCCGCGTCCCGTTGACACCGTGACGCCGGCTCGCTTCGCCTTTGCGCCTTGCCCGCCGCGAATCGATCGCAATGCCCGGACCTACGAGATCACGTTGGCGGACGGCACCAAGACCCGTCGTACGAGCTCCGACCCCGGTCGGGCGTTGCTGACCGGGTTCGTCGGGGGCGTTCCCGCCCAGGACGATTGGAACAAGCACGACATGCCCGCACTTCGGGGCATCCGCAAGACCGCCCCCTACTTCCTCAACAACAGCGCCGCCACCCTCGAGGAGGTCGTCGATCACTACACGGAGTTCTTCAAGCGCGTGAAGGCCAATTCGTCACCTGTCGCGCCGCCCCCGGTGCTGAGCACGGACGGCGTGAACATCGATCGGCCCCCGACCCCCGAGGAGCGCGAGCCGCTCCTGGCGTACCTGCGAAAGCTTTAGGGTCGAGGGCTTGGGCGTCGAGCCCAAGCACATCCGGGAGGGTGTCGCGAGCGTTCGCGTGGTCCGTGCCGGAGTAGGATCACCGCACGCGCCGGCCGCCACCGCACAGTCCAGCGGCTGCACGGTCTCGCTACAGCCGAGCACGCCTTCCCCCCAGGGTGTCGGGGAGCGGATTGTCTGGACGGCGACGGCCGCGAACTGCGGGCCGACTCCCGTCTACCCAGCGACATCCAGGTGATACGGACGATCTCTCTCGTCATGTGCTCCTCCGTTCGAAGCCATTGAGGGCGCTCTCACCCCTAAATGACGTGTCGGAGCGAGGAGCGGGTAGCTCCCGCTCGATAGGCGATGGGTGGCGGCGCGCGCGTGGTATCTTGCGTCGGGGCTCATGCGCTGGGCGACCACCAGTTGGACGCAGGTTCTGGCGGCGCGGGACGCACCCTCGTCCGAGTCGCGCCACGCCCTCGAAGCGCTGTGCGGGGCCTATTGGTATCCCATTTACACCTTCGTGCGCGGGCAAGGGATCGACCCGGAAGAGTCACGGGACCTGACCCAGGCCTACTTCGCGCAGCTCATCGAAAAGGGTTACCTGGCGGACTTCGACCCGTCTTTGGGACGTTTCCGCGTGTTCCTCAGGGCCTCGGTGAAGCACTTCCTGTCCAAGGAGCGGGACAAGGCCCACGCCTGGAAGCGCGGCGGTCACACGCAGATCGTCTCCTTGGATGCCGAGGAGGTCGAGGGGCGCTACCTTGGAGAGCCGGTGGATCGGCTGACGCCCGAGCAGATCTACGAGAGACGCTGGGCGCTGACCGTCCTGGAACGGGTGCTGGGGCAGCTACAACAGGAGTTTAGGGGAGAGGGCAGGGAGCTCGAGTTCGAGCGGCTCAAGGGCTTCCTGACCGGGGAGGAGCCCCGGCTGCCGTACCGGGAGGTGGCGGCCGACGCTCTCGACCTCGGAAGCGGCGGTCAAGACCTCGGTGCATCGACTGCGGCAGCGTTTCGGGCACCTGCTGCGCCAGCAGATCGCTGAGACTGTGGCGAGCCCCGAGGACGTCGATGACGAAGTCCGGCACCTGCTGGGGGTGATCGCGCCCTGGGGTCCCGGGTCGTAACTGCCACTAGACTTCACGGCGCGAAGCGCAGGCGCGCACGGTCGCCTCTCCGGTGCCCTGGTCACGAACGAGGAGCAAGACGAGCTGCTCGTCGACACGGAGTACAACGTGGCCTTCGGCGAGCGCAAGCGCCCGCGGCTCGTCGGCAAGCTGGAGTCGAAGTAGCGGCTAGGCCGCGTCCGACAGGGGCCGCGCGCCTCTCGGAGTCGAGCCGCAGCAGCTCGCGCGCGACGGGCTCGAGCGCCGCGCGCTGGTCGTGTCGGCGAGCGCCGTCACGAACGGCGGGATCGGCCCCGTCTTCGCGACGCCCGCGAGCTCGAGCGCCGCGTGCAGCACGCGCGCCGGTCCCCAGGCGTCGCGCTGGTCCTCGAGCGGCAGGAAGCTGCGCGCGCACGCCTCGGCGGCGCTCCAGTCCGCGCGCGTGCACGCCGCGAAGAGCGCGCTCGTGAGCGCGGGCGCGAGGCAGCCGGAGCCGGTCGTGAAGCCCGGCAGCCGGAAGCCGCGCATGTGGGCGATCGCCGGCCGCTCGCCGATCCCGCTGACCACGCGCCGGCGGTCGACGCGCTCGAGCAGCGCCGTCGAGGTACGGATCGACGGCCGGGTCCTTGCGCACGACCGCGTACTTGATCGACACGCAGGTGCCGTCGTCCACGAGCCGCGCGACGGCGTCGAGGCCGGCCTTCGGGTCGGAGCCGAAGCCGTCCTCGCTCTTGAGGTAGAGCACCAGGCTCATGCCCGGCGGCGGAGGCGATCTCGCGCAGGCCCGCCTCGAGCCCGCGCGCGTCGCGCGGGTCGCCGCACGGCAGCGCCATCGCGCAGGGGAAGCCGTAGCGGCGCAGCAGCGGCGCCTGGTCCATCGCGCGCCCGAAGGACGGGCCCGAGGCTCGGGATCGCCCAGCCGACGATGCCCGCTCATCCAGTCGAGGAGCTGCTCGTACTCGGCGAGCGTCACGTGGTAGAGGAAGGCGTTGCCGCCGTAGAGGAAGCGCGAGAGGCCGCCCTCGCTCATGTGGCGCACGAGCCGGTCGTTCTCGGCGAGGTCGAGCGGGCGGCCGGCCCCCGCGCGCCGCGCGAGCGGCGGCACGGCGAAGACGCCCCGACAGGTCGTCGAGCGTGACGGCGGTCGTTTTCATGGCGCCCATTCTAGTCCGGCGCGGCCGCGGGCCGGAGGCGCCGTCTTGTATGATTCCGGCGTGAGCCCCAAGCGCCGCAAGACGCCCGAGGAGCTGCGCAGCCACCGCTGGTTCTGGGCGGAAGGCGTGCGCCCGTTCACGCACCGCTCGCGCACCAAGCAGCTCGGCTTCAGCACCGACGACTTCAAGGGCAAGCCGGTGATCGCGATCCTCAACACCTGGAGCGACGCCAACACCTGCCACGCGCACTTCCGGACCCGCGCGGAGGAGGTGAAGCGCGGGGTCTGGCAGGCCGGCGGCTTCCCGATGGAGATGCCGGTGCTCTCGATCGGCGAGACCTACATGAAGCCGAGCCCGATGCTCTACCGCAACCTGCTCGCGATGGACGCCGAGGAGCTGCTGCGCGCCAACCCGATCGACGGTGTCGTGCTGATGGGCGGCTGCGACAAGACGGTGCCCGGCCTGGTGATGGGCGCCACCAGCATGAACCTGCCGGCGATCTTCCTGCCGGCCGGGCCGATGCTGCGGGGCAACTACCGTGGCGGCGTCCTCGGCAGCGGCAGCGACGCCTGGAAGTACTGGGCGGAGCTGCGCGCGGGGACGATCGACGACTGCGCCTGGCGCGAGGTGGAGGACGGCATCGCGCGCTCGCCCGGCACCTGCATGACGATGGGCACCGCCTCGACGATGGCGATCGCGACCGAGGCGCTCGGGCTGTCGCTGCCCGGCGCCGCCTCGATCCCGGCCGTCGACTCGAACCACTCGCGGCTCGCGACCGCGAGCGGCCGGCGCATCGTCGAGATGGTGCTCGAGGACCAGCGGCCGCGCGACGTGCTGACGGCGGAAGCCTTCGACAACGCGATCCGCGTCGTGATGTCGGCCGGGGGATCGACGAACGCGCTCATCCACCTGGTGGCGATGGCGGGCCGGGCCGGTGTCGAGCTGGCGCTCGAGCGCTTCGACTCTTTGTCGCGCACGACCCCGCGGCTCGCCAACATTCGGCCCTCCGGGGAGTATTTGATGGAGGACTTCCACTACGCGGGCGGGCTGCGCGGGCTGATGGCCCGGCTCTCCGACCTCCTGCACCTGGAAGCGCCGACCGTCGCGGGGGGGGCTCTCCGCGAGAGCCTGGAGGGAGCGCTCGTCCACAACGACGCCGTGATCGCGACGCGCGAGAAGCCGCTCGGCAGCGAGGGCGGGCTCGCCGTGCTGCGCGGCAACCTCGCGCCGGACGGCGCGGTGATCAAGCACAGCGCGATGGAGCCACGCCTGCGGCGCCACAGCGGCAAGGCGATCGTGTTCAGCGACTACAACGACCTCGACCGCCGGATCGACGATCCCGCGCTCGGCGCGACCGCCGACTCGGTGCTGGTGCTGCAGAACGCCGGCCCGCTCGGCGGACCGGGCATGCCCGAGTGGGGCATGCTGCCGATCCCGAAGCCGCTCCTGCAGCAGGGCGTGCGCGACATGCTGCGGATCTCGGACGCGCGCATGAGCGGCACCAGCTACGGCGCCTGCGTGCTGCACGTGGCGCCCGAGTCGTTCGTGGGCGGACCGCTCGCGCTCGTGAAGGACGGCGACCTGATCGAGCTGGACGTCGACGCGCGGCGGCTCGAGCTGCGCGTGAGCGACGAGGAGCTCGCGCGCCGGCGCGCGCAGTGGAAGCGGCCGGTGTTTCCGCACCCGCGCGGGTACGGCGCGCTCTACGCGCGCCACGTCACGCAGGCCAACCAGGGCTGCGATTTCGACTTCCTGCAGGGGACGGCGCCCGTCCCCGAGCCCGAGATCCACTGAGGCGCGCGACCCGGCGCGTTTCCCTTGCGTCGCACCGCGCCCTAGCCTAGATTGCGGTTGGTGGCCTGCACCCATGCCAACCCAGCAAGCCGACCAAGGAGGCAAATGACGATGGTACGCAGGATGCTGTTGTGCCTGGCGTTTTTGTTCGCAGCACAGCTCGCGGTCGCCGGAGACACGAAGGACGCGAGCGGAACCGTCAAGTCCGTCGGCGGAAGCAGCTTCGTGGTCACCGACAGCGCAGGCAAGGACCTGAGCTTCGACGTCGACAAGAACACCCTGGTGCTCGTGAAGGGCGGCAGCCACAAGATGGACGCCATCAAGGCCGATGGCAAGCCGGCCCAGCTCAGCGAGTTCCTCGCCGCGAAGAACGAAGTCCAGGTGCAGTACGCGGAGAAGGACGGCAAGATGCTGGCCAAGGAAGTGCGGGTCAAGGGCGCCGCCAAGTAGACCTTCCGCGGCTTCGGCCTCGGGCCTCGCTCCCGTGGAGCGAGGCCCTTTTCATTTCGGCGCGGGCGCGCCCGGCGAGAGCTTGCGCTCGAGAAACTCCGCGACCGCGAGGTCCACGCGCAGCTGGTTGGCGTGCAGCATGAAGTGGTGCGTGTCGTCGACGACCACCATCTCCTCGTAGGGCACGCCGCGGGCCTGCAGCCGCCGCACCAGGTCGACCGTCTCGGTGAAGTGGACGTTGCGGTCGTCGTCGGCATGGATCAGCAGCACGGGCGAGCGCCAGCCGGCGACGCTGGACACCGGCGACGAGCGCCACGCGACCGCGAGCGCCTCCTCGCGGTCGCTCGGCTCGAACCTCGCCGAGGCCGAGCTCGGCGCCGACAGCAGGGACGAGCCGGCCGTCCAGTCGTGGACGCCGTGGACGTCGACTCCCGCCGCGAAGAGGTCCGAGTCGCGCGCGAGCGCGAGCGCCGTCAGGTAGCCGCCGTAGGAGCCGCCGTAGATCCCGACGCGCGATGGATCCACCTGCGGCAGGCTCCGGAGATAGAGGCCGGCGGCCTTGACGTCGAGGTACTCGGACGCTCCCTGGGCGCCGGCGCCTCGCGGGCGGTGGAAGTCGTAACCGAAGCCGATCCCGAGCCGGTAGTTGACCGAGAGCACCACGAAGCCGCGGCTCGCGAGGTACTGGTTGAGCGCGTACGCGTTCGAGTAGTAGTCGGAGTAGTGCCAGCCGAGCAGCATCTGCCGCGGCGGACCGCCGTGGACGTAGACGACCGCCGGCTTCTTCGCGGCTGCCGCCCGCGCTCTCGAAGAGCTGGCCGTGGACGAGCACGCCGTCCTCGGACTTGAAGCTCACGGCTCGCGGCGTGACGAGCGTCGCCGTCGGGAAGTCGGGCGGCAGCCGCTCCTCGCCCAGCATGCGCGGCGCTCCGCCCGCGGCGGGCCGCACGGCCGGCAGCGGCGGCCGCTGGGGCCCCGCCGCGAAGTATGCGACCCACTGGCCGTCGCCGGTCACGACCGGCGACCACTCGAGGCCGGTGCCGGGCGTCAGCACCTCGGGCGCGGCCTTGTCCGTCGGCACGCGCACCACGTGGCGGCGGTGCAGGTCGTCGGGTGTCGTGCCGGTGTTGCCCGCGAACACGAGCGCGCGCCGATCGGGGCTGAGCGTGACGTGCTCGGCCATGAAATCGCCCGGCGTCAGCAGCAGCGGCTGGCCGCCGGCCGCCGGCAGCGACGCCGGCAGCGAATAGAGGTGAGGCCAGCCGTCCTGGTAGGACAGGAAGACGACGCGGCCGCCGCTCGGCCCAGTGCAGGTTGGCCTCGCCGTGCGTGGTGGGGAACGAGCCGCGCAGCGTCTGCGGCGCGGTCCAGAGCAGCGTGCCGGCGCCCGTCGCGGCATCCGCCGTCCAGAGCGACCACGGCTGGTGCCGCGGCTCGAGGAAGGGCGGCGCAGCGCCGCCCGCACCCGGACGCCGCACGAAGACGAGGCGCTTGCCGTCGGGCGAGAAGCGCGGGCTCGAGTCGCGCGACGTGCTGGGCGCGATCCAGCGGATCGGCGTCGCTTCGTCCTGGTAGACGCCGACGAGCGCGTGCGCGTCGCGCTTCGACACGAAGGCGAAGCGCGAGCCGTCGGGCGCCCACTCGACGCCGCCGTTCTCGCCGCGCGCCGTGAACAGCTTCTTCGCCGGCGCCGACCCGTCGAGCGGGGCCGACCAGACCTGGCGCTCCTTCTCGAACGCGACCACGTCGCCGCGCGGCGACACCGCGGGAAGGTCGCCCTCGCCGAGCAGCTTCGGCTCGCCGCCCTCGAACGGCACCGACCAGACGCCGACCGTCGTCGGCGCGCTCACGGCCGCCGGGTTCACCGGCAGGCCGTCGTCCCAGTTCGAGCCGTGGTCGCCGCCGCGCACGTAGACGACGTGGCGGCCGTCCGCCGAGAGCGAAAGCGACGTCAGCTCCTGCGCGTCGTCCTTGTCGTAGCTCGTCAGGCGCCGGGCCTTCCACGCCGGCGCCTCGGCCACGAACACGTTGCGCACGCCGCGCTCGTCGAAGCTCCACGCGATCCGGCTGCCCTGGGCGGCGGCCGTGAGCTCGGTCGGGTACGGGTAGCTCTTCACCTGCTCGAGCGTGAACGCGCCGCCCCTGGCGGCGGCGCCGAGCGGCAGGGCGAGCGCGCACGAGAAGGCCGAGCGCCGCCCCCGCCCGCCGGGCGGCGCCCGCCACCGCGGGCGCTATTTCCGCTCGCAGGCGACCGACTTCCAGCCGCTGCGCACCTGGGTGTTTCCGCAGTAGTTCTTGCCTTGTGCCATCGGATTGTTCAGGTACGCGAGGATCGTCGCGCAGGTCTCGTCCTTCGCCGGCTGGATCTCGCACACTCCCGAGTAGCCGGCGTTCGTGAAGCAGCACTTCTGCGGCGGCGGCGGGTCCTGCTGCCGCGCGGGAGCGGGCGTCGAGGCGGCCAGCAGCAGGAGCACGGCAGCTCGGGTCATCCAACCGGTCAGGCGGCTCATCGTGACCTCCGTCAGGTCCTTCGGAACGGCAGTATCCGGACGCGCGGCGACGCGCAGAACTCGTCGAGGATGCGCGCGAAGCGCGGCGCCAGCACCAGCTCGAAGACGTCCTCCTTGCCCGGGAACAGCTCGAGCACGCGCGTCCGCGTGAAGGCGACCACGGACTCGGCCTCGTCGCGCGGCAGATGCGCCTGCCGCAGCAGCGCGCAGGCGACGTCTACCGTCCGCCGCAGCGCGTCGGCGCGCCGCGTCTCGTCGACGAGCGCCTCGGGGTCGACCATCGCCGGCAGTATAGCCCCCGAGCGGCCCGCTACCGCGCCTCGCCGCCCGCCGCCGCGAGCCGCGCGAGCTCCTTCGGCCAGTTGAGCACGAGCGTGAGCCGATCCTGGGCGCGCGAGCGCGTCATCAGCAGGCGCGAGCCGTCGGGCGCCACGCTGAAGGCGTGCGAGAGGCCCGCGGCCGCGACGAAGAGCGATCGCGGCTTGTCGACCTCGAGCCCCTTGCCTCGCAGCGTGAGCCGCGCCGCCATGATCCGGTCGCGCGAGCGGAACAGGATCTCGGGCGCCGCACGCGACCAGGCGGGCGCCGCGCCGCCTTCCGTCGACACCTGCCAGCGCCCCTCGCCCTCGGGGAACGGCCGCACGTAGACCTCCGAGCGGCCGGTCTCGTCCGACTCGTACGCGAGGAAGCGCCCGTCGGGCGAGAAGCTCGCATGGATCGCGTCCTTGGCGGGCGTCTGCTGAAAGGCCCTGCCCTCGCGCGTGCCGTCGAGCGGGAGCACGAAGAGATCGGCAACGCCTCCCGCGCCCTGCGCGTAGGCGAGGAAGCGGCCGTCCGGCGATACCGCCAGCGGGTTCTGGATGCCGTCGAACTCCGACAGCCGCTCGGGCGCGCCGCCGTCCGTCGTCGCGCGCCACAGGTTCCAGCGCCGTCCGCCGAGGAGCGAGCTGAAGATCACGTGGCCGTCGGGCGTCCAGGCGGACCCCAGCGCGTCGGACCGCGTCGACATCAGGCGCGAGGTCGAGCCCCTCGCGAGATCGCACACCCAGATGTCTCCGTAGCCCTCGCGCAGGAGGTTGACGGCCGCGCGCCGCCCGTCCACGGACAGCGCGAGCGCAGCGAGGCCTTCCGCGGCGTCGTTGGCGGGCCCGGGTAGATCGGCCGCCTTCTCGACCGCACCGTCGCGGCCGACCCAGACGAGCTCCGACGGAGTCTCCGAGGCGCGCACGAGCGCGAGCGTGCCGTCCGTCGCGACGCTCGGCGCCGAGCCGCCGGGGAGGACCGAAAACGGCGCGCCCGAGACCGCCAGCGTGTCGAGCGAGAAGCCGATCGCCCAGAGCCCGGGGCTGGTGGACTCGCGGCGGTACAGGATGTGGCCGGTCGAGGAATAGACGGGCGAGCGCAGGCTCTCCCCGGGAAGCTGCAGCAGCACGCGCCGCGTCCCGTTCGCGAGCACGCTGATCGTGTCGAGCCCCTGCTGCCGATGCACGGTGAACAGGAAGCCGCGGCCGCCGGGCAGCGCGCTCACCTCGTGGTAGTCGGCTTCCTGGCTGCGGTCGAGCGGGGCGAGGTCCCGGCCCTCGCCCCCTTTGGCGGGGATCGCGAAGAGCCCGACCTTGTCGCTGCCGGCGGCGACGATCAGGCCGTCCTCGCTCCAGGCCGTGCCGCCCGAGCCGGCGAGGTCCGCCGGCACCGCGCCGACCTCGGACGGCTGGCCCCCGTCGACGGCGACCGTCCAGAGCCTTCCGCGCTCGACGTACGCGACGCTGCGCCCGTCGGGAGACCAGGACGCGTAGAGCGCGCCTTCGGTCTGCGGCAGCTCGCGCGCCTGGAGCCCGGAGAGCTCGCGCACGAAGAGCCGGTCCGACGCGTGATAGAGGACGCGCTCGCCGCCGGGCGAGATCGCCGGCGTCTTTCCGAATGCGCTGAAGGTGAAGCCCTCGACGGCCAGCTCGAGCTTGCGCACCGGCAGCTCGACGGCGCTTCGCGGGCGAAAGCGCTCGTAGGCGGCGACGAGCAGGAGCGCCGCCACGACGCCCGCGCCGGCCGCGAGCCACGTGCGTGCGCCGAAGCTCGAGGCTGGGGAAGCGAGCGACGCGTCCGCGCCCCTCCCCGGGCTCACGAGCGCGATGCGCGCCTCGCCGATGTCGCGCAGGCGCAGCTTCGCGTCGCGCTCGAGGCAGCGCTCGAGCAGGCGCTTCACGCTCGGCGGCGTGCCGGGGGGCAGCGCCGTCCACTCCGGCTGCCGCGTCAGCACGGCGGCGAGCACGTCGCTCACGGTCTCGCCGTCGAAGAGGCGGCGGCCGGTCAGCATCTCGAAGACGAGCGCGCCGAAGGACCACACGTCCGAGCGCTTGTCGACCTTCTTGCCGCGCGCCTGCTCGGGCGACATGTAGGCGGCCGTGCCGAGGATCAGGCCGGCCTCGGTGCCGGTGCGCGCGAGCGTCGGCGACTGCGACAGGTCGGAGGACGAGCTCGAGCCCGTCGCGAGCTCTCCCGACCACGCCTTGGCCAGGCCGAAGTCGAGCACCTTGATCCTTCCGTCCGGCGTGAGCTTCACGTTGCCGGGCTTCAGGTCGCGGTGCACGATGCCGCGCTCGTGCGCCTCCTCGAGCGCTTCGGCGACGTGGCGGGCGGCGTCGAGCGCCTCGTCGAGAGGCAGCGGGCCGCGCTTGAGCCGTGCCGCGAGGTCCTCGCCCTCCACCAGCTCCAGCACCAGGAACGGCGCGCCCTCCGCCTCCTCGAGCCCGTGGATCGCGGCGATGCTCGGGTGGTTGAGCTGCGCCAGCAGCTGGGCCTCGCGCCGGAAGCGCGCGAGGCGGTCGGGATCGCTGGCGACGGCCTGCGTCAGGAACTTGAGCGCGACCTCGCGTCCGAGCTTCGTGTCGCGAGCGCGCCAGACCTCGCCCATCCCGCCGGCGCCGATCGGCGCCAGAAGCTCGTACGGCCCGAGCCGCGAGCCGGGCTGGAGCGCCATGAACCGCGGGAGTATATGCCGGTCTATAGTGCGGGCGCGTGGGCACGAACGCGCCGAGCCTCTCCGTCGCGGCGAGCGCCAGCCGGAAGGCCTATCGGCACGTCGTGCTGCCGCTCTTCGTCGTCTCGACCATCGCGTACCTCGACCGCGTCAACATCTCGTACGCCGCGCTGACGATGAACGCCGAGCTCGGCTTCGATCCCCGCGTCTTCGGGATCGGCGCGGGCATCTTCTTCGCCGGCTACTTCCTGTTCGAGATCCCGGGCGCGCTCGTCGCCGAGCGCTACGGGCCGCGGCTCTGGCTCGCGCGGATCATGATCAGCTGGGGCCTCGTCTCCGGGCTGATGGCGTTCATGACGACGGCGTGGCAGTTCTACGTGCTGCGCTTCCTGCTGGGAGCCGCGGAAGCCAGCCTCTACCCGGTGATCTACGCGAGCTGCATCCCGCGCTTCTTCCCCGCCGCGGAGCGGGCGCGGGCGATCGCGGTGCTGCTGACGTCGCTCCAGATCTCGGGCGTGATCGGCGCGCCGCTCGCGGGCTGGCTGACGACCGTCTCGTTCGCCGGGCTCGAAGGCTGGCAGGCGCTCTTCCTGATCGAAGCAGTGCCCGCGGTCGTCTTCGGCGTGATCATCGCCTTCTGGATGGCGGACTCGCCGCGCGAGGCCCGCTGGCTGTCGGACGAGGAGAAGGAGCACCTGACCCGTCAGCATGAAGAGGAGCGCACGGCGCAGGGCGCCGTCCGGCGCCTCAGCGTCCTCGAGGCGCTCCGCGACCGCGAGGTGCTGAAGCTCTGCCTGATCTACTTCCTGTGGATCACCGGGTTCTGGGGCTTCAGCTACTGGACGCCGACGGTGCTGAAGGAGCTCTCGGGCTGGTCGAATGCCGCGATCGGGCGCGTGATCGCAGCCGCGATGCTGGTGTCGCTCGTCGCATCCGTCTGGACGGGCCACTCGTCTTCGAAGCGGAACGAGAGGCGCTGGCACGGCGCCGTCCACATGTTTCTCGCCGCGGCCGGGATGGCCGGGGGCGCCTTCGCGCGGGATCCGTGGGTCTTCTGCGGGTTCATGACCCTCGCTGCGATCGGGACGTATGCGCCGATGTCGGTCTGGTGGTCGTATCCCACGACGTTCCTCTCGGGGATGGCCGCGGCCGGCGCCGTCGGCCTCATCAACTCGATGGGCAACCTCGGCGGCTTCGTCGGCCCGTACCTGACCGGCTGGGTCCGCCAGACGACGGGCTCGTTCGCCGGCGCGATGCTGTACCTCGCGATCTCGCTCGCGGCGGCCGGCGTCCTGATCCTCACGCTTCGGAAATCGAAGCCGTAACGACTGGAGGTCCTCATGTCGCAGCTGCAGCGTCGGTCGTTTCTGAAGGCTTCCGCGGGACTGGCTCTCGCGGCCGGGTCGACCGCGCGGGCCGACCTGCCGATCCCGCCGGCCACCGGCCGGCTCTACCGCGACGCCGCCGCGCGCCGGGCCGAGCTCTACGCGCTCCTCGGCGACCTGCCCGACCGCGAGCGGCCCATCAAGGCCGAGAAGCGGGACGAGCGCGAGGCGGACGGCTACCTGCTCGAGTCCTGGGTGCTCGAGCTGAACGGCCTCGAGCCGGTTCCCGCGCTCGTCGCGAAGCCGAAGACGCTGCGCGGGCGAGCGCCCGCGGTGCTCTTCGACCACTCCCACGGCGGCGGCTACACGATCGGCAAGAAGGAGTTCGTCGAGGGCCGGAGCTACCTGCAGCCAATGCCCTACGCCAAGGCGCTCACGGCCGAAGGCTGGGTCGCGCTCTGCATCGACCACTGGTGCTTCGGCGAGCGCGCGCACGAGACCGAGCTCGAGACCGTGAAGGCCATGCTCTGGCAGGGCCGCGTGCTGTGGGGAATGATGGTCTACGACTCGATCCGCGCGCTCGACTGGCTCGCCGCGCGCGCCGACGTCGATCCGGCGCGCATCGGCACGCTCGGCATGTCGATGGGCAGCACGATGGCGCAGTGGCTCGGCGGCGCTCGACGAGCGCGTGAAGGCCACGGTCGACATCTGCTGCCTCACCGAGTACCACACGCTCATCGCGGAGAAGGGCCTGAAGGGCCACGGCATCTACTACTACGTGCCCGGCCTGCTCAAGCACTTCACCGCGGCCGACGTGAACGCGCTGATCGCGCCGCGCGCGCACCTCGCGCTCGCGGGCCTGAACGACGCGCTCACGCCCGTCAAGGGCCTCGACATCATCGACCGCGAGCTCCAGGCCGTGTACGCCGAGGCCGGCCATCCCGAGCGCTGGAAGCTCCTGCGCTACGACGTCGCGCACCAGGAGACGCCGGAGGGACGGCAGGAAGCGCTCGCCTTCCTGCGCGCGAACCTGTAGCCGCTTCGCTACCAGTGCGTCAGCGAGCCGTCCGGACGGCGAAAGACGTTCCGCCGCCCGGGCGTCGTCACCTCGCCGATCGGTGTCAGCAGCTTCGTCTCGAGCCGGGCGCCGAGCCCCGGCCGCTGGTTCGTGTAGGCCTTGCCGTTCCGGAAGTCCAGGCACTCCGGCAGGTAGTCGATCGGCCGGCCGCCGTGGTTGTACTCGAGCATCACCGGTCCCGAGAAGGTCGACAGGCAGTGGACGAGCGCTGCGGTGGCGATCGGGCCGGTGAAGTGCGGAACGATCCCGACCGCGTGCGTCTCGCAGATCGCCGCGGCCTTCATGAGCTCGGTGATGCCGCCGATGTTGGGCAGCGTCGAGCGGATGAAGTCGACGTCGTGGCTCTCGACGAGCCGGTTGAAGTCCCACTTGAGCCCCCACTCCTCGCCGTGGGTGAGTGGCACCTTGGTCATCTGCCGGAGCTTCGGGATGTCCATGAGCGCGTGCTCGTCGCGCACCGGGTCCTCGACGAAGAAGGGCTCGTACTCCTCGATCGCGCGGCAGCAGCGGAGGGCGTCGTTCAGGTCGAAGCGCTGGTGGAAGTCGATGCACCAGTCGCCGTCGGGCCCGACGCCTTCGCGGACCTCCTTGCAGTCCTGCGCGATCCTGCGGACCGCCTTGCGGGTGTCGAACACGTCGCCGATCGGCACGTCGCCCGCGCCCATCCGGAACGCGCGATAGCCGGCCTCCATCGTCGCCCGCGCCCGCTCCTTCAGGCTCAGCCTGGCGTCCGCCGGCGTGCCCGGCGGGACCGCCCCGCCCGTCGCGTAGCACTCGCAGTAGTCGCGCGTGGCGCCGCCGAGCAGCTCGTGCACGGGCAGCGAGAGCGCCTTGCCCTTGATGTCCCAGAGCGCCATGTCGAGCGCGCCGAGCGCGTGCGCCTTCTCGCGGCCCGGCGGATAGAACCAGGCGATGTAGGCCTCCTGCCAGATCGCCTCGATGCGGAAGGGGTTCTTGCCGATCAGCGTGCCGGCGCACTGCTCGAGCGTGTCCTTGGCGCCGCCCTCGCCGACCCCGGTGATCCCGATGTCGGTCTCGACGGTCACGACCATGTTGCTCTGGTTGAAGAGCGGGTTGAGCTCGGGCGGCTTGTAGATCCGCACGCGCGTGATCTTCGCCCTCGGGAAGATCGGCGAGCGCGCGCACGGGACGAAGCGCAGACAGCGCCGGCGCCGCTGCGAGGGCCTGTAGAAACGTTCGGCGTTCCATGCGGTAGCCTCCCGAATCAGGTCGTCGACGATCGGGTCGCTAGCGTCCGAGGAGCGCGCGGCCCGGGCGGACGGACTCGACGACGCGGCCTTCGTCGACGACGGCCACGCCGCCGACCAGCACGTACTTGAAGCCGGTGCTGGGACGCGACGGCTCCTCGTAGGTCGCCTGGTCGGCCACGGCCTCGGGATCGAAGACGACGACGTCCGCGTCGGCGCCTTCGCGGATCCGTCCCTTGCCACGGCCCTGGGGCGTCGCGGCCTCGAGCCGCTGCGCCGGCATCAGGGACATCTTCCGGATCGCGTCCATCAGCGTCACGCTGCGCAGCTCCCGCACGTAGCGCTTCAGGATGCGCGAGTACGTGCCCGCGGTGCGCGGGTGGCCCTTGCCGCCGCTCACGAGGCCGTCGCTCGCGATCATCACGAGCGGATGGCGGATGACGGCGTCCACGCGCTCGTCGGGATTGCCGCGCACGAGCACGCTGACCCTCGCGCTCTCGGCGCGCAGCCGATCGAAGCTCTCCTTCGAGAGCGGCTCGCCGGTCGCCACCAGCCGCAGGTCGGAGTAGTCGATGCGCATGCGCTCGCGCCAGCCCGGGTTGAAGAGCGCGGAGTTCAGCATCGTCATGCCCCACCCGTAGGGATAGGCCTCGGTCGTGACGTCGAGCCCGCGGGCGCGCGCGCCTTCGATCATCCGCAGGCACTCGAAGACCTGCCCCAGGCCCATGCTGTTGATGTGGACGATGTGCAGCGGCGCCCCCGTCACGGCCGCCGCGGCGATCACCTCGGCCACCGATTCGACGCTCGAGCCGGGCTCGCTGTAGCCGGCAGCCCGGATGTGGGGCCAGAGCGGCACGCCACGCTCGGCCGCCACGCGAAAGATCTCGATCATCTCGAGACGCGACGCGCCCGGCGTGTAGTTGATGCCCACGCCGACGCCGAGGGCGCCCGCGGCGAGCTCGCTCCGGAGCCGCTCCTGCATCGCGTGGATCCGCTCCGGCGACGCGGCTTCGTCCGTCGCAGGTCCGGCCGCCGGCAGGATCTCCTCGCTCGTCGCAGGCGGCAGCGTCTGGCCCCAGGCTGCGACGCGCGCCCAGGGATGGCTGGCCGAGGCGCCGTAGTTCACGAGCGCCTTGCCCTCTCGCCGCTTCAGGAAGGCGCCGACCTCCGGCACGCCGATCTCGAGCTCGAGAGCCGTCGTGACGCCGTCCTGCACCTTCAGCCGGTCGTTCTCGGGGTTCTGGCCGTGCTGGTGCAGGTCGATGAAGCCGGGAGCCACGACGAGGCCCTTCGCGTCGAGCACCCGGCGACCGCTGAGCTCGCGCTCCGAGATCCGCACGATCCGCCCGCCCGTGATGCCGACGTCGCGCACGGCGTCCGTGCCGCTCTCGGGGTCCATGACGCGACCGCCGCGGATCACGAGGTCGCAGCGATCGTCGGCGCTCGCCTGCGCGACGGCCAGCAGCGCGCCCAGCAGCCACGACCCGAGCAGCAGCATCCATTTCTCCTTGGTGCCGAGCCGCGAGCCGGCCTGGGGGGACATCAGTCGGCGGAGTCTACCGCCAGTTGAGGACGACGGTGAGCGCGCCGAGTTCGGTCTGCCCCGACGAGGTGATCATCAAGAAGCGCTGGCCGTCCGGGCTGACGACGTATCGGTTTCTCCCCAACGTTCCCGGGTCGAGGTTCGTTTCGAACAGAACGCGCGGGATACCGGCCTGGAACGCCGCGCCGCCGACTCGCACGTCCACCGCCATCATCCTGCCTTCGGCGATGTAGAACAGCTCTCGCCCGTCCCGCCGCCACCGGGCCTCCGCCCCGCCCCCGGTCGAGACCTTCCACTTCCCCTTGGGGCTCGGGAAGTCCTGCACGTAGATCTCCTGAACGCCGGACTCGTCGGAGCTGTAGACGATCCATCGCCCGGCAGGCGAGATCTGGGCCTGGCTGGAGGTAAACGGCCGTACCCCGAGCGGCACTGACTTGCGGTCCCCTGTGAGGGGAGCCAGCCAGAGATCCGTCAGACCCCCGGCGCCGCGCGCGCCGACGCTTCCGCCTGTGTCGTAGACGAGGAAGCGGCCGTCCGGGGAGCAGTCGTTGACGTTCTTGCTGCGCTCCCCCTCCAGAACGGGCTCGTCCTCCCCGACGCCCGTCGCAGCCTTCCAGTAGATGTCGCGCATGCCCTTCCGGTCCGAAGTGAACAGGATCCGCGTCCCGTCCGGCGAGAAGACCGGGCCGAGATCGTCGGCGGGATCGAAGGTGAACCGCGACGTGGTCCCGCGCTCGAGTTCGAAGAGCCAGATGTCGCGCGCCAGGCTCTTCGGATCGCGCCGGCCGACGGCGACGCGCGTTCCGTCGGGCGAGAGCGCGGGGTTCGTGTAGTCGGCGGGCACGCCCAGCGTCCCGAGCCTGCGACCCGTGCGGTCGAACCAGACGAGCTCGCTTTGCGCGAGGTTGGCGCCGGTTCGGTACGCGAGCACTCCGCTGGTTGAAACGGAAAAGGCCCGGCCGGCGGGCGCCACGCCCGCAACCCGCTCGGCTATCGTCAATGCGTCACTCGCGAGACTTCGGTTCGCAGCATCGAATGGCTGCGACACCAGGGCGCCTTCGCGAACGTAGAGCAGGCGACCTGGCGTCGCATAGACGGCGGGTGAGTCGGCGGACACGAGCTGCTCGGGCTCGGATCCATCCAGCGAGCGCACGAAGACCGCATTCCTGGCTTGCTGCTGGCCTCGAGCCAGATACAGGAAGTGCCGGCCGTCCGGCAGAAAGCTGGGCCATCGATGCTGCGTCTCCCCGCGCGACTCGTCGAGCGTCGTGACGGGCTTCGGCTCGCCGCCGGCAGCCGATACCCGGAAGATCGGGCCGGCGCCACCGGCGAACAGGATTTCGCCATTCTGGTTCCAGGCGCCGCCACCGCCGCCCTGCGTCTTGCATAGGGTCTGCGGCGTTCCACCTGCCACCTCGAGCTTCTTGAGCTCCCCAGCGGCGAAGAACGCGATGGCTCGCCCATCCGGCGACCAGAAGGGGAAGGAACCGCCCTCGGTTCCCGGCAGCTGTTGCGCCGACAGCGAATCGAGCTCGCGCAGCCACAACGTCTCGCTGCCAATGGCCGGCGCAGTCAGAAAGACAATGCGCCTGCCGTCGGGCGACACGGCAGGGATGTCGAAGACCGAGAACGCCGCCTGATCGGGGGGAGAGACCGTGAAGCGCACGGGCAAGCGCTTCGACGCTCGCTCGCGCCAGTGGAGTGTTGCCGGAACGAGCGTGAGGAGCCACAGCAGACCGAGGCCCCCCGCCAGTGCCCAGGCGAGCGGCTCGCGACTGCGACGACCTGGCGACGGCGTCGCGGGCATGCCGGCCCGAGAGCCGGCCTCGCCGATCCAACGTAGCTCGCTCGCGACGTCGCGCGTGCTTTGCCAGCGTTCGTCCGGGTCCTTCTGCAGGCACTTGCTCACCACATGGTCGAGCGCCGGCGGAATCACCGGTTGGAGCTGCGAGATGGGCGGCGGCTGCGACGAAAGGATCGCTGCGATCACGCTCGTCTTCGACTTGCCTTCGAAGGCGCGCCGCCCGGTCGCCATCTCGTAGACGAGTGCCCCGAGGGCGAAGATATCGGTTCGAGCGTCGGCTTCGGCGCCCTCCAGTTGCTCGGGCGCCATGTACTGGATCGTGCCGACGACGGTGCCCTCGGCGGTGAGCGGCTTCGCCTCGGTCAGCTCGGTCGGGCCCGCGGCATCACCGAGTCCCACGCCGGAGCGCGCGAGGCCGAAGTCGAGGAGCTTCGCACCGGCCTTCGTGAGCATCACGTTCCCGGGCTTGAGGTCGCGGTGGACGATGCCCTGCTTGTGGGCGGCGCTCAACGCATCCGCGATCTGTGCCCCGAACCTGACGACCTGGTCGAGCGGGAGGGCGCCCTTCTGCAGCCGGTCCGCGAGCGATTCCCCCTCGACGAGCTCCATCACCAGGAAGTGCACGTCGCCCTCGTGCCCGACGTCGAACAGCGTGCAGATGTGGGGATGGTTGAGGGAAGAGATCGTCTTCGCCTCACGCTCGAAGCGTTGCCGGCGCTTGTCGTCTTGCGCGAAGCCAGCGGGGAGAATCTTGACGGCGACGCTGCGGTCGAGGCGCGTGTCCTTGCCGCGCCAGACCTCGCCCATCCCGCCGGCGCCGATCGGCGCCGTGAGCTCGTACGGCCCGAGCCGGGACCCGGCCTGGGGGGACAAGGCGCCGAAGTATAGCCCTCGTGTCGGTTGACAGCCTTTTGCGAGGGGATTGCACCGAGATGATGACTCGCGGCGGCATCGGGGCCATCTTGGCGGTGATGCCCAGAACAACGATTGCGACACGACGTTCGAGGAAGGGCACGACGCGCCCCGACACCTTCGCCGAGCTGCAGGCACAGCTCGCGCGCCTTCTGCTCCGCGAGGATCGGCGTCGGCTCGCCGCCGATCAACGCCGGCGGACGAGGTTCGAGGCCGCTACTGCCGGATCGGCACTCGCACCCGCCACACCGAGTAGCCCCCGCTCTCGAACATGAAGCGCGCGTTGGGGATGTTGGCGGACGAGCGGGCGACGAGGTCGTAGGGCGGCGCGGGCATCCGGTCCACGATCGGCCGGGCGAGCTCGTGCGCGAGGAGCCACGTCAGCTCGCGGTCGATGCCCTTGCGCACCACGACCGTCATCTCCGGCCGCAGGTAGGGAGCGAGCGCGTCCGCCGTGGCGACGAAGGCGTCGTGCCTCGCGGCAGCGTGCGGGTCGACCGCGCGCGCGGTGAAGAGCCCGTAGAGCACACCGGCGACGAGCAGCGATGCCGTTGCCGTTCCGAAGGCTCGCGCGACGCCCGCGGCGCCGGCGATGGCGAGCAGCCCGAAGCCGACGACGGCGCCCGCCAGCGCTGCGGCTCGCGGCTCCTGCGCGGCCAGGAACGCGACGCGGGGCCCGAGCAGCACGAACGCCGTCCACGCCGCGGCGACCACGGCCCACGGCCAGAGCGATCGCGCCGGCCGACCGAGCCTCGCGAGCACGGCGGCCACGAGCGTCGCGACGGCCGGCAGCGCGGGGATCAGCTCCCGCGGCTGAGCACCGGGCAGCACGGCGATCCAGACGACGGCCCAGGCCACGGCGAAGCCGCAGAGCGCGAGCCACGGATCCGCGAGCAGGCCGCGGAGAGCCGCTCGGGCGCGCGGCACGACGAGCACGAAGACGACGAGTGACGCAGGCGCCGCGGTGAGCAGCAGCAGGAACAGAGAACGCGGGACGTGGCCGCAGCGCGTCGCCGAAGCCTGACGCGACGGCGTGCCGGGCGATCTCGGCCCAGAGCTGCGTGCGCCACGCCAGCACGAGCGCCAGCATCAAGAGAGCGCCCGCGGCGAGGGCGAGCGGCCGCAGACGAAGCCTCCGCCGCCAGGTCGTGAGAAGGGCGGGCGCATGAAAGAAGAGCGCGGCGGCCGCCTGCGTCAGGATCGCGCCGGCCAGCAGGGCCTGCGCGACGACCCACTGCAGCGCCGAGGACCCGTGGCGCCGGCCGAGCTCGAAGGCCGCGAGCGCGGCGGTCACCCAGAACGTCGCCAGCAGGTCCGGCTCGCCCGTGCGCCCGTAGCGAGGCAGCACGGCGAAGCTCAAGAAGACGAGCGCCGGCAACAGGTGCGCGCCGGAGCTCGACGACAGCCCGAGCCGTGCGAGGACGAGGGCGGTGGCGGCGACGGCCAGCACGCTCGGCAGCCGCACGCTCAGCGGACCGACGCGCGAGGCCTGCCCGAACGAGCAGAGCACGATCAGCCAGCTCTGCAGCGGCGGCTGGCTGGCGTCGGGCTCGCCGAGCAGCCTCGGCACCGTGAAGTCGCCGCGGTGGATCATCTCCTCGGCGACGAGGGCGAGGCGCAGCTCGTCCCTGACCAGCGGATGGCTCGCGATGTCGCGCAGGTAGACGAATCCGAGCGCGAGCAGCAGCGCCGTCCAGGCCCACGCGGAAACGCGTCGCGCGGGCGAGGGCGGCGCCTCCGGGGAAGTCGTCACGGCGTCTTTATACAATGCAAGCAAGGAGACACCATGCCCACGGCCGCGCGCCTCTTCCGCTGGGACGACATCCCGAAGGAAAGGCTCAACGACAAGCTCGACCGCCGGATGGTCACCGGCGAGCGCATCATGCTCACCCACGTCTATCTGAAGAAGGACTGCCTGGTGCCGCTGCACTTCCACGAGAACGAGCAGTTCAGCTACGTCCTCGAGGGCGCGCTCCGCTTCTGGCTGGGCGCGGACGAGAAGGAGGAGCTCGTCGTGCGCGCGGGCGAGGTGCTGACGATCCCCTCGAACCTGCCGCACAAGGCCCTGGCGCTCGAGGACTCGCTGAGTGTCGACGTCTTCTGCCCGCCGCGGCAGGACTGGCTCGACGGGACGGACGCCTATCTCCGCAATGCAGGGGGGTCTGGGGGGGCGGCATCGGAGCCCCCCCAGGTTCGCCGGTCCGTCAGCCCTTTGTCCGTTTCTTTGCCGTGATCAGCACCGCAATCTCGTCCGGCCGCGGGTTCACGAAGTCGAGGCGGATGCGTCCGTCCTCCGTCTCCGACACCGTGGCCGGGATGGAGCAGTTCGTGAGCGCATAGCCCGCCGGCAGCACCACGGCGTTGCGCGTCCGCCCGAAGCTGCGGTCGAAGACGAGCTCGTCGCCTTCGAGCTTGTAGCGCCCGGCGTCCGTGTAGGTCTCCGAGATGCGCAGGCGCAGCGTCTGGCCCGCGGCGACCTTCGGGAAGCGGATCACGACGACCTCGCTGTCGGGCCGAACCGGCTCGCCGATGTCGAGGCCCGCCTTGCGGATCGCCTCGCCCTTCAGGGTCTCGACGGGCAGCGACTCTCCCGTGTCGAGCACGACGGCCTTCGGATCCTGGACCGTGCTGCCGGCGCGGACGACGTTCAGGTAGCGATCGGCCCCTTCGGCCTGGGTGACGTCGTGGTAGAGCTCGAAGGCGTGCGTCTCGGGCGGCTTCAGGAAGTAGACGATCTCGCGGTCCTCGCGCGCGCGCTCGCGGAGCCGCTCGGCGCGCTCACGCTGGGCCGAGCTCGTGGGCTGGGCGGACGGCGCAGGCTGAGCGGAAGCCACGGACGAGCCGAGCAGCAGCAGGACGGCGAGGCGGGCCTTCACGGCAGCTTCCGGCCTTTGACGACGACCGAGGCCGCGTCGGGCCCCGGGTTCATGAAGCTCACCTTGATCCGCCCGTCCGGCTCCTGGAGCACCTGCGCGGGCACGTTGCACGCCACGAGCTCGTATCCGGCGGGCAGCACCACGGCGTTTCGCCTCACGCCGAGCGAGCGCGAGAACACGACGCGCTCGCCTTCGCTGAAGTAGCTCTTCGCGTCCTTGTACGTCTTGTCGATGCGAAGCCGCAGCTCGCCGCCTTTCGGCACCGGCCGCGGCAGCTCGACCTTGATGTACGCCGTCCACCACCTCGAAGCGCAGCGGCTTGCCGCTCGCGCGGTCGTAGACGGCCTCGTCGCTCGCGTCGCTGCCCTTGCGGATCGGGTTGAAGTAGAAGAGCGCCCCCGGCGTCGTGGCCGTCACCTCGTAGACGATCCGGAACTGCGCCGTCTCCGGCGCGAGCAGCTCGTAGCGCGTGTAGTCGTCGGAGTCCTGTGCCCGCGCGGCCGCCGCGGAAAGGACGAAGACGACGACCCACAAAAGGCGCATCGATCCTCCGGCCCGGACGATACCAGACCAGTCACCTGGATTCGACACGTGGCCTCACCGAACAAGTAGACTCTGCCCCCAATGAGAACGCTCGCGTCCGCCGTCATCTTCTGTTGTGCATGCGCCGCAGCCTCCGGATCCGACTGGCCGGGACTGCGCGGACCGCAGCACGACGGCGCCGCGGCCGGCCGCCTCGAGGCGAGCGAGGGTGCGGGCTTCGCGGTCGCCTGGCGCTCCGCTCTCGGCGCCGGCTACTCCTCCGTCGCGGTGGCCGGAGGCCGCGCCGTCACGCTGTTCTCCGACGGCAAGGACGACGTCGCGGCGGCTTTCGACGCGCGCAGCGGACGCGAGCTGTGGCGCTACGCCATCGCGCCGACGCTGGGCGGCAAGGACGGGTCCTTCGACGGCCCGATCGCGACGCCGCTGGCCGTCGCCGACCGCGTGTACGGCCTTGGCCCGCGCGGGCAGCTGTTCGCGCTCGACGGCGCCACGGGACGAGAGCTCTGGAGGGTCGAGCTCGCGACGCGCGAGAGCGCGCCCCCGCCGCACTACGGCTACGCCGCCTCGCCGGTGCTCGCGGGAGGAACGCTCGTGGTCGCGATCGGAGCGAAGGACGGGGGAGCGCTCGCCGGCTTCGATCCCGCGACCGGCGCGCGGCGCTGGCGCACGGGCGACGACGTCGTCGCCTACCAGGTGCCGGTGGTGGTGACGATCGACGGCCGCGAGCGCGTGGCCGCGGCCACCGAGACGAAGCTGTTCGTCGTCGATCCCGCGAACGGCCGGCTGCTGCTCGAGCACGTGCACGGCGGCCAGTCGCATCCGATGGCGACCGAGAGCCTGGTGCCGGTGCCGGCCGGCGACGGCCGGCTGTTCCTGAAGCACCGCCTGGACAACTCCACGATGCTGCGGCTCGCGCCCGACGGCGACGAGCGCGTGAAGGTCGAGACGTTGTGGGTCGCCCCCGTGCTGCGCCAGACGTACGTCGTGCCCGTGTACCGCGACGGCTTCCTGTACGGCATGAGCGGCCGCATGACGCTCACCTGCGTGGACGCCGCGACCGGCGCGCAGCGCTGGCGCTCGCGCGAGCCGGGCGACGGCTTCCCGCTGCTGGTGGGGGACGACCTCGTGGTGCTCACCAAGGAAAGCACGCTCCACGTCGGCCTCGCGAGCCCGGAAGGCTGGAAGGAGCGCGGCCGCATCGACCTGTTCGGCGACGTCGTCTGGTCGCCGCCGGGCTACGCGGACGGCGCTTTCTTCGCGCGCGGCCAGAAGGAGATCGTGCGCGTCGAGTGGCGGGCGCGCGGCGCGGCCGCGAGCGCTTCGGCCCCGGCGCCGACCTCGCCGAGATTCGCTCGCTTCCTGGCCGAGCTCGCCACGGCGAGCGACAAGCCGACGGCGGTCGACGCCTTCCTGGCCGCGCTGCCGCCGGGGCCGCTCGTCGAGTGGCCCGACCGCGTCGTCTTCCTGTATCGCGGAGCGGGCAGCGACGTCGCGCTCGCGGGCGACATGAACGGCGACCGCCGCGAGGACCCGATGTGGCGCGTCGCCGGGACCGATCTCTTCTGGTACGAGTCGACGCTCGAGCCCGACGCGCGCATCAACTACCACTTCGTGCGCGACTTCGAGGAGCGGCTGCCCGACCCGCGCAACCCCTGGCGCGTCCCGGGGCACCCGAGCGGCACGCTCGGGACCTTCCCGAAAGAGCAGTCGTCGCTGGCGATGCCGGGCTGGCGCGGACCGGACCACCTGGGCGAGGTCGCGCCCACGAGGCGCGGCCGCCTCGTCGAGCACACGATCGAGAGCGCGTCGCGTCCGGGAGCCAAGATCGCCGTGGCGGTCTACCTCCCGTCCGGCTACGACAAGGGCCGCGATCGGCTGCCCCTGGCGCTCATGATGGACGGCCCTGCAGCGCGCGAGTCGGGCCTCGTCCCGCGCTCGCTCGACAACCTGATCCCCGCTCGCGTCGCGCCGGTGCTCGTCGCCTTCCTCGACCGCCCCGACTGGGGTCCGAAGCCGCCCTCCGACGAGGAGTCCGACGAGGCGCTCACGGAGCTCGTCGCGCGCGACGTCGTGGGCTTCCTCGACGCGCACTACCGGACCGACACGGCGCCGGAGCGGCGAGCGCTCATCGGCACCGGCTTCCCCGGCTTCATGGCCGCGACGGTGGCGTTCCGCCGGCCGGGCGCCTTCGGCGCGCTCGGGCTGCAGTCGCTCGTCATGCTCGACAGCGACGACGAGCTGCTCCGCAAGCAGGTCAAGCCCGCGGCCGAGGCGCCGCTGCGCGTCTATCTCGACTGGGGCCGCTACGACCACCACGCGACGCGCGAGGCGTGGGACATGCGCGGCGCCAACGCCCGCTTCGCCGCCTTCCTGCGCGAGCGCGGCTATCGGCCGGCGGGCAGCGAGGCGCCCGAGGGCTCGGGCTGGGCCAGCTGGCGCAATCGCACCGACCTTCTGTTCGGCACGCTCTTCCCGCCGGCTCCCGCGCCCGCGCGCACCCGCGCGTTCGCCGCGCTGAAGCCCGTCCGTCAGCGTCGCTCGCGGCCGGCGAGGGCCTCGGGCCGCGACCACAGCGCGAACGCGTAGCCGGCGGGCACGAGCACGAGCGCGGCGCACCAGAGCACGGCCGCCGCCCACTCCGGCAGCGGGCCCTGCCTGAGGATCCACGCGGACGCGCCGAGCGCCGAGAACCAGTAGGCGCTCAGCACCAGCCGCGCGCCGACGCCGCGCCCCGCCTCCTCCTGTTGCCGCACGCGCCGCATCAGCTGGCGGGAGAAGTCGTCCGCGAGCTGCGGCCGAGGGCGGCCGGCCAGCAGGCGTCGGACCCCGTCGTCGTTCTCGAGCGCCATCACTCGACTCCTTCGATTCCCAGGGCGGGCGCGCGCTCCCGCAGGCGCGCGCGAGCGCGAGACAGGTAGGACTTCACCGTCCCGGACGGCACCTCGAGGACCTCCGCGATCTCGTCGATCGTCGCGTCCATCCAGTAGTGCAGGTAGACGACCGTCCGATAGAGGTCGGGCAGGCCCTCGAGCAGCCGCTCGACGCGACGCTGGCGCTCGCGCTCCGCCGCGGCCTCGTGGGGACCGTCGGCGGACGCCCGCGCCTCGAGCTCCTCGACGGGGACGTGGGGCAGCCGCAGCCGGGCGCGCCTCCTGTGCTGCAGCGTGAAGTTGTAGGCGAGGCGGTAGAGCCAGCTCGAGAAGCGCGCCTCGCCGCGGAAGCTCGCGAGCCGCTGGTGCGCGCGAAGGAACACCTCCTGCGTCACTTCCTGCGCGTCCCTGTCCGCGAACGGACCGAGCAGGCCCGCCACCAGCCGGAAGACGCGCGCCTGGTGGCGCTCGACCAGCACGCGGAAGATCTCCGGGTCCCGGGCCCGGAGATACTCCGCGACGGCGGGCTCATCCTCCACAAGGTGCGATTCAGCGCGGCTGGGTCGGCCGTGTCAGGGCGTAGTGCAGCATCAGGCCGAGGCCGAAGAACACCGGGATGAGCCCGAACGACCAGACCCGGTAGTGCTCGGCCTCCTGCGAGAGCGCGAGCGCTGCCGAGAGCCCGATCCCGAACATCACGAAGAGCGCGCCCAGCCCGAGCGGCCAGCGCGGGTTGATCCGGATCGCGGCGACGACCTCCGCCAGCAGCGGCCGCCCTCGGACCGGCTCCTCGTCCTGCGCGGGCAGCTCCGGCAGCGGGATCCCCTTTTCCATGGCCATCATTCTCTCCTTGTGTTGCCGCTCGACCCGGCGCTCCCGGCGCGAGCTGCGAAGGTGCCAGGCCACGAGCAGGAGGATCACCCACCCGAACACCCAGAAGAGCGTGAAGATCATCATGTCCATGGCGTCCTCCCTCGCGGACCGTCGCCGTCCGTAAGACGAGTCGGGGGCCCCGCTCGGTTGCAGACCGACGAGACGGTACCCCGATGCGAGCGACGTGGTATGAACGAGGCGTTCGGGGAGGTGACCGTGAGCAAGTGGCTCGGGCTCCTGGGTTTCGCGCTGGCCTCCGGCCTCTCCCCGGATGGACGTGCCGAGACGGCCTGCGAGGGCCTGAAGTCCATGGCGATCGCCGGAATGGCCGTGAGCGCCGCCGAGTCCGTGGCGAGCGGGGCGTTCACGCCGCCCTCCAACCTGCCGCCGTTCATGGTCGGCGACCCTTCCACCTACAAGGCCCTGCCCGCCTTCTGTCGCGTCCAGCTCACGGCCCGGCCGAGCGAGGACTCGGACATCCGGATCGAGGTCTGGCTGCCGGCCGCGGACTGGAACGGCCGGTTCCGCGGAGTGGGAAACGGCGGCTTCGCGGGACAGATCGCCTACCGTGGGCTGGCGAGCGCGCTCGGGCAGGGCTACGCCACGGCTGCCACCGACACCGGGCACTCCGCGTCGTTCATCGACGCCGGATGGGCTCTCGGTCACCCCGAGAAGGTGGCGGACTTCGGCTATCGAGGAATCCACGAGATGGCGCGAGCCGCGAAGGCCGCGATCCAGGCGTTCTACGGCAAGGGGCCGGCGCATTCGTACTTCGCGAGCTGCTCGAACGGCGGACGCCAGGCGTTGATGGAGGCGCAGCGGTTCCCCGAGGACTTCGACGGGCTCCTGGCCGGAGCGCCGGCGAACGCGTGGACGCGTCTGCTCACGAGCGCCGTCTTCGACGCGCAGGTCACGGCCGGCGACGCGGCCAGCTACATCCCTTCGAGCAAGCTCCCGGCGATCGCGCGCGCGGTCGAGGCCGCCTGCGACGCACAGGACGGCGTGCACGACGGCATCCTGACGGACCCGCGCTCGTGCCGCTTCGACCCGTCGACGCTCCTCTGCAAGGAGGGCGATGCGCCGGGCTGCCTCACGGCCTCCCAGGCGAAGGCGCTCGCGAGCCTCTACGCCGGCGCCCGCGACGCGAAGGGGCAGCGCGATCTTTCCCGGCTTCCTGCCCGGCGCCGAGGAGGGAGACGGGGGCTGGAGCGCATGGATCACGGGCTCGGCGCCGGGCAAGGGCCTGCTGTTCGGCTTCGGCAACGGCTTCTTCGCCAACATGGTGTACGAGAAGCCCGACTGGAGCTACAAGACCGCGAGCCTCGACTCGGCGCTCGCGGCGGCCGTCGAGAAGACCGGCCGCGTGCTCGACGCCGTCGACCCGGACCTCAGCAAGTTCGAAGCGCGCGGCGGCAAGCTGATCCTGTACCACGGCTGGAACGACCCGGCCATCTCGGCGCTCAACAGCGTCGACTACTACGAGAGCGTCGTGCGCGCGATGGGACGGGATCGAGCCGCCGCGTTCCTGCGCCTCTACCTGCTCCCGGGCGTGCAGCACTGCGGCGACGGCCCGGGCCCGAGCTCCTTCGACCCGCAGGCCAGCGGATCCCCGCCGCGACTCGTTCCTCGCGCTGCGGAGCTGGGTGGAAAGCGGCTCCGCGCCCGCCGCCATCGTCGCGACGAAGTACGAGGTCGATCCGGAAGAGGCGCCCGGGCGCGGCAAGGTGCGGATGACGCGGCCGCTCTGTCCCTATCCCGAGCTTGCGGCGTACCGAGGCCAGGGCGACACGAACGACGCCGCGAGCTTCGAGTGCGCGACGAAGTGACGCGTCAGGGCTTGCCGGCGGCCTTCGCGGCGGGCGCCGCTGCCGGCTTGCCGATCGCGAAGACGCTCTGCATCCCGCGCACGTAGAGCACGCCCTCGGAGACGGCGGGCGTCGCCATCAGCACCTCGCCGATCGGGTTGCGTGGACGAGCAGCTGGAACTCGGTCCCCGCCTTGACGACGTTCACCTCGCCGTCTTCCATCGACAGGTAGATCTTGCCGTCGGCGGCGACCGGCGAGGCGCTGTACGCGCCGCCCGTCGCCGATCCGCTGCTGGTAGACCTGCGCGCCCGTCTTCGCGTCCCAGCAGGTGAAGACGCCGTTGTTGGAGACGGCGTAGAGCTGGTCGCCGTACACGACGGGCGTCGGCGTGTAGGGTCCGCCCTTCTTCTTGCTCCAGGCGATGAAGTCGCTCGTGTCCTTGCCTTCGGGCAGCGTCAGGTCGCCCTTGCCGCCGAGGCGGATCGCGTAGATCGGCTGGATGCCGCGGTAGCCGTTCGTCACGTACACGAGCCCGTGCGCCACGATCGGCGTGGGCGTCGTGACCTCGGAGTTCGGCCCGAGCCGCCACAGCTCCTGGCCGGTCTTCGGGTCGTAGCCGCGGATGAACTTGGTCGCGTGCGTGACGAGCTCGGCCTTGCCGTCGATCTCCGCGACGGTCGGCGTCGGCCACGACGGGATCTCGTCGCGCTCGGTGCGCCAGACCGGCTCGCCGTCCTTGGCGCGGAAGGCCGCGACGAACGAGCCCTTCTGGATGTCGCACTGCACGATCACGAGGTCCTTCCAGAGGATCGGCGAGCTGGCGACGCCCCACTCGTAGTCGGGGTCGTAGAACCAGCCGGCGTTCAGCACGCCGAGGTCGCGCTTCCAGAGCAGCTTGCCCTGCAGGTCGTACGCGTAGAGCCCTTCCGAGCCGAAGTGCGCGACCACGATCTTGCCGTCCGTGGCCGGCGTCGCGGACGCCTGGCTCGACTTCGGGTGCCGCTTCGTCTTCGGCACGCCCTCGTGGGCGACCTGCTCCCAGAGCACCTTGCCGGTCTTCTTGTCGAGGCACAGCACGCGCCACGAGTGCGAGGTCACGTCCTTCGACGGCTCGACGTCGCCGAAGAGGCCGTGGCGGAAGACCGCGTTCGGGTCGCTGCTCACCGCCGTCGTCACGAACAGCTTGTCGCCCCACACGATCGGGCTCGAGACGGCGAGCCCGGGGATCGCGGTCTTCCAGAGCACGCCCTCGCCCTTGGCCGCGTCCCATTTCTCGGGGGCCGCGAAGCCGTCCGAGACGCCCGAGGCCACGGGTCCGCGGAACGACGGCCAGTCGACGCCCGGCCGCGCGCTCTCGGCCGCGGCGAGCGTCGGGACGAGGCAGGCGAGCGCCGCGGCGGCGGTGCGGGACGCGAGGCTCATGGCTTCTCCTTGGAGGCATCCTTTGTGTAGTTCACCTTGCGCGAGCCGAAGTCGAGAACGAATCCGCCGGGCTTGCCGTCCACGAGCGTGAAGACGATCCTGGGCCGCGGGTCGCTCGGCTGGCGGAACGTGACGGCGTCCTCCGCGCCCAGCACCATCCCCCCCGGAGCGCAGCTCGTGCAGACGAGCTTCGCGTCCTTGATGTCGAGTCGCAGCTCGTTGCCGCGCTCGTCCTTGTAGGAGCCGGCGTAGCCGGCGAGTGCGGCGGCGTCGATCGCGAAGTCGGCCGGCCGCGGCGGAACCGCGCCGGCCTTGCGAAGCTGCTCGGCGACCTTGTCCTTCTTGTCCTTGACCGCCGCAGCGAGCGCGACGGTGAGGTCGTCGGCGCTCGGCTTCCCCTTCTCGAGAGCGAGGGCGACGAACTCGGGATCGCCTTTCTCGACGGCGTTCTCGAGCAGGTCTCCGCCCGGCGTTCCGCCGCGCTCGATCATCAGCCGGATCATCGCGACGCTGCCCTTGTCGGCCGCCCAGTTCATGGGCGTCGCGCCGTAGAAGGTGTCCTTCTTGTTGGGGTCGGCCCCGCGGTCGAGCAGCAGCTTCACGATCTCGACGTTGTCGCGGCCCGGCCGCGAACGACAGCGCGGTGCGGTCGTAGCGGAACGGCGTGTCGACGGGAATGCCGGCGTCGAGCGCGGCCTTCACCGCGGCGAGATCGCCGTGGCGCACCGCTTCGAGCAGGTCGTCGGGTGTCGCGGCGCGCAGCGGGCGCCGCGAGGGCGAGCAGGGCGACGAGTGCTCCGGCCTTCATGGCGTGCCGATCGCGAACAGGTGGTGCTCGCCGCGGATGTAGATGCGCCCGCCGGCCACGGCCGGCGACGCGGCGATCGGCTCGCCGAGCGGGTTGGCGCGCACCACCTCGTGCGCCGGGCCCGCCTTCAGCACGATCGTGTCGCCGTCCATGCTCGACATCAGCAGGTGGCCCGCGACCGCGACCGGGGAGGCCATGAAGCTCGTGCCGCTCGGCGGGCGGCCGCCCTCGTAGTGGACCTTGCCGGTCCTCGCGTCGAGGCAGGTGACGAGCCCCTTGTCGGTGACGAGGTAGAGCAGGCCGTCGACCAGGATCGGCGAGGGCACGTAGGCCGTGCCCTTGTCGTAGCGCCAGAGCACGCGGTCGCTGGCGTCGCCCGTTCCGCCGGGGCGCATCGCCAGCGCGACCTTGGCCGGATAGCCCGCCGACAGCACGACGACGTCGTCGCCCGCCACCGGCGACGGCACCGCGTTGCTCTCGAGGCCCTTGATGCGCCAGAGCTCGCGGCCCGTCGCCGGGTCGTAGCCGATGATCGCCTGGTTGCCCGCGGTGACGAGCTCGTGCCGCCCGCCGCTCGCCACCAGGATCGGCGTCGCCCAGCTCACCTCGATGTTGCGCGCCACGCGCCAGGCTTCCTTGCCGGTCTTCTTGTCGAGGCCGACGATGAAGGACTTCTCGCCGTTGTCCTCGTCGCACTGCAGGATCACGAGCTTGTCGTAGAGCACCGGCGAGGTGCCGACGCCGACGCCGAAGCTCGCGATCCCGCCGCTCTTCCAGCTCCACTTCAGCGTGCCGTCGAACTCGTAGACGTAGAGGCCCTCGGACCCGAAGTACGCGTAGACCAGCGTGCCGTCCGTGACCGGCGTCGGCGAGGCGAAGCTGCCGCGCTTGTGGCGCGTGTCGTAGGGGGTGCCCTCCCAGGCGGTCTTCTGCCACAGGATCTTGCCCGTCTTCGCGTCGAGCGCCAGCACCGCGAGCGTCTGCTTGCGGTCGGCGCCCACGCCGTCGGGATGCTGGAAGTCCTGGCCCTCCATCAGGTGCTTGACGGGCTTGGCGCCGGCCACCACGTCGCCCTCGATCGCCGTCGTGAGGAAGATGCGGTCGCCCCAGACCACGGGAGACGAGTGCCCGCGCCCCGGGATCTCCGCGGACCAGACGACGTTCTTGGTCGCGCTCCACTCGAGCGGTACGGCCGGGTCCTTCGCGATGCCGAGCCCGTCCGGACCGCGCCATTGCGCCCAATGCGGCGGCGCGGCGGCGAGCGGCGGAGCCGCGGCCGCGAGGGCGGCGAGCGAGCCCAGGAAGGAGAGGAACCGACGTGCACGCATCACGAGACCTCCGTGCAATCCCTTGGACGATTCGCGGCGAGGCTGAAGAGGGAAATCATAGCACCCGCTCGCTTGACGCCTTCCGGGACGGGTGCTTAGATCGCAGAGGGTGTCCCGACCACCCCGGACGGTGAGCAGCTACCACAGAGGACACTAAGAACATGAGAAGTCTTGTCGCTTCCATAGCCGTGGTCGCGACCGCAGCGGTTCCCGCCTTCGCCTCGGACTGGCCCGAGTGGCGCGGTCCGAACCGGGACGGAGTCTCGACGGAGACGGGGCTCCCGAGCCGCTGGTCGCCCGCCGGGGAGGGGCTCGCCTGGAAGGCGCCCTACGGGTCGCGCTCGACGCCCGCCATCTTCGGCAACCGCCTCTACCTGTTCGAACGCGAGCGTCGACACCGTCAAGGAGCGCGAGAAGACCCAGGAGCGCCTGCTCTGCCTCGACGCCGACACGGGCAAGCTGATCTGGGAGAAGCGCTTCAACGTCTTCCACTCGGACGTGCCGGCGCATCGCGTCGCCTGGGCCTCGCCGAGCGTCGACCCCGCGACGGGCAACGTCTACGCGTTCGGCGTCAACGAGCACCTGCACGCCCTCGACCCCACGGGCAAGCTGCTCTGGGAGCGCCAGCTCACCGAGGAGTTCGGCGCGATCTCGACTCACGGCGGCCGCACGGTGTCGCCCGTGATCGAGGGGAACCTCGTGATCGTCAGCACGCTCACGTCCGGCTGGGGCGACCAGGCGCGCGGCATGAACCGCTACTTCGCCTTCGACAAGCGAAACGGGACCACGGTCTGGATCAGCTCGCCGCAGCCGAAGCACTACGACACCAACTACTCGACGCCGATCGTGCTCACCGCCGGCGGCCGCCGGCTGCTCGTGGTCGGAGGCAGCGACGGCACCTTCTACGGGCTCGAGGCGAACACCGGCCGCTCGATCTGGCAGCTCGAGCTCAGCAAGCGCGCGATCCTGACGAGCGCGGCCTACCGCGGCTCGACGCTCTACCTGAGCCACAGCGAGGAGAACCTCGACACGAACGAGATGGGCATGGTCGGCGCGCTCGACGCGGCGGTCGAGGGCAAGCTCACGCCCGACAGGCTCGCCTGGCGCACCTTCGGCATCCAGGGCGGCTTCGCCTCGCCGGTCGCCGACGCCGAGCGGCTCTACATGATGGACAACGGCGCCGTGCTGATGGCCTTCGAGCTCGCGAGCGGGAAGCGGCTCTGGGAGAAGCCGCTCGGCACCATCCAGAAGGCCTCGCCGGTCCTCGCCGACGGCAAGCTCTACACGGGCACGGAGAACGGGAAGTTCTACATCATCAAGCCGGCCGCGAGCGGTCCCGAGATCCTGGACGAGGACCAGCTCGGCACCGAGGCCGCTCCGGAGGCGATCATCGCCTCGCCGGCCGTCGCCCGCGGCCGCGTCTACGTCGCGTCGATGGACGCGCTCTACGCGATCGGGCCGAAGGGGGCGCCCAGGGCCGCGGCCAAGCCCGCGGCGCCGAAGCCGGCCGACAACGGACCCGCCGGCGAGCCCGCGGTCGCACAGATCGTGCCGTACGAGTCGCTGGTGAAGCCCGGCGAGCCGGTCCAGCTGCACGTGCAGCTCTACGACGCGAAGGGCCACTTCGTGCGCGAGGAGCCTTCCGCGACCTTCACGCTCGACGGCCTGAAGGGCGCCTTTGCCGGCTCGTCCTTCACGCCGGCCGCCGACGGCGGCCCGCAGGCGGGCCTGGTCAAGGCCGCGGCCGGCGCGCTCAGCGCGACGGCGCGCGTGCGCGTGATCCCGCCGCTGCCGTGGAGCTTCGACTTCGAGGGCACGACCGGCGAGGCGCCGCCGCCCTACTGGATCAACTCGACCGGCAAGTTCTACGTGCGCGACCACGCCGGCACGAAGGCGCTCATGAAGCGCAACGACATCCCGCTCACCAAGCGCGGCCGGCTGTTCTTCGGGCCGGACGACTTCTCCGACTACACCGTCGAGGCGGACGTGCTCTCGAGCGAGCGGCACCGCCAGATGGGCGACGGCGGCGTGATCGCGCAGCGCTACGCGCTCGTGCTGTTCGGCAACTCGCAGAAGCTCGAGCTGCACCCGTGGCAGGCGAACCCGGCGCGCACGGTCGAGGTGCCGTTCACCTGGAAGCCGGAGACCTGGTACCGGGTCAAGCTGCGCGTCGAGAACCGGAAGGACGGCACGACGGCGGTGCAGGGCAAGGCGTGGCCCGCCGCCGACCCCGAGCCCGCGGCGTGGACGATCGACCACGTCGACCGCATGCCGCACCGGCAGGGGGCGGCCGGCCTCTACGCCGACTCGTCGTCCGAGGTCTTCATCGACAACGTCAAGGTCACCGCGAACAAGTGAGGAGGATGCATCCCGTGTCCGTGAGCCGCTTCCGCTTCCTGCTGCCTGCCCTAGCCCTGGTCGCGCTTCCGATGGCCGCCACGCACACCCGCGCGGCCGGACCGAGCGGCGACTGGCCGATGTGGGGTGGCACGCCGATCCGCAACATGGTCTCCGACATGAAGGGCCTGCCCGTCACCTGGGACATCCAGAGCAAGAAGAACGTGCGCTGGATGGCGCCGCTCGGCTCGCAGAGCTACGGCAACCCGGTCGTGTCCGGCGGCAAGGTGTTCCTCGGCACGAACAACGAGGGCCTGCGCGACCCCAAGCAGCCGGGCGACCGCGGCGTGCTGATCGCCTTCAACGAGAAGGACGGCGCCTTCCTCTGGCAGATCACCCACGAGAAGCTGGCGTCGGGCCGCGCGAACGACTGGCCCTATCAGGGCGTCGCGTCGTCGCCGCTCGTCGAGGGGGACCGCCTGTACTACGTCTCGAACCGCTGCGAGCTGCTGGCGGTCGACACCGAGGGCTTCAAGGACGGCGAGAACGACGGGCCGTACAAGGACGAGAAGCTGACCGGCGAGCACGACGGCGACATCGTCTGGAAGCTCGACATGATGGACGAGCTCGGCGTGATGCCGCACAACCTCGCGAACTCCTCGCCGATCTCCTGGGGCGACCTGGTCTACGTCAGCACCGGCCAACGGGCAGGACGAGAGCCACGTCAACATCCCGTCGCCGCGCGCGCCGGCGATCATCGCCGTCGACAAGAAGACGGGGAAGGTGGTCTGGGAGGACGCCTCGCCGGGCGACAAGATCCTGCACGGCCAGTGGGGCGGCATCACGGTGGCCGAGATCGGCGGCGTCACCCAGGTGATCCATCCGCAGGGCGACGGCTGGCTCCGCTCGTTCGAGGCGAAGAGCGGCCAGAAGCTCTGGGAGTTCGACGCCAACCCGAAGGACTCGGTGTGGCCGAAGACCCGCAACGAGCTGATCGCGACAGCCGGTCGTCTACGAAGGGCTCGTCTACATCGGCAACGGCCAGGACCCCGAGCACGGGGAGGGGCCGGGCCACTTCTACGCGATCGACCCCACGAAGCGCGGCGACATCACCCAGACCGGCAAGGTGTGGCAGTACGACAAGATCCGCCGCACCATCTCGACCGCCGCGATCAAGGACGGCATCGTCTACGTCGCCGACTTCAGCGGCTTCCTCCACGCGCTCGACGCCAAGACGGGAGCCGTCTACTGGACCCACGACATGCTCGCCGCGGTCTGGGCTTCGCCGCTGCTCGTGGACGGCAAGATCTACCTGGGCGACGAGGACGGCGACGTGGTGGTGCTCGCGGCCGGCAAGGAGAAGAAGATCCTGGCCGAGAACACGCTCGGCAGCTCGGTCTACGCGACGGCCGTTCCCGCGAACGGCGCGCTCTTCATCATGAACCGCAACCAGCTCTGGTCGCTGGCCGAGGGGGGCGCGGGGCCGACCGGCCCGTGACGCCGTTCGAGCTCGCGAGCCCGACCCGCCTCGTCTTCGGGCCGGGCACGCTCTCGCGCGTGGGCGAGCTCGCGCGCGAGCTGGGCTTCCGGCGCACGCTGCTGGTCGCGGACCCCGGGATCGTCGCCGCCGGCTTCGCGGCGCGCGCCACGGCGTCGCTCGAGGCGGCGGGCGTCGTCAGCCTGACCTTCTCGGGCTTCGACCACGACCCGACCTCCGCGATGGCCGACGCGGGTGCTTCGGTGGCCCGCGCGGCCGGCGTCGACTCGCTGGTGGGGCTGGGCGGCGGCAGCTCGCTCGACTGCGCGAAGAGCATCGGCTTCGTGCTCGCGAACGGTGGCCGCATGCCGGACTACCGCGGCTACGGCAAGGCGAAGCATCCGCTGCCGCCGATGATCGGCGTGCCGACCACCGCCGGCACCGGCAGCGAGGCGCAGGCGTACGCGCTCGTCTCGGACGACGTGACGCACGAGAAGATGGCCTGCGGCGATCCCTCGGCCTTCTTCAAGGTCGCGATCCTGGACCCCGAGCTGCTCGTCTCGCTGCCGCGCGCGATGACCGCGGCCACCGGCTACGACGCGATCGCCCACTGCGTCGAGACCTGGGTCACCACCGCGCGCACGCCGGCCTCCGACCTCTTCGCGCGCGAGGCCTTCCGCCTGCTGGAGTCGGGCTACGAGCGCGTGCTCGCCGCGCCGGGGGACCTCGAGGCTCGGGGCGACACGCTCGTCGGGGCCTACTGGGCCGGCGCCGCGATCTCGGCCTCGATGCTCGGCGCCACCCACGCCTGCGCGAACCCGCTCACGGCGCACTACGGCACGACGCACGGCGTCGCGATCGCGCTGCTGCTGCCGCACGTCGTGCGCTGGAACGGTGCCGTGGCCGGCGCGCGCTACGCCGAGCTGCTCGCGGCGACCGGCCGCGTCGTGGCCGAAGCCGATGCGGCCGAGGCGCTGGCGTCGCGGCTCGAGGCGCTGGCCGTCGCCGGCGGCCTGCCGCGCGGGCTGCGGAGCGCCGGAGTCCCGGAAGCCGACCTCCCTGTGCTCGCCGAGGAGGCTGCCGAGCAGTGGACCGGTCGCTACAACCCGCGGCCGTTCGACGCGCGCGGCGCCCGTGAGCTCTACCGTGCCGCGTTCGCCTGAGACGCGCCGCCGTTTCCTGGGCCGCACCGCGCTCGCGGCCGCGGGCACGACACTCGCCGCCCGCCGCGGCTTTCCCGCGCCGGCGGCTCCGGCCATGGCACCCGCCGACGCCTGGCCCCAGTTCCGCGGCACGCCGACGCTGTCGGGCCTCTCGGCCGCGACGCTGCCGCCGCAGCTCAGCGTGGCGTGGCAATGGGAGGCGGGCGACGCGATCGAGTCCTCGGCCGCGATCGCCGCGGGCACGGTCTACGTGGGCACGCGCGCCGGCGAGCTCGTGGCGCTCGAGCTCGCCTCGGGCAAGCCGGTGTGGCGCTACAAGGTCACGGGTGACGGCGTCGGCGAGTCGTCGCCCTGCGTCGCCGGCGGCGCCGTCTTCGTGGGCGACCTCGCCGGTCAGATCCACGCGGTCGACGCGCAGAGCGGCAAGGCGCTCTGGACCCACAAGACCGCGCAGGAGGTGAAGTCCTCGCCGGTGGCGGTCGGCGAGCTGGTGCTGGTCGGCTCCTACGACCAGTCGCTCTACGCCCTCGACGCGAAGACCGGCAAGGTGGCCTGGAAGCACGAGACCGACGGTCCGGTCCACGCCACGGCCTCGGTGGCCGCGGGGACGTGCTACGTGTCGGGCTGCGACGAGATCCTGCGCGCGATCCGCGTCGCCGACGGCAACGAGCTGTTCCAGGTCTCGTCGGGCGGCTACACGGGCGCCTCGGCGGCGCTGTCCGGAGGGCGCGCCTTCTACGGCAACTTCGAGAACCAGGTGCTGGCCGTCGACCTCGCGGCGCACAAGCAGGCCTGGAGCTACGAGCACCCCCAGCGCAAGTTCCCGTTCTACTCCTCGGCCGCGCTCCCCGAAGGCCGCGTGGTCCTGGGCGGGCGCGACAAGGTCGTCCACTGCCTCGACGCCGCGACCGGCGCGTCGCAGTGGAGCTACGCGACGCGGGCGCGCGTCGACTCGTCACCCGCGGTGGCCGGGGGCCGCGTGTACGTGGGCTCGTCCGACGGGCGGCTCTACGTGCTCGAGCTCGCGACCGGCGCGCTCGTGCAACAGCACGAGATTGGCGCGCCGCTCACGGCTTCGCCGGCCATCGCCTCGTCACGGCTGGTGATCGGCTCGGAGGACGGCGTCGTCGTCTGCCTCCGCTGAGACGAGCCCGATGCGCGAGGCGCCAGCCCCCTTCGCGGCGTCGAGCGCGTCGATCAGGCGCGCGTAGCGCAGCTCGGGCGCCGGGCGGACGAAGAGCGTCGAGTCTCCCCGGCTCGCGAACGCCGCCCGCAGCTTCTCGTCGAGCTCGGGGAGCGTCAGCACCGGCGCAGAGTTCAAGCGGAAGTCGTCCGGGCGGACCTCCAGAACGAGGCTGGTGGCCGTCGGCTTCACCAGTAGGCCGGCAGACGGTGGCAGAGACGCGTCGAGCGCGCGCGGACCGGAGGGCACCACCACGATGAAGATGATCAGCAGCACGAGCAGCACGTCGATGAACGGCGTGACGTTGATGTCGGCCTTGGGCATCGTCTAGATCTCTGGCTTGAGCTCGGCAGCGAGCGCGATCTCCGCGACCCCGGACGTTCGGCACGCCGTCAGGACGCGTTCCAGGTCGCGGTACGCCACGTCGCGATCGGCCTGGATCAGGATCAGCAGCGACCGGGTAGCCGACGCCCGTGCCGCGAGGTAGTCGGCGACCGCAACGGAGTGGCCGAGCGGCGATCCCTCGATCGTAACCGCGCCGTCGGCGCGTACCACCACGGTCAGCGTCTCGCCCTTGTGCTCGGTCGGATGGACGGCGGTCGGCAACGGGACGGGCGGGCCCGCGATGATCGGCGCAGTCACCATGAAGATGATCAGCAGCACGATCATCACGTCCGCCATCGGCGTGACGTTGATCTCCGCGATCGCTCCGCCGCGCGGGCGTCCGACGCTCAGGGCCATGCGAGCCTCCTCGTCACGGCCTCTTGGACACCGCGCCCGCGGACGAGGTTCCAGGGGCCTGCTCCGTCCGGACGGAGTCGCTTCAGGAATCACTTGAGCTTCCGATTCCCAGGAAGTAGCCTTCGCGCGCTCGACCGGACCAGAGGAACAAGGAGGTCACAATGCGACACACGGCCTTGGCCGTCGCCATCGTTCCCCTCATGGCTCTCGCGCTCGCAGCCCCCGTCCACGCCCAGGGCGCCGGCACGCCGACGCTCGAGCTCGCGCGGCTCCAGAAAGGCGTGAAGACGCGCCGCGTCAGCAGCTACGACAAATCGGGCGGCAACAACGACCGCCTCGAAGGCATCGCACCCGGCCAGCGGCGTACGCTCTTCGAGGTCAAGGGCGCCGGTGTCATCGACCACATCTGGATCACGATCGCGCCGCCCCCGCCCGCGCTGAGCCGCCACGACCTGATCCTGCGCATGTACTGGGACGGCGAGGCGAATCCGAGCGTCGAGGCCCCGGTCGGCGACTTCTTCGGGCAGGGCTGGGACGAGAGCTACCCGTTCTCGGTGCTGCCGCTCGCCGCGGGGCCGCGCGAGGGGCGCGCGATGGTCAGCTACTTCCCGATGCCGTTCGCGAGCGGGGCGCGCATCGAGATCGAGAACGACTCGGCCCAGAAGGTGGACGCCTTCTACTACTACGTCGACTACCAGGAGATGGCGAGCCTGCCCGCGGACCTCGGGCGCTTCCACGCCTTCTACAACCACGCGCTCACCGAGGCGTCGCCCGAGGGCGAGAACGAGTGGTCGCTGCTCGGCCCGCAGGGGAAGAACACGACCGGCGACCGCAACTACCTGATCGCCGACATCGAGGGCAAGGGCCACTACGTGGGGGTCAACTACTACGTCGACTGCCCGAGCCCGATGTGGTACGGCGAGGGCGACGACATGTTCTTCATCGACGGCGAGCGCTGGCCGTCGTCGCTCCACGGTACCGGGACCGAGGACTACTTCAACACGTCGTGGTCGCCGAACGTGCTCTTCCAGCATCCCTACTTCGGCTACGCGCGCGTGAACGGCGGGACCGGCTGGCTCGGGCGGACCCACGTCTACCGCTTCCACCTGGCCGATCCCGTCTACTTCGACCGCTCGCTGCGCTTCTCGATCGAGCACGGCCACGACAACAACCTGACGCTCGATCTCTCGAGCGTCGCCTACTGGTACCAGAGCGAGCCGCACAAGCCGTTTCCGGCCTTTCCCTCGCGCGAGGCACGCAAGCCCAAGCCGAGGATCGGCGAGGTCGACATCCACCTGTGGCGCGACGCCTGGAGGAAGGCGCACGGCTCCGGCAGCCAGCTCTGGGGCAACGAGAAGGAGAAGGAGAAGAAGTAGCACTAGCCCGGCCGACCAAAGGGGTTGGGCTTGCGGCAGCACCTTCGGCTGAGGCACGATCCCGAGATCGGAAGATAAGGAGGCCGCATGCGGCTCACTACGGTCGCGTGTCACGTGCTCGGTGTCGCTATGGCCGCGGGCCCGGCCGCGGCCCAGCGCTCGGCGACGGCGAAGGAGACCTCCGCCGACGCCTTGAAAGCGAAGCTCGACAAGGGCGAGAAGGTTCTCGTGATCGACGTCCGCAGCGACGAAGAAGTGAAGACGGGCTCGATTCCCGGCGCGATCCACATCCCGATGGAGCAGCTCGAGGCGCGGATGAAGGACGTCCCGAAGGACGTCCAGCTGGTCTTCACCTGAAACGGCGGGGGCCGGAGCTCCCGTGCCGCGGAGCTCTTCGAGAAGAACGGCTACACGACCGCGACCTTCTGTCCGCTGAACGACTGGAAGGCGAAGGGCCACAAGACCGAGCCGCCCGCCAAGCCTCCCGCCGGTCCGCTGAAGCCCTGACCGCGGCCTCGGCGCCGGCTAGCGCGCGGGCGGGCCCGCGAGCGCGCTCTCGATCGTTGCGAGGGAGACGCCCAGAAGCTTGAGAGCCAGCGCGTCGAGGTCCTTGGCGTCGCCCTGGACGTGGAACGTCCGGTGCACGTGCGTGAGGCTCGCGCCGGGGGCGAGCGCTGCGGCCGGCGAGGAGGTCTCGAGCTCGTAGAAAGGGCCGAGCGGCTTCTTGCCCGGCTCCGGCGGGCCGTCGTTGTAGCTGTTGACGACGTCGCCCGCGAACGGCTCCTTCTGGATCTCCCACATCGAGTTCACGTAGTCCCTGGCGTCCTGGGGCTGGTCGTAGCGGACGACCGTCAGCACTCCACGCGCGGCGTCGTAGCTCGCGGCGAGGCCGGTCGCGCGCTTCGGTGAAAGGCCGATCTTGCCACGCTGCTGGCCGTCGCCCTTGAAGAAGACGAGCCCGTCCCTCGTGCGCAGGCGATCCGCGGGCACCTTGCCGAAGTACGCGTCGTTCGCGACCGGACCGAGCTCGGAGTCGGGTCCCTGGCGGTAGGGGATCGCCACGGTGGTGGCCGGCGTCGGCTGGAACATGCCGAGGATCCAGATCGAGAGCAGGCCGCTCGACTTCGTCCACGCGCTCTTGCCCGTGTTGACGAGCACGTTCTGGGACTCGAAGGCGACGAGCTTCAGGCCCGCCGGAAGAGCGCTGCCGAGGGCCTTCGCGGCCGCGTCGCGCTCGATGATGCGCACCGTCCGCTCGATGCGGAAGTCGAAGCGCGTGCCGCTGTAGTTGTGGAGCTTGCTGTCACGCTTGAAGAAGATCTGGCGCGCCGTCCGCTCCGCCACGGTCCAGGGCTCCGAGTCGATGAGCGCGGGCGTCTGCCAGTGAGCGAGGTCGAAGGGGTCGCCCTTCTTGAAGAAGATCGAGAACTGCCCGCCCTCGGGGCCGAGCCAGAGCCGGTCCTCGCCGCCGAATGCGTTCATGTGCGGCAGCAGCTTTCCCGACGCGGCCAGCTCGCGGTTGATCCAGCCGTAGCTCGGCGCCTGCGGGCCGCCGATCGTCGAGGTGACGACCCGGCCCTGCCAGGCCGGGACGACCGCGACGCGCGCGCCTTTCTCCTCGCCGAGCACGACGACTTCCAGGCGCTGACGCAGGAAGGCGACGTCGTCGTCGAAGGTGTGCTGGGCGTGGACGACAGCGGGCACGGCGACGAGCGCGGCGATCGCGGGCAGCGCGCCGCGCAGCAGGGCATTGCGCATCGAGAGGCACCTCATGACTGGGTCCGGGTCGCCAGCAGCGCCTCGACCTCGCGCCGCTCGGGCATCGAAGCCTGGGCACCCAGGCGCGTGACCGACAGAGCCGCCGCGGCGTTCGCGAAGCGGATGGCTTCGTCCATGGAGCGGCCTTCGGCCAGCGCCACGCCGAGTGCGCCGCCGAAGGTGTCGCCGGCGGCGGTCGCGTCGACGGCGTTCACCTCGAAGCCGGGGAAGTGCCGGCCGCCCGACGCGTCCTGGAACCAGGCCCCCTGCGCGCCGAGCTTCAGGATCACGGCGCGCGGGCCGCGCTTCAGCAGCGCCTGCGCGACTTCCGGCGCTTCCGCGAGCGAGACGCTCGTTCCGCGCCGCTCGAGCAGGACCAGAGCCTCGCTCTCGTTGGGCGTCAGCACGGACACGCGGGCGAGCAGCGCTTCGGGGAGCGGCCGCGCCGGCGCGGGATCGAGGATCACCGTGACGCCGCGCTCGCTGGCGAGCGCCGCGGCGCGTTCGATCGTCGGGAGCGGCGTCTCCAGCTGCAGCAGCAGGAAGCCCGAGGCGTCGCCGAGATCCTGGGCGACGTCCTCCGGCGACAGCAGGCCGTTGGCGCCCGAGGCGACGACGATCTCGTTCTGGCCTCCCGCCTCGACGAAGATCAGCGCGACGCCCGAGGGCGTCGCCGCGCTGACGCGCACGGCCTTCGTGTCGACGCCCGCGCGCCCGAGGCTTTCCACGAGCTGGCGCCCGAAGACGTCGTCTCCCACGCGCCCGAGCATCCGCACACGCCCGCCGAGCCGGCCGGCCGCGCAGGCCTGGTTCGCGCCCTTGCCGCCCGGAATCGTCACGAAGCCGCCGCCGAGGACGGTCTCGCCCGGCTGGGGAAGCTTCGGCACCTGGACCACGAAGTCCATGTTCAGGCTGCCGGCGACGGTGATCGGAGCGCTCACGAATGCGTGGATATCACGGATTGCCACCCGCGCGCCCGAGCGCATATCGTTGGCGGCCATGGCCACGAATCCTCGCTACTGGACGACGGTGCTCTGGGCCGGGCTCGCCGCGGGCATCGGCGACACGCTGCTGGCGCTCGTGCTGTTCCAGGTCAGCCCGGTCCGCATCTACCAGTCGGTCGCCGCCGGGCTCGTCGGCCGCGACTCGTTCCAGGGCGGGCTCGCCACCGCGGCGCTCGGCATGTTCCTGCACTTCTTCATCGCCACCACGGCCGCCGCGGTCTACGTCGCGGCGAGCGCGCGGCTGAAGCTGCTGCTCCGGCAGCCCGTGCCGTGCGGCCTGGCCTTCGGCATCGCCGTCTACTTCTTCATGAACCTCGTCGTCGTCCCGCTGTCGCGGGCCGGCGGGCGCGGATTCTCCTTCTCCTGGCGGCTGATGGTCGGGCACGCGCTCCTCGTCGGGCTGCCGATCGCGCTCGTCGCGCGGCGTCGGCTGGGCGCGCCGATGTCCTGATCGCCCCCGCCCATCCGTCATGGAGACAGAGAACGCGAAGTTCTCCCTTGAAAGGCGGAGGATGCGATGGCCGACTATCTCGTGATGTACGAAGGCGGTACCGGGGACTGGACGAAGCGCTCGCCGAAGGAGATCCAGGCTGCCTTCGAGGAGTGGGGCGCGTGGTTCAAGCAGCTGGAGGCCAAGGGCGTCCTGCGCAACCCCGGCTCGGCGCTGGCCCCGGGCGGGGCCGTGATCACGCGCAACGGCAAGGGCTTCGTCACCGACACCACGATGGCCGAGGTGAAGGAGTTGATCGGCGGCTTCACGATCCTGCGCGCCGACTCGGTCGAGAAGGCGGCCGAGATCGCGCAGGGCTCGCCGTTCTTGCGCAACAACCCGAACGGGCGGATCCGCGTTCAGCCCGTTTTCGAGCCTCCCGCGTAGGCGTCTCGCGCTCGCTCCACCTGCTGCGCGATCAGGTGGCGCTCGTGTCGGGTCCGGGCCGACGCGAGCGCCTCCTCCAGGTAGCGGCGCGAGGGCTCGTCTTTTCCCGCGCGCGCGTAGAGGTTGGCGAGAACCGCGGCCACGGCGTGGCTCTTCTCGAAGCGCCCGGAGCGGCGGATCGCCTCCACCACGGGGATCGCGGCCTCGGGCCCGTCGCGATAGGAGAGCGCCACCGCGCGGTTGAGCTCGGCGAGGGGTGAAGGTCCGAGCTCGATGAGCCGGTCGTAGAGGCTGCAGATCGAGGCCCAGTCCGTCTCGGCGAACGTCGCGGGCCGCGCAGTGTCGCGCCGCGATGGCGGCCTCGAGGTGGTAGCGGCTGGCGAGCACCGTCTCCATCCGGCTCGCGCGGACGAGGCAGGCGTAGCCGCGGCCGATCAGCTGGCGATCCCAGCGCGTGCGGTCCTGCCGATCGAGGGGCACGACTTCACCGTTCGCGTCGAGGCGCGAGTCCATCCGCGCCCCCTGGAAGCACATGAGCGCCAGCAGGCCGAGCGTGTCGGAGCTGCAGAGCGACGGCTCGTCGGCGATCAGCTGCGTGAGCGCCATCGCGGCGCCGCAAAGCTCGCGGCGGATCGGCTCCTCGTCCGTCGAGAGGTGGCCCTCGTTGAAGAGCAAGTAGAGCGCGGCGTGCGTGATCTCGAGTGCTTTCGCCCGCTCCTCGGCCCGGGGCAGCTCGAACTCGACGCCCTTCAGGCGCTGGCGGATCCGGACCATCCGCTTCTGGACCGTGGCTTCGGTCGTGAGCAGGGCACGCGCGGTGGCGGGCACGCTGAGACCGCACAGCGTGCGGAGGATCAGGGTGAGCTGGCTCTCGGCGCTCAGGCCGGGATGGCAGCACATGAAGATCATCCGGAGCTGGTCGTCGCGGATCACGTCCTCGCCGAAGGCTTCCCTCACGGTCGTGGTGAGCGTCCACTCGCCGTCGAGGTAGCGCGTGAGGTCGGCGGCGAAGGTGCGACGCGTCTGCTCCCGGCGGATGGCGTCGATCGCGCGGTGACGCGCGGTGGTGAGCAGCCACGCGGCCGGGTTGTCGGGAATCCCGGCCTTCCCCCAGGTCTCGAGCGCGGCCACGAACGAGGCCTGCACCACGTCCTCCGCGAGCTCCAGGTTGTGGGGGCCGAAGAGGCGCGTCAGGACCGAGATCAGCCGGCCCGACTCCCGTCGGAAGACGGCCTCGATCTCGACGTCGATCGAGCCTCGAGACGTGGGGACCACCGTGCTCCCATGCTAGCTCGGCCTAGGCCTCGAGCTCGATCCCGAAGAAGCGGGCGTAGCGCAGCGCTGCTTCGCGGACGGCTCGCTTCTCCGCCGAGGTCATGGCCGTCCAGTATTCCTCGACGAGGCGCGCGGCCCTGGTCCGGGCCGTGATCTTCCAGGCGCCGCGCACGCGCCCGTCGATCACCACGAGCGAGCTGCCGACCGTCTTGAGCCGCTCGCTGGCGTGGTTCGAGAGATGGCCGACGGCGGCTTCCCGGTTCCTGTAGCCCACGATGTACTCGTCCCAGGGTGGCAGCAGCACGGCTCCGTCACGGCGCGAGCGACGTGCGGGCGGCCGCGCTCCGAACCAGTAGGTGCGGCCGTCCCACGTCTCCTCGGCCAGGCGAGCGCCCGCCTCCGCGATCGCCTGCTGGGCCTCCTTCACCCGCAGCCCCGTCCACCAGGTGAAGTCCGCGAGCGTTGCCGGTCCGTGGCTCGAGAAGTAGCGCACGGCGAGGGTCGCCAGCGCTTCCTCGCGCGTCGGGGCCTTCGACTTCCGGACCCACTCCTCGAGCAGCACGAACGTCGGCTGGCGTTCGCCGCGCGGACCGTGGCAGATCAGCCCCTGCTGCGACAGCTGGCCGATCACGTGGATGCCGCGCTGGCCGGCGGGCGAGACGCCACCGCGCTCGAGCTCCGCATAGGCCTCGGGCCGCGTCAACGAGCGGCCGCCCTCGAGTGCGCGCTCGAGCAGGCGGGCGCTGCGGGCGAAGGCGGCGTCGTCGAGCTCGAGCGCACGGTGGCGGCCTGCCGCACTCGCCACGATGCGCGGCGTGAGCAGCCGCAGCATCCAGCGCGCGTCCTCGGCCGGAACGAAGTGCAGCGTCCCGCGCATCGGCCAGGTGCGGACGACCGTGCGCGCGGCGATCGCGTCCTCGATGGCACTCGCGTCGCCCTTCGCGAGCCGGAGGCCGGTCGCCCAGAGCCCACCGCGGTAGTCCTGGGCCTGGACGGCGCCCATCCAGCGCACGAGCTCGGAAACGCTCGCTAGCCTTGGCGCCGCGATCTGCTGGTTGGCGAGCCGCCGCGAGACGACGTCGAAGCGGCTCATGCCGGGCGGCCGAGATGCTTCTGCAGGAAGCCCCAGGCCTCGGCCTGCATCTCGCGGTTGAACTCGTGCGGCGTGTCGTAGAGACGCGTGCTCGATCCGATCGGGCACGCCGGCCTTGGCGTAGCAGGCGGTGAGCTTGTCGAAGCTGGCGTGCACACCCGACGGCTCGAAGAGCGCGTCCTTGCCGCCGTTGATGACGAGCATCGGCGTCGGCATGGCGAGCGACGCCGACGTCGGGATAGTCGAGGTGGCGGTAGAGCCCGGGCACGAGCTTCGTGTAGCCGATGGTGTTGCGGATGTGGTGCTCGAGCTGCGCCGGGAACGACGTCATCCAGCCGACCACGACCGCGGCCTTGATGCGGTCGTCGAGCGCCGCCAGGTGGCACGAGCGGAGGCCGCCGACCGACAGCCCGACGCAGCCGATCCGGCTCGGGTCGACCTCCGGCCGGCGGGCCAGGTAGTCGACCGTGCGGATGTCGTCCCAGAACATCACGCCCGGCCAGGTGAAGCCGGCGGTGTAGATGGTGCGACCGACGAGCTGCTCGGACTGGCCGGCGCGGCGGTTGAAGGCCGCGATGCGCTCGGGGGTGAGGCTCGCGGGCCGCTCGCGCCAGTCGGCCGCGTCGTCGTCGAGCAGCATCCGGCGCTCGCCCCAGTAGAACATGTCGATCGACGACCACGACGTAGCCCTGCGCGCGCCAGTTCGGTCGCGATGCTGCGGCCCCCGTAGAGCTGCCGCTTGAAATCCGTGAGGGCCGGGTGCTCGTCCGGGATCTCGACGATCTTCTCCTTGCCCCAGAGGTAGAACCCGCCGTGGTCGTGCAGCGCGACGATCGCCGGTGCGGGCCCTTCGCCTTCTTCGGAACCAGCACGAACGCCGGAACGCGCACGTCGGGCGTGGTGTTGAAGAGGACCCTTTCCTCGCACGTAGTCGCCGCAATCGACGCGCTCGACGATCTCGGCGCGCGGGTCGCAGGCTGGCGGAGCGTAGTGCAGCAGCTCCAGCACCTTGGCGCGGGCCTTGGCCTTCCACGCCCGCAGGTCGCTGAACTCCTCCTGGAGGAAGGAGAGCGGGAACTCGCCCGTGACGGCCTGGCTCTTCACGAAGGGGTAGAGCGAGCCGATGTCGGAGCCCGAATCGGGTCTGGACCAAGCGCTCGCGGGCAGCGGCGCTCCCCGCACACCCAGCGCCGCCAGGGCGCCTCCGGCCGATCCCTGAAGGAACCCGCGCCGTGTATTCATGGCCTCCCCCTGCGGACACTATAAGGCGCCGTGCCGCCCGGTCCGCTTCTTGTGTGAACTCGTGCCCGGCGGGATGCGTACCCGCGGGCAGAGCCGGGGGAGGTGTGTGTGGAGCAGCTCTGGTCGGACGTGAAGTACGCCGCTCGGCTGCTGGCGAGGAGCCCCGGTTTCACGGCCGTGGCGATCGTCTCGCTCGCCCTCGGCGTCGGCGCCAACACCACGATCTTCAGCCTGCTGAACGCGTTCCTGCTCCAACCCCTGCCCGGCCGCGAGCCGGCCCGGCTCGCCACGGTCTATACGAGCGACTACAGCGGGCCCCGCTACAGCGCGTCGGCGTACCCCGACTACCTCGACTTCCGCTCGGGCAGCCGTGCGTTCGAAGGGCTCGCAGCCTTTGGCATCAAGCCGCTCCTGTTCACGCAAGGGAGCGAGAGCCAGCGCATCCTCGCCCAGCTCGTGAGCGGCAACTTCTTCGAAGTGCTTGGGCTGCGCGCCGCCTACGGCCGCACGATCCTCCCGGCCGAGGAGACGGCCGGCCAGCATCCGGTCGTAGTCCTGAGCGACTCCTTCTGGCGCAGCCGCTTCGCGGCGGACCCGGCCGTGGTCGGCCGCACGGTCGCCCTCAACGGAAAGCCCTACACGGTCGTCGGCATCGGCCCGGCCGGCTTCAGCGGCCTCGTCCGCGGCATCGGCGTCGACCTCTTCGTCCCCGTCGTGATGGACCAGTCGCTCACGGGGGACTCGCTCGACTCGCGAGGCAACCGCGGGCTGCTGCTGATCGGCCGCCTGCGCGCGGGCGCGCACGTCGAGGAGGCTCGGGCCGAGCTCGCGATCGTCGCCCGGCGGCTCCACGCCAGCTTCAAGGACAGCTGGACGGACCGCCGCGGCGAGCCGCGCGTGGTGAGCGTGCTGCCCGAGGACGCCTCGCGCGTGCTGCCGATGGTGCGCGGGCCGCTGTCGGCGTTCCTCGGCGTGCTCTTCGCCGCAGTCGGGCTCGTGCTGCTGATCGCTTGCACGAACGTCGCGAGCCTGCTGCTCGCGCGCGCCAACGTCCGGCGGCGCGAGATCGCGGTCCGCCTCGCGCTCGGCGCGGGGCGCGCTCGGCTGGTCCGCCAGCTGCTGACCGAGAGCCTGCTGCTGAGTGTCGTGGCCGGAGCGCTCGGGGTGGCGCTCGCGGCGGTGGCGCTCGAGCTGATCCTGGCCTTCCAGCCGCCCCTGCCGTTCTCGCTGGCGCTCGCGCTCGAGCTCGACCGGCGCGTGCTGCTCTTCGCGTTGCTGCTGTCGCTCGCGACCGGCGTCGGCTTCGGCCTGCTGCCCGCGCTTCGCGCCTCGAGGACGGGTCTCGTCGAGTCGCTCAAGGCGCGCGGCGGCGAGACGCCGCGGCGCCGGCTGATCGCGCTGCGCGACGTGCTCGTGGTCGCGCAGGTGGCGGGCTCGCTCGTGCTGCTGGTCGGCGCCGGCCTGTTCCTGCGGAGCCTCTCGCGAGCCCAGGCGATCGATCCCGGCTTCGATCCGGAGCGGGCGCTCGTCTTCTCGCTCGACCTCGCGGCCCAAGGCTACGACGAGGCGCACGGCGCGGCTTTCTACGCGGCGCTCCAGGAGCGGATCGCCGCGACGCCGGGCGTGAAGGCGGTGAGCTTCTCCTCCTATCTGCCGCTCACCCTCGGCGGTGAACGGCGCAGCTTCCGCGCGGTGGGCTACGAGCCGGGTCCCGGCGAGGACATGGAGGTCGCGTCGAGCTTCGTCGGCGCCTCCTACTTCGAGACGATGCGCACGGCCCTCGTGCGCGGCCGCGGCTTCACGCTGCAGGACGCGCCCGGCACGCGGCCGGTCGTGGTCGTGAACGAGGCGTTCGTCCGCCGCTTCTGGCCGGGCCACGACGGCCTGGGCGAGCGGTTGGTGGCGCCGTGGCACGACGGCGAGGTCGAGATGGAGGTGGTCGGCGTCGCGCGCGACGGCAAGTATTCCTCGCTCGGCGAGGAGCCGACGCCCTACATCTTCTATCCGCAGCGGCAGCTCTATCGCTCGCAGATGGCCGTGGTGGTGCGCACGCAGGGCGAACCGACGGCGCTCGTGCCCGAGATGCGGCGCCAGGTGGCGGCGCTCGCCGCGACGCTGCCGGTCTACGAAGTGAAGACGCTCGTGGCCCACCTCGGTACCGCGCTCTTCCCGGCGCGCGCCGCCGCGACGCTCCTGGGGCTGACCGGCGCGCTCGCGCTGCTGCTCGCCGCCGTCGGCCTCTACGGCGTGCTGTCCTACCTGGTGACGCTGCGCACGCGCGAGATCGGCATCCGCATGGCCCTCGGTGCACGCCGCGAGGACGTCGTGCGGCTCGTGGTCGGACGCGGCCTGCGGCTCGCCGGGATCGGCCTCGTGATCGGGCTCGTTCTGTCGGCCGGCGTCACGCGCTTCGCGTCGTTCCTGCTCTACGGCACGAGCCCGCTCGATCCCGTGACCTTCGCATCGGTCGCGGCGCTCCTGCTCGGCGTCGCGCTCCTGGCCGCCTGGACGCCGGCGCGGCGCGCCGCGTCGGTCGAGCCGACGGTCGCTCTCCGCGAGGACTGACGCCGTCGAGCGTCAGGGCTGCCGTCGATAGCCCACCCGGTGCCGCACGACCACCTTCCCGTGGCCGACCACTTTCACCGAGAGCTTTCGCAGGCGGCCGGGCGCGCCGCCGTCGTCGGGCGTGAAGCCGAGGACGTACTGCGCGCGCAAGTCGGCGACGATCTCGTCGAGCACGCGGGGCAGCGCCGCCTCGTTGGGGAGCTTGAACAGCCGACCGCCGGTGACCTCGGCGAGCCGGCCGAGCTCCTTCAAGGCCACCTGCGGGTCCGGCCCGTCGCCGTCCGCCGACGCCGGATAGGCCACGGGGTAGATCGTGGCCGCGTGGGACTGGACGGCTTTTTCGAGCGCCGCCGGCTCCGTGGTGCTCACGGTGTCGATCCCGTCCGTGAGCAGCACGAGCGCCGATCGGCCGTTCGACTTCGCCAGCGCCCGCAGGCTGAAGGCAATGGCGTCGCGCACCGCCGTGTTGCCGCCCTCGGGCAGCGTCCGCACCCGCTCGAAGAGCGCCTCGGGATGCTCCCGGTCGAAGTGCTCCAGGCGCTGGGTCTGATCGAAGAAGACGACGATGATCTCCTGTGCGTTCGGCAGGCTCGTCAGGAAGCGGACGGCCACGTCCTGTGACCGGCGCAGCGTCTCCAGCATGCTGTCGCTCGTGTCCACGAGCAGCGCCACGTCGAGGGAAGTGGGCCGGCCGCCATCCTGGCCCATGCGGGCGCACATCGCGATCTTCTGCCGGCGGCCGTCCTCGGTCACCACGAAGTCGCGCGCGGTCAGGCCGTCGATCGGCCGCCCCTGCGCGTCCTCGACGGTGACGGCCACGTTGACGAGCGAGGTCTCGGCCGAGAAAACGGCCACGGGCTGCGCCGCGGCGGGGGATGCCGCGGCGAGCCCGGTGGCGAGTGACACGGCCGACAGCAGCGGCGCGCGCCGGGCCACTACTTGTTGGAGGCCGTCGCGTCCCCGGCCTTCGGCGTGCTCAGGTAGCCGGTGATCCGGTCTTTCTGGACGGCGAAGACGACGATCTCGTTCAGCTGACGCGAGCCCTTGCGGTAGAACTGCACGGGCTCCAGGAGCGTCTTGTCCCGCTTCTCGATCTCGATGTCGTCCACCACGAGCACCATGTTGAACTTGTGCCGCTTGGCGTCGGCGTCCTTCAGGCGCATGGCCACCGGGCCGATCGGAGAAGGCGTCTTGCCCTTGGGGAGGTCGAACTCGTAGTACTCGCGCAAGCCCGCGCGCTTCAGGGCGCCGAGCTCCTCTGCGTTGCGCGCGATGAGCCCGCTCTGCTCGCCGAGGTCGCCGACCGCGCGCTCCAGCTGGGCCTGCGTCGCCTCGATCGCCGCCTTGCTGGCGGCCACGTCTTCCTTGACTTGCCCGACCTCGCCGCCCAGCGTCGTCAGGTGCTCCTGGCCCTTGCGCTGCTCCTCGCGAAGCTGCTTGGCCGCCGTGGCCGTCTTCTCGAGCTCCGCCTCGGTGAAGCCGGCTCGCTCCGCGATCGTCGCGGTCTGTCCGCGGACGGCCGCCAGTCCAAGGTCCAGCTCCTTCGTCCTCTTGTCGGCGTTCGAGGCCTGCTCCGTCAGCCGGGCGATCTGCCGGCGCGCGTCCCGCAGCTCGACGAAAAGGTAGGCCGCCCCCGCCAGGGCAGCGACCGCCAAGCCAGTGCCGATCATCCCCAGGACCTTCCCCGGGCCGCCCCCTTCGGTCGACGGCTTCGACTCCGGTGTGTCCAAGATCGAGTCCATGCTCCCTCCTGCCCCCCCCAAAGCGAAGACGCGATGCTACATGAGTCTGGGCGGCCAGTGCATGCCGCCCGATCCGCAGCTGGCGAGACGCCGTTAGCGCGAGGCCGGGTCCACCAGCAGCTCGAGGTGCGTCGCGTGAGCCGCGCTGTGGTGCACGCGGTGCTTCTGCACGCGGTAGGACTCCAACGGCGCCGTCATGATCGTTCGGCACGAACGTCTGGGGGTTGCGGTCGTAGAGCGGGAACCAGCTGCTCTGGACCTGGACCATCAGCCGGTGCCCGGCGCGGAAGGTGTGGTCGGCCTGGGGCAGCGGGATCTCGTAGGCCAGCACCGCGCCGGGTGCGAGCGGCCGCGGCTCCTCCAGGTTCTCGCGATAGCGTCCGCGGAAGATGTCGGCGCTCACGATCAGCTCGTAGCCCGACATGGCGAGCGCCTCGGGATCGTCGCCCGGATAGGCGTCGATCAGCTTCACCACCCAGTCGGCGTCGCTGCCGGTCGTTTCCGCGAACAGCTTCGCCTTCACCGGCCCGCGGATCGTGAGCGGTGCCGTGAGCGGCTCGCTCGCCCACGTCAGCACGTCGGGGCGGCCGTCCACGAAGCGCTGGTCCTCGACCAGCCAGCGCCGCCAGGCGCCGATCACCGACGGGTTGTCGTAGTCGAAGCCGAGCATCGGCCGCGGCGTGTTCGGCACCGGCTTCGCGGGGTCCGAGACGTACTCGGTCGCCTCGCTCGCGCCGCCCGCGGGCGCCGTCCAGGCGAGCCGCCCCGCCGGCTGCAGGTAGAGCCGGCGCGGCTCGACGCTCGCCGGCGGCCAGCGGTCGAATTTCCGCCAGCGGTTGCGGCCGGTCTCGAACACCGTGACCGGGGACGGAGCCGCGACGTCCGCGCCCTTCAGGTACTTCGCGAGAAACGGCGCGAGCACGTCCTCGCGGAAGCGCCTGGCGCTGTCCTCGCCGAACTCGATCGCGCCGAGCCGCGAGCCGTCCGCGAAGTGCTGGCCGTGGTACCAGGGCCCGGCCACGAAGAAATTCGTGTCGTTCGCCTTGTCGTGCCGCTCGAGCGCGGCGTAGGCCGCGGGCGAGCCGTAGATGTCCTCCTGGTCCCAGAGACCGTGGACGTGCAGCGTCGGCACCAGCCGCTTGGGCGCGTCGAACCAGCGGTCCGCCGCGCAGTCCTTCCAGTACGGGCCGTAGCTCGGGTAGGCCATGAGCTGCTTCCACATCTCGTGGCGGTCGTCGAGGCGCTTGCCGAGATTCGCGGACGGGCCCTGCTGCAGCAGCCAGTCGTACATGTCGCGCGTCTCGTAGGGATAGGTGACGGTGCTCCCGACGCGCGTCTCCATGTCGTAGATGAAGTCGAACGAGTAGACGGCCCGGAAGGCTCCCCAGTGGAACCAGTCGTCCGCCTTCCAGGTGTCGACCACGGGGTTGAAGGGCACGGCCGCGGCGAGCGCCGGATGCGGATCGCGGAGCGCCGCGAGCGTCAGCCAGCCGGGTAGGACGTGCCCCAGACGCCGACCTTGCCGTTGTTCGGCGTCACGTTCTTGACGAGCCAGTCGATCGTGTCCCAGGCGTCGGTGGTCTCGTCCGTCTCCGAGCGGTTGAAGGCGCCGCGCGGCACGCGGTACATCGCGTACTGGCCCTCCGACTTGAAGCGGCCGCGCAGGTCCTGCGCCACGAAGATGTAGCCGCCGCCCAGGAAGCGCACGCCGCGCATCACGTCGAGCTTCTGGGTGGCGCGCCCGGAGGCGGCGCGCGTCGCGTCGTAGGGCGTCCGCTCGAGCAGGATCGGCAGCGGCGGATCAGCCTGCTTCGGCGTCAGGATCAGCGTGTAGAGCTTCACGCCGTCGCGCATCGGCACCATCGCCTCGCGCACCGTGAAGTCGTCGCTCGGGTAGGCCTCGCGGAGCGGGCGATCCTGGGCAGCGGCCCGGAGCGGCAAGACGCAGAGCGAAAGGATCAAGGCGCGGACGGGGAATCGCATGCGGGATGTCGCCTCCATCGGACCGGGCGAGTCTAGCGCGTCTGCGGACGCTGAAAGCCATACGTAAAGTGTCGAGTCTCTTTACGTTTTCGCACTCCCTGGGGACTCAGGCTGACCGGACGGTCATGCTCTAGATCTATCTGATTTTAATTGAGTTATTGCCTGGCGCTCTCGTCGGCGGGCCGATTGGCGCGGCGATTGCACACTTTATGGGTACTAACGGAGGACGCACATGAGCACCAGACTCGCAAAGCTCACGTTGGCGCTGGCTGTCGTCAGCACTCCCGCGTGGGCGGCCGTGATCGACTTCGAAGGCGTCCCGAGCGTCGGAAACCCCATCCGCTCGGAGCAACGCTGACGGTCGACGGGTTCGACTTCACGTCGGGCCACTTCCACGTCATCGACAGTCCCGGCATCTGCCAGTTCAGCGGGTGCGTCACTCCCGTACAGTACCTCCTGGAGGAGGCCGGGTCCCTGGGTCAGCCGATCACGATGACGAAGTCCGGGGGGGGCACGTTCTCCTTCGACAGCTTCGATGCCGATCAGCCTTTCATCGATTCGACGGCGGCGGCGGCCGGCGGCTTCCCGAACGCGTCGTTCTTCGACGTGTTCATCACGTTCGGCGGTGGCGGCACGACGCTCCTCTCCTTCGGAGGCGACAACGTGCCGAGCTTCCAGACCCTGGGTGTCGGGCTCAACAACGTCGTGTCCGCGGTGTTCTCGGGTCGTAGCGTCACCGGCGGTCCCGGCGGCATCGCGATCGACAACATCACCGTCCGCCCCGGCGGCGAGACACCCGTGCCCGAGCCGGGGACGCTGCTTCTCCTCGGAGCCGGCATGGCCGCCCTCGGACGGCGGCGGCTGCGCAGGCAGTAGCCGAGCCCGATCGACCCCACACCGACTCGCAACGGCGGGCCGCGGTCCAAGAGCCGCGACCCGCCGTTTCTCTGTCCGCGCTCCGGGGCTTCGGCTCTTCACGCTCGTGCGCGTGTAAGATTCTTCGCGCCACGCACACCACTGCCACCTGGAGGCGATGATGCCTGTGACCTCGCGCGCGGCGCGCACGCTGATCTCGGCCCTGGCCCTCGCGCTGCTCGCGCCCGCGACCCCGGCGCAGCAGGAGGTCAAGAGCATCCCGCCGGCGCCGCCGCGCGCCGAGGGCGAGGGGCCGTGGAAGCGGCTGATCCTGCGCGGGGCGACGCTCGTCGACGGCACCGGCGCGCCGCCGATCGGACCGGTGGACATCGTCGTCGAGGGCAACCGGATCAAGGACGTCAAGAGCGTGGGCGCGCCGGGCGCGCCGATCGACGAGTCGAAGCGGCCCAAGGCCGAAGCCGGCGACCACGAGATCGACCTGCGCGGGCACTACGTGCTGCCGGGCTTCGTGGACCTGCACGGGCACATGGGCGGCTACGAGCAGGGGACGCCCGCCGAGTACGTGCTGAAGCTCTGGATGGGGCACGGCATCACCACGAGCTGCGACCCCGGCAGCGGCAACGGGCTCGACTTCATGGTCGACCACAAGAAGAAGAGCGACGCCAACCAGATCACGGCGCCACGGCTCAAGCCGTACGTGACCTTCGCGCAGGGAGTGAAGGAGCCGATCACGAAGCCCGAGGAGGCGCGGGCGTTCGTCCAGGACGCGGCGCGGCGCGGGGCGGACGGGCTCAAGTTTTTCGGCCTGCGGCCCGACTTGATGGCGGCCGCGATCGACGAGGCCAGGAAGCTCGGGCTGCGCACCACCTGCCACCACGCACAGCTCGCGGTGGCGCGGCTCAACGTGCTCGACACCGCGCGCATGGGCCTCACCTCGATGCAGCACTGGTACGGCCTGCCCGAGGCGCTCTTCACCGACCGCACGCTGCAGGACTACCCGCGCGACTACAACTACGCGAACGAGCAGGACCGCTTCTCCGAGGCGGGGCGGCTCTGGCGCCAGGCGGCTCCGCCCGGCAGCCCGCGCTGGAACGCCGTGATGGAGGAGCTGCTGAAGCTCGACTTCACGATCTCGCCGACCTTCCACGCCTACGAGACGTCGCGCGACTTCATGCGCATGAGCCGGGCCGAGTGGCACGACGAGTACACGCTGCCGTCGCTCTGGCGCTTCTACCTGCCGAACCGCACCAACCACGGCTCGTTCTTCTACTACTGGACGACCGACGACGAGGTCGACTGGCGCGACAACTACCGGCTCTGGATGGCGTTCGTCAACGAGTACAAGAACCGCGGCGGCCGCGTCGGCATCGGCACCGACTCCGGCTACCTGTTCAACCTCTACGGCTTCTCGTTCGTGCGTGAGATGGAGCTGTTCCGCGAGGCGGGCTTCCACCCGCTCGAGGTGATCCGCGCGGCGACGCTGAAAGGGGCCGAGGCGCTGGGGATGGCGGACAAGGTCGGGAGCGTCGAGCCCGGCAAGCTCGCCGACATGGTGGTGGTCGGCGAGAACCCGGTCCAGAACCTGAAGGTGCTCTACGGCACGGGTGCCGTGAAGCTCAGCGACACGAACGACGTCGTGCGGGTGGGCGGGATCCGCTACACGATCAAGGATGGCATCGTCTACGACGCGAGGAGACTGCTCGCCGACGTGCGCCGCATCGTGCGCGAGGCGAAGGACAAGGAAGGCTACGAGATCCGGCCCGTGGGGCGCTAGCGCCGGTTACAGGTTGCCGCGCTTCAGCTCGCCGAGCAGGTAGTCGGTCGACCGCCGCGTCGGCGAGCTCGCGGCTCACTCCTCGCGAGTATAGAACCGCGCCGGCGGGGTCCAGGGGCGGGATCGCATAGCATGGCCCGATGGCCCTATCTCCCGGAGAACGAGGCAGCCGCGCGCTGGCCGCGCTCGGCGTGGCGATTCCCGTGCTGCTCGCTGCCGCGGCGCCCGGAGCCGTCCTGCCCTGGAACGCCGAAGGGCCGGCACCGCGCGCGCGCCTCTTCGCGCCGGGCGTGATCTCGACGGGGGACGACGACGCCCACGTCACGTTCGAGCCCGACGGGCGGCACGTCTTCTTCCTGAAGGCCACGCCGGACTTCCGCTTCTGGACGATCGCGATGGTCGAGTGGACCGGCACCGGCTGGGGAACGCCAGAGGTCGCGCCGTTCTCGGGGCACTGGGCCGAGGGCGATCTCTCGTTCGCGCCGGATGGGAAGACGGCCTACTTCGTGTCGACGCGTCCGGTTCCGCCCGCGACCAAGCCCCGCGCCGACACCGAGATCTGGCGCCTCCACCGCACCGCGAAGGGGTGGGCGGAGCCCGAGCACGTGGCGGAGCTCGGCAGCGACGGCTTCGAGTGGTATCCGAACATGACGGCGGACGGCTGGCTCTACTTCGGCTCCGAGCGCGCGGCGGGGAACCTCGGCGCGCCCGGGACCAGCGACCTCTGGCGCGCGCGTCTCACGGGCGATCGCTTCTCCGCTCCCGAGAACCTGGGCCCGATCCTGAACACCGCCGGAGAGGACATCGAGCCGTGGATCTCGGCCGACGGGCGCCTGCTGCTCTTCGCCTCCAACGGCCGCCCGGACACGCGCGGCTCCTACGACATCTACGTGAGCCACCGTTGCGGCGAGAGCTGGAGCGCGCCCCGCCCGCTCGGAGCGGACGTCAACTCGTCCGCCTGGGACTTTGGTCCGCGGGAAAGCCCCGACGGCCGCTTCCTCTTCTTCACCAGCAACCGCTCGACCACCGATCGGCCGCCCGAGCGCGCGCTCAGCTTCAAATCGCTGATCGCGCGCATCCGCGGCCCGCAGAACGGCCTGCGCGACGTCTACCGCGTGGAGACCGCGGCGCTCGACCTCGCGCCCCCTTGCGCGCATCCCTGAGCAAGATCGTCGGCCGCCGGCCCGCGTAAGCTGGTCCGTTCCGGCGGACTGATGGGAGAAACGAGAAACGCCGGCCCGCTTGGCGCGGGCCGGCGTCGCGACCGGCCTGACGGCCGGGAACTTGAGGCTTTAGCTCTTCTGGCTGCGTCGACGGCGGAGATAGCCGAGCGCCAGGGAACCCAGGCCGAAGAGGCTCATCGAAGTCGGCTCGGGAACGCTGTCGAGCCGGGTGTAGAAGCCTGCGGGGATCCCGCCGACGCCGTCTCCCTGGAGCGTGAGCGAGTGCAAGCCCGCGCCGAGGGTGGTCTGGCCGTGCGAGAAGTCTGCGCTCGTCCAGCCGGCATCACCCCCCGGATCTCCGACCGGCGCGAGCGAGAGCTCCGCACCGCTGAAGACCGTCGTGAACAGCCACGTGCCAAAGTCGTACACGGAGTATGTGTCTCCCGGAACGAAGGAGTCGGTGACTCGGAAATACGCCGGAGCGGTCAGGAACAAGACGTACGGAGACCCCTCCGAGTCGACGAACCGACCATCGACTCTGATCATAGGTCCAGCCCGCGTCGAGGACGGGGGTGGCTTGGGCGGACTGCACACCCAGCGCCAGGACGAGGCCGAAAGCCAGGACGGCTAATCTCTTCCAGTTCATACTTTCCTCCCTTGGTCGGAAAGCCAACTTTTCAAAGCGGCGACACTGTGGGGACTGCAAGAACCGGTTCACGCGGGCAGTTGTCGATGGAACGACTCCTAAGGGGCTTTGTTACATGGAGTTTCTGCTGGGGCGCCCGCGAAGCGGGGACGAGCTGGGCTGTAAAAGCGCCCGACACTAGAGAGGGCAGAACTTACAACGACCGCAACCACCGAACCGGGCTCAGGGCTCGCGCAGCGCGACCGACGGCTTCATCCGCAGCGCGCGCCGGGCGGGCAGGGCCGAGGCCAGAGCGGCGACGAGCAGCAAGAGCAGCGAGGCCTCGGCCAGCGTCAGGGCGTCGGTGGGACCCACACCGAAGAGCAGCTTCGACACGAGGCGCGCTGCCGCGAGCGCGCCCGCGAGGCCGAGCGCGACGCCGAGAGCGGCGGGCCAGAGCCCTTCGCGCACCACCAGCCGCGCGACGTCGAGCGGCCGCGCGCCGAGCGTCACGCGCACGCCGATTTCGCGCGTGCGGCGGCCGACGGCGTAGGCGATCAGGCCGTAGAGCCCGAGCGCCGCGAGCGAGAGGGCGACGAGCGCGAAAGCCGTGAGGACGCGCGCGGCGAAGCGCGGACCGGCGAGGGCGTCGTGCACGACGTCGGTCATCGCCACGACCCTCGGCGCCGGCTGCTCGGGATCGAGCTCGCGCAGCGTGGCGAGGATCGCCGCGGAGAGGCCCGTCGTCTCGCCGCGCGTGCGGACGACCACGTGGTGCGGACGGTGGTCCGACTGCCGGTGCGGCATGTAGAGGTCGAGGCGCGTGGCCGTGAGCTCCCGGTAGCGCGCGTCGCCGGCGACCCCGACGACGGTCAGCCACGCGTTGTGGTACGCGGTCGGGGGCAACGGGATCTTGAGCCGCTTGCCGATCGGGTCCTGCCCGGGCCAGTAGCGGCGCGCCAGCGCGTCGCTCACGATCGCGACGCCTGGCTGGCCGTCGCGATCGTGCTCGTCGAAGGGGCGCCCTTGCGTGAGCGGGATGCCCATCGTCCGGAAGTAGTCCGGCGTGACCGTCTCGAAGTTGAGGAGGGGATTGCGCTCGGCGTCCTTCGCCGATTGCCCCTCGATCGTGAACGGCCAGTCCATGCCGACCGTGCCCCAGAGCGGCCGCAGCGTGACCGCCGCGGCGGAGTCGACTCCGGGCAGTGCAGCGACTCGCGAGACGAGCTCCTCGACGTAGCGGCGCTGCTGCGCGAGCTCGGGATAGCTCTTCTCCGACGCGCCGGCGTCGAACGCGAGCACGCGCGTCGCCTCGAACCCGAGCGGCGCGTCGCGCAGCGCCACGAAGCTGCGCACGAGCAGCCCGGCGCCGACGAGCAGCATGAGCGCGAGCGCCACCTCGCCCGCGACGAGCGCCGTGCGCATCCGGCTGCCACCGGCCGCCACGCTGCGAGTTCCGCCCTGGAGCGCTTCGCGCAGCGAGCGGTGGCGCCCCGCCACGATCGGCGCGAGCGCGGTCGCGGCCGCGGCGGCGAGCGTGACGACGAGCGCGAAGGCGAGCGTCGTCGTGTCGAGCGCGGCCTCGCCGAGCCGCGGCACCTCGCGCGGCGACAGCGCGACGAGCAGCGGCACGCCGGCGAGCGCCCCGAGCACGCCGAGCCCTCCGCCCAGCACGCCGAGCACGAGGCTCTCGGCGAGCAGGCCGCCGCCGAGGCGCGCGGGGCTCGCCCCGAGCGCGAGCCGCAGCGCCATCTCCGACGAGCGCTCGTCCACCTGGACCAGCTGGAGCGCCGCGACGTTGGCGCACGCCACGAGCAGCACGAGCCCGACGCCTCCGAGCAGCGCCAGGAGCGCCTCCCGCGTCGGGCCGAGCACCGCCTCGGCGAGCGGCGTCACCACGGCCGTGATGCCGGGCGCCTGGTATTTCTCGCGGTTGTAGCCCGACGAGAACGCGGCCATGTCGCGCTGCGCCTGCGCGAGCGTGACTCCGGGCTTCAGGCGCCCGAGCGCGCTCATCCAGAAGACGCCAGGCTGCTCCGCGAGCTCGCTCACACCGGGGACGAGCGGCGTCCAGAGCTCGACGCCCGCGGGATACGCGAAGCCTTCCGGCATCACGCCGACGACGGTGAACGGCTCGCGGTCGAGCACCAGCGAACGGCCGACGACGCCCGGGTCCGACGCGAAGCGGTCGTGCCACAGCTCGTGGGACAGCACCACGACGCGCGCCGCGCCACGGCGGTCCTCTTCCTCGCGAAACGGGCGGCCGAGTGCCGGCGAGACACCGAGGACGTCGAAGAAGCTCCACGAGACGAGGCGGCCCACGAGCTCGAGCGGCTCGCCACGGCCGCTGAGCGTCCAGGACTGGTTCGTGCTCGGCATGCCGGCCATGCCCTCGAAGGCCGGGTTGGAGGCGCGCCAGTCGCGGAAGGCCGGGTAGGACATCTCGACGAACGGCTGCCCGCGCTCGCGGTCGCTCTGCCAGACGAGCGCCAGGCGATCCGGCTCGGCATAGGGCAGCGGCCGCAGGATCACCGCGTGCGCGACGCTGAAGAGGGCGGTGGCGCCCCCGATCCCCACCGCGAGCGTTCCCGCGGCGACCAGCGTGAAGCCGGGGCGCTGCTTCAAACGTCTTACCGCGTGTGCCAGGTCCTCTCGGAAAGCGTCCATCGTGTCCCCTGCCGGCATTTTATTCGGGCTCGCCCAACCTTCTTGACGCCTCCGGCGTCTTATGCCTAGATAGCTAGGCTATGAGCTCTGCGCTGCAGAAGAACGACATCCTGCAGGGGACGTTGTCCCTGCTGGTGCTCCGAACGCTCGCGTCGAACAAGCGGCTTCACGGGTACGCCATCACCACCCACATCCAGCGCGTTTCCACGGACCTGCTGCGCGTCGAAGAGGGGTCTCTCTATCCGGCGCTGCACCGGATGGAGCAGCTGGGGTGGCTGCGGTCGGAGTGGGGGACGACCGAGAAGAAGCGGGAGGCGCGGTTCTACTCCCTGACCGCCAGGGGCCTGAAGCAGCTGGAGCAGGAGCAGGAGAGCTGGAATCGGCTGACCGAGGGGGTCGGGCGCGTGCTGCGGTACGCGTGAAGCGAGGCTGCCCATGTCGTGGCTCGAGAGACTGGCGAACGTAGTACGGACCGGGAAGGTGGAGCGGCAGATCCGGCGCGAGCTGGAGTTCCACGTGGCGGAGCGGGCCGACGAGCTGCGGGCGTCGGGGCTCTCTTCCGAAGAGGCGGCGCGCCGCGCGCGCGTGCAGCTCGGCAATCCGCTCCTGCAGGCCGAGCGGACACGCGACGTGGACCTGGCGCTCTGGGCCGACGGCATCCTCCGGAACCTGCGCCACGCCGTGCGCAGCCTGCTGCGGGCTCCGGGGTTCACTCTCACGGTCATCGCGACGCTCGCGCTCGGGATCGGCGCGAACACCGCCGTCTTCTCCGCGCTCGACGCGGTGCTACTGCGGCCGCTGCCGTTCCCGCACGCCGATCGGCTGGTGCGGCTGGTCCAGACGCAGGAGACGAGCTCCGAGTCCGGGATCGCGCCCGTGCGGCTCGAGGAGTGGAACCGCCTCAACTCCAGCCTCAGCGCCATCAGCGGCTACTTCATCGAGGACGTGTCCGAGACCTCCGGCGATCTTCCGGAGAAGGTCCGCCGCGCCATCGTCACGCCGCGCATGCTCGACGTGTGGGGCGTCTCTCCCGCGCAGGGGCGCGGCTTCAGCGACGAGGAGTACCGGTTTGGAGGGCCGCCCGCGGCGCTGATCAGCGACCGCTACTGGCGCAGTCGGCTGGGCTCGAGCCCCGACGTGCTGCGCCGCAGCGTGCGCATCGGAACCGTTTCCGTGGCGATCGTGGGCGTGATGCCCGCCTCCTTCCGGTTTCCCGACCGAGAGGTGGACCTCTGGTCCCCGTCGCCGGTGGACGCGCCGTACGCCCAGTCGCGTCAGAGCACGTGGTACAGGGGAATCGGCCGCTTGCGCGCGGGCGTGACCCTCGACCAGGCGCGCGCGGACCTCGCGGCCGTGCAGGCTCGGCTAGCGGAGCAGTTCCCGGATCCCGATCGGAAGATCGGCGTCCAGCTCACGTCGCTCAAGCAGGAGGCCGTGGGCGGCGTGGGGCAGTCGCTGTGGCTGCTGTTCGGCTCGGTGTCCGTGCTGCTGCTGATCGCCTGCACCAACATCGCGGCGCTCTTCCTCGCCCGCGGCGCCTCGCGCCGTCAGGAGATCGCGCTCCGATTGTCGCTCGGCGCGTCGCGCTCGGCCGTCGCCGGACTCGTTCTGGGCGAGACGCTTCTGCTCGCGCTGCTCGGCGGCGGCCTCGGGCTCCTGGTCGCCGGCTTCGCCACGGCGGGGCTCCGCTCGCTCGGGACCGAGCTGCCGCGCGTCGACGAGATCGTCGTGGACGCCAGGATCCTCCTCTACTGCTCGGCGAGCACGCTGGGGGTGGCGCTGCTGTGCGGCCTGCTTCCCGCGATTCGCGCCACGCGGGAGCGCGCGGGCGTGGCGTCGGGGGAGTCGCGCCGCACGCAGGTGTCGGGGCGCCAGTCGCTGCAGTGGGGCCTGGTCGGGGCGCAGGTCGCGCTCTCGGTCACGCTCCTGGCCGGCGCAGCGCTCCTGGTGCGCAGCTTCCAGGAGCTCGCGCGCGTGGATCCGGGCTTCGAGCGCAGCCGCGTGCTGAGCTTCCGCATGAGTGGAAACTGGGCCGAGACGGCGGACTACCCGGGCCTCGTCGCGCGCGTCGATCGCGCGATCGACACGCTCCGCGCGCTGCCGGGCGTCGAGGCGGCGGCCACCACCGGGTGGGTGCTGCCGGGCGTGCCGACGGAGTACGAGTCGAGCTTCGGGCTCGTCGAGGCCCGCAGCGACGCCGACCGGCGCATCGTCGCCGAGCTGCGCGTCGTGTCGCCCGAGTACTTCGCCACGATGCGGATACCGCTGCTCGAAGGCGAGCGCTGCGAGCGGTACAGCGTTGGCCCGCGCGGCACACTCTTGAACCGGGACGTGATGGTGAACCGCGCGTTCGTGGCCCGCTATCTGTCCGACTTCCCGTCGGCCGTCGGGCTGCACCTCGAGCGCGGCGAACCAGGAGCTCGAGAGGGCGCCTCCAAGCCCGGGCGCATCCTCGGCGTGGTGGCGGACGCCCGGGAGCAGGGCATCGACCGCGAGCCGGCGCCGACCGTCTACTACTGCCTGAACGCACCGAACCCCACGCCGTACTTCGTGCTGCGGACGAGCGCTCCGCCGCTCGGGGTCGTGCGGGCCGTGCGCGCGAAGCTGAAAGAGCTCGAGCCGCAACGGTCGGTCTACGAGATCGCGACGCTCGACGAGCAGATCGACGCCGCCTACATGATGCGACGGCTCCTCACGCTGCTGTTGCTGCTGTTCTCGCTCTCCGCGCTGTCGCTCGCCTGCGTGGGGCTCTACGGCACGCTGAGCTACGCCGTCGGGCTGCGAAGGCGCGAGGTGGGGCTGCGCATGGCGCTCGGCGCGCTGCGGAGCGACATCGTGCGCCAGTTCCTGGGCCAGGGGCTCCGCGTCGTGGGTCTCGCGTGCGCGGGCGGGATCGCTCTCGCGTTGGCGCTCGGCCGCGTGATGGCGGGCCTGCTGTTCGGCGTCTCGGCCACGGACGCCTCGACGCTCGCCTTCGTCGTCGCGCTCGTGGCCGTGACCGCTGCGCTCGCGTCGCTGGTGCCGGCCGTGCGCGCCGCGCGCCTCGACCCCATGCGCGTGCTCCGCGAGGACTAGCGCTTCGGTCGTCTAGGCCCGAGCGCTCGAGGCCGTGATGAACGGCATCTCGCGCAGCCGCTTCCCGGTGAGCGCGAAGATCGCGTTGCCGAGCGCCGGTGCGATCGGCGGGACGCCCGGCTCGCCCGCGCCCGCGTGCGGGGCCTGGCTCGCCACGAGCTCGATGTGCGTGCGCGGCGCCTCGAAGATCCGCAGCACCGGGTAGCTGTCGAAGTTCGCCTGCTCGATGGCACCCGCCTTCGCCGTGATCTTGCCGTAGAGCGCGAGGCTCAGGCCGAAGACGACCGCGCCCTCGAGCTGCGAGCGCACCCGGTCCGTGTTCGCCACCTGGCCGGGATCGGCCACGAGCCAGACGTCGTCCACCCGGAGCTGCTTCTTCGCGTCGTACGACACCGCGACGACCGCGGCGACGTACGTGAGGAAGCCGCGATAGCCCGCGATCCCGACCGCCCGCCCGGCGCGTCGCGCCGCGTCCCAGCCCGAGAGCTCCGCCACGCGCTCGATCACGTGGCGCAGGCGGCCCACGTCGGGCGTGTAGCCGTCGGGCGCGTTCATCAGCTCCTTCATGCCGACCTCTTGCGCCGTGAGCTTGCGGGCGGGGCCGAGCACGTCGAGCAGCACCGCCTTCGGGTCGCGGCCCGTCGCGGCGGCCAGCTCGCCGATGAAGCTCTGCGCGGCGAAGCAGTGGTTGATGTCGTAGACCGAGCGCATCCAGCCGATCCTCACGTGCGCCGGGGCCGGGCAGCTCTCGATGCGCACGGCTGCCGCGCTCAGCGGGAGGTCGTTGAGCGTCTGCAGCTCCCAGCCCGACAGGCGATCGCTCTTCACGTCGAAGGTGGAGCCGATCGACGGCGCCGCCACGCGCTGGCGCCAGGCGACGAGCTTCTGCTCCGCGTCGAGGCCGGCCTCGATGCGATAGGCGCCGGTGGCGTGGTAGTAGCCGTGGCGGATGTCGTCCTCGCGCGTCCACTGCACGCGCACCGGCGCGCCCACCGCGCGCGACAGCAGCGCCGCCTCGAGGATGAAGTCGGGCTTCGACTTGCGGCCGAAGCCGCCGCCCAGGAAGGTGACGTGCACGGTCACCTGCGCGGGCGTGAGCGAAAGCGCCTGCGCCAGCTCCTTTTGCGCGGTCTGCGGGTCCTGCGTCGGAGCCCACACTTCGCACGACTTCGCGTCGACGCGCGCGACCGCGGCCGGCGGCTCCATCGGCGTGTGGACGAGATGCGCGAGGTGGTACTCGGCGCTCACCACCTTCGAAGCACCGGCGAGCGCCGCGTCCACGTCGCCCACCTGGCGTATCACCGTGCCCGGTGCGTTGACTGCCGCGCGCAGCGACTGCCGGTAGGCGTCCGAGTCGTAGCTCGCGTTCGCTCCGTCCTCCCACTCGACCACGAGGGCTTTCCTGCCCTGGAGCGCGGCCCAGGTGTGGTCGGCGACGACCGCGACTCCGCCGAGCGGCTGGAAGCCGGCGGGCGCCTTCCAGTCGGGCAGCTGCACGACCTTGCGCACGCCCGGCACGGCGAGCGCTTTCGAGTCGTCGACGCGCTTGACGCGCCCGCCCACCACCGGCGGCCGCAGGACCACGGCCGTCAGCATGCCGGGCAGCCGCGTGTCGGCGCCGTAGTGCGCCTTGCCGGTCACGAACGCGGGGCCGTCGATGAGCGGCAGGTGGCCCTTGCTCTTCACGAGCTCGGCGTCGGGCCGCAGCTTGACGCTCTTGGGATCCGGCACCGGCAGCGCAGCGGCCGCCTCGGCCAGCTCGCCGAAGCCGGCCTTCTTGCCGGTCGCGGGATCGTGGACCGCGTGGTCGTGCACGACCAGCCGCTCGGCCGGCACGCCCCAGCGCGCGGCTGCCGCGGACGTCAGCATGCTGCGCGCCGTCGCGCCCGCCACGCGCATCACGGCGTAGAAGTCGCGGACGCTGTGCGAGCCGTCGGTGTTCTGGTCGCCGTAGCGCGCGTCCGCGTCGCCCTGGACGATGCTGACGCGCGCGAAGTCGGCGCCCAGCTCGTCGGCCAGCACGAACGGCAGCGACGAGCGGATGCCCTGGCCCATCTCCGAGCGCGAGCAGACGATCGTGACGACGCCGTCCGTGCCGATCTTCACGAAGTGGATCGGCGCGAACGGCGAGGCCTTGTCCTGGGCCTCGGCGGTCGGCGAGAGGCGCAGGCCGAGCACGAGCCCGCCCGCGACGCCGCCGAGGGCGACCACGAAGACGCGACGGCTGAGCGCGAGCTCGGGGAGCGCGGAAGCGGTGGTCATCGCGCGCCTCCCTTGACGGGCTGGCCGGCGGCGACGTGGACGGCCTCGCGGATGCGCTGGTAGCAGCCGCAGCGGCAGATGTTGCCGCCGAGCGCCGTGTCGATCTCGGCGTCCGTGGGCTTGGGCTTCGCGGCGAGCAGAGCGGCGGCGCTCATGATCTGGCCGGGCTGGCAATAGCCGCACTGCGGGACGCCGATATCGCACCAGGACTTCTGCAGCGGATGATCACCGTGGGCCGAGAGCCCCTCGATCGTGGTGATCTTCTGCTTCGCGGCGGCGCTCACCGGCGTCTGGCACGAGCGCACGGCCATGCCGTCGAGGTGCACCGTGCACGCGCCGCAGAGCGCCTCGCCGCACCCGTACTTCGTACCGGTGAGGCCGAGCAGATCGCGGAGCGCCCACAGGAGCGGCATCTCCGGGTCGGCCTCGATCTGATGATCGACGCCGTTGACGTGCAGCTTCAGTGTGGCCATGGTGCCTCCCCGCGCCTGTCAGAGCTGCCCGGATTCTCGCACCACAGCAGGGGCGATGGGAACAGCCGCGTCAGCCGCGGTCGGCGAAGTAGCGCGCGAGCGTCGCCGCGCTCGGACGGGGCGTGAGCAGCGAGACGACCACGAGCAGGAGCGACGAGACCAGCACCATCGGCACGACCGGCATGAAGCCGAGGACGCTCAGGCCGCCGGCCGTCCGCACGACCACGTCCTGTCCCGCGAGGGACCAGACGGGCGTCGGCTGTCCGGGGAGCGGCGCCGGCACGAAGGCGTTCACGACCGCGATCCCGAGGACACCCGTCGCCACGAACAGCGTCGAGGCGAGCGCGCCCCACTTCGTGCTCCCGCGCCAGAAGAGCGCCCCGATCAGCAGCGGCGCGAGCGCGGCGTAGCCGGTGAAGGCGTACTGGACTGCGATCGCGAAGATGCTCTCGGGCATGCGCAGCGCGATCAGGTAGGCGACGACCGTCAGGCCGATGACGAACGCCCTTCCGGTCATCACCTGCGCCGCCTCGCCGAAGCGTGCCGTGCCCTCGTAGTGAGCGAAGACGTCCTCCGTGAACATGGTCGAGAGCGCGAGGATCTGCGAGTCGGTGGCCATCACGGCGGCCATGATGCCCGCGGCCAGCAGGCCCGCGAGCCAGGCCGGCGCGTAGTGATTGAGCAGCTGCACCAGCACGTCGTCGCCCGTCGCCTTCGTGCGGAGCGCGGCGCGCTCCTCGGCCGGAAGCGTCGAGGCCTGGGTCGCGAGCGTGGCGCGTGCTTCGAGCTTCGCTCGGACGGCCGGCACGTCGGCCGCCCGGTTCGCCATCACGCCGAGGAACGTGCAGGGCAGCCAGATCGCGAGCAGGCACAGAGGGTAGAAGATGACGGTCCTCTTGAAGTGGGCCATGCGCTCGGCGGTGAGGCAGAAGATCGTGATGTGCGGGAACGCGATCGACGAGAGCGGGATGAACGTGTAGCTGAAGAAGTCGAGCGTCGAGAAGCGCTCGCGCGTGAGCAGGAACGCCTGCGGCGAAGCCGCCAGCGCCTCGACCGAGGCTCTGAAGCCGCCCATGCCCCAGCCGATCACCAGCACGGCGACGGCGCCGAAGACGAGGAAGAGCGTCGTCTGGAAGGTGTTGACCCAGGCGGTGCCGCGCATGCCGCCGAAGAAGACGTAGCTCATCACCACGGCCGCGACGATGGCGCCGCCCAGCCAGTAGGGCACGCGGCCGCCGCTCACGGCGGCGAGCGTCGTGCCGCCGCCCATCACCCCGATGATCACGTACGGCACCAGCAGCACGGCCTGTACCGCGAAGATCACGGTGCCGACGTGGCTCGTCTCCCAGCGGTCGCGGAACAGCTGCACCGGCGTGATGAAGCCGTGGCGCTTGCCGAGCGCCCACACGCGCGTGCCGACCAGGAAGAGCATCAGCGGCATCACCAGCGCCGCGGGCGAGGCCATCAGCCCGAAGGTGACGATCCCGTTCGCGAAGGCGTGGCCCGAGGAGCCGAGGATCGAGAACGCGGTCATGTTCGTGCCGAAGAGCGACATCAGGAACACGAACGGGCCGAGCGAGCGGTCCGCGAGGAAGTAGTCCTCCACCTCCGCGCGGCCGTGCGCGTGGCGGAAGGCGAAGACGCCGATGTAGACGACGACGCCCAGATAGGCGAAGACGATCAGCGCGGGGATCACGGGCGGCGGTGTCGTTCGTCGCGGGTGTCGGCCTCGCGCTCGAGCTGCGCGGGCCAGGCGTGCCTCACCAGCAGCAGCATCAAGAGCGACGCGAGCAGGCAGTAGAGGGCGTGGTAGGCGAGCCCGACCGGCAGGAAGCCGAGCAGGAACGGGCGCGCGCTGCGCCAGAACCAGACGTCCTGGTGCAGCAGATAGAGGGCGAGCGTCGCGAGGCCGAGCAGTGCGTTCTTCATTCGTTGCGCCGTCGAAGCGGCAATCCGTCGATCCTTTCGTGCGCGCACGGCCGCGTCAAGCGCCCCGCGCTCGACACGCCGCGGCTGCGCTCGCAGAATCGGTGAGACGCCTGTCGTGTGGGATTCAAAGGAGTGAACATGCAGCATCCGCGTATCGCTCTCGCGACCGCTCGTCGCGCTCGTCGTGCTTCCCGATCTGCGCGCCGCCGGCCCCGGCTGGCCCGGCTGGCGCGGGCCGTCGCGCGACGCGCTCTCGACCGAGACCGGGCTCGCGAGCCAGTGGCCGGCGTCCGGTCCGCCGCTCGCGTGGAAGGCGACCGGCATCGGCGCCGGCTTCTCGAGTGTCGCCGTCGTGGACGACCGCATCTACACGATGGGCGACCGCGACGGCGCGCAGTACCTGCTGGCGCTCAGCGCCAAGGACGGCTCGCTCGTCTGGAAGAGCCGCGTGGGACCCGTCTGGAGCGACGAGTACGGCGGCCCGCGCGGGACGCCGAGCGTCGACGGCGGTGTCGTCTACGCGATGGGCACCGAGGGCGACCTGGTGGCGGTCGACGCGGCCTCCGGCAAGGAGCGCTGGCGGCGCAGCCTGCCCTCCGACTTCGGCGGGCACGTGATGTCGATGTGGAAGTGGAGCGAGTCGCCGCTCGTCGACGGGGACCGCGTGATCGTCACCCCGGGCGCGTCCGACGCGACGCTCGTCTCGCTCGACAAGGCGACCGGCAAGGAGGTCTGGCGCAGCGCCGTGCCCGATCTCGGCCCCGCCGGCAAGGACGGCGCGGGCTACGCGTCCGTCGTGATCTCGAACGCGTCGGGCGTGAAGCAGTACGTCCAGCTGCTGGGCCGCGGTCTCGTCGGCGTGCGCGCGAGCGACGGCAAGTTCCTGTGGGGCTACAACCGCGTGGCCAACCAGGTCGCCAACATCTCGACCCCGCTCGTGCGCGCCAACTGGGCCTTCGCCTCGACCGGCTACCAGACCGGGGCGGCGCTCGTCGAGCTGTCGAAGTCGGCGGACCAGGGGGTCCAGGCGCGCGAGCTCTACTTCCTGCCGGCCAAGACGTTCCAGAACCACCACGGCGGCATGGTGCTCGTGGGCAACTACATCTACGGCGGCAACGGGCAGAGCAAGGGCTTCCCGATCTGCATCGAGTTCACGACCGGCAAGGTCGCCTGGGGCGGCGACATTCGCAATGCCGGCACCGGGTCCGCGGCCGTCGTGTACGCGGACGGCAACCTCTATTTCCGCTACCAGAACGGCGTCGTGATGCTGATCCAGGCGACACCCGAGGGCTACCACGAGCGCGGCTCGTTCACGATCCCGGGCGTCGAGAAGCCGAGCTGGTCGCACCCCGTCGTCGTGGGCGGCAAGCTCTACCTGCGCGAGCAGGACACGCTCTACGTCTACGACGTCCGCAAGGCGGCCTGAGAGTCGGCGAGCGCGCGCGTACGGATGTAGGTCTCCTGGATGATCCAGGCGTCGTGGCTCGCGCGGTGACGGGAGAGGTCCATGCTGGCGAGCACCAGGTCCTTCTCGCCGTGCCAGCGCTCCATCTGCGGCTCGGACAGGATCATCTCGAGCGGGCTGACGTGGAACCGCATCTCGGTGCGGGCGGCGTAGAACAGCGTCGTGAGCCAGGGCTTGTCCACCACCCAGCCGTCCGTGTAGACCGTCCCGGTCGCCAGCAGCTCGTTCAGCATCTCGGCGACTTCGCGACACGGCCGGCCATAGGTCTCGAGCACGTCACGCGGGATGCGGTGGACCTTCTGCGCCTCGTCGTCCCAGTGCGTCCAGCCGGGTGCCGGCTGAACCAGCGTGCAGTACTTGAGCCCCTCGTCGAGCGCCAGTCCGATCTCGATCGGATAGCTCGCGCTCCAGCCTGAAGCCTGAAGCCTCGACGTCGACGATGAGCGGGCGGTCGGCGCTGTGCATGGCGTGCGGTCCCTCGGAGAGTACCCGAGCGTATCAGAGACGCTCCGCCGCGCGTCGAGGACCCCCGTTGCGTCAGCCGAGCTGGGACGGCTCGAAGCGCAGTCCGAGCTCGACGATGCGCTGCAGCAGCGACCAGTACTCGACGCCGGCGGCGCGGGCCGAGAGCGCGAAGTCCTCGTCGGCGCTGAGCTGCGGGTTCGGGTTCGCCTCCAGGATGCAGGGCTCGCCGTCCTCTCGCAGGCGAATGTCGATGCGCGCGTAGCCGCTCAGCATCAGGTTGCGGTAGACGCGGCGGCAGGTCTCGCGGATCCGCGCGGCCACCTTGTCGGGCAGCTCGCGCGCCGGGCCGCTCACGATCGCGTGCTTCTTGCGGTAGGTGAGGCTCCACTTGAGCCGCTCGGTCGCGATCGGCCGCGACTCCTCGGGCATGCCGTCGAACGACAGCTCCCAGATCGGGAACACCTCGAGCCGCTTGTCGCCCAGGATCCCGACGTAGAGCTCGCGGCCCTCGACGTACTCCTCGACGAGCGCGTCGGTGCCGATCGTCTCGTGGATGAAACCCACGCGCTCCACGAGCTTCGCGTCGTCCTCGACCACCGAGGCCTGCGAGATGCCGATCGAGGCGTCGAGCGTGAGCGACTTGACGATCAGTGGATAACGCAGCCGGCGCGGGCGCTTCACGATGCGGTCGCGTGGGAACACGGCGAAGTCGGCGAGCGGCATGCGGTGGTACGAGAGCACCTTCTTCGCGAGCGCCTTGTCGCGCGACAGCACGAGGCCGCGCGAGTTGCAGCCGGTGTAGGGCACCTTCATCAGCTCGAGGTAGGCGACCACGTTCGCGTCCCAGATCGACACGTCGTCGAAGGCCTCGACCAGGTTGAAGGCGATCTGCGGCTTCCAGTCGGCGATCGCCTGGCGCAGCGGGCCGAGGTCGCCGCCGATCCCGAGCACCTGCACCTCGTGGCCGAGCGCGCGCAGCGCGTGGACCACGTCGTACTCGGTCTTCCAGTCGGCGCGCGCCGCCTTGCGCTTGTCCGCGTTGTCCGGCGGCACCAGGGCCTCGTGGACGAGCGCCAGCACCCGGAGCTTGCGGCGCGCCTCTCTCACGCGCCGCGGCGTCACAGCGGCACCCGGTGGCGGCCGAGCTGCAGGTGGGTCATGGTGCGCGCGGTGAGCAGCGTCGTGAACTCGAGCCGCGCCTCGTCCTCGGCCCCGCGCAGCCGCAGCCCCAGCTCGCGGCAGCGCGTCACCATGTCGCCGAGCACCTGGTCGATCACGTAGAGCCGCTCACCCGTCCAGCGCCGCACGCGGTTGCGCACCTCGCGGCGGATGCGCGTGAGGAACGGCGCGGCCGGCGCGTTCGCCGCGTGCTCGGGAGCGTCCGAGAAGAGCGCGCGCAGGTCGCGGTCGTGGGTGTCGCGGGCGTCGACGCGATAGTGCCGGCGCTTCCTGCGGTAGTGGACGCGCAGCGTGCGCCGCTGCGACGCGAGCGAGAACGGCGTGCGCCGCGTGGTGACCGCCGGGGCACGCCCGGCGATCTGGCGCATCAGCGCGTCCACGTACTCGAGCTTCCGGAGCGCCGGCCAGCCCTGGTAGCGCTCGCGCCAGTTCGAGTCGGGCGTCAGCCAGACCGCGAAGGTCTCGGCGAAGTCCTCGTCCGGGTGGCTCTGCGCGTACCAGGAGTCGAGGTGGACGACGAAGCTGCGGCTGTAGGGCTTGGGCGCGTAGCTGTCGGGGTAGGGCTCGGAGCTCTTGCCGAAGATGGCCTGCCGCTTCGGGCGCTGGCGCAGCCTGTAGGCGTTCTCGATCGCGTGGCCGGCCTCGTGGCGCAGGATCATCATGCACCACTCGCGGGTGCCGCCCTCGATCTCGAGCATCTGCGTGAGCTCGAGCCGCCGCAGCCGCGGGTGGGCGAGGTAGAAGGGGATCGCGATGCCCGGGCACGCCGTCCGGGCAGAACCACTCGTCCGCGAGCCAGAAGTGCGGTCGGAACTGCAGGCCGTTGGCCTCGAGCTCCTTGCCGAGCTCCGCGATGCGCTCCTCGAGGTCGCTGCCCTCGATCTTCAGCTCGAGCTCGGAGAGCCGCAGGTCCAGGAGCGCGTCGTCCTCGGCCTCGGCCCACTCGGCCTGCGGCAGGCGCGGGCGCGTCCGCACCGCACGGCGCGGCACCAGCCCCTTCTCGGTCTTGTCTCCGCGCCGCGCCCTCGCCTCCACGCTGCGAGCCTAAGGGTGCCCAGCGCGAGCGTCAAACCCGGGGCGCGCCGAGGGCCGCTAGTCGACGCGGATCACCTTGAGCGGGTCGACGCGAGCCGCGCGCCAGGCCGGGACCAGGGTGCCGGCGAGCGCCGTCGCCAGCGCGAGAAGGGCGGCGGTCGCGGAGGTCGCGAGGTCCTGTGGACTGACGCCCGCCAGCAGCGCCTCGAGGCTCCGGCCGGCGGCCCAGGCGAGAGCGAGCCCGAGGCCCGTGCCAAGGGCGGCGAGCCGCAGGCCGTGACGGACCACGAGCCGCAGGATGTCGCGACGTGCGCGGCGCCCAGGGCGCGCCGGACGCCGATCTCCTGCGAGCGGCTCGCGACCGTGAAGGCGAGCAGCCCGTGGATGCCGACGCCCGCGAGCAGCACGGCGAGCGCCGGCGAAGCCGGCCAGCACCCGGACCTGGACGCGGCGCGGCGCGGTCTCGGCCGAGGACGATCGCCTCGAGCGTCCGCACGTCCGAGATCGGCAGCGTCGGGATCGGCGCGCGCGACGATCTTCCGCAGCGCCGGCGACGAGCGCGCCGGGCTCGCCCGTCGTGCCGCACCGCCAGGTCCTGCGGCGTGTACCAGCCCATGGCGTCCTCCGGCTGCTGGCGGTTCGGCAGGTAGACCTGCGGCTCGTTCCGGCGCTCGAGGCCGCGCACGCGACGTCGCCGACCACGCCGACGATCGTGCGGTTCTGGAAGTCGCCGATCGTGCTGATCGAGCCGCCCCAGGAGACCGAAGCGGAAGCGCGCCGATCGGGTTCTGGCCCGGCCAGTAGCGCTCGCACGAACGAGTCGCTCACCACGGCCACCTGCAGCGCGCCCGCGCGTGTCCGCAGTCGCTGACGTCGCGCCCGGAGACGAGCGGGATGCCCGAGCGTCGCGAAGTAGCCGGGTGTGACGTAGCGGATGCTGGCGGTGTGGCCCTCGCCCGGCTGGATCGGGCGGCCCTCGGCCTCGATCGACCAGATGCCGCCGCGTCATCACCATCGGCAGGAAGCTGATGTAGGCCGCGCTCGTGACGCCCGGCAGCGCCCGCACCTCGTCGAGGACGCTGCGCGTAGAACGCGTCGCGCTTGTCGAGCTTCTCGTACTTCGGCATCGGCAGCGTGGTGCGCAGCGTCACGACGCTGCGTCGGCGTCGAAACCCGGGTCGGATCGCCTGCACGCGCAGGAGCGCGCGGATCAGCAGGCCGCACGAGATGAGCAGCACCACCGACGATCGTCACCTCCGCCGACCACCAGCGCGGAGCGCAGGCGCTCGCCGGCGCCGCGCGGCCGGCGCGCGCACCCTCGCGCAGCCCGCCGCGATCCGGCCCTCGCGGCCAGCGCGCAGCGCCGGCGCGAGGCCGAAGCCGACGCCGGTCACGAGCGTCATCAGCGCCGCGAAGCCGAGCACGCGCAGGTCGAGCGGCGGCGGCTCGCCGATCGGCAGCGCGTTCGGCACCAGCCGCGCGACGAGCGGCAGCGCCGCGACTGGCGAGCAGCGACGCCGAGCGCGCCCGCCGAGGCCGGCGAGCAGCAGGCTCTCGGTCAGGAGCTGGCGCGAGCAGGCGCTCGCGGCCGGCGCCGAGCGCCGTGCGCACCGCGAGCTCCTGCCGCCGCTCGAGCGCGCGCGCGAGCAGCAGGCTCGCGAGGTTGGTGCAGGCGATCAGCAGCACGCACGAGCGCCGCGCCGAAGAGCGCGAGCAGCAGCAGGCGCGACTGGCGCGAGAGCTCGTCGCGCAGGCGCACGACGCTCGCGCCGACTGCCGTTGTTCTCGACCGGGTACTGGCGCTCGAGCTGCGCCGCCACCAGGTCGATCTCGGCCTGCGCCTGCTCGAGCGAGACTCCCGGCCGCAGCCGCGCGACGACACTCGAGGTAGAGGTCGTCGCGTCGCTCGAAGCGCCTGCTTCGGCAGCGCATCGGCAGCCACAGCTCCGTCTCGCGGCGCGGGAAGCTGGAAGCCCGGCGGCATCACGCCGATCACCCGGTGACGGCTCGTCGTCGAGCAGCAGCGTGCGCCCGACGACGTCCGGGTCGCCGCCGAAGCGGCGCTGCCACAGGCCGTAGCTCAGCACCACCGTGCCCGGCAGCCCCCTCGACGGTCCTCGGCGCGCGTGAAGCTCCGGCCGAGGAGCGGCGCGCGTGCCGAGCGAGCGGCAGCACCTCGTTCGTCACCGTCGCGCGCTCGCAGCCGCTCGGGATCGCCGCCGCCGACCAGGTTGACGCTGTTCTTGAAGAAGGCGCCCATCGCCTCGAACGACGTGCTCCGCCGCTGCCAGTCGCGGTAGTTGGCCGGCGACAGCTCCAGCTGCCCGTAGCCTTCCTGGCGCTCGGTCTGCCACAGCTGCACGAGGCGCTCCGGGTGCGGGAACGGCAGCGGCCGGATCAGCACGTGGTCGGTGATCGAGAAGGCCGCGGTCGTGGCGCCGACCCCGAGCGCCGCCACCACGACGACGGTGAGCGCGAAGCCCGGCGCGCGGCGCAGCGTGCGCGCGGGGTAGCCGAGGTCCTGCCGCAGGATGTCGAGGTGCACGCGCGCCGCACAGGCCAGCGACGTCGGCGGCCGCGGCGGCCAGAGGCGAGCGCGCGCGACAGCGGGCCGTCCGCGTCGCGCCGCCGCTCTTCGAGGATCGCCGCCATCTCGTCCGCGTACTCCGCGCGGAACGAGGCCGGGCAGCAGCCACAGCAGCGCGCGGTAGAGGCGCATCAGGCCCGCCCCGGCGCGAGGCCCAGCGCGCGCGCCAGCCGGACGAGCGCGTTCAGGCGCGCCGGCCTCGGCGCGGGCGACCGCGCTGCCGAACGGCGTGATCCGGTAGTAGCGCCGCCGCTCGTCGTCCTGCTCCGGCGCCGGGCGCTCGCGCCGCTCCTCGATGCAGCCCCTGCTCGAGCATGCGCTGGATCGAGCGGTAGAGGGTGCCGGCGCTGAGCCGCAGCTCGCCGCCGGTCCGCGCCGCCACGTCCTGCAGGATCGCGTAGCCGTGGCGATCGTCGTCGGCGAGCGCCAGCAGGATGTGGAACGTCGCGAGCGGCAGCGGCAGCAGGGCCTCGACCTCTTCGCGGTCGTCGCGCGCAGGGCTCATGAGGCCAATATAGCCACAGTGGCTATATTGTCAACGGCTATAGCCGTCGATACCGGCGTCGATCGGCGCCATGAGCCGTCGACGGCTCGGAGATCGCGGTCCGCGCGCGAAGCTCCGCGGATTAAGATGCCGGGCGTGCACCTCACCCCGCGCGAGCAGGAGAAGCTGCTGATCGTCGTGGCGGCCGACCTCGCGCGCCGCCGCCGCGCGCGCGGCCTGAAGCTCAACTACCCGGAGGCGCTCGCCCTGCATCACGGCGGAGATGCTCGAGGGCGTCCGCGACGGCAGAGCGTCTCCGAGCTGATGGCGGACGGCATCACGATCCTCAGGCGCGACGACGTGATGGAGGGGGTGCCCGAGATGCTCGAGGAGGTCCAGGTGGAGGGGACGTTCCCGGACGGCACCAAGCTCGTCACCGTCCACCATCCGATCCGTTGGGAGCGCGCGGCGCGCGCGAGAGGATCACGGCCATGGTCCCAGGCGAGTACCTGCTGGCGGACGGCGAGATCGTGGCGAACGCCGGGCGGCCTACGCTCGAGCTCGTCGTGGCCAACACCGGCGACCGGCCGATCCAGGTCGGCTCGCACTTCCATTTCTTCGAGGCGAACAAGGCGCTGCGCTTCGATCGCGCGCGCGGCCTTCGGCATGCGGCTCGAACGTTCCCGCGGGAACGGCCGTGCGCTTCGAGCCCGGCGACGAGAAGCGCGTCGACGCTCGTGGCGCTCGGCGGCACGCGCGAGGTCTACGGCCTGAACGGTCTCACCGAGGGCCGGTCGGACGCCGCCCGTCTCGAGCGCCGCTCTCGCGCGGGCCGCGCGCGCGCGGCTTCCTGGACGCGAGCCATGACGCTGCGCATCCCGCGCGCGACAGTACGCGAGCCTCTACGGCCCGACCACGGGCGACCGCGTGCGCCTCGCCGACACCGACCTGCTCGTGCGAGGTCGAGCGCGACCTCACCGTGCCCGGCGAGGAGGCGAAGTTCGGCGGCGGCAAGGTGCTGCGCGACGGCATGGGCCAGTCGGCGCGCGCCACGCGCGCCGACGGCGCGCTCGACCTCGTGATCACGAACGCCGTCGTGCTCGACCACTGGGGCGTCGTCAAGGCCGACATCGGCGTCCGGGACGGCCGCATCGTCGGCGTCGGCAAGGCCGGCAACCCCGACATCATGGACGGCGTCACCCCGGGCATGGTCGGTCGGCGCGAGCACCGAGGTGATCGCCGGCGAGGGCCGCATCGTCACCGCGGGCGGCATCGACAGCCACATCCACTTCATCTGCCCGCAGCAGGTCGTACGAGGCGCTCTCCGCCGGCGTCACCACCATGATCGGCGGCGGCACCGGCCCCGCCACCGGCACGAACGCCACCACGTGCACGCCCGGCGCCTTCGGAACATCCACCGCATGCTCGAGGCCGCCGAGGGCCTTCCCGTGAACCTCGGCTTCCTCGGCAAGGGCAACACCTCGCGTCCCGAGCCGCTCGAGGAGCAGATCGAGGCGGGGGCCATCGGCCTGAAGCTGCACGAGGACTGGGGCACCACGCCCGCGGCCATCGACGGCGCGCTCCCGGTGGCCGACGCGCTTCGACGTGCAGGTGGCGATCCACACCGACACCCTGAACGAGGCCGGCTTCGTCGAGGAGACGATCCGCGCCATCGACGGGCCGGACGATCCACACCTACCACACCGAGGGCGCGGGCGGCGGCCACGCGCCGGACATCATCAAGGTCTGCGGCGAGCCGAACTGCCTGCCCTCGTCCACCAACCCGACGATGCCGTTCACGGTCAACACGATGGACGAGCACCTCGACATGCTGATGGTCTGCCACCACCTGAGCCCGAAGATCCCCGAGGACCTCGCCTTCGCCGAGTCGCGCATCCGGGCCGAGACGATCGCGGCCGAGGACGTGCTCCACGACCTCGGCGCGATCAGCATGATGTCCTCCGACTCGCAGGCGATGGGCCGCATCGGCGAGGTGGTGCTCCGCACCTGGCAGACCGCCGACAAGATGAAGCAGCAGCGCGGCGCGCTGCCCGGCGAGAAGCCGGGCAGCGACAACCTGCGCGCCCGGCGCTACGTCGCGAAGTACACGATCAACCCGGCGATCGCCCACGGCATCGCCCACGAGGTCGGGCTCGCTCGAGCACGGGCAAGCTCGCCGACCTCGTGGTCTGGAAGCCGGCCTTCTTCGGCGTGAAGCCGGAGCTGGTGCTGAAGGGCGGCTTCATCGCCTGGGCGGCCATGGGCGATCCCGAACGCCTCGATCCCCACGCCGCAGCCCGTGCTCTATCGGCCGATGTTCGGGGCGCTCGGGCGCGCGGGCGCGTCGAGCGTCGGTCACCTTCGTGTCGCAGGCGGCGCTCGACGCCGGCGTGCCGGCGCGGCTCGGCCTCGCGCGGCGCGTCGTGGCGGTGCGCGGGCTGCCGAGCGCGTCACCAAGAAGAGCATGGTGCTGAACGACGCGCTGCCGCGGATCGAGGTCGATCCCGAGACCTACGAGGTGCGCGCCGACGGCGAGCTGCTGACCTGCGAGCCCGCGCGGGAGCTGCCGATGGCCCAGCGCTACTTCCTGTTCTGAGGGCGCGGTCCGTGCATCGTCGTCGACCACCTGCCGGAGCCGGCCGTCGCGCGAGACGCTCGTCGGGACGCGAGCGCGACGTGCTCCAGGCGCGACTGGGAGGAGCGGCGTTGGACGCGGCGACGGCCCGCGACCAGCAAGGGCCGCGAGGTGGCGCTGGCCCTGCCCACGGGCAGCGTGCTCGAGCCGGGCGCCTTGCTCTTCGTCGGGCCCGACTTCTACCTCGAGGTCGAAGCGATGCCCGAGCCGGTGCTCGCGGTCCTACCCGGCAGCCACCGCGAGGCGCTGCGGCTGGCCTTCGAGGTCGGCAACCGGCACTTCCCGCTCGGCGCTCGACGGCGAGCGGCTGCTCGTGCCCGACGACACCGCGATGGAGCAGCTTCTCACGCGGCTCGGCGTCGCGTTCGAGAAGACGGAGGCCGTCTTCACCCCGTGGGCGGGCACCGGCCGAGCCGCCATGGGACCGCACGATACGCGCGAGCATGGACGCTGACGCCCTCGTCGGCCTCCTGCAGTTCGCCGACGGTCTCTTCCCCGCCGGCGGCGTATGCCCACTCCTTCGGGCTCGAGACGCTGCGTGCAGGACGGACACGTGCGCGACGCCCGCGGCGTCGCGGGCCTTCCTGCGCGTCCTGCTGGAGGCGAGCGCCGGCCCGTGCGACGCGGTGGCGGTGGCGGCCGTGCGCGCGGCGGGCCGCGCCGCGAGACCTCGAGCGCGCGCTCCGGATCGACGCGACGCTCGACGCGCATGAAGCCGGCGGCCGAGCTGCGCGAGGCGAGCCGGCAGATGGGCCGCCAGACCCTGCGCGTGGCGGCGGCGGCTCCTGCCCGGCGACGCCGCGGTCGCGCTCTTCGGCGCGGTGGACGGCAGGACGCACGCCCGGCCACCACGCGGTGGCCTTCGGCCTCGTCGCGGCAGGCGGTCGGCGCCGGACCCGCGCGACGCGGCCGCGGCCTACCTGTACTCGACCGCGGCGGTCGTGGTCGGTGCGGCGCTGCGCCTCCTGCCGCTCGGCCAGCTCGAGGGACAGCGCATGCTGCTCGAGGCTGCGGCCCCGCATCGCCCGGCTCGCCGGGGAGGCGCGCCGGCAAGCGCTGCCCGACGACTCGTGGACCTTCACCCCGGCGCTCGACGTGGCCGCGATGCGCCACGCGCGGCTCGACGCACGGCTCTTCCGCTCATGATCCCGCAGGCCCTTGAAGCTCGGCATCGGCGGGCCCGGTCGGCTCGGGCAAGACCGCGCTCGTGGAGGCGCTGTGCCTGCGCATGCGCGAGCGCTACGAGCCTGGCGGTGATCACGAACGACATCTACACGCGCGAGGACGCCGAGTTCCTGCTGCGGCGGGAGGTGCTGCCGACGCGAGCGCATCCTCGGCGTGGAGACCGGCGGCTGCCCGCACACCGCCATCCGCGAGGACGCCTCGGTGAACCTGGAGGCCGTCGCGCGAGCTGCAGCGCGCGCTTCCCCGACCTCGACGTGCTCTTCATCGAGAGCGGCGGCGACAACCTGGCCGCGACCTTCAGCCCCGAGCTGGTGGACGCCACGATCTACGTGATCGACGTGGCGGAGGGCGAGAAGATCCCGCGCAAGGGCGGGCCGGGCATCACGCGCTCCGACCTGCTGGTGATCAACAAGATCGACCTCGCGCCCTACGTGGGCGCCGACCTCGAGGTGATGGAGCGCGACGCCGGCGCATGCGCGGCGAGCGGCCGTTCCTGTTCACGAACCTCCGCGACCGGCGTGGGGGTCGAGGCGGCGGTCGAATGGATCCGCAGGGACCTGCTGTTCGAGAGCGACCGCCGCTCGCGGGGCGAGCCCCCGCCTCGCGCGTCGGCCGCGAGGGCCGGCTCGCGCCTCGCCTTCGAGCGCCGCGGCGACCACACGGTGCTGACCGAGCGCCGCTTCAGCTGCCGCTGCAGTTCCTGGAGCCCATCGACCTCGCGGGCGACGGCGCGGTGATCGCGCCGCTGCTCAACCCGACGGGCGGCGTGCTCGGGCGGCGACCGGCTCAGCACGTCGATCCGCCTCGGCGAGGGCGCCCACGTCTGCGTGACGACGCCGTCGGCCACGCGGGTCTACCGCTGCGACGCGACCCCGGCGCGCATCGAGACCCGGATCGAGGTCGCGCGCGGGGCGACGCTCGAGTACGTCCCCGACCACCTGATCCCCCACCCCGGCGCGGCGCTCGAGCAGTCGCTCGAGGTCGACGTCGCGGCCGGCGGGCGCGCGCTCGTCTGGGACGCGTTTGCGCTCGGCCGGGTGGCCCGCGGCGAGTGCTGGAGCTTCGCGCGGCTCGACCTCGAGACCCGCGTGCGCGTGGCCGGACGCCTGGCATTCCTCGAGCGCGTGCGTCTCGCGCCCGAGGCGCGCGCTCTCGATCCCGCGGCGGGCCAGGCCTACACCGGCACGCTCGTGGCCGTGGGCCCGCCGGACGAGCCCTGGCAGAGGTGGGCGGCCGAGCTCGAAGCGCTCGCGGTGCCCGCGGACGCACGCGTCGGGGCGAGCGCGCTGGCGACGTCCGGGCTCGCGCTTCGGGTGCTCGCGGCGAGCGCCTGCAGCCTCGCGGCGGTCTTCGAGAGCAGCTGGTCCGCGCTGCGTCGTGCTCTCCTCGGTCGACCTCCGCTCGCGCTGCGGAAGCCCTGAGCCTCGCCGTCCACGTCCGCCGGGTCGCGCGGCTACGACTGCGGCT
>CAVRVE010000009.1:0-173444 GCA_963724555.1 uncultured Acidobacteriota bacterium
GGACGCGGGCCTCGACGAGGTGATGATCCTCTCGACCTGCAACCGGGTCGAGATCTACGGCCACTCCGAGAAGGCCGCGCTCGGCGCGGTGGCGGAGTTCCTCGCGCGCTATCACGGCCGCGCGCCGGAGGACGTCGAGAAGCACCTCTATCGGCTCGAGGGCGAGCCGGCCGTGCGCCACGCCTTTCGCGTCGCGGCCAGCCTCGACTCGATGGTGCTCGGCGAGTCGCAGATCCTCGGACAGGTGAAGGAGGCCTACCAGGCCGCCGAGGAGGCCAAGAGCCTGGGCGCCGTGCTGAACGGCCTGCGGACGCGCTCGATCGCCGCGGCGAAGCGCGCGCGCACGGAGACCGCGATCGGCCGCAACGCCGTCTCGGTCTCGCACGTCGCGGTCGAGCTCGCGAGCAAGATCTTCGGCGACCTCCACGGCCACGCCGTGCTGCTGGTGGGCGCGGGCAAGATGAGCGAGCTCGCGGCGAGCCAGATGGTGCGGCGGGGGGCGCGCGCCACGGTGCTCGGCGGGCGCACGTTCGAGAAGGCCGAGCAGCTCGCCGCCAGCCTCGGCGGCCGCGCGGCGCCCTTCGAGTCGCTGCGCGCCGAGCTGTTGCGGGCGGACATCGTGATCAGCGGCACCGGGGCGCCCGGCATCGTCGTGAAGCGCGAGGACGTCGAGGCGGCGCAGGAGCTGCGCCACGGCCGCCCGCTGTTCCTGATCGACATCGCCGTGCCGCGCGACATCGCGGAGGACGCCGGCCACGTCACCGGCGTCTTCCTCTACGACATCGACGACCTGCAGAAGGTGGCCGCGGCGAACCTGCGCGAGCGCAAGAAGGAGTCCGCCGCGGCGGAGGCGATCGTCGAGCAGGAGGTGCGCGACTTCCTCGAGTGGCGCCGCTCGCTCGAGGTCGTGCCGCTCGTCGCCGAGCTGCGGCGGCGCGCCGACGAGATCCGCAAGGCCGAGATCGCGAAGGCGCGCCAGCGGCTGGGCCCGCTCACGCCCGAGCAGGAGAACGCGCTCGAGGCGGCCACCTCGGCGATCGTCAACAAGCTGCTGCACGCGCCCACGGTGCGGCTCAAGGAGCTCGCGGGCAGCGGGCACGCCGACGACGTGGGCCTCGTCCGACGGCTCTTCGACCTGTGAGCCCGCTGCGGATCGGGACGCGCGGCAGCGCGCTCGCGCTCTGGCAGGCGCGCCACGTCCAGGAACGCCTCGCGTCGCTCGGGCACGCCGCGACGCTCCACGAGATCACGACGACCGGCGACCGGCTGCAGGACCGGCGGCTCGAGGCCGTCGGCGGCAAGGGCGCCTTCCTGAAGGAGATCGAAGAGGCGCTGCTGGCGGGGGAGGTGGACCTCGCGGTGCACTCGCTCAAGGACGTGCCGACGGCACTGCCCGGAGGTCTCGCGCTCGTGGCGATCCTGGAGCGCGCCGACCCGCGCGACGCGCTCGTCTCGAGCGGAGGGCACCTCTCGGAGCTCAGGGCCGGCGCCCGTGTCGGCACCACGAGCCTCAGGCGCCGGTCGCTGGTTCACTCGCTGCGGCCGGAGCTCCAGCTCGAGGACCTGCGCGGCAACGTCGACACGCGGCTGCGGCGCCTGCGCGAGGGTCGGTTCGACGCGATCCTGCTCGCGATGGCGGGTCTCGGCCGGCTGGGGCGCGCGGACGAAGCGACGGAGGTCCTCGACCCGCGCCAGTTCGTGCCGGCGCCGGGGCAGGGCGCGATCGCGATCGAGTGCCGCGAGGGCGATGCGGCCGTTCGCGCGGCACTCGTGCCGCTCGATCACCCGGCGACCGCGCGAGCGGTCGCGGCGGAGCGGGCGTTTCTCGCGGCGCTCGGCGGCGGCTGCAACGTCCCGCTCGGAGCGCACGCCTTCGAAGCCGGCAGCGACCTCGAGCTCGTGGCCTTCGTGGCCGCTCCGGACGGATCCGCATGCTGCGCGGCGAGCGCCGCGGGAGCGATCCGGGCGCCCTCGGTCGCGGACTCGCCGACGATCTCGTGGCGCGCGGAGCGCGGGCCCTCATCGCGCCCCTCTCGTCGAAGGCCGAGCCGTGAGCGCGCTCCAGGGCCGCCGCGTCGTGGTCACCCGCCAGAAGAGCCAGGCCGGCGGTCTCGCGGAGCGGCTCCAGGCGATGGGCGCGACCGTCCTCGAGGTGCCCGCGATCGACATCGTCCCGCCCAGGGACATCGGCCCGCTGGACGAAGCGCTCGAATCGCTCGACCGCTACGACTGGGTGGTCCTCACCAGCGCGAACACGGTGAACGCGGTGCTCTCGCGCCTGACCGTGCTCGGGCTCTACCCGAAGCTCGGCAGCGCAGACGCGCCGTGTCGCCTCCGTCGGCCCCGCGACGACGGCGGCCTTGCGCTCCTCGTTCCCCGAAGACCGCCGCGTGCTCGAGCCGAAGACCGACTTCCGCACGGCGGGGCTCCTGGATGCGTTCTCGAAGGAGCGGCTGAAAGACCGGCGCATGCTCGTGCCGGCCTCGAGCGAGGCCCGCGAGGAGCTCGCCTGCCGGGCTCCGCGGGATGGGGGCCGTGGTCGAGGTGGTGGCGGCCTACTCGACGATCGAGCCGCCCGGGCTCGGGGAGGCCGTTGGGCGCTGCCTGGAGCAGGGCTTCGACCTGGCCCTCTTCGCATCTCCTTCGGCCGTCGAGGCTTTCGCCCGCTCGGCGGGGGACCGCGCCGCGGGTCTGCCGGCAGCGGTGATCGGCCCGACGACCGAAGCCGCAGCCCGTGCGGCCGGTCTCGACGTGCGGGGAGTGGCCGCGCCCTCGACGCTCGAGGCGCTCGTGGCCACCGCGGAGCGGGTCCTGGGCGACCTTTCTTGACAGCATCCCACTGACTCGCTTACGATTCCACGTTTGGCCGTGGACGGTGCCGGGCCTCCTTCGGGTGCGACCGAGCCGCCTCCGCCTGCCGGACGAAATCTCGAGAAAGCTGGAGGACCAGAGTCCCACCCATGCCGGAGACTGAAAAGACACGCAAGGCCATCCCCGTCGCGCCCCGCGGCGCATCCGACCCGCCGTTCGAGGAGGAGCCCACGGAGCCCGGGTTCGACTCCGAGGAATACGAGCGGCTGCTCGACATGTACGACGTCAGCTTCCGCAACTTCGCCGAAGGCGAAGTGGTGCGGGGCACCGTGCTCCGGGTCTCGGAGTCCGAGGTGATCGTCGACGTCGGCTACAAGTCCGAGGGCATGATCGCGCTCGAGGAGTTCCGCGACGAGAACGGGCAGATCCTGGTGAAGGCGGGCGACTCGGTCGACGTGCTGATCGAGAAGACCGAGGACCGCGACGGCTACGTCGTGCTCTCCAAGGAAAAAGCCGAGAAGATGAAGGTCTGGGACGACGTCGAGCGCGCCTACCAGGAGCGCCGCGTCGTCGTGGGCCGGGTGATCGAGCGGGTGAAGGGCGGGCTCGCCGTCGACATCGGCGTCCGCGCATTCCTGCCGGGCAGCCAGGTCGACGTGCGGCCGGTCCGCAACCTCGACGCGCTCAAGGGGCAGGAGCTCCGGATGCGCGTGATCAAGGTCAACAAGAAGCGCGGCAACATCGTGCTGTCGCGCAAGGCCGTGCTCGAGGAGGAGAACGCCGAGCGCAAGACGCAGACGCTCGAGACGCTCGAGGAGGGCAAGGTCCTCACCGGCTCGGTCAAGAACATCACCGAGTACGGCGCCTTCGTGGACCTCGGCGGCATCGACGGCCTGCTGCACATCACCGACATGTCGTGGGGCCGCATCAACCACCCGAGCGAGGTGATCGCCGTCGGCGACGACGTGAAGGTGGTGGTGCTCAAGTTCGACCGCGACACCGAGCGCGTCTCGCTCGGCATGAAGCAGCTGCTGGCCGACCCCTGGACGACCGCGACCATCAAGTACCCGGTGGGCGCGCGCGTGAAGGGCAAGGTCGTGAGCCTCACCGACTACGGCGCGTTCGTCGAGCTCGAGCAGGGCGTCGAGGGGCTGATCCACGTCTCCGAGATGTCCTGGTCGAAGAAGGTCAAGCACCCCTCGAAGCTGCTCACGGTCGGGCAGGAGGTCGAGTGCCAGGTGCTCGGCCTCGACCAGGAGGCGCACCGCATCAGCCTCGGCCTGAAGCAGGTCGAGTCGAACCCCTGGGAGCAGCTCGCCGAGAAGTACCCGATCGGCTCGCGGCTCAAGGGCAAGGTGCGCAACCTGACCGAGTTCGGCGCCTTCGTCGAGGTCGAGGAGGGCATCGACGGCCTGGTGCACATCTCCGACATGTCGTGGACGAAGCGCATCAAGCACCCCTCCGAGGTGCTGAAGAAGGGCGACACGGTGGACGCCGTGGTGCTCAACATCGACGCCGAGAACCAGCGGCTGTCGCTGGGCCTGAAGCAGCTGTCGACCGACGTGTGGGACGACTACTTCTCGCACCACAAGGCAGGCGACATCGTCGAGGGCAAGATCGTGCGGCTCACGACCTTCGGCGCCTTCGTGGAGCTCGCGGAGGGCGTCGAGGGCCTGGTGCACGTCTCGGAGCTCGACGAGAAGCGCGTCGACAAGCCCGAGGAGCACTTCAAGCCCGGCGACGTCTTCCCGATGAAGATCATCAAGGTGCAGGAAGCCGAGAAGAAGATCGGGCTGTCGATCCGCGCGGTGAAGTCGGACGAGTACGCGCAGGACGTGCAGACCTATCGCCAGACTTCCGGAAGCGATCGCTCGACGCTCGGCGACGTGTTCCGTGCCGCACAGCAGGCCGCCCAGAAGGAGTCCGAGAAGGAGTAGCGACGCGATGACCAAGGCCGAGCTCGTGGACGAGGTCGGGCGCGAGGCCGCCCTCACCCGCAAGCACTCCGAGGTCATCGTCGACGCCGTCTTCTCGACGATCGTCGAGGCCCTGCAGCGCGGGGACAAGATCGAGCTGCGGGGCTTCGGCAGCTTCCGCGTGCGGCGGCGCAAGAGCCGCACCGGGCGCAACCCCAAGACGGGCCAGGGCGTCGTGGTTCCCGCCAAGACGGTGCCGTACTTCAAGCCCGGCAAGGAGCTGCGCGAGCTGCTGAACCGCGCCTAGCGAGCGCGAGGCCATGTCCGCTCTCTTCCTGAAGGACCCTGCCTCGGCGCGCTACGCGGCCGGGGGCCTCGCCGAGGCCGAGGAGCTGTTCGGCTCGCCGCTGCCCGACCTGCCCGCGCCCGAGCTCGACGAGGGCCACGAGGTGTTCCTGGTCCACGTCCACTCGAAGCTGCGCGTGCTGCAGCAGCGCTTCCTCGAGGGGCAGCTCGGCCAGATCGGGGCGCTCACGCTGCGCACCGGCGATCCCGCCCGGGACTTCCAGGAGTACGAGTCGGGGCTCGCGCGCGTCGTCAGCTCCGTGCGCGAGACCGACCGCCGCCAGGGCCTGCTCAACCTGTTCTGGCTGGCGCACAGCCTCGACGCGGCCGAGCACCTGCGGATGCTCGAGCAGCGCAGCCAGTCGCTGCGCAAGGGCAAGCAGTCGCTGCACCCGCTGCTGCAGTCGTTCTACAAGCGCGTCGACCAGGAGTGCCGCCGCAGCCGCGAGGGCAACGGCCTGGCCTTCGCCGAGAGCCCCGCGCTCGTCGCCTCGATCGTCGACGACGGCTTCGCCTTCACGGAGTCGAGCTCCGCCGAGCTCGACCTCGGGCGCTTCCTGGCCTCGAACAAGCGCTACCGCATCTCGCCGGAGGCGTTCTACGAGATCCAGCAGATCCTGGTGCGCGAGGCCGAGAAGCGGCTGCGCGAGGGGGACCGCGGGCTGCTCGCGCGGCTGGCGCGCCACCTGCCGCTCGTGCCGCGCGAGCACTACCTGAAGCCGCACACGCTGGTGCGGATCGTGCTGAGCCCCGCGGTGCAGACCTACCTGATGGGCGACGCCTGGACCACGGCGCCGCGGCTGGCCGCCGCGCCGGCGATCAAGGCGGAGGTCGAGCGCAGGCGCGGCGCCGAGGTGGTCGACGCCTTCCTCGAGCTGTCGGTGGCGCTGCGGCGCTTCGAGCTCGTCTCCAACGTACGCGACCGCGTCGAGTCGCTCGGCGCGGAGCGCTCGCTCGAGCTCGAGGAGAAGACGCGGCTCGGCCTGCGCGTCTACGAGTTCGGCGAGGCGGCCCAGGTGCTGAACAATGCCGTGGCCGCCACGGTGCTGTTCCTCGATCTGCGCGGCTTCACGCGGACCTCGGAGGGCAACATCTCCGAGGGCGACCTCACGCGCGAGCTCTACGGCGTCTTCGACGACTTCGTGCCGATCGTCGAGCGCTTCGGCGGCACGGTGGACAAATACCTGGGCGATGGCATGATGGTCACCTGGGGCACCAAGCGGGCCGATCCGCTCGACCCGCTGCGCGCGCTGCGCACCGCGGTGCTGTGCCAGGAGTCGCTGCGCCGCAAACGGGAGGCGGGGCGGACCTTCTTCAAGATGGGAGTGGCGATCCACCACGGCCGCGTGTACCTGGCCCGCTTCATCGCCTGCCACGGCGAGCTGCACTCGACGGTGATCGGGCGCAACGTGAACCTGGCCGGGCGCCTGAGCTCGGCCGCCAAGCGCGGCATCGAGGAGGACGGCATCGTCGCGGACGTGCGCGGCGAAGAACGCGCTGGCGGTGAGCGTCGATTCCCTGGGGACGCTCTTCAACGAGGGCATTGCACTGAGCCGCGACGCCGTGAACCAGCTCGAGGCGCACCTCGCGCTGACCCACGCCGAGGGCGGCGTGATGGAGTACGAGGACGAGACGATCGGCCGGCGCATCCTGATCCGCTACGTGGGGGACGCGCGCTTCAAGGGCGTCAACGCGAGCCTGCCGGTCTACGACGCGAGCTACCAGGAGCGGCCGTAGGTGGAGGGCCGCAGCGTGGAGCTCCTCTTCACGCCGTGGAGGTTGGCATACGTGACGAGCCGTGACGACGCGGCGGGCTGCGCCCTGTGCCGGGCGCGCGACGGCCAGGACGGCGCGGACCGGCTCGTGGTCCACGTCGGCGAGAGCTGCTTCGTGGTGATGAACCTCTATCCCTACACCGGCGGCCACGTGATGGTGACCCCGAAGCGCCACATCGCCACGCTGGCGGAGGCGAGGCCGGAAGAGCTCGCCGAGCTGATGGCGCTCGCGCGCAAGCTGGAGCAGGTGTTCCGCGAGGTGTACAAGCCCGACGGCATCAACGTCGGCATGAACCTCGGCCGCGCGGCGGGCGCGGGGATCGCCGACCACATCCACCTGCACGTGGTCCCGCGCTGGCACGGCGACACGAACTTCATGACGGCGGTCTCCGGAACCCGCGTGATCCCGGAAGAGCCCGAGCAGTCGGCCGCGCGGCTGCGCCCGCACTTTCTTCGATGAAAAGCGCTTCGATGAAAAGCGGCTCGATGGAGCCGCCCGGCGACGCGCAGGCGCGCCGCGCTCGGCCTCGCGCTCGTCGCGCTGCTCTTCGCGGCGGCGAGCGGCCGGCTCGCGGCGCAGGGCAGCAACCCGGTCGTCACCAGCCTGATGCTGTTCGCGGGGACCGGCGAGGGGCTGTTTCGCTCGAGCGACTGGAGCCACACGTGGCGCAAGCTCGAGGGGACGGCCGTGGGCACCCACCTCGACGGCCTCGGCGCCGCCCGCGCGCTCGTGCTGCTGACGCCGCAGGTGTGGGTCGGCGGCGACGGCCTGTACGTCTCCGAGGACTTCGGCGACACCTGGCTCCGGCGCAGCGAGACGCCCGGCATCCGTGTGCTGCTGCCGTCGCGCTACCCTCAATCGGACGCGACGGTCTTCGTGGGGACGGGCGCCGGCCTGCTGCGCTCGCGCGACGCCGGCAAGAGCTTCGAGCGCACCTCGCTCTTCGGCTCGACCATCCACCGCGTCGAGTGGCCGGGGCCGGCGCTGGTCGTGGCCTGCGACAAGGGTGTCCTCGTCAGCACCGACGAGGGCAGCAGCTTCGCCGGGCCCGGAGCCGGCCTGCCGCCCGGGCCGGTGCGCGCGATCGTGCTGTCGTCGTACTTCGCCGCGGACCCGGTGCTGTTCGCGGCGCCTTCGTCGGGCGGCGTCTACCGCTCGTCCGACGGGGGAAAGAGCTGGCGCCCCTCGGGCCTCGAGGGCGAAACGATCGGCGACCTCGTCTGGCTCGGGCCGTTCCTCTACGCGGCGGGGAGCTCCGGCTTCCACCGCAGCCAGGACGCCGGCGCGAGCTGGACCAGGCTCTCGGACAGCCCGGGCCGGCCCTCGCGCCTGCTGTTCCCGCTCGCGCCGGGCGCGGGCCTCGAGGCGTTCCTGTCCACCGAGCAGGGGCTGTTCCACACGCAGGACGCCGGCGAGCACTGGCAGCCCGCGGGCTTCGCCGGCCAGGACGTGCTGACCGTCGCGACCTTCCCGGCACCCGACCCGATCCAGCGCACGAAGCGGCGCCGATGAGGTTCGCGAAGGCCCACGGCCTCGGCAACGACTTCATCCTGGTCGAGGCCGCGGAGGCGCCGACCGCGGCGAAGGCCGACGGCTCGTCGTGGGCCGTGCGGCTCTGCGACCGGCACCGGGGGATCGGCGGCGACGGCGTCGTGCTGCACGAAGCGACACCCGACGGTGTCTCGTTCCGGCTGATCAACGCCGACGGGCTCCCCGGCGAGATCTCGGGCAACGGCGTGCGCTGCCTCGCGGCGTTCGCCGTCCGCAAGGGCTGGGCGGCGCCGCGCCACGTGGTGAGCACCGTCGTCGGGCCGAAGGCGGTCGAGGTGACGCCGGTCGCGGGCAGCCGCTACAGCGTGCTGACGGACCTCGGGGCGCCGGCGCTCGGCAGCCGCGACGTCCCGGTCGCGCTCGAGCCCGAGTCGGCGCGGGTGGTCGAGCACCCGCTCGAGGCCTGCGGCCGGCGCTGGCTGGTGACGGCGACGTCCCTGGGCAACCCGCACTGCGCGCTCTTCCTCGATGCGGTCGCCGACGACAGCCTGCTCCACGAGCTCGGCCCGGTGCTGGAGCGCCACGCCTTCTTCCCGAAGCGCACGAACGTCGAGTTCGTGACGGTCGTCTCGCCCTCGGAGATCCGCGTCCGCTTCTGGGAGCGCGGCGTCGGCTACACGATGGCTTCGGGCACCGGCTCCGCGAGCGCGGCCGTGGCCGCGATCATCACCGGCCGCACCGGGCGCAGCGTGAAGGCGGTGTGCGACGGCGGCACGCTCGCGATCGAGTGGCCCGAGGGCGGCAGCGTGCGCCAGACCGGGGAGGTCGAGGTGCTCTACGAAGCGGACTGGCTCGCCGGCTGAGGCGAGGCGTGCGGCAGCGCGAGGCTACTCGACGACCGTGAACGCCACGCGCCGCGTGGCGATCGCGTTCGCGTTCTCGTCGCTCACCGTCATCCGCAGCTCGTAGTCGCCCGGCTCGAAGCGCTGCAGCCGGATCCGGCTGGTGTGGGGGAGCGGCGCCTGCGCAGCGCTCGACTCCATCGGCTCGGGCGCGGCCTTGCCGAGCGTCTCGCCGTTCTTCAGGATCTCCGCCTGGGCGAAGAGCTTCGTGGCGCCGTCGGCGTCCTTCTTCGGGTTGTAGGCGTAGATCTGCGCGTAGAGGCTCTCGCTCCGGTGATAGCGGCGCACCGCCTGCGCGTTGCGGAGGTCGGGCGCGTCGGGCGCGCTCGCCGCAGCGGGCGCCTGACCCTCCTGCAGCAGGAACAGGCTGCTGAGCGTGAAGCGGCCGGGCGCGATCTCCGGAATCTCGATCCACTGCCAGGCGCTGCCGAGCAGGCCGGTCGCCTCGTCGCGCGCGGCGAGTCGCACCTGGTAGCGGCCGGGCTTGAGCGCCACGGCCTTGAGGTATGGAATCCCGGTTCCGAGCAGGCGCTCGTAGTCGGCGTCGCTCAGGTCCATCGCCGTGCGCTCGGTCTGCAGAGTGGCGGCGCTGTCGCCGGACTCGTCGAAGGCGACCGCCACGCTCTCGAGCGTGGCCTGGCGGCGGTCCTTGAGGCGCACGAACGGCAGCTTGGCGACGTCGACGTTGCCGCTGACGACCAGCTGGGTGGTGCCGTCGTCGAGGCCCATGAAGTCCGCGGACACCCGGACGGGGATGCCGTTGAGCGGCGCCAGCGAGTGGAGCGCGACCGTCATCTCCGCGCGGCGCTGCTCGTTGCGGCGCGCCTCGTCCTGGGCCGCGTCCGCGCTCGCGACCCTTTGCCGCCGGTCGCCGGGGGCGAAATAGCCCGAGCGCGTTCGCACCTTGATGCCCTTGATTCCCGGCAGCCGGACCTCGATCTTGCGGAAGCCGCCGTCGCGCCGGGTGTTGGTCGGCTCGTAGGCCAGCACGTAGTAGGTCTCGGTGTCCTTCAGCATCTCGTGCAGGCCGCCGCGGAGGTCGTTGGCGTTGTCGGTCATGAAGCCGCCGGTGTCCGCGGCGAGCGCGTTCATCGCGTCGCGCGTCGCCTCCTCGCTGCGGTGCCGCATCGCATCGACGTTGCCCGGCGGTCGCGACGATCGCTCGCGTGGGGCTCGACGCGCTCGCGATGGGCAGGCTCGCGATCAAGCCGCGCGTGTCGAGCGAGTAGATCACGACCGCCGCGCGCGTGGCGGCGTCCGCAATGCGTCGCACGTCGAAGCCGGCCGAGGAGCGGTTGGTCGTGAGTCCGGTCAGGAAGCCGTCCGAGAGGAGGAAGATCGCCTTGCGGCCCGAGACCCCCGAAAGCCCGCGGCACAGGCCCTCGAGCGACTCGAGCACGAGCCGCGAGTTGTAGATGGCCTCTTCCGTGATGGCGCGCGCCTTGGTGCGTGCGATCCCCTCCGCCGCGGTCAGGTCCTGCTCGATGCCGGACGTCAGGATCTCCTGGACGGCGGCGTCGAGTGCCGTCGGGTCGCCCGCCTCGATCAGCTCCGCCTGGTACTCGCTCAGGTAGGGGATGCCCATCCAGCCGGCGCGGCGCTCCTGGACCGACAGCCGCGAGAGCGTCTGGCGCAGCACGGCGCGGTCGGTCGTGAACTCCTGCGAGAGCGCGCGGGCTCCGCTCGTGGTCACGAGCGCCACCTGATCCTCGGGCGCCAGGTCCTGGTTGATGAACCTGGCGAGGGCCTTCTGCGTGCGCACCAGGCTCTCGAAGCCCATGTGCACGTCGTCGATCGCCAGCACGACGTAGCGGCCCGGCAGCAGCCCTTCCTTCTCCTCCTCGGCCTCGGTGGCGACCGGCTCGGGGGCGGCGGCCGGCGTCGTCTCGGCGCTCGGCCGTGAGAACGCCTGGAACTGGACGATCGGCTGGGGCTTGCCGTCCTCGAGGACCGCGAAGTCCTCGCGGCGCAGGCCGGCCTTCGCCCGGCGTTTCTCCGTCACCACCACCTCGATCCGCACCACCTCGACGCTCGTGGGCGCGAAGCGTCTCGACCTCCTGCTGCTCCGGAGCGGGCCTGGCAGCGGGAGGCGGCGCCTGCTGCGGCTCCTTCGCCTGCGCGGCGAGCCGCGGGGCGGGAGCGGCGAGGATCAAGCCGGCCACGAGGCCGGGCAGGGACGGACGGAAGAGAGGCGCGAGGCGCATGGTTCGAGTCTAGTTGAGGGCCGTGGGGACGGCGAGCGAGAAGGGCGCGATCTCGGCGTCGAACTGGCTGCCCCCCGACGTGACCATCTGGTAGGTGCCCTGCATCGAGCCGATCGGCGTCGGCAGCGGGCAGAAGCTCGAGTACTCGAAGCTCTCGCCCGGCTCGAGCACGGGCTGCTCGCCGACGACGCCCGGACCCTGCACCTCTTCCACGTGGCCGTCGCCGTCGGTGATGATCCAGTGCCGGCTCACGAGCTGCACGGTCTCCTCGCCCACGTTCGAGATCCGGATCCGGTAGGTGAAGAAGTAGTGCGCGTCGCGGGGCGAGCTGCGCTCGGGCAGGTAGCTGCTCCGCACCTGGACGCGCACGCCGCGCGTAGTGGCCTCGCTCACGCCGGGCCGCTTCCGCTGGCTTGCGGCGCCTGGAGCGCCGTCTGCTTGCCCGTCACGACGAGCGGCAGCGGCGTCACGAACGCGATCGCGAGCGCGCCGGCGAGCATCAGCAGGTTGCGCACGACCAGGAACCAGCCGACGCCTTTCGTCCAGGCCGGAGGCCAGGCTGCATCGACCGCCTCCTTGGCGACGGACACGCAGCCGCAGTTCTGCACGTCGATGCCGCGCGCGAGCACCGAGGCCGCCGCACCCAGGAACACCACGAGCAGGAGCGCGATCACGAGCGCCGCCTCGCGGCGCCAGACGCCCACGATCAGCAGCAGCCCTGCCACGAGCTCGACCCAGGGCAGCGTCGCCGCGACCAGGTTCGAGGGCGACGGGACCCGCCACCTGCCACTGGTAGACGATCCTCGCGAAGCCCGCCGGGCTCGCGATCTTGTCGAGGCTGGCGTAGACGAAGAACGCGCCGAGCAGCAGCCGCAGCGCGAGCTGGACGCGCGGGTTGGCGAGGAGCGTCACGGGCGCGCCTCCGTGTCGAGCGGCAGCTGGGCGTCCTGCCACGCCGGCAGGCCCTCGTCGAGGATCGCCGCCGCGAAGCCCTTCTCGCGGAGCTTGCGCGCGACGATGTGGCTCGCCTCGCAGCCGTAGCCGCTGCAGTAGACGACGATCGTGCTCGCCCGCCGCAGCCGCTCCTCGACCTCCGGAAAGGCCTTGTCGAAGCCCTCCTCGGGCAGCGAGAGGGATCCGGGGATCCGGCTCATGCGCCAGAAGTCGCGCGGCCGCGCGTCCAGGAAGAGGGCGCCCTTGTCGAGCAGGCGCCTTGGCGTCGGGAGCCTTCACGAGCTCGTCGCCGGCCTGCGCGAGGACGCTCTGGCCGAGCACGATGCCGCGGCCCGAGAAGGCGTTCCAGGCGAAGCCGAGCGACACGCCGCCAGCCAGTATCAGGATGAATCGCTTCCAGTCCAAGGGCATATCGAAAAAAGGTAGCACGCGCGCTCCCGCTACATCAAGAAATGCCGGAAGCGGTGTGCTACCTTAGCCCGGTTTGCCAGTCGACCAAATTCTCCCCATGGCGCTCATCTCCACCGAGGCCCTGGTGCTCCGGGGCCACAAGCTGGGCGAGACGAGCCGCATCGTCGTCCTGCTCACGCGCGAGCGCGGCAAGCTGCGCGCCGTCGCGCGCGGAGCGCGCGGCGGCCGCCCGCGCTACCGCTCGGCGCTCGAGCCGCTCTCCGAGGTGCGCGTCTCGCTCTACGGCCGGCAGGGAGCGGACCTCCTGCGCCTGGGGGAGGCCGAGCTCCTGCGCTCCGCCTTCCGCGCCAGCGAGCGCGGCCTCGACGCCGCGCTCTTCCTGTCGAGCTGCGCGGAGCTCCTCGACGCCTTCTGCCCGGAGGGCGAGGCGGAGGACAAGGTCTACCGCCTCGCGCTCGCGGTGGTGCACGCGACGCGAGGCCGGCGCGAGCCCGACGCTGCTCGGGCGCTACCTGGAGGCCTGGCTGCTGCGGCTCAACGGCCTCTATCCGCCGCTCGACCGCTGCGCGGCTGCTCGAGGCCGCTTCCCGCGGGCGCTCTCCGCTACCACCGGGCCGCGCAGGGCTTCGTGTGCGATGACTGCGAGCCCGCCTCGGGGCCCGAGCTGCCCGCCGAGGCGCGGGCGCTGCTCGGGCTCGTCTTCTCGAAGCCGCCCGAGGCGCTGGCTGGCGACGGCGGAGCGGCCGCGCAGCCGCTCGAGGCGTTCCACCGCGACCTGATCAGCGCCCATCTCGAGCGTGACCTCCGCGCGCCGCGCGTGATCCGCGACGTCGGGCGGGGAGGCGCTCGGTGACGCTGCAGGAGCTCGTCTTCCAGCTGGAGCGCTTCTGGTCCGAGCGCGGCTGCCTGATCCACCAGCCGTGGGACGCCGAGGTGGGAGCGGGCACCATGCACCCCGAGACGTTCTTCCGCGTGCTCGGCCCGAAGCCCTGGCGCGTCGGCTACGTGCAGCCGTCGCGGCGGCCCGGCGACGGCCGCTACGGCGAGAACCCGAACCGCCTCTACAAGCACGAGCAGTTCCAGGTGATCCTGAAGCCGCCGCCGGACGACATCCAGGACCTCTACCTGGCGTCGCTCACGGCGATCGGCATCGACCCCTCCGCAGCACGACGTGCGCTTCGAGGAGGACAACTGGGAGTCGCCGACGCTCGGGGCGTGGGGCATCGGCTGGCAGGTGCTGCTCGACGGCCAGGAGATCACGCAGTTCACCTACTTCCAGCAGGCGGGCGGCATCGACCTCGCGCCGATCTCGGGCGAGATCACCTACGGCCTCGAGCGGATCGCGATGTACCTGCAGGAGAAGGACGACGTCTACGACCTCGAGTGGGCGAAGGGCGACGCCTCTATCGCGACGTGCGCCACGAGGAGGAGTTCCAGCTCTCGCGCTACTCGTTCGAGCTCGCGGACGTGGAGCTTCACCGGCGGCTCTTCGAGAGCGCTCTCGCCGAGGGCACGCGCCTGCTGGCGATCGACGGTGGCCGGGCCTACCTGCCGGCCTACGACTGGACGCTCAAGAGCTCGCACGCCTTCAACGTGCTCGACGCGCGCGGCGCGATCTCGGTGAGCGAGCGCGCCGGGATGATCCTCAGGATCCGCAAGCTCGCGTGTGCCGTGGCGAAGGCCTACGTGGATGCCGTCACGCCGCAGCCGGCCGCGGCTGCCGAGGCCGGGCGTGGCTGAGCTCCTGGTCGAGATCGGCTTCGAGGAGATGCCGGCGCCCTGGCTGCCGGGCCTCGCCGAGCAGCTGCGGACGCGATTCGTGGATGCGGCCGCGCGCGAGTTCCTGGAAGCGAAGGACACGGCGGTCGCCTGGACGCCGCGCCGGCTCGTGCTGCGGGCCGACCTGCCCGCGCGCCAGGCCGACCGCGAGGAGCCGGTCTGGGGCCCGGCGCTCAAGGTGGCGAAGGACGCTTCCGGGGCGTGGACGGCTGCCGCGCAGGGCTTCGCGAAGAAGAACGGCGTCGCGGTCGAAGCGCTGCTCCAGAAGCCGAAGGACGAAGCGAAGCCCGGCGAGCTGAACCTGCTCTTCGTCAGGAAGGTCGCGGGCCGCGCGACGGGCGAGCTCGTGCCGGGCCTGCTGTCCGTGGCTGCTGCGCGCGCTGGCGTTCCCGAAGCGGATGAGCTGGGACGCCTGGCTCGAGGACGGGCGCGGGCGCCTTTCCGTTCGGCCGGCCGATCCGCTGGCTCGTCGCTGCTCTTCGACAAGAAGGTGGTGCCGTTCTCGATCTACGCGCTCGAAGCGGGAGCGAAGGGCGCGCTCATCGTCGAGAGCGGCTCCGCCACGCGCGGCCACCGCTTCCTGCCGAAGGGCCGCGGTCAGGAGCGCCCGGCCGTGAGCTCGTACGCCGAGCTGCGCGAGACGCTGCGCGAGCGCTTCGTGCTGGTCGAGCCCGAGGCGCGCACGGCGCGCATCGACGAGGGGCTGCTTGCGGCAGCCGTGGGCCGCGCCTTCGACGACCACGGCCTGCGCGACGAGTGGCGCGACCTCGTCGAGTACCCGACCGTGCTCGTCGGGCAGGTGCCGGAGGAGTTCAGCGGCCTGCCGTCCGAGGTGCTCGAGACGGTGCTGGTGCACCACCAGAAGTACATCTCGCTCGGACGCGGGCGGGACGCATCGACCGCTTCGCGGCCGTCGTCAACGGCGACGGTGCCGCGGGCGCCGCGATCGTGCCGGGGCATGGAGCGCGTGGTGGTGGCGCGGCTGCGCGATGCGTCCTTCTTCCTGGCCGAGGACAGGAAGCGCCCGCTCGGCGATCGCGTCGCCGACCTCGCCGGCGTCACGTTCCACCAGGGCCTCGGGACCTACAAGGACAAGTCGGCGCGCATGGTCGCGCTCGTCGAGGCGATGGGCCGCCGCGGGCTGCTGGCGGGGGAGACGCTCGCCGCGGCGAAGGAGGCCGCGCGGCTCGCCAAGGCCGACCTCGTCACGCTCATGGTCCGCGAGTTCCCGGAGCTGCAGGGCGTGATGGGCGGGATCTACCTCGCGGGCAGCGGCACGCCGGCCGACGTGGCGACGGCCGTGCGCTACCACTACCAGCCGGTCGCGGTCGAGCCCGAGGCCGAGCCGGCGGCAGCGTTCGCCGGCAAGGACGACGCCGCACGCGTCTTCGCCGCGGTGGCGCTCGCCGACAAGCTCGACACGCTCTGCGGCTACTTCGGCCTCGGCGAGAGCCCGACCGGGAGCCGCGATCCCTACGGCCTGCGCCGCGCCGGGCAGGGCGCCGTGCGCGCGGTGCTCGACTTCTGGCGGCCGAAGCCGGGGGAGAAGCCTCCCGACCTCGAGGCGCTGGTGGCGGACGCCGTCCAGCGGCTACAGCGGGCTCAAGCAGCCGCCCGACGCACGTCGCGAAGAACGTCTCGGCCTTCCTGCTCGATCGCCTCGCGTACGTGCTCACGGCGCGCGGCTTCGCGGCCGACGAGGTGGCGGCGGTCGTCGAGACGCCCGGCGCGCTCGCCGATCCGATCGACGTGCTGCGGCGCGTCGAGGCTCTGCAGCGCGCGCGCCGCGAGCGGCCCGACGACTTCGCGGCGCTCGCCGAGGCCTTCAAGCGCGCCAAGAACATCGTCGCGCAGGCGGCGCCCGGCGCGGCGGTGGACCCGAAGCTGTTCGAGGCCGACGCCGAGCGCGGGCTCTTCGAGGCGATCGCGCATCTCGGCCAGGACGGCGGGGCCTACGAGGAGCGCCTGCGCGCGCTGGCGGAGCTGCGCGCGCCGATCGCCCGCTTCTTCGACGACGTTCTCGTGATGGCCGAGGACGCGCGCGTGCGCGCGAACCGCCTCGCACTTCTCCAGACGACGCTCTCGCACTTCTACCGCATCGCGGACATTTCCAGGCTCGGAGGAACATCGTGACCCAGTACGTCTACTTCTTCGGCGGCGGCAAGGCCGACGGCAACAAGGACATGAAGGACACGCTCGGCGGCAAGGGCGCGGGCCTCGCCGAGATGACGAACGCCGGCGTGCCGGTGCCGCCCGGCTTCACGATCTCCACGCAGGCCTGCAATGCCTACTACGCGAGCGGCGGGAAGCTGCCCGCCGAGGTCGACCAGCAGATGGACGCGGCGCTCGCCAAGCTCGAGTCGCTCCAGGGCAAGAAGCTCGGCGATCCCGCGGACCCGCTGCTGGTGTCCGTGCGCAGCGGCTCGAAGTTCTCGATGCCCGGGATGATGGACACGATCCTGAACCTCGGCATGAACGACCGCTCGGTCGAGGGCCTGAAGGCGAAGACCGGCAACCCGCGCTTCGCGAAGGACAGCTACCGCCGCTTCATCCAGATGTACGGCAACGTCGTGCTCGACATCGACAAGGACAAGTTCGAGCACGAGCTCGCCGCCGCCAAGAAGAAGTACAAGGCGAAGACCGACGTCGAGCTCGACGAGAAGGCGCTCGACGAGGTGATCGCGCGCTACAAGGCGGTCGTGCAGCGCGAGACGAAGGCGCCCTTCCCGCAGGGCCCGCGCGAGCAGCTGGTGGGCGCGCGCGACGCCGTCTTCAAGTCGTGGATGAACCCGCGCGCCATCACCTACCGCAAGCTCAACGACATCCCGCACGACCTCGGCACCGCGGTCAACGTGCAGGCGATGGTGTTCGGCAACATGGGCGACACCTCGGCGACGGGCGTCGGCTTCACGCGCAACCCCTCGACGGGAGCGAAGGAGTTCTACGGCGAGTTCCTGCAGAACGCGCAGGGCGAGGACGTGGTGTCGGGCGTCCGCACGCCGCACCCGATCACCGACCTCGAGAAGGTGATGCCGAAGGCCTACCAGCAGCTGCGCGAGATCACGACCCGGCTCGAGCGCCACTACAAGGACGTCCAGGACTTCGAGTTCACGATCCAGGACAACACGCTCTACATGCTCCAGACCCGCAACGGCAAGCGCACGGGGCTGGCCGCGATCAACATCGCGGTGGACATGTGCGAAGAGGGCCTGATCACGAGGCAGGAGGCGCTGCTCAAGGTCGAGCCGCAGGCGCTCGACCAGCTGCTGCACCCGATCTTCGACCCCAAGGCCAGGAAGGGTGTCGAGGTGGCGGCCAAGGGCCTGCCGGCCTCGCCGGGCGCCGCGACCGGAGCGATCGTGTTCACCGCGGACGAGGCGGTGGCCTGGACGCAGAAGGGCAAGCGCGTGCTGCTGGTGCGCATGGAGACGGTGCCCGACGACATCCACGGCATGTCGGTCGCGCAGGGCGTGCTGACGGCGACCGGCGGGATGACGTCGCACGCGGCCGTCGTCGGCCGCCAGATGGGCAAGCCCTCGGTCGTGGGCTGCGGTGCCCTGGACATCAACGCCAAGGCCCGGACGCTCAAGGTCGGCGGCAAGACGCTCAAGGAAGGCGACCCGGTCTCGATCGACGGCTCGACCGGCGAGGTCCTGCTGACGGCGCTGCCGACGAGCGCCTCCGAGGTGATCCAGGTGGTCGAAGGGCGGCTCAAGGCCGAAAAGTCGCCCATCTACCAGAAGTTCGAGAAGCTGCTCGGCTGGGCCGACGACGTGCGCAAGCTCGGGATCCGCGCCAACGCCGACGTGCCGAAGGACGCCAAGGTGGCGTTCGGCTTCGGCGCGCGCGGCATCGGCCTGTGCCGCACCGAGCACATGTTCTTCGGTGCGGAGCGGCTGCCGCACGTCGTGAAGATGATCCTCGCGGCCGCCCGCGGCCAGCGCGGGATCGACCTCAAGGCGCGGCTCAAGGAGCGGCTCAAGGAGGCGAAGGGCAGCCAGGCGGCCGAGATCAAGAAGGAGCTCGTCAAGGTCGAGAAGGAGTACGGCCGCTACGTCAAGGACTACACGACGGCGCTCAAGAAGCTGAAGCCGATGCAGAAGGCCGACTTCACCGGCCTCTTCAAGGAGATGCACGGCTCGCCGGTCACGATCCGCACGCTCGACCCGCCGCTGCACGAGTTCCTGCCGAAGCGCGAGGAGCTGATGGTCGAGATCGCGACGCTCAAGGCGCAGCGCAGCTCGAAGGGCAAGAGCACAATCGCGGCGAAGGAGAAGCTGCTGCGGGCCGTGGAGGAGCTGCACGAGTTCAACCCGATGCTCGGGCACCGCGGCTGCCGCCTCGGCATCACCTACCCCGAGATCACGAAGATGCAGGCGCGCGCGATCTTCGAGGCGGCGCTCGCGGTCTCGAAGCAGGGCATCCCGGTCAAGCCCGAGGTGATGATCCCGCTCGTCGGCCACGTCGAGGAGCTGAAGCGCCAGAAGGCGATCGTGCTCGAGGCCGCCCACGAGGTGCTCGGCAAGGACGGCTCGGGCGTCGAGTACCTGATCGGCACGATGATCGAGGTGCCGCGCGGCGCGATGACCGCGGACGAGATCGCGAAGGAGGCCGACTTCTTCTCGTTCGGCACCAACGACCTCACGCAGATGGGCTTCGGCCTGTCGCGCGACGACGCGTCGAAGTTCCTGCTCTACTACCAGGAGCACGGGCTCCTCGAGAAGGACCCGTTCGTGACGATCGACGCCGCGGGCGTCGGGCTGCTCGTCAAGACCGGCGTCCAGAAGGGCAGGAGCGTCAAGAAGAACCTCAAGATCGGCGTCTGCGGCGAGCACGGCGGCGATCCCGCCTCGATCCGGTTCTTCCACGCGACCGGGCTCGACTACGTCTCGTGCTCGCCCTACCGCGTGCCGATCGCGCGGCTCGCGGCGGCGCAGGCGCAGCTCGAGCAGAAAGCCAGCGACTAGACCAAGGGAGCGAGTGGCACCGACCAGCGTCCAGCGCCTCCCCGACGACCTCGTCAACAAGATCGCGGCCGGCGAGGTCGTCGAGCGGCCGGCGTCCGTCGTCAAGGAGCTCTGCGAGAACGCGCTCGACGCGGGTGCCCGCAGCGTCCACGTCGAGATCGAGGACGGCGGCACGACGCTCGTGCGCGTACGCGACGACGGGCACGGCATGACGCGCGCCGACGCCGAGCTCGCGCTCGAGCGGCACGCCACCTCCAAGCTGCGCGCGCTCGAGGACCTGCAGCGGATCGCGACGCACGGGTTCCGCGGCGAGGCGCTGCCGTCGATCGCGGCCGTGTCCGAGCTGGTGCTGCGCACGCGGGCCGAGGGCGAGGCCGCCGGGACGGAGATCGAGGTGGCGCACGGCCGCCTGCGGCACCTGCGCGACGTCGGGCACCCCCGCGGGACGACCGTGGAGGTGCGCGACCTCTTCGGGACGCTGCCCGCGCGGCGGAAGTTCCTGCGCTCGGCCTCGACCGAGGCGTCGCACGTGGCGGAGGCGGTGACGCTCGCCGCGCTGGCGCGCTGCGAGACCGGCTTCTCGCTGCGGTCCGGCGGGCGCACCGTGCTCGAGACCCCGCCCGTCGACGGTCTTTCGGCGCGGCTCTTCCAGCTCTTCGGCGCCGCGCTGCTGGAGGACCTGGCGCCCGTCGAGGGCGGCAGCGACTGGGTGAGCGTGCGCGGCTTCGTTTCGCGGCCCGACCGCCCGCGGCCGCCGCGCCCGAACCTGCGCCTCTTCGTGAACCGGCGCGCCGGTCCGTGACCGCGCGCTCTCGAAGGCCGTCCTCGAGGCCTACCGAACGGCGGGCAGCGGCGAGCGGGGCTTCGAGGCCTTCCTGTTCGTGGAGCTGCCCGCGCACCTCGTGGACGTGAACGTTCACCCGGCCAAGACCGAGGTCCGCTTCGCCGACGGCCGCACCGTCTTCGGCGCCGTCGAGCGGGCGGTGCGCGAAGGGCTCGTCGAGGGCGTCCGCCAGGCCCCGGCGGTGAGCGTCGCGAGCGCGGTGTCGGCTGGCGCCGAGGCCGCGACGTCCGCCTTCCACGAGCGCAGCGAGCCTCCCACCAACCGCGGCTTCTGGCCGGGAGTCGGCGGCGGGGCGTCGGTCGTCTCGGAGGGCGCGCGCGCCCCCGCGCTCGAGGCGCCGTTGCCGGTCGTTCTCGGCCAGCACCGCCTGATCTACATCGTCGCGAGCGACGGCGACGAGCTCGTGCTGGTCGATCAGCACACCGCGCACGAGCGGGTGCGCTTCGAGCGGCTGCTCGACCGGGCGGAGCGCCGGATGACGGAATCGCAGGGCCTGCTGATGCCGGCGGTCGTCGAACTCGCGCCGAGCCTGCTGCCGGTGCTCGAGGCGAACGTCGAAGGCCTGCGCGAGCTGGGCTACGACGTCGAGCCCTTCGGCGGCGGCGCCACGCGGCTGCGCGCCGTGCCGGCCGTGCTCGGGACGCGCGATCCCGGCCCGGCGCTCGAGGCGATCCTGCGCGACTTGCAGGAGCGCGACGCCGCCGAGTGGGCGGTCAGCGGCGTGCGCGACCGCCTCGCGGCGACGCTCGCGTGCCACTCCGCGGTGCGCGCCGGTCAGCCGCTCGGGGCGGAGCAGATGAGCGCGATCGTGCGCGATCTGCTCGAGACGCGGCACCGCACGCTCTGCCCGCACGGCCGCCCGACGATGGTGCGGGTGCCGCGCGAGGAGGTCAGCCGCTGGTTCGGGCGGACGGGATGGCGGCGGCAGTGAGCGCCGCCTGGCCGCAGTGCGAGGGCGCGTAGGCGTGGAACGCGTCCATCAGCTGGCAGGTGTAGGGCCCCGGCCGGCCGTCGCCGATCAGCGCGTCGTCGACCTGGTGCACCGGCACGATCTCGCGCGTCGTGCTGGTCATGAAGGCCTCGTCCGCGCCGAGCAGCGCGTCGAGGTGGAGCGGCTTCTGGTGGCAGGGAGTTCCGAGCGAGGCGGCGAGCTCCAGCACGACCTCGCGCGTGATCCCGGCCAGGATCCCCGCCGACAGCGGCGGCGTCATCAAGGCACCCTCCCAGACGATGAAGAGGTTGGTGCTCGCGCCCTCGGCCAGGAAGCCGTCCTGGTTGAGCAGCAGCGGCTCGTCGCAGCCGCGCGCCTGCGCCTCGCGCACGGCCAGGATGTTGTTGAGCAGGTTGCTCGACTTGATCGCGGGATCGAGCGCCTTCGGGTGGTTGCGGCGGACGTCGACCGCCGCGAGGCGGATGCCCTCGTCGTAGTGCCGCGCGGGGTACGCGGGCAGCGGCTTCTGGATCATCACGACGGTCGGCCGCTCGATCGCGGGTGAAGTCGTAGCTGCAGTCGCCGACGCCGCGCGAGACGACGATGCGAACGTAGGACTCGCCCGGATCGGACTTGGCGACGAGTGCCTCGACCTGGCCGATGAGCTCCGCGTCGGAGTGGGGGATCTCGAAGCCCAGACGAGCGGCGGACGCTCGCAGCCTGCGGAAGTGGCGCCCGGCCTCGAAGGGGCTCCGGCCGTAGGTGCGCATCACCTCGTACACGCTGTCGCCGAAGGCGAAGCCGTTGTCGAGCACCGAGACGCGCGCGTCCGCGGCCGGCACCACGATTCCATTCACGGAGGCGAAGTTCATATGGCTGAAGCTCCCGGGCGGTTGAGACGCAAGGTCGAAGCGAGGCTAGCACCCGCCTTCGCGCGGCGTCAACGCCGCCGTCCAAGCGGGGCGCGCGCGTGAGCGCCGCACGCGCGCTCGTGCTCGGCATCCTGCAGGGGCTCGGCGAGTTCCTGCCGATCAGCAGCTCCGGCCACCTGATCGTCGTGCCGTGGCTGCTCGGCTGGGGCGACAGCGGCCTCGCGTTCGACGTCGCTCTCCACCTCGGCACGCTGGTCGCCGTCGCGTTCGCCTTCTGGCGCGACTGGCTGCGCCTGCTCCAGGGCGGGCTGCGCGGCCTGCGTCTCGGGCCGGCCGCTCGCCGACCCGGACGCGCGCCTCCTGCTCTACCTCGCGATCGCCACGGTGCCCGGCGCCCTGGCCGGCGTGCTGCTCGACAAATGGGCCGAGACCGTGTTCCGCTCGCCCGGGCTCGTCGCGCTGATGATGGCGCTGATGGGCGCGGTGCTGTGGCTCGCCGACCGGCGCGCGGGGACGCAGGCGGCCACCGACGTCGTGAGCCTGCGCGACGCGCTGCTGATCGGGCTCGCCCAGGCGCTCGCGATCGTCCCCGGGACGTCGCGCTCGGGCGCCACGATCAGCGCCGCGCTCTTTCTCGGGCACCGGCGCGAGGCCGCCGCGCGCTTCAGCTTCCTGCTGGCACTGCCGATCACGGCCGGCGCCGCGCTCGTCAAGGTGCCCGCGCTCGTGAGAAGCGGCGCCGACATGGGCCCGGTGATGATCGGCATGGCCGCGGCCGCCGTCTCCGGCCTGCTTGCGATCCGCGTGCTGCTGGGGTACGTGCGCACGCGCACGTACGTGCCGTTCTCGATCTACCGATTCGCTTTCGCGGCGCTCGTCTGGCTCGTGCTGCTTCTCCGCTGACGCGTCCGTCTGTTAGATTCCTGAGGTGATTCCCGTCCTGACGGCCGAGGAGATGCGGCGCGCCGACCGCCATGCGATCTCGGAGGCCGGCATCCCGGGCACGGTCCTGATGGAGAACGCCGGCGCCGCCGTCGCGCGCGTGGTGGCCGAGCGCCATCCCGGGGCGAGCCGGATCGTCGTGCTTTGCGGCCGCGGGATGAACGGCGGCGACGGCTTCGTCGTCACGCGCCGGCTCGCCGCGCGGGCCCAGGCGCTCCTGCTCGGGCGCCGCGACGACGTCACGGGCGACGCGCGGCATCACCTGGAGGAGTGCGAGCGGGCCGCTCCCGGCCGCGTCACCGAGGTCGCTGGCCGCGGAGGCCTGGAAAGGTGCCCTCGCGCGGATCGAGGCCGCCGACCTGGTGGTGGACGCCGTGCTCGGCACCGGCCTGCGGGCCGCGCCGAACGGCCTCGCCGCGCTCGCCATCGAGGCGATGCGCGCGCGCCTCGAAGCGGGCGTCCCGGTCGTGGCCGTGGACCTGCCGTCGGGCGTGCCGTCGGACACGGGAGCTCTCGACTGGGCGGTCGCCGGCGCGACGTCGACCGTGACCTTCGCGGCGCCGAAGCGCGGGCACGTGCTGCCGCCGGCCTGCGACGCCGTCGGCGAGCTCGTGGTCGCCGACATCGGCATCCCGCCGGCGAGCCTCGCGGCGGCCGCACCGTCGCTCTTCCTGATCGAGGACCGGGACGCCGCGCTCGCCTTTCCGCGCCGGTCCCGCGAGCGCCCACAAGGGGGACTTCGGCCACGTGCTGGTCGTCGCCGGCTCGGTCGGCAAGACCGGCGCGGCGGTGCTCGCGGCCGGCGGAGCGCTGCGCTCGGGCGCGGGACTCGTCACGGTCGCGACGCCCGAGCCGTGCCTCGCGATGGTGGCGGCGTCCCGCGCCGAGATCATGACGGAGCCGCTCGCCGTGACGGGCACGGGCGGCCTCGACCCCTCCGGGCTCTCAGCGTCTGCTCGCGCTCGCGCGCGAGCGCGATGCGGTCGTGCTCGGCCCGGGCCTCGGGCAGGACGAGGCGACCCGGGAGCTCGTGCGCCGCTTCGTCCGCGAGTGCCCGGTGCCGCTCGTGATCGACGCCGACGGGCTGAACGCGCTCGCCCCGCTCGGCGACGCGGGACGGGCGCTCTTGCGCGCGCGCGGCGCCGCGACGATCCTCACGCCGCACCCGGGCGAGATGGCCCGCCTGGTGGACGGGAAGACCGCCGATCTGCAGCGCGCACGGGCGGAGGCCGCGCTGGCGCTCGCGCGCGAGACGGGCGCGATCGTCGTGCTGAAGGGCGAGCGCACGCTCGTCGCCGAGCCGGGCGGGCGAGCCGCGGTCAGCCCGACCGGCAACCCCGGGATGGCGACCGGCGGCACGGGCGACGTGCTCGCGGGCGTCACGGGGTCGCTGCTGGCGCGCCACGGAGCGCTCCTCGCCGCCACGGCGGCGCCGTTCGTGCACGGTCGCGCGGGCGACCTCGTGGCGGCTCGGCTCGGCGAGGAGGGGCTCGTCGCGGGCGACCTGATCGAGGCGCTGCCCTTGGCGATCGAGAGCGTCCGCACGGCGGCCGGCGGGCGCCCGAGCGGCGCAGGGGGTGCCTCATTCGCGAGCTCGTGAGCCGTAGCGAGGACGAGACGGCCGCGGTGGCTTCCCAGCTGGCCGGAAGCTTCCGCGGCGGTGAGGTCGTGCTGCTGACCGGCGAGCTCGGCGCGGGCAAGACCGCCTTCGTGCGGGGTCTCGCGCGCGGGCTCGGAGCCGACCCCGAGGAGGTCGCGAGCCCGACGTTCGTCCTGCTCACCGCCTATCCAGGGCCGGCTCACGCTCCACCACGCCGACCTCTACCGGCTGCGGGGCGACGGCGACGAGCGCGAGCTCGGGCTCGAGGAGCTGCCGGGTCCGGGGGGTGTCCTCGCCGTCGAGTGGGCGGAGCGGCTTCGGGACGCGCCCTGGCGGGGCGCGCTGCGGGTGAGCTTGTCGCACGCCGGCTTGGACCAGCGGACGATCCGCATCGAGGAGGCGGCGTGAGGCGCGCGCTTCTGCTGCTGCTTGCGGCCCTCGCGCTCGGCGGCTGCCCGGCGCCGGCGTCGCGGTCCGACAAGGCGCACGCGGGCGCGCGCGGCGCCGGCAACCGGCTGAACGTGCTGCTGGTGACGATCGACACGCTGCGCGCCGACCACCTGGGCGCCTACGGCTACGAGCGCGCGACCAGCCCGAAGCTCGACGCGCTCGCGAGCCGCGGCGTGCTGTTCGAGCAGGCCTACACCTACTGGCCGAAGACGCGCGGCAGCTTCGTCGCGCTCCTGACCGGGCGGCTCGCGGCGCAGAGCGGCTACGGCAAGTCGCATCCCCGGCTGATCGACTTCAACCCCACGCTCGCGAGCGTGCTGCAGGACGCGGGCTACGACACGACGGCCGTGGTCGACAACCCGAACGTCGCCGCGTCGCTCGGCTACTCGAAGGGCTTCGCCCGCTACCGGGAGACCTGGGAGGAGGCGGCGCTCGCGAGCGAGGTGGACCGCTCGCGCGCGATCACCCGCGACGCGGTGTCGTACCTGCGCGCGGCCTCTCCCGACCACCCGTTCCTGCTCTGGCTGCACTACGTGAACCCGCACGCGCCCTACGAGCCGCCGGCGCCCTTCGACGCGGCGTTCCTCGACGCGCAGGCGGCGCGCGGGCCGGTGCTTCCGCCGGTGAACGGCTTCCACGGCGGCGTGGCGCGCCAGTGGGCGAAAGGTGCCCGCAGCCTCGGCTTCTACGTGGCCCAGTACGACGGCGAGATCGCCGCGGTGGACGCCGAGGTGGGCCACGTGCTCGAGGCGCTCGAGCATTCGGCGGTCCGCGACCAGACGCTGGTGCTGCTCGCGTCCGACCACGGCGAGAGCCTCGGCGAGCACGACTACTTCTTCGACCACGGCGAGAACCTGTTCGACCCGTCGCTGCGGATCCCGCTCGTGCTGGCCGGGCCCGGGATCGAGCGCGGCCGGCGCTCGAGCGAGCTCGCGAGCACGCTCGACATCGTGCCGACCCTGCTCGACGCCCTGAAGGTCTCCTACCCGCCGGACCTCGCAGGCGTGAGCCTGCTCGGCGCCGCGCGCGGCGAGCCGCTCGCACGCCAGCGGCTGCCGGGGCAGAACGACCGCAACCTGCTCGCGGCCTGGGACCGGCGCTTCAAGCTGGTGGCGACGCCGAGCGAGAGCGGCTCGAGCTACGCGCTCTTCGACCGCGAGCTCGATCCGGGCGAGACGCGCGACGTTCGGCCCGGCGAACGCGGACGAGCTTCGCGTGGAGCGGCGCGAGCTGGAGCTGTTCCGTGAGAGGATCGATGCTCAGCTCGTGAAGACGCGGCGACTGCTCGAGGGGCGGCCGGAGGGCGAGCCGCTGAGCGCGGAGGCCTGCGAGAGGCTGAAGGCGCTGGGATACATAGTGCCGGGCTGCAGCTGAGCGGAAGCCCGGGCGCAGGGGAAGGCGGCGGAGGAAAGGACGTGGAGAGGGGCGAAGTCGCCGACCTGTCGCGGGTGCTCGTGGCCGACGAGATCGGCCGCGTCCGCAACCAGGGCTGGTCGGGCGTGCTCGCGCTCAAGCAAGGCGAGGTGTCGAAGGGCCTCTTCTTCCTCGACGGCGCGATCGTGTTCGCCGCTTCGACCGTCGAGGAGGATCGCCTCGGCGCCTGCCTGTTCCGCGCCGGCCGCATCTCCGAGCCGCAGTTCCGGCACGCGATGCGCGAGGTCGAGTCGTCGGGCTCCCCGCTCGGCCAGGTGCTCGTCGCAGTCGCACATCCTGACGTCGCTCGAGCTGGTGGGCGCGCTCGCCACCCAGGTCGAGCGGATCGTGCTCTCGGTGCTGCGCTGGACGAGCGGCACGCTGCGGCGCGAAGCGATGGATCGGCCGCTGCCGGCCGACCAGGCGCTCGACCTCGACACCAACCGGCTGCTGCTGCTCGGGATGCGGCAGTTTCCCGACGCGGAGCGGCTCGAGCGCTCGCTCGGCGACCCCGCCCGGCGGCTCAGCCGGGTGTCGCCTTCACCCTTCGACTACGAGCAGGTGAACACCTCGCCGGCCGAGCGCGCGGCCCTCGAGCTCTGCTCGAAGAGCGCCGCCCTCGCCGAGCTGCTGGCGCTGCCGCACCCGCGGGCCGCAGCTCGTCCGCGCGGTGCACGCGCTCGTCTCGGGCGGCCTGATCGAGGACGCGCCCCGGGGTGCCGCGCCTGCGCCGGCCGCCAGGCTCCGAGCCGGCGTGGATGTCGGCCCCGCTCGAACCGGAGCCGGAGCCCGAGGCGGAGACTCCGCTCTCGCCCGAAGAAGCCGAGAAGCTCGCGCGCGGCTTTCTCGAGCGCGGGCAGCGCGAGCGCGCCGTGACGGTGCTGCGCGAGACGGTCGAGCGGCACCCCGAGGCGCGCAACCTGCGGCGCCTGCTGGCGCTCACGCATGCGCGCGACAGCGGCTTCCAGGGCCCGATCGAGCGCCAGCTGCTGGACCTGCTCGAGGTCGACCCGCACGACAACGAGCTGCGCTACGCGCTCGCCAGCTACTATCGCAGGGCGGGCATGACCGCGCGCGCGATCCTGCAGCTGCGCATCGTGCTGTCGGCCGATTCGGCCCACGCGGCCGCGTGGCGGGACCTCGGCGAGCTGGAGGCCGGACCGACACGGCGCGGGCGCTGAGCTCGCGCGGCGCTCAGCGCCGTCCGGGATCCGAGGGATCCACGCTCGAGGTGGCGACGCCGAGCGCCTGGACCGCGTCGAGGTCGGCGCCTTCGGTGCGCGTGCCGCCGGGGCAGGGGAAGAGCTCGCCGTCCTCCACGCGCACGTAGCGCGCCTGCGTCTGGCCGCCGGTGGCGATGTCGAACTCGCAGTAGCCCTGGATGCCCTGGAAAGGCCGGCCGCACTCCTTGAGCGCCTCCACGAGCGCGAAGGGCCCGTCGGGCGACGTCGAGACGTAGACGGTGACCGGCTCGCTCGAAACCGCCTGGTAGACGCGCAGGTCGGCTCCGGGGCGGTCCTGGAGGCAGCCGCCGAGGTCGAGCGTCACCTGGCCGCCGAAGCCGAGGCTCACGAAGCCGCTGTAGCTCTCCGGGCCGGAGCCCGCGGCGTCGGGCGGGCCGAGCGCGGCGCGCGGGTCGTTGTAGATGTTGCGGGCCAGCGAGCACGCGGGGATCCAGGACCCGACGACGGCGCGCGCGTAGGCCGAGGGCGTGCCGGTGCAGGCGACGGGTGTCGCGGTGGCTGTCGGCGAAACGGAGGGCGACGGCGTCGGCGAGGGGTCCGTCGACCCGCACGCGGTCGCGAGCAGCACCGGGGCGAGCCGCAGCCCGACGGAGCGCTTCACCGGGCGTCGGCCCGCCCGCAGGCGCGGAAGGCCGCGTTGCCCTTCTCGCTCGTCAGGAAATCGAGGAAGGCGCGCGAGGCCTCGGGCCGCTGGCTCGCCCGCACGCCGAGCGCGCGCGCCAGGAGCGGCGGGACGTCGAGGGGCGTGACGGCGGCCGCGCCGGCGAGGCTCAGCGGGACCACGGCCGCCTCGCCCGGCTGAAGGCGAACGGCCTCGCGCGGCTCGCGCTCGGTGCCGCGGCCCCCGCGCTCGCTGCGCGCGGGCTGCAGACCGCGCTGCGCCAGCCGGCGCCAGGTCTCCTGCGCGACGACGCCGCCCAGCACGTCCACGAGCTGCGTCCGGCCGAGGGACGCGACGCTCGGCGCGCCCGTCCCCGCGGGACCGGCCGCGACCCACGGGATCTCGGCCACGTCCACTTCCTGGTCCGGCCTCGTCATGCCCGACTCGATCACGCGGTTGAGCTCGCGGTTGGCGGCCACCACGACGTCGGCTCCCGCAACGGATTCCGGGCTGCCGATCGCCGCGGTCTCCACGAGCGGCGCACGGCCGGTGGCGCGCGCGTACTCCTGCGCGGCCGCGCTGACGCAAGGGACGACGGCGGGGCTCGCCTTGATCCGCAGCGGCGCGCTCGCCGGCGACGCGGTCGCGGCGAGCAGGAGGAGCGTGGCGAGGGCGCGGGTCGAAGGGCGCATCAGGCCGGCTCCAGCGACCACTGGTGGTCGGACGCGTAGTTGCAGTAGCCGCCCGGGATCGGATTGCCGCTGGGGTCCGAAGCCAGGCTCAGCTCGACCTCGCCGAGCGCCGTTCCGCTGGCCCGCGCGCGGCCCCCCGAGGAGGCCACCGCGGTGCCGTCGGTCATGACCCGCATCCAGATGCGGTATTGCCCCTCGGTCACCAGGCCGACCTCGATCGTGGACGCGGCCGACGGGCCGTGGAGGCGCGTCCCCACCCGCTGCAGCACGAAGCGGCCGTTGGCCGGATCCTCCGAGGGCGACGCCGACTCGCCCGACACCTCTGCGCCCGCGGTGATGGCGGCCTCGGACACGTTCATCACCACGGCCGAGCGGGCCCACCTGCATCGTCGAGGGACAGCCGCGGCTCACCGTGAAGATGAACCGGTAGCGCCCCGAGAACGCCGGCACGGACTGCGCCCCGGTCGGCGTCGGCGCGGCGAGCCCGAGCAACAGCCCGACCAGTGCAACGGACCACGGGTAGCGGGGAACCGGAGGGCTCCCAGGACGGGTCCCCATCTGGCCGTCGGACCCGTCATGGGATCCCGGTCCCCGCGGAGACGATGGCTCGGTGGCCGCTGCGAGCCTGCTCACTTCACCCCGATGCACTTCGCGCACACGTCGAGCAGCCGCCCCTCGACCATGTCGCGCAGCCGGTTCGTCCGCGTCTCGCTGCGCCACACGGCCTCGATCGAGCTCGCGAACACGTTCGCGGTCTTGGTGCGGCCCTCGTAGTCCGTGCAGCAGCTCACCACGTCGCCGTTCCAGAGCACGACGAACTGGTCGTGCGGCGCCGGGCAGTACGTATCGACGATGGCATCCGCCTTGTGGCCGCCGATCACGTTGCCCCAGGTGTGGCAGCGCTTCCAGATCAGGTGCACGCCGTCGATGAGCTCGTAGCGGCTGCCGTTCTCGTCCTGGTCCAGCATGTGGGACGCGCGGATCTTGTCGAGGTCGTGCTCGCGGGGCGCGAGGCCGTAGCGCGCTTCGAGCTCGCGGCAGAACGCGATCCAGTCGGAGACGAACGCGAGCGCCTGCTCGTCCTCGCTGACGATGCGGTAGCCGTCGGCGTACTTCGTGTTCATGATGTCGATCTCGATGTTCGTGCGCGCGCCGAGCGCCACCTTGCGCTCGAGCGGCGAGGCGCACCTTGTCGCGGTACTCGTCGAACACGAGCTTCGGCGCCTTGCGCGTCTTGAAGGTCTCGGGGTCGGGGGTCTGGTAGGACAGGATCAGGTTCGTGAGCCCGGCGCGGTAGAGAGCCTCGACGCGCTCCGCGGTGATCAGGCCGCAGTTGGTGTTGAGCTCGATCGGGACGCCGCGCTCTTCCGCGTAGGCCACGATCGCCGGCAGCTCCGGATGCAGCATCGGCTCGCCCATCTGGTGCAGCTTCACGGGGAAGATCGGCCCGAGGAACGAGCGCTTCTGCGCGATCTCGTCGACCAGCCGGAAGACGCGCTCCTTCTTCATGAAGCCGCGCCTTCGGTCCATGATCTCGTCCGGGCACCAGGTGCACTTGAAGTTGCAGGCGTTCGTGATCTCGACGAACAGGTAGTTGATCGGGTAGAAGCGTCCCGGCAGCTTCTTGAGCTCGGGCACGGGCGCCGTGGCCGGGAAGCTCTCGAGGTCGGGCGGGGGAGCGAGGCTCACCGCGACCTTCGTGATCAGGAGCTCGCGCCGGAACTCGAGGCGGAAGGACGCGTCGAGGTTCTGCGCGCGGGCGTTGTCGAAGTCGGGCAGCAGGAAGACGGCCCGCCGGAAGCGCGTGAGCCCCACCGCTTCGGGCTGCCAGCGCTGGGTCGCCGCCTTGTAGCGCCCCTGCTCTTCGGCCGTGCGGTCGCTCGAGACGTACTGCAGGCGGAACTGTCCGTACTCGCTGCCGTGAGTACTCGACCTCGACCCACAGGCCGGCGGTCGCGCGGCGCTTGAAGCCGTCCGGCAGCACCGCATAGAGGTAGTAGGCCGACTCGGTCGGCCGCAGGCACGAGCGGCCGGCGACCGTGACGGTCTCCCACGTCCCGTCGTGGCCCGAGGGCATCTCGAAATCGCCGCTCGGCCCGCCGGGGCCCACCACGACCTCGAGCCGGTCGGCTCCCCCGAGGAAGCGCGCGAGGCCGCTGCCGAAGCGCGCGAGCGCCGTGCTCACGAGGCTCCCGCCGCCGGGGCGGGCAGCGCGGCGCCGAAGCGCAGCGTCGACGCGATGTAGTCGGCCCAGCGCGACGCGCGCTGGAAGATGTCCTCGCGAGCCTCGAAGCTCAGCGAGCACGCGCGCGCCCCGTCGGCGAAGTAGTAGCGCTTGATGTAGGAGACCGCGAGCGGTGTCTCCGTCTTCATCACGTCGACGTAGCCGCCCTTGAAGGACGAGTGGTTGACCACCTGGAAATTGTCACCCAGCTTCTTGCGCGTGGCCCAGTAGTAGGGCTCCAGCCCGCCGTCCTCGCCGGACGGCTCGAACGTCAAGGACAGTGCGGCGTGAACAGTGCCGTGCCCCTTGTCCGCAGCGAGCGCGGGGCTCACGAACTGCACCACCAGCGTGCCCCCGCCTGAGAAGCGCCGTGTCTCGCGCCAGGTGTCGGGGACTCCGAGCGACGCCTGCTGGTCCTTGAAGTCGGTGCGCGGGTAGCGCTCCGGCCGCTCGAGCGTGAAACTCGACCAGAGCTCCTCGATCGCCGCGGCCTCCCGCTCGAACGCCGCCGCGTCGCCCTGCGCATAGAGCCCGATCACCTTGTCACCGAGGCGCAGGAGTAGCAGGCGGTAGCGCGTGGCGCCGTCGGCGGTCGCGTAGACCCACGACTTTCCGCTGACGCCCTGGCGCTCCTCAGCCCGGCTGGTGGTGATGGTGCGATCGCCGAGGTAGCGCTGGGCGTACTCGTCGAGCGTGCCGGACCGCCGGTCCCGCGAGGAGCGTGATCGAGACCGGTGAGCGGGTCTGGGCGCCCGCGGGCGGCGCCAGGAAGTACCGGTACCAGACGCCCTCCTGCTCGGCCTGGTCGGTGCGCCAGCTGGCCGGGTGCCGCAGCGAGAGGCCGTGGTCGCCGTTGAAGTAGGTCACGTACGTCTCGCGCGGTCCGGTGCAGGAGGCCGCTCCGAGCCCTCCGGCCAGCACGCACGCGAGAGCCGAGGCGCTACTCCAGGCGGTAGTTCGGCGCTTCCTTCGTGATGATGACGTCGTGGACATGGCTTTCCTTGAGCCCGGCGGTAGAGATCTTGACGAAGCGCGCGCGGGTCTGCAGCTCGCCGATCGTCGAGGCGCCGCAGTAGCCCATGCCCGCGCGGAGCCCCCCCACCAGCTGCTGGACCATCGCGGAGATGGGCCCCTTGTAGGGCACCATTCCCTCGATCCCCTCGGGCACCAGCTTGTCGCTCGCCGCGTCCTGCTCCTGGAAATAGCGGTCGCGCGAGCCCGACTTCATCGCGCCGAGCGAGCCCATCCCGCGATAGGACTTGAACGAGCGGCCCTGGCGCAGGATCAGCTCGCCGGGGCTCTCGTCGGTCCCGGCGAACAGCGAGCCGATCATGACCGAGGCGGCGCCCACCGCGATCGCCTTCGTCACGTCGCCCGAGAACTTGATGCCGCCGTCGGCGATGATCGGCGTGTCGGTCTTGGCCGCCGCACGCGCGGCCTCGGCGATCGCCGTGATCTGCGGCATGCCGGCGCCCGAGACGACGCGCGTCGTGCAGATCGAGCCCGGTCCCATCCCGACCTTCACGGCGCTCACGCCGGCCGCGATCAGGTCCGCGGCTCCCTCGTAGGTGCCGACGTTGCCGGCGATCACCTCGAGCTCCGGATGGGCGGCGAGCACCTTCTCGACCGTGGTACGCACGCCCTGGCTGTGGCCGTGGGCGGTGTCGACCACGATCACGTCGACCTTGGCCTCGACGAGCGCCGCCACGCGCTCGAGCGTGTCGGGCGCGACGCCCACCGCGGCGCCGACGCGCAGCCGGCCGAGCGAGTCCTTGCAGGCGTTCGGGTACTTGATCTGCTTCTGGATGTCCTTGACCGTGATCAGGCCCTTCAGGTTGAAGTCGCGGTCGACCACCAGCAGCTTCTCGACCTTGTGCTTGTGCAGGATCTCCTTGGCCTCTTCGAGCGTCGTGCCCACGGAGACCGTGATGAGGTCGTCCTTGGTCATGAGCTCGCGCACCTTGAGCTCGGTCCGCGTCTCGAAGCGCAGGTCGCGGTTGGTCAGGATCCCCACGAGCTTCGAGCCCACCGTGACCGGCACGCCGCTGATCCGGTACTTCGCCATCAGCGCGAGGGCTTCGGCGACCGGTGCGTCGGGAGCGACCGTGACGGGGTCGACGATCATCCCCGACTCGGAGCGCTTCACCTTGTCGACCTCGGCGGCGTGCGCCTCGATCGTCATGTTCTTGTGGATGAAGCCGATGCCGCCCTCCTGCGCGAGCGCGATCGCGAGGTGCGCCTCGGTCACCGTGTCCATCGCCGCCGAGACGATCGGGATCCGGAGCGCGATCTTGCGCGTGAGGCGGGTCTGCACGTCGACCTGGGCCGGCACCACGTCCGAGCGCTGGGGCACGAGCAGCACGTCGTCGAACGTCAGCGCCTCGGTGAGCCGGACCTCGAGCTTGCCGATGTCGTTCACGCGTCTAGCTCCCGTGGCATTTCTTGTACTTCTTGCCGCTCCCGCAGGGGCAGGGGTCGTTGCGGCCGACCTTGGGCCCCTCGCGCTTGACCGTCTGCACCTCGTCGGTTCCGCCCGCGGCCTCGCGCGGCTGCGCCTTCTGGGCGAACGCCGACTGCGCCGCGCTCGGGTCGTTGTAGGAGAGGTTGCGCGGCACGGTCTTGACGCCCGCGAGGGCCAGCTCGGGCTCGCGCACGCGCTCCGGCAGCGCCGCGCGCCCGCGCAGCGCCGGCGCCTCGGGGGCCGGCTCCGGCGCCGGCTCCGGCGCCGCGACCGGCTGGTAGAGGAAGCTCCAGCGCAGGATCTCCTCGTCGATCCGGTCCATCAGGTCCTGGAACATCTGGAAGGATTCCTTCTTGTACTCGACGAGCGGGTCGCGCTGGCCGTAGCCGCGCAGCCCGATGCCCTCCTTGAGGTGGTCGAGCGAGTACAGGTGGTCCTTCCACTGCTGGTCGACGATCTGCAGCATCAGCATGCGCTGGTGGAACAGCATGCGCTCCTGGCCGATCGCGGCCTCGCGCTCGGCGTAGCGGTCGCGGATGGCGCCCGCCAGCTTCGGGATCATCTCCCCGCGCGGCAGCCTCGTGAGCTCGGCGAGCGGCGCGTCCATGCCGAAGGTCTCCTTGAGCGCCCCTTGCAGGCTCTCGAGGTTCCAGCTGTTCGGGCCTTCGTTCTCCGGGCAGTAGCTGTCGACGTACCACTCGACGATCTCGTCGACGAGCCGCATCACGTGCTCGCGCGTGTCCTTGCCCTCGAGCACCATGCGGCGCATGTCGTAGACCGCCGTGCGCTGCTTGTTCATCACGTCGTCGTACTCGAGCAGGTGCTTGCGCACGCCGAAGTTCTGCGCCTCGACCTGGCGCTGCGCGCGCTCGATCGAGCGCGTCACCATGCCGTGCTCGATCGGGATGCCCTCCTCCATCCCCAGCCGCTTCATCAGGCCGCTGATGCGCTCGGAGCCGAAGATGCGCATCAGGTCGTCCTGCAGCGAGAGGTAGAAGCGGGAGGAGCCGGGGTCGCCCTGGCGGCCGGCGCGGCCGCGCAGCTGGTTGTCGATGCGGCGCGCCTCGTGGCGCTCGGTGCCGAGGATGTGGAGCCCGCCGAGCGCCACCACGCGCTCGCGCTCGTTCGCGTCGATCAGCCCCTCGACCTTCGAGAACTCGGGGCTCGCGGCCAGCTGCTCGAGCGCCGCCTTCATCGGGTGCACGGCCAGGAAGTCGACCGGGTTCTCGATCTCGGGGTAGAAGGCCTTCGAGATCTTCTCCTTCGTGGCGCGCGGCAGCGCGCGCGCGTCGTCCAGGTAGCGGGCGAGCGCGCTGCCCTCGGGGGCGAGCTCCCGCACGGCCGTGACCGAGGGGTGGTCGGCCGCGAACGAGGCCATCAGCCCGAGGTAGCGGCGCGCCAGCTCCTGGCGCGCCGAGGGCGTGTGCTTGGCCTGCTGCAGCTCGCGGCGGAACTCGGCCGCCATCTCGCCCTGCACCTGCTCGGCCGCGGCGCGCTGCGCGGCCTCGTCGGCCGGCTCGCCCTTCGCGACCTTCTCGGCCACGATCGCCTTCACGCGGTGATCGGGCACGCCGCCCAGGATGATGTCGGTGCCGCGGCCGGCCATGTTGGTCGCGATCATCACCGCGCCGAAGCGTCCCGCCTGCGCCACCATCTCGGCCTCGCGCTCGTGGTACTTCGCGTTCAGGACCACGTGCTTGATCCCCGCCTTCTTCAGCAGGGTCGAGAGCGCCTCGGATTTCTCGATCGAGATCGTCCCCACCAGGACCGGCCGGCCCGACTCGTGGAGCTCGCGGATCTCCTTCACGACCGCGTCGTTCTTCTCGGGCTCGGTGCGGTAGACGACGTCGGGGTTCTCGACGCGGATCAGCGGCCGGTTGGTGGGGATCACCAGCACTTCGAGCTTGTAGATCTTGTCGAACTCGGCGGCCTCGGTCTCCGCGGTGCCGGTCATGCCCGAGAGCTTGCCGTACATGCGGAAGTAGTTCTGGAAGGTGATCGTCGCGAGCGTCTGGTTCTCGCGCTCGATCTTGACCTTCTCCTTGGCCTCGACCGCCTGGTGCAGGCCGTCGGACCAGCGCCGGCCCGGCATCAGCCGGCCCGTGAACTCGTCGACGATCGTGACCTGGCCGTCCTTCACGACGTAGTCGACGTCGCGGTGGAACAGCGTGTGCGCGCGCAGCCCCTGGTTCACGTGGTGCAGCACGTCCATGTTGGACGGCTCCCACAGGTTCTTCACGCTCAGCAGCTTCTCGGCGTGCGCCATGCCCATCTCGGTGAGCGTGACGGTCTTCGCCTTCTCGTCGACGATGTAGTCGCCGGTCTTCTCGAGCTCGGCGCGCTCCTCGGCCTTCTTGTCGCCGGTGATGCGCGCGCCCGGCTTGAGCTTCGGGATGATCTGGTCGATCCGGTAGTACTTGTCGGTCGACTCCTCGGCCGGGCCGCTGATGATGAGCGGCGTGCGCGCCTCGTCGATCAGGATCGAGTCGACCTCGTCCACCACGGCGAAGCGGTGGCCGCGCTGCACGTACATGCCGAGGTCGAACTTCATGTTGTCGCGCAGGTAGTCGAAGCCGAACTCGTTGTTGGTGCCGTAGGTGATGTCGGCGCCGTAGGCGACCTGCCGCTCGCGGTCGTCCATGCTGTGCTGGATCACGCCCACCGAGAGGCCCAGGAAGCGGTAGAGCCGTCCCATCCACTCGGAGTCGCGCTTGGCCAGGTAGTCGTTCACCGTGACGACGTGCACGCCCTTGCCGGCGAGCGCGTTCAGGTAGGCGGCGAGCGTCGCGACGAGGGTCTTGCCCTCGCCGGTCTTCATCTCCGCGATCATCCCGCGGTGCAGCACCATGCCGCCGATCAGCTGGACGTCGAAGTGGCGCATGTTGAGCACGCGCCGGCCGGCCTCGCGCACCACGGCGAACGCCTCGGGCAGCAGGTCGTCCAGGCTCTGGCCGTCCGCGAGGCGCTGGCGGAAGGTGACCGTCATCGCCGCGAGCTCCGCGTCCGTGAGCTGGCGCAGCCGCGGCTCGAACGCCCCGATTTCAGCGACGATCGGCCGGATCTTCTTGAGCTCGCGCTCGTTCCTCGTGCCGACGATACGGGTGAGCAGGGTGTTCAGCATCGATCCAAGAGAGTAACACTCAGGGGAGCCCGCCGCAGGAGCGGGGGTGCGGAAGCCGCCAAGAGTCGAGAGTGACAGCCCGCGTCAGGCCGGCAGACCGGCGCTCTGGGACGGACTACCGGAGGCGTCCGGCTCCTAGGAGAAGTTCCGGTACTCGTCGATGATGAACTCGATCGGGTTGCGCATCTGGTCGTTGACCCACACCTCGTAGTGCAGGTGCGGCGCCGTCGAGCGGCCGGTGTTGCCGGAGAAGCGCGATCACGTCGCCGCGCTTCACGCGCTGGCCCGGCTTGACGTTGTAGCCATCGAGATGGCCGTATCGGGTGACCACGCCGAAGCCGTGGTCGATCATCATCGCGTTGCCGTAACCGGCTCTCTGGCCGCAGAAGACGACGACGCCGTCGGCAGGCGCCGTGACCTTCGTCCCGCGGGGGACCGAGACGTCGATCCCGGGGTGGAAGTCGCGCAGGCCCGTGAACGGGTCGATCCGGTTCCCGAAGCCCGCCGAGAGGTAGCCGCGCAGCGGCCAGATCGAGGGCGTCGAGGCGAGCAGCTCCTTCTGGTCCTTGAAGTACGTCTCGAGGTGCTTCGACTTGTCCGAGAGCTGGCTGACCGTGCTGTCGAGGTTCTGCAGGGTGGAGGCGATGTCCACGGAGGGCGGCAGCGTCTCGGCGCGCGAGAGGCCTCCGACCCCGCCGACGCTCTCTTCCGGAACCCGCTCCTCGACTCCTGCCATCAGGCCGAGCTTGGTCACGACGCTCTGGAGCTGAAGCACCTTGGCCTGGAGCTGGCCGGCGTTCTCCTCGTAGGCCCGGGCCTTGGCGGCGAGCGCCAGGTTCTCGACGCGGAGCCTGCGAACCTCGGCGACCTCGACGGCGATCCAGGTGTAGTGGGCGAGGATTCCAACGAGCACGAGTCCCATCACGCCGCACGCCGTCAGCACCCACTTCGTCAGCCTTACGGAAACTTGGAATTTGCGGAATCGGGCTTTGGCGTGCGGAACGACGATCAGCGTGTAGAACTCGTTGGCCATCAACCACTCCGAGCCGTCGCATCCCTGCTGGATGCTCTGGGCAAACCCCGCGTCCGCGGCCGCGGGGTGTCCGCCCGCTCCGACGACAAAAAACGGTCGAGGCTAGCACGCGCGTCAGGGGAGCGTCAAGGGCTCGCCCAAGCATTGTCGGAAGTGCAAGGCCTCGGCCAGGTGCTCCTCTCTAACTCTTTCAGAATCAGCTAGATCCGAAATCGTCCTGGCGACGCGCGAAACGCGGTCGAGACCTCTCGCCGACAGCCCGAGCCGGTCGACGGCGTGGCGGAGGAGTCGGAGCCCGCCCGGGTCGGGTTTCGCGATCTGTCGCAGCTCGGCCGAAGGCAGGAAGGCATTGAAGTGCTGAGGGTTGGACGGCGACTGTCGCGCCGACTGTCGTTCGCGCGCCGCGGTCACCCGGGACCGGATGGCGGCGCTCGACTCGCCGGGAGGCCCCGCGACGTCGTCGAACGCCAGGGCCGGTACGGAAACATGGAGATCGAGCCGGTCGAGCAGCGGCCCCGAGAGCCGGCCCAGGTAGCCCCGGACCTCGCCCGGCGTGCAGCGGCAGGCGAGCCTCGGCTGACCGCTCCGGCCGCAAGGGCAGGGGTTGAGCGCCCCGACCAGCTGGAAGCGCGCCGGCATCCGGCAGACCCCCCGGTGCCGGGCGACCGTCACGAAGCCTTCCTCGAGCGGCTGGCGCAGGGCCTCGAGGCTCCCGCGCCGGAACTCGGCGAGCTCGTCGAGGAACAGCACGCCGTTGTGGGCCAGGCTCACCTCGCCCGGGCGAGGCCGCTGGCCGCCGCCGACGAGGGCCGTCTCGGTCGCCGAGTGGTGGGGGCTGCGAAACGGGCGCCGAACGGTCGCCTCTTCCGCCCGCAGGCCGGCAGCCGAGTGGATCGCGGCGCACTCGACCGCTTCCCACTCGGCGAGGGCCGGGAGGATGCCGGGCAGGCGGCGAGCGAGCATGGTCTTGCCGGAGCCCGGTGGCCCGACGAGCAGCAGGTTGTGACCGCCGGCGGCCGCGATCTCGAGCGCTCGCCGGGCGAGCGGCTGGCCGCGGACGTCGGCCAGGTCGGGATCGGGCGATTCCAGCGGGGCGCCTGCCGTCGCGGGCAGGGGCGGCGGCGTCGGCAGCTCGGTCCCCGAGAGCAGGCCGATCGCCTCGGGCAGCGAGGCGACGGGGAAGAGCTGCATTCCGGCGGCGAGGGCGGCCTCTCGACGGCAGGCGTCGGGGACGAGCGCCGCCTGGATACCGTGACGGCGCGCGACGAGCAGCATCGGCAGCACGCCGGAGACGGGGCGCACGCTTCCGTCGAGCGCCAGCTCGCCCACGAGCAGCACGCGTCCGAGCTGCGGCACCACCATCGTCGCATCGGCCGCCAGGAGCGCCAGCGCCGTCGCGAGGTCGAACGACGAGCCGCCCTTGCGCAGGCTCGCCGGCGCGAGGTTGACCGTGATGCGGCGGTCCCACTTGAACGGCAGGCCGCAGTTGCGCAGCGCCGCCCGGATCCGCGACTCGCTCTCGCGCACGGCCGAGTCGGCGAGCCCGACCATCGTGAAGCGCGGAAAGCCGGGCGCCGAGTCGGCCTCGACGCTGACGAGGTGCGCTTCGACTCCCAGCACCGCTGCCGTGAGCGACGTCGCGAGCATGGCTCCTCCCCGGACGGCGGGGAGAGAGCCGTCGCGTACACGAGGAGACTATGCGGGGTGCGGCCCTGCGAGGTCCGCTACTGGCGGGCGGCGTCGGTATAGATCGTGAGGACGTCGCCGGCCGCGATGCGCGTGCCCTTGATGCCGTTCCAGGCCTGGAGCTTCTGCACCGTCGTGCCGTGGAGCGCGGCGATCCCGGCGAGCGTGTCGCCCGGCTCGATCCGGTACTTCACCTGCGTGTGCTCGCGGGCGCGGACGCGTGAGCGGCCGCGCGCCGCACGGGCGGCTCGGCCGCCCTGGGGCCGCCGCGACCTTCGCCTTCGGCGGCGGGAGCGGGATCACGAGGTCGGTGCCGGGGCGCAGACGGCGGCCCGAGGCGAGGTAGTTGGTCTCGGCCACGTCCTGCGCCGAGACGCCGTTCGCTCGCGCGATCGAGGCGAGCGTCTGGCCGCGCTTCACGACGTGGGTCCGGTAGTGCAGGCGCTTCTCGGCGGGGACGGCGGCGAGGCACTCGTCGAGGCCAGTCGCCTTGCCGGGCGGCACGCGCAGCGCGTAGCGGCGGTCGGCGGGCGTCGCCAGCCGGCGCAGCTCGGGGTTGAGCTCGCGCAGCGTCTCGACGGGAGTGCCTGCGCACTCCGCCACCTGGCGCAGATCCCAGGCGCCCTCGACGGGGACGGTCTCGAACGTCGGGCGCGCCTCGGCCGTGATCGTGAAGCCGTAGCGCTCGGGCGCCTTGGCGAGCACGATCGCCGCGTGGATGAGCGGCACGTAGTTCTTGGTCTCGGGCCGCAGCGCCCGCGTCTTCCTGAGCTGCCAGTAGTCGGTCTTGCGGTAGCGCGCCATGCCGCGCAGCACCTTGCCCTCGCCCGCGTTGTAGCCGGCGAGCGCCAGGTTCCAGTCGCCGAAGAGCGCGTAGAGGTCTTTCAGGTAGCGGGCCGCGGCGCGCGTCGCCTTGTCGGGATCGCTGCGCTCGTCGATCCACGGGTCGACGGCGAGGCCGTAGCGGCGGCCGGTCGCGCTCACGAACTGGAAGACGCCCTTCGCCTTCGCGCGCGAGTAGGCGCTCGTCTTGAAGGCGCTCTCGACGAGCGCCACGTAGGCGAGGTCCTGCGGCAGGCCCTCCTCGGCGAAGACGCGCCGGAACTCGGGCAGATAGCTCTGGCCGCGCGAGAGCGCCTCCTCGAACCAGTCGCGCAGGCGCCCCTGGTAGAGGTCGACGCACGAGAGCACGGCGTCGTTGAGCTCGACCGGCAGGTCGAGCGTCTCGGCCTCGACGGCCGCGACCGCGCGCGCCACCGTCTCGGGGCTCGCGGGCGCGTCGCTCACCGGCAGCGCGGCCACCGCGTCGATCGCCGCCGGCTCGGTGTTGGCCGCCTCGTCGTCGGCCGCCGCCGAGAGCTCGGCCTCGCGCACCTGGACCGTCTCCAGGGTGCGGCGATAGGCGTCGGCCACGCGCGGCTCCGCGAGAGCCCCGCCGGGGTAGGACGCGAGCACGTCGACCGCACGGTCGAACTCCGTCCGGGCCGCGTCGAGATCGTCCTGGTCCGCCGCGGCCAGTCCAGCTTTCAGATGGGCTTCAGACTCCGCGATCACGGCCGGTGCGGGATCAGCGGGCGACGGCCGGAGCCTGCGCGGCGACGGGCGCTTGCGCAGGGTCGGCGACGTGGGCCGTCTTTCCGCCGCTGGCGCAGGCGAAACCGAGGCCGGCGAGCAGTAAGGCACAGGCTCTGGCTGCCCGCAGGCTTGGCTCCAAACGCCCTCCTCCCGCGGCGCCGCGGGTGAGCTCAGGATAGCATGCCGAACTTCGGACAAAACCGCCCATCATGCGAGGTAGATGCAATTTGCACGCCCAGTATCCAATCCCTTATTCTTGGAGTTCCGTTCCGCCGCTGGGCAGCCATCTGTCGGAACGTAACCGCGTCAAGGAGACTCGCGCATGACAGTCCGTCGCACCTGGGGGTCGTTTCTCGCCATCGCTCTGGTCGGGCTGGTCGGGGCCGTCGTGCTGCCCGCCTGCCAGCGGCGCAAGCCGGCCGAGGTGAACCCGATCGTTCCCTCGATCAAGGTCAACCGCACGAAGGCGCCGCTCGGCAGCGCGCTCGAGATCACATACACCTGGACCGTCGAGCCCGGAGCCAAGAAGCTCGACCAGAACTACTGGGCGCTCGTCCACTTCCTCGACAACCAGGAAGTGATGCTCTTCTCGGACGACCATCAGCCGGAGCCGCCCCCTTCGACGTGGGAGCCGGGCAAGACCTACAGCTACACGCGCACGCGCTTCGTGCCGGTCTACCCGTACGTGGGCGAGGTCGAGGTGCGCATGGGCCTCTATCCGTACCCGGGCCGCGGCGAGCGTCCGGCGCTCAAGGGCGAGGACAAGGGCTTCCGCGAGTACAAGGTCGCGACGCTCGAGCTCTTGCCGCAGACCGAGAACATCTTCCCGGTCTACAAGGAGGGCTGGCACAACCCGGAGACGCACCCGGAGAACCCGAGCGTCGAGCGCACCTGGACCAAGAAGGAAGCGCTCATGTCCTTCAAGAACCCGAAGCAGGACGTGATCGTGTACCTCGAGGGCGACACCTGCGTGAAGTGCTTCACGCAAGACGCCCGAGCTCACCATGACGGTGGGGAAGAACGTGGGCCTGACGTTCCCGATCGAGGGCCCGCAGGTCTACCTCAAGAAGGTCAAGGTGAAGGCGGCCGACCTCGGTGACGAGGAGTGGACGGACCTGCGGCTCACGATGAACGAGTCCTTCGTTCCGAAGAACCTCAACCCGCCGCTCAACAACGACGACCGCGAGCTCGGCTTCAACGTCTACCACCTGTTCGTGGTGTCGGCCGAGCAGGCGGGCAAGGTCGACGGCGTCGTGGACGCGGTGGCCGTCTCGAAGCCGTCGGCTGCGGCTTCGCCCCAGCCCAAGGTCGCGGCCAAGAAGAATTGACGGACCCGTCGCCGGGGGGGCGCTTCGAGCGCCACCCCCGGCTCACCGGCGCGGGGCTCCTCGCCGGTGCGCTCGTCGCTCTCGAGCTCGCCCTGCGGCTCTTCGCTCCCGTCCCGCTCCGCTTCGCTCACGCGATGCGCGAGGTCCACGGCTACTCGCGGGTCGCGCGCGTGGACCTCCGGCCCTCGCGCTCGGCGCGGCTGCGCATCGAGCGCCGCGGAGGCGAGCCGCTCTTCGACTTCCGGATCACGACCGGAAGCGACGCCTTCCGGATCGTCGAGGGCGAGGACGTCCCGCGGGCCGCGCGCTACGTCCACGCGATCGGCGACTCGTACACGATGGGGTGGGGCGTCGACGCCCGGCTCTCGTATCCGGCGCGGCTCGCCCAGGCGCTCGCGCCCGAGCTCGGCGTCCTCAACCTCGGCGTCGACGGCTTCGGCGCGATCGGCGCGACCGCGAAGTCGCGCGCGCTCGCGGATCGCTACCCGCCGGCCGCCGCCGTCTACTTGTTCTGCCCGAACGACCTCGACGACGACGTGCAGGCGGCGGCGGTGGCGAGGCGGGGAGAGGCGGCGCACGCGGCGTACGAGGTCGTCGACGTTTTCCGGCGGGCGAGCTATCTCGCCGGGGTGCCGTTCGCGCTGCGCTACCGGCTGCAGTTCCGGGCGGGGCCGCCGGGACGGGGCGAACGGGACGGACACGGGAACGGTCAGACGGAACCAGACGGAATCGGCGCTCGATCCGACGAAACTGCTGTTGCCAGAGCCGGCGGCGCTACCGGCGCCACAGCCCGAGCAGTCGCCGACCTTCGCCGCGCTTCGCGAGTACCGCGATTTCCTGAAGGCGCGCGGCGCGCGGCTCGTCGTGCTCGTGCTCTCGAATCAGCACGAGTCGCTCCTGGCCTACCGCTTCTGCAAGGAGCAGGGGATCGAGGCGCACCTCTTCGACGTGCCGCCCGAAATGCGAATCCCCGACGAGGGCCACTTCAACGCCCTCGGCAATGCGGCCGTGGCCGCCCTCGTGGAGCAGCTGCTGCGCAAGGCCCCGAACGGGGCCGGGAGCTAGAATGACGCGGACGAGCGGAGCGCTTCATGTCTGAGTGGGGGACGGACGACGGGCGCGTGGACGTGGCCGGGGTGATGAACCGGATCCGCGAGAAGATCCGCGGCCGCCGCGACCTCGGCCTCTACACGGACGAGGAAGTCGAGGAGCTCACGGCACTCAAGCTGCAGGCCTTCGCCGACGACGCCGGCATCGACCCCGAGCTGCTCGCGCGGCTGATGGCCGACAACCACAACTGGAACATCTCGACCGACTACCGGATCGAGACCCACCGCCAGGGTTTCGGCGCGCGCGCGGTCGTGAAGCTCAAGCAGCTCGTGCGGCCGTGGGTCCGGCTCTACACGGACCACCCGCTGAGCCGGCAGGCGCAGATCAACCTGTACCTGCACTATCTCGGCCACAACCTCGTGCGCGAGCTGGTGCGCCTGCAGGTCGAGGTGGCCGCGCTCCGCAACCAGGTGGCGGCGCTCCAGAAAGAGAAGGAGAGCGGGCGCGGGTGAAGGTCGCCTTCGTCGTCCAGCGCTACGGGACGGAGGTGGTGGGCGGGGCCGAGCTGCACTGCCGCTGGATCGCCGAGCACGTCGCCGAGCGCCACGAGGTCGAGGTGCTCACCACCACCGCGACCGACTACCTGAGCTGGCAGAACGTGCTGCCCGAGGGCGAGACCAAGGTCGACGGCGTGCGCGTGCGCCGCTTCCCGGTGGCGCGCGGCCGCGACATCCGGACCTTCGACCCGGTCGCGAACAAGGTCTGCTTCTTCGAGCACACCGACGACGAGGAGCGGCGCTGGCTCGAGGAGCACGGGCCGGTGACGCCTTCGCTCGTCGACTACCTGCGCAGCCACCAGGAGCAATACGACGCGATCGTCTTCTTCTCCTACCGCTACTGGACGACGTACTTCGGGATGCAGATCGCACCCCACAAGAGCATCCTGGTTCCGACCGCCGAGCACGACCGCGTGCTCTACCTGCGGCTGTTCCAGTCCTTCTTCAAGCTGCCCGCCGCGATCGCCTTCAACACGCCCGAGGAGCGCGAGCTGATCGAGCGCGTCACGGGCAATCCGGGGCTGCCGGGCGAGGTGGTGGGAACCGGCATCGTGCGACCGGAGGTGGTGCCGACCGACGAGGTCGCGCCGCGGCTCGATCTGCTCGGCGACTACTTCGTCTACGTCGGCCGCATCGAGCCCGAGAAGGGCTGCGCGGTGATGATCGACCACTTCCTGCGCTGGCAGCGCGAGACGCGCGCGACCGCGACGCTCGCGCTCTTCGGCCGCAGCACGATGACCTTCTCCGAGAACGCGCACGTCCGGCTGATGGGCGTCGTGCCGGACGGCGAGAAGCTGGCGGCGATCGCCCGCGCGCGCGCGCTCGTGATGCCGTCGCGCCACGAGAGCCTGTCGATGGTCGTGCTCGAGTCCTGGATGATGCAGCGCCCCGTGCTGGTGAACGGCGACTGCGAGGTGCTGCGCGGCCAGGTGCTGCGCGCCGACGGCGGGCTCTACTACCGGCGCTACGAGGAGTTCGCGGCGGCGATGGACTTCCTGCTCCGGGAGAAGGCGCTCGCCGATCGCCTGGGGCGCCAGGGCCAGGCCTACTTCGAGGCGAACTACGCCTGGCCGCGGATCCTCGAGAAGTACGAGCGGCTGCTGGGCCGCGCCGCCGCCGGGAAGCCGAAGCCTTGAAGCTCGCGTTCGTCATCCAGCGCTACGGGCTGGAGGTGAACGGCGGCGCCGAGCTGCACTGCCGCTGGCTCGCCGAGCGGCTGGCGCTGCGGCACGAGGTCGAGGTCTTCGCGACGCGCGCGCTCGACTACCTCGAGTGGAAGAACCACTACCCGAAGGGCACCGAGGTCGTGAACGGGATCCCCGTGCACCGCTCGACCGTGAAGCGCACGCGCAACGCCCGGGTCTTCGCGTCGCTGTCCAACATCTGCTTCCACGAGACGCACACCCGCGACGAGGAGATCGCCTGGGTGCGCGAGAACGGACCGTACTCGCCGGAGCTCGTCCAGGCGGTGACGGCCGCCCGCGGGCGCTTCGACCGCATCTTCTTTTATTGCTACCGCTACTACCACAGCTTCCACGGTGTCCCGGCCGTGGCCGATCGCGCGATCCTGGTGCCGACCGCCGAAGAGGACCCGGCGATCCACCTCGAGGTGATGAAGCCGCTCTTCCGCGCGCCGCGGGGGCTCGTGTATCTCACGCCCGAGGAGCAGGCCCTCGTCGAGGACGCGAGCGGCAACTCTTCCGTGCCGAGCATCGTGATCGGCAGCGGCATCAACCTGCCGGACGCCGACCCCGCGCTCGACTTCCGCAAGAAGCACGGGCTCGAGCGGCCGTTCGTGCTGTACGTCGGGCGCGTGGACCGCAACAAGGGCGCCCTCACGCTCTTCGCCTACTTCAAGAAGTTCCTCGAAGAGACAAATGCCGAGGTCGACCTCGTGCTGGCGGGCAAGTCCGTCGTGGAGGTTCCCGAGCACCCGCGCATCCGCCACGTCGGCTTCATCAGCGAGCAGGAGAAGGTGGCCGCGCTGCGCCAGTGCCGGCTGCTGGTGATGCCGTCGCCCTACGAGAGCCTGTCGGTGATCGTGCTCGAGGCGTGGAAGCTCGGCGTGCCGGTGATCGCGAACGCGCGGTGCAAAGTGCTCGCCGGACAGTGTTTGCGCTCGAACGGCGGGCTCTTCTACCACGGCTACGCCGAGTTCGCCGAGGCGTTGCGCCTGCTGCTGCGGGAGGACGCGCTCGCCGCGTCGCTCGGGCGCCAGGGCAAGGCCTACGTCGACCGCGAGTACTCCTGGGAGACGATCGACGCCAAGCTGGACGGTCTGTTACTGGCCGAAAAGGCGCCTGTGACCACTTGACAGGAAATCCCCGGATGCCGAACGTCTATGCAGACGGGAGGCCTCATGGCACGCCAGTCTCCGCCGGGAACGCTTCTCGCGGAACGAAGACTGCCGCCGCGGCCGGGCCGAATGCCAGAGCCACCGGCTGCGCCCCGCACCGCCAGGCACGTAGTACCCGTGCCCGACCTCGAGTTGAAGCCGGTCGAGGCCCGGTCGCCGGCGAGCCTGCGGCTGCTCTCCGTCTCGATCCTGCTCCATGCCGGCCTGGCTGCCGCGGTCGTCGTGGTGCCCCTGCTGATGCACGATCGGCTTCCGGCTCCGGCGTCCGGCGTGAGGGTCTTCTTCGTCGAGCCGCTGGCCATCCCGGCACCGCCGCCACCACCGGCTCCCGCCTCGATCGCGCCTCGAGCCCAGAAGGCGCCGCCCCCGTCGCCTGCGCTGACGGCGCCCGTCGAGGTTCCCGAGCGCGTCGTGCCCGAGCAGGCAGCCGATCTCGCGGCGCCGGGCGGTGAGCCAGCGGGCGTCGAAGGAGGCGTTGCCGGGGGCGTCGTCGGAGGGATCGTCGAAGCCCTGCCCGAGCCGCCCGCTGCGCCCCGGGTCGTGCACGTGGGCGGTGCGGTCCGCGAGCCGACGAAGGTCAAGCACGTCAACCCGGTCTATCCCGACGTCGCGGCGCGGGCGATGGTCCAGGGCAACGTCGTCGTCGAGCTTCAGGTCAACACGCAGGGGCGCGTCACGGATGCCCAGGTCGTGAAGGGCATCCCGCTCCTGAACGAGGCCGCGCTCGCCGCGGTCCGGCAGTGGGTCTACACGCCGCCGCTCGTCGACGGCGTCCCGGTCCGTCTCATCATGACGGTCACGGTTCGCTTCAAGCTGACTTAGGGTCCGCTGGGATCGACCGAGCCGTCGCCGGGTGCGGCTACTCCTTGGTCTTGAGCTCGAGGTCCAGCAGCAGCCGCAGGCGCTGGAGCTTGCGCGTGCGCACGAGCGTGACGCGCACGGCGTCGCGCTGGATCTCCTCGCGGCCGTCGCGGTCGAAGCCGAGGTGGATCCGGAGGTCGGTCAGGCCGCGCAGCAGGTGCTCGGGCACGTCGAGCGCCACCCTGCGCGAGACCTCCTGGTGCGTGTCGCGGCCCGGCACCAGCTCGTTGAACAGCTGGTCGACCTCGCGATCCTTGGGCGCCGCGGGACCCTTGCGCCTTGGCGCTGGTGATCGCGCGCAGCTTCTCGAGCTCCTGCCCGATGTCGAGCTTGCCGTGGATCTTGACCGCGCGCAGCTTCAGCTTGTCCGTGTCCTCCTCGGCGAACTCGACCTGCAGAGGGTCCATCAGCGCCGGGTCGGTGCCGACGCGCGGTGGCGGCCGCGTCGGACGCGGCGGGCGTGGTGGCGGCGGGCGCGCTGACCGAGGCCGCGGCCTTGGCGCTCGCGCTCGCGGGCTTGACGGGCATCGGGAGGAGCTGGCGCTCCACTCCCGCGACACCGCCCTTCTTCTGCTCGGTGATCCGGGTGCGGATCACGTTGAGCGACAGCCGCGAGATCTCCTTGAGCGTCTCGAAGACGCCGACGCCGTGGACGGCCGCCGCCTCGAAAACGGGGGCTCCGCCGGGATTGAGCAGCTGCGCCAGCTTCTCGACCGGCAGGATGTTGCGCAGGTCGCGCTTGTTGAACTGGAACACGATCGGGACGCTCTTCGGGTCGATCCCGAGCTCCTCGAGGTTCTGGCGCAGGTTGGCGAGCGACTCCTCGTTCGGCTCGGCGGCCGGCAGCTGGCTGTCGGCCACGAACACGACGCCGTCCACGCCCTTCAGGACCAGGCGGCGCGTCGCGTTGTAGAAGACCTGGCCCGGCACGGTGTAGAGCTGGAGCCGCACCCGCATGCCGCCGATCACGCCGACGTCGAGCGGCAGCAGGTCGAAGAACAGGGTGCGGTCGGCCTCGGTCTCGAGGCTCACCATCTCGCCGCGCGAGCGCGGCGCGGTCTTGCTGTGGATCCAATGCAGGTTCGTGGTCTTCCCACACAGACCGGGGCCGTAGTAGACGATCTTGGCCGTCATCTGCATCGCGGTGTAGTTGAGAAACACCATGCGCGATTGAAGTGTAACACCGCGCCAATGACGGGCGAACGGCCTAGAAGGACAGCCCGACGCCGAAGAAGTAGCGGTTGTCCAGCTTCACGGGCGCGGCTTCCGGCATGTCGAGCCACTGATACTCGCCGCGCAGCACCAGCCCCATCGGGAACTTCAGCTTCAGGCCGACGAAGACGAGCCCGGTCGTGCCCTCGTCGTCGTCGACCGGCATGTTCTCGTGGTAGACGCCCGCGCCGATGCCGGCGTAAGGCACGAAGCGGCCGATCGACGGGCCGAGGTAGGCCTTGGCGGCCGCCGTGTAGAGGCTCGGGCCCGTCTCGCCGTCGGGACCGACATAAGCGCCCTCGATCTCGCCGTGCACGAAGTTGAACAGCGAGATCGTGAGCGAGCCGCCCCAGGAGGTGCCCCAGTTCGCGGTGGGGCTGGCGGTGCCCACGTGGACCGCGATCTCGGCGGCCGTCGCGGGGGCCTGGGCTGCGAGCGAGAGCACGAGCGCGAGCGGAACGACGCGTCCGAGCAGCTTGGGCATGGGACCATCGTAGCAGCACGCCCCGCGCCCAAGGTCCGATCCCGCGACCGGCGTCTTGCACTTGCGCGGCGTCCCGGCTCGCGCGCATACTCCCCTAAGGCATTTATGGGAAGGGGAGCGCGATGTTCGCGAGAGTGAGGAAGAGCGAGCCCGGCGAGCTGATGCAGGGCACGCTCGACATGCTGATCCTGAAGACGCTCGGCCGCGGCGCGCTCCACGGCTACGCGATCGCCGAGTCGATCGAGCGCACCTCTGAGGACGTGCTGCACGTGGAGGAAGGGGCGCTCTACCCGGCGCTTCATCGGCTCGAGTCGCGGGGCCTGCTGGCTTCGGAGTGGGGCGTCTCGGACAACAACCGGCGCGCGAAGTTCTACAAGCTCACGGCGGCGGGCCGCAAGCAGCTCGCGCAGGAGGCGAGCTACTGGGCCCGCATGAGCGCGGGGATCGCCCGCATCATGGAGACCGCGTGATGCCGGCCGCCGTGCGCCAGCTCCTGAGCGCCGCCCGGGGCAGGCTGCGCGCGCTCTTCAGGCGGCCGCAGCTCGAGCGCGACCTCGACGACGAGCTCGGCTTCCACCTCGCGATGCGCGAGCAGCGCTACGCCGAGGGCGGTGCCCCGCCGCGCGAGGCGCGCCTCGCCGCGCTGCGCCGGCTCGGCAACCCGCTGGCACTGAAAGAGGAGATTCGCGAGGTGTGGACCTTCCGGCAGCTCGAGACGCTCGCGCAGGACTTCCGCTTCGCCCTGCGCGTGCTGCGCCAGAATCCCGGCTTCACCTGCGTGGCCGTGCTGTCGCTCGCGCTCGGCATCGGGGCCAACGCGGCGATGTTCAGCTTCGTGAGCGGCGTGCTGCTGCGGCCGCTGCCGTACCCCGCGCCCGAGCGGCTCGTGCGCCTGACGGGCTCGTGGCCGAAGGGTGCTCTGGTGGCCGCGCAGGAGCTCTCGCGCACGCTGGACGTCGCCGGCTTCAGCGACGGCGAGGAGTTCAACCTCACCGGGCAGGGCGAGGCCGTGCGTCTCGTCGGCAGCACCGTCTCGGCGAACTTCTTCGCGGTGCTCGGGGCGCGCCCCGAGCTCGGCCGGACCTTCGACACGGGCGACGACCGTCCCGGCCGCGACCGCATCGTCGTCCTGAGCCACGCGCTCTGGCAGACCCGCTTCGGCGGCGAGCGCGCGACGCTGGGGCGCACGGTCGTGGTCGAGGGCGTCGAGCGGGAAGTCGTGGGCGTGATGCCCCCGGGCTTCCGCTTCCCGAAGGCGGCCGCGCAGCTCTGGGTCCCGCTGCGGCTCGACCCCGGCAAGAGCGACGACTACTGGGGGTTCGGCTGGATGCCGGTCGTGGCGCGCCTGCGGGCCGGGACGACGCTCGCGCAGGCGAGCCAGGAGCTGCGGCCGATGATCGGGCAGATCGCGGCGCTCTTCCCGTGGCCGTCCCCGATGTGGAACGCCGACGCCGAGGCGCTTCCGCTGCAGGCGAACCTGGTGCGCGACGTGCGCCGCCCGCTGCTGGTGCTGCAGGCCGCGGTCGGGATCGTGCTGCTGATCGCGTGCGCGAACGTCGCGAGCCTGCTGCTCTCGCGCGCCGCGTCCCGGCGCAAGGAGATCGCGCTGCGGGCGGCGCTCGGCGCGAGCCGCGGCCGCATCCTGCGCCAGCTGCTGACCGAGAGCGTCAGCGCTCTCGCTCTTGGGCGGCCTGCTGGGCGTGGGGCTCGCCGGGCTCGCCGTGCGCGGCCTGAAGCTGGTGCTGCCCGCCGACGCCAGCGGCTTCTCGCAGGTCGCGATCGACGGCGGCGTGCTCGCGTTCGTGACCGCGCTCTCGCGTGCTGAGCGGTCTCTGGTTCGGGCTCGCGCCGGCCGCGAGCGCCTCGCGCGTGGACCTGGCGGTCGCGATGAAGGCCGGCGGACGTCGCTCGACGACGCCTTCCGGCGCGCGGCTGCGCGGCTCGTTCATCGCCGCCGAGGTGGCGCTCGCGGTGGTGCTGGCCGTCGGAGCGGGCCTCCTGATCCGCACGCTCTTCCGCCTGAGCCAGGTCGATCCCGGCTTCCGAACCGCGCAGGTCCTCACGGTCCGCGTCTCCCCGAACCCCGCGACCTGCGGCGAGCGGTCGGCGTGCATCGCGCTCTACGACGAGCTGCTGCGGCGCACGCGCGAGCTCTCGGGGATCGGCGACGTCGCCGTGGCGAACGCCGTGCCGCTGAGCGGCCAGGAGCCGCTGCTCCCGGTCGAGATGGAAGGGCACCCGATCCGGGAGACGGACCCCACGCCGCCGCTGCTCTGGGCGGGCGCCGTGACGCCCGCCTACTTCCGGCTGATGGAGATCCCGCTCGTGCGCGGGCGCAGCCTCGAGGCGGCCGACGCCGAGAAGAGCGAGCCGGTCGTGCTCGTGAGCGCGTCGACGGCTCGGCGCTACTGGCCGGACCAGGATCCGATCGGCAAGCGGATCCGCGTGATGTGGGACATGGACTGGCGCAGAGTCGTGGGCGTCGTGGGCGACGTCCGGCAGTTCGAGCTCTCCGGCCGCTCTCCCGACGTCATCTCGGGTGCCATGTACATGCCGTACCCGCAGGCGGTGGCGCTCGACCGCCAGCTGCCGAAGGTGATGACGCTCTTCGCGCGCTCGTCGTCCGATGCTCCCGAGGTCGCGCTCCGGCTGCGCGGCCTCGCCGCGAGCGTGAATCCGGACGTGCCGGTGGGCGAGGTGCGGCCGATGCAGACGGTCGTTCGGGCGTCGGTCGCGGAGCCGCGCTCGATGACGTGGCTCTTCGCCTGCTTCGCGGCGTGCGCGCTGATGCTGGCCGCGATCGGGACCTACGGCGTCATCTCGTACGCGACGGGGGAGCGCGCGTACGAAATCGCGGTGCGGATGGCGATCGGCGCCACGCGCCGCGAGATCCTCGGCCTGGTGATCCAGAGCAGCCTGCGTCTGGTGCTGGTCGGTCTCGGGCTCGGCATCGTGGCCGCGCTCGTGCTCGGCCGGACACTCTCGGGCTTCCTCTACGGCGTGGAGTCGACGGACCCGCTGACCTTCGCCGCCGTCGTGGGGCTTCTGGTGCTGACCGCTCTCGTCGCGGGCTACATCCCGGGCCGCCGTGCCGCGGGCCTGGATCCGGTGCGCAGCCTGAGGCTGGACTAGCGCAGTCGCCCGGACAGGCGAAGTCCGCCCGGAAGTCTGTAGAGTCTACAGGCTGCTCGCGCGAGGGCGCGTCAGGCGTCGCGCTGTCGCTTCAACGCCTCGGATGCCGTCAGCGCGACGGCCGCGGCCAGGCCGGCGACGGCTGCGACCTTGCCGGCGTTTTTCTTCAGCGAGCGTCCGGCCTTCGCGAGGGTCTTGCGGGCCTTGCGACGCGCCATGGCTCGCCGCGCCTCCTGGCGTGCGCGCGTGACCGCGTCCGCTACCTTTCCTGCCGTCCGGCGCGTGGCCCGTCCGGCCGCGGTCACGGCGGCTGCCGTCTTCCTGCCCGTTCGGACGGCCTTTCCGGCCAACGCGCCGGTCGTACGCGCGACCTTCGTGGCGGTGGATTCCTTCTTCTTGAAAAAGCGCATGATCAGACCTCCAGCTCTGTTGTTGCACGGAGCGTGCCGCGCATCTCCCTACTCGACCTGGATCTTGCGGCCGCGGCGCCCGCGCGGGGCAGCCGGCTCGGCGGGCGCGTGCTCTCGTGCATGCGCTGGAGCTGCCACTGGCACATGAGCACGATGCCTTCGAGCAGCTGGCGCCGGATCTGGCGCGCGCGCTCGCGGTCGATGCCGGCCTCCTCGAGGATCTCCGACACCATGCAGCAGGCCTTCTTCGACGCCCCGCCCGCCGCGCCCGCCCCGCGCTTGCCGCCGCTCACGACGCCTCCTTCGCCCCGAATCCCACGCGCAGCCGCTGGTCGGTGAAGGCCGCGCTCTTCACCTGCCGGCCCGCGAGCGACCGCGGCAGCACCAGGTGCCGCCTCTGATTGTCCACCTGGACGACGAGCTCGTCACCCTTGGCGAACACCTGGATGCGGTCCTTCTCGGCGAACGGCAGCCGCAGGTAGAGCGCCCAGGCGCGTCCTTCCTTCTTCACCTCGACGGGCCGGTCGCGGTGCAGCAGCGCCGCCGGGTTCGTCTCGCCGAAGACCTCGGGCGCGAACTTCTCGAGCATCTCCGTTCCGACCATCTCGCGGTCGAAGAGCGGCGCCACGAAGAACGGCAGCGGGTCGAAGGCGGCTCGCGCCTCGGCCAGGTAGCCGGCCTGCAGCGTGAACCACTTGTCGAAGTAGGGCGAGCGCGCCGCCTCGGGCAGCACGCGGTTGGCGACGATCGCGTCGACCGGGAAGCCGAACAGGCTCAGGTACGTGTAGAGCCGCTGCGACTCGTTGATCACCATGCGCTCGGGATTGAGCACGATCCTGATCGAGCTGCGCGCGGGGTCCTGCAGCAGCGGGCCGATGCCCTCCATCTGCTTGTAGACGCGCTGCACGGCGGCGAAGACGTCGTCGTTCGGGATCGGCATGTCGGTGAGACGCTCGGCCACCGGGCGCACGGTGCGCAGCACCGTGCGCTGGATCGGGAAGATGCGCGAGAAGTAGAAGCTCAGCACCTCGGGCACGGCGAGCATGCGGATCGTGTCGCCGGTCGGAGCGCAGTCGATCACGATCGTGTCGAAGCTGCCGGAGTCGGCCCAGGCGGCGACGCGCACCAGGCTGAAGAGCTCCTCCATCCCGGGCAGGATCGCGATCTCCTCGGCGACCGTCTCGTCGACGCCGCGGAAGGTCATGAAGCGGGTCAGGAACTCGTGGATCGTGCCCCAGTGGCTCTCGAGCTCGTGGTTGACGTCGACCTCGACCGCGTGGAGCCGCGGCAGGATCTCGGTCGGCTCGCTGCCCAGCTCGCGGTCGAGCGCGTCGCGCAGGCTGTGCGCCGAGTCGGTCGAGACGACGAGCGTGCGCTGCCCGAGCTGCGCGGCGCGGATCGCCGTCGCCGCCGAGAGGCTGGTCTTGCCGACGCCGCCCTTGCCCGAGTAGAGGATGATCCGCGTCTTCGCCGCCGTCGTCATCGCGACACTCCCGCCGCGCGCGCCTCTTCACGGCCGCGCGGGAAGACGAGCGCGGCGAAGGCCAGCAGGCCGCGCAGGTCGTGGACGTCCTGTTCCAGCTCGGGCACCAGCAGCGGCTTGTCCCGCGTGTCGACCTCCAGCCGTGCGATCGCCTGCCGCTCGACGCGCGCGAGCACCTGCTGCTCCCGCAGCGTCTGCGCGAGCCGCGCGGCGAGCCCGGACGCGAGCCGCGCCTGCGTCCCGCGGCGTGCGTCGCGCTCGCGCGCGGGGTCGAGGTGCACGCGGTTCACGACGAAGGCCACGAAGCCGAGCTTCTTCTCGACGAGCCGCTTGTGGAAGTAGAGCGCCTCCTCGAGGGCCGTCGGCTGCGGCCCCGCCACCAGCACGAAGCCCGTGCTCGGCGCGCGCAGCAGCGCCTGCACCTCCGAGGCGCGCGCGCGGAAGCCGTCGTACATCCCCTCGAACGCCAGGAAGAACTCGCTGAGCTCCTGCAGGAACTGCAGCCCCAGGAAGCGGTCGGCGAGCTTCAGCAGCATCGCACCCGTGCGCGTCGCCACCTGCATCGTCAGCCGGCCGGCCTTGAAGTACGGGCGCAGGAAGAAGCGCAGGACGCTCACGTCGAGGAAGCCCAGCAGCCGGTCGGGCGCCTCGAGGAAGTCGAGCGCGTGCCGGGTGGGCGGCGTGTCGAGCACCACCAGGTCGAAGCGGTCGTCGCTCGCGAGCTCGAGCAGCTTCTCCATCGCCATGTACTCGTGGCTGCCGGCGAGCGCGGCCGAGACGTGGATGGTAGAAGCGGTTCTTCAGGATCCGGTCGCGCGCCGGGCCCTCCGGCGTGTGGCGCAGCACGAGCGCGTCGAAGGTGCCCTTGACGTCGAGCACCATCGCGAAGAGCGCGCCGCCTCGGGCCGGTGCGAAGGCCTTGATGTCGATCGCGCGCGGCCGGCCCGAGAGCTGGCCCTTGCCGAGGCTCGTGGCCAGGCGCCGCGAGGGGTCGATGGTGCAGACGAGCACGCGGCGCCCGGCGAGCGCCGCGCGCAGCGCGAGCGCCGCGGCCGTCGTGGTCTTGCCGACGCCGCCCGAGCCGCAGGCGACGAGCACGCGCCGCTCGCTCGAGCGCCGGCTCGAGCGCCACGGCGGGGGAGCGGCGGGGCGCCATCAGGCGGCCTCGAGCGCGCCCGCGAGCGTGCGCAGCTCGTCGAGCCCGATCGTCTCGCGGAACAGGAACGGCAGCGAGACGAGCGGCGTGTCGAGCGCGCGCGCGAGGCGGTCGCGGTAGAAGCGGGTGAGCTTGCGCCTGCGGATCTGGCGGCGGGCCGCGCGCACGGCCGCCTGCAGCGGCACGCCGGGCTCGACGTCGCCCGAGGCGTCGCTGCGCGCGAGGCGCAGCACCTCGGCCTCTTCGGCGTCGCTGAAGCGGCGCTCGTGGCAGCCGTTCAGCACGACGGCCTGCGGCTCGATCTCGACCTCGGCCTCCGCCGCGCGGTGGAGCTCGACCGCCTCGACGACGGCCATCTCCTCGGGCGCCGCCACGATCACGAGCGCCGTGCGCTCGGGATCGCGCAGCAGCTGCGAGGATGCGGCGCGCGTTGTGGCCGACGGGCCCGACCGGGATCGCGCGCGAGGCGGCGAGCGGGACCTTGAGGTAGGCGAGGCCGTGGCCCGTGGCCGGCGCGTCCACCACGATCAGGTCGTAGAGCGGCTCGCGCGAGAGCCGCTGGCGGGCCTCCTCGAGCACCATGATCTTGCCGAGCACCATCAGCTCCCTGAGCCCGGGAGCGGCCGCGAAGAAGCGGTGGTAGACCGGGTTCGCCAGGATGCGGCGGGCGACCATGTCGAGCTTGACCACGTGGCGGACGTACTCGTCCATCGCGTCCTGCGGGTCGAGGTTGAGCGTGAAGAGGCCGGGCAGCGCCTCGACCTCGCGGCCGCGCGAGCGTGGTCCGCCCAGCCGGCGCGAAGCCTCGAGCGGTGCCGCCGACCTCGACGAGCAGCACGCGCTTGCCGCGCTCGCGGGCGGCGAGCGCCAGCGAAGCGCCCACGACGCTCTTGCCGACGCCGCCTTTTCCGGTGAGCACGACGAGCCGATGCTCGAGAAGCGAGTCGAGGAGCACTCACGGCGAGCCTAGCACACGGGCCGCGAGCGGTTAGAATCAGCGGATCATGGCAGAGCCCGCGGCCGCCGCGGAGGCCCCCGCCCTGGGGACTCGGGCGGAGAAGATCGTCATCGTGATGCCGGCCTACAACGCGGCGCTGACGATCGAGGACACCTTCCGGGCGATTCCGACGGGGTACTACGACGAGATCGTGGTGGTCGACGACCACAGCCGCGACGACACGCTCGAGCGCGCGCGGCAGCTCAACCTGAAGGCGATCCGCCACCCGCACAACGTCGGCTACGGCGGCAACCAGAAGACCTGCTACATGGAGGCGCTGCGCGACGGGGCCACGATCGTGGTGATGCTCCACCCGGACGGCCAGTACGACCCGGCGATCATCCCCGAGATGATCCGGCCGATCCGCGAGGGCCGCGCCGCACATGGTGCTCGGCTCGCGCATGATGACGCCGGGCGCCGCCCGCGCCGGCGGCATGCCGCTCTGGAAGCGGATCGCGAACCGCTTCCTGACGACGCTCGAGAACCTCGCGATGGGGCAGCGCTTCACGGAGTGCCACACCGGCTACCGCGCCTACAGCCGCCGCTTCCTCGAGACGGTGCCGTTCCTGCGCAACTCGAACGGCTTCGTCTTCGACACCGAGGTGATCTTCCAGGCCGTCCAGTTCGGCCTGCCGGTGGTCGAGGTGCCCGTCGCGTCCCGCTACTTCGAGGACGCCTCGTCGGTGGGCTTCCGACAGGGCGTCGTCTACGGTCTCGGCACGCTCTGGACGGCGGTGCGCTTCCTGCTGCACCGCGCCGGACTCAAGTCCTCGAGCAAGTTCCGGCCCTAGCCCGGATCATTCACGAGGGGAAGCATGCAGTACCTGGCTTTGAAGAACGACGAGCAGGTCGGCCTTCTCGCCGGGCTCGAAGAGATGCCCGCGTTCCTCGAGTCGGCGTTCGGGTCCTTGAAAGCGGATGAAGCCGCCGTGCGCGCCGCCGACGGAACCTTCTCGCCGGTCGAGCAGTGCTGGCACCTCGCCGATCTCGAGCGTGAGGGCTTCCGTTCGCGCATCGGCCGACTGCTCCGCGAGGACGACCCCGAGCTGCCGGATTTCGACGGAACCCGGGTCGCGGAGGAGCGACGCTACCGCACGCTCTCGCTGGCCGAGGGGCTGCGCGCGTTTCGGACGGCGCGGGCCGAGACGCTCGCGCTCATCCGCACGATCGAGGGCGAGACCTGGAAGCGCGCCGGACGCCAGGAGGGCGTGGGAGCCGTGATGCTCTGCGACCTGCCGTCGATGATCGCCCAGCACGACGCCGCGCACCGCGGCGAGATCGAGGCCTGGCTGCGCGAGCCACGCGAATGACGGCGCCTGGCTCGTCTCGATCGCGGGACGCGGGCGTTCGCTAGCGGACAAGCCTGCGCGAACGACTGGCGTGCAAGTCGTTGAGCCAGTTTGGCTCGAGTCCTCGGGCGGACTGGCACGCCTCTCGCCAATGAAGGCTTGGGCTCGATCGAGCCCAGGCGCGTCGCGGAGGGAATCGAACGACATGAGCGGACTCGGCCAGGACCTGAAGCTGGCGCTGCGCGTCTTCTGGAAGAACCCGGCCTTCGCCGCGATCGTGGTCCTCACGCTCGCGCTCGGCAGCGGCGCCAACACGGCGATCTTCACGCTGCTCGACCAGGTGATGCTGCGGGCGCTTCCGGTCGAGCGGCCCGATCGGCTCGTCGTGCTGAGCGCTCCCGGGTCCGTTCTCGGGCTGGTCCGAGGTCAACAGCGACACGGTGATCCCGGTGTCGCACCCGATGTTCGAGGGCCTGCGCGACCGCACGCCGGCGTTCTCGGGCGTCCTCGCCCACATGCCGGGCTCGGTCCATCTGACGCTGAAGGACGGGACCGAGCGCGTGAACGGCGACCTGGTCTCGGGCGGCTTCTTCCAGGTGCTCGGGCTTGCGCGCCGGCGCACGGCCGGCTCTTCACGCCCGACGACGACAAGCGTGCCGTCCGGGCCACCCGCTCGTCGTGCTGGGCTACGGCCTCTTCGAGCGCAGCTTCGGCGGCGATCCGTCGGCCGTCGGCCGCACGGTCAACGTCAACAACCACCCGATGACGATCGTCGGCGTGGCGCCCGAAGGGCTTCAACGGCATCGAGGTCGGCTCGGCCGTCGACGTCTACGTCCCGCTCGCGATGCAGCAGGAGCTGCAGCCGACCTGGGGCAAGCGGCTCGGCGACTGGCGCTCGCGCTTCCTCACGCTGCATGGCGCGGCTCAAGGACGGCGTCTCGCCGGCGCAGGCATCGGCCGCGGCCAACCTCGTCTACGCGCAGCTGCTGCAGGAGGACTGGGCGCACATCAAGGGCGGATCGGAGAGCTTCAAGGAGCGCTTCTTCAAGAAGACGCTCAGCGCTCATCCCGGGCGGGCGCGGCACGTCGGGCCTGCGCGACGAGTCCGGGACGCCGCTGCTCGTGCTGATGGGAATGGTCGGCCTGGTGCTGCTGATCGCGTGCGCGAACGTGGCGAGCCTGCTGCTGACGCGGGCCTCGTCGCGCCAGAAGGAGACGGCGGTGCGGCTCGCGCTCGGCGCGGGCCGGGCGCGCCTGCGTGCGGCTGCAGCTCGTCGAGAGCGTGCTGCTCTCGCTCGCGGGCGGCCTCGTCGGCCTCCAGCTCGCGTACTGGGTGGGGGAGGCGCTGATCCGCGCGCTGCCCTACACCGACGCGGCGCGGACGCTCTCGGCGGCCCCCGACGCTGCGCGTCGGCCTCTTCACGCTCGGCCTCGCGGTCCTCACCGGCGTCGGCTTCGGCCTGGTGCCGGCGCTCCGAGCGAGCGCAGGCCGACCTCACGCCGGCGCTCAAGAGCGAGGCGACGGCGGTCGTCGGCGGCGGCGGGCACTTCCGCCTGCGCAAGGGCCTGGTGGTCGCGCAGGTGGCGCTGTCGCTGCTGCTGCTGATCGGGGCCGGCCTCTTCACGCGCAGCCTGATGAACCTGCGGGCACTCGACCCCGGCTTCAAGCCCGACCGCCTGTTCGCGTTCGACGTCGACCCGGCGAGGAGCGGCCAGGACTTCACGCAGCGCGTGGCGACGCTGCGGCGGATCCAGGAGGAGCTCCTCGGCGGAGCCGGGCGTCGCGTCGGCGTCGGCCGCGGCGGTCACGCTGATGAGCGGCAACAACTCGTCGAGCACGCGTGCGCGTCGAGGGCTACGAGTCGAAGGAGGGGGAGGACATGAACCCCCAGTTCAACTACGTGGCGCCCGGCTTCTTCGAGACGCTCGGGCTTGCCGCTCGTGGCGGGGCGCGACCTGGCCGAGACCGACGTGCTCGGGGCGCCGCAGGTCGCGGTCGTCAACGAGGTGTTCGCGAAGTACTTCTTCAAGGACCAGAACCCGATCGGCCGGCGCTTCGGCATCGGCCGGCGCGGCGAGGGCTACCCGTTCGAGATCGTGGGCGTGGTGCGCGACGGCAAGGCGGCGTCGATGCGCGACGAGCCGCAGCGCTTCGTCTACGCGCCCTACACGCAGGAGGAGGCCGTCGGCAGCCTGACGTACTACGTGCGCTCGACGGTCGAGCCCGATTCGTTCGCTGCGCGGCTGCGCGCGGCGGTGGCGCGCGTCGACTCCACGCTGCCGGTCACGGACCTCAAGACGATGAAGACGCAGATCGGCGAGTCGCTCTTCGTCGAGCGCATGGTGGCGGCGCTCTCGGCGGCCTTCGGCCTGCTCGCCACCGTGCTCGCCGCGATCGGTCTCTACGGCGTGATGAGCTACGCCGTCACCCAGCGCACGCGCGAGATCGGGCTGCGCGTGGCGCTCGGCGCCGACCAGCCGCTCGGTGCTGATGCTCGTGCTGCGCGAGGTCGCGATCCTGGCCGGGATCGGCATCGCGATCGGGCTGCCGGGCGGCTACGGCCTCGGCAAGCTGATCGAGTCGCAGCTCTTCAACCTCAAGGCCCGCGACCCGCTGACGTTCCTGGTGGCGACCGCTCGCCCTCGTCACGACCGCGCTCGTCGCGGGTCTCATCCCTGCCGTCCGCGCCGCCCGCGTCGACCCGATGACGGCGCTGCGCTACGAGTAGCGACGCCCGGGAAGGAGCGAGGGTGAGCGGGATCGCGCAGGACCTGAAGCTGGCGCTGCGGCTCTTCGCGACGAGCCCCGTGTTCGCGGCGATCGTGGTGCTGACGCTCGCGCTCGGCACCGGCGCGAACACGGCGATCTTCACGCTGCTCGACCAGGTCATGCTGCGCTCGCTGCCCGTCGAGCGGCCCGACCGGCTGGTCGTGCTCCACGCCCCCGGGCCCGACGCCGGGTGGCGGATGAGCCAGAGCAGCACCGCCAGGCCGCTGTCGCAGCCGATGCTCGACGGGCTGCGCGCCGAGACCTCCGCCTTCGCGGGTGCGTTCGGCCGCTACCGCACGCCGCTCTACCTCACGGCCGGTACGGAGACCGAGCGCGTGGAAGGCGAGATGGTGACCGGCACGTTCTTCGAGGTGCTCGGCCTGCGCGCGGCCCACGGCCGGCTCTTCACGGCGGACGACGACCGCACGCCGTCGGGCCACCCCGTCGTCGTGCTCGGCCACTCCTTCTTCGAACGTCGTTTCGGGGGCGATCCGAGCGTCGTCGGCCGCGTCGTGCAGCGTGAACAGCCACCCGATGACGGTGGTCGGCGTCGCCCCCCGCGGCTTCAGCGGAGTCGAGGTCGGCTCCGCGACCGACGTCTACGTGCCCGTCGCCATGCAGCGCGAGGCCCAGCCCACCTGGGGCAACCGCCTCGGCGATTGGCGCTCGCGCTTCCTCGTGAGCATGGCGCGGCTGCGGGACGGGGTGTCGCTCGAGGAGGCGCGCGCCCAGGCGAACGTCGTCTACGCGCGCCTGCTCGCCGAGGACCTGGCGCACATCGAGTCGGCGCCGGCGAGCCTGAAGGAGAGCTTCCTCAAGAGGTCCCTGGTGCTGCTGCCGGGCGCCCGCGGGATCTCGGGCCTGCGCGACCAGTCGGGCAAGCCGCTGCTGGTGCTGATGGCGATGGTCGGACTCGTGCTCCTGATCGCCTGTGCCAACGTGGCGAGCCTGCTGCTCACGCGCGCCTCGGCGCGGCGGAAGGAAACGGCGCTGCGGCAGGCGCTCGGGGCGAGCCGCATGCGGCTCGTGCGCCTGCACCTCGTCGAGAGCCTGACGCTGGCGGCGGCCGGGGGCCTGCTCGGCCTGCAGTTCGCCTACTGGCTCGGCGAGCTGCTGATCCGCGCGCTGCCTTCCGAGGAGTCGGCGCGCACGCTCTCGGCCGCGCCCGACTGGCGCGTGGGCCTGTTCACGCTCGCGGTCTCGACGCTCGCCGGCGTCGGCTTCGGGCTCGCGCCGGCGCTCCGCGCGGGGCGAGCCGACGTCGCGCAGACGCTCCGCAGCGACGCGAGCGCGGTGCTCGGAGGCGGCTCGGGGCCGCATCGACTGCGCCGGGGCCTGGTGGTGAGCCAGATCGCTCTCTCGCTGCTGCTGCTGATCGGCGCGGGGCTCTTCGCGCGGAGCCTCGCCAACCTGCGCGCCGTCGATCCCGGCTTCGAGCCCGACCGGCTGTTCGCCTTCGACGTCGACCCCGCCCGGGCCGGCCACGACTTCCCGAGCCGCGTGGCGATGCTGCGGCGGATCCAGGACGAGCTGCGCTCGCTTCCCGGCATCGTCGCCGCATCGGGCGCCGACGTGGCGCTGATGACCGACAGCAGCTTCGGGAACACGCTGCGGATCCTCGGCTACGAGCCGAAGGAGGGGGAGAGCACGAACGCCTCCTTCAACTCCGTGGCGCCGGCCTTCTTCGAGACGCTCGGCATCCCGCTCGTGGCGGGGCGCGATCTCGCCGAATCGGACGTCGACGGCGCGCCCAAGGTCGCGGTGGTGAACGAGGTGTTCGCCCGCCGCTTCTTCAAGGCGGAGAGCCCGCTCGGCCGGCGCTTCGGAATGGGCCGGCGCAGCACGAGCTTCGACTACGAGATCGTCGGCGTGGTGCGCGACGGCAAGAGCGCCTCGATGCGCGAGGAGCCGAAGCCCTTCGTGTACGTGCCCTTCATGCAGGACGACGGCGTGGGGGGCCTCACCTTCTATGCCCGCTCGAGCGTGAAGCCCGAGTCGTTCGGCGCGGAGCTGCGCGCGGCGGTCGCCCGCGTCGATCCCGCGCTCCCGGTCACCGGCCTCAAGACGATGCGCGCGCAGATCGGCGAGTCGCTCTTCGTCGAGCGCATGGTGGCGGCGCTCTCGGCGGCTTTCGGCTTCCTCGCCACGCTGCTCGCCGCGATCGGCCTCTACGGAGTGACGAGCTACGCGGTCGCCGAGCGCACGCGCGAGATCGGCCTCCGCGTCGCGCTCGGCGCCGGCCGCCGCACGGTGCTGGCGATGGTCCTGAAGGACGTCGCGCTGCTCGCCGCCCTCGGCATCGCGATCGGCCTGCCCGGCGGCTTCGGGCTCGGCCGGCTGATCGAGTCGCAGCTCTTCGGCATGTCGGCCCGCGACCCCTTCACGTTCGCCGCGGCGACGCTCGCCCTCGTGGCGACGGTTCTCGTCGCGGGCCTGATCCCCGCGATCCGGGCCGCCCGCGTCGACCCGATGAAGGCGCTGCGGTACGAGTAGCGGGCCGCGCGGCTCCTTTCTCAGCCGCGCGTCAGGTCCTCGAGCGCCGAGCGGTCCAGGAGCAGGAAGCCGTCCTTCTCGGTCGCGATCACGCCTTCCTTCCCCCATCGGCTCATCAGCCGGATGCAGCTCTCGATCGTGGTGCCCGTCAGGTCGGCGAGCTCCTGCCGGCTGAGGACGATCGGGATGAACAGGCCGCCCTCGCGCGGCCGTCCCATTCGATCCCCGAGCTTCAGGAACAGGTGGGCGATAGCGCGTCTCGACGCGCGCGCCCGCGACCTCCGGGATGCGCTGGGCCAGCTCGACGATGCGCCGGGTGAAGGTGGAGAGCAGCCCGCGCACGAGTGAGGGGTGCTTCTCGAGCAGCGCGAAGAACGGGCCGCGCCGCACCAGCAGGCAGGACGTCCGGTCCAGCGGCAACGGCACTGGCCGGAAAAGGCCGGCCCTCGTAGGCGACGACCGCGCCCACCGGATCGCCGGGGCCGAAGATCTCCAGGATCACCTCCTTGCCCGAGGGCTGGAGCTTCACGACCTTGACGCGGCCGCTCAGCACGGTCAGCAGGAAATCGGAGGCGTCTCCCTCGTTGAAGATGGTCTCGCCCTTGTCCCAGGACTTGACGAGCGCGACCTCGGCGATGCGCCGCCGGTCGTCGTCGGAGAGGCCGCGATAGAGCGTCGCGCTCCGCAGCGCCTCGAGCACGGGGTCCACGATGACGACGATCTTATACGCTGCGGAAGCGAGCTCGCCGGCCGGCTCCTGCTCGTTCGCCTACAGATCGGCCCGCCGCAGCCGCCGGAGCGCCAGCAGGGCCGGCGCCGCCAGCCAGAAGAGGAGCGACAGCCCGAGGACGAGGCCGGCGCCGCGCGGCCCGCCGGTGAAGCGGAAGAGCGCCAGCGACGCCGCGCCGAACGCGCCGGTGCCCTCGATGGCCAGGAGGGCGCCCGTGCGGACGGCGCCGAGCGGGTTCACGATGGCCGCCACCATCAGCACGCGCGACGCCGGGCCCGACGGCAGCAGCGACGCCAGCGCCGAGCGCGAGCGAGGTCGAGGAACACGACCGCGACGAACCAGACCACGAGCGCCGAGCGCCAGCGCCCGCGTGCGCTTGCGGCCCACGCAGCCGGCCGCGAGCACGCGCCGCGAGGCCCAGGAAGACCGCCGTCGTGACCAGCGACGCCAGCACCAGCAGCAGGAAGCCGCCCACGCCGTCCGAGCCCGACTGCGCGTAGACGAGCACGCCCGCCGCGCCGAAGCCCACGGCCTGCGCCGCGCCGAGCGCCTGGAAGAGGCCGAGCAGCTTGCCGAACAGGATCGTCGCCGCGCGAGACCGGCTGCGAGAACATCAGCTCGGCCGCGCCCCGCTCGGGCGCCAGCGAGAGCACGCCGATCACGAGCGCCGTGAGCGGCACGAGCAGCAGCACGAGCTGCACCAGCGAGACCGCGGTGCGCGCGAAGTCCTGCACGCCGTGGCCGCCCGAGAGCACGTAGCCGGCGCCGGCCACCGCGAACGCGAGCACGCCGAAGACGACCGCGAAGATCTGCGTCCACCGCGAGCGCAGCGCCAGCACCAGCTCCTCGCGCGCGAACAGCGCCAGCGTGGCTCATCGCTCGCTCCCGGCGGCCGCCCGGCTCGGTCCGAACAGCTCGACGCGCGGCCACCGGCGTCCCGCCGCGCGCGGCCGGGTCCCGGTCGCGCGACGCGGCGTCTGCGTGCGCGATCAGGTGCGATCCCATCGGCGTCGCGAGGCTCGGCACGCGGGTGTAGACCGCGCGCGTCGGCGCGCACCCACGCGCGCGTGTCGGTGGTCGGCCACGAACGCGGTCGCGCCCGCTGGCGCGCGCCCCGCCTTCACGAAGCTGGCCAGGCAGCCGACGTCGTCGAAGAAGCGCGGGAGCTCGCCCGGCGACGACGAGCTGCGCGGCGAAGCGGGCCTCCGACACGGCCATGCGGCAGGCGGCGCAGGCCTCGTTCCGCGTGTCGAGCGGCGCCGGCTCCGGCGGCCCCGACGCGCAGCGGCGCAAGCGCGAGCGCGAGCCACGAGCGCTGGCGACAGCCGCTTCACGCGTGCCCTCCCGCCGGCGCCTCCGCGACCAGCTCGCGGTAGAGCACGTCCAGCCGGCCTTCCTCGGCGGTCAGTCCCCGCACCTCGACGCCCAGACCCGCGGACCACGTCGAGGACGCGCGGGCGCATCGCCGCCGGGCCCGGGACGACCAGCTCCTCGCCCGCCCAGACTGGCGGCCGGCGCCACGGCCCGCACGGCGGCCAGCAGGCCCTCGGGCCGGGCCGCGAGCCGCAGCCGCATGACGCCGCGCTCGGAGAGCCGGTCCTTGAGCTCGGTCGCGGTCAGGCTGGCCACCAGCCGTCCTCCCACCAGGACCGCGAAGCGGTCGGCCAGGCGCTCGACGTCGCCGAGCTGGTGCGACGTGAAGAGCACGGCGCGGCCGTCCTGCGCGCGCCCGCTCCACGAGCCCGTAGAAGGCGCAGAGGCCGTCGGGGTCGAGCGCGGCCGTCGGCTCGTCGAGCAGGAAGACGGGCGCCTCGGGCAGCATCGCCACCGCGAGCCCGAGCCGCTGCACCATGCCGCCCGAGTAGGTGCCGACGGCCCGCTCGCCGGCGCCGTTGAGCGAGGCGAAGCGGAGCACTCTCGGCACGCGCTCGGCGCGGCGCGCCGCGCAGCTTGCGGTAGAACTCCACGACCTCGGCGCCGGTCGAGGGCGTCGGGAAACGAGACCTTCTGGGGAAGGAACGAGAGCACGTCCGCGCGCCGCGGCCTCGGCGGCGGGCCGTGGCGGCTCGCCGAGCGCGACCTCGCCGGACGTCGGCCGGATGAGGCCGGCCGCGGCCTTGAGCGTCGTCGTCTTGCCCGACCCGTTCGGCCCGAGGAGCGCGACCACCTCCCCGCGGCCGACCTCGAGCGAGAGGCCGTCCACCGCCGCGCGGTCCCCGAAGCGCTTCGTGAACGCGCGATAGCGGATCATCGCGCGCCCACTCGCATCGACGCCCGCTCCCACGAGGGCGAGCGCCAAGCGAGGCCGCGACGCCGAGCGCGCTGGCTCCCCGGCCAGGCTCCGCCCGAGCCGGCACGCGCGACAGCACGGGCGGACGCGCCAGCGGAGCGCGCGTCCTCCACGGGCACGGCGCGCAGCACCGGAAACGCGCGCTCGGCGGCGCCGATCGGCGGCGGCGGCGAAGCTGTCGGAGAGCAGGTCGGCCGCGGTCAGGTTCCCGCGGAAGTGGTCGAAGACGCTCGTGAGCACGGTACGGCCGGTCGCTGCGGCCGTCGCCGTCCAGGTCGGGCTCGTCGTTGCCCGACCAGTAGTTGCCCAGGAAGACGGTGTCGGTGCTGCCGCGCGACCAGCGTCGAGCGGCGAGCGGTTGCCGACGAAGGCGTTGCCCTCGAAACGGTGTCCGCCCGACGGGTCGTAGAGCACCACCGCGACGTCCGAGCCGGCGATGGACGTTGCCCCGAAGCGTGATGCGCTAGGAGCCCTCGATGAAGACGCCGCGGGCGTTGTCGGCGACCAGGTTGTCCTCGGCCAGCACGTCGTCGCAGGTCTGGAAGAGCAGGCCCACGGAGGCGAAGCCGCGGTTGTGGAGAAAGCGGTTGCGGCGGAAGACGATTCGCTTCGAGTACATGATGGCGGTGCCCGCCGCCCCGTTCTCGAACGTGTTGTCCTCGAAGACGTTGTCGTCCGAGAACATGTAGTGCAGGCCGTAGCGCACGTCGCGGGCGGTGTTGCTCCGCAGCACGCCGCGCGAGGCGTTCTGCAGGTAGAGCCCGTCGCGCACGTCCACGACCTCGTTGTCGTCGAAGCGGAAGCCCTCGAGGTTGTACGCGTGGATGCCGGAGCCCTTCTCGCCGGGGTCCCGGCCCGGAATGCCCCGGACCCGGCAGCGCTCGACGATGGCGCCGCTCGCCTCGCGCAGGTAGATGCCGAAGATCGCCTCGCGGATCTCGAGGTCGCGCAGCGTCGTGTCGCGGCCGGACGTGTGCACGCCCGCGGAGTCGCGCGACAGGTCGCCCCCGCGCCGGCCGTCGATCGCGAAGCCTTCGATCGTGACGTTCGCGGCGCGAATCCGCACGACGCTGCCGCGCCCGGAGCCGACGAGGCGCGGCCTCCCGATTCCGGTCAAGCCGGAGGGGCTTGTCCACGACCAGGTCGCCCACGTACTCGCCCGCGGGCACCTCGAGCGTGGCGCCCGGCGCCGCCGCGTCGATGCGAGCCTGCAGGGGCGACAGGTCCGCGCCGGCTGGACGGCCTTCGACGGCGCCCGGCGCGACCGGCGCCATCTGCTGCGCGATAGGCGGGCGGCGCCAGCCAGCAGCGACGGCCGGAAGCAGGAGGCGCGCGCAAGGGCAGCCTATGTCGCTTCGCGCCGCCACTGCCGCCACGTCAGCACGAACGCGAGCAGCAGCACGGCGGCGACGGCGCCGAGCGCGTAGGAGCCGAGCTGCGGGTACGAGTAGACCTCGAAGTTCGCGAGCTTCTTGAATCCGAACAGCGGCGGCATGAACGGCGGTCGACCCGCACCGCCGCCTTCGGATCGAGCTGGTGGCCGTACTGGTACATCTTGTAGGCGAAGGACCACAGCGCGAACAGGCCGAAGTAGAGGTAGAGCACGACGACGTCCACCAGGTGGGACGCCTTGCCGAGCACCGCGGCGCGAAGGAAGAGCAGGCCGAAGATCCCGATCACGAACGGCAGCCACTTGAACTCGGTGAAGTCCTCGGTGACGAGGTCCCTCATGCCGATGTAGTGGTTGAGGACGTTGATCTCCTTGACGTCCTGGTTGTCGTTGCCGCCCTCCAGCTTGTAGCTGTAGATGTCGAGCCGCAGCCCGTCCTGGTACTGCGGCGCGAACATCGTCATGTTGTAGAGCGGAGTGAAGTAGGTCGGTACCAGGCAGAGGAAGGCGAGCACGAGCAGCACCCGCGGCGCCACGTCGAGCGGCGCGTCCAGGAACCGGTTGACCTTCTCGAGCGACTGGCGCACATGGCACCTCCGGCGCGTGCGGCGGAACGCAGGCGACCGCGGCCGGCCGGGAGGCGCGCCGCACGCACGCTCCCGGCCGCGCCGTCCTGCGCTCAGCGCACGATCATGTAGCCCTGCATCTCCTGGTGCAGCGCCGAGCAGAAGTTCGTGCAGTAGTAGGGGAAGACGCCCTTCTTCTTCGCCTTGAACGTGACCGTCTTCGTCTCGCCCGGGTCGACGACGATGTTGATGTTGTAGTCGAGCAGGCCGAGGCCGTGGAGCTCGTCGGTCGTCTGCTCGATGTTGGTGATGGCGATCGTGACGTCGTCGCCTTCCTTGATCTCGAAGTCGGTGGGCGTGATCGTCGAGCGCACGGCGATCATCTTCACCAGCACCTTGTTGCCGTTGCGCGTGACGCCGGCGTCCTTCACGTCCCAGATCGCGTAGGGGTGCTTGTTCTCCTCCTTCGGGATAGACCTCGATCGGCTTGAGCTTGTCGGCCTTGATGATCTGGGCGTAGTGCGGCTCGGGCTCGGTGAAGAAGTCGAGCAGCAGCTTCATCTTCTCCTCGCTGATGTCCACGAGCTGCGAGGACTCGGGCTGCGAGGGCCCGACCGACAGGTGCCGGCCGTGGGAGAGCTTGTTGAGGCCGACCAGGTACTTGCCGTCCGGGCTCACGGTGTCGCCCTCGGCCGCGGTCAGGTGGCCGATCGAGTAGGACATCGGGACCTTGTCCACGACTTCCCAGGTGCCGAGCTTCCACTTGGCGATCGCGCTGTCCACGAAGAGCGAGGTGTAGGCGTAGCCGTCCGGGCCGAACTGGGTGTGCAGCGGACCGAGGCCGACCGGCACCTCGGCGTCCTTGATCGACTCGTACTTCAGGACCGGGATGCCGTCCTCGTCGCCCGTGAAGTCCTTGTTGCGGATCGCGGTCTGGACCTTCTCCCAGTTGAAGGCGGTGGTGACGCCCTGCAGCTTGCCGGAGCCGATGATGTACTTGCCGTCGGGCGCGACGTCCACGCCGTGCGGCGACTTGCCGCAGGGCATGAAGTACACGAGCCCGGGGTTCTTGGCCGGGTCGATCACCTTCACGCCGCCGATCATCTGGCCCTCGCCCTTGGCCGCGAGCTGCTCGGCCAGCTTCCAGTCGACGGCGGCGATGTAGTCGCGGTCCTTCTGCGCGGACGGTGACCTCCAGCTTGCCGGTGGCCCGCTCGGTGTTGTACGAGGTGAAGAACACCCAGCCGTTCGAGACCAGCTTGCCGGCGTCGCCCAGGTCGTAGTCGAAGGGCGGCATCAGGATCTGCCAGCCCACGCGACATCTCGCCGGTCTTGGGGTCGATCTTGATGCCGGTCACGACGCCCTTGTAGTCGGTCGCGTACTTCGCGACCTCGACCGCCGTGCCCTTGGGGATCGGGATCGAGAAGCGCGAGGCCATCACCGAGTACTCGGTGTTGGGCGTGACGAAGGCCGAGCCGTGGTTGCCGGAGACGTTGGGCACCGGCCCGATGATCTGCTTGGTCTTGAAGTCGCGCAGGTCGATGCGCGCCACGCGGCGCGTTCATCTCGTTCACGAACAGCCAGCGGCCGTCGTAGTCGCCGTTCGTCTCCGAGAGCGCCGGGTGGTGCACGTCGCCCCAGGTGAGGTCGCCCAGCATCTTCTTCGACTCGTCGTCGAAGCCGTAGCCGGTGGCCGGGTAGGGCGTGAAGACGGGGATCGTGGAGAGGTGCCGCGCCGGACGGCAGGCCGTACACGTAGACCTGGCCGGAGTGGCCGCCGGAGGCGAACATGTAGTACTCGTCGAGGTCGCCCGGCGCCACGTAGACCTTCATGGCCGCGTTCGCGACGTCGGAGACCGACGGCGCCCTTCTTGGCGCCCTTCGGGCGCGCTGGGCGCGCAGCGGCTCGCGAGGAAGCCCCAGGGCGGCGACCCCCGCCACCGGGCGAGGAGCGTGCCCGACGCGTCTCGTCTTCATCATTGCCTCCTTCGAAGACGTCATCACTTCTGCCGGCTCTCGATCACCTGGCCGGGGTTCTTCTGCGGCTCGCCCTGGCCGCGTTCTTCTGGTGCTCCGCGAACGCCTCGCGCAGCTTCGCCGACCGCCACCGCCTTCTCCTCCGGCGTCAGCACGATCTGCCGCGAGAGCACGACCTGCATGGTCCCGGTCGGCTTGTCGAGGAAGTCGTCGAGCGTGCGGCCGAAGCGGGTCTGGACGTCCTCGACGGCGGTCGAGAGGTCCGGCCCGATCTGGGCCGGGCTCTTCACGCCGTAGGCCGAGATCGAGTGGCAGACGAAGCAGCCGGTCTTCACGAACCAGGCGCCCGGGCCCTCGCGCATCTGGCGGTCCTGCTCCTTCTCCTCGGCGGTCTGCGGATCCGTGCGCGGCACGCCCGGCACGAGCGCGGCCGGCACCGGCGCCTTGCGCCAGGACTGCACGAGCATGGCGAGCGCCTGCGCGTCCTTGGTGCGTGAAGTGGAAGTTCGGCATCACGGTGTCCTGCACCAGTGCCCGCGGGTCCTTGAAGTGCGCGACGTGCCAGGCGAAGGCTCGTCTTCTGGCCGGACAGGCGGCCGTACTCGTACTGCTCGGCCGGCTTGTCGCCCACGTACGTGAGGTCGGGCCCGATCGTGCCGCCGCGGCCGTTGATCACGTGGCAGGCGCGGCAGCCCTTCTCCTGGACCAGCGTCTTGGCGTGGTTGATGAACTCGGCGCCCTTCGTCTCGCGGTCGTAGCGGTGGCAGACGTTGCAGTTCGACTGCATGAGCGCGGCCTTGTTCTCGACGATCGAGTAGGCCTCGCCCATCTACCTGCCCAGCACCGGCTCCTCCCAGAAGTGCACCGGGCCGTGCGCGGGCTCCATGTCCACCGCGTAGCCCTGGCCGCCGTGGCAGGAGGTGCAGCCGTACGTCTCGGGCGGGTGGCTGCGCAGGATCTCCTGGCGGGTGCGTCCGGAACGGGTGCTCGGCGGACTCGAAGCCCTTCCAGTTCGTGGCCTGGTGGCAGGTGACGCAGCGGTCGGCGCGGCCCAGCGAGGCGACCCAGACCTGCTGCATGCCGGCGGGCACCGTCCGCGCCTTGTCGGCTCCGTACTTCTCGGCCACGAGCTTCTTGAACTCGGCCTGGTACCAGCGCCACTCGTGCTCGCGGTCGTTGCGCAGGAACAGGACGGTGGCGGCGACCAGCACGAGGCCGATCACCGCCAGGACGGGCCGGTCGAGCCGCGGGTACGGCGAGTCGGTGCGCTTCTCCATCGTCCGCTCAGATCCTCGTGGGCAGCTCGGGCCACGCCTGCCAGGGCCAGTAGAGGACTGCCAGGACGGGCCGCGCAGGAACGTGCCGACGATCGTGAGCACCACGACCACGAGCACGATCAGCAGGAAGACGAGGTTCTGCTTGCGGCGGCTGCCGTGGAACCAGACGCCCGCGGCGTCGCCGCTCGAGCGGTCGAGCCACGGCCAGGCCGTCAGCAGCCCGATCAGCAGGCCGGGCAGGATCACGCCGCCCAGGAAGGCGCCGTTGACGGTGAAGCCGACCAGACCGTGAAGGTCGTGTCGGTGACGATCTCCTGCAGCCACAGGAAGTACCAGGGCGCCTTGGCCGGGTTCGGCGTGACCAGCGCGTTGGCCGCCTCCTCGAGCGGCGAGCGCAGGAGCGAGGCCAGCACGCTGATGACCGCGAACGTGCCCAGCACCGCGACGGCGGCGCGCCGCACGAGGTCCGGGATCGCGTTCACGGTCAGGTCGCGCGCCTCGAGGCTGGCGGCGCGGATGGTCGGAGCCGTGCCGCGCGCCACGCCCAGCAGCGTGTAGGTCTTGCTGCGAACCGGCTCGTCCGCCGCCTTCTCCCGCAGCGTCGCGACGCGGTCGGCGCGGGCCAGGCCGCCGTCCTTGCGCACGCGCCACATGTGGTAGGCGAAGAGCGCGCCGAGCGCCGCGGGAAGGAAGATGACGTGCAGCGCGTAGAAGCGGATCAGCGTCGGCTGGTCGATGTTGCGCCCGCCGATCATCAGCTCGCGCACGCGGGCGCCCGATCCAGGGGATCGAGGCGGCGATGTTGGTGCCGACCGTGACGGCCCAGTAGGCGAGCTGGTCCCAGGGCAGCAGGTAGCCGGTGAACGACAGGAAGAGCGTCAGCAGCAGCATGGCGACGCCGATCACCCAGTTCCACTCGCGCTGCTGGCCGCGGCCCGCGCCGTTCTTGTAGGCGCCGGTCAGGAACACGCGCACCAGGTGCAGGAAGACGGCCGCCACCATCAGGTGCGCCGACAGCCGGTGGACCGAGCGGATCCACGAGCCGAAGGTCACCACCCACTCGATGTCCTTGACCGAGCGCGTAGGCGCGCTCGACCGACGGCACGTAGAGGAAGAGCAGCGGCAGGCCCGAGACGACGAGCAGCAGGAACAGCGCCGCGCTGATCGTGCCCAGCCAGAAGGAGTAGCTCCAGTCGAGCGACGGCTTGAAGACCTTGGCCGGGAACCAGTGCAGCAGGAAGTTCGACACGACCGCGTCGCCGGCCTCGCGGTCGGAGCGCGGCTTGAAGCTCCAGAGCGGCTTCGGTGCACGCCCGGGCGCTCGGCGCCGGCTGGGTCTCGCTCGAGGCAGGTGTAGCCATCGCTCCTCCGTCAGGCCGTGGTCAGCCGGAAGTCGCGGCCGACCTCCTGCGCCAGGTCGACCACGAGCTGGCCGTCGTCGGGAGAGACGCTCAGGTGGAACCAGGCCAGCGGCTCGCGGCGCCGGTCCCGCGACGACCTTGCCGTCGCCCGTGTACTTCGAGCCGTGGCACGGGACAGGCGAAGCGATGGGTCAGCGCGCATCGGCGCGCCGCCCACCTGCCACCGTCTCCGGCTGGGGCAGCGCCTCGGCGCGGACCGTGCAGCCCGAGGTGCGTGCAGACCGCCGAGACCGCGTGGAAGATCTTGCCCTCGCGGAACACGAACAGGCGCTGCTCGGGCAGGAACTTCATCCCGTCCGGGAAGTCGGTGGGCAGGCCCAGCTTCACCGTCGTCGGGCGCGTCGTAGGAGACGTTCGGGCAGCAGCGAGCGCAGCGAGGCGGCCGCCTGCGTCGCCGATGCCCGACGCACGCCCGCGCCGATGCCGAGCTTCACCAGGAAGTCGCGGCGGTCGTTCTTCTGTTCGCTCATGCGCGTCTCCTGTGGACGGGGCGACGCTCGCGGGCGGGCGAAGCGCTCCTGGATCTGGAAGCGCTCCATGGTCATGGCGTCGGTGGGACAGCGGACGGCGCAGAGGCCGCAGCGGATGCAGCGGTCGTCGTCCTTGATCATGGCCGAGAGCGGGAGGCCGTTCGCCTCGGCCCGCGCGTCGAGCTCGCGTCGCGCTCGGCTTCGGGCAGCTCGAGGGACTCGAACGGCACGATGGCCAGGCAGTACTCCGGGCAGACGTCCACGCAGCGGCTGCAGAGCACGCACTTCTCGGGGTCGTAGATGGTCTGCACGTGGCAGACCAGGCAGCGCGCGGCCTGGCGGCTGGGCGGCGGCGGCGTCGTAGCCCGGTCTCGACCTCGGCGATGCCCGTGCGCCGGCCGAGGTCGAGCGTGGGCGGCGTCTCGCGGTCGAGGATCTCGAAGCCGGCGAGCATGCGGTAGTCGCGGGTCGGGATCTTCTCGACGTCGAGCGTCACCTCGAGCTGCGCGCGGTCCTGCGCCAGCAGCTCGTGGATCGAGCGCGCCGCGCGCTTGCCGTTGGCGACGGCCTCGATCAGGTTGCGCGGGCCGAAGGCCACGTCGCCGCCGGCGAAGACGCCCGGCGCGGAGGTGGCCAGGGTCTGCGGGTCGACGCGGATCGTGCCGCCGGGCGTGAGCTCCACGCCGTCCTCGGGCTTCAGGAACGACGAGGTCGGCCTTCTGGCCGATGGCGAGCACGCAGGCGTCGGCCTCCAGCGTGAGCACGTCGTCGTCGTCGTAGCGGGGCGCGAAGCGGCCGGTCTCGTCGAACACCGAGCGCACGCCGCGCAGCTCGACCTGCCGCAGGCGCCCGTCGCCCAGGAACCGCCTCGGCCCGCGCCGCGGCAGGAACGCGACGCCTTCGCGCTTCGCCTCCTCGAACTCCTCGTGCCCCTGCGTCGTCTGCAGCACCGGCATCTCGGCGAAGCTCTCGAGGGAGACGATCGTGACCTCGGTGGCGCCGCCGCGCAGGGCCGCGCGCGCCGAGTCGAAGGCCTCCTTCATGCGCGCGTCGGTCTCGCCCGCCAGCTCGTGCGCCTCCTCCTCGCGGCCGAGCGCGCAGCGCCGTGCGCGCGGCGTCGAAGGCCACGAAGCCGCCGCCGATCACCACCACGCGCCGGCCGAGGTCCATGCGGTAGCCGCGGTTGACGTTGAGCAGGTAGTCCACGGCCTTGACGACGCCGTCGAGCTCCACGCCGGGCACGCTGCAGGTCGCGTCCCCGGGACACGCCCGACCGAGAGGAACACCGAGCGGAAGCCCTCCGCGCGCAGCTCGCGCGAGGCCGAACGACGGCGTGAGGCGCGACGCCGGACCGCAGCGTGACGCCGAGCGCGAGGATCTTCTGGATCTCGTCGTGGATGAGCGTCGCGCGGCAGCCGGTACTCGGGGATGCCGAAGCGCATCATCCCGCCCGGCTCGGCGGCGGCGTCGAAGACGGTCACGTCGTAGCCGAGCAGCGCGAGGTCGTGAGCCGCCGACATCCCGGCCGGCCCCGCTCCGACCACGGCCACCTTCGGGCGCGGCTCCCCGCGCGCCGGTCGTCCAGCGGCACGACCGGAAGGTGCCCGCGATAGACGGTTGCCCTCCAGGATCGGGCGTCTCGCGCAGGCGGTCCTGCGTGTCGGGCCGCCGCGACTCGACGCCGTACTGCTCGGTGACGTAGCGCTTCAGCGCCCGGATCGCGATGGGCGCGTCGATGCTCCCGCGCCGGCAGGCGTCCTCGCACGGGGCCGCGCAGACGCGGCCGCAGACCGACGCGAACGGGTTGGGCGCGCGGGCGACCAGGTAGGCCTCCTCGTGGCGGCCCTCCGCGATCAGCTGGACGTAGCGGCCGGCGTCGGTCCGCACCGGGCACCCCGACTGGCACTTGACCTGCGCCTTCCAGTGCTCGAGATCGGGAAGCTGTACGCGCACGGGCATACCGGCCACCTCTCGCTGCGTGCAGTGTCGGAGTGGCGCTCGACCGACGGTATGACCGTCGTCATGAGCTTGTCATGATTCAAAGGTTTCACCCGCTATCGTCTCTTTCGGGGTGACGCCTGACGGCCGTCATACCGCCTTGCGCCGCTTCCGAGCGCATAAACGGCCGGCGGAGGAGGCCAAACGTGCAGAAGGCGATCGAGGTCCTGATGGGGGAACACCGGCTGATCGAGCAGGCGCTCGGCTCGCTCGAGACGTACGCGCTGGAGATCGTCGCGGACGCCCCGCCCCGCCGCGACGTGGTCGGCGAATACGCCGCCTTCTTCGGCGGCTTCGCCGACGCCTGCCACCACGGCAAGGAGGAGGACATCCTCTTCCAGCGCATGGTGGAGCGCGGCCTTCCGCGCGAGGTGGGACCGCTGGCCGTCATGTACCACGAGCACGAGCTGGGCCGGGCGCACGTGAGGCGCTGACCGCCATCGCCGCCGGTACGGGCGAGCCGAGCAGCCGCGAGACGCGGGCTCCTCCTCGACCACGCCGGCGCGTACGTGCCGCTGCTGCGGCTGCACATCCTGAAGGAGGACCACATCCTCTACCCCATGGCGCTGCAAATGCTCGCGGGGCCCGAGCTCGACGCGATGAGCACGGAGTTCGAGGCGTTCGAGGCGCGGATGCACGCGGACGGCTCCTACGACCGCTGGCGCGGGCTGGCCGAGCGGCTGGCCTCGCGCTTCCGGCCCGACTCGTCGCGCATGGCCGCGGCCGCCCAGATCGCGCACTGCGGCGGCTGATCCAAGCCTTGCGTCATGCTGCGCGCGGCGGTAGTCTGTTCGAGACGTCTGCGCGCCCGTAGCTCAACTGGATAGAGCGTCGGCCTCCGGAGCCGAAGGTTATAGGTTCGAGCCCTATCGGGCGTACCAATCAGGTCAACAAGTTAGACGGATCCGACAGAATTTGGGCTGAGCCAATAGCAAGCCCGTAGCAACAGGCTCGCCCGACGCTCCTGAAGCCTCATGGCTCCACATGAGAGCAAGTGTCACCCCCTCACTCCAGTAAGTGAGGTAGCACCGATGTCAACCCATCCCGTGGAGAAGCAGAGAGCCGAGACACCTCGAAACCTGTTCCCGCGAAATCCGACCCCTCTGCTAGAGGGGGTCATGCCGAGTCCCGTGGAGAAGCGGAGAACCGCAGCAGCCGCGTCCGAAGGCCTGCAAGATCGAGTCTTGAGCTACGCAGGCGTCACCGCGCTAACGTCCCTGTCGGAGAGCACCATCCGTAGGCTCGTGCGGGCAGGCAAGCTGCCGCCGCCGACCCAGATCACAACTGGTCGAGTGGGCTTCCGCGAGTCGGATGTCCGCGCGTTCCTGGCCTCAGTCCGTTCCGCAAACCCGGATGCGGTCTAGCACGTGGCACATGAAGAAGAAAGACGACGAAGCAACAGGCCCCAGCGGCAGGATCGTGACTAGGTCTAAGGAGTCAACGCTGATTGCCGTGATGAACCGGCTGCGGCAGGGACACGCGCTATCAGCCGTCGTCACCGCCACGCTGCTCGCCGTCGCTGATCGCATTGGAAAAACGGGTGGGCAATGCAGGGCCTCCGCTAAGACTCTCGGCGCGACGATGGGGTTGAGCGTCGATTCAGTCTATCGAGGGCTTCGAACTCTTGAAGATCTCGGCGTCATCTCGCGCAGGCTTGGCGGTTACAACCGTCCTGACGAGTTCACGATCCGCAACTTGGATGCCATCCCGACGAAACAACCAAAAGTGACCAGGCTGAGAGCACAGTCATTTCGAAGAAAAGTAAGTGCGCAGACAGGCCAGTCACCTTCCGAAGGTCCAGAAGTGACTAGGCTGACAGCCCAGAGGGTCTATGCTGACAGCCTAGTGGGTCTAGGCTCACAGCCTAGTGGGTCTAGGCTGACAGCCCAACTAAGCTCTCCTGAAGCTCTCCAAGGAAGCTCTCAAAAAGAAGCTCTCCAACATACGGAAGGGGCTGAAGCCCACACGTTGCTTCGGGATTCTTCTTTCGAAACGCCATCCTCAGCAAAGCAGGCTCAGGAAGCAAGAGCGAACGGCAACTACAACGGCGCAGGGATGGATGTTTCTAGTCGAGGCCTTATCTCAAACAACCTTGTCGAGAAGGTCCAAGGTTTCTTCCGAACGCAGCCGAACTCTCACGGCGTGCCTAACGCTGACTCGGTCAGGGCAACTCTTAAGGATCTAACCCAAGAGCAAGTAGATGCATATCCGATAGTTCTTAGGCGTGCTGCGGGCGATTCGTTCTGCACCAACCTAGATCACCTCCAAGCCCGTTGGAACGAATACGGTAAGCCGCACAAAAACTGGAAGGCGAAGACTGCCGAAGAAGAGGAAGCCGAGAACGCCGAGCTTGATCAGCTGTTCTCGTGAGGCCAAGAGGGAGAGTCAGAGTCTCCCTTTTCAAGGCACCAAACTGAAGCACAGCTAGCCACATGAAAGGAGGCCAGCCTGGCAACGATCTGCTGGTAGGGCCAGGGCTGCGAGCGCTGCCCATCAGGACGGCAGATTCGCGCCGAGTGACAACGGGGTCGTTCAGACTGACATCTCACCAGAAGTAGCGTCATCAACCGTCATCAACCGTCCTCACTTACGCTGACAGGGCGGCGAGCTAGAACGCCAGCCAGACGCACCAGCAGGCCACAGGAGCTACGTAAAGGGCCGACCTAGCTGGTGGGTAGCACCGGAGTTTCTAGCGGCTTCCTAGAGCGTCTAGCGGGCATCCTGGCGCTCAGGCCACTCCAACAAGCTCACACATCTCTCACCAGTTGGTGGACGGCAACCGTGACGAGTGTGACATGTCCGCCAACCACGAAACGTTACTGGATCGAGTTCGCACGTCGCACGGGAGGCCACGAACGCCAAGTAAGACGCTTGTCGGCAGAGCCTTCGGCTCAGCGACTCTGAACCACCTCGTGCTTCTCCAGGGTCGCGGTGTTGACGGAGTAGACGGTCCAACCCTCGGCGCTCCACTCGGCGGTGTAGAGCGTGCCGTCAACGCGATTCTTGAAGGCGAACCCGTGGCGGAACTCGATGACTCGGCCAGCCCGCAGATCTTCACCTCGCGGATCGCACTGCCTGCAGTAGTCGTAGTCCTTCACGAGCGACGTGTCGTCCACCTTTGGCGCGAGCGTGAGCGGAAGCCCGTCCCACCTGATGAAGTGCTGGCATCGACGGCAGACCCTTCCGTATCGAATCATCCATTTCTCGCCGCAAAGTCGGCAGGAGTACTTCGTGATGAACCTCCCAGCCATCTGCATGATTGTTTCGGTTTCGATTTCATGGGTGCAGTCCATCTCTCCTACTCCCTAGCTCGCAAGTCTAGTTCAGCACGAAAAAGCGCGTCTGTGACGAGGGTTGCAGTCGGGCACCACCCGGTGCTGTGATCTCGCTTCTTCGCAACATCGACCCTGGCTCTAGAGCGGCGTTTGGAAGAGGCCTCCCAGCGTTCCGCTCGGAGTTCCCGCACGTGACGGAGCTTCGCCAGATCGTCAGCGATCAGGACTGGATCGACCGTTGCGTGGAGCTTGGCCAGTCGAAGGCCGTCAAGCCCAAGTCCCAGGCCAAACGGGAAGCGGAAGACACTGAACGCGCTGCGCTTTTTTCTTGAGGCCCGACAGACGCACCTCAAGAAACGCTTCAAAGGCGAATGATGCGCTGATGGCGTGGTTAGAAGTGCGCGGCGCAGGAGCAGGCCCACTCTTTCTCGCCATCGACAAGGCCGACAACCTGCGGCCAGGAGCAATTACGACCGGAGCCGTTTACCTGATCCTCGCTCGCCTCCAGCGTGCTGCGAAGGTCAAGCCGTTTTCGCCCCACGACTGTCGCCGCAGCTACATCACGGCGCTCCTCGCGGCTGGCAACTCAATCGCCGTGGTCCAGAAGCTTGCGGGGCATGCCAGCGTGAACACAACGGCACGATACGACCGTTCAGACGAGGACGCGAAGCGGAAAGCCGCAGAAACCCTCCACGTTCCCTTTGCGGGCTAGGACGCTAACGACTCGTCTCTCCAGTGGGCCTTCTTCCCAAGTCACAGAGAGTGTGCGCGTTAGCGCCATGAGCGTCCGCCGTGGTGTCAGAATTGTTTCCGGTGGAAATTTCCTGGCGGTAACTGAATTGGAGATCGTGCTGTCCGTGCGGCGCGAGTTGCTGGACAAGTACCTGCTGGCTTCGTCTGCTATCCCCTGGTCGGAAACGTACTCACTCAAGGACTCGACATCATCCGCAGGGTGTTGCACCGAACATGTACTTGGCGCCAACGAATCGCTCTAGGCTGAAGTTGCCGACGCCCCAACGCTCTTTCTGGATGCCGCAGCGGATCAAACCCCGTCGGGTTGTACGACACGGCGAGGTCCGAAGCTTAACTCAAAGGCAGCGTTGGCCAAGAGGCCGTAATGACGGCAAAGGCTATCCGGTGCCAGAATACGCATGTCCATGGGTTGGGTGAGTTGAGAATGAGACCGGGGGTGAGCGACCTGCTGCGGACTGCCTGCCTGCTTGTATTCGTTATGGCGGTGACCGGACTGGCCTATTCGCTTAGGAGGCCACAGCCAGAGTGGCACCCAGCGGACTTGCGAGTGGTCATTGCAGTCATCACGGAGATCGACGGCTCAATCCAAGTCAAACGAGCTGGCACGCTGGAGTGGACCGAGGCCAACGTGCCAACCAAGCTGTGGGAAAACGACTTGATCCGCGCAGGCGATCACGCAAAGGCGACAATACTTTTTCCGGATGGCTCCCGCTTCAACGTTGGGCCAAACAGTCTCCAGGTCATTGCCCCCGGGCCGGGGCCAAGGACTTCTTTTCGGTTCCCGTAGTAGCCCCCAAATCAGCAGCCGCCGCCCGACCACCGACCTGCCAGACAGAACGGCAGCCCGCTCCAAATACGCTTGGCTTCGTCTGCTTTCATCCCCTTGTTGGGCCGCTCGCCACTCTACGAAGACGAAAGGAACCGGTCTTCTGAAACAGGGGCGACTCGAGAATCTCGCGTCCAAGCTGGCTCGGAAAGGCGTCTTCGATTCGACGGAACCTGATGCCGCACGATTTGTCGCCAAGTGGCAGTTCCACTCGGAACAAGAATTCTCGTTCGGCCTCGCGACCGGCTAGGTCCAGTGCCCCGCGGACGGCTACCACCACCTCAGCTTCCTGGAACTCCCGCCGATCGGATCGCCATAGCCGTGAGGACATCAGGCGTACCACGTTGACCAGACGATCGTAGAGCACGATGGGGAATCGACCTGCTTGCCGGACACGCCCTCGCAGTCGGTATGAGACGAGACCGGCGTCTCTTCCCATGGTGACTTGAATCTCCGAGGCACCCCAGATGATCGAATCAACCAGAATCAGGTTCACCAGCATCTTGGCCGGTGGGATGGTACCGTCGGAGTGGCCTTCCGCCGTGTCCTTGGCGCTGCCGCCGTCGCTGGGCAGCCCGTGCTCGCCGCCGGTCCGTGCGGTCTCGGGGGTTTCGAGTGGAGGTGACGAACCGTAGTAGCGGTGGAAAGCCGCCTCCAATGCAACCTTCGACACGGCGACCGGCTCGACGTTGTAGCCGGTCATGAACTTCATGTCGTCCATTGCGAATACATTCGTGGGGTCAACCATCGCGAGCCTGAGGAGGTTCCCATTCACGGAGAGGGGCAGGACTCGGTAGTTGCGGGCAGTCGCGGCGGAGATCACCTTAATGACTTGAGGATCCACCTCGACTGCGTGAAGGTCGAGAAAGGGCACGCTGTATGGGCGCGACACCAGCCGAACGATCTCCTCCTCCTTCACGAAACCGAGGCTGACGACGGCCTCTTGGAGGCCTCCACCCTTCGACTTCTGGTGGTCCAGAGCTGCTTGGAGCTGCTGAGGAGTGATCATGTTTTCCTTCAGCAGCAGCTCACCGAACTTGATTGGCATCAGCTTTCGAACCAGGACAGGTAGCAGGCAGCGGCTGTCTTGGTGCGCCGTAAGCGCGTCATGATGGACTCTTCCTCGCCTCTCTGAGCAGGCTGACCGTCTACCCTACTAGCGAACAACCTGGCGAGAATCTCTACGCCCCGCCCGCGCACACCGACGTAGTGTCTCCAAATTGGCGTGATCATAAGCCTCTTCTGCCAAGACGCCTTGGGAACGTAGCCGTCCTTCGGCTGGCGCTTCGCCTTCACGGTCGCTGCGATCCAGGCTCCGAGCCTTTGCGCTGCCCGTGACCCCGCTAGTCTTTGGCCCGCTGCCCCACTTCCCTTGCTAGTCGATAACCTCTATAAGAGGTTCCGGCGGCGGAATCCTCGCCCCGCGCAGCACTGCACTCCCTCGCTTACGCCACACTCCAGCGAGCATGTCTGCTGCTTGAAGTGGCAAAGCGTCGTTGTCATTGCTGAACCGAAGGTCGGCTGGGAGGATGGTCGCTTCCGGCTGGACGACTAGATCGGCCAGCTTCCGAATGTAGGGGTACCACGCTTTCAGCTTCGATACCTGGGTGGGTAAATCGTCGCAGATTGCCTCGAAAGGCTCTCTTGTGTGGCCGCGAGCGTAGATGTCAACGCAGAGGCAGAGAATGGCCCGCATGAAGGCCTGAAACTTCGGATGGTTGAAGGGCCGATCATTGGTCGCGAAGGTATCTTCGAAGCCTGCGAGGTCAACCGCGCAGTAGACTCCAGCCTCCGCATGCTCTGCGATCAGTCGAGCGAGAGCCGCCACCTTGCGCTGGCGCTCCTGATAACTGAAGCAGTGAAATGAGCCCTTGCAACCGTCGGCCTCGCTGAACTTGAAGTACGGCAGGCTTGGTGAAGCCGAGAGGCATGCGGCCCACGCTTTAGAGAACTCGGCCCATCTTTCACGCGATGAGATGAGGCCTGCAAAGAGGAGGAGGTTGCCCTGGCCTTTCTCGCCGCTGTCGTCCAAGTAAGCTTGGATGGGCATGTCCTGCTAGGCTTGCTGTCGCTTGGTGCTGCGAAGGAGCTCCTGCAGGATCTTGGCCCAAGCTGTTAGAGCAGCGCTCGCCTCGTCCAACGGAAGCGTCGGCATGTAGGTTCTGAGCAGCTTCGGTCTGACGTGGCCCAGAACGACGTGATCAACGACCCACGGCTGAGCCCTGACGCGGTTCAGCAAGGCATCGCCAACCGTTCTACGGATGTCGTGGATGGAAACGTCATCAGGGATCACGGCGTGACGCTTCTTCGCTCGCTTGTCAGTCGAAGCTGGCTGGCCATTCGAACGAAGCCCACGGAGCCTGTACAGGGTCGGCTTCAGGGCATCGGTAGGCGGGCGTTCACCCGCTCCAGTGGGGAAGCACCAAGGCGAGGAGCGCAGTCCTTCGGCTAGCAGAGCCTCCCGCTGATCGGTGAGCAAGGCGACTGCGACATTGGAGAGCGGGACACGTCGAGGTTCCCCGCGAGTGCTTCCCGTCTTCTCGGCTTCGGGCGGGATCGTCAAGACCTTCGCCTTGGAGTCGAGCCAGTCCCAACGAGCGCCAAGGACTTCGTCACGGCGAAGGCCTGTGAGGGCCAACAGGCGAACGGCTCGACCGAAGCGTGTGGTGTTCGAAGCCGCGAATCAGAGCGACAAGCTCAGCGTCCGTCAACGTGCGGGTTCGTTCTGTCTCGCGCTCCTTCTCCAGGGATGCCGTTGGATCGGATTCGACCAACGCCTTGCGCTTGGCCCAATCGAAGAGAAAGCGCAGAGCTTGGAGCCTGCGGTTGCGCGTGGCTGGAGCTTCAGGAGCGGAGACGAAACGCTCGCAGTCCTTCTGCGTCAGGGTAGAGACCTTGAACGAGCCGAAGTCACGCTTGAAGGCACGGACGTGCGGGAGGTAGCTTCTGGCAGTTCCGCCGTCCTCGCCGCCCTTCCAGCGAGCAGGGCCACGCTTCTTGTCGGCCAGCCACGCGACAGGTGCTCCGCTTGGGCCAGCTGTCCACCGAATCACAGCCGGCGCCCGAGCCTCCCCGATCGCTTGACAGGCGGTGCCGCTCCAGAAGAACAGACGCGTAGCAGCATGCGCTGGCGGTTGCGATGAGTTCGGGGCCCGTTTGCTGGCGACCCATGACCGCGAGCCGCACCTCCTTGCCGGTGATCGTGACGCGAGAGCGAGCGAGCCTCAGACGCCGGGGCTAGCCCTCACGCTATCGCGCAGCATTTCGCCGCGTGGTCGCGAGGCATGCGTTGTCAACGGGCGCCGCGCGAAGGTGACTTGAGGATGCCGCAGGCGTTGACTTCGCCGCCGTCACAGGACTTTTTGAGCAGCGTGCGCGCGCGATCTTGGTCCTCGCGCGCCGAGCGGCTCATGAGGACGACGGCGAGCGTGGTACATCCTTCGAGCACCTCCCCATCGCACGCTTTCGTGGCCAACCGGGCGGCCCCCGCCGAGTCCTTAGCCACTCCCTGCATGCCGCTCAGCTTGAGATGCGCCGCATAGCTGCATGCACGCAGGTCCGCGAGGTCGCAGGCCTTCTCGAAGAGGGCTAGGGCGCGGCCGACATCCCTAGGTACGCCCTCGCCTCGTAGCTGGGCAGAGGCCAGCGCGCCACAGGCGGCGGCTTCTCCTGCGTCGCAGGTCTTCGTGGCCGCTTCGATCCACTCGGGGCTTCCCGCAGCTAAGATGACACTCGAGCCCCCAGCGACGGTCGCCTGCGCTGAGGGTCCGCGCGAGTGATCGATCCATCGTTGCGCGTCCGCGCGGTCTTCGGCAGTGGTGGCCAGAGCCAACGACCGCTCGGCCTCCTGCCTCGCCTCGTCTCTCCTCCCGGCGCTGAACAACGCCTGCGCGAGCGCCAGCCGGTGGGCGACGACACCCGGGTCGAGAGCGGTGGACCTGCGAGCAGCCTCGATCGCACGCTCGCCTGGGTCGACCTCCGCAAGGGCACGGGCCAGCGACGTCTGCGCCCACGCGAAGTCCGGATTCAGGCGAACGGCTTCGGTGTACGCTGCTGCGGCCTCGATCACAGTTTCCTTTGGCGAGCCGGGCCGCCAGAGCAGCGATCCGCGGCGGTAGTAGACGTAGAAGTTCGAAGATCCGCCCTTCGCCGCCCGCGTGAAGAGGTCGAGTGCTTCAGTGTCTTTGTGCTCCGCGCCGAGAAGCAGAGCCTCCACTTCGTCAGCCAGGATCGAGGGCGTTTCGGCTTTCCGAGCCTCAGCTAGCAGGGCGCGCGCCTCGGAAGGCCGACCCATTGCGACGTGGAATCCGGCCCGGAGTGCAGACGCTTCTGAGGCGGTCAAGGCCCGGACAGGGAAGCCTGCGGGTTTGACGTTAACGTCCGTGTTGAGGGAGACGTACGCGTAGAGGCGACGGCCGATGTAGTTGTCGAAGCCGCGGGCGACCGCTGCGGTGTCGCCCATGGCCTGTGCGAAGGCCGCATCGGGTGGGATGGCCTGCTTGAGCAGTTCCGCGAAACGGTTGAACTTCGGAAGCAAGGCGCGGTTCTCTCCCAGCACGAGGTAGTGCACCAGCATCCAGGCGTTGGCGTCGAAGACGCGGAGGCGGTCGTTGTCGGTGAGCAAGCGAGACTGCCAGTCAACCCCCAAGATCTCCGGGAGTGACATGCGGGGTCCGTCGCTGATCGTCTTGAGGTGGTGAGTGATGAGGCGGCCGATCTGGACCTGCTTCTTCTCCACGAGCGTGTTCGCGAAGAAGTCAGCCAGGCCGCGTTGGTACCAGGCGGGGAGGCGGCCTGGGTAGTTCGCCTTGAGCATCTGTGTGGCGTAGCCCCAGTATGCGTAGTAGTAGGGATTCGTGCCGACGCTTTCCTGGGGTTCGAGTCCGGTCAGGATCGCAAAGTAGTCCTTGTCAAGGCCGCTCACGGCAACCGCGCTCGTACCGTCACGCCCCTTCTCCCAGAACTCCGGCGCGAGTGCCCGCAGGTCACTCACGTTGCGGAGCACGAAGACCACGAACGGCCGACCGCTCTGGCGTCGCGCCCAGGGCCACAGGAGCTGGAAGGCCACACGCACCTGCTCGCATTGCCAAGCCATCTGACGCGCGTTGCCCTCGCCCGCATTGGTGATCACCACGAAATTGGCGCTGCGCACCTCAAGCCAGGGCTTGTCCGAGGCCCTCGCCAAGGACGCCGAGGCCAAGGTGGCCAGAACAACGACAATGGCTGCAACGGGCGTCGTGTGCCTCATGGGCATGGCGGACTCCTCTGGGTCTGTACGCTCCACGCGCGGTTTGTCCACGGCAATGGGTCCGACATCTCAGGCGTCGCCAGCATGCCTCGCAGGGATGCCTCCGAGAGAGCGCAGGAGTGCTTCGGGCAGGCGCCAGGGGAGCGGTTCTGAGCCGTTTGAGTCCGCGGGCGGAGGCCACCAGCGGCTCAGCGGCGACATCGTCCAGCCGTTCGACGACGCGGGCCCGAGTAGCCTCTTGAGACACCGTCATCACCATGACCGTCCGGAGCTTCGCCACGGGGCGCCCCCACGCGGACTCTACTAGGCACGCAGGCTTCGCTGGTTCACGGCCGCGGATCCTAGCACCTACTCGACTGCGAGCGTTCAGATGGGTCTGGCAACTTCGTAGCAACGTTACTTTCTCTCCCTCGCCGCGCGGACAGACCCCCTCGGTTGTACGGGCCCGAGGGAAGAAACAAAGAACTGCCGATCCGTCATAGGTAGGCAGAGGGGGGGCGTAGGTCTCCGAAGCCCTCGATCTTGGGCGCACCCCACCCGGGGAGGGTCCCACATGAGTGCGAAGGCGGTCGCCTGCATACTGGCGTTTCAGCTAGCCCTACCGATCAGTCCAACGTCGGCTGGGGCTTCTCAGGAGAAAGAGAGTCTGCAGTGGATCGGGGGGATCCTGATTGGCGTGGATCAGGTACAGCGCACGGTGAGCTACCGCTTGGAACTAGGCGAAGTGACGACGGCCTCAGTTGGCTCGGATGCAGCGCTCCGGACGCTGGCTGGCCTCAAGGTGGGTCAGCAGGTCAAGCTAAAGTGCCACACGGCCGGCGACGGCAAGGTGATCGTGGAGGACGCCAAGAAGGCCAAGAACGGGGGCAAGTGGTGGCTATGGGGGATCGTCGCTCTCTTGGCTGCCGGAGCCGTGTGGCTGCTGCTCCTCTTCAACGCGAGCGACTAGTTGGGAGTCGTGACCTCCTCACGTCGTCCGCGAGGTCATCGAGCGGGGCCTTCGATTCGATCGAGCGGGAACTGTTCCGGAAGTAGGCGCCGTTAGTTCACCTTGTTCAGGCGCGTGGACCTGCGACGCGCGGCAACCCCAAGGAGCCCCGAGCCAAGCAGCATCCACGAGGTGGGCTCCGGAATCGGGGGCGGCTCGATGGTGTACTGGATGCCTGAGGTTGCCCAAACGAACTGTCATCCTGACCAGGTGGGTACCTGAAGTAGCGCGCCGTTACGGTGCCGGCGCCGAAGATCTCGAAATCAAGTTCGGTGCCCATGAAGTTGTTGGCGTGGATCTGGCCGCACAAGCTGAACGGCAACGTGACCGCCAGCGGCCCAACCACGAAGGTCGGTGTGCTGACGAAAATGTCGCCCGCCGCGAAGTACGACTCGCCACCATAGAGCACGGTGGCTGGAGGAGGATATTCCGGGAATCCCGGGGTCTTCCCGAGACAACCTGCACATCTCCCGAGAAGTCCGTGAGTGATCCCAGCGGGAGCCCACCCAAGGGGTGGTTGGCACTGTTCGCGAACTGGAGCTGGTCAAAATACCCGTCGGTCCTCAGCTCGAATCCGGGTCCGGCGAGAAAAGCGAAGGTCCACACATTGCCCGCGGAAAGATCATTCTCCACGGTGATCCCTCCGCTCGTGAGCTGGATCGGGATGGCGCTCACCGGGCCGACGGGCAGAGCCCATAGCATCGCGAGTACGGTGGATATTCGAAGGGTCGCGAAAGAAGACGCCTTCTGTTGCTTCATGACTCCCCCAAGGGACAGGCGACTGAATGATCGCTCCGCAGACGAGCACACGACGTAGGCCCAAGGAATGTGCAACTGTTGGACCAGATCCATAACTGGTTGAGAACGGCGGTCTTGGACTCCTGACGTTCCCCTTAACCTGTAAAGATCCCGCGAAGCTCGCGCAGGAATTTCATGACGCGGTTCGATTCAAGCGCTGGCGTCATCGCGCCGTGACGCCCGATCGAAGGAGTCGAGGTGGATGCCCTAGGCGCAGCCCAGTGCTCATCACCAGTGCTCATCAAGTGGTGCGGACAACTCCTCGCTGACCGTGATGAGCGCCGCGCTCGAGAGAATGCGCCGAGCCGGCATTGGCCGGGGCCCGGGCTGCCGGCCGGCGCTACTCGAAGCGCCAGCCCATGGCCAGGTCCTGAGTGAAGACCACCCTGTTTTCGGCCGGCCTGTTCGCATCCATCAGGAGGAACTGAAGACGGTCTGTCGTGAAGCTCCGCTCGGCGCCGGCACGACAGGGGCTGGCGCCGGTAAAACTGTTGCCCGACTGCGTGATCGTCGAGCCCGCCACGTAGTTGAAACGCCCGCCATAAGGCGCTCCCAGCACGAGACCCTCGGCGACCAGACACTGTTGAGACGCACGCCAGAGAACGATGAAGACGATCGCATCCGAGATGGGCTCCGAAAAGGTAAACCGGATGGTCACGGTCAGGTCCTTTACCCAACCATTGCCTTCCGGAAAGTCGAAGAACCCGACGGGCAGCGCCACCATCCCACCCGCTGCGGGTGATGTCGAGAGCACCGCGAAGGTCCCTGCCGGGGTGCCGGGTGGAGAGGGTGGCGACATGCCGTCAGCGCCACAGGACAGCATCAGTCCGGAGGCCAGGAAAAGAGCCAGGGCTTTTCGTGTCATGTGCACCTCCGCGGCGGCGTGCCGTACGGCAGACCCCTCCCTTCTAGAATAGGGTGGGTTGGCCGGCCGCCCAGCCGACGTGCCGAGCCTGCCGCCCGGGCGTACGTCTTAGCTTTGGCGCCAATGGGTCCAGAGGCGCCGGCAGCGGCAGACTGCGACGGTGACCGTCGGAAGGCGATGTCGTCGGTGGAAGACTCGCGCAGCACCGATGCCAGGGCGGCATCGTCGGCAGTCTGTCCGCGTGGTCTCCAAGCCGAACGTAAGGTTCGAGCCCTATCGGGCGTACCCGCCGCCCTGAGCCACCGGGCCAGTGCCGGGCAGCGTGAAGCAGAACGTGGAGCCACGGCCCGGGCCATCGGACTCGACCCACACCTCGCCGCCGTGCGTCTCGACGATGCGCTTCACGAGGGCGAGGCCGATGCCGGTGCCCTCGTCCTGCGAATCGAGGCGGTCGAAGAGGCCGAACACCTTCTCGCGGAAACGCGGCTCGATGCCGCGGCCGTTGTCGCGCACGAAGAAGACCGGCGCGTCGCGGCCGGGCCGCGCGCCCACCTCGATCCGCGGCTGGGCCTGGTCGCCCATGAACTTGGCGGCGTTGTCGAGCAGGTTCTGCACCACCGCGACGAGCCTCGGCCGGTCGCCGCGCACCGCCGGCAGACCCTCGGCGACCTCGAGCGCCACGCCGCGCTCGCGCAGCCGGCCCGCGACGAGCCCCTTCGCCTCGTGCACCAGCTCGGCGAAGGGCACCTGCTGCGGCTCGGGGGCGACGCGGCCCACGCGCGACAGCTCGAGCAGCTCCTTGAGCAGGCGGTCCATCCGCCCGGCGGCGCCCCGGATGCGCTCCATGTCGCTGCGTACGAGGTCCGTCCGCCCGCCGAGCGCGGCGTCCTCGATCGCGCCCAGGAAGCCCATCACCGTCACGAGCGGACTGCGCAGGTCGTGGGAGACGGCGTAGGTGAAGCGCTCGAGCTCGGCGTTGCGCGTCTTGAGCTCCGAGACCGCGCCTTCGAGCTCGCGGCGCGCGCGCTCGGTGGCCTGTCGCGCCCGGCGCAGCGACCAGGCGAGCGACAGCGTGAGGGCGAGCGCGCCGGCGAGGCTCCCGATCACCCACAGCAGGTTCCGGTTGCGCTCCTGGGCCTCGTGCAGGTCGTAAGTGGCGCGCGTGTCGTTGAGTCCCAAGAGGGAGTGGCGCGCGAGCAGCACGGCGAGGGTCCCGTCGGCGGCCAAGTTCGAGATCTCACGCCGGATGCGGTCTGCCGCGCCCGACGCCTCGAACGTCGAGCCGACGCCGAGCCAGTGGTTGTCGGGGAGGAGGTGCGCCTGCAGCTTGACGCTGGTGCACTCGGAAGGTGGGTCGTGCAGCACCGCGAGTGCGAGCCGCGTTTCGAGGAAGACTCCGACCACGTCGCTCGCGCACAGGTGCCCGAGCGCGTCGCGGCCCTCAAGGTACTGGACGGGTCGCGCCTGCGGGAACATCTCGCGCAGCTGCCGCACGTGCGAGGTCACGGCGGTGATGCCGACGGGCTCGGCGAACTCGGGTCCCGGCAGCGGCCGGCCCTCGCGCAGCACGAGGGCGTGCTGGCTCTGGAGCCAGGGCTCGCTGATGTAGAACTTCCCGCGGCGTTCGGGCAGATCGGTGACGAGCGGCCACAGGTCCGCGCTGCCGACGGTGAGCGCTTCGTCTGGGCCTGCGGGGATCTCCCTCCACTCGAGGGCGAGCCCGGCGCGGTGGGCGGCCTCGGCGACCGTCTCCGCGGCCAGGCCCGTGGGCGGACTTGCAGGCGCACCCACGGCCGGGCGCACCTGGTAGGGCGGGTTGTGCTTGTAGCCGATGACGAGCGTGCGCTGTGGGATGGGCGGGCGGCGCAGCCAGGCCCACCACATCCAGCTGGCAGCGGCCAGGACCGCGCCGGTGAGAGCGGCTGCGACGCGCAAGCGAGTGCGGCTTCGGAAGATCGCGCGGACCCCGTGGCCCCGGGCTTTCGCCGCGAGCCGGACGTAAGCATACAGATTCGCCGGCTTCGGTTGGCGGGAGCCACTGACCACGCGCTCAACGCAGCGGGGCGCCAAGAGTTGACCATCCGCCAGGGTCATCAGCCTGGTGTTGCTGTCAGTCCGAGCGCAACCCTTCCACGAGGATGAGATTCGTGAGGCGCCGATTCATGGAAGCGTTCTGCGCAAAAGGTAGATCTTCGAATCAGGAGCCGGAGGCGGTTGCAGTCTGAGCGGGTTTGTAGCGGCCGGGCACCGCGCGCGTGGAGATCGCCAGGCGATTCCACATGTTGATCATGCCCACGGCGAGGGTCAGGTCCACAATTTCTTTTTCGCTGAAGTGCTTCTTCGTTTCCTCGTAGACGTCGTCCGGCACATGGGTCTGCGAAACTAGCGTGACCGCTTCGGTCCAGGCCAGCGCGGCGCGCTCGCGGTCGGAGAAGAATGGCGTTTCCGCCCACGCGTCGAGCGTGTACAAGCGCTGTTCCGTTTCTCCAGCGGCCCGAGCATCCAGCGAATGCATGTCCAGGCAGTAGGCGCATCCGTTGATTTGCGAGGCCCGCATCTTGATCAGGTGGAGCAGCTCGTGCTCCAGACCGCATCCGGCCAAATACTTTTCCAGGTCGAGCAACGGCTTGATTGGTTGCTGAGCGAATTTTCTGTAGTCGATACGCGGCTGCATCTCGATACCTCCCTCAACCACCCCGTATACGCGCTCGCGGCGCGCCGGCTCTTGTACCGGCAGTCCACTAGGCCTGGCCTGTTCGTCGCGCTCCGTTCGCTTCTTCCTCATCCGCCGCCGGACACCCTCGACGCCCAGGCCGGTACCGAGCAGCAAGACCGTGGTGGGTTCCGGAGTGGGCAGTGGCGGGGGACACGCCTCAGCAGTCGTTACCCCCAGCACTCCCGGCCGGCCGGATTACGTAGGCGGTTTGATGGAGACAGTCGTTTGGCCAGAAGCCATCCGAGCATTCCTGCGCAGGGACGCACGACGTGCTTCAGGAAAGGTGCAACTGTTGGACCAGATCCTTAACTGGTTGAGGAAGGCGGTCTTGTACTCCTGACGTGCGCCTTAACCTGTAAGGATCCCGCGACGCTCGCGGTAGGAATTTCAAGACTCGTTCGTTTCGCGGCGCCGGGGGCATGATCGTGCCGTGACGCGAACGCACGAGTTGGAGACTGGTGGCCCGTGCGTTATCGACGGAATGCTCGAACTACGGAGGTGCCTGTGGACGATGGAGACGGCCAGCGCGATGTACCGACGCTCTTCGAGTGGGCCGGCGGCATGCCAGCCTTCGAGCGCCTCACCGCGGAACTCTATGCGCGGGTCCCGCAGGACCCCGTGCTCGGCCCCGTTTTCGCTGCGATGTCGGCGGAGCACGCGACTGCATGTGGCCCGCTTCATCGCCGAGGTGTTCGGTGGTCCCGCCGAATACTCGGAGCGGCAGGGGGGGCACGCCCACATGATCCGACGCCACCTCGGCCGCGGGCTCACGGAAGCTCAGCGGCGGCGCTGGATCGAGCTGGTGATCGACTGCGCCGACGCCACGGGGCTGCCCGCCGATCCGGAGTTCCGCTCGGCCTTCGTGGCCTATCTCGAATGGGGATCCCGACTCGCGCTCCTGAACTCCCAACCCGGGGCGAACGTGAAGGACGAGGAGCAGCCGATGCCGCGCTGGGACTGGGGCGTCCCCGGCGGGCCCTACCGACCCTGAAAAGACGTGGCGCGAGATCGCATCCAGCAGACGGCGGTGGGGGAAGACGGCGAGCCTGCGGCGCCCCGCCGCCTTCCCCTCGGCGGCTAGCGAAGCGACCGGAAGCCCGTGCGAACCTCGGAGCAGAACAGCTCGGGCTGCTCCCAGGCCGCGAAGTGGCCGCCCTTGGGGAGCGTGTTGTAGTGGATCAGCTTGGGATACGCCCGCTCTGCCCAGCTCCGCGGGGCTGGATAGAGCTCGTCAGGGAAGACGCTCACAGCAACCGGGATGGAGACGCCTTTGGAATTGAAGTAACCCTTGCCCCAATACTCCCAATAGAGACGGGCGCCAGACAGCGCCGTGTTCGTGAACCAGGTGATCGTGATGTTGTCGAGGATGTCGTCGCGCGTCAGGCCCTCCGACTGTCCGTCGAAGACGCGCGCGATGAGCGCATAGCTGCGCGCGTCGTGATCGAGGAAATAGGCCGCCAGGCCGACGGGTGAGTCCGCGATTCCGTAGAGCGTCTGCGGCCGCAGCCCCATCTGGAACCCGTAGGCGATTCCCTTTTGATAGACGAACTGCAGACGTTCGTAAGCGACCTTCTCATCGTCTGAGAGACCCGATGGCGCGGGCGCCCCCGAAAAGGCCGCCCCGTCAATGTCGGCTGGAAAGATGCCGGGCATGTTGGTGTGGATCGCGAGCAATCCTTTCGGAGCTTGCACGCCCATCGTGTCGACGACGACCGCGCCCCAGTCGCCGCCCTGCGCGACGTACCGCTCGTAGCCGAGGCGCTTCATCAGCTCGGCCCAGGCACGGGCGATGCGGTCGGGGCCCCAGCCGGTCTCGGTCGGCTTGCCCGAGTACCCGTAGCCCGGTATGGATGGGATCACCACGTCGAAGGCGTCCGACGCGCTCCCGCCGTGCGCCGTCGGGTTGGTCAGCGGGATCGACGATCTTCAGCTGCTCGACGACGGAGCCGGGCCAGCCGTGCGTGACGATGACCGGCAGCGCGTCCTTGTGCTTCGAGCGCACGTGGATGAAGTGGATGTCCAGCCCGTCGATCTCCGTGATGAAGTGCGGCAGCGCCTGGAGCCTGCGCCTCGCACTTGCGCCAGTCGTACTGCGTGGCCCAGTAGCGCGCGAGCTTCTGCATCGTCGCGAGCTGCACGCCCTGGGACGCGTCCGTGACGGTCTCCCGCTCCGGGAACCGCGTCGCCTCGATGCGCCGGCGGAGTTCGACGAGCTCCGATTCCGCCACCGTCGCCACCTTGAACGGACGGATTGCGGTGTCGGCTGCCCGTTCGGCATCGGGTCTGGCAATGGTCTGGGCCACGATATCCTCCTTCTTGAGTGGGCTCACTTCGCGGCGCCGACTGGAAGGATCGGATGCGCCACGGAGCACTGGTGCGAACGTAGGCCTTCGCACACGCGACGACATCACCCGAACAGACGGTCTTGCGCTACCACTCCGAGGCGTGTGCCGAATACCACGAACGAGGTAGAGCCGGCTGCCGTAGCCGACGGATGTGCCGTGAGTTAGATGCCCTGATTTCGGGCTTCGATGTGACGCGTTACGGCCGAGCGACAATAATTGTCACCGTCGACGGCGCTCCCGTCCGTCTAACTCATTGGAAACAAAGAGAGTTAGTCGGGAGGAGTGTAGGCACGAGGATTGCTGTGATGAGGCCAGGCAGGCCAGCCCATCGCAGGGTTGTGGAGAAAGTGGTTGACTACATGAAGAAGCAGAAGGGCTTTACGTTGATCGAGCTGCTGATCGTCGTCGCGATCATCGGCATCATCGCCGCCATCGCGATCCCGAGCTTGCTGCGGGCGCGCGTCTCGGCGAATGAGGCTGCGACCATCGGCGACATCCGCACCGTGATCTCGGCCCAGGCCGCTTTCCACTCGGCGAACGGCGGTTGGTATACGGGAGCCCTCACGTGCCTGAACGTCGTGACCACCATGGTCTGCATCCCGAGCTATCCGACGAACGCCCCCACGTTCCTCGACAGCTCGGTCGCGAGCCTCGGTGCCAAGTCGGGCTACGCCCGCAGCTTCGGCGCGGGCGCGACGCCCAACCCGCTCAACTCGATGGTGTCCGGCGCGCAGAGCGTCACGTCCTACGTCTACCTCGCGACGCCGGTGAGCCAGGGCCAGACCGGGGTCCGCGGCTTCGGTGGCGACTCGAGCGGCGTCCTGTGCTTCACTCCGGGCGGCACCGTCCCCGGCACGACCGGCATCATCGCGCTCGCCTCGACCTGCAACATCCTGAGCTAGTCTCGCGATCCGACGGGCGCGAGGCAGGTGTGCCTAGAGCGCCGGCATGCCAACAGAGCGAAGCGCGCTCGCCACACGGTCGCGCGAGCGTTGGGCGAACTGGGGCCCTTCCAGAGGCGCAGCCGCGTCCACCGTCCATCCGAGCTCCTTCTCTTCGAAGCGTAGGCTCACCTCGAGCGTATCGTCGATGTCGCCCAGCTCCCGCCGGATGATCCACTCCCACCTCGCCCGCTTGCGAGCCTCTAGGACCACAGGCGGCTGCCACTGTATCTGTACGGACATGAAGGCACCTCTGCACCAAGATGGTGCTATCGCTGCTCTTCGTATCCTACGGCGCCCGTGCGGCGAGGGCATGACTCTTTCGATCTAGCTTGGAGCTAGTCGACCCTGTCAGCTGGGACTGTTCGCCTGGTCGTGGCCGCGATCGAAGTGGCCCTGGGTGACCATCACGGGGTGATCCGCGCCGGGAACCTGGCCTGCTCGGAGCAGGCGGCGCACCTCGTCCGATATCGCATAGAGGACCGCGAGCTTCAACGCCTCTGTCGCTGCCGTGGGCTGCGCGCCGCTGTTTGCGGCAGAACCAGTCACGATGACGACGAATGAGCACTCGGGCGCGACGCCTGGCCGCTGACGAACGCTGAACCTCGTGTAGTCCCCGTGTGGCGGAGGGGTGGCGTCGCACCATTCGAGGTCGAGGAAGAACTGCTTGCGTGGGAAGCCGATGTCGTGCGCGGCGCCGAGCGGCTGATATTCGTCCATTGGTTTCTTCGACAACGAGTATCCCCAATCCACCGACTCCGGTCCAGCACGGCTGCCGTCCTACCCTACGAGACCGGGATGGACGTGCCCGAGGCGGCACCGCGGCCCAGATGCCGAAGGCGCCTGGGATCGGCGTGGAAGAAGACGCGCTGGATCCTGCCTTCGGCCACAGCCAGCAGGACGGCCGCAAACGGCTGGTCGTCCTTGTGGAAGACCAGCGCCGGCTGGCCGTTGAGCACCCGCCGCTCCACCTGCAGCTCCGCGCGACCGGACGTCGCGGCCACGAAGGCAGCCACTCGTCCTGCGCCCTCGAGCGGCCGCCGGAGATTGCGGATCCCCGCGACTTCACGGCCTTCTGGTCCGCCGTCGGTGATCAAGACGGCGTCGGCCGCGAGCAGGCCCGTGAGCGCCGCGACGTCGCCCGCGGAAGCGGCCTGCAGAAAGGCGTCCAGGAGCCGCTGATGCTCCTCGCGTGAGGCGGTGATCAGGCGCCGGCCTTCGGAGACTCGCTGGCGGGCGCGCTCGAGGAGCTTACGGCAGGCGGCGGGGCTGCGCGAGACCAGCTTCGCGATCTCCTCGTGGGGAAAATCGAACACCTCGTGCAGCAGGAGAACCGCGCGCTCGGCGGGATGGAGACGCTCCAGCGCCACGAGCACGGCCATCGAGAGCTGCTCGAGCTCCTCCAGCCGAGCGAGTCCCCCCTGCTCCAGGTCCACCGGCTCCGGCAAGCGATCGCTGCGGCTCTCTTCGCGCCGCGCGCGGGCCGAGTCCAGCTCGTTCAGGCACAGCCGTGTCACCACCGTCACCAGAAAGGCCTTCGGCGACTCGACCTCGACCTCGCGCTTGTGCCAGCGCAGCCACGCATCCTGCACCATGTCCTGCGCCCGACCCACGTCCCCCAGCATCCGATACGCCAGGCCGATCAGGGCCGGCCGGTGGGATTCGAAGACCTCGAGATCCTCTGTGGCGGTTCGCTCCCGCATCAACCTAGGCTCGGCCTCCATCATGATCGTAGCCTTCGTTCAGCCCGCCAGACCGACCACCTCGTGTACATGCGAGCGCTGCTCGACTGCGTCGAGCATGAAGGCCGCGACCGCGCGGAACGACATCGAGAGGGCGCCGGCCGGGAGCGCGTCGCGCGTGGCGCGATACCGCTCGTTGCAAGCGTCGACGAGGCGCGGGGGTCTGGCAATCGTCCACTCGAGCGGCGTGGCGCGCACGATCTGCTCGGCCGCCTCCAGGTCGCGCATCACGTGCCTGAGCAGCCAGCGGAAGAAGGCGAAGCGGAGCCCCTTTTCGGGAAAAAGGACCGCGACCGAGACGAGTGCCAGCCGCTTCACGCCCGCCCTGGTCATCGCCGCCACCGTGCTGGCCGCGCATTCCTGGACCAGGCCGTGAGCGCGGAAGGCCTGGGGCGGGCGAACACCGAGTGCCGACAACACGACATCGTGACCCGCAATCGCCGCCGCCAGCGCGTCCACGTCATGCGGGTCCCCGCGCCGCACGTCGAGCAGTGGATGCCGAAGCGTGACCTTCTCCGGCGAGCGGACAAAGGCTGTGACTTGATGGCCCCGCTCGAGAGCGAGGTCCGTGAGCTGTCTTCCGGTGTGGCCGGTGGCACCGAGAATGAAGAGCCGCATGCTCTCACCTCCCGCATCAAGGACCGGGCGGAGCGACGGCGTGTGACTGGAAAGCTGCGATCAGGGCGGCCGAGTCGAGGGGTCAGGCTGCGGATGAGACGCCTTCGGGTTCGTGTGCGTGACCGGGCTGCGCGTCCTTGGGCGACTCGTCCAGGAACGCCAGGATCCGCCGGGCCACGAGGTCGGCCTTCACCATGGTCAGGTCGTGGCCCGCGCCGGGGATGATCTCGGTCCGGACCAGGGGAGCCAGGCGCTGCAGGCGTCGAACGACCTTTCCCGGGGAATAGATCTTCTCGTTCTCTCCCACCAGGAAGAGCGCCGGCACCGCGAAGGCCCGCCACTCGTCGTCGTCGAAGACGGTCGGCCACATCATCCGCGGCTTCGCGAAGAAGCGCCCGCTCATCACCATCTCGAAGATGTCCTGCTCGACGGCCTCGCGGTCCGGGCCTGCACTCGCAAGCGCGTCCTGGAAGATCCAGCGCAGGATCCGGCGGAGGCGTCGGCCGTCTCCCTCGAGGCGGCCCGGAAGGTGGATCGCGAGAAACGCCACGGAAAGGTAGAAGGACAGCGAGATCCGCACGGCGCCGCCCGGGGCCAGCAGGACGACTTTGCGGAGCCGGTCGGGACGGCGGCTGGCGTAGAGCGCGGCGATCCAGCCGCCGTAGGAGATGCCCATCAGATCGACGCTGCGGTCGAGTGACACGACGCTCAGCACCTCGTCCAGCCAGCCGACGAAGTCCTCGGGCCTCGTGAACTCCTTGTGCGGCTTGCTCAGCCCGACGTCGGTCATCAGGTCCAGCGCATAGGTCCGGTGCCGCGCGGAGAGCGCGGCGATGTTGGGGATCCACATCAGCGAGCTGCCGCGCGCGCCGGGCAGCAGGATCAGGGGCGGGTCGGAAGTCTTCCCGCTGATGCGGACGAAGGTCACGCCGGACGCGGTATCGATCAAGCGGGTCTCGGACGGAATCGGCCAGCGCTTCGACTTCTGCAGATAGAAGCTCAGGAAGTCTTCCCTGGCTTGCTCCGACCGGAAGGGATGGAAGGATTCGGTCGCCATGGTGGCCTCTCCTCCGTTGTTCGCGCGGAGCGGCACGGTCGTCAATGATCCCGACGGCCCATAGTCGGCCTGCGCAGTTCTAGGCGGCCCCCTCTGTAACTCCGGAGCGAAGGTCATGAGTTCGAGCCTATCGGGCCTACCAATTGCACCCTTTTTCGTCCCGGTCACGCTTGGCGCATCGCCGCGGCTTGAGGAGATGCGTCGCCGTATACGTGCCGACCCTGCGACCGAGCTTGGTACCCACCTCGGTGCTGTGGCGCCAGTGCATGCCGCCCCACACACGCGCGTTGCCCTCCTCGGCATGGATCTCTGCGACGCTCGTGTACTGACGGACCGCGCCGGCATTCCCCTTGAACGCCAGCGGGAACTGATCGGTCTCGAACCATACCGTGTAGAACCCGAGCGCGCCGGCGCCGACCGTGGTGTGCGCGGCGGGATACTCGGGGTGGGATGGGGTGGTGATGAAGGGTGTCCACGCCGCATCCGGCTCGGTCTCGCCGTTCCCATCGGTATCTCCGGCCCGGATGGCGGTCACCGGACGCCAGAACATGTACGTGTACTTCGCGTCCCAAACGGCGATGAGTGAATTCGTCACCGCAGCAAGGCCGATGGCCTCGAAACGAGCGGCGGTCAGCAAATCCATCGTGCTGGCCAGGCTGCGAACGTTGGCGCTCCAGAGCGCGGTGGCCGATGGCGACCAGAACAGTGCCGTCGCAGACTGCTCGGCGGTGCGGCTCGTGTCGGTTGCCCGACCGAGGTCCTTGATCTCGTCGTAGTCGGCCGTGTAGGTCCTGCTGTCGAGCGCTCGGCGGAGCATGGGGACGGAAGCGCGCCGGGTCGTGATACCCGAAGGGCGTGACGAAGCGAAGGAACGGAGTCTGCGGATTCGCGAATGCAGGTGGAGTCGGGATCCACGCGCCGGGGCCGCTGGCCGGCGTGTACCCCTCGAGCTCAGGATCGTTGCGGTGATCTCCGACACGGGCCGCGAGCACCGCATTGGCCGCGGCTTCGCCGACGACGATGCCATCGGCGATTGCTTCGGGACTCGCGGGAACGGCGGCGATCGACGCGGCGTAGGCGCTGTCGATCGTTGCCGCCTTCGTCGGGAACTCGTTCAGGGCGACGATGTACGCGGCACGGATGGCCGCCGCTTCGGGTGACGCACCGGGCGCCGAATCAGGCTTCGAGGCAAAGGGTCGATACGGTCCTTCGAGGACCGCGTTCACGGCATCGAACATCGCCAGCTGTGCAATCGTGGTGCGGATCTGTGTGCGCAACGGGTTCTCGGGGACCGATGCTCCGAGCGAAGTGAACCGGTTGCCCCAATCGTCGAGCAGCGCAGGTCCTGTCAACGTGGCGGGCAACGTGTCCGCCGCTGCTCTTGCGCCGATGTAACGGTCATCGACCACCGCCGCCAACAGGAATGCGGTCACGCACGCAAGAATCGACTTCATCAGGCACCCCCTCCTTGCCGGCTCGCCGGCGACCCCACGGCGTCAGTCGTGCCGACGTCTGGGCAACCTAGGGGGCTCGACACGGAGTGCGCCATGGCCGCTGGCTGCTCTGCGGGTGGAATCTGTCTCTCTTCGCAACCTTGCGTAGGTGTTCAAGATGGAAGGCCGGATCCCGCCGTGATCTGCGCCCCTATGCCTGTCGCCCCTATGCCTTGGCTCGCCGCGGTGCTAGGCTAGGCCTTCCGACTCCCATGGGCCTGGGGGACACCACTCCGCGCGTCCTCCGGTTCGGCGTTTTCGAGCTGGACCGGCGTTCCGGCGAGCTCCGCAGGGAGGGCTTGCGGGTGCGTCTGCAGGAGCAGCCGCTGCGGATCCTGGAGGCCCTGCTCGAGGCGCGCGGTGAGCCCGTGACTCGCGAGGCGCTCCGGCAGCGGCTCTGGCCCGACGACACCTTCGTCGACTTCGACAGCGGGCTGAACCGCGCCATCAACCGGCTGCGCGCGGCGCTCGGGGACGAGGCCGACAACCCGCGCTTCATCGAGACGCTGGAGCGGCGGGCGTACCGGTTCATCGCCCCGGTGGGCGCGCCGGAGCCGGCGCGCGCGGCCGGAGAGCGCGGCGCGCCGGCTGCGGAGGTTTCGTCGCCGATACCGCGGCATCGCCGCGCGATGTGGCTGGGGGCGGCCTTTTCCGCCGCGGCGCTGACGGCGCTATGGATCGCTGTCGCGCCCGCGCTCCAGCGCCGTGCCGCGCTCGCCAGCGGGATCCCCATCCGGTCGCTGGCGGTCCTCCCCCTGGCCAACCTGACCGGAGATCCCGCGCAGGACTACTTCAGCGACGGCATGACGGACGCGCTCATCACCAACCTCGCCTCCTGGCCGGCGCTGCGTGTGATCTCGCGGCAGTCGGTGATGCGCTACAAGGGCAGCGCCAAGCCGCTGCCCGAGATCGCGCGCGAGCTGGGCGTGGAAGGTGTCGTGGAAGGCTCGGTGGTGCGATCGGCCGGGCGCGTGCGCATCACGGCGCAGCTCATCCACGCTCCGACCGACCGCCACCTCTGGGCGCACAGCTACGAGCGCCGCCTGGAGGACGTGCTCGCGCTCCAGGACGAGGTGTCGCGCGCGATCGCCGAGGAGGTCCGCATCACCGTCACGACCGACAGCACCCGGCGGCCGGCGCGCGCGCGGGCGGTGAATCCGGACGCGTACGATGCCTACCTGCTCGGCCGCCACCACTGGAGGCAGCGCTCGCCGCAGTCGCTCGAGAAAGCGATCGCATACTTCCAGACCGCCATCGCCAAGGATCCGGGCTTCGCCCCCGCGTATGAAGGTCTGGCGACGACCTACGGTCCTCGACTCATCTACAGCGACATCGCTCCCGGGCCCGGGAGAAGTCGAGATGAAGGCCGCTGCGCTCAAAGCCCTGGAGCTGGACCCCGGCCTCGGCGAGGCGCGCGCGGTGCTGGCCTCTGCGCTTGCGTACGAGTGGGACTGGGACGGTGCGGAGCGCGAATACCGGCGCGCCATCGAGATCGACCCGAATGCCACCGCTGTCTACCAGTCGTACAGCTGGTACCTCTATGCGCTCGGTCGCTTCGAGGAGAGCCTCGCCCAGACGCGGCGGGCGTTCGAGCTGGACCCGCTCGACGTCACGGTGAACCGTGCCATGGCCCGGCGCCTCGACGCCGCCGGCCAGGACGAAGCGGCCCTTGCGCAGTGGAACCGGACGCTCGAGCTCGACCCCAATCACCTACGGTCTCAACTCCCGTTTGCGCTCTTCCTCCTGGAGCACGGACAGTGCCGATCTCGGCCGGAAGCAGCTCGAGCGCGCCCGCGCCCTCCAACCGGACGATCCGGCGGTGCTCGCCAGTCTCGCCATCGTGGCGGCAGAGAGCGGCAACCCGCACCAGGCCCGCCGCCTGCTCGCAAAGCTAAAGGAGCAGTCGGCGCGGCGGTACGTCTCTGCCGTGTATCCCGCCTTCGTTCACGCCACCCTGGGCGAGAAGGACAGCGCCTTCGCGCTGTTGGAGAAGGCCTACGACGCCAGGGATCCGGTCCTCATCTCGATACAGACCGTGGACACGCCGGTCGGGCTGCATCCGCCCCCGGAGCGCGCCGCGGCCCTGCGCGCGGATCCGCGTTTCGCCGATCTGGTCCGGCGGATGGGCTTTCCACGGCGATGACCGAGCCACCGCGGCCCGTGACGTCTCGAAAGTTCTTCATCTCAAGTGCCTGCGCCGCAAGGCCGGCCAAGGTAGCCGCCGCATTGTCGCCGACACCCGCGCCGGGCAGCACGCTGACGCCGATCGGCACGCCGCCGGGCACCCTCTTCATGCGCGGATCCACGTGGCGTCCGTTCGCGCGCGGGCAAACGGTGACGTTCACCGTGACCGGCTTTCAGGTGTTCTCGCTCCCGTGCGAGGTCACCGGCATCCGCGCCGTCTTCAACACTCGCGACGACCTCCACGTGGGAGGTGTTCCCCCGCCAACTTCATCGTCGCCGACACGACTCTGCCCGTCGTGTACCACCTGCGCTAGCGGCTCGTGAGGAGCTCCTCTAGAGCCTGCCGAAATCGGCACCGTGATACAAGGAGTGCCGATGGAGCGGCTCGCATCCGTCTGCAGCGCCGACGACGCCTTGGCGCGGTTGCTCTCCGGTAACGAACGGTTCGTGAGCGGCCGGCCGCAGCCCCGACGCAGCGGGGCGGACGCGGAGCTCGTTCCGGCCCAGCGTCCCTTCGCGACCGTCCTGGGCTGCAGCGATTCGCGTGTGCCTCCCGAGCTGCTGTTCGACGTCGGCTTCGGAGAGCTGTTCGTGATCCGCGTGGCCGGAAACGTGATCCTGCCGGCGGTGATGGGCAGCATCCAGTACGCCGCCGTACACCTCCGCACGCCGCTCTTCATGATCCTCGGCCACGAGGGCTGCGGCGCCGTATGGGCCGCCCTGAATGCGTTGCACCAGGGGTCGGCCGAGAAGTCACGCATCCAGCTCCTGGTCGAAAGCATCAAGCCCGGTCTCGAATCCATTCCGGCCGACACGCCGCCCGAAGAGCTACTCCGCGAGGGCGTCGAGGCAAACGTGCGCTGGTCCATGCGCCAGATGCTCGATACGCCCGAGGGTCGCGATCGCCTCGCCGAGGGGTCGCTCAAGCTGGTGGGCGGCGTTTACGAGCTGACGACCGGCCGCGTTCGTCTGTTGGACTGAAGTGGTTGCGCCGCCTTCCAACCTGTCGGCCTATTTGACACTTTGTGGGAAGGATAGGCTTTACAAACGCTTTGTCTTCAATGGCTTTCGAGCGTTCTTCTGACTGGCCCGTACGTTGCAAGACGTAGAGCTGGAGGACGAAAAATGATCAGTTCAGTCGCCTTCTACATCGGACGCAAGTGGACGCGCGGTGCCGTCGCTCTGGCCGTCGTGGCGTTGGCCGCAGTGGCTTCGCCGGCATCGGCGACGGTGATCTTTTCAGACGACTTCGATCTCAATGCTCTCGGCCTGAACATGACCCCGACGGGGTGGACCGCGGTGGGCGGGACCGTCGACATCGTCGGGGCCGGGGGAACATTCGCCTCGCTCTGCGCCGGGGGGCCGTCGCCTTCGCGGTGTATCGACCTCGACGGCAGCACTGGGAATGCCGCGGACCTTCAGACCTCGGTCGCCGTCCCGACCGCGGGCTCCTATTTGCTGAGCTTCTGGCTGCAGCCGAACGACCGCGGCGCCGGCAGCGACGAGGTGCTCGTCTCGTTCGGCAGCTACAGCGAGCTATTCACGCTGACTTCGGCCGGAAACAACCTGGACTCCTGGACGCTCTACCAGAGGGTCGTCAACATCGGCAGCGCCGGACCTCTAACGCTCAGCTTCGATCACGCCGGCGGAGACAACATCGGCATCCTCGTCGACAACGTCCAGGTCGAGACGGCGGTACCCGAGCCGGCCAGTCTGTTCCTGCTCGGTAGCGGCATCACGGCGTTGGCGGTCCGCCGTCGGCGTCGCAGCTAGCCGGAAACGGCTCAGCGCCCGGCTGCGAGCAGCCGGGCGCCGGCGTCAGCGCCGCAGGATAGTGACGTCCCGGACGCGCCTGATCGTCCGGAAGCCGGCGCGCTCGGCTTCCTCGACCGTGCTGTCGTGGCCGGCGATCACGTAGTTGAAGATCGGGTTGGGTAGACACTCGGCGCTGTAGCGCACCATCGGGACGTCGCGGCCGAAGGCAGCGTAAGCGCCACTGTCGTAGAACTCGTCCAGCGAGCAGTCCTGTCACGTCGGTCTGTCGCGCGACCAGAGACTGGGCGTCGCGCAGCAGCGTCCCATGATCGTTCCAGGACAGGCGCATCACACCGCGAAGGCCGTCGAGGGACAGCAGCGCCGCCACGAGGACCGAGCCGATCCACAGCGTCCGGCGCACCTCAGGCTGTGGTCGGCGGCCGAACCAGGCGCCGGCGACCCCGCAGGCCGCGACGAGCAGGTACGGCCAGAAGGACATCACGAAGCGCTCTTCCTTGTGCGCTTGTGTGCTGAGGTAGAGGACGAGCCCCAGCGCCGACGCCAGGAACGGCCAGGTGGCGCGCCAGCCGGCGCAGGCGACGGCGACCAATACGACGGCGCCGAGCCCCGCGCGATCCCAGAGCCGCTCCACGTACCAGAGCGGCCCCTCGACACCGAATTCTGCGGCGCGTCCCTCGACGAGGTTGACCCTGACGTACGCTACGAACGAGCCGAAGGGACGGCCCCACGTCGCCCAGTCGACGGCCCCGAAGAGCAGCACGGGGAAGATCCCACCCAGGCCGAAGGCCGCCAGCAGCCGCCATCGACGACGCGCGAGCAGCCAGACACAAGGGACCAGCACGAGCGGACCGCTGGCGAGCCGCAGGCAGAGTCCCGACGCGCCCAGCACGCCGGCCCAGAACGCGCCGGCTCCGCCTCGTGGGCCTGAATCGCCGATGGCCCGCGCCACCAGCACCAGCGAAGCCACCAGGCACATCGCGGAGGGAACCTCGGTGAGTGTCCGTGCGCCGTAGACGACGAGCGGTGGATAGATCGCGAACAAGACGGCCGCCAGAAGAGCGCCTTCCGGTGCCCTTCGATCGTCGTCCGCGGCGCGCCCGAGCAGCAGGCGACCCACCGCGTCGGCCCCCGTCCACCCGATGGCGACCCACGCCGTGCTGACGACCGCCCAATGGAGCTGCAGGAACAGGAACGTCGGCAGGCCGTGGGGGATCCCGATCCAGCCGGCCACCACCATCCACGCTCCGTGATAGCCGGTGAGGACCCAGGACCTGATTCCCTCGTGCCATTCCCAGGTCTGCCAGCCGACTCCTCGCAGCCGATGCACCGCCGGATCCACGTATTGGAAGAGCTCGTCCGCGTGCAGCTCGGGCCGCAGCCACCAGGCGACGACACGCGCGACGAGGGCCAGCGCAGCCAGCGCCCACAAGATCCGGGGCGAAAGGACCTGCGGTGCCCGCTTCATCGCGCGGCCGCCTCGACCGGGACTCCCCACACCTCGATCTCATAAAGGCGCACGACCTTGCGCGGCCCGTTCGGCCAGATCGAAAGCCGCAGACCGGTGGCGCCTTCGCACGCGACGGCGTGTGAAACCACGGGTAGGGCGTTGTGCTCGACGGAGAACGAGCGGCCGTCGGTGGCGCCGCCGAGACAGGTGAGGCTGTAGCGCTCGGCAGTGAATTGGGGCGCCTCCTTCCAGCCCGCGTGTCGGAGACGGACGCTGTCGACGAGCGCGGGTCTGCCCCACGCGACCTCCAGCCAGGGCGCGCGGTCCGCGGGCGACGATGCCCATTTCTCGGTGGGCGACGGCTGCTCGAACCCGTCGACGGCGAACGCCGGGTGGTGTTGGTGGTCGAGCCAGTGATCATAGGAGCTGGCACTCACCGTCGGACCGTACGTGAACAGCGCGAGATTGTGGCGCTCGGCCGGATGCTGCTCTCGCGCCGGCAGCGTGACCGAGACCACGGCTCTCGCACGCAGGAACGTCAGAAGTCCGGCACCCCACAGCAGGAGCGCGGCACCCGCGCAAAGGGCCAAGCACCTTCCGATCGAGAGACGTGACACATCCCGGCCGGGCCCCCCAGGTGCGAAGGCGTCGGACATTGGCGCCTGACCGTATCACGCCAGCGACAGCGAGCCGCACTCCGGTCGCGCGCGTTACAATCCGGCGCTGCGGCCTTGGGCGACGAAGCTCGATCGCCCTGCCCGAGCCGCTCCAGTAGACTCTTCGCTACGGAGGGACACGCCCATGAATGCCGATCCGCTCACGCGTCGTGACGTTCTCAAGCTCGGTGGCGCCGCGGCCGCCTCGCTGTTGCTGCCTGCGCCGCGCGCCACGGCAGCGTGGAAGACGGTCCCGATCGGCACCCAGCTCTGGTGCGTGCGCAAGCAGCTGGCCGGCGACGTCCCGGGCACGCTCAAGACGCTCGGCGCGCTGGGCTACGAGGCCGTCGAGCTCGAGAACGCGTTCGGCAAGTCCGGCGCCGAGTGGAAGACGCACCTCGACGCGGCCGGCCTCAAGGCCTGCGGCTTCCACCACACGCTCGCCGAGCTGTCGGGCGACAAGCTCGCGGCCAGCGTGGCGTTCAACCAGGCGATCGGGAACCGGAACCTGATCATCCGCTCGCTGGCGCCGGAGACCTACAACTCGGCCGACCTGCTGAAGAAGACCGCCGATCAGGTCAACGAGGTGTCCGAGCGCCTGAAGCCGCACAAGATGCGCGTCGGGTACCACAACCACACGAAGGACTTCAATCGCATCGACGGCGAGTACTGGTGGAACCGCTTCGCCGATCAGACCGCGAAGGCCGTGATCCTGCAGTTCGACACCGGCAACGCGTCCGAGATGGAGGGCGTGACGCCCCAGTCGCTCATCGAGCGCAACGCGGGCCGGACGATCTCGATGCACGTCAAGCCGTTCTCGAAGAAGGACCCGAACGCGTACCTCGGCAAGGACGAGCTCGACTGGCCCGCGATCATGACGGCCGCCGAGACCAAGGGCGGCATCGAGTGGTACATCATCGAGTACGAGAAGGAAGGCGTGCCGCCGCTCGAGGCCCTCAAGGCCAACCTCGAGGCGTTCAAAAAGCTCCGGCGCTGACGTTCACACAGCCACCGGAGATCGCGCAGCCGGGCCGCAGCTTGTCGGGGAACTCGCGACAGCGGTGCGGACGGTCTGCGTAGATGCGACACATCGAGGTGGCGTCGTCGAGCATCGGGCAGCGTTCCCCGACGTGCTCCGGGAAGGCGACGGCTCCGCTGCCGTCCTCCGCCTCCCGGAGCGTGAGCTCCACGCCGAGCTCGGCTGCGTGCGCCCTGAAGCTCAGCACCTCGGGCGCCGTCAGGGCCAGCAGGAGAGGGCCGCGACAGCACTGGGCGCGGCATTCGTGCATGCAGATCCGGCTGGCGGCCTCGGGCGTGAGCCCGGGCGCTAGGTACACGCGAGCTCCTCTCCGCTCACCGCTTGCGCCGTACCTCGTTCACCACCCATACGGAAGACTGGACCACAACGGCCGGCCGAGTGCAATCAAGCCCAGGCCGTCTGCGAGCGTCCCCCGCTCGCGAAGAACCGAACCAGCACGAGGCCGACGACGAAGCCGCCGACGTGCGCCAGGTACGCGACACCCCCGGGCCGAGGTCGAGCCGGTCGAGGGCGTAGCCGACGAGCTCCAGTTCACGAGGTCCCGTGAGCGCAGGACGGGCAGCGGGTTCGAGTAGGTGCCGTTGCCGTGGTCGCCGTCCAGGTGGCGCCGGATGCGGCGAGGACGAGCGCGCCGGCGACGACGAGGGAAAGTGGATGCATGGCTGATCCGGCGCTCCTCCGCGGCTGATGATACGGTTGAAGTGGCCATGCAGATCGGGATGATCGGGCTCGGACGCATGGGCGGCGGCATGGTGCGCCGGCTGATGCGAGGCGGGCACCCGTGCGTCGTCTACGATCGGGCGCCGCAGGCCGTCGACGCGCTGGTGAAGGAAGGCGCCACGGGCGCCTCCTCGCTCTCCGAGCTCGTGAGGAAGCTCGAAGCGCCGCGCGCGGTCTGTCATGATGCTGCCGGCGGCTTTCGTGGACTCCACGGTCGACGAGCTTGCGCCGCTTCTCGAGAGTGGCGACGCGCTCGTCGACGGCGGGAACTCGAACTACCAGGACGACATTGCGCGCGCGAAGCGGCTCGCGCCCAAGGGGCTTCACTACGTCGACATGGGGACGAGCGGCGGCGTCTTCGGCCTCGAGCGCGGCTACTGTCTCATGATCGGTGGCGAGCCCGAGGTCGTGAGACGCCTGGATCCCGTCTTCGCGTGCCTCGCTCCCGGAGCCGGCGACATCCCGCGCACGCCGGGACGCGAAGGCCCGAGCGGCACGGCCGAGCGCGGCTATCTCCACTGCGGGCCGAGCGGCGCGGGCCACTTCGTGAAGATGGTCCACAACGGCATCGAGTACGGCCTGATGGCCGCGTACGCCGAGGGCCTGAACATCCTGGAGCACGCGAACGCCGGCAAGGCCACGGCAGCCGCGGACGCCGAGACGACACCGCTTCGCCATCCCGAGCACTACCAGTACGACTTCGACCTCGCGGACATCGCCGAGGTCTGGCGGCGCGGCAGCGTGATCGCGTCGTGGCTGCTCGACCTCACGGCGCAGGCCCTGGCCCGCGATCCGCAGCTCGAGGCGTTCGCGGGGCAAGGTCTCCGACTCCGGCGAGGGCCGCTGGACGCTGGCCGCCGCCAACGACGTCGGAGTGCCGGTCCTCGTGCTGAGCGCCGCGCTCTTCGAGCGCTTCTCGTCCCGTGGCCAGGACCTGTTCCAGGACAAGGTGATCTCCGCGATGCGGCTCGGGTTCGGCGGCCACCAGGAGAGGAAGTGAGCACGCCCCGCGAGAAGGCTCGCTCGGACGCGCTCGTTTTCTTCGGCGCGACCGGGGACCTGGCCTACAAGAAGATCTTCCCGGCGCTGCAGGCGATGGCGAAGAAGGGCCGGCTCGACTTCCCGGTCGTCGGCGTCGCCAAGTCCGGCTGGAACCTCGACCAGCTCGTGGAGCGCGCGAAGGCCAGCGTTACCGAGAACTGCGGCGGCCGCCGATCCCGAGGCGTTCCCGAGGCTCGTCCGGCAGCTGCGCTACGTGGACGGCGACTACGCCGACGCCGTCGACCTTCGCCCGCGTCCGCGCCGAGCTCGGCCGCGCCGAGCGGCCCACCCACTACCTCGCGATCCCGCCGAGCATGTTCCCGACCGTCGTCCAGCAGCTCGCAGGGGGCCGGCTGCACCCGCAACGCGCGCGTCATCGTGGAGAAGCCCTTCGGCCGCGACCTCGAGTCCGCCCGCGAGCTGAACCAGACGCTGCACGAGGTCCTGCCGGAAGAAAGCATCTTCCGGATCGACCACTACCTCGGCAAGGAGGCCGTGCAGAACATCCTCTACTTCCGCTTCGCGAACGCCTTCCTGGAGCCGGTCTTCAACCGCAACTACGTCGAGAACGTGCAGATCACGATGGCGGAGAGCTTCGGCGTCAAGGGGCGCGGCAAGTTCTACGAGGAGACGGGCGTGATCCGCGACGTGATCCAGAACCACCTGCTGCAGGTGGTGAGCTACCTGGCGATGGAAGCGCCCTCGAGCACCTACGACGAGGCGATCCGCGACGAGCAGGCGAAGGTGCTGCGCACGGTGCGGCCGCTCAGCGCCGGACAGCCTGGTGCGCGGGCCAGTTCCGGGGCTACCGCGACGAGCCGGGCGTCGCGCCGGACTCGAACGTCGCCACCTACGCCGCGCTGCGCCTTTACGTCGACTCGTGGCGCTGGGACGGCGTGCCGTTCTACGTCCGCGCCGGCAAGTCCCTCGCGACGACCTGCACCGAGGTGATCGTCGAGCTGCGGCACGCGCCGCCGGTGGTGTTCGCGGAGCCGGCGCCGTCCGCGGGCAACTACGTGCGCTTCCGCCTGAGCCCGCAGGTCGTGATCGCGATCGGCGCGCGCGCGAAGCGGCCCGGCGAGGGCATGGCCGGGCAGCCGGTCGAGCTCTCCGTCGTCGAGCAGCCCCAGCAGGGCGAGGACGGGCGGCTGGGCGACTACGAGCGCCTGCTCGGCGACGCGATGGCCGGCGACGCGACGCTCTTCGCGCGGCAGGACGTCGTCGAGGCCGCGTGGGCGATCGTGGACCCGGTCATCCACGACCCGAGCCCGCTGTATCGACTACGAGCCCGGCAGCTGGGGGCCGCCGCAGGCCGATCGGCTCGTGGCGGAGGTCGGCGGCTGGAACGAGCTGCAGTGAGCTGCTGATTTGGCGCCTGCCCGACCACCCGTCTCTATCTCGTCCGCCACGGCGCGACACAGCTGACGGCCGAGGACCGCTTCTCGGGTGCCGATAGGCGTCGAGCTGTCGGAGGAGGGGCGCCACCAGGCGGGCCGGCTCTCGGAGCGGCTCGCGCACGACGCGATCACTGCCGTCTACTGCAGCCCGCTGTCGCGCACCGTCGAGACCGCCGAGATCCTCGCGCGGCCGCATGGCCTCCCGCTCGTGCGCCGGGACGGCCTGCGCGAGATCACCCACGGCCGCTGGGAAGGGCTGACGCGCCGCGAGGTCGAGGAGCGGTATCGCCGAGGAGTACGCCGCCTGGGAGGCCGACCCCTTCACCTTCGCACCCGAAGGGGGCGAGTCGGGCCTCGTGGTGCTCGCGCGCGCCCTGCCCGGTGATTCGCGAGATCGTCGTGTCGCACCAGGGAGCGGCCGTGCTCGTGGTCTCGCACAAGGCGACGCTGCGGCTCGTCCTCTCGAGCCTGCTCGGGTTCGATCCCCGCGGCTACCGGGACCGGCTGGAGCAGTCGCCGGCGTGCCTGAACGTCGTCGACTTCTGTGATCCGGTACGCGCGCGGCTGATGAGCTTCAACGACACCTCGCACTACTCGGCCCGCCCGCGGACGCCGGCCCGGAACCTCTCGCGCTGGTGGGATGTGAGCGAGGAGAAGTAGCCCGCTACTCCCGCGGCTTCGCCACGAAGACCGGCGGGAACGGCGCGGCTGGCGCGGCACCGGGCGCCCGCAGCCCGAACACGGGCCCGCGGTCCGGGTAGAGCTGGATCGCGGTCCCGTTCGTCTCGGCGAGGAGCGCGAAGAGGCGCGCGCTCATCTGGCGCGCGCGCTCCGCGTGCTCGGGCGCATAGGCGAGGTTCGTCATCTCCAGCGGGTCGGCCTGGAGGTCGAAGAGCTCGTCGATCTCCCAGAGGCCGTGGTAGCGGATGAACTTGTAGCGGTCGGCCCGCAGCGCGAACGTCGTCGGCGTCTGCGGGAAGTTGCGCTCCCAGTAGTACTCGTAGAGCAGCTCCGTCCGCCAGGGCACGCGCTCGCCGCGCGCCAGCGGGATCAGGCTCTTCCCGACCATCTCGGCGGGCGGCGTGAGCCCGGCGGCCGAGAGGATCGTGGGCGCCACGTCCAGGTTCGCGACGACCGCGTCCACCGTGCGCCCGCCCGGGAAGAGCTCCGGGCACTGCATCACCATCGGCACCCGCATCGACTCCTCGTAGGCGGTGCGCTTGTCGATCAGGCCGTGCTCGCCGAAGGCGAAGCCGTTGTCGCCCATGTAGATCACGAGCGTCGAGTCGAGCAGCTTCTCCGACTGCAGGTAGTCGAGCACGCGGCCCACGCTCTCGTCCACGGCCAGCAGCGTCTCGGCGTAGCGCTTGAAGAAGTAGCCGACGTCGAGCGTGCCGTGGTACGGGAAGTCGACGCCGTGCCAGCTGTTGCGCTGGTCGCGCACCCAGCGCGGCCGCAGCGCCTCCTGCTCGGGCGGGTAGCTCTGGCTCTTCGGCGGCGTGAAGGCGCGGCTGGCGAACTTCCCGCGGTGCCGCTCGGCCGGGATGAAGTCCGAGCTGCGCGTCGCCGCGACGTAGTCGTTGTGGACGCCCTTGTGCGACAGGTACAGGAAGAACGGCCGGGCGCGGTCGCGGCGCTTCAGCCAGTCGAGCGCGTAGTCGGTGAGCTCGTCGGTGATGTAGCCCTTCTGCGGAACCGTCTTCCCGTCCACGTTCAGCCCGTCCGCGGACGGCAGGTAGCTGCCCTGGCCCCCATTGGCCGCAGGCTCACCCAGTGGTCGAACCCCGGCTGCGGGCCGACGTCGCCGCCCATGTGCCACTTGCCGACGAGCGCCGTCTGGTATCCGGCACGCTGCAGGTACTGGGGGAAGAACGTCGTCCCGGCCGGGACGGGCGTGTTGTTGTCCACGACCTTGTGCTGGTGGGCGTAGAGGCCGGTGAGGATCGTCGCGCGGCTCGGGGAGCAGAGCGCCGTGGTGACGAACGCGTTCTTGAGGTGCACGCCGCGCGCGGCGATGCGGTCGATGCTGGGCGTCTCGACGATCGGGTGCCCCATGAAGCTCATCGCGTCGTAGCGATGGTCGTCGGCGAGGATGAAGACGACGTTGCGCTGCTGGGCCTGGATCGGCCCCGTCGCACCCACCGCGAGCGCCAGCGCCGCCAGCGCGATCTCTGCGGGACTGTGACATCGGCTTCCTCCTGGAGAGTGGCGTGCGGGACGATACCACCCATCCGGAAGCGGTAGAGTCTCGACGGCGCCACTGACGCCGAAAGGAGACGACGATGACCACCAGACGGCTCTCTCTGACGACGCTCGCGACGAGCGTGGCCCTTGCCGCCCGACTTGCGGCGCAGGTCCAGACGGAGGTGCCGCCGCCCGTGCCCGGCGCGAACCCCGTCGCGGTGGAGCGCATCAAGATTCACGGAGCGGCCCTCGAAGGCAATCTGGAGGGAAACGCCGTCGATCGCGACGCGATCGTCTTCCTGCCGCCGAGCTATGCCAAGGAGAAGTCCCGGCGCTACCCGGTCGTCTACGCGCTCCACGGGTACTCGATCGGCGCCGAGCAGTGGAGCCGCGAGATCCACGTGCCGCAGACGATCGAAGGCGCGTTCGCCCAGGGCGCCAGGGAGATGATCGTCGTGCTGCCCGACTCGAAGACGGTGCACAACGGCTCCATGTACTCGAGCTCGGTCACGACCGGCGACTTCGAGCGCTACGTCGCGCGCGACGTCGTGGCCTACACGGATGCCCACTACCGGACGATCCCCGAGCGGGCGAGCCGCGGCCTGGTCGGCCACTCGATGGGAGGCTACGGCGCGACTCGCATCGGCATGAAGCATGCCGACGTGTTCGGCAGCGTCTACATCATGAGCCCGTGCTGCCTGTCGCCTCGGCAAGCCGGCCCTGCCGGCTCGGATCTCGAGAAGTCGCTCGAGGCCGTGAAGACGCCGTCCGATTCGGCGAGCCTGCCGTTCTTCGCCCGCGCCCAGCTCGCGAGCGCGGCGGCGTGGTCGCCCGACCCGAAGAACCCGCCGCTCTATCTCGCGCTGCCGACGAAGGACGGCGAGCCGCAGGCCGAGGTGCTCGCGAAGTGGGCCGCCAACGCCCCGCTGGCCTTCCTGGACCAGTACGTCTGCGACCTGCGTCGCTATCGCGCGATCGCGATCGACGTCGGCGATCAGGACCGGCTGAAGGACGACGCCGGCAAGCTGCACGAGGCCCTCGACCGCTACGGCATCGCGAACACGTTCGAGGTGTACCCGGGCACTCACACGAGCAGGGTGGCGGACCGGTTCCAGAACCACGTGATGAGGTTCTTCAGCCAGAACCTCTGCTTCCAGGATTGCCGGTAGCTCTGCGTCCGCCTCAGGGACCCTTCGAGCCGACCGCGGCCTGACGCTTCAGCCAGACGGCCATCTCGCCCGGGCCGCGGTGCGACCAGGCGTAGTACGGGATCGCGACGAGCTCGCGCGGCTTCCCCGCGGCGCTTCGGATCGTCCCGCGCAGCACGGCGACGCCGCCCAGCAGGTCCGGCCGGCGCTCGACGCTGAGGCGGGCGTCGTCGGGCACCACGAGGTCGAGGACCGAGCCCGCGTTGTCGGAGCCCTCCGCGCAGTAGACGAACGGCCCGCGCTCGAGCGCCACCTTGCCCGCGTCCTCGGCCACGCGATCGTCGGCGAGCACGCGCCTGACGGGCATCGGCAGCTCGAGCGTGATCACGTCGTCCTTCGAGAAGGTGCGGGCGATGACGGCGTAGCCGCCGTCGAGGCGCTCGCCGGTGGGCTTGCCGTTGACGCGGATCGTGTAGGCCGCGGTCGCGTCGCCGGAGTAGCGATAGAGCTCGCTCGGCACGGGACGGCTCCTCGCCCAGCCGGGGATGCGCAGGCGCAGCTCGAGCGGCCGCGGACGGCCGGGATCGATCCGCAGCTCGACGCGCCCGTCCCAGGGGTACTCGGTCTTCTGCGTGAGCGTCGCCGAAGCGCCGCCCACGTCCACGCGGGCTTCGCTCGCGACGTACAGGTTCACGTAGAGCGCGTCGCCGCGGACGGCGTAGACGTAGTCGGGCATCGAGGGGATGAAGCGCGCGATGTTCGTCGGGCAGCAGGAGGAGTCGAACCACGGCGTGCGCGTGAGGGCTCCCTGGTTGAACGCGTAGCGGCCGTCCGACTCGAGCGGGTTCGGATAGAAGAAGGTGTCGCCGCCGAGCGAGACGCCGGCGAGGACGCCGTTGTAGAGCGTGCGCTCGAGCACGTCGACGTAGCGCGCGTCGCCCGTCAGCCGGAACATGCGGTCGTTCCAGTAGACGCCGGCGACCGCCGCGCAGGTCTCGCCGTAGGCGGTGCGGTTCGGCAGCTCGAAGGCGTCCCCGAAGGCCTCGCCGTCGTGGCGCGCGCCCAGGCCGCCGGTCAGGTAGAGCTTGCGGAAGACCACGTCCTCCCAGATCCGCGCGACGGCTCCGCGGTAGGCCGGGTCGTGCTGGAGCGCCGCCACGTCCACCATCGCCGCGTACATGTAGGCGGCCCGCACCGCGTGCCCCACGGCCTCGCGCTGCTCGACGACGGGCAGGTGGTCCTGGTTGTAGGGCCCGTGGAGCGTGTGCCCCTTCGCGTTGCCGCGCTGGTCGAGGAAGAAGCGGGCGAGATCGCGGTAGCGCGCCTGCCCCGTGGCGTCGGCGAGCTTGAAGAGCCCGGTCTCGACGATCTGGTGGCCCGGCGGCAGCATCATGCGGCCGGGGCCGAAGGTGCGGTCGACGAGGTCGGCGTTCTTGAGAGCGACGTCGAGCAGCGTGCGCTTGCCCGTCGCGCGGTAGTGCGCGTAGGCGGCCTCGTAGAGGTGTCCCGCGTTGTAGAGCTCGTGGCTGCCGGCGAGCTCGAGCTCCCACTTCGGCCCCGGCTTCAGCCACGACGCGGGGCTCTTCGTCGGGTCGATCGTCTTGTACGTCGTCAGGTAGCCGTCGGCCTCCTGCGCCGCGGCGATCTTGGCGATGACGCCGTCCAGGAAGCGGTCGAGCTCGGGGTCGGGGTGGCTCTGGAGCGAGTAGGAGGCGCCCTCGATCAGCTTGTAGACGTCCGTGTCGTCGAAGGGCATCTTGCCTTCGTACGGCCCCTCCAGCCGCTTCGCGGCCCGCTCGAAGTTGCGGATGCGTCCCTCTTCCTCGCTCTTCTTGAAGCCGAACGGGATGGTGACGGTGCGGTTGGTCTCGAGTCGGCCCGACCAGAACGAGTCACGCAGCCGCACCTGCGTGAAGGGCACGCGGGCGATGGGGTAGCCCGCCGCCGCCTCGTCGGCGGCAGCGCCTGCCGGCGCGAGCGCCAGCCAGGAGGCCGCGAGCCACGCCGCGAGCCGGGGGATGAGCGTCGTTCGCATTCCAGGGCAGTGTACTGCGACACGACCCTCGCGAGCCGGCGCCGTCAGAGCCTCGGAGTGAACGAGGCCAGCTCGTAGATTCCGAGCGTGCGCTCGATCTGCGCGACCTCGCCGACGATGCGCTCGTAGCCCTTCTCGCCCAGGACCTTCGTCTCCTGGCTCTCGAAGGCTTCGCCGAGCCGCTCGTACTCGTCCTTCGACACGAGATCGCGGAAGGCCGGAAACAGCACCGTGTCCTCGCGCGCCTCGTGCGGGCGGTACATGCGGACGAACTGGCCGAGCGCTTCCGCGAGCGCCGACGCGGCCGCGTCCTTCGCGGCGGCCGCCGCCGTGGTTCGCTCGAGAATCGTCGCCGTGAGCTGGCGGCCGGCCTGATGCTGCTTGCGGAGGACGCCCACGAGGTCGGCTTGCGTCCCGGCCCGCTCGAAGCGCGGGAACAGATGCTCCTCCTCGAGCTTCTCGTGGTAGTCCTCGAGGAAGCGCTTGATGATCGCGGCTGCGCTGTGGAGCGCATCCGGCGCGAACGGCTGATGCTCTCGAATCCGCCGGATGCCCTCGTCGTAGATCAGCAGGATCCGGTTGAGGACGCCGTGCTCGCGCATCAGGTCCTCGCCCGGCCCGACTCCTTCGTCGCCGATGGGTTTCGGAGCGACCTTGGCCTGTGGCGCCGCGCCGGTGAGGGCGAGACCGGCGATGCCGCTCACGCCGACTGTCAGGATTCGTCTACGGGTCTGGCTCATCGCGAACCCCCTTCCGGGTCCCGACCGGGACCCCCCGGCTCTAGCTTAAGGTCCGCCGGCCCTCGGGCTAGTTCGCCGGCGGTCCGGGTGGCGCTTCGAGACGCGCCCGCCAGTCGGCGCCGCGGGCAGAGCGAGCCGGGTCGGGCTGCGCCCGGTTCCAGCTCGCGTAGAAGTCGGCGACGAAGCCGACGGCGCGCTTCGTACGGGCGTCACGCGGCGGCAGCTTGGGGACGTTCTCCACGAGGAGCGCCTCGGCCTCGGGCCAGCGCTGGAGCTGTGCGAGGGCCATCCCGAGGTGGACGCGGGCCTCGCTGGCGTAGGAGTCGCCCTCGCCCGCGTCCTCTCCCTTCGCCTTGCGCTCGTCGAGCGCTGCGATCGTACGGCGCAGCAATGTCTCGGCGTCGCCTGCCCGCCTGAGGCCCGTGAGCGCTTCGGCCCGCGCGTCCTGGAGCGCGAGCGTGTCGAGGTCGCGCTCGCCCAGCGCCTTCACGGCCAGGGCGACGCCCGCGGCGGCGACGCGCTCGGCCTCGGCATAGCGGCCCTGGCTCGAGAGGCAGGCGGCGAGGCTCTTCTGCGACTGCAGCGTGCGGGCGTGGCCGGGGCCGAGCACGCGTGCTCGTGCCGCGAGCGCCTGGCGGTGGTAGGCCTCGGCCTTCTCGTCCTTGCCGAGCTGGTCGTGGAGCTCGCCCAGGTTGCTGACGCTGTTGAGCGTGCTCGGGTGGTCGGGGCCGTAGATCTCGAGCTTCAGCTCGAGCGTCCGCCGCATCGAGCGGCTCGGCGTCCTCGAAGCGGCCCATCAGCGACAGATCGTTGGCGAGGTTGTTCGTCATGGCGATGGTGGCGAGGTCCTTCTCGCCGCGCAGCCTCGTGTTCGTCTCGAGCAGCTGGCGATGGAGGATCTCCGCCTTCTCGTAGCGGCCGGTCTCCTGGTAGAGGTTGGCGAGGCTGCCCGCGGTGCCGAGCGTGTTCTCGTGCTCGGGGCCGAGGACGCGCCGCTTCGCTCTCCAGGTTGCGCAGGTAGATCGGCTCGGCGTCCTTGAAGCGGCCCTCGCTCCTGTAGATGTTGGCGAGGTGCATCTCGTACGCGAGGACGTCCATGTCGTCGGGCCCGAGCGTGCGGCGGCCGACGTCGTAGACCTCGCGCGCGAGCGGCTCGGCGTCGGCCAGGCGGTTCATGAGCCGGTAGAGACTGCTGAGCTGGACCTTCGCGTGCAACGTCAGCCGGTGCTCGTCGCCGAGCGCCTGGCGGCGCAGCTCGAGCGTGCGCTTCAGGTGGGGCTCGGCGGCGGGGTAGTCGCCGAGCTCGCGGTACGCGTAGCCGATCGAGCTCCGGATGTCCGCCTCGACGAGCGGCTCGGCCGCGAAGCGGCCGCCCGCCTGCGATCCCTTGTCGAGGCGCTCGGCGGCGACGGCGAGCACCTCGCGCATCGTGACGTCCTTGCCCTTCCCCTTCTGCGCCGACGGCGCCACGGCCGCGAGCAGGTCGACGTTCAGGAAGTTGTTGACGGCCTCGGCGATCGCGGCCTGGCGCTTGGCCTCGGCGGCCTCGGCGGCGGCCTTGCGCAGGGCGAGCGACGTGCCGACGACACCGGCCAGGAGCGCCAGCACGACCGCAGCGCCGGCGAGGAACGCCGCGCGGTGCCGGCGAAAGAGCTTCCGGGCCCGATAGGCGCCGCTCGGCGGTCCCGCGCTCACGGGCTCGTCGCGCAGGTGCCGCTCCACGTCGGCCGCGAGCGCGTTGGCGGTCTGGTAACGGCGCGTGCGGTCCTTCTCGAGCGCGCGCATCGTGATCCAGTCGAGGTCGCCGCGCAGCTCGTTCACGAGCCGGCGGGGCTCGGACTGGCGGTTGCGAGCGGCGGCGGCCGAGTCGGTGTCGGGCGACGTGAGCCGCGTGCTCGGGCGCGGCGGCTCCTCCTCGCGAATGATGCGCTGGATCTCGGAGTAGCCGGCCTTGCGCAGGTGCTTGCTGGTGAACGGGAGAGTGCCGGTCAGCATCTCGTAGAGCAGCACGCCCAGGGCGTAGACGTCGGTGCGCGTGTCGACGTCGAGCCCGCCCATCTCGGCCTGCTCCGGGCTCATGTACTCCGGCGTGCCGACGAGGACGCCGAGCTCGGTGAAGAGCTTGCGCTCGCTCAGCTGCTGGGCCGTCGCCTTGGCCACGCCGAAGTCGATGATCTTCGGCACCGGCCGCTCGCCCTGGATCGCGACCAGCACGTTCGAGGGCTTGAGGTCGCGATGGATGATGCCCTTCTGGTGCGCGTGCTGGACGCCCTCGCACACGCGCATGAACAGCTGCGAGCCGCTCGTGCGTCGTGCAGGCGGTGGCGGTCGCAGTAGGTCGTGATCGGCTCGCCCTTCACGTACTCCATCGCGAAGAACGGCCGGCCGTCGCGTGTCGTGCCGCCGTCGAAGACGGTGGCGATCGCGGGGTGGTCCATGAGCGCGAGCGCCTGGCGCTCCGCCTCGAAGCGGTCCACGATCCGCTCCGTGTCCATTCCGCCGCGGATCACCTTGACCGCGACCTGCCTGCGGATCGGCTCGCTCTGCTCCGCGAGCCAGACCTCGCCCATGCCGCCCTCGCCGAGGCGCTGTAGCAGCCGGTAGCGGCCCGCGACGTCGCCCGCGGACGACGCGGCACGCTGGTCGTTCGTGGTGCCCTCGAAGAAGGGAGTCGGCGACGGGTCGTCGGACAAGGAACCTCCAGCGGGATGGATGGCGACCCTACGCCGACGCCTGGTTCCGGTCAAGGACGGGAGAATCCGCGGGCGCTAGGATGGAGTGAGGCGAAGCGGAGGAATCCATGGCGACCCGGCCCGTGAAGCGTCTCGTCAAGTCGAAGCCGACCGTCGAAGGAGCCGGCGTGCGGCTGCGCCGCGCGTTCGGCTTCGGCGCGACCGCCGAGTACGACCCGTTCCTGCTGCTCGACGACTTCCGGAACGACGTCCCCCAGGACTACCTCGCGGGCTTCCCGTGGCATCCGCACCGCGGCATCGAGACGATCACGTACGTGCTCGCGGGGACGGTGGAGCACGGGGACAGCATGGGCAATCGCGGCAGCATCGGCGCCGGCGACATCCAGTGGATGACCGCCGGGCGCGGGATCGTGCACCAGGAGATGCCGACGGGTGACGCCCAGGGCCGCATGCACGGGTTCCAGCTCTGGGCGAACCTGCCGTCGTCGCTGAAGATGACGGCGCCGCGCTACCAGGACGTGAAGGCCAGCGACGTTCCCGTCGCGCGCGACGACGACGGCACCGAGGTGCGCGTCGTCTGCGGGAGCTACGGCTCGACGCGGGGGCCGGTCGACGACGTGGCGGCGAAGCCGGTCTACCTCGACGTCACGATTCCCGCGGGAAGGAGGAAGCGGCTCCCGGTCGAGACGACGAGCCACGCCTTCGCGTACGTGTTCGACGGGGCGGGGAAGTTCTGCAACGCGTCCGAGCCGCTCGCGGTTCCGACCGAGCCCGCCGGGTGGGCGGACTCGGAGCCGCCGGCTCTCGCGGACAACCGGACGCTCGTGCTGTTCGACCGCGGCGACGAGATCGAGGTCCAGGCCGGCGAGGAGGGGCTGCGCTTCCTCCTGATCTCGGGCCAGCCGCTCGGCGAGCCCGTGGCCTGGTACGGCCCGATCGTGATGAACACGCAGGACGAGCTGAAGCACGCGTTCCAGCAGATCAACGACGGGACGTTCCTGGATCCGAAGGCGTCCCGCTAGCGCGAGAAGGGGAAGAACGATGCCCAAGATGCGAGCGGCCGAAGTCGAGGCCGCGAAGGGGAAGTTCCGGATCGTCGAGCGCGAGATCCAGGCACCCGGCCGCTCCCAGGTGCGGATCAAGGTGCAGGCCTCCGGGATCTGCCACAGCGACTCGCTGACGAAGGAAGGGGCCTGGCCCGGCGTGCAGTACCCGCGCGTTCCGGGTCACGAGATCGCGGGCGTCGTCGATGCCGTCGGCGAGGGGGTCGCTGCCTGGAAGCTGGGCGATCGCGTGGGCGTCGGCTGGCACGGCGGGCACTGCGGCCACTGCGACGCGTGCCGGCGCGGCAACTTCGTCACCTGCCAGGTGGCCGGGCAGATTCCCGGCATCACGTTCGACGGCGGCCACGCCGACTACGCGATCGTCTCGGACGCGGCTCTCGCGCGGATCCCCGACGAGCTCACCGCCGCGGACGCCGCGCCGCTCATGTGCGCGGGCGTCACGACCTTCAACTCGCTGCGCAACGCCGGCGCGCGCCCGGGCGATCTCGTCGCGGTGCTCGGGATCGGCGGCCTCGGGCACCTCGGCGTCCAGTTCGCGGCGAAGTCGGGGTTCCGCACGGTGGCGATCGCGCGCGGCAAGGACAAGGAGGCGCTCGCCCGCAAGCTCGGCGCGCACCACTACGTCGACAGCCAGGCGCAGGACCCGGCCAAGGAGCTGACGCGGCTGGGAGGCGCCAAGGTCATCCTCGCGACGGTGACGAGCAGCCAGGCGATGACGGCCGCCGTCGGGGGGCTGGGCAGCGACGGCGTGTTCGTCGTCCTGGGCGCGGCCCACGAGCCCCTGGGCTTCTCGCCGCTCTTCCTGATCGGCGGCCGGCGCGCGATCAAGGGCTGGCCGTCCGGGAGCTCCATCGACTCCGAGGACACCATGGCCTTCTGCGCTCTCCAGGGCGTGCGCTCGATGAACGAGCTGGTTCCGCTCGAGCGCGTGGCCGAGGGCTACGACCGCATGATGAGCGGCGCGGCGCGCTTCCGCGTGGTCCTGACGACCGGCCAGTAGCGGGATGGGCTGGAGCATCGCCGGCAAGCGGGTCCTGCTGACGGGCGCGACGAGCGGAATCGGGCTCGAGGCTTCGGTGGCGCTCGCGCGGCAGGGCGCCCGGGTCGTCATGGTCGGGCGCGACCGCGCGAAGACGGAGGCTGCCGTCGCGACGGTAGCCGCGCGCAGCGGTGCGAAGCCGGAGGCGTACCTGCTCTGCGACTTCTCGTCGCAGGCACAGGTCCGGGCGCTGGCCCGCGAGGTGCTCGACCGCTTCGACCGCGTCGACGTGCTCGTGAACAACGCCGGCGGCGTGAACAAGACGCGGCGGCTCACCGTGGACGGGATCGAGGCCACCTTCGCGGTGAACCACCTCGGCTACTTCCTGCTCACGAGCCTGCTGCTCGACCGGCTCGTGAAGAGCGCTCCCGCGCGCGTCGTGACCGTCGCCTCGGTCGGCCACCGCCGCGGCACGCTCGACTTCGACGACCTCGGCTTCGAGCGCGGCTACTCGATCATGAAGGCCTACGCGCGCTCGAAGCTGGCGAACGTGCTGTTCGCGGCCGAGCTCGCCCGGCGTCTGGCCGGCCGGGGCGTGACCTCGAACAGCCTGCACCCGGGCGCCGTGGCCACGAACATCTGGTCGGGCGCGCCGCTCTGGGCGAAGCCGATCATCCTGCTCCTGTTCCGGCCGTTCTTCATCAGCGCCGAGAAAGGCGGCTCGTACATCGTCCGCCTCGCGGCGAGCCCCGAGCTCGAGGGCGTGACGGGTCAGTACTTCGAGGAGGCGCAGCGGGTCGATCCCGCGCCACTGGCACGGGACCAGGCACTCGCGCGGCGGCTCTGGGACGTCAGCAGCGCGATGGTCCGGCTCTGAGCTTCCGTCAGTCGACGACCTGGAGCTCCGGGTAGAGGGGGGACGGGATCTCGGGTCGCGATGCACCGCCCTGCTTGAGGTGCGCGTCGAAGAAGCTGCGGAGGCAGTAGGCGGTCACGGCGAGCTGACGGTCGCCGTCGATGCCGAGCTTGCGGAAGAGCCGCAGCGCCCCGCGCACGAGACGACTCTTGAGCAGAGCCCCGTCGTCGCTGAAGACGAAGTGGTTCGCGCCACGGATCGCGACGCGCAGGCGCGTCTCCGCCGGCAGCCGGTCGTAGATGGACTGGACGCTGGTCAGGATCCGCTGGCTCTCCGGGTCGGTCTCGCGGCTGTGGTCGCTCAGCAGGAACAGGAACGGCTGGCGCAGCCCCGACTGGATCACGCTGCCGTGCGGGGCGCCGTCGATGTCGATCCCGGCCTTGCACCTCGGGTCCTGCTGGCAGAAGAGGGCGGCTGCCGCCCCGCCGAACGAATGGCCGACGACTCCGACCCGGGTCATGTCGAGCCGTCCCGTGAAGCGAGACGAGGCGTCCGCGGCATCGAGCTCTTCCAGTCGACTCAGCACGAAGCCGATGTCCGCGGTCCACGCCGCCAACAGCCGGCTCGCACACGCCTCGACGGACGGGTCGCCGTAGCGGGCGTGCGGCTGCTCGAAGCAGCGCTCGGGGTTGTTCTCCTCCGTCCTCGCGATCACCCGACCGTCGGGAAAGACGACCAGTCCCGTCCGATAGGGAGCATCGAAGCCCACCACGACGTAGCCGTGGCTCGCCAGGTCCTCCGCGAGCGTCGAGTAGTTGAGCACGCCAGCGGAAGCCCCCGCCCTCAGGATCACGACGGGGTACGTGCGCTGCTTCGGCGACAGCTCGGGGTTGCGGGTGGTGTGCGAGCGGACCTTCGAGAAGTCTCGCGTCAGCAGCCGGAAGGGAAGGGGCGGCCGCGGAATGCGCTCGTCCGCGACCCGCAGCTCCGCCGGCACGTAGCCGTCCGTCGCCCCGGACGGCCCCAGGTCCGTCGGATACCAGACCCAGACGAGCAGCTCGCGCCTGGTTCCGGGAACGGGCGCGAGGCCGTCGAGCCGCCGCGTCGTCTGACCAGCGCGAGACCGTGCGGCCGACGCCGAACGTTCCCGTGGGCGCCGGCAGCGAGAGCGGAGTCCGGCGCTCCAGCGCGAGCGACCCCAGGAGCGCCCCCAGCGTGAGGACGCCCAGGATCGCCACCACGGCGAGGATCCGGAGAGCCAGGCGAGCTTTGGACATCGGAAGCCACCCAGAAGATGGGCCGGGGCCTCCGCGCGCACATGACCGAGAAGTGAGGGCCGCGTGAGGCTCGGCTCAGGGCGTCTTGTTCGCCTCGACGAGCTCGGCCCAGTGCTTGAGCTTGGCGTTGGCGACCTCGGGAAAGCCCCGGTAGTCCTGCCACAGCTCGATCGAGGTGGCGCCCTGGGCCACCCCCATCCGGATCGTGCCCTCGAAGTCCGCCGGGTTGGTCCGGTAGGTCTGGAACACGATCTCCGGGCCGAGCTTCTTCATGAGCGCGTAGATCCGCACGAGCGGCTTCGGCAGGTCGGTGTCGAGATTGTGGTTGTCGAAGACGCAGCGGACGCCGAGCTGGCGCCGGCAGTCGCGCATCACCTGCTCGGTGAACTCGGGATCGCCCGCCCCCTCGTCGACGCCCGTGCGCAGCGGGTTGACGGAGAGCACGATGCGCGTCCTCTTCCAGGCGGCGTAGTCCGCGACGCCGTTCTTCAGGCACTCCTTGTAGGCGGCCTCCGTGAAGCCCGCCGCGCGGATCGGCTTCTGCACCGCGTCCTCGCCGGGGGAGAAGAACGGCTCGGCGGTGAGGGACATGCAGGAGGTCATCGACACCTCGCGGACGAGCGGCCAGGAGTCGTACCGGGCGGCCAGCTTCTCCTGCAGCCGCCGCCAGGCTTGCCGGTACTCGGGGCTCCAGAAGCGGCCCAGGTGGCGCGTCTTGTCCTTGTGCAGCGCCACGATCGGCGGGCCGCCGAGCCGCATCGCCCATTCCGGCGCCATGAAGCCGCCCCAGACGCGTAGCCTTGCCGCGAGCGGCTTGTCCGGATGCTCGGCGTTGTAGGCGCGCACGTCGGCCATCGCCTTGTCGATCGCGTTGCCGTCCTGGAGCTCGGCATCCGGCGTCGGCTGCAGCTGCGCCCAGCTCGCGATCACCACGAGCCCGCCGAAGATCCCCGGCTTGGCGCGCAGCGGCTCGAGCGTGTTGACGGGATCGCCGCCGGCGCCGACGAACCGGTAGGCGCCCATCGAGACGAGCCCGCGGATCGCGGGCTTGACGGGCTCAGCCGACGTTTGCGCGCGCGCGGAGCCCGCGAGCAGCAGCGCCGCCACGGCGCAGCGTGCGACAAGCGAGGAGCGGATTGCGCCTGGCACGCGCCATCATACTCGGCCGTGCGCTGTCGGTGACGCGCCGTCAGTGTGCCGCGCGAGCGCTCGCGGCGGCGCCGGTCACGCGCCAGACCGTGTTGCCGACGTCGTCGGCCAGCACGAGGTCGCCCCGCCGATCGATCGCGACGCCGACCGGCCGGCCCATCGCGTTGCCGCGCTCGTCGACGAATCCGGTCAGCACGTCGACGGGATCGCCGGCCGGCCGGCCGCCCTCGAACGGGACGAAGATGACCTTGTAGCCGCTGCGCGGCTTGCGGTTCCACGAGCCGTGCTGTCCCACGAACATCCCGCGCTGGAAGCGCGCGGGAAGCGACGTGCGGGGCGCGTACGCGAGGCCCAGCGAGGCCGTGTGGGGGCCGAGCGCGTAATCGGGCGGGATCGCGCGGGCGACGAGCTCGGGGTTCTCCGGCTTGGCGCGCCCGTCGACGTTCTGCCCGTAGTAGCTGAAAGGCCAGCCGTAGAACGCGCCCTCCTTCACCGCCGTCATGTAGTCGGGTACGAGGTCGTTGCCGAGCTCGTCGCGCTCGTTCACGGCGGCCCAGAGCGCGCCGGTGTCTTCGACCCAGGCCATGCCGACGGGGTTTCGCAGGCCGGAGGCGAACACCCGGTGCGAGCCCGTGGCGGGGTCGACCTCCCAGATGCACGCGCGCTCGTTCTCGGCCGGGAGGCCGTACTCCGCCACGTTGCTGTTGGAGCCGACGGCCACGTAGAGCTTCGAGCCGTCGGCGTTCGCGATCACGTTCTTCGTCCAGTGATGGTTGATGGGGCCGGCGGGCAGGTCGACCACCTTGACCGGCGCGGCGGTGATCTCCGTCTCGCCGGCGTGGTAGGGGAAGCGCACGAGCGCGTCGCTGTTGGCCACGTAGAAGGCGTCGCCGACGAGCGCCATGCCGAAGGGCGAGTGGAGGCCCTTCAGGAACACCGTGCGCACCTCGGCCTGGCCGTCGCCGTCGGCGTCGCGCAGCAGCGTGATGCGGTTGGCGCTCGGCACGGCGCCGCCCGCCTTCTTCTGGTAGTGATTGAAGAAGCGTCCCTTGAGCCCCGGGTTGTTCTCGGGCCGCACGGGCGCATTCGTCTCCGCGACGAGCACGTCGCCGTTCGGGAGGACGTAGACCCAGCGCGGGTGGTCGAGATTCGTGGCGAGCGGCGTGACGAGCGCGCCGTCCGCAGCCACCGGCGTCTGGCCCGGCGCCCAGCCCTTGGCGGTCACCACGTTGACCACCGGGCACCAGCGAGCGGTCGGGACGGGGCAGCTCGGGACGCGGCCCGATCCCTTCGGAGACCGGCACCCGGCTCGATCCGCCGCAGCCCGTCTCGACGCTCACGACACAACAAGAGAACAAAAGAACAAACGGGATGTAACTCCTGCCGCGCAGCATGGGAACCTCACCCGGGCCAGCAGGCCCTGCGAGGTCAGAAGCAGGAACCGGGCCAGGCTCCGCTTCTCAGGCGATCCCGGTTCGCGAGCGCGCGGGGCGGCCGCGGCCGGCGCCCGCGGCAGGCGCGCTGCCGACGGCCCGCACGCCCGCGACCGAGAAGGCGGCGATGTGCCGGGCGGCGGCGTCGATCTGCGCGGACGTCGGGTCGAACGCGCATGCCGAGCCGGATCGCGATCGGGTTCGGGAAGTAGGCGACCACCTGGGACTGCACGCTCGCGACGCAGCGCAGCACGCGCGGGTCGCGCGACGTCGCAGTCGATGAGCTCCGCGATCACGCCCGGAGAGGTACTCGATGCGCGGGCGCAGGCCCTGCTCGACGAGCACGTCGAGCGCGGGCGTGGGGTCGTTCATCTCGCGCGCGATCAGGCGGTGGACGCGCGTGCCCCCCGGACAGCGCCCGGTGCATGAAGACGTGGACGAAGACGCGCAGCTGCTCCTCCGGCGAGCGGCCCTGGCCGGCCTCGCGGGCCGCCTCGGTCGTCTCGCGCATCGCGTCGATCGCGACCTGCAGCACCTCGCGGTAGAGCCCGAGCTTGTCGCCGAAGTGGTAGTTGACCGCGGCCACGTTCGCCTTCGCCGCCGTGCAGATGTCGCGCACCGTGACCGCCTTGAAGCCGCGCTCGCCGAACAGGCGCTGCGCGGTCGCGAGCAGGCGCGCTCGCGTCTCGGCGTCGGTCTTCACAGCGTCCGCCGGAACAGCCGCGCCGCGAGCGTCATCGCGACGAGCGAGAAGACCGCACAGGAACAGCAGGTCGAAGCCGATCGCCTCGAAGCCGGTGTTCTTGAGCAGCAGGCTCTTGAACGCGTGGACGGCGTAGGTGAAGGGATCCACGACGGCGATCGCCTGCAGCCAGCCGGGGAAGCCCTGCTGCGGGATAGACGGCGCCGCTCGGGAAGTAGAGCACCGTGTTGAGCACGCCGAACATCGCGCGCGGCAGCAGCGGATCGGTGACGCGCACCATCAGCAGGAACATCAGGCTGATCAGCGAGAACGACGTGACCACCACCACGACGAAGAGCCGCAGCAGCCGCAGCGGGTCGAGCGGGCTCGGGATGCCGGCGATGAACGAGCCGACCACCATCAGGAACATGCCCGCGATCACCGCCTTGATCGTGCCCGAGATGTTGAAGCCGCCGATCAGCTCGAGCTTGGTGATCGGGGTGACCAGGTAGCCCTCGTGCAGCCCGCGCGCCTTGTCGTCGATGAAGATGATGCCGCCGCCGATCATCACCATCATGAAGATCGACATCACCACGGAGCCCGGCAGCAGGTACTGCACGTAGGGCACGTAGGGGTAGACCTCGACCACGTCCAGCCGCGGGTCGGCGTGGACGCGCGGCTCCACCTTGACGGAGGCCGAGTAGGAGGCGAGCAGGCTGTTGATCGTCGACGCGAGCGCTATCGAGACGAAGGTGTCGGTGTTGTCCTCGATCAGAGCGACGCGCGGCTCGTTCTTCGCGAGCACCCGCCGCGAGAAATCGGGCGGGATCGTGAGGACGCCGTTGACGCGCCCGTTGCGCAGGTCGCGCGAGGGCCTCGCCGGCGTCGGCGTAGACGACGGTGTCGATCGTGCGGGCGCCGGACTCGACGGCGGCGGTCATCTCGCGGACCCGCACCGCCGGCACGCCGTGGTCCTGGTCCACGATCGCGAGCCTCAGGTGCTTGACGTTGCCGCCGAACGCGTAGCCCAGCACCACCAGCTGCACGACGGGCAGCACCATCGACATCGCGATCAGGATCGGGCTGCGGCGGAAGCGCCGCATCTCGCGCTCGACGATCGCCCACATGCGGCCCATCTCAGCCTCTCCTCAGCATGAAGGGGCTGTCCTGGGCCGAGGCGGCCTGCAGCTCGTCGCGCAGGTCGCGCCCGGCGTAGTGCACGAAGACGTCGTCGAGCGTCGTGCTCTGCACCGAGAGCGACTGCACCGCGATGTCGGAGCTCGCGGCGGCTTCCATGAGCGCGAGCGTCGTGGCGGGTCCGTTGCCGGTGCTGATGCGAAAGACGTGGTCCTGCGCGCTCACGCCCTCGACGCTCGGCAGCGTGCGCAGCCGGTCGGCCCAGCCCTGCGGGACGCTGTCGAAGCTCACCTCGACCACGTTGCGGCCGGGGATCGCCGGCCTTCAGCTTGAGCGGCGAGTCGAGCGCCTTGAGCTCGCCGTGGTCCACGATCGCGATGCGGTCGCAGAGCTTGTCGGCCTCGTCCATGTAGTGGGTGGTGAGCAGCACCGTGAGCTGCCGCTCGGACTTGATGCGCCGCAGCATCTCCCACACCGCCACGCGCGAGACGGGATCGAGGCCGGTCGTGGGCTCGTCGAGGAAGAAGATGCGCGGCTCGTGCACCAGGCCGCGCGCGATCTCGACGCGCCGCCGCATGCCGCCGGAGAGGTTCTTGACCGGCGCCTGCCGCCACTGCGTGAGCTCCACGGCCTCCAGCAGCTCGTCGATCAGGCGCTCGCGCTTGCCGCGCGGCACCGCGTAGAGCTTGGCGAAGATCAGCAGGTTCTCCTCGACGCTCAGCTCGAGGTCGCTGGTCAGGGCCTGCGGGATGACGCCGATCGAGCGCCGCACGTCGTCGGGCTGCGTCACTGACGTCGAAGCCGTCGCACGAGCGCCGTGCCCGCGGTCGGCGGCAGCAGCGTCGTCAGCATGCGGATCAGCGTCGACTTGCCGGCGCCGTTCGGGCCGAGCAGGCCGAAGATCTCGCCCTCCTCGACGGCGAAGCTCACCCCGTTCGACGGCGGTGAAGTCGCCGAACGTCTTGACGATCTGGCGCACGTCGATCGCGGGCATCGCGCCCTCAGCGAACGGGAAGCGCCACGTACGCGGTCATGCCCACCGCGAGCGCGCGGTCCTTGTTGTCGACGCCGCAGCCGGACCTCGAAGGTCTTGATGTCGCGCTTGGTGCGGCTCACGTCGCGCTGCGTGGCGTAGGCCGGCGTCGGCGCCGCGATAGAAGACGGTGCCGGTCGCGTTCGGCGCCCGAGGGCAGGCGGACCGCGAGCGTGTCGCCGATGCGGACGCTGTCGATGTAGGTCTCCTCGACGTCGGCGCGCACCCAGAGGTCGTCGGGATTGACGAGGGTCAGGATGGGCTGGCCCGGGCTCACGTACTCGCCGGCGCGCGCGGCGCGCACGTCGACGAAGCCGTCGATCGGCGCGTGGATCTCGGTGTAGGCGAGGCGCACGTCGGCCTTGGCGCGCTGCGCGGCGGCGGCGGCTTCCTGGTGCTGCGAGGCCTGCACCTGGCTCCGGCGGACGGTCACCTGCTCGGCGTTCGCGCGCGCCATCGCCACGGCCGCGCGCTGCGCCTCGACCTGCTTGCGGAGCGCCAGAAGCTTGGCCTGCGCGGCGTCCGAGGCGGCGCGCGCCTGGTCGAGATCCTGGGCGGATGCGATCTGCTGGCGCGCGAGGTCCTGGGTGCGGGTGTAGGTCGCCTTCGCGACCTCGAGGTCGGCCGCGGCGGCCTGGACCTGGGCCTCTGTCGCCGCCAGCGTCGACACGGCCTGAGCGGTCTGGTTGTCGGTCGCGCTCTGCTCCCAGCGCAGGGCCGCTTGCGATTCGAGCACCTGCGAGGACAGCCCCGCGGCGTTCTGCGTGTAGTAGGCCGTGTCGGCCTTCAGCTCGTCGGGGGTGATCACGGCCAGCAGCTGGTCCTTCTTCACCGTGTCGCCTTCGCTCACCAGCAGCTGGCCGAGCTGACCGCGCGACCTGGGGGCTGACGAAGACGTCGTGGGTGGTGACGATGCCCGTGAGCGTGATCGTCGCGGGCTTGAGGCTGGTGTACGCGTAGGCGGCTCCGCCGAGGGCGAGCAGCGCCAGGACGAGGACGCGGGGGTTCTTCTTCATGGGCTTGGACTAAACATATGTATAAAACGGATGTTTGAACCTGTCAAGGCCGGCGGGAGAACTGGAAACAGCCTGGATGAGCCAGATCCGATCATTCGCTCGGGATTTCGACGCGACCGAGCGAATGATCGGGGTCAGAAGTCGAAGCGGTCGATGTTCTCCGCGGTGAAGACGAACGGCGCGCCGAGCCTCACCTGGTCGCCGCTCACCTCGATCTCGCCGAGCCTGCCGGCCGTGAGCCGCCGCGCGCCCGCCTCGAGCTCGCCCGTGGCGAGCGCCCGCGCGGCGTAGACGGTCAGGTAGCCGAGGTCGAGCGTGTTCCAGAGCACGATGTGGTCGACGACCCCCGCGTGCACGTAGGGCTTGCACATGTTGGGGAGGGAGAGCCCCGTCACCTTCACGTCCTTCCGCCCGGACTGCTGCACCGCCTCGGCCGCGCCCGGCACCGCGGGCGCCGCGATCGCCATCACCACCTTCACCGCGGGGTGGACCTTGAGCACGGTCTGCGTCTCGGCGAAGGCGCGGTCGCGGTCGCCGTCGCTCGGCTGGATCGCGACCAGCTTCAGCCCGGGGTACTTCTCGGCGAGGCGCGCCTTGATGTGCTTGATCCACTCGTTCTGGTTGGCGGCGCTCAGGCTGGCCGTGATGATCGCGAACTCGCCCTTGCCGCCGAGGATCCTGGCGGCGCCGTCCACGAGCGTCGTGCCGATGCCCTGCGGCGTCGCCTGGTTGATGAAGAAGTCGCGCGCGTCCTTCTGCGCGTCGGCGTCCCAGGTGATCACCTTGATGCCGCGCTCGCGGGCCTTGCGCAGCACGGTCGAGATCGCGACCTCGTTCTCGACGCTCACCGCGATCACGTCCACGCCGCGGGTGATCCAGGCCTCGACCACCTCGTTCTGCTTGGCGGGGTCGAGGTCGGTCGGGCCGTCCCAGAGCAGCTCGACGCCCGCCTCGCGGGCCGCTTCCTCGGCTCCCTTGCGGCAGCTGATGAAGTAGGGATCGCCCTTGGCCTTGGGCATCATGGCGACGACGGGCTTGTGTCCGCTCGCGGGCGCGCCGCTCTTCGACCCCGCCCGATCGGCGATGCTCGCGCAGCTCCTGCCGCAGCGAGCGCGCCACGAGCCAGTTGCCGCCGACCACCAGCAGCGCCGCGCCCAGGATCACGGCGCTCAGGGCGACGACTTGTGAGTTCTTCACCTCTTCCTCCTGTGGGGCAAGGCTACGTGTCTCGCTCGCGGATCCCCTCAGCAGGCGGTCGAGGAGAATGGTGGCGACGAGCAGTGTACCCGTCAGGATGCCCGCGAGCTCGGCGGGCGCGCCGCTCAGGCGCAGGCCGTTCTGCAGGATCGCGATCGCGAAGAGACCCAGCACCGTTCCGAGCACGGTGCCGCGTCCGCCGAAGATCGAGGCGCCGCCGAGCACGACCGCGGTGATCGCCATCAGCTCGTAGCCCGTCCCGGCGTCCGCCTTCGCCTGCCCGAGATGGGCCACGTAGACGATCGCGGCGAGGCCCGCCAGCAGCCCCGAGAGCACGTAGAGCAGGCCCACCCGGCGCGCGACCGGCACTCCCGCGTAGCGTGCGCCGTCGGGGGAGAAGCCGATCGCGAAGAGGCTCCGGCCGTGGCCCGTGCGGTGCAGCCACCAGCCGAATCCGAGGATCGCGGCGACCAGGACGAAGAGCTGCGTCGGCAGGAAGCCGCCGAGGTAGCCCTGTCCAAGGAAGAGGAAGCTCGCCGGCAGGCCGGAGTAGTTCTCGATGCCGCGCGTGAGGCCCTCGGCGGCGCCGCGGAAGAGCGAGTACGTGCCGAGCGTGACGATCAGGGGCGGGTAGCCGAGCCGGCTGATCATCAGCGCGTTGAGGGCGCCGCCGAGGAGCGCCACCAGCAGCGTGATCGGGACGGCGAGCGCCATCGGCACGCCGCCGTCGCGCCAGAGCGCGCCCAGCGCGACCGCGGCGAAGCCCATCATCGATCCCACCGAGAGATCGATGCCGCCGGTGATGATGATCGGCGTCAGGGCCAGCGCGAGAAGCCCGACCTCGACCGCCAGGCGCGTGACTTCCATCGCGTTGGCCACGGTCAGGAAGTTGCTGCCGGTCACGCTGAACAGGGCGCACTCGAGGCCGAGCAGGAGCGCCAGCACCCACTCGCCGTTCGGGAAGAGCCGCTCGGCGAGCGGTGCGGCGACGCGGACCGCGGGCTCAGCGGGCGATGGCGAGGGCATGTCTTTCCAGCCGTCCGAGCACCCGGTCCGACGCGAGCGCGCCCAGGATGATGCCGCCCTGGATGGCCTTCTCCCAGAACGGATTGATTCCCGCGTAGGTCAGCGCCGGCCCGATCGTCCCGAGGAGCGCCACGCCCACGAGAGTGCCCGGCAACGTGCCGCGGCCTCCGCGAATCGCGGTTCCTCCCACCACGACGGCAGCCACGGCCTTCAGCTCGAGGCCGATGCCGATGTTGCCCGGAACCGCCGAGAAGCGAACCGCGTTCAGGTAGGCGGCGAGCCCGGTGAGCGCGCCCATCAGCACGAACACCCAGAAGATGACGCGATCGGGCTCGATGCCCGCGAGACGCGCGGCCTCGCGATCGGAGCCGACGGCGTAGACGGCGCGGCCCGCCGCGACGTGGTGGAGCAGGAAGTCGAGCCCCACGAGCACGACGAGCGCGGCGGCGACGATCAGCCGCTGCCCGCTCGCCTGGCCGAGCCCGAACCACTGGAAGTACGGCGGCAGGTCCTGCACCCAGGCGCCCTCGGTGGCCCAGCGCAGGCCGTCGCGCCAGGCCACGAGCGTCGCCAGCGTGACGATGATCGAGGGCAGCCCGAGGCGCGCCACGAGCAGGCCGTTCACGGCTCCGAGCCCCGCGCCGAGCGCCAGCACGCTCGCGAGCAGGAGCGGCGTTGCGGCGCCGGACTTGGCGAGCAGCCCCGCGCACACGCTCACGATCGCGAACTGCGAGCCGACCGAGATGTCGATGCGGCCCACGAGGATCACGAGCGTCATCCCGGTCGCCACCAGCAGCAGCGGCGCGTTGTTCAGCGCCAGGTCGCGCAGGTTGTCGCGGCTGAAGAAGGACGGAGCGACGAAGGCGACGGCGACCAGCAGCACGCCCCAGGCCGCGGCGGCGGCGAGCTCGCGCTGGTAGCGGCGCAGCATCTAACGCGCGGCTCCCGCGGCGTGCTCGCCGAGGGCGAGCGCGAGGATTCCCTCGGGCGTCGCCGCGGCGCGGTCGAGCACCCCGGCGAGACGCCCGCCGCGCATGACGCCGATGCGGTCGCTCATCCCGAGCACCTCGGGCAGCTCGGACGAGATCATCAGGATCGCCGCCCCCTGCTCGGCCAGGTCCACCATGAGCGCGTGGATCTCCGCCTTGGCGCCGACGTCGACGCCCTGCGTGGGCTCGTCGAGGATCAGCACGGACGGCTTCGTCGCCAGCCAGCGGCTCGAGCGCGACCTTCTGCTGGTTGCCGCCCGAGAGCGTCGCGACCGGCGCGTAGAGCGACGGCGTCTTGATCGCGAGCCGCCGCACGTAGTCGAGGGCGAGCTCGCGCTCCCGGCGCACGTCGAGGCCCGACGCGCGCGACAGCCGATCGAGCGACGCCAGCGAGATGTTGGCGTCGATCGGCATCTCGAGGATCACGCCGTGGCGCCGGCGGTCCTCCGGCAGGTACGCGATGCCGGCCGCCAGCGCCTGGCCGGGCGAGGCGATCCGGAGCGGCCGGCCGCGCAGCAGCATCTCGCCCGCGTCGGCGGGGTCCAGCCCGAAGAGGACGCGCGCGAGCTCGGAGCGGCCCGCTCCGACGAGGCCGGCGAGGCCGAGGATCTCGCCCGCGCGCAGCTCGAGGCTGACTCCGCCGACGCCGGCCGACCGGCTGCCGAGCTCGCGCAGCTCGAGCACGACGTCGCCGCGCGCGACCACGCGCTTCGGGAACACGGCCGTGAGCTCGCGCCCCACCATGAGCTGGATCAGCTCCTGGCGGCTCACGCCGGCCACGTCGCGGGTGTCGATGGTGGCGCCGTCGCGCATCACGGTCACGCGGTCGGCGATCGCCGGCAGCTCCTCGAGGCGGTGCGAGATGTAGATCATCCCGACGCCCTCGTCCCGCAGCCGGCGGAGGACGCGGAAGAGGTTGAGCGCGTCGTCCTCCGAGAGCGAGGCCGTCGGCTCGTCGAGGATCAGCACGCGCGCGTCGGCCCCGAGCGCGCGCGCGATCTCCACGAGCTGCTGCTCGGGCATGCTGAGCGCGCCCGCCTCGCTCTCCGGATCGATCCGGGCACCCGCGAGAGCGAGCAGCTCCCGGGCGCGGCTCCTTCGCCTGGTCCAGTCGACGCGCCGCCAGGAGCCTCCGGGCTCGAGGCCGAGCGCGATGTTCTCGGCGACGGTCAGGTCCGGGAAGAGCGCCGGCTGCTGGTAGATGGCGGCGATCCCGAGCGAGCGGGCGATGCGTGGAGAGTTGTGGGGGATCGCTCGTCCGCGCAGAAGCAGCTCTCCGGCGTCGGGCTGCACGGCGCCGGTCACGACCTTCACGAGCGTCGACTTGCCCGCGCCGTTCTCGCCGACGAGCGCGTGGATCTCGCCGCTGCGAAGCTCGAAGGAGGCGGAGCGCAGCGCGTGGACGCCGGCGTAGGCCTTCTTCACGCCCCGGGCCGCGAGCAGGACCTCCGCCATGCGCGATAGAGTATCCGCGATCCCCATGGGCAAGCGCATCGTCTTCACGGGCGGCAGCGGCAAGGCGGGGAGGCACGTCGTGCCCTACCTGCTGAGCCACGGCTACGAAGTCCTGAACCTCGACCTGCGGCCGCTCGAGCATCCCGGCGTGCACACGCTGATCACGGATGTCGCCGACGGCGGGCAGGTCTTCAATGCGCTGACCAGCCACCTCAACATGGCGGGGTTCGAGAAGGCCGGTGGGCGGCGGCCGCCCGACGCCGTGGTCCATTTCGCGGCGGTCGCCCGCAACATGATCCAGCCCGACGCCGAGACGTTCCGCGCCAACGTGATGAGCACCTACCACGTGATCGAGGCGGCGACGACGCTCGGCGTGCGGAAGATCGTGATCGCGTCGAGCGAGACGACCTACGGCGTCTGCTTCGCGGACGGCGACAAGGACTACGCCTGCTTCCCGCTGGAAGAGGACTACGCCGTCGACCCGATGGACAGCTACGGGCTGTCGAAGGTGGTGAACGAGCGCACGGCTCACGCCTTCGCGCTGCGGACCGGCGCGGACATCTACGCTCTCAGGATCGGCAACATCATCGAGCCCCACGAGTACGACCGCTTCCCGGGATTCCTCGCCGACCCGAAGTCGCGCAAGCGCAACGCCTGGAGCTACGTCGACGCGCGCGACCTCGGGCAGATCGTCCGCCTCGCGATCGAGAAGGACGGGCTCGGCTTCCAGGTGTTCAACGCCGTCAACGACACGATCACGGCGGAGCTGCCGACGGCCGAGTTCCTGGCGAAGTACTCTCCCGGCGTGCCGATCAAGCGCCCGCTCGGGGCTTTCGAGGCGCCGATCTCGAACCGCAAGATTCGCGAGGTGCTGGGCTTCCGCGAGGAGCACGACTGGCGGAAGTACGTGAAGCGCTAGCGCGTAACCTGTCAAACGTCAGACGAAGGTGTCGGCGAACCGGGCGCGCGGCTAGAATGGCAACGTGACCCCGCAAGCGCAAGGCCTGCCCGACTCCCGCTGGCGGCTCGTCGGGGCCCGGCCGTGTCTCGACTTCGTGAACACGGTGGGCGGGCGGGACGAAGGCGACCGGATCCGGCGCGACGACATCCCGGACTACGAGAGCCTGCTGCGCTGGAGCGCGTTCGCGTCGATCCTCGGAGCTTCCGAAGTGAGCCGCCTGCGCGAGCGGGCACGGCACGCACGGCCGGGGGCCCGGCGCGTCCTGCGCCGCGCCGTGCGCTTTCGCGAGGCCCTCTACCGCATCGGCAAGGCGCTGATCGACGAGGAGACCCCTGAGGCCGGCGAGCTTCGGATCCTCGACCGCGAGCTGCGCGCGGCCCGCCAGCACCAGCGGCTCGTCGCGCGGCAGCGCCGGCTCGACAGCGACTGGATCCCCGATCCGAAGCGGCTCGACCGCGTGCTCTGGCCGATCGCGCTCTCGGCGGCGAGCGTCTTCGGCTCGGACGAGGTGGGCCGGCTCAAGCGGTGCGGCGGCGCGTCCTGCGGCTGGCTGTTCCTCGACACGACGCGCAACCACAGCCGCCAGTGGTGCCGGATGGCGGACTGCGGCAACATCGCGAAGGTGCGGCGATTCAGGAGACGTCACAAGCGCGCGCGGGCGCGCGCGAAGAGGGCCTCCTCGTGAGCGGCACGCGCTTCTCGCTCCGGCCGATCGGGCGCATCCGCTCGGTCCTCAAGAAGCGGGGCGGAGCGCCGCGGCAGGGATCGGAAGGCGCTCCCGATGCCTGGCTGGACGTGGAGCCCGCGGTGCTCGACGGGCTCGAGGGCTTGAAGGCCGGCGACGAGATCCTCGTCATCACCTGGCTTCACCGCGGCAAACGCGACGTGCTGCAGGTCTACCCGCGCGGTGACCGACGGCGTGGACTCTGGGGTGTCTTCGCGACGCGCTCGCCGGATCGACCGAATCCGCTCGGGACTGCACGCGGTGACCGTCCGCAAGATCGTCGGCCGGCGCCTCCGGATCGGGCCGATCGAGGCGATCGACGGCACGCCGGTCGTGGACATCAAGCCGGTGCTGAACGAGCGAGAGCGCTGAACGGGTTCAGCCGGCGCGCTTGAAGTACTGCACGCCGCTCGTGCGGAGCGCCGCGCGCGCGTCTTGAACGTCCCAGGTTCCGCCGTCTCCCGTCTTCGGGTCCTTCTTGCGCGAATAGAGACGATACCCGCCGGAGCTCAGCTTTCGGATCATGTCCTCGCTCCTGCCCCCGGCTTCAGCATACCGCTCACCGGAAGGAGATAAGAGGAGGAGAGCCGGCGAGAGGCGGGGAGGCCAACATCTTCCTCGACCCACGGATATTGTAACACTCGCGCCCTTCGAGACCAAGCAAAAACTCTCGTAACATACTAATAAATAGGGCTTTACAGGAATGGCTCTGCTGCCTATCTTGTGCGGCGAGGTGCCATGTCCCAAAGAAACCTGCCGGCGCGAGCCCCGCGCGATCTGATCGGTCGGATCCTCGAGACGCCCGATCTTCCGAGGGTGGTGCAGGGCCTGGAGCCCGCGGTTCTGCATCAGCTCGTCCAGAAGTGCGGTCTCGAGGACGCCGGACCGATCGTCGCGTTCGCCACCACCGAGCAGCTGATGGGCGTCTTCGATCACGACCTCTGGCAGGCCGCGCGAGCCGGCGCGGCGGACGAGTTCGACGCGGACCGCTTCGGCCTCTGGCTGGAGGTGCTCGTGGAGGCCGGCGCCGAGCTCGCTGCCCGCAAGGTCGCCGAGATGGACTTCGACCTGGTGACGGCCGCCTTCAGCCGATACCTGCTCGTCCTGGACGCGGAGTGGAACGCCATCGAGCGAAGGGATGCAGCGCTCCTCGACGAAGTGATGCCGGACCTCGCCGAGCAGCTCGCGCTCGCGGAAGCGACGCTCGAGAACGGCCTCGAGCTCGGCGGGTTCCGCATCGTCCCGCGGCGTGGAGCGCCCTGGGACGCCCTGATCGAGGTCCTTTCGCGACTGAGCTCCGACCACCCCGCGCTCTTCGGGCAGCTGATGGTCCGCTGCGGCGCGCTCTCGACGGAGTACATCGAGGACAACGGCGGCCTCTTCGACGTCCTGACGAGCGACGAGCAGGTCCTCTCGGACGTGGCCGGCGAGCGCGACGAGCGCCGCGCGCAAGAAGGCTACGTCGGGCCGCCCGAGGCCGCGGCCTTTCTGAAGCTCGCCCGGCAGCCGGTCGGCAGCGCGTCCTCGGCGGACCCGCTCACGACGCGCTACTTCCGCAAGCTGGACGCGCGTGCGGCCACGAGTCGCAAAGCCGACGTGGCCGAACGCCGCAAGCCGCGAGGTCGACCCTGGCGAGCCCGAAGGTCGTCGCTTTCTGGCGATGCTCGAGGAGGAGGGCGTCCTTGCCGCATCCCAGCCGCCGCTCCTTCCCGCGGGCGAGAAGGACGCACCCGATCGCCTCGCGCCCATCCGGGCGCAGCTGCTCTACGCGCGCGAGCACGCCGCCGCCGCCTACGCGCGGCGGTCGGACGAGCTCGGCTATCTCGCCAATGTCCTCATCGCCGGCTGCTCCTTCCAGTCGCGGCGCTTCCGGCCCGTCGAGGCGACCGACGCCGTGCTGGCCGTCTGCAATCTCGGGCTCGAGAACCGACCGCACGCATCGGGACGCGTGCTGCCCGCCGCGTTCCTCGTGGAGCAGGAGCTCGTCACCGTCTTCCGGTGGGGATGGAGCGTGCTCCACGAGCGCGTGTGTCTCGACCTGGCACGCCGGCTGGTTCGTGCTCTCGCCGATCTCCGAGTCGACGATCTGCAGGTCCAGCACGACCTCACGCAGCTGCGGATCCGGATGGCGGCCCAGCTGAAGGAGGGGACTCCGTGGCGCGAGCGCGACAGGCTGGACGTGCTGGCGATCCTCGACCCGCCGGCGTGGGCCACGCTGCTCGGTCTCGTCGACGAGTGCCCGGTGGTGCCGAAGCCTTCGCCGAAGAGCTCCGGCCGACCTCCGCTGCGCGTGACGACGGAGTTCGAGTTCATCTCGGAAAACGCCCAGATCGAGTGGGCGCGCGATTTCGTGGACTCGCTGCCGGTCCGGCTCGCGGCCTGAGCGGCTAGCGGGCGCGCGTACGCGCGGCCTTGCGGGCGTCACGCGTCCTTTCTACAAATGGGCCGCGCGCGTGCAGTGATCGGGCGGCAACTCGTTCCCCTGCGAGGCCGGCACTCCTCTTGCAGCAATCGACCGTGTAAGGAAGGAGCCCCATGAGATTTCCAGGCATGATGACCGTCGTCCTGGCGAGTGCGCTCGTCCCCCAGGCCAGCACGGCACCGGCCCAGCCGGCCCAGGCGGATCCTCGTCCCGGCTTCAATCTGTTCAGCGTGCAGCAGGACATCGAGGTCGGCCGCCAGGCCTCGGCGCAGGCGGAGCGCGAGCTTCCCGTGATTCGCGACGCCTCGCTCGAACGGTATCTGAACGAGGTCGCCCAGCGCCTCGTCGCGGTGTCGCCGGGCGCGCGCTTTCCGTACCGGGTGCGGGCCGTCGACTCGTCCGACATCAACGCGTTCACGTTCCCGGGCGGCTTCATCTACGTGAACCGCGGGCTGCTCGCCGCCACGCGCAACGAGGGCGAGCTCGCGGGCGTCCTCGCGCACGAGATCTCGCACGTGGCGCTGCGGCACGGGACCCACGAGGCTTCGAAGGCCTACGGCGCGCAGGCCGGGCTCGGCATCCTCGGAGGCCTGCTGGGGCACGGCAAGAGCGGGACGACGCAGCAGATCATTCAGGCGATCGGCGGCCTCGGGCTGAACGCCGTATTCATGAAGTTCAGCCGGAACGACGAGCAGGAGGCGGACCTGCTCGGCATCCGCACGATGAAGAAGGCCGGCTACGACCCGTCGGCGATGGCCAGCTTCTTCGAGCTGCTCAAGCAGCAGGAGGCGCGCGACCCCGGCCGGCTCCAGCAGTTCTTCGCGAGCCACCCGGCTCCCGCCGATCGGGCCACGCGCATGCACGCGGAGGCCGAGCGGCTCGGTTCCGGCGGCAGGCGGGACAGCACCGGCTACGCGCAGATGCAGGACGAGCTCGGCGGCCGTGCGTCCTCGTCGCGGCCGTCGGCACGGCTCGAGGACCGCGAGACTCGCCCGCGCGGCGGCATGGGGCGAGCGGAGCCGGCCGTGATCGACACCCCCTCCACGCGGCTGCAGACCTTCGCGCAGCGCAGCGGCTTCTACCAGATCGGCTATCCCACGAACTGGCGGGCGTATCCCGCGAGCCGTGGCTACGGGGTGGTGATCGCCCCGCCGTCGTGCCTGCAGTCGCTGACGGGCGGCGGCGAGAACATCGCGTGCGGCGTGATCCTCAACCACTACGAGCCCTTCGACAACGGCTCCGACTTCAGCCTGGACGAGGCGACGGACGATCTGGTCGCCCAGATCAAGCGCACGAGCCCGCACCTGCGTGAAGCCGCGGGCCGCGAGCAGCGACAGCGGATCGACGGCGCGCGCGGCCTCGCCGTGGTGCTGCAGGGCGTCTCGCCCGTGACGGGCGAGCACGGAGCGCGTGAGGGTCGTGACGCGCGAGCTGACCGACGGCCACGTGCTCTATGCGCTCTTCGTGACGCCGCGCGACGAGACCACGCGGCTCGAGCCGACCTTCGACCGCATGGTCGACAGCCTGCGCGTCGACGACCAGGTGGCGCACCGCTAGCACGGCACCAGAGGCCTTCACGGCGCTGACGGGCGAGCACGCCCGGGCTATGCTCGTCCGATGGCTTCGCCTGCGGCGAGGGACTTCCTTCCCTCCCGCGGGCTGCCTCTGCTCTATCTCGCGACCGGGCTCGCCAGCCTGGCGGCGGCGTTCGCCGTGGTGGCCGTCGACCCCGCCGGGGTCGCGGGCTTCTTCTACCACCCGCGGATGCTCGCCGTCGTTCACCTCGTGACGCTCGGCTGGATCGGCGGCTCGGTGCTGGGCTCGATCCACATCGTCGGCCCGCTCGCCCTGCGCATGCCGCTGCGGGCCACGCGCGGCGACCTCGCGGGATTCGCGGCCTTCGCCGTGGGCATGCTCGGCATGGTCAGCCACTTCTGGCTCGACACGCCGAACGGGATGGCCTGGAGCGCCGGCCTCGCGAGCCTCGCGTTCCTGCGGGCCACCCTGCGCGTGCTGCCTCGGCTCGCTCGTGCAAAGGTCCCGGCGGCGGTGAAGCTGCCCGTGGGCCTGGCGTTCGCGAACGTGGTCCTGGCCGCGGCGCTCGGCGTGCTGCTCGCCGTCAACAAGCTCGCGGCCTTCCTGCCCGTGTCCCACCTGCAAGCGGTGCTGGCCCACGCCCACCTGGCGGCTCTCGGCTTCGGCACGCTCATGGTGATGGGGGCGGGCTACCGCCTGCTGCCGATGATCCTGCCGGCAGGGATGACGCGCGGGAACGGCCCGCTCGTCAGCTCCGTGCTCGTCGAAGCGGGTGTCCTCGGCCTCGCGGCCTCGTTTTTCCTCGACGGCCGCGGCCGGCCCGCATTCGCCCTGATCGCGGCCGCGGGCGTCTTCGTGTTCCTGGCGCACGTCGTCGCCATGCTGCGCGATCCGCGGCCGGCGCCCGTCGAGCGGCCGCGTCCGGACCTGCCGCGGGCGCAGGCGCTCGTGGCGCTCGGCTGCCTCGCGCTCGCGACCGTCCTCGGCCTCGCCCTCGTCCTTGCGCCGGGCCTCGACGCCTCGAGCCCGGTCGGCATGGCCTACGGCGCGCTCGCGCTCGTCGGCTTCCTGGCGCAGATGATCGTCGCCGTCCAGCAGCGGCTGCTGCCGCTCGCCGCGTGGCTCTGGGCTTTCGCGGGAGCCGAGTACCAGGCGATGCCGGGCTCGCTGCACGAAGCGCCGGGGCGCGTCCTGCCCGTGCTCGTCTTCGCGGCCTGGGTGCTGGGCGCGCCGCTTCTCGGCGCGGGACTGGCGCTCGAATGGCTGCCGTGCCTGCGCGCAGGAGCGGCCTTGCTGCTCCTGGGAACGGTCGCGCACGGGGCGAGCCTCGCGAGGACGCTGCGCCGGCTGCGGACTTCCGTGCCGGCTTGACGACGCGACGCGCGCGTCGCACTCCCGGGAGAATGCGTATACTTCGAAAGATGTACGCGGTGGCCTCGCCGCGGGGCGGGGGAGTCGCGGGACGCTGATGCTGACCGATCTCGACCGCCTGATCGACGTGCTTCCGATCGGGGTCTACGTGTGCGAGGCACCGGGCGGCGCGATCCGCCTCTACAACCGGCGCGCGGTGGAGCTGTGGGGGCGCGAGCCGGTCGCCGCGGACCGCTTCTGCGGCTCGCACCGGCTGTTCGACGCGGCGGGGCACCCCCTCGCGCACGCGGAGTCGGCGGTGGCCGTGGTGCTGCGCGGCACGGGCGCGGTCGCGCAGGAGGTGATCCTCGAGCGCCCCGACGGCTCGCGCGTCACGGCGTCCATGACCGTCAGCCCGCTTCACGACGCGGGGGGCCGCCTGGTCGGCGCCGTCGCGGCGATCGACGACGTCTCGAACCGCAAGGCGACGGAGGAGGCGCTGCGCGTGAGCGAGCGCCGCTACCGTGCGATGGTCGAGGGCCAGCCCGAGATGGTGTGCCGCTTCCTGGACGACGGCACGCTGACCTTCGCGAACCCCGCCTACCGGCGCTACTTCGGGATGCCGGCCGACGCGCAACCGTCGAGCCTCGAGCCGCGCGTGTTCCCCGACGACCTGGCTCGGGTTCGCGACGCCATCGCGGGCTTGACACCGGCGTCCCCCAGCGTGGTCGTCGAGAACCGCGTGTTCCGCGGCGACGGCCAGGTGCGCTGGACCCAGTGGGTCAACCACGCGGTCTTCGACGAGCAGGGGCACCGCCTGGAGCTGCAGGCGACCGGCCGCGACATCACGGAGCAGCGCCAGGACGGCGAGGCCGCGGCGTGGCTGGCGGCGATCGTGGCGAGCGCCGACGACGCGATCGTCAGCAAGACGCTCGACGGCATCGTGACGTCCTGGAACCGCGGGGCCGAGGCTGCTGTTCGGCTACTCGGCCGCGGAGGCCGTCGGACGCTCGATCACGCTGATCATCCCGCCCGATCGGCTGCCGGAGGAGCAGGACATCCTCGCGCGGCTGCGGCGCGGCCAGTCGATCGACCACTTCGAGACCGAGCGGATCACGAAGGACGGCCGGCTCGTGCCGATCTCGCTCAGCGTGTCCCCGGTCCGCGACGCCCACGGGCGCGTGATCGGCGCCTCGAAGATCGCGCGCGACAACAGCGAGAAGCGGCGCGCCCGGCAGCGCCTCGAGGCGAGCGTGCAGACGCTGGAGACGCTCTATCGCCTGGCCGCGCAGATCGGCCGCGCCCGTGACCGCGGGGAGGTGGCGGACGCCGGCACCCAGGCGATCCTGTCGCTGGCGCGCGCCCAGCGCGCGAGCGTCCTCGCCTTCGACGACGCCGGGGTGATGCGGTTCGTGTCGTGGTCGGGCCTCTCCGACGGCTACCGTACGGCCGTCGACGGGCATTCGCCCTGGACGCGCGAGGCGCGCGACCCGCAGGCGATCCTGGTGGAGGACGTCGAAAAGGCGCCGGAGCTCGCGGCGCTGCTGCCGACGATCCGCGCCGAAGGCATCCGCGCGATGGGATTCATCCCGCTCGTGTACCAGGGACGCCTGCTCGGAAAGTTCATGCTGTACTACGACAAGCCGCACCGCGTGCAGCCCGAGGAGCTGCGGCTCGTGAGCACGGTGGCGCAGCACGTGAGCTTCGGGCTCGCGCGCGTCGAGATCGAGGAGGCCTCGGAGCGCCTGCTGCGCCGGGAGCAGGCCGCGCGGCGCGAGGCGGACGCCGCGCGCAAGGAGGCGGTGCGCGCCAACCGCGGCAAGGACGAGTTCCTCGCCATGCTCGCCCACGAGCTGCGCAACCCGCTGGCCGTGATCGTGAATGCGATCGCGCTCATCGACTCGAGCCCCGCGCTCGAGGCGGGCGCGAAGCGCGCGAGCGGCATGGTGAGTCGCCAGGCGGACCATCTCGCGCGGCTGCTCGACGACCTGCTCGACGTGGCGCGCATCACCAGCGGCCGCATCGAGCTCGAGCGGGCGGCCGTGGACCTGCGAGCCGCGGTCGGCTTCGCGGTCGAGACCCAGCGGCCCCAGCTCGACGCGAAGGAGCAAAAGCTCGGCCTGGCGCTTCCGGACGGGCCGGTCACCGTGCTCGGCGACCCGGTCCGGCTGCAGCAGGTGCTCGGCAACCTGGTGAACAACGCCTCCAAGTACACGCCGCGCCGAGGGCTCGATCCGGGTCTCGCTCGAGGCCGAGGACGGCCAGGCGGTCCTGCGCGTGCGCGACGACGGCGCCGGGATTCCGACGGACAAGCTGGACTCGATCTTCGAGCTCTTCGCCCAGGCGAACCCCACGCTGGCGCGGACCGAGGGCGGGCTCGGGATCGGGCTCACGCTCGTGAAGCAGATCGTCGAGCTGCACGGGGGCACGGTGAGCGCGGCGAGCGACGGGCTCGGCAAGGGCGCCGAGTTCACGGTGCGGCTGCCGGCTCGCGGGCGCGCCGGCGCTCGTCGCGCCGCGTGCCGGACAGAAGCCTCGCGCGGCCCCGCTGCGCGTGGTGGTCGTGGAGGACCAGGTCGACGGGCGTGAAGCGCTCGCTGCGTACCTCGAGCGGCAGGGCCACGACATCCGTCAGGCCGGCACCGGCCAGGAGGGCATCGACGCGGCGATCGCGAGCTCTCCCGACGTGGTGCTGGTCGACATCGGCCTGCCGGACATCGACGGCTACGAGGTGGCGCGCCGCCTGCGAAAGCACCTCGGCCGCCGCGTCCAGCTGGTCGCGCTCACGGGCTACGGCCAGCCGCAGGATCGGACCCGCGCGGAGGAGGCCGGCTTCGACGCGCACCTGGTGAAGCCCGTCGACCCACCGCTTCTCATCGAGACGCTCGGTCAGCTCACGCTGTCACAGCAGCGCTGAGACGCCCGGCTTCGACCTTCGGCCCTCGCTCCTGAGCAAGAAGCACTTGACGGGCGGTCGTACGGAGCCATATATTACTATGTCAGTTATGGAACTTGTCGGTTATGAAAGCGAGGCCGCCGGCCCGGGCTCGACGCGACGTTCGCGGCGCTCGCCGATCCCACGCGGCGCGCGATCCTCGCCCGGCTCGCGACGGGGGAGGCGTCGGTCGCGGAGCTGGCCGAGCCGTTCGCGATGACGCAGCCGGCGATCTCCAAGCACCTCAAGGTGCTCGAGCGCGCCGGCCTCGTCTCGCAAGGGCGTGACGCGCAACGACGGCCGCGCCGGCTCGAGGCCGCCCCGCTCGCGGAGGCGACCGAATGGCTCGAGCGCTACCGGAAGTTCTGGCAGGGCCGCTTCAAGGCGCTCGACGACCTGCTCGCGGAGCTGAAGCAGAACCAGAAGCAGCGCGGGCGCGACAAGAACAGGAGAGGGAGCGAATGACGAGCAGCGGGCGCAGCGTGTGGGCCGTGTTCGCCGGTTTCCTGGTGGTCGTGGTCCTCTCGCACGGGGACCGACGCCGTGATGCACGCGACCGGCGTGTTTCCGCCGTTCGGCGAGCCGATGAGCGACGGGCGCTTCCTGCTCGCGACCGTCTATCGCGTCGTGTACGCGATCCTCGGCAGCTACCTCACGGCGCGCCTCGCGCCGCAGCGTCCGATGAAGCACGCGCTCGTCGGGCGGCTGCATCGGCCTCGTGCTGGCGAGCGTCGGGCGCCGCCGCGACGTGGAACAAGGGGCCGGAGTTCGGGCCGCACTGGTACCCGCTCGCGCTCGTCGCGACCGCGCTGCCGTGCGCCTGGGTGGGAGGGCGGCTCGGACGCCGAGAAGAGGAGACGCAGTCATGAAGAACGCCGACACGCTGCAGATCACGACGCCCACGGACCAGGAGGTCCGGCTCACGCGCCTCTTCGACGCGCCGCGCGCGCTGGTCTTCGACGCCTTCACGAAACCCGAGCTGCTCAAGCGCTGGCTCTTCGGCCCGGACGGCTGGTCGCTCGCCGTCTGCGACATCGACTTCCGCGTCGGCGGCAAGTACCGCTACGTGTGGAAGCACCTGGGGAACGGCCAGGAGATGGGCATGAGCGGCGAGATCCGCGAGATCGTGGTGCCGGAACGGCTCGTGACGACCGAGAAGTTCGACGAGGCCTGGTACCCGGGCGAGGGCGCGATCGGCACGGTCGTGCTCACGGAGCAGGGGAGCCGAACCCTGCTCACGCAGACGCTGCGCTACGGCTCGAAGGAAGCGCGGGACATCGCGCTCAAGACCGGCATGAAGGACGGCATGGAGGTCGGCTACAACCGGCTCGACGCGATCTTCGCCGAGACCCGGAGTTGACGCGGGACGAGGTCCTGGCGTGGCTGAAGCGCAGCGGGACCCGTCGCGACGTCGCTGGGTCTCGCGCGCTACGGCATCGTCGCGCCGCGCGCCTTCGGAGTGCCGATCGGCAAGCTGCTCGCGATCAAGAAGCGGATCGGCAAGGACCACGCGCTCGCCGCCGCGCTCTGGAAGAGCGGGTGGTACGAGGCGCGCCTGCTGGCGGCGATGGTCGACGATCCGAAGCAGGTCACGCGCCGGCAGATGGACGCCTGGGCGCGCGCGTTCGACAACTGGGGCGTCTGCGACACCGTCTGCTGGCACCTCTTCGACTACACGCCGTTCGCGTTCGAGAAGGCGCGGGTGTGGTCGCGCTCGCCGCGCGAGTTCGTCAAGCGCGCGGGCTTCGCGCTCATGGCCGGCCAGGCCGGCCACAACAAGACCGCGACCGACGCGCAGTTCCTGGCGCTGCTGCCGCTCGTCGAGAAGGGCGCCCGCGACGAGCGCAACTTCGTGAAGAAGGGCGTGAGCTGGGCGCTGCGCCGGATCGGCGGCCGAAGCCGCGCGCTCCACGAGGCGTCGCTCGCGCTCAGCCGGAGGCTCGCCGCGTCGGAGGACGCGTCCGCGCCGCTGGGTCGGCAAGGACGCGCTCCGCGACCTGTCGCGGCCGCTCGTGCGCGCGCGGGCGGCACGACGGGCGGGCTAGCTCCGCGCGGGCCGGCCGCGCAGCAGCAGGGCGAGGAAGCCGGGCAGGAAGGCGAGCGTCCAGCAGGCGAAGTTGTAGGCGTAGCGCGGGCCGCCGGGCGCCGGCCGCAGCCAGATGCCCGAGATCGCCCAGAACGCGACCCCGGAGCCGATCGCCGCGAGCACGCCCCGCAAGCAGCGTCTCGCGCGGCGCCGCTCCGCCGTGAAGCCGCGCGTCGAGGAAGGCGAAGCCGATCCAGAGCGCCATCCAGCTCACGAACATCGCGGAGTAGCCGAGGAGCGGCGCGAGCGCATAGAAGGAGGCGGCCGCCAGCAGGCCCACGGTCGCGCCGGCGACGGCCCCGAAGGCCGGCCGGCCGCGCAGCACGCCGAGGTAGAGCCCGACGGCCATGAGCAGCAGCGTGCCGTGGACGAGCCCGAACACCGCGCGGTGGGACGAGATGAACCGCGCCCACACGAAGTCGCCGAAGGTGTTGAGCGCGCCGAGCAGCAGCGCGCCGACGACGGCGGGAAGCGCGGCGGACATCCGGATCAGCTGTGGGGGCTCTGGATGTAGCGGACCATCCGCAGCACGACGCTGCGGGGCAGCGTCTGCGCGAGGGCGGCGCCCATGCGGTTGCGCGCGCCAGTGACGACGACGCGCCGGTTGGCCTGCCAGCCGCGGTATCCCTGCTCGGCCACGGGCATCGAGGGCATGGCGGTCGAGGTGGTGGCGAGGCGCGTCTGGCCGGTGCCGGCGCGCTCGCGGAAGCGGCTGACCGTGGGGCCGGGGCAGAGGCACGAGACCTTGAGGCCCGTGCCGCGGGCCTCTTCCCAGAGCGCCTCCGAGAACGACAGCACGAACGCCTTCGACGCGTAGTAGACGGCCATCAGCGGTCCGGGCTGGAAGGCCGCCGTCGAGGCGACGTTCAGGACGCCGCCGCGCTTCTTGGCCAGCATTCCGTCCCACAGCAGGTGGGTGAGCTCGACGAGCGCGCGCACGTTCAGGTCGATCATGCCGACCTGGGTGGCGAGGTCGCTCGCGCTGAAGGCGCCGGCATGGCCGTAGCCGGCGTTGTTCACGAGCACGTCGACGGTGATGCGCCGGCCCTGGAGCGCGGCCACCAGAGCCTGGCCGCCGCCGATCGCGCCCAGGTCCTGGGCCACGGGCGTCGCCTGGATGCCGTACGTCTTCGCGAGCCGGTCGGCGACCTGCTGGAGGGGAGCGAGCGAGCGGGCCGTCACGACGAGGTCGTAGCCGTCCCGCGCGAAGCACTCGGCGAGGTCGACGCCGATCCCGTACGAGGCGCCGGTGACGAGCGCCGTCTGGCCGGAGCCGGGCTTGCGGTCACTCATGGGCTGCGCCGGCATTCTGATCCGCGAGGCGAGCCGTCGGCAACGCGAGCATTGACGACGACCGGTGCGGTCTGACAGAATGACTGCTCGGTCATTAGACTGACCTGAGAGCCATGCCCGTCGCCGGAAGAACCCGCAAGGACGTCGTCACCGAGTTCCGGGAGGCCGAGATCCTCCAGGCGGCGCGGCAGGTCTTCGCCCGCGAGGGCTTCGCCGACGCCTCGATGGAGGAGATCGCCCAGGTGGCGGGCCTCGCCAAGGGCACGCTCTACCTCTATTACGACTCGAAGCGCGAGCTCTACCGCGCGGCGCTCCGCGCCGGCCTCGTGGAGCTCAGCGACACGCTCGAGCGGGCGATCGGGAAGGCCGGCACGCTCGCCGCGCAGCTCGAGGCGTACGTGACCACGAAGGTCGCCTACTTCGACGAGAACCGCGACTTCTTCCGCATCTACCTGGCCGAGTTCGGGCACGCCGCCTGCGGGGCGATGGACCCGTACTTCCGCGACCTGTCGCTGCGACAGAGCGGGCTTCTGGAGGCTGCGATCCGCGAGGGTCTGAAGGGGGCTTCCGGCAAGGGTCCCTTGGCGCAGGAGGCGGCGCACGCCGTGTCCGACCTGACGCGCGGCGTGATCCTGCGCCGGCTGATGGGCTGGAGCAGCGAGCCCAGGCCCGAGAAGGAGGTCGCGTTCGTCGTGGAGTTCGCGAAGAAGGCGCTGGGACTGCAAGTGAGCCGGCGGATCCTGCTGCCGCTGCTCCTGCTCGTCGGGCGCACGCTGCCGGCCTCGGCGCAGCCCGTCACCCCCGAGATCCTGCACGGCGGCGTGCCGAGCGGCGAGCGGAGCTCGACCCCGCTCGAGCTGACGCTCGACGGGGCGATCGAGCGCGGCCTCCACCACAACCTCGGGCTGATCCTCGGCCAGGAAAGGGTGCGCGAGGCGGAGGGCGAGCACGGCGAGGCGCGCTCCGACCTGCTGCCGCACCTGCGCGCGGGCGCCTATGCCGTGCGCCAGAAGCTCAGCCTGGCCGCGTTCGGCTTCACGGACTTCGGCGACTTCCCGGAGCTGATCGGCCCGTTCGACGTGGTCGACGCGCGGGGCTACTTCTCGCAGACCGTCTTCGACCTCCACGCCATCCGCCACGCGCAGTCCGAGGGCTTGAACGCGAAGGCCGCGGGAGAGCAGCAGCGCAGCACGCGCGACGCGGTGGTGCTGGCTTGCGCCGGCCTCTACCTGCAGGCGGTGGCGGGCCAGAGCCGCATCGACGCGGCGAAGGCGCAGCTCGCGACCGCCCAGGCGCTCTTCGACATCGCCTCGGACCGCAAGCAGGCCGGCCTCGCGCCCGGCATCGACGTGCTGCGCGCGCAGGTCGTGCTCGCGGCGCAGCGGCAGCGGCTGATCGTGGCCGAGACCGAGGCCGCGAAGCAGAAGCTGACCTTGGCGCGCGCGATCGGCCTGCCGCTCGGCCAGGACTTCCACCTGGCCGACGAGATGCCCTCTGCCTCGGTGCCGCCCGTCACGCAGGAGCAGGCCCTCGCGAAGGCGTACGAGATGCGCGCCGACCTGCAGGCGGCCGAGTCGCGCGTCCACGCTGCCGAACGCGAGCGCAGCGCCGCCAGGGGCGAGGGGCTGCCGTCGCTCGGCGTGAGCGGGGACTACGGCTGGATCGGCAACACGGCGTCGAGCGCGCTCGGCACCTACAGCGTCAGCGCGAACGTGCGCATCCCGCTGTTCGAGGGCGGCAAGGTGCAGGCGAAGGTGCAGCAGGCGGACGCCAAGCTGCGCCAGGCCGAGGCCGCGCTCGCGGACACGAAGGCGCGCGTCTACTACGAGGTGCAGGCGACGCTGCTCGACCTCGACGCGACCGAGGCGCGCGTGCGCGTCGCTTCGAGCGCGCTCGACCTCGCGGAGCAGGCGCTCACGCAGGCGCGCGACCGCTTCAAGGCCGGCGTCGCGGGCAACATCGACGTCACCCAGGCGCAGGAGGCCGTGGCGCGGGCCTCGGAAGACCGCATCGAGAGCCTCTACGAGCACAACGTGTCGAAGGCCGCGCTGGCGCGGGCGCTGGGCGTGGCGGAGACGAGCTACCGCGAGTACCTGAGAGGAAGGCCGTAGATGACGAAGACGCGCGTTCGGGTGGCGGGTGCCGTGGGAGTGGTCCTGCTGGCCAGCCTGCTCGTGGCCTGGAGCTATTTCGCGGTGCGCGTGTCGACCGACGACGCCCAGATCGACGGCCACGTGAACACGGTCTCGGCCCGCGTGGGCGGCACGGTCACCGAGGTGCTGGTGGCCGACAACCAGTTCGTCGAGAAGGGCACGCCGCTCGTGCGGATCGAGGCCCGCCACTACGAGATCGCCGTGGCGCGGGCGGCGGCGGACCTCGCCGAGAACGAGGCCCAGGCGCGCGCCGCGCACACGAACGTGCCGATGACCAGCACGATGTCCACCTCGCAGGAGGCCGCCTCCGCGAGCGACCTCGAGGGCGCCGAGGCGCGCCTCGTCTCGTCGCGCGCGCGCGCGCGCGAGGCGGCGGCCAAGGTGACGAAGTCGGCGCAGGACCTGGCGCGGCTCAAGCCGCTCTTGGCGAAGGACGAGGTCTCGCAGCAGGAGTACGACGTGGCGGTCTGGGAGGCGGACGCCGCCCACGCCGCGCGCGAGTCGGCCGACGCTTCGGTGCGCGAGGCCGAGAAGCAGGTCGAGGCGGCGAAGGCGCGCCTCGCCCAGGCGAAGACCGGTCCGGAGCAGGTCACGATCGAGAAGGCGCGCGCCGACTCCGCGGCGGCCAAGGCGGAGGTGGCGCGGGCGAACCTCGCCCAGGCGCGGCTCGACCTCGAGCACACCGAGGTGAAGGCCGCCGTCAGCGGCGTCGTCAGCCGGCGCACGGTCGAGGTCGGCCAGGTGGTGCAGTCCGGCCAGCCGCTCCTGGCCGTGGTGCCGCTCGAGGACGTCTGGATCGTCGCGAACTACAAGGAGAACCAGCTGAACCGCATCCGGCCCGGCCAGGCGGCGCTCGTGGCGGTCGACGCCTACGGCGGCCGCCAGTACCGCGGCAAGGTGGAGAGCATCGCGGCGGCGACCGGCGCGCGCTTCAGCATCCTGCCGCCCGAGAACGCGAGCGGCAACTACGTGAAGGTCGTGCAGCGCGTGCCGGTCAAGATCGTGCTCGATCCCGGCCAGGATCCCGACCACCTGCTCCGGCCCGGGATGTCGGTCGTGCCCACGATCCTGACGCGATGAGCTCGGCCAGCCTCCCGCTGGCCGAGGCTCGGCCGCGGGACGTGAACCCGTGGATCGTGGCGATCGCCGTGATGTGCGCCACCTTCATGGAGATCCTCGACACGACGGTCGTGAACGTGTCGCTGCCGCACATCGCCGGCAACCTCTCGGCCACGATCGACGAGTCGACCTGGGCGCTCACCTCTTACCTGGTGGCGAACGCGATCGTCCTGCCGCTCACGGGCTGGCTCGCGAACCACTTCGGCCGGAAGCGCCTGCTGCTCACGTCGGTGGCCGGCTTCACGATGGCGTCGTTCCTCTGCGGCCTCGCGCCGAACCTGCCGCTCCTGATCCTGTTCCGCGTCATCCAGGGCTTCACGGGCGGCGCGCTGCAGCCGATCTCGCAGGCGGTGCTGCTCGAGGCCTTCAAGCCCGAGGAGCGCGGCCGCGCCATGGGCTTCTGGGGGCTCGGCATCGTGGTGGCGCCGATCCTCGGCCCCGTGGTGGGCGGCTGGCTGACCGACAGCTACAGCTGGCGCTGGGTCTTCTACATCAACATCCCGGTCGGCCTGGTCTCGCTCGCGATGATCCAGCTCTACGTCCACGACCCGCCCTACATCACGCGCCGCTCGAACCGCATCGACTACTGGGGCATCGGGCTGCTGGCGGTGGGCATCGGCGCGCTGCAGCTCCTGCTCGACATGGGGCAGCAGGACGACTGGTTCGAGTCGGGCTTCATCGTGACGCTGGCCGTGCTCGCGCTCGGCTCGGGCTCGTGGCGTTCATCGTTCGCGAGCTGCGGACCGAGCACCCGGTCGTGGACCTGCGCGTGCTCAAGGTCCGCACCTACGCGGTCGGCGTCTTCCTGATGACCGTGCTCGGCTTCGTGCTGTACGGCAGCCTGGTGCTGCTGCCGCTGATGCTGCAGACCCTGCTCGGCTACCCGTCGCTGCAGGCCGGCATCGCGCTCGCGCCGCGCGGCATGGGCTCGTTCATCGCGATGCCGCTCGTCGGCGCGATGATGGGCCGGATCGACGCGCGCAAGCTGCTCGCGGCCGGGCTCTTCGTGGGGTCGTGCACGCTCTTCTGGCTCGGCTCGCTCAACCGCAGCCTCGGCTACTGGGACATCTTCTGGCCGCAGTTCATCCAGGGCCTCGCCCTGGGCCTGCTGTTCGTGCCGCTCACCACGATCACGATGGACTCGATCCCGCGCGAGAACATGGGCAACGCCACCAGCATCTTCAACCTGATGCGCAACATCGGCGGCAGCATGGGCATCGCCGCGGCGACGACGCTGCTCGCGCGCCACCGCCAGGAGCACTCGAGCAACCTCGCGTCGCACGTCGACGCCTTCAACCCGCAGGTCCGCGCGCATCTTCGATCAGCTGAAGGCGGCGTTCCTGGCGCAGGGCGCCGACGCCGTGACGGCCACGGAGCGCGCGCGGCTCGCGCTCTTCGGCATGGTGCAGCGCGAGGCGATGATGCTGTCCTTCACCGACATCTTCCGCTGGCTGTCGCTGATGTTCCTGGCGATGCTGCCGCTGCTGCTGCTGATGCGCAGCCCCGAGGCGCCGCGGCGGGGCCGCGGGCGGCGCGCACTTCAGGTCCTGTTCGCCCTGAGGCCGTGTCTCGAGGGCCGAGCTATCGGGCAGGTGGACCTCGTTCGGCAACAGGCCGACATAGGCTCGCTGTGCGCCATGGAGCCGAGCCGCTCCGTCGCCGCCTTCGCAGGTGTCATCTCTCCCAGGGAGTCACCATGCTCAGCTTGAAGAGTGTCCGAGACGAGGACCTCCTGTGCCAGCTGCTCGAGCTCGTGAAGGAGTCGCGGGGAGTCGAGGCCGAGATCGTCGCTCGCATCGGGGAAGTGGAGCTCAGGCGGCTGTACGCCCAGGCGGCCTGCTCGTCGATGTTCGAGTACTGCCGGCGGATTCTTTGTCTGCGGGAGAACGAGGCCTATCTGCGCATCACCGTGGCGCGGGCGGCCCGGGAGCACCCAGTCCTGCTCGACATGCTCTGCGACGGCCGGCTGCACCTGAGCGGGATCGCCCGGCTGGCGCCGCATCTGACTCGCGAGAACGCGGAAGCAGTGCTGAATCGGGCCTGCGGGATGTCCCATCGCGAGATCCGGGAGCTGGTTGCTGAGCTGGAGCCGAGGCCCGACGTCACGCCCGAGCGTCCGCAGGCTTCCGGAGCGTCCTGGGTCGGGCAGCGGGAGTCTCCTGCAACTCGGGGCGCCCCGAGTTGAGCCCGACGCTGTCAACATCGAATCCGACACCGTCACGCTTGAGTCCAGGGTGGCCGCACCGGCCCGCCCGCTTATCACCGCGCCGGCGCGCCCGCCGGTTGTGGAGCCCCTCTCGCCCACCCGCTACCAGGTCCGCTTCACCGCCAGCGCCGAGCTGCGCGAGAAGCTCGTGCGCCTGCAAGCCCTCATGCGCTCCTCGGTGCCCGACGGTGATCTGGCGCGAATCATCGACATCGCTGTCACCGAGAAGCTCGAGCGGGTCGAAGCGAAGCGCTTCGGCAAGACCAAGGCGCCCCGAAGGGATCTCGCCGCGACGGACACCACTCCCTCGTCACGTCACATCCCCGCCGCGGTGAGGCGACAGGTGTACGAGCGCGACGGCGGTCGCTGCGCCTACAGGGACAAGTACGGGCGCCGCTGCGACAAACGCCACGACCTCGAGTTTCACCACAAGCACCCCTTCGCCCGCGGCGGCGACCACAGCCCCGTCAACCTGACCCTCATGTGCAGGGCCCACAACACGCTCGTGGCCGAGCAGGACTACGGTGAGGACGTCGTGGCACGCTTCCGAGCGGCGACGAGCCGTGCCTGCGTGCCGGTGGACGCCTACGGGGCTCGGATCGTCGTGCAGCCGCGATGGCTCTCCTCGGGATAGCCGCGGATGGCACGCCGGGACGACCGTCCTCGAGTGCCAACACGCACGCCGAACAGAACACCCTAGCGATCCCGCAGGGGTCAGCCGGAGAGGCCGAGGTCGCCCTCGCTCGAGGGCGCGCTCGAGCCGCGGCGTCTCGCCCTTGCGCCAGAGCGCCACGCGGTGGGAGACGCGGTAGCGCAGCGGCCCGCCGTCCGGCGTCGCGCTGCGCTCGAGCGGGCGCGGGATGCAGACGAACTCGCACTCGACCGCGTCCGCCGTCGACGCGCAGCGCCGCGTAGCCGTGGCCGCCCATGTCGAGGAACGAGAGGTGCGGCGCCAGGTCCGGGTTCGACGCCGCCGAGCGCCGCTTCAGGTCTGCCGGTCCGCTGGTACTCGAGGCAGCGTGCGCACACCGTGGCGCAGCAGCAGGTTGATCGCGGGCTGCTGCCGGCCCGTCGACGTCGGCCACGTAGAGCGCGCGCAGCGGATGGTCCTTCGGGAAGCGGTGCTCGTACGCCTCGACGAGCCCGGGCGCCGAGACCGAGCCGGTGACGAACGCGACGCCGACCGGCTCGAACGGCCGCGGGCGGCAGCGCCTTCGCCGACAGGCCGGCCCAGAAGCTGTGGCGGTCGCCGGAGACGGTGACGAAGCCGGTGATGCCGGCCTCGCGCACGGCGTCGTAGATCTCCGCGCGCTCGGTGTAGGCCGTGCCCCAGTCGCCGCCGCCGCCGAAGCACGCGTAGCCGCGCGCCCGGCCAGGGCTTCGTCATGCCCGCGGGCAGGTTCTGCGGATCCGCGCGCCAGTCGAGCGTGCCGAGCGAGTTGCCCCACACCTTCCAGGTCGCCGTCGACGCTGCGCAGGCGCTCGAGGAACCAGGCCTTCTGCGCCGGGCCCAGCATCGTCTGCGGCGGCTCGTCCTTGCGGAAGTTCGGCACGCGAGCGTCGCCGAAGGCGATCGTCTGCGGCGGCGTGCCGCCCGCGTAGGCGCGGCCGGCGTCGAGGACCCGCAGCGCCTCCTCGGCGTAGAGCTCGGGGAACTCGGGGATCGGACAGCGGCCGTCGGCCTCGCGCCGGCTGCGTCGGCTCCTCGCGAGCGGTGGCGTGTAGTGGTCGGTGACGATGCAGGTCGAGGTGCCGGCCGAAGCGCAGGCTGCGGTGGGGCGAGAGGCTCTCGATCGCGCAGCAGGTTGTTCGGCTCCTGGCCGAGGCCGTTGTCGTCGAAGCGCTCGATCGGCGCGTCCTTCACCGCCGGCGCCTCGAAGCGCTCGAGCGAGTCGCCGCCCGCCTTCCGCACGCGCGCCGGCTGGTACTCGAACCAGGCCTGGCTCGCCGCCACGCGCCGCGTCTGCGCCGCGCGCACCTCGCCGCCGAAGCGCTGGAACGACTGCCAGCCCATCCAGGAGAACTCGTGGTTGTCCCAGATCGCCACGAACGGCCAGCGCGCGCGCGCGTCCTGCAGGTCGGGATCCTGGAGGTAGGCGCGGTAGAGCGTGCGGTAGTCGCGGAGCGAGGCCGCGACGTGGAAGCCTTCAGCACCTTCTCGCCGTCCGGGTAGCGGACGGCGTCGCGCAGGCGCCGGTCGTAGCGGTGGCCGCCCGGCTGCGTCCTCCGGGTAGTCCACGACCTCGTACACGAAGTCGCCGAGGTGCAGCACGAAGGCGAGCTGCGTCGTCGGGCGCGGCGCGCTCGTCCTCGAAGATCATGCGCCGGTAGGCGTTCTGCGCGCCCTCGCACACGTTCTGGCAGCTCACGAACGTGAAGCGCACCGGCCGCGGGTCGTCGGCCGCGGGCGCCGTGCGCGTGCGGCCGATGCGGCTGCCGTGCCCGTCTCGGCCGATGAAGCGGTACCAGTACGTGCGCGCCGGGCGCAGCCCGCCGACGAGCACGCGGCAGGTGTGGTCGGCCTCGGCGAGCGCGCGCGTGCGCTCCGACGCCGACGACGCGCTCGAAGGCGGCGTCCTCGGCCACCTCGACGGTGAGCGGCACGACCGCGGCGCGAGCCGCCCGCCGACGCGCGCGTCCACAGCAGCACGCTGTCGGGATGCGGATCGCCGGAGGCCACGCCTTGCGCGAAGAGGTCGCGCCGCTCCGTCGAAGCGCTCGCGCGAGCGCCAGGCGCGCGTCTCGCCCCAGGCGAGCGTCGCGCCCATCGCCGCGGCACCGGCCACGAACTCACGCCGCGTCATTCGACTCACGGTGGCCTCCAGCATACGCCGTCCGGCCCTGGCGTGGCCGCCGTCCGACGTAGACTCCAGGAATGGCGGGGAACGACTCGCTCGCGGCGCTCTTCCGCGAGCTCGTGCAGCTGACCGTCCTCGACGAGGGATCCCCGAACTCCTTCCGGGCGCGCGCGTACGAGAACGCGCTCGAGGCGATCACGTCCCACCGCGGCGAGCTCGGCGCGCTCTCCGAGCGCGAGCTCAAGGCGATCGGCGGCATCGGCGAGAGCACGGCGAAGAAGATCCGCGAGTTCTACGACAAGGGGACGATCGCCAAGCTCGAGTCGCTGCGCCTCAAGTACCCGCCGGCCTTCGTCGAGCTGAGCCGGATTCCCGGCGTCGGCCCCAAGACGCTGGCGCGGCTGCGCAGCGAGCTCGGTGTCTCGAACCTCGAGGAGCTCAAGGCCGCGCTCGCCAGCCAGCGCGTGCGCGAGCTGCGCGGCCTCGGCGCGAAGGCGGAGGAGAAGCTGCAGCACGCGATCGAGCGGATGGCGGCATCGGGGCCGGAGGAGCGCCGGCCGATCTCGGTCGCGCTGCCGATCGCGGACGAGTTCGTCGCCGCCCTCCAGGCCCTGCCCGAGGTCGAGCGGGCCCGGTACTGCGGCAGCCTGCGAAGGCTGCGCGAGACGGTGGCCGACGTCGACATCGTCGCGGCCTCGAGCGAGCCCGCGGCCGTGCGCGACGCGTTCGTGAAGATGCCGACGGTGCGCGAGGTGATCGGCAGCGGCGACACCAAGACCTCCGTGCTGACGACGACCGGCCTGCAGGTGGACCTCCGCGTCGTGGACCCGAAGCAGTTCGGCGCCGCCTGCCAGTACTTCACCGGCTCGAAGACCCACAACATCAAGCTGCGCCAGCGCGCGCTCGAGCGCGGGCTGCTGCTGAACGAGTACGGCCTGAGCCGCGTCGACACCGGCGAGGTGATCGCGTCCGACTCCGAGGAGGCGATCTACCGCGCGCTCGACCTGCCGCTGATACCGGCGCCGATGCGCGAGGACCGCGGCGAGATCGAGGCGGCCGAGCAGGGCGTGCTGCCGGCGGCGGTGCGGCTCGCCGACGTGCGCGGGCGACCTGCACGTGCACACGACGCTGTCGGGCGACGGGCGCAGCACGCTCGAGGAGATCGTGGCGAGCGCCGCGGAGCGAGGCTACGAGTACCTGGCGCTCACCGACCACGCCGAGAACCTCGCGATGAGCGGGGTGAGCCGCGAGGCGCTCGCGCGGCAGCGCAAGCAGATCGACGCGCTGCGCGGCCGCTTCCCGGGCCTGACGCTGCTGCACGGCAGCGAGCTCAACATCGGGAGGGACGGCAGCGTGGACTACGACCCCGAGTTCCGCCGCACCCTCGAGTGGCGCGTCGCCGGCGTCCACTCGCACTTCGACCTCGGCCGCGACGAGCAGACGCGCCGCATCCTCGCCGCGATGGACGACCCGACGGTGGACGCGATCGCGCACCTCTCGGGCCGCAGGATCGGCCGCCGCGCCGGGATCGATCTCGACGTCGACGCCGTGCTCGCGAAGGCCGTGGCGACGAACACGGCGATCGAGATCAACGCGTCGCTCGGCCGGCTCGACGCGTCGAGCGAGGTGCTGCTGCGCGCCCGCGGGATGGACGTGACGTTCGTGCTCAGCACGGACACCCATCACACGCGCGAGCTCGCGCGGATGGACTGGGGCGTGCGGCACGCGACGCGCGGCTGGGTCGACCCGTCGCGGATCGCGAACTCCTGGCCGCGCGAGAGGTTCCTGGGATGGCTGCAGGCGCGCCAGAGCTGACGACGGCCTCCGCGAGCGTATCGCGTCTTCCTGCTCTCGCCGGCGGACTGCTCCGGCCGGCGCGCGCGGCTCTTGCGCAAGCCCGACCCGGGCCACGATCTCGGGCGCCGGCTCCAGGGCGACGCGGGCGCGGCCGTCGGCGAGGTGTTCGCCTTCGTCAGCAGCCTCTACTTCCGCGGGAAGCTCGCCTACGCGCGGGCGTTCGCCCGGCCTCCCGAAGGAGGCGCCGGCATCCACGTGATCACGCCGTGCGACGGGCTGGTCTCGCCCGAGGCGCCCGCTGCGCGCCCGCGACCTCGAGCGGTACGGACGCGTGCCGGTCGACGTCTCCGAGCCGCGCTACCGCCGACCGCTCGTCCGGCACCTCGAGGCGCTCGCGCCGAGCTGGGCCGAGACCGAGGTGGTGCTGCTGGGGAGCGTCGCGTCGCCCAAGTACGTCCAGCTGCTGACGGCGGTGCTCGGGGATCGCGTCGCCTTTCCGTCGGACTTCGTGGGGCGCGGCGACATGAGCCGCGGCGGCCTGATGCTGCGCTGCGTGGACGAGGGACGCGAGCTGGCGTACGTCCCGCTCGTGGGCGCCGTGCGCCACGGGCCGCGGCCGGCGCGGCTGCCTCCCGCGAAGGCGAAGACTCCGAGGTAGGCTAGGTGGCGATGCGGATCGCCACCTGGAACGTCAACTCGCTCCGGGCCCGCCTCGACAAGGTGCGCTGGTGGCTCGAGCGCGCGCGGCCCGACGTGCTGCTGATGCAGGAGACCAAGCTCGCCGACGCGGACGCGCCGGTCGCGGAGTTCCGCGACCTCGGCTACGAGCTCGCGCACCACGGCGAGGGGCGCTGGAACGGCGTCGCGATCGCGAGCCGCCGCGGCGTCTCCGCCGTGGTCACCAACTTCGGCGAGCCGCTGCGTCCCGCGCGGACCGACGGACGTGGGCGACGACGAGCCGCTCGCGGAGGCGCGCATGATCGCGGCCGAGTGCGGCGGCGTGCGCGTCGTGAGCCTCTACGCGCCGAACGGGCGCGTCGTCGGCTCGCCGTTCTACGACGCGAAGCTCGCCTGGTACGACCGCCTGCCGCGCTGGCTCGAGGGCGCGTCGAGCCCCGACGAGCCGCTCGTGCTCGGCGGCGACTTCAACGTCGCGCCCGAGGACGCGGACGTCTGGGACGCGCGCGCCTGCCACGGCGGCACGCACGTGTCGCCGCCCGAGCGCGAGGCGTTCCGCAGGCTCTGCCGCTGGGGGCTCGTCGACGCGTACCGCCGCCATCACCCGGAGCCCGGCCGCTACACCTGGTGGGACTACCGCGCCGGCAACTTCCACAAGAACTTCGGCATGCGCATCGACCACCTGCTCGCGACGCCGGCGCGTGGCGGGCCGCACGGTGTGGGCGGAGATCGACCGCGAGGCGCGCAAGGGCAAGCCGACGCCCTCCGACCACGCGCCGCTCGTCGATCGACCTCGACGAGGCGGGCCATCCGCTCGACGCGGGCTGGGCGTCGGCCGACGGGCGGATCGCGGCGCGGCTCGCGGGCACGCGCTGATGGCCGCCGCGGACGCCGCGAGCTTCCCGATCCCGCCGCCGATCGAGCCGATGCTCGCGAAGCTCGCGACCGAGCTGCCCGCGGGCGACGGCTGGCTCTTCGAGCCGAAGTGGGACGGCTTCCGCGCGATCGTGTTCCGCGACCGCGACCGCTTCTACATCCAGAGCCGCGACCTGCGGCCGCTCGACCGCTACTTCCCGGAGCTCGCAGGACCACCTGCGGGCGAGCCTGCCGGAGCGCTGCGTGGTGGACGGCGAGATCGTGATCGTGGGCGAGCGCGGGCTCGACTTCGACGCGCTGCAGATGCGGCTGCACCCGGCCGAATCGCGCGTCCGCAAGCTGGCGGCCGCGATCCCCGCCTCCTTCGTGGCGTTCGACCTGCTCGCCGAGGACGACGACGACCTGCGCGCGCGGCCGCAGGCCGAGCGCCGGGCGCGGCTCGAGCAGGCGCTGCGGCCGGCCGCCGGCGTGCACCTCACGCCGTGCCGCCGCGAGCGCAGCGTCGCCGAGGAGTGGTTCCACCGCTTCGAGGGCGCGGGGTTCGACGGCGTGATGGCCAAGCACGAGAGCACGACCTACCAGCCCGGCAAGCGGGCGATGGTCAAGGTCAAGCACGTGCGCACGGCGGACTGCGTCGTGGCGGGCTTCCGCTGGCACAAGCAGGGCCCGGGGACGCTCGTCGGCTCGCTGCTGCTCGGCCTCTACGACGACAAGGGCGCGCTCCACCACGTCGGCGTGACGTCGTCCTTCACGATGGCCGTGCGGAAGAAGCTCGCGGAGGAGCTGGAGCCGCTCCGCAAGGACGCGCTCGCCGAGCACCCGTGGCGCCACTGGGCCGAGATGGCCGAGGGCGGACACCAGCGCATGCCCGGCGGCCAGAGCCGCTGGAGCGCGGGCAAGGACCTCTCGTGGGAGCCGCTGCGGATCGAGCGCGTGTGCGAGGTGAAGTACGACCACCTGCAGGGCGACCGCTTCCGCCACGCGTCGATCTTCCAGCGCTGGCGCAGCGACAAGCGGCCGGGGGACTGCCGCTACGACCAGCTCGAGGTGACGCCGCCCGCCGAGCTCTTCGAGATCTTCGCGTCCAAACCCTGAGGCCGCGCCGGGCGTCCTAACAGCCAACAGGCGAGGTGTGCATGCTCGGTGACCTCAGGTTCGCGCTTCGACAGCTCGTTCGCTCTCCCGGGTTCGCGCTCGTGGCGATCGCCACGCTCGCGCTCGGGATCGGTGCCTGCGCCGCGATGTTCGGCATCGTGAATGCCGTGCTGCTGAAGCCCTTGCCGTTCCGCGAGCCGGAGCGGCTCGTCTGGATCGAGAACGTCTTCGGCGGCGGCCTCTCGGGCCGCACGTCGCGCGCCGACGTCTTCGCCGGCTGGCGCGAGCAGAACAAGAGCTTCGAGGCGCTCGGCGGCTACATGGCGTTCTTCGACTACGGCCGCCAGACCCTGACCGGCGTGGGCGCCCCGGAGCGGCTGCGCGGCGTGCCGGTCACGGACAATTTCCTGCCGGTGCTGGGTATCGCACCGCTCTTCGGGCGCAACTTCACGGCCGAGGAGTGCGCCTGGCAGGGACCGGGCGCCGTCATTCTCAGCCACGCGTTCTGGAAGCGGCGCTTCGCCGGGGATCCGGCCGTCGTCGGCCGGACGCTCACGCTCGACGACAAGCCGCACGCCGTCGTCGGCGTGCTGCCTGCCACAGCTTCGACTTCGACGCGATCTTCGCGCCGGGGAGCGAGATCGACCTGCTGACGCCGTTTCCGATCTCGACCGGAGACCGCGCGGTGGGGGAACACGCTCTTCGGCATCGGCCGGCTGCGTGCCGGAGTGACGCCCGCCGCGGCGCAGGCCGAGCTCGCGACGCTCAGCCGCCGCCTGGAGCAGTCGCTGCCGGGCGGGGCCCGAGGCTTCGGCGCCCGCGTGAGCGCCGATCGACGACGCGCTGCGTGGACGCTTCCGGCCGGCGTTCCTGGTGCTGGCCGGGGCCGTCGCCTGCGTGCTCGCGATCGCCTGCGTCAACCTCTCGAACCTGCTGCTGGTCCGCGCCAACGCGCGCCGGCAGGAGTTCGCGGTGCGCGCAGCACTCGGCGCGAGCCGGCGCCACCTGGTGCGGCAGGCGCTCGTGGAGAGCCTGCTGCTGGCGCTCGCCGGCGCGCTCGTCGGGCTGCCGCTCGCCGTCCTGGCCACGCGCGGCCTGGCGCGCCTCGAGACCTTCGGCGTCCCGCTGCTGCAGGACGCGCGCGTCGACCCGCTGGCGCTCGCCGTCGCGATCGGCCTGACGGCGCTCGCGGGCCTCGCGTGCGGCGTGCTGCCCGCGCTCTATCTCTCGCACGGCGACCGCGGCAAGGCGCTCGCGGGCGCCACCCACCAGCGCAGCGCCTCGCGCTCGTCGGCCTCCGCGCGCAACGCGCTCGTCGTGGCCGAGGTGGCCCTGGCCTGCGTGCTGCTGGTCGGCGCGGGCCTGCTCTTCCGCAGCTTCAACCGCCTGCTGCAGGTGCAGCTCGGCTTCGAGCCGCAGCACGCGATGGCCTGGCGCCTCGACAACCCGCGCCGGTTCGCCTCGAACGCCGAGCGCGCCACGTACTTCGACACCGCGCTGCGGCGCGTGGCGGCGCTGCCCGGGGTCGAGGCCGTCGGCCTGAGCGACACGCTGCCGCTCGGGCGCAACCGGACCTGGGGCGCGGGGGCGGCCGGCGTCCAGTATCCGGAGGGCCAGTATCCGCTCGCCTTTCCGCGGATCGTCGACCACCGGTACCTGGCCGCGATGCGGATCCCGGTCGTCGCGGGCCGGTCCTTCGACGAGCGCGACGACGAGAAGGGGCCCAAGGCGATCGTCATCAACGAGAGCCTGGCGCGGCGGCTCTGGCCCGGCCGCGATGCGGTCGGCCAGCGGATGGACCAGAACGGCGGCTCTCTCGTGATCGGCGTCGTGGGCGACGTCCGCCACGGCTCGCTCGAGGAGGCGGGCGGCAACGAGATGTACTTCGACTACCGCCAGATCGACGACTGGAATGCCGTCGAGATGGTGGTGCGCAGCCAGCGGCCGGCCGGGTCGCTCGTGCCCGAGGTGCGCGCCGCGCTCCGGGAGCACGATCCCGGCCTCCCGAACGGCGATTTCTACCCGCTCGAGCGGCTGGTGGACGACGCGGTGGCGCCGCGCCGGCTCGTCACGCGGCTGCTCGGGCTCTTCTCCGGGCTCGCGCTGGCGCTCGCCGCGCTCGGGATCTACGGCGTGATCGCGTACTCGGTGGTCCAGCGGCGGCAGGAGATCGGGATCCGCATGGCGATCGGGGCGCAGCGCTCGCAGGTGCTGCGGCTCGTGATGGCGAGCGGCCTCAAGCTCGTCGCGGCGGGGATCGCGCTCGGCCTCGCGGGTAGCGCTGGCGCTCACGCGCCTCTTGCAGACGCTGCTCTTCGGCGTGACGGCGCACGACCCCGTCGCGTTCGTCGCGAACGCGGCGCTGCTGCTGGCCGTCGCCGCGGTCGCGTGCGCGCTGCCCGCGCTGCGGGCGGCGCGCGTCGATCCGATGAGGGCGCTGCGCACGGACTGAGGCCGCCGGCCGCAGCCGCGGCCACGGGCTCAGCCCTGCTTCAGGCTCGCGTTGTCGATCACGAAGCGGTAGCGCACGTCGGCCTTGATCGTGCGCTCGTAGGCCTCGTTGACCTTCTGGATCGGGATCAGCTCGATGTCCGACACGATCTTGTGCTGGCCGCAGAAGTCGAGCATCTCCTGGGTCTCCTGCATCCCGCCGATCCCGGAGCCGGCCAGGCGCTTGTTGCCCCAGATCAGCGAGAACGCATTGACCGCGGCGGGCTCGGTGGGCACGCCGACGGTCACCATCGTGCCGAGCGGGCGCAGCAGCTGCAGGTACTGGTTGAGGTCGTGGGGCGCCGAGACGGTGTCGAGCAGCAGGTCGAACTGCCCGGCGAGCTTCTGGAAGGTGGCGGCGTCCTTCGTCGGCGCGAAGGCATTCGCGCCGAGGCGTCGCGCGTCGGCTTCCTTCGAGGCCGAGGTGCTGAGCACGGTGACGTCGGCCCCCATCGCGGCGGCGAGCTTGACTCCCATGTGGCCGAGCCCGCCGAGCCCGACGACGCCGACGCGGTCGCCCTTCTTGACGCCGAACTGGCGCAGCGGCGAGTAGGTCGTGATGCCGGCGCACAGCAGCGGCGCGGCGCCGGCCGGGTCGAGGCCCGCCGGGATCTTCAGCACGAAGTGCTCGGTCACCACGACCTGCGTCGAGTAGCCGCCCTGGGTCGGCGTCTTGCGGTCCATCTCGGTGCCGTTGTACGTCATCGCCGCGCCCTTCTCGCAGAACTGCTCCATGCCCCGGCTGCAGATCGCGCAGCCGCGGCACGAGTCGACGATGCAGCCGACGCCGACGAGGTCGCCCGCCTTGAATCTCTTCACCTCGGCCCCGACTTCGACGGCGCGGCCGACGATCTCGTGGCCGGGCACCATCGGGAAGGTCGAGTTGCCCCACTCGCCGCGGGCCTGGTGGATGTCGGAGTGGCAGACGCCGCAGAACTGGATCTCGATCCGCACGTCCTTCGGGCCCGTGGCGCGGCGCTCGATGCTGAACGGAGCGAGCGGAGCTCGCGCGGAAGTCGCGGCGTACGCGGCGGTCTTCAGCGTGCCTCCCGTCGAACGTTGCGTGGAGCTCGAAACAGCGGTCGTCATGGTTTGAATCCTCTGCTTGGGGTCCGGGGAAGGAATGCGGACCAACCTCGATCCTACACCCGCGCTGCGCTCTCGTTTCGGGTCTTCTTTTGTAGAAAGGAGCGGGCGAAACGTCAGCGCTTCGGCGCGGTTCGCTCGGCCTTCTCGGACGGCGGGCGGAATCCGCGCCAGGGGTCGTAGTCCGGATCGAGGGGCTCCTGCGGCGGCCGCAGCTCCTCGGGCACGTGCTCGAGGTTGACCCGCACGCGCGTCCAGGTCGACGAGCGCCCGCGCATCGAGTCGACGAGCACGTCGGCCTCCTCGAGCCGGGCGGCCGCCTCGGGGTGGCGCGCCTTCCAGCGCTCGAGCCCGAGCAGCGCGTCCTTCTTCGCGCGCGCACGGCCGATCTCGACGAGCGGCTTGGTGGAGACGCGGCGGCCCGTCGGGGACGGCGCCCGCGGCGCGGCGCTTCGACGGCTGCACCCGCGGCGGCTCGTCCGCCTGCTTCATGTAGTGCGGTGGCCAGGGCGCGTCGCCCTGCCCCTCGGCTTCCTGCCGCGCCGAGAGCTCGAGCAGGGCCTCGAGCGAGCCGGGGCTGTCGTTCATGCGCTCGTGGCGGTCGCCGATCGCGGCGAAGCGCGCGGGCATCGTGCGCAGCGTGAACTCGCCGGGCTGGCAGGCGTCGAGCTCGTCCCAGGTGAGCGGGGCCGAGACGCGCGCGTCGGGCTTGGGGCGCACCGAGTAGGCGCTCGCGACCGTGCGGTCCTTGGCGTTCTGGTTGTAGTCGAGGAAGACGCCGTGGCGCTCTTCCTTCCACCACTTGCTGGTGGCGAGCTTCGGCGCGCGGCGCTCGACCTCTCGGGCGAGCGCGAGCGCGGCGCGCCGCACCTCCGAGAACGACCAGCGCGTGTGGATCCGCACGTTGACGTGGACGCCGCGCGAGCCCGACGTCTTCGGCCAGCCGACGAGCCCGAGCTCGCCGAGCAGCTGCTGCACGACCCGCGCGACCTCGACGATCTGCGTCCACTCGATCCCGGGCATCGGATCGAGGTCCACGCGCAGCTCGTCGGGATGCTCGAGGTCGGAGATCCGCACGGGATGGGGGTGCAGCTCGAGGCAGCCCAGGTTGGCGATCCAGGCGAGCGACGCGGCGTCGCGGGGCACCACCTCGAAGGCGGTGCGGCCGGAGGGGAAGCGGATCTCGGCAACCTCGATCCAGTCGGGCCGCTTCTCGGGAGCGCGCTTCTGGTAGAAGAACTCGCCGTGGATCCCGTCGGCGTAGCGGACGAGCACGTTCGGCCGGCCGCCGGCGCCGCGGAGCGCGCCCTCGGCCACCGCCAGGTAGTACTGGACGACCTCCAGCTTGGTGATGCCTGCCTCGGGAAAGTAGATCTTGCTCGGGTTCGTGACCGTGACCTCCCGGCCTGACACCTCGAGCACGATCTTCTCGCCGCGGCTCGCCATGGTACGAGGATACGCCGCCCGGCACGCAAGCTGCATGAAGGTGTCCTGAGCTGCTCGTCGAGTCCCGCAACTTTCTCGTCCGAGCCGGTCACAAAGCAGGGCCTTCCGACTCAATCAGGTTGGGGAATCCCCTTGACCTGGGCGGAGGAGGCCGAAATGACGCCGAAGAAGTCGGTCGTTCGATGGAAGACGGCACTCGTCGCAGCCGGAGTGGCTGCAGTCGCGTTGCTCTCCACGTCGTCGCGGACGGTGTCGGCGCAGACGAGCAACGCGACCGCGCTCAGCTATGTCGACCAGCTGATCCAGGAGGGACGCAAGACATTCCGCTTCGACACCTTTGGAGACGAGAACTTCTGGGGCGGCCAGCTGCGGCTGCACCAGGCCATCGCGGGTGCGGCCAACGGCGGCGTCGGCCCCGGCGTGAGCCCGGAGACCGCCCTCGCGGTCGGCCTGAAGGTGGACCTCGACGCGCTGCCGCCGGCGCTGGTGCTCGCGCTCAAGCAAGGGCAGGTGAACCTCAAGGACCCGGCGACGACGATCGCGCTGCATCAAGCTCAACGCCGTCGTGGGCGTGCGCGGGTTCTTCGACCCCAGCAGCGGACGGATCGCGTCGATGGGGATCCAGTGCGCGCTCTGCCATTCGACGGTCGACAACGCCCTCACGGCTGGCATCGGACACAGGCTCGACGGCTGGCCGAATCGCGACCTGAACGTCGGCGCGATCGTGGCGCTCGCTCCCGACCTCACGCCCTTCACGACGCTGCTCGGCGTGAACGCCGCCACCGTGCGCACGGTGCTCAGGAGCTGGGGGCCGGGCAAGTTCGACGCCGAGTGACCAAGTTCCGCCGGACCTTCATTCCTCGGCAGTTGGAGATAGCGGTTAATGTGTCGACTGTCTTCTCCGCGATGTTCATGAGCCGAATTACACCTCCCGGAAGACGCTGCTCTTGACCAGGACAAGCAGCACACCGCCTCGTCGTAAGTCAGCAGTGGAAATATCGGTGCCGTCGCGCACCCCAGAGGAATGATCGAAGCACAACTCCCTGAGGTTGCGTTATGGGGGCAATGGAGACACGAGATGCCCGGTGGGTCTTCCTGCACGTCGAGGTCACTGGTCGTGCCAAATCAAAGCCGATCAACGAGAAGACAACGATTGAAGGGGGAAGCGATTTTTGACCCTGATCATGGGATCGAGGAGGATGCAGCCTGAGCCAGGCCATGCCTGCGACGCAGATTGATCCCGCGCTCGAAATACGCATCGAGCCCGGACCGTCGGGCCACACCGATTACCGTCACAGCCGCAAAGTCAGTTCGCAAGAATTCCATCATCCTTGCTTCACTGACTTCGTCCAAGGCCGAGGTCGCCTCGTCCATAATGACGATGTCCGGGGGATCGATCAGAAGTCGAGCAAAGGCAAGGCGCTGTTGCTCTCCCCCTGAAAGGGCGTGGCTCCACTGTGCGTCCTCGTCCAGCCGGCCAGCCAAACGCGAAAGGCCACATCGCCTGAGCGCATCGCGCAATTTCTCATCTGACGTATTGGGGTCTGCTGAGGGGTATAGTAGAGCATGCCGGAACGTGCCGGGAGGGATGTACGGCCGTTGCGGGCGGGGAATTGGTCCGCGCGCCTCGCGGGCGCAGGACGCGACCACTCCCCCAAGGCCATAGCCCCGCCATGGCGCGAACAAGTGTGCTCTTGCCGGTCCCGGGCTCACCCCGGACCAGTACATTTTGTCCGCGCGGGATCACGATTTCAGGTCCGTCAATCATGACATTGCCGTTCGGTTCCGTGATCGATAGCCCCCTTCGATGTGAATCGCATCATCACGACTATCGCCGAGGACAATGCCTCCTTGCGCGGCTGCCTTGATCGGCACGTCAAGCTCATCGCATGAAGCGGATAGCTCCACCACTCGGCGGGCGGAAGCCAGCCATTCTGCGATGCGCACCGCATTGTTCGCCAGCCAGTTCAAGGACAAGTGCACTTGCACGAAAGCCGCGGCGATCTGCATCAACTCGCCCAGCGTGAGGTTGCCTTGGAGGTATTTCGGAGCGCCTAGCAGCAGCGCGACAACGGGCATCAAGACGATGTTGGCATTGCTTAGCCACGTCATTCGCGATTCGCGCGCAACAACGCCGAGCCACCTGCCAACGACCTCCGAAAGGGTTTTGTTCAGGCTCTCCAGTTCGTCGTTGTCGCCGTTGATGAGGACGATATTCTCGGCATTCTCGCGGATTTTGGTCAGCTCGTAGCGCAATGTCGCTTCGCTGGCATTCCTCTCCGCGAGGCATGCGATCAAGGGGCGCCCGACGACCCAAGTTGCGGTCGTGGTAACCAGCGAGTACCCCAGAACGCCCAAGACCATGAAGCCGGGTATCGATATGGCGGCCCCGTATGGCTCCAGGTTGAGCGAACCTCCTATGTACCAAAGGATGCCAACAAAGGTTGCCGCCGAAAGCACTGAGCTGGTCAATCCAACGACGAAGTCGACCAGTGGTTCGGTCGCCATGCGAATGTCGTCAGCAATCCTGTACTCGGATTCTTGGCGGGGTCTCCTGCAATGCTGAGCTGATAAAAGCGCCGATCCGAAAGCCAGCGACCGATCAGGCCCCGCGTCAGCCATTGCCTCCATTGTACTTGCAGTCGCATCTTGCATTGGACGAAGGCCGCACCTGAGGCCGCGGCCGCAAGCGCAAGCGCGAGGATCAGCTGCACGCCTAGGAGAACAGATGCCGTGTCCTTACGTTCGAGGGCATCAAAGAAAAGACCGTTCCACCGGTTGATGCCCACCTGTATGAGCAGATCGGCGATCACAAGGCCGGAGACGCCCAACGCCAACAACCACGCTCGAACAGCGTATTCACTGGACCAGAATCCACGCGACAAGCGGGCGAAATCGCGCGCCGGCCGCAAGTTGGCGTAGGCGGCTCTCTGAGTGGAGAGATCAATATCTGCTTGTGACACCACGGTGTTTCTCGCCAAAGTGAAACGATCCTAATTCGCCCTTTTTCCGAGTCCGCCTGGCCCTGAGTGGTAATGCCGAGCTGCCCTCCGACGCCAAGCTCGGCTGCAACGTCGATGGCACCCAAGCATCCTGCACGGATCGTCCTAGTTCGAGCCAGCCGGGGCCGACACAAGAAATGACAGCGTGCGCAAGTTGGCAGCTTGATGAATTAAGGCCGTGGCGCCCGCGTCACGCCACTTAGTGCGGCCTCCGCACTTGTCGATCTCCATCAATGCGGAATGGTCGGTGCGTGCTGAAACGATAGTGTGACGGCCTTGATGGATCAGCGGACTAGCGCCGGGGCACATTCACCGCCAACTGCAACTGCAAACGACCCAAGATCATGGCATCAAGGGCAAACAGAAAAGGACTTCCCGATGAATCGCAACGTTCTCTACCTTATCATCGCCTTGCTCGCGGTCGCCACCGTGGTCTTGAGCTATCAGTTCTACCAGCAGCGGCAGAAAACCACTGGCATCGAGATCAATATTGGCGAGCGCAGCATTACCATCGAGAAAAAGTAGTTCGGCAATTTTTGTGGATCGGTCCTCAGCAGGAGGATGGTCCCGCCATCACACGTTGGACGGCAAGAACGAGCAATTTAGTACAGTCCATCCAACGAGGCCGAACGCTTTCGACGCCCTACGGACCATGGCCCAGTTGATCGAACCAGCTTCGGATCTCATCGAGGTCGTCGGGCGATCGCGTCACTCCTGCAGAACATAAGTGCCAGGCGCATCGCCGAGCGGCGAATAGCCTCCTGGTGGCGCCCAGCGTCGGTGGCGGCACGGGCCTTCCTGAGCGCGCGTCGAGCCAAGCCACCCATTCGGGCCACCATGATCCCTCCTTGCGTGGCGCCGCTGCCGCCCAAACGTCGGGATCGGTGTAGTGATCGACGCTGCTCTTGGTCAGGACCTGATAGCTGCGGTTATTGTGCCCGGGCTCGGAGACGATGCCGGCATTGTGCCCGCCGCTCGCCAGTAGGAAGGTGATTTCGGTGTCGGTCATGATGTGGATTTTGTAGACGGAACGCCACGGTGCGACGTGATCGTGGGTCGTGCCGGCCGAGAAGATGGGTGCGCGGATGTCGGTTAGGGCTACGGCCTTGCCGTCGACCAAATATCGGCCCTCCGCCAGCTCGTTGTCGAGGAAAAGATGGCGCAAATACTCGGAGTGCATGCGATAGGGCATGCGTGTTGCGTCCGCATTCCACGCCATCAGGTCGGTCATCGTACCCCGCTCGCCCATCAGGTACTCGCGGATCATTCGCGACCAGACGAGATCGTTGGAGTGCAGAAGCTGAAAGGTGCCGGCCATCTGTTTGGTGTCGAGGAACCCTTGCTCCCACATCATGTCTTCAAGGAAGCTCAGCTGGCTTTCGTTGATGAACAGCATCAGCTCGCCGGCTTCCGTGAAGTCGGTCTGGGTTGCTAACAGAGAGATCGACTTGAGCCGCTCGTCACCATCGCGGGCCATCGCGGCAGCTGCGATCGACAGCAGCGTGCCACCGATGCAATAGCCCACTGCGTGCACGGGTTCATCGGGGACGATCGGCAGCACGGCATCGATCGCGGCCATCACGCCGAGCTTGTGGTAGTCGTCCATACCGAGGCTTCTGTCCACGGCTCCCGGATTCCTCCACGAGATCATGAACACCGTGAAGCCCTGTTCGGTCAGGTACCTCACCAGAGAGTTCTGCGGCGACAGGTCGAGGATGTAGTATTTCATGATCCAAGCCGGCACGATTAGGATCGGCTCGGGCCTGACTTGTTCGGTCACCGGCGCATACTGGATCAGCTCGATCAGGCGATTGCGGTAGATGACCTTACCCGGCGTGAGTGCGACATCGCGCCCGAGCCGGAATGCCTCCGTGCCGACCGGCTTCTTGCCGGAGATTGCACGCTCCCAATCCTCGACGAAATTCTGCGCGCCGCGCATGAGGTTCATGCCGCCTTGCCGCATCGTGTGCTGCAGGATCTCAGGATTCGTGAACAAGAAGTTCGAGGGCGACACAACGTCGAGCAGCTGCCTGGCCGCGAACGTGACGACGTCCTCATGCTGCCGCGTCACGCCACGCACGCCGGTCGTTGCGTTGTGCCACCACTGCTGCTGCAGCAGGAAGCTCTGGTAGATCACATTGTATGGCCAGCTCTGCCACGCTTCGCCGACGAAACGCCGGTCCTGCGGCAGTGGCTCGATGCAGCAGGCATCGGCACGCCCCTCCAGCAGGCACTGGCTGGTATGACGTGCCGAGCCGCACAGCTTTCTTCGTGGCTTTTTCGAGAAGCTGCATCCGCTTGCCAGGAGAAGATGCGAGATGCGCAGCCCAATCGGTGTAGGCTTCGGCCAGCGCCGCCGGAGACAGGCCGGCTGTGAAGCGCGCCGTGGCTGCATGCAGTGAACGGTCTATGACATCACTGAGCGCAGTCGAAGCGTAGGAGTCGCGCTCTGCCGCACTCGGATCGGAGGCAGTGCCACACGTGAGGCTGCCGGCTAGTCGGCGGCATCTTCATCTCTGGGCTCACCTAGTACCGTTTGCGGCGGGGTCGCAGCAGCTGGCTTGGTTGAGCCATTCGACCTGAGCGGCAGGCCAGTTTCATGCGCGCGCGCCGTCATGCAAGCACTCCACATTCCTTCTGCACGAGCCACGTCATGCGCCCATATTGCAATGCACGATTTGATCCGCATCAACTGCCTCGACTTTTGCTTTGATGTGGAACAGATGCGGCGGATGTGCCCGCTTGCTTTGGGTGTTCGCTCTCTCTCCGTGCAGTCGGGTCGCCTGGACATCGGGCCCGCTACGCCGATAATCCTAGCCAGAGAGTACCGGCGCTCGCCGAAATCCTCCGAGCGAACGCGTGGGTTGCGACATCCTATCCGTTGCTGGTCCCGCCGGCACAGCTTCCGTCGCGGCGATCCCCACGGCGTGTGGATGATCGAAGATCAGGGTGCTACTCGAAGCCTATGTGGCCGGATTGAGCGCGAACCTTGTAAGGTTGGGCGAACGAGGCCACTGGCGTGGGCTTGATCTTCGCAGAAGGTCAGACCCAGATCATGAAAGGCTTGCTCGGTGGGTTTCCGCGGACGTCACTGCCCGACTTTCATCGGCGGTCGCGATCTTCGCGGCGGCATGCTAATCTCTGCGTGGGCCAAGGTCCTTTCCGAAGGCGCATCGGCCTCAAGAAAGGCGAAGGTCGCATCGCCAGGAAGATGGCGCCGAGACCGAACGGCAGGCGATCGCGACAGATCTGAGTGCGGGGACGACCCCGACACCTTGGTTGGGCGTATCGACGCTCGCTGCAACGAGGCCTCCGACGCAACGGTGGAGACGGGGCGTTTGCAGCTCGGGACGGGTCCGGAGCTCGCGTCACCGGCCTGGAAGCTGGCGAAAACGGCCCGCGAAGCATTTCGCGTAGGGGACGGCGCCGCATGCACCGGGGCCGGCGTTCGAAAGCCTCAAAGGCGGTGCCGCCGTCGCTAGACGAGCCGTCTGCTTCTCGCTCCCATCCCAATTGATCTATATCAATGTACGGTTTAATACACTATGTCTGGTTGTTCGTGATCGGAGGAAATGGCTCCAAGAGACTGCCAGCGGTAATCTACAAGGGCCCTGCCTCTGTAGACTTGGGCCCGAAGCAGACCTTGTATTTGGGGGTCACGTGAGTGTCTTCAGCAAGCTGATGCCGAACGCGGAGGTTCCAACGCTATTCGGCAAGCGCCCGTCGCCATGCTTCTGATCGACGGGGTTGGACACATCCATCACCTGAATGCAGCGGCCGAACGTCTGTTTGGCTATGCGAAGTCTGAACTCTTTGGGCGTTCCATGGAGGTCCTTGTGCCCGAGGTTGTTCAACAGAAACACAAGCGGTTACGCGAAGATTTCTTCCGGTCCCCCAGCTCGCGGCCGATGGGTAAAGGTGGACGGCTCTCGGCGCGGCGCAAGGACGGTCATGAGATCCCGGTCTCCGTAGGTCTCAATCCCGTGACGATTGGCGCCAATCCCGTGGTCGTAATAGTCTCGTTGACGGATAACTCCGCCCAAGAACGTGCTGACCGGGCCGAGTTGCTTGTCCGAGAACTAATGCATCGCGCAAAGAACATGTTTGCTGTGATCAGCGCGATGTCCCATCAAATTGGGGCGGTGAGCACCGACGTTGCAAGCTTCCAGACTGATTTCGATAACCGACTGGCCAGCTTCTCCGCATCGCATGAGCTACTTGCGCGCGAGAATTGGCAAAGCATTCCAATTGCTGAGTCTCGTTCGTTCACAGCTCGCGTTCGTGAGCGGGCACGATGCAACACAAGTCACCATCGAAGGACCGGCCCTGCGGTTGTCGGCGAGCCCGGCGGAATATCTGGGCCTCGCCCTTCACGAACTCGCCACTAACGCCATGAAGCACGGCGCGCTGTCCGTTCCGGGTGGCAAGATCCATGTGGTCTGGAAGACAGACAAGGCCAAGCGACGATTTCTGTTTGATTGGCGAGAGCTCGACGGGCCGCCTGTGGCGGAACCGCTACGCAAAGGATCCGGCCTCGTCATCCTAAAGACCGTCGTTCCAGCCGTGTTCGGTGGAACGGCTGAATTGCGTACGCTTCCGAGCGGCGCGTGTTGGAACCTCGAGGCACCGCTGAACAACCTGCTCGCCGAGGAGCCCAATCTCCCACAGCATGGCGTGATCGGGCGAAGCCAACAGACCGTCGATGAAACTGGAAAAGCTCGGATGCTCTGAGCTGAGGCAACGCAACTGGAGATGAACAATGTCGATCGGCACCATTCTCGCCATCATTCTCATCATTTTCCTGCTCGGTGGCTTCAGTGGTCGCTTCGGCGGCTACGGTTACGGCTTCGGCCACGGTGGCATCAGCGTGCTGGGAGTTCTTCTCATCATCGTTGTTGTTCTGGCCCTTACGGGACGGCTTTGATCAACCCATAGCGCCGCCTGTTTCACTCGAACGGCGCGACATTGCCGGCCATCCCTCGGTCGGGGTCGCGCCCCAGCGCGCGCCAGAGTTGGCCGCGCGACGGAGCCGCCCTGGCGGGAAGTCGGGCGTCTCCGCCCCTTTTCGGCTTGCAAATCGTGCCGCGGTTGTCCCTGGCGGCGGCCAGCTCCCGACCTGATGAGATGACGGTGCAAGCTCGGCGACGCGGGACGCACCAAGGTGCTAAAGGGATCGTAACGACCTGACCACCCATTCGCTTGCTTCCACCCAAATCATTTTCTCCTTCCATCCTTGCTCTGCCCGGCCCCGTGCTTTTAATCGGAACGATCTACGCTGGTGGCCATGGTCGCGCTTACGGCTTTAGGTCAATTGAGGCCTTTCCAGTCTCCATGTCGAACGGAACCGAGTTGTGCTCGTGGACGATCAACCATTTGCTGTCGATCTTGCGGCAGCACATAGTCGCTCGCCACCACATGTCGACCTTTTCTCCGGCCGTTGTCGTGCCCCGGACACCATTGAGGAAGTGGCAAAATGCAACTTCTTCTCCTCGGGTAATGCATAACTCCTGGATCTCGAATTCGATCGGTCCCTGGAACGACGCGAACCACTGCTCGGCTCGCTGCTTGACCGCGTCGGGCCCTATATTCTGCAGAGGGTTCACGACATCGAATGTCACGACCTCCGGCGCATGGTTGGCCACGAGGGCGACTGCGTGCCTCAGCCCGGGCAGCTTTGACGCGGTCCTCGATCGGAACGCGGATCTGGCTTTCCTCGGTGGTGTTGCTGGCTGCGACCGTCACTTCTCTTCTCCTTGTCGAAAGACTGTAGTTATTTTTCGCTCGCGGGGGGTGTTCCGATAACGCGCGCAGGAACAGGCGCGAATTAATCCTCTCGCCGTCAGCGCACCGACTGACGTGTTCTACGGATGTCGACGACCTGACTGCCACCGGCACCCACTGACCCAAACATCCGCTGCGCATTGCACTGCACGGCAACCTGGTTGACCTTTTAACGGTCGACTGACCTTATGGTCCAAAGTCGACAAGTATGCGGCTCGTCGCAGTTCGGGGTATGCCATGCATGGTTCTGCGTTGAACGGACGCTCGATCCTTGTTGTCGAGGGCGAGCCCTTTGCTGCACTTCAAGTGCAAACGAGACTTGCGCGACGCCGGCGCCCGGGTGTTTGGCGCTCATCATCTGAGAGACGCTTTGCATATGGCCGAGCATCCGGTCTCTCGGCTGCGGTGATTGCTCAGCGACTTGGCAGGGACAATACGGCCGCCGTCTGTCGTCGTCTTACAGACCTAGGTATTCCCTTCGTCTTCCACACTAGGTACGACGCGACCGACGCGCGCGAGAAATGGCCCGAAGCTCCCGTGGTCCTCGAAGCCAGCCTCAGGTAAAGAGTTGATCAAGGCGGTCGCGGGATTGTTGCCCTGAGCTATCACCAACGGGCATCATGACCAACATGCTGCCCGGCCTTTGTTA
>CAVRVE010000010.1:0-140507 GCA_963724555.1 uncultured Acidobacteriota bacterium
CTCGTCGCGAGCATGCGCACGAAGTGGAAGAAGGAGTAGTAGCCGACCTAGCTCGGCCGCAGCCGCCGGTTGAGCGTGGACAGGCTCACTCCGAGCCGCTCGGCGGCCGCCGCACGATCGCCTTCGGCCTCGCGCAGCGCGAGGGCGATCGCTTCATCCTCGGCCCGCTCCGCGGCGCGCTCGCGGACCTCGGCGAGCGGCCCCGAGAGGTCCAGCACGTCGGCGAGCGTCGGTCCTGCGCGCAGGCCGGGCTCGAGCCGCAGGTGCGCGGGCTCGATCGTCGTGGTGTCGCAGATGATCGCGGCGCGCTCGAGGCAGTTCTGCAGCTCGCGCACGTTCCCGGGCCACGAGTGGGCGGCGAGCGCGCGCTTGGCGTCGTCGGACAGATGCAGGTCCTTCTTGCCCATCTCGCGCGCGAGCCGTTGCAGGAAGGCGTCGGCCAGGAGCGGCACGTCGCGGCGCCGGCGCCGCAGCGGCGGGATCTCGATCGGCATCACGGACAGGCGGAAGAAGAGGTCCTCGCGGAAGAGCTTCTGCTCCACGAGCGCGCGCAGGTCGCGGTTGGTGGCGGCCACCACCCGCACGTCGACGCTGAGCGTCGAGAGCCCGCCCACGCGCTCGAACTGCTTCTCCTGCACCAGCCTCAGGATCTTGCCCTGGAGCGGCAGCGGCATGTCGCCGATCTCGTCGAGGAAGAGCGTCCCCCGGTGGGCGAGCTCGGCCTTGCCGATCTTGCGGCCCGTCGCGCCGGTGAAGGCGCCCCGCTCGTGGCCGAACAGCTCGTTCTCGAGCAGGTTGTCCGGGATCGCCGCGCAGTTGATCGCGACGAAGGGGCCCTTGGCCCGCCCCGACAGCTGGTGGAGCGCGCGGCTCATCAGCTCCTTGCCGGTGCCGCTCTCGCCGAGCAGCAGCACGGTGGCGTCGGTCACGGCGGCGCGCTGCAGCGCGAGCATCGCCTCCTTGAGCGTCGGGTCCTCGCCCAGCACGCGCGGCAGCCCGTAGCGCCTCTGGTAGTCCTCCTTCAGGAGCACCAGCTCGGTCGCCACGCGGCGGGTCTCGACGGTGCGGTCGAGCAGCAGCAGCAGGTGGTCGGTGTCCACGGGCTTGGTGAGAAAGTCGGCCGCCCCCTGCTTCATGGCGCGGACCGCCTCCTCGACGGTGCCGAAGGCGGTCATCATCACGACGGGCGTCTCGGCGTCGGCGTCGAGCGCCGCCTGCAGCACGTCGAGACCGCTGCCCACGGGCAGCTTCAGGTCCGTCAGCACGACGAGGTAGCGGAAGGCGGCGAGCTTGCGGCGGGCCTGCTCGGCATCGCCCGCCTCGTCGACGGCGTAGCCGCGCGACTCCAGGGTCGTCCGCAGCATCGTGCGGAGCGATTCCTTGTCTTCGACGATCAGGATGTCGGCCAAGGAGGGCCGGAGGTCCTCAGCGCTCGGACGAGGCCTTGCGGCCCTGGCGCACGTCCTCGAGATTCTTGTTGGCCTGGACGAGCCCTTCGCGGGCGCCGGCGAGCTCGGCATCGGCCGCCCGCAGCGCCTCGCGCGTCCTCATCTCCTCGCCCGCCGCGTCGCCGGTCTGGGCCTGGCCGTAGATGAAGGACGGGCTCATCGGATTGAGCTTGTCGCCGAGCTCCTTGACGCGCGCCTCGGCGGCGACGACGGCCGAGCGGGCGCTGTCGACCTGGGCCTGCGCCTGGTCGATCGCCTGCTGGCGCGAGTCGCTCTCGCTCGCGGTGTTCGAGCGCGACTCGCGCTCCGCCTGGTAGCTGGACGAGGACGCCGCGGACCCGGACTCTTGGGCCGGCGAGGCGCCCTGGCCCTCGGCCTTCTTGTCCGGCTCGTCCTTGCGGAGGTCGTCGTTGGTGATGACGCGCGTGGTCTTGTCTGGGCGTCGTCTGGCGCTTCTGCTTCTCGCGCGCCGCCGCGTCGCCCAGCCCCTGCGCGAGCGCGAGCCCCGGAAGCGCGAGCACGAGCGCGACGAGCAGCGAGCGGGTCGCGAGCGCGCGCATCACGAGCCCGAGCTCTTGGTCGAAGCCTCGAGCCGTGCGGCCCGAGCCGAGATGTCGGCGGCGTCCGGCGCGCTCGGCGCGAGCCGCGCGTACTCACGGTAGGCGGCGGCGGCCTCCGCCGGGCGCCCGCTGCGCTCGTACAGGCTGCCGATGCCGCGCTGCAGCAGCGGGGCGTCGGGGGCCCGCTGCAGCCCCTCCTGGAGCACCGTCAGCGCCTCGTTGTTGCGCCCCGCGGCGAGCAGGCTCTCCGCGAGCAGTCCGCGCGCCACGTCGGCGCCCGGCTGCGCGTTCAGCACGTCGCGGTAGGTCGAGATGGCGCGCTCGCGGTCGCCGCTCTTCTCGGCCGCGTACGCGAGCTGCTGGAGCACGACGGGGTCGCGCGTGCGGCCCGCGACGGTTTCGAGCAGCGGGAGCGCCTTCGCGAAGTCGCCGCGGTTGTAGTAGATGCGGCCGAGCGTCTCGTCGACGATCGCGGTGCCGGGCTGCGTCACGCGCGCGGCCTCCAGCTCGGTGATGGCTTCGTCCACGCGGCCGGCCGTCTCGAGCGCCTGCGCGTACTCCGCGCGATAGGCCACGGGGTCGAGTCGCGACGCCTGGCTGTAGCTCTGCAGCGCGCCCTCGCGGTTGCCGGTGGTCCAGAGCGCCCGCCCGAGCAGGTGCTGGTACTCCGCGTTGCCCGGGTTTTGACCCACGGCCTTCTGCAGCAGCGGGATCGCCTGCGCGAGGTTGCCCTGTGCCACGAGGCGACGCGCATCCTCGACGTCCGAGTTCGTCGCGATCACAGGCGAGGGCTCGGGCGACCCCGCGGGGGTCGGGCCGCCGAACCCGAAGACCCCGGGCGTCGGCGGAGGAGCCGGCGGCTGCGCGGCGATGTCGCGGCACGCCAGGACGACCGTGCCGACAGCGACCGCCACCATGACGAAGAGCCAGAGCGAGCTCGAATCGCGCGCCGACCCCTCGGCGAGGGCGGGAACGCCCGTCAGCGTCTGCTGGCGGGCGACGATCTGTGTGTCGGACGCCTCGAGCGGCTCGCCGCAGCGTGCACAGAATTCCCAGGAAGGCCGATTCTGTGCATGGCAAGCCGAGCAGATGATGGCGTTCGCCACGCTTAAAGGATACACCCCAAACTCAACAGAATCAAGGGGAAAAGGGAAGCCCCCTCCCCCCCGCCCGCGGCGGAGAGGAGAGGGCGGCGACGGCTACTGGCAGACCGTCGAGCCGAAGCGGACGGCGGGCTGCGGCAGGCCCGGTCCGGCGACCGTCACGATGTTCTGCGTCGCCTGCGTGGACGGCGACAGGCCCATCGGCGGCGGGGCCTGGACCGGCTGCCCGACCTTCGAGAGCCCTTCGTCCTTCGCCAGCACCGAGGCTCCAGGAGCCGCCTGCGTCGAGAGCGCGACGATGCGGCTGTCCTGGAAGATCTGGTAGGCGTTGCCGAACGCCAGGTTGTAGGCGGCGAGGCCCGACTGCGCTCCGAGCGCGTAGATGATGCTGTCGAAGCTCGACCGGCACGGGAACGGAGGCACCGGAGGCGCGAAGGCCGAGTTCGGCGCGTTGAAGCGCGTGCCACCGAAGAACACGCGCCCGACCACCGCCGTGCCGCTCGAGGCGGTCTCGCTGTACGCGGTCGCGGGCTGCACCGTGCCGCGGAACTGCGGCTGGAACGGGATCACGAAGAGCGACTGCATCGGCGGGAAGACGGCGATGCCGTTCTGCGTCACCGAGGGCGACACGGTGAGCGAGGTGTCGGAGCCGTCGTCCCGGAAGCCGAAGTTCTTGAACTGGCCGGTCGGCACGGAAGCCCGGTTCTCGTTGCCCGAGGTGGTGTAGACGTGGGGCTTCGAGGCCGGGTCGTTCGCGGGCAGTCCGAGCAGCGAGTTCGCCGTCGCCACGGGCTGATCCGCACCGAGGTCCGCGACCGGAAGCGGCCGGTCCGGCGCGGCCGTCAGGAACTTCCACTGCCGGCCCCAGAGGTCGGCGAAGTAGACGCGCCGGCCCGGCGCCGCCGCGACGTTCGGCGAAGGCACGCCGCCCGGCGCGAACAGGAAGCGCGACGCGTTGAAGACGACCGGGTTGGCGACGAGCGCGTTGGCATAGGGCATGCCGCTGCGCGCGAGCGTCGGATAGTTGGCGGCGGCGAAGGTGTCGACGTCCACCCGCGTGATGATGTCGCCGGTGAGCGGGTCGAGGCTGTAGAAGCTCGTGCCCTCGCCGGTATTGCCGTAGCCCGAGCCCATGTAGAGCACGAAGTCGTTGCCCTTGGGCTTGCGCGTGGTGGCCGTCGCCTTCTTGGTCGCGTCGTCGGCACGCATCGTGGTGCGGTCGACGAACGCCAGCGCGGGCACCGACCAGGTCTCGCCCATCGTGGCGTAGTTGGCGAGGTCGAGGGGCTCGGTGGGGTTCGACGGCGTGCCTCCGACCTTGCCGTTCGTGGTGTCGGGGTTGCCGCGGCTCCAGAGGAAGATCGGGTTCATGATGTTGTCGGACAGCGCCAGGTCCGTGAACATGCCGGGGCCGGTGACGTCGATCGCGGTCAGGTACTTGCCACCCTTGCCGCGGCCGACGAACAGCACCTTCCTCCAGACTCCCTTGATCTGGCCGAGGCTGATGCCGCCGACGGTCTTGCTCGACCGGCGTGTCGTCCGGGTCGACGGCCGTGCCGGGCGTCGGCACGAAGACGTCGGAGAAGCGGACCGCCCGCGCGATCACGTAGTCGTGCGGATCGCGCTTCTGCGGGTTGTTGATGTAACGCCTGGACAGCTTGTCGAGCTGGTCGTAGGGCAGATAGGCCCACAGCTCCTCGCCGCCGCAGTCCCTGCCGGCGATCTCGGCCGTCGCGGTGCCGCAAGCCGTCGCGATCGCGGTCGCGACGCTCGTGCCGGCGCGGAACGCGTGCAGCGCCAGGTTGGAGCCCGCGTAGAGGACGCTCATGACCGGCTTCATCGCGCGCGTGTCGTTCGCGTAGAACACGCGGCCCTGGACCGTGCCGATCGAGTTGTTCTTCGCGTCGCGGTCCGGGTTCCTGAGCCCGAAGCCCGAGCGGATCATCGAGCCTCCGAACGTGGCCTCGCCGTCCGGCTCGTTCGCGGGATTCGAGTGGTCACGCGGACCGTCGCGATAGAGCAGATACTCCGGCTTCCACGCCGTGCCCTCGGGCAGCTCTTCCTGAGGCGGCCCGACCACGGCCGGCGTCGCGACCGTGGACTCGGCCAGGATCGACGTGCGGGTCACGTACAGGATGTCCCTCGCGGTGTAGGAGCCGGAAGCGAGCCGCCACGCGCTTCGGGTTGCCCGCGGCGTCGGCCAGGAACGTGGCTCCGGCCAGGAAGGCCAGCAGCGTCTCGCGCGCCTCGCGGCGCGCACGCTGCAGATGAGCGAGCGTGAAGCCGCTCGTCTGCGCCGCAGGGGGACACGACGCGGGCAGGGTGGGCGTGCCCAGGCACGCCTTGTAGTCCGTCCGCAGCTTGAGGAACGCGGCGTCGATCGGGCTCGCCGAGTCGAGCGGCAGGCCGAGCTCCGCGTCGAAGAGTCCCATGCCCGTGTCGTTGGCCGGGGCGACCGCCGTCCCGACCCCGGACGTCTGGGGCGGCCAGAGAGCCACACGGAAGGGGCTCTGGCCCGCGATCAGCTGGTCGACGGTCGGGCCGAAGACGCCGTTCTGCGACGTGGTGAAGATGCGGCGCCGGATGCCGACGCCCGAGCGCGTGGCCACGTTCGTGATGTCGGCGCCGTTCCACAGCATGCCGAAGGTGCACTGGCTTCCCGTCGCGACTGCCGTCAGGTCTGCGGGGCAGGCGGCCGCCATGCCGGTCGCCAGCCGCGAGACCAGCTTGTCGTTGGCGCTCCAGCGGCGGCAGGCCGTGCCCGGGACGTCCTCCGGGCCCGGTCCGGCCGGCGGGTTGTCGACGTACTGCACGCACGTCGCATCGGGGATCGAGAGCGAGTTCGGGCCGCCCTGCGTATAAGCCTTGATCTGCCCCGTGAAGAGCGGCAGCGTGAAGGTCGACACGAACCGGTGCGGCACCAGGGGGTCGTAGCGGTTGCGCGGGTTGAACGGGCTCCAGGGCGCCGGGGCCGTTCCCTGCGGGGCGTCGCCGGCGAGCTCGTAGATCGAGTCCGTGAGCGACTGCTGCGCCGAGAACTCGCCCGAGCTCGCGCCCTGGTTGATCACCTTGGTGAGCACCGAGGCGAGCGTGTCCGGGTCGGGGGCCAGGAACGAGTCGATGCAGGTCTTGCACGCGTCGCGTTCGGCCTGGGTTGGCATCGTGGTCCAGGTGTCCGCCCCGCTGACGGTTCCGAAGGCCCGCCGCATGCCCGAGCCGCCCCACGCGATCCAGTCGGAGCGCGACTTGGCGGCGCCCGTGCCGTAGGCGACGAGATACGTCGTCACCGACGCCGCGGGATCGCCGTTGATCGTGCCGTCCGCGTTGACGGTGCCGGCTCCGGCGCCGTTGCCCTTGTTGGCGAGGGTGTCGGGGCTGTAGAGCTTCTGCGCCGCCGCGGCCGCGCCGAGCGCCGCCGCGTCGTCGCCGCTCGTCAGGCCGGAGTACGGCGCGCCCGTGCTCATCCCGAGCGTGAACGGCGTGCAGTTCTGGTCGCCGTCCGTCACCAGGATGAAGATCGTCTTCTCCTTCGGGTTCAGGTGCAGCTTGATCGCGTCGAGCGCCGGAGCGGGAGCCACCTGCCCGCCGTGCCAGAGGCCCGTGCTCGTGCCGTTGCCGCCGAAGATCACGGCGACGTCGTTGATCGACTGCGCGAGCGGCGTGTTGCCGCTCGCGATCACGCCGCCCAGGTTGGGCTGGGTCGCCACGATGCCGGTGCCGTCTCCGCGCTCGGTGTAGCCGGAAACGGTGCCCGTCGCGGTGAGCGGAACCTGGTTCTCGAGGTACGGCCCGATGTTGGTGTACTGCGCTGGCGTCAGCTGGTTGCAGGGGATGAGCGGCACCTTCTGGCTCATGCCCTGGCAGGTCCCGGAGCCGCTCGCGACGAGGCCGCCGCCCCAGGTGAAGACGCCCGACGTTGGCGGCGTCCCCCGCGGCCGCGCCGCTCGCGCAGTTGGTCGTGAGCTGGAGCGTCACGGTCGGCGGGTTGGTGGGCGTGCCGGGCACGATGTCGCACGCGTTCCCGCTCGACGTCGACGTACACGGTCTCGCCGTTCCAGTACTTGCCCGCGTCGAGGTTGTAGGTACGGACTGCCCGCGACGGGCTCGGCTTGTCGAGCGCCGGAACGAGCGTCGTCGAGGCGCCGTCGGGGTCGATGGTCTCGTTGAAGTTCTGACCGGACGTGCGGCGGAGCAGGTTGATGCGGGAGTCGCCGAGCGTCACCACGGTCGTGCCGGTCACGGCGGTGTCCGCGGTCTGCTTCATCACGCCGTCGAGTGTCGTCGCCGCGTTCGTCCAGTTGAGCGTGAAGTTGCGCGTGCCGCTGCCGCGGAACGAGAAGCGATTGGCCGTCCCGGCCGTCAGCGTGGCGGTGATCGTGCCGGTCGCGGGAGTCGCGAGCGTGTTGACCACCGTGTAGGTGAACTGGGTCGCCGAGGTCACGGTGATCACCTTGGCACCGTTGTAGCCCGCTGGGGTCGCGCCCGCGATCGTGACGGAGTCGCCGGTGGCGAAGCCGTGGGGCGTCGCGGTGGTGGCCGTGGCGACCGTGCCGGCGCGCGTGAGGCTGGTGAGCGTGAGCTGCTGGGTGTTGCCGTACCAGACCGTATAGGTGTTCCCCCGGCCGGCGCACGAGTTCATGGCGTTCTGGATCGCCGTGGCGACCGCGGCGGGGCTGATGTAGAAGTCCGGCGTCACCGTGACCGTGCAGACCGGGCCGCCGTTCTCGGTGAAGACGAGCGTGTTGTTGACGATGCCGCCGCCGTTCTGGATCCACTGGAACGCGTAGAGCGAGTTGACGACGAGCTCGGTCGTGGCCATCGAAGGCGACCCGCCTTGGACCGGCAACGTGACCGTGGCGGGTTCGGCGCGGGACAGGTCAACGGATCGACGGTGCAGGCCGGGTTCGGGAAGGTTCCGGCGGCCCAGCTCTGGGCCGAGTAGACGAAACGCGCCGGGATACCGGTCCCGGAAACATTCCCGACCGCCATGTTGCCCCGGGGATCCGGCGCTGCACCGCTGAAGCGGTAGACGCCGAACATGAACGAGGCCTTGTCCTGGTTGGCCTGGAAGACCGACTTCAGGACCTGCTTGGCCTGCCACATCTTCGAGCGGATGTGGTCGCCGCCGTAGTTGCTCGCGCTGTTGTCGGTCAGGTCTTCCATCGACCCGGAGGTGTCGAGCACGACGAACACGTTCGGCTTGACCTGCAGGTCGAGCACCTCGAGGGGGTCGATGCCGAGCGAGGTGGCGGTGAAGCCGCGGTCGCCCGCCAGCGCGAAGATCAACGCGCCGGCGACGAGCAGGGCTGCTGTCCGCCACGGCGAGAAACGTCGCGTCATGGGACGACCTCCCTGGAGGGGCGAGCCTGGAACGGATGTCACGAACTCGGGTTGCATCTCCGTGCTCCTCACTGGACACCCGCCTTCTCGGTGAGGGCGCCGCCGAAGGCGTTGCCGACGCCGGCGCCCGTCAGCGGGCTGCAGGGGTCGAAGTTGTCGCCGGAGGGTCCGAGGCCCTCCTGCCCGGCGAGACCCTGGCAGCGATTGCCCTGGTTCACGAGCAGCGAGAGGCTGACCTCGAGCGTGCGGCGCGCCTGGTTGGCGCGCGCGATGTTGTCGGTCTGCGACTGGTAGGGTGCGATGCCCTCGGCGGTGACCACGAGCGTCGTGTTGTCGGCGTTGTCCGAGAACATCCCCGCCGGGCTCACCGCCAGCTCGCGGCGGACCCAGATCGTGAAGGCACCGTTGAGCGTCGACGCCATGTAGGTGGAGACGTCCTGGTAGTCGCCTGGCTGCTTGGAGCCCGCGGGCGAGGTCAGCACGCGGCCGAGCCCGACGCCGGCGCGGTCCGCGCAGCCCATCCGCTCGTAGTCACGCAAGCCGCTGCGCGCGGCCGGGACCACCACCGGCGGGCCGCCGGGCGCTCCGGTCACGCCGTAGCTCCAGTTCCCCGCGCGCGCCGTCGGCAGGATGTTGCGGAAGTCCCCGTCGACCACGGCGACCTGCGCGAGCAGCAGCTTGGCGGCCTGGAGGCCGGCCTCGGCGTTGTAGAGCGCCTGCTGGCTCCAGCGGTAGTTGGTCGCGATCTGCAGCTCGGTGGAGGTCGTCGCCGCCAGCGTCAGCCCCAGGAACGTCAGCAGCATCAGCGACAGGATCGCCAGGATCAGGGCGAAGCCTGCCTGCTTGCGTGCCCGCGGCCCTCGGTCTTCTCGTGCGTCCATGACGTTGCGCTCCTTCTTCATGCGGGACGGCGGTCGGGGGAGGGCGGACTTCACCGTGCCACTCATTGAAAGCCTGTCGCTCCGGAAACGGTCTGCAGCCCGAGCATGGCGGCTCGCGGGGTCGCCACGGTCGTGAGCTGACCCCGGACCGCGTTCGGCGCAGCGCCGCCCGCGGGCCTCGTCTCGCCCTGCAGCAGCGGCGCGATCGCCCGGGCGGAGAGCGTGACGCGCACGCGGCGGACGACGTTGTTGTAGTCGCCGACGGTGCAGCCCGCGGGAGCGCACGTGGCGACGACGCCCGGGTTGTTCGACCAGAGGTTGCCGCCGTTCAGGTACTCGACCTGCAGATCCTCGATCCCGCGGGCGATCAGCTGCCAGTTCGTCGCGCCGACCGCCGGCAGCGCGGACGCCGCGCCCGCCGTGGTGTAGCGGCCGGTCTCGCTGCGCCACAGGCTCGGCGCGTTGTCGACGGGATCCAGGGCCGGGGCGATCACGTAGCGCACGATGCGGGCGGAGTACAAGAGGGCGTTGGCGCCGCCGGCCGGCACCAGCGACGCACCGCCCGTGGTGGGCCATTCGGGCAGCGCGGCGGCCAGGTTCAGCGTGCCGTTGATCGCCGAGGCGCGCGCCGCAGCCGGTCGCCCGTGGCGAGCATCGTCGCGGGCTGGATCGTGAAGATCCGGTTGTCCGTGAGCAGCACCAGGCCCTGCGAGCCGACGGCTGCGGGCGAGACCATGCAGCCGCCGGCCGGTATCGTCTCGAGCAGCGACACCGGCGAGACGGCGGCGCCGTTCAGGCCCGCGGGCTGGCAGACGTGGAAGACCGGGCAGGTTCCTTCCCCGATCAGGATCTCGAGCACGTCGCTGTTGTCGGAGCCATCGGCGAGCGTGCCGGTCGGCGGCGCGCCACGCAGCGCCTGGCCCGGGGCTCCCAGGACGCCCTGGGGACCCTGGCCGTTCAGGTAGGGGGCGCCGTCGCCGGTGGGGTTCGGCCCGCCCAGCGGAGCGTCGGTGTGCGTGAAGACCTGCGACACGAGCGGCATTCCCGAGCCCGCGTTCTGGATGTCGCGGGCGATCGCATCCATGGCGATGCGAATGTTCTGCTGGCGGTCCGCCACTTCAGGCTCCCGGCGGAAGGCGTTGCCGCCGACCGTGAGCAGCCCGAAGATCGCCCCCGAGACGACGAGCGTCACGACCATCGCCACCATCAGCTCGACCATGCTGAAGCCGAGCTCGGCCCTTGTTCGACGCGCGACGAGGCTGCATTCGCGTGTCCCCCCTCAGTCCGTCAGACAGCATGGTGCGAGGCCGCAGGATCCCGGCGCAGACTGCGTGCAGGTCCTGTAGGTGGTGAACGTGGCTCGCGAGCGCTGCGCCGGCCATCGCCCCCGTGCCCTCGGAGGCCACGGTGATCAGGACCATCCGGACCGTGCCCACGGCGGCCGTGATCTGCCAGCGCGTCTTGACCGTGCCCACGCCCTGGATGTTGTCGTCGCAGTTGTACGCCGTGATCGGGCTCGTGAGCGCGCGGCAGTCGGGCGACGGGGTTCGTGGTATCGGCCGTCAGGCTGCCGCCCGGAACGATGTCCGCCCAGCGCGTCGAGCGCAGCAGGTCCATGACCTGCGAGGCCGAGGCGGTCGCGGCGCTCGACTGGTTGGCGACGGTGTTGGAGGTCGCCGCGACCAGCAGCAGGTTCGTGACGGCCATCAGCCCGAACACCAGCACCACGATCGCGACGAGCGTCTCGACGAGCGTGAAGCCGCTCTCGCTACTGCGGTCTTGCCTTTCGATTGGGGCGTTCATGGTCTCCCTCACGGCTGGGGCAGCACGCGGCCGCCGGGGGCGATGCGCACCGTCCGTCGCAGGTTCGTGTTTTGCTCGAGCAGCGTGAGCACGAGCGTGCCGTCCGCCTGCGGCGCGAAGAAGTTCGCGCCGGCGTTCGCGGTGCAGCGCGCGGTGTCGGTGCCGCACGGGTCCACGAAGGCGGCCGCGCAGGTGCCGACGCCGGGGTTGCAGAAGCCGCCCATGCGGGTGAACCGGATCGAGGGCCCGGAGTTCGAGCCCGCCGGCCACCACGAAGCGCACGCCCAGCGGGAGCTCCTGGATCGGTCCTCGGGGCTGGGCGCCACCGGTCAGGTCCTCTTGAACGAACCGGTAGCTGTCGTCGTCGATCACGAAGAACGAGACGCCGGCGTTGGTGTTCGTCGCGATCGCCTTGCCGCGCGCCGACTGGAGCAGGCTGGCGACGCTTTGTGCCGCCGCCTTTGACCCTGTAGTTGCGCACGTAGTTCCCGATGTTCGGCAGTGCGATCGCCGCCATGATCGCGATGATGGCGACGACGATCAGCAATTCGACGAGGCTGAACCCCTTCTCGGAGCGCCCGTTTGCGTGCGAGTCGTTAGCCATGGCACCTCCCTCTTGAGCAAGCCGTGTTCCATGTATTGCAATAATCCATAAGTGTACACAAACTAAAGTAGTTGCTCGAGATTTTCCGGCGGAGATCCGAGGCTCGTGGCCGATTTTGCGTTACGTTTCGTAACGTTTCGGTCAGTGTGTCCTTCCATCGGCCGGCAGCCGGAGGACGACGCGAGCGCCTTTCGGCGACCGCCGCTCGAGCGACAGCTCCCCGCCGTGCAGGAGCACGATCTTGCGGGCGAGCGGCAGGCCGAGGCCGAGCCCGCCGGGACGGGTGGTGTAGAACGGACGGACGTGGCCCGGGTGGTCGGCCGCGAGGCCCGGGCCGTCGTCCTCCACGTGCAGCACCACTCCGCTCGCGCTGCGCTCCGCGCGCAGCTCGACGTGTCCGCCCCCCACGGCCGCGGCCTGGACGGCGTTGCGCACGACGTTCTCGAGCGCGCGCTCGAGCAGCTCCTCGTCGGCGCGCACCACGACCGGCGAGTCGAGGCCCGACAGACGCGCGACGACCGCCTCGTGCCCGTGGCGCTCGCGCGCCACGACGCGCGCGGCGAGCGGGGCGAGGTCGGTGTCGGCGAGCTGGAGCTTGTCGAGCTTCACGAAATCGGTGAAGCGCCGCACCACCGTCTCGAGCGTCGCGCACTCGTCGAGGATCGCGCGCGCTTCCTTCGCGGCCTGCTCGCGCGAGCCGCGCTCCAGCAGGCGCGCGTAGCCGACGATCGTCCCGAGCCCGTTGCGCACCTCGTGAACGATGCCGGCGGTGAGCTCGCCGGCGCGCGCCATCGCCTCGAGCTCCCGCAAGCGCTCCTCCATGAGCTGCGTCTGCTCCTCGTAGCGGTCGCTCAGCTCCTGCCCGCGGTCGCGCAGCCGGCCCATCGCGACCTCGTACGCGGTGAGCGCGCCGTCGTTCGCGGCCGCGACGGAGGCTCCGCGCGGCCACAGCACGAGCACGACCGCCAGCGCGAGCGCCGAGAGCGCCGCGGCGTGGCCGAGCAGGACGGTCTGCCACTCGCGCGCCTCGTCCTCGAGGTCGGGAGCGCGCGCCGCGAGCCTGAAGAACTGGGCCGCCGGCGCGGGTGGCAGCGGCAGGTACGTGAGGACACGGAGCTCCGGGCCTTCGCGGGCGAGCGCCGTCGCGCTGCGGCCGGCGGCGAGCTCGCGGCGCTCCTCCTCGCCCGGCCGGTGGACGACCGGCGCCACGTGCGGGCGCGAGAAGGCGACGGCCCCGTCGCCGTCGACCACCTCGACCTCGCTCGCCAGGCCCTGCGCGAGCGCCGTCCCGGCCGCCTCGTCCCACGCCTCCCGGCCGCGCGCCAGCACGGGATCGAGCGCGGGCCGCGCGGCCTCCACGCGGCGGGCGGCATCCTGGGCGACGCGCGCGCGCAGCCGGCGCGCGGAGCGCACGCCGTGCGCGAGTGCCAGCACCTCGAAGAGCGCGACGACCGCGAGCGCCAGCGCGGCGCCGAGCCGCAGCGAGCCCCGGCCCGGCTCAGCCACCGAAGAGCCCCCGGTACCAGGCGAGCAGGAAGTCGCCCACGAACACGACGAGCGTGCCCGAAGCACCCAGGAACGTCCCGAGCGGCAGCGCGTAGCGCATGTCGCGTCCGCGCAGCGCGATCGCCAGCAGCCCCACCACGGTTCCCGCCGTCGAGGCGAGCAGCACCGTGAGCAGCATCTTCTGCCAGCCGAGGAAGGCGCCGAGCATCGCCGCGAGCTTCCAGTCCCCCTGCCCGAGGCCCTCGACGCCGCGCGCCTTCTCGTAGGCCTTCGCGACCACGGCGAAGGCCAGCCAGCCGCCCGCCGCCGCGGCGAACGCCGTGACGGGCGAGACCGGCCACTCCGGCAGGAAGCTCACCGCGAGGCCCGAGGCGATCCCGGGCAGCGTGATGACGTCGGGCAGGATCTGATGGTCGAGGTCGATCAGGCTCAGGATCAGGAGCGCCGTGACCAGCACCAGCTCGACCGCGGTGCTCCAGTGAGGGCCGTGCAGCAGGGCGAGCCCCAGCCACAGCAGCCCGTTCGCGGCCTCGACCGCGGGATAGCGCCAGGAGATCGGCGCGCGGCAGTGGCGGCAGCGCCCTCGCAGCAGCAGCCAGCCGAGGACGGGCAGGTTGTCGCGCGCCTCGATGCGGGCACCGCAGCCGGGACAGCGCGAGGGCGGGCTCACGACCGACTCGCCGCGCGGCAGCCGGTGGATGCAGACGTTCGCGAAGCTGCCGACGACGAGGCCCAGCAGGAACGCGGTGATCTCGAAGGCCGGCGTCCTCAACAGCAGCGACCAGTCGGGAGCAGGCATGCCTCGCTCGTGCATCTTGGGGGTCGCCCCGGGGCGAGTCAAGGCAGCGGCGGGGCCGGCGCCGCGTGTCGCGGGGCGGGCTGCTAAGATCCTGCCCGTGCGCGCGCTCCTCCTGGTCGGGCTGCTCACGGCCGCGCTCTTCGTCGGCCTCATGCTGTGGACGACCGGCGGCTACTTCGTCGCGCAGGTGAGCGACCTCTACGTCATCGCGCAGTACGCGCGGGCGATGGCCGAGGGGCACCCCTTCCGCTACAACCCGGGCGAGGCGCCGACCACGGGAGCCACGAGCCTGCTCCACACGGTGGTGCTGGCGCTCGCGCACGCCGCCGGCGCTCGTGGCGAGGGGCTCGTCGCGTTCGCGATCCTGCTGGGCGCCGCGCTCTACCTCGCCTCGCTGCCGCTCGCCGTTCGCATCGGCGCCCGTCTCGCGGGGCCGCGCGAAGGCCTGCTCGCGGGCGCCCTCGTCGCGCTCTCTGGCCCCGTCGTCTGGGCCTATCTCTACGGCTCGGACATCGCGCTCTTCCTGTTCCTGGCGCTCCTGCTGCTCGAGCGCTGGCTCGCGTTCGCGGCCGGCGGCTCGCCGCGCGGCTTCGTCGTGGCGGGTGCGCTGCTCGCGCTCGCGCGGCCGGAGGGGCTCCCGCTCACGCTCGGGCTGGCGCTCGCGAGCCTGGCCTTCGCGCGGGGGCAGAAGCGCGACCGGCTCTGGCCCTTTGCCCCGGTCGCCGTGGGGCTGGGTGTCCTCGCGCTGCAGCGCGTGGTCACGGGAGCCTGGCTCCAGACCTCGGTCTCGGAGAAGGCGCTCCTGCCGAACTACGGGCCGGTCGAGACGCTCGCCGTGGCCGCGCGGTACGGCGTCGACGTCGTGCGCGGGCTGCTGCTGGGCCTCTATCCGCCCGATGTGGCGATCGGCTTCTCGCGGGGAGACGCATCCTTCTTCTTCCCGCCCCTGGCGCTCGTGTTCGTGCTGCTCGCCGTCGTCCGCCCCGAGGGTGCCCTGGCGCGGCCGGCGCGGCTGTGGCTCGCGCTCGTGGCGCTGGTGTTCGCCCTCACGGGGCCGAACGTCTTCATGGGCGTTCATTTCAATCGCTATCTGATGTGGGCGTTCCCGGGCCTGCTCGCGTTCGCCGCCGCGGGGCTCGGGTGCCTCACGCGGCTGCTCGCGCGCGACGACCTCGTCCTCGAGCGAAACCTCTTCCGCGCCGGAGCGGGGCTCGCGCTGCTGCTCGGCGCCTTGTCGACCGTCCGCTTCGCGGCGGTCTACGGCGAGCTCGCCGGGGACACCTGGCGCCGCGAGATCGCGATGGCCGGCTTCATCCGCGACCACCTGCCGCGCGGCGTCGCGATCGCCAACGCGGCCACGAGCGTCGAGTACCTGACCGGCCACACCAACCTGAACCTTCACGGAGTGACGAGCCCGGCCTTCGTGGGCGGGCGCACGGCCGAGCGGGAGGCTTCGATGTTCGAGGCGCTCGGCCGCCTGGGCGCCGCCGAGCGTCCGCAGTACCTGCTGCTGACGCACTCGAGCCACGACGGCTCCGAGCTGCTGCAGGCGCTCGCGCCCGAGCCTCCCCTCTACGCCACCACGAGCTTCGGAGACGACCTCGAGCTCTACCAGGCGCACTGGGAGCTGTTCGGTCGCGGCGACGCGCCGGTGCTGGCGCCGGCGCGCTCGGCGGTCGCGGGGCTCGAGCTCGGCGACCGCCTCGACGTCTGCGATCCCAGGGACGAAGCCGCCCACGGCTACCGTTACGACTCGCGCCACGGCGAGCTGCTGCTGGCGGGCTCGGTCTCGATCGGACCCGCCGACGAGGCACCGCTCGCCGACGCCGGGCGGCTCATCCTGGGCGGCGAGTCCTTCGACGTCCGCACGCACGCCGGCCGCGACCTCGTGATCGTGATGCGGACGCGCTCGTCGATCGTCGCGCGCGGCCTGCGCGCGATGGGCGGGCTCGCGAGCGAGGTCGCGATGCCCGAAGCCGGAGTGCTCCTCACGGCCGGCGGGATGGCGCCGCTGCGGCTGCGGCTGCCGAACGCTCCCGGCTGGAACGAGCACGTGCTTCGGCTGCCGAAGGAAGCCGTGGCGGAAGGCTCGACGCACCTCGAGCTGCGCGGCCGCTACGCGTCGTTCCAGTACTGGTTCTACCAGTAGGCTCGCGCCGGCGATTCAGCGGCGGCGGCGACGGACCCGGGCAAGGTAGGTGACCGCGAGGCCCATCAGCGCCCCGGTCGCCGGCTCGGGCACCTGAGTCGTGTCCAGCGTGAAGTCGTCGACGACGAACGCCTGTCCCCCGCCCATCGGGTTTGACAGTCCGTCGATCAGGGAGACGCGTGCCCGCACCGTCGTGGTGCCGAGAGGCGCGACCGCGGACAGCGTGTACTGCTTGTAGTTGAACGACTCGCCGTTGACGACGAACAGGCTGGGCAGCAGGTCGAGCGTCGCACTTCCCAGCGGAAGGCCTCCACCGCTGAAGAAGTCCAGGGCGAAGACGGCGCCGGCCACGTCCAGGTTCGCCTCCGCCCCGGCCCAGCCGGTCAGCTGGTACTCGAGGCCGGCGGTGGCGGGAACGTCCTGGTACAGGTCTGCGGTCATCGCTCCGTCGACCGCATTCCCCGTGAAGGCCTTGAAGAACACCCCGCAATCCGGACCGCTGCAGCCAATAGGGAGCGGAGGGTTGAGCAGCCCGTCGGTCGTGACCGGCGTGGGTGCGGGTCCGGCCCAAGGCTCGGACGACAGCTCGTCGTTGTAGGGGCCGCTGATCGCCCGAGTCCCCACCGCGACCCAGTCATCCGGCTGCGGCAGGAAGAACATCGGGCACGATCTGGACCGCGTGCGTGCGGTCCAGGTTGCCGTTCGTGAGCAGGTTCGCATGCGCGAGGCGGCCCGAGAGGGCGAGTCCGAAGACGACGAGAGTCGCCAGAAGAACACGCTTCATGGTCCACTCCTCCAAGGGTTCGAGGAGAGCGACGTCGTGCTCGCGACCCGAAACGGTGGCTTTCCTGGGTTCGCTCGTTCCTGGTTTCGTACGCGTGGTAGGACCAACGACTTCGCGCTCACGGGTGCATGCCCCGTGCCAGTGAGTCGAGAGCCCGTGCGGTCAGCGAGTTGACTGCGCACCGCCTCGGGCGACGGCTACGGGCAGGCGTCAAGTCTGGCGACACCCCGCACACATCCGACACACGGCAAGCCGAGCTCGCCCGGGCCGGGAGCGGGTGGCACGCCGCTTCCGGGGATCGTATGCTCGTGTCCCAATGGAACGTGCGAGGCCGCTCGACCCATGAACGACACGGCCCAGCGCACGAGCGCCGACGCGATCCTCGACGAGGTGCGCGAGTTCTTCGAGAGCCATCACGATGGCATCGAACGGTCGCGCAGACGCCATCACTACTACTACGACCTCCTGACCCGCATCCTGCGCGTCCGCGTGCCGCCGGGCGAGCGCGTGCTCGACCTCGGCTGCGGCGCCGGCCACCTGCTGGCGGCGCTCGAGCCGTCGCGGGGCGTGGGGATCGACATCTCTGCGCCCGCCGTCCGTGACGCGCACGAGCGCTACGGCAGCGAGCGGCTGCGCTTCCTCGAGGGCGACGCATCCGACCCGAAGCTGCTGGCGCAGGCCGGCGGGCCGTTCGACACGATCCTGCTCGTCAACCTGGTGACGCACCTGACGCGACGTGCAGGCGACGCTCGAGGCGCTCCACGCCGTGAGCCACTCGCGCACGCGCGTGCTGATCTACAGCTACAGCCGGCTGTGGCAGCCGCTCCTGCGGCTCGCCGAGCTCGTCGGCATGAAGTACCGGCAGCCGCCGGAGGCCTGGCTGCCGCCCGAGGAGGTCAAGGCGATGCTCGCGCTCGCGGACTTCGAGGTCGTCCGCGACGACGCGCACCTCGTCTGCCCGCGTGCGGATCCCGCTCCTCGCCGACCTCGTGAACCGCTACGTCGGCCGGCTGCCGCTCGTCGACGCGTTCTCGCTGATGTTCGGCATCGTCGCACGGCCGGCTCCCGCGCGCGCCGGCTCGCGCCGCCCGCGCCGAGCCGACGGTGAGCGTCGTCATCCCCTGCCGCAACGAGGCGGGCCACATCGCGCCGCTCGTCGCGAGCCTGCCGAAGCTCGCCGGAGGGCTCCGAGTTCCTGTTCGTCGAGGGGAACTCGACGGACGACACCGCGGCCGTGATCGAGCGCGCCGTCGCCGAGCACCCCGAGCTGCCGCTGCGCTTCTTCCGCCAGCCCGGCAAGGGCAAGGGCGACGCCGTGCGCTTCGGCTTCGCGCAGGCGACGGCCGACGTGCTCCTGATCCTCGACTCCGACATGGGCGTCGCGCCCGCCGACGTGCCCAAGTTCGTGGCGGCGCTGGCGCGTGGCAAGTGCGAGATGGTGAACGGCTCGCGGCTCGTCTACCCGATGGAGGGCAAGGCGATGCGCTTCCTGAACCTGCGTCGCCAACAAGTTCTTCGCCTTGCTGTTCTCGTGGCTGCTCGGCCAGCAGGTGCGCGACACGCTCTGCGGCACGAAGGCGCTCTGGCGCGAGGACTACGAGCGCGATCGCCGCGAATCGCTCGTACTTCGGCGACTTCGACCCCTTCGGCGACTTCGACCTGCTGTTCGGCGCGGCGCGGCTCAACCTGCGGATCGCCGACCTGGCGGTGCGCTACCACGAGCGAGCGTACGGCGAGACCAACATCTCGCGCTTCAGCCACGGCTGGCTGCTGCTGCGGATGAGCGCGTTCGCGGCCCGCAAGCTGAAGCTGCTCTAGAGGGAGGCGCGTGAGCGAGCTCGTCTTTTCGAAGCGGACGCGGGCGCACGAGGCTTGAGCCGCGCCCGTCTCGAGGACCACCGGCGACTCTGGGAAGCGAAGCCGGTGCTGGCGCGGGTCTACGCGCCGTGGTTCGAGCGCCTGCTGGGAGAGGCCGGGTCCGGCGCGCGCGTCGTCGAGATCGGCGCGGGACCCGGGACGTTCCGCGACTTCGCGCGGCGGACGCGCCCGGACCTGCGCTGGCTCGCCACGGATCTCGAGCCGGTGCCCTGGAACGACGTCGCGGCCGACGCGGGACGGCTCCCCCTCGCGAGCGGCTGCGCAGGCGCCGTGCTGGGCCTGGACGTGCTCCACCACCTGCCCGACCCCGCCGCGTTCTTCCGCGAGGCCGCGCGCATCCTGGCGCCGGGCGGGAGGCTCGCCCTCGTCGAGCCCTGGATCACGCCGCTCTCGTGGCCGATCTACCGGTTCCTCCACGAGGAGGACTGCCGCCTCGGCGTCGACCCCTGGCATCCGTTCCCCGGCCCCGGCAAGCAGAGCTTCGACGGCGACGCCGCCGTGCCGTGGCGTCTCGTGCGCGACACCCCCGCGGGCCGCTGGCGCGAGCTCGGACTCGGCGCCCCGCGCCTCGTGCGGCTCAACACCTTCGCCTACCTGCTGAGCCTCGGCTTCAAGCCCGGCTCGCTGCTGCCGGCGCCGCTCGTCGCTCCGCTCGTCGCGCTCGATCGCTGGAGCGCGCCCCTGGCGCCGCTCCTGGCCTTGCGCGGGCTCGTCGTGTGGACGGCGGCCGCCGCGCGCTGACACTCCCGGCGATTCGTGCTAGTTTGTCGGCCATGATCTCGACGATGCTCGCGATCGTCGCGGTACTGGCGACGCAGCCTCAGGCCGCGGCGAAGCCCACACCGATGCTGGTCCAGGTCGAGGCCGGGGCCAAGGGCGGCAAGGCCGTGGAGGACTGGGCCAAGGAGCTGCGCGGCGCGCTCGCGGCGCGCAAGGACGACTTCCGGCTCGCCACGGACAAGGAGAAGCCCGAGTTCGTGGTGCGCCTCGACTCCGTGGGCGGCGGCGCGAGCGGCGCGCCGCAGGTGCTCGCGGGAGCGCTCGTGCTCGGCAAGGCGACTCGCCCGTTCACCTACAGCTTCACCGACGTCAAGGTGGAAGCCGACAAGCTCGCGCGCAACCTCCGCCCCGTCGCCGACCAGATGAAGGCGACGGGCAAGTAGCCCGCCTCCGGCCGCGCTCGCTCAGCGCGGCGGCGCGAACAGCTCTCCCAGCCGGATCGGGTCGACGAGCCCGAGCGCCACGTCGTCGACCTTGCCGCCCGTCGCCGACGCGCAGCGTGAGCGGGGCGCGGTTGACGTGGAGCCCGTTCAGGAACTCGCGGCCGGGCGAGCGAACCACGGGAAACGAGATCGGCATCGTGCCCCAGAAGCCCGGCGGCTCCTGGTCCATGATCACGCCCACCACCTTCAGGCTCTTGTCGCGCCGCTCGAAGGCGCGGTTCCACTCGGGGATCATCTTGTGGCAGGTGGGGCAGCCGCTCAGGAAGAAGAGCAGCATCGTCTTGGAGCCCTTCGGGAAGTCGACCTTCATGGGCTTGCCGTCGATGCCGAGCGTCTCGAAACCGGGGATCACGTCGCCCTTCGCCGGCGACAGCGGGGCCGCGGGGGCCGCGGGCGCCTGGGCGGCGCGTAGCGGCGCGGCGGCGAGCGCCACGCAGGCGGCGAGCAGGGCGACACGGGAGCGAAGGGGCAGCTTCATGATCGTGTTCTCCGGGCGGCTCAGTCCGGCCGCCACATCGGCGACTGGTCCGTGATGAAGACCCGTCCCGTAGAGGGATCATAGCCGAACGCGTAGCCGGCGGCGTCCTTGAGCGGCCCGCGCCAGAGGCCCTGGGCCGCGAGCTCGTCGAGCCTTGCGGGCCGCCTGCCCTGGCGCCGCTCGAACTCGGCCACGGCGGCGGCGAGGGCGTCCCGGACGTCGAGCGAGTCGAGGATCTGAAGGCGCACGCGCGCGTTCTCCCGGATGATGCCTTCCTCCGCCTGCTCGAACATCTGCCGCCACATGCGGCGCGAGCTGTCGCGATCGCCGCCCTTCGCCAGCAGGTCGGCCGCCATCGTGCGGAGCCAGAAGGCCGCGCCCGGAATCCGCGACGCCTCGACCAGGATTCGCGAGGCGGTGTGCGCGTCGTCCAGGAACAGGAAGTGGAAGAAGCCCAGGTCCTGCCGCAGCCGCCACGAGTCGGGAAGCGCCGCGACGCCCCGCTCGAGCACCTCCACGCCCTCGCGCGGCCGGCCCGCGCCGAGCGGCGGCGGCTCGCTCAGGAAGATGGCCCCGTAGCGGTAGGCGATCTCGAGGCGCGGGTCGAGTGTCGTCGTGATGTCGATCAGCGGGCGCAGCAGCTCGAAGCGCTTGTCGCTGACGAACAGCCGCTGGCCGCCGAAGTACTGGACGGTGCGCAGCCAGTAGAGGTCGGCCGCCAGGTTCTCGAAGCCCGGAACCAGGCGCTTGACGCTGCTCGCCCGACCACAGGTAGAGCACCTCCTCCTGCGCCCGGAAGCGTCCCGCCGTGCCGGTCGATGCGCGCCTGGGTCGAGGGCACGAGCGACGCCGCGGCGAGCAGCAGCAGCGCCAGGCGCCAGCTCACTGGAAGTCCCGCGCGCGGAACGCGGCGAGGCCGAGCCCGAGCACCACGACGGTCCAGAGCAGCGGCGTAGAGCGTCGATCCAGCCGAGCAGGCGCCGCGGGCACGGCGTCGCCGTAGGCCACGCGGTTCTTGAAGTCGAAGTTCGCGAAGTTCGGAAGGATCGCGAAGAGCGCGTTCACCAGCGCAGGGCGGGACGCCCGGCGCCACCTCGCGCATGTTCCGGATCACGTCCGCGAAGCGTCCGACCACCACGACGCGACCGTGAGCACCGCGGCGAGCGTCGCGGAGGTGAGCGATCGAGAACAGCATCGCGAACGCGACCGTCAGCAGCAGCCCCAGCAAGATCGGGAAGACCGCGCCCAGCAGCGCCGGATCGGCGCCGCCGGCCGGTCAGCATCAGCGTGAGCAGCAACCCGGCCAGCATCGAGCCGACGTTCACGAGAGCGTGAAGGCCAGGCCCGCGAACTTGCCCAGGTAGAACTCGCCGCGCGAGAGCGGCTTGGCGAGCAGCGGGTAGAGCGAGCGCCGCTCGATCTCCTTGCTCACGAGCCCGGTGCCGATGAAGACGGCGATCAGCGTGCCGAACAGGTCCATCGCGGCGAGGCCGATGTCCTTGATGATCTTCTCGTCCTGGCGGATCGACAGCTGGCCGAGCAGCAGGCCCGCGAGCGTCATCAGGATCGCGAAGAAGACCAGGTTGTAGAGCACGCGCTCGCGCACCGTCTCGCGAAAGGTGTTGGCGGCCACCGCCAGCGTGCGGCTCAGCCTTCCCCATGCCCCCGCTCCGCGTGCGGCTGCGCCCTGCGGCGCGCCGCCCATCTCTGCGAAGAAGTAGTCCTCGAGCGACTGCCGCACGGGCTGCACCGGCGAGCACGCGCCCGCCGGCGCCTCGACCGCCGTCACGACGCGGCCGAGCGAGCCCTCCTCGACCAGCGAGCCGCAGCCGGTCGCCGACCGGCGTCGCGCGCGCCGAGCGGCTTCGAGGCCGGGCGCGCCCGGCGTCGACGCCCGCTCACGAGCACCTCCAGGTGCGTGACGTCGAGCTTCAGGATCTCGTCGAGCGCGCCCGACGCTCAGCAGCCGGCCGCCCCGCAGCACCGCCACGCGGTCGCAGAGCGTCTCGGCGTCGGACAGGATGTGCGTCGAGAAGAGGACGGTCTTGCCCGCGCCTTGCGCTGCGCGAGGATGATGTCGCGCACCAGGCGCCGGCCGACCGGGTCGAGGCCCGACATCGGCTCGTCGAGGAAGACCAGCTCGGGATCGTTGACCAGCGCCTGGGCGAGGCCCGCGCGCTGGAGCATGCCCTTCGAGAAGCGCCGCATCGGGATGTCGGCCGAGCGCTCGAGCCCCACGAGCGACCAGCAGCTCGCGCGTGCGCTCGCGCCGGCCGCGCGGGCGAGACCGAACAGGCGCCCGACGTAGTCGAGGTACTCGGCGGCGGTCAGGTAGTCGTAGAGGTAGGGGTGCTCGGGCAGGTAGCCGACGCGCTGGCGCCAGGCACGCGACGCGAGCGGCTGGCCGAGGATGGCACCTCGCCGGCGTCGGGCTACAGGAGGCCCATGAGGATCTTGAGGGTCGTGGTCTTGCCGGAGCCGTTCGGGCCGAGGTACCGAAGATCTCGCCCCGCGGCAGCTCGAGGTCGAGGTCGACGAGCGCCGGACGGCGGCCCTGGATGATGTGCCCGGTGCGATAGCTCTTGCAGAGCCCCCGCGTCACCAGCACGCGCTCACGCGCAGCCTCCGCGGATGCGGGCTCCGTTGGCGATGGCACCATGCGCGCGTCAGTCTAGCTCAGAGCGAACCGCCGCGCCCGAAGCGGCGCCGCAGTCGCACGAGCGCCGCGACGACGGCCAGCGCGAGGAACGACAGCCCCGTGAGCGCGAGCCCCACGAGCGCCGCCCGCGGTCGGTAGCGCATCTCCACGACGTGGCGGCCGGCGGCCACGGCCACCGCGCGAAACGCGACGTTCGCCACCAGGACCGGAGCCGGAGCGCCGTCCACCCAGGCGCGCCAGCCGTCGTCCCAGGCATCGGCCAGCACGACGACTCCCCCGCCGTCGAGCTCGGCCTCCAGCCGGACGCGATCGACGCGCAGCTCGGTGATGCGGACGCTGCCGGCGGCGCGCTGCGCCGCGGACGCGGCTTCGCGCGCGCCGGGGCCGGACAGGATCACCTCGGCGGCGGGATCGAAGGCGGGATCGAAGAGCGCGGCGAGCGCCTCGCGCCCTTCGAGCGCGCGCGCCCGACCCGGGATTCGGGCCCGGGGCAGCGCGCCCGGCACCTGGAACGTGAGGATCGGCTCGGGGAACAGGCTCGGGAAGCGGGGGCCGGGAGAAGGTCCGCGAAGCCCTGCGCGTCGAGCGAGACGACGCTGCGCACGGCTCCGAGCCGCAGCAGGCTCGCGTGCGCGGGCGTGCCCTCCGCGTGCCGCAAGGACAGGTTCAGGCCCCAGAGCGGCAGCGGCTGCAGGCCCGTGAGGTCGATGTCGTAGCTGCCCTGGACGCCCCATGTCGCGGCCACCGGCGGCACTGGATAGAGGCGCACGGCGAGGGCCGCCCGCACGCGCGGGTCGAAGCCAGCCGGAGGCTGGAGGACCGCATAGGCCGGGTCACGCCCGAGCCGCCGCAGCGCCGCTCCTTCGACGAGAGCGTAGTCGTAGACGTACGTGCGGCCGCCGCCCTCCGTGTCGAGCGCCGAGAGCACCGGCGGTCGGACAGCTTGAGCAGCTCGGGCGGCGCGGTCGGGTGCAGGTCGTTGTGCGCGAGCCAGAGCTCGCCAGCCGTGCAGAGCAGGAGCAACGCCGCCCAGCGAGCGATCGGCGGGCGACGCGCACGCCTGAGGAGCACGGCGCTCGCGAGCAGGGCCAGAAGCGCGAGCACCGTGAAGCGCACCGCCCAGGGCAGGGCGTCCGCACGCACTCCCGGCCTGTCCGCGAGCAGGTTCCAGGCGAAGGCCCAGGGCAGGCCAGGGCCCAAGATCACCGCCCCGGCGGCGAGTGCCGCGGCTCCGCACAAGGCGACGACGCCCGCCGCCGTACGCGCGCGAGCGATCCTTCGTGCCGCAGCGAGGCCTTGCCCTGCGAGGAGCGCGCAGGCGAAGGCCGGGATCAGCATCGCCTTCGACGGGTAGCGCAAGTGGCTGGCCCCCGGCACCACGGCGCGCACCAGCGCGGCGAACGGCGCGTGGGATCCGAACGCGGCGAGCGTCGCCGCGACGGCGGCGGCCGCGAGCGCCCACGTCAACGCACGTCGTCGGCTGCCGGCGAGGCCGGCGCCCGCGAGCGCGAGCGGTACGATCCCGAGGTAAAGCGACCCCAGGAGCGGCTCGGCGGTCGTGTCGAAGAGCCGAAGATGCGTTTGCGGTGTCCACACGAGTCGGCCGCTCCCGTCGAGAGGCAGCACGGCTCGCACGAGACCGGCCGGGGGCACGGACCAGCGGTCGGCCAGCTCGGTGGGCAGCTCGCGCCGGATCGCGTGGGACGCGACGTCGACCGCGGGAAGCCATTGACCGGCGGACAGCAGCAGGGCCAGCAGGATCGCGCCCGCGCCCGCGGCGGCGATCGGCGCGGGGCGCGTCGCGGGGCGAGCCACGCCGACGACCCAGGCCAGGGACAAAGCCGCGGTCATGAGCACCATGTCGGCGGAGCCGGCGAGCACCTGCAGCGCCAGGCACACGCCGAGCCGGATCGCCGTCCCGGGCCGCGGGCGGCGGACCAGGCGGTGCACGGCGAGCACGACCCAGGGCAGCCATGCGGCGCCGGCGAGGTGGTGCCACAGGTTCACGAGCGAGACGAACGGCCCCAGAGCAGGAACGCGACGCCCGCGACGAGCGACTCGGTGCGGCGCAGGCCCGAGACTCGCGCGAGCCGCGTCATCCCCGCGCCCGCGAGCGCGAGATGGCCGATCGCGTAGAGGGTATAGAGCGTCCACGGCGCCAGGACGGCACCGAGCCACGTCGTCGGGTAGAGCAGCTGGGCGCTCGGACGGCCAGCCACGGCTGGCCGAAGCCGATCCACGTGTCCCAGAGCGGGAGGCAGCCGCTCGCGCGCGGCCTGCGCGAACGCGAGCGCACGCGGATACCACTGGCCGTGCAGGTCGCGGTCGAAGAGCGCCTCGCCCAGGAAGCTCGCGCGCGGCACGAGCAACGCGGCGAGCAGCAGGTGGATCGGCCAGCCGCCTGGGGCGACGACGAGTCGGCGCGCGGCCGCCCTCACACGAGGTCCTCCACGATGGGCTTAGAGCCTACAGCGACACGCTGCCGACCGCATCGCGTCGACTGAGGCACGCCGGGCGGCCCCGATGTGAAGTCGGTAGTAGGATGTCGACCCGTGATCCCGAGCCGCCGCGAGCGGATCGCCCACAGCGGCCTGGCCGGCCTCGCGCTCTTCCGACCGCGGCGCGGTCGTCGCGGGCGGCGTGATGTTCAAGCGCGACGTTCACCTGATCTGGGCTCCCCAGATCGAGGGCTTCGTGCGCGCGGTGCTCGGCGGCGCGTGGCCGGTGTGGGATCCCTGTCCTGCCTTCGGCCAGCCGCTGCTGGCCGACCCGGGCGCGCAGGTGCTCTACCCACTGACGTGGCTCAACCTGCTGATGCGCCCGTGGATCTACTTCACGGTCTATTCCGTGCTTCCACAGCCTGCTCGCGACGTTCGGCGTCTATCGGCTGGCACGCCACTTCGGCGCCGGGGTCGCGGGCGCGTTCGTCGCGGGCGCGCTGTGGACCGCGTCCGGTCCGTTCGTGTCGCTCGTCGACCTCTGGCACCACTACGCGGGCACGGCCTGGATTCCCTGGGTCTTCCTGACCGTCGTGCGCGCCCTAGAAGCGCCCGAGCCGCGGCGCGTCGCCGTGGCCGGCCTGGTGCTGGCGCTGCAGATACTGGCCGGGTCGGCCGATCTCTGCGCGATGACGCTGCTCGCGATCAGCTCCTACGCCGCGGTCTTCCTGTTCGAGTGGCGCAGGCCCTTCGCTTCGCCGAACCGCCGGCGGGTCGGCGCGGAGCCGCGGATCATCGAGGGCTGCGACCGGCCTTTCGGCCGCGCTGTGGATGACGGCGCTCGAGCTGATCGCCCGCACCCCGCGCTGGGGCCTGCCGCAGGCATCCGCACCTACTGGTCCCGATGCACCCGCTGGGAGCGCTGCAGCTGCTCTTCCCCGGCCTCTGACCGACGCGGCGCTGCGCGCCGTCGATCCGCGAGGCGCTCTTCGAGCCGCGGGAAGCCCTTCCTCTTCTCTCTGTACCTGGGCCTTCCCTGGGCCTCGGCGTTGATCGCCAGAGTGGGCTGGCCCTGCAGCCGAGCGCCAGCAAGCGCTACTGGCTGGGGTTTCGGGGCGATGGCGCTTCCTCATCGCCCTCGGCCGGCAGCTTCGTCCTCTACCGACCTGGCGCTGGCTTCTAGATTCCGCCGCTGCGCATCCTCCGCTATCCTGGGATCGCCGCGCGCCCTGCTCGGCCGTCGCCTGGGCCCATGCTGGCCGGCCTCGGGCTCGACGCCTGGCGGCAGCCGGCCGATCCCCAATCACCGGCGCTACTGTCTACGCGGTGCTCGATGCCGCACCTGCTGCTCGGTGCGCTGATCGGAGAACTGGGGGCCGAGCGCTACGTACGTCGCTCGGAAGCCCGAGTCTCTCGGGGCCGCGCGTGGCCATCGGCACGGCTCCTCGCCCGCCTGCGCGCCCTGCTGGCCTGCCCACCAGCCCTTTCGTCTCGGGTATCGTCCTGGCCTCGGTCTGCGCCGTGATCACGATCGCGCGAGCGCGCCGGCCGGCGGCCACCGGCTGGGCCACGGCGCTCGCCGTCCTCGCCGTCGGCGATCTCGCGCTCTTCCACCGCGACTCGATCCCGCTCGCGAACCGGGACCTCTACAACCACCGCCCACCGGTGGTCGATGCGCTGCGGCAGATGCGTGCGGAGCGTGTCTACGTCTACGACTACACCCAGCCGCTCGCCAGCCGCACGACGCAGGCCGGGAGGGGCCGGAGCTTCTCCAGCGTGCCGGCGGGGTGGAGCATCGACGCCGCCTTAGCGCTCGGGCTGCAGCAGCTGCTCGCCCCCCAGACCGCAGGCCGCTGGGCGCTGCGGAGCGGGTTCGAGATCGACTATCGCGGCCTCCAGCCCCGGCTCGCTGACGCGGCTCACGGCCGTCGTGCGGGAGTTCGCACGCGACCACCGGCTCCGCCTGCTCCGGCTGGGGGCCGTCGCGCACGCGGTGGCCCTGTACGCGGACGGCCTCGAGGACCTGACGCCCGTCGGGAGTTGGGGCACGCTCCTGAAGGATCCGGTGCGCCTCTTCCAGGTCCCCGACGCGTTGGCACGGGCACGCGTGGTCGGCGGGGCACGCATCGCCGACGACATCGAGGGTCTGGAGACGCTCCTCGATCCGGGCTTCGATCCCGCACGCGAGATCCTGCTGCCGGCGGGCTCAGCCTCGCCGCCTTCCGCCGAGGCTCCAGGGGCTCGTTCGGATCCTCGAGGAGCGATCGGACCGCGTCGTGCTCGAGGCCGAGCTGGCCGCGCCGGCCTACGTCGTGCTCGCGGACGCCTTCGATCCGGGTTGGCGCGGCACGCTCGACGGTACTTCGGCGCCCATCCTGCGCGCCAACCTCGTCTTCCGGGCGCTCAAGGTCCCCGCGGGACGACACCGCATCGAGATGGTCTACAGGCCGCGCGCTCTCTTGGCGGGCCTGGCGGTTTCGGCGATGGCCGTGGTTGTCGTGCTCGCGCTGCTCGCGCGGCCGGGCCGCTCGTGAAGCCGAGCTCCGGACTCGAGGGGCACCACTGGTCCCGGCGCCAGGGCCCGCCAAAAAAGAGAAGGGCCGGGAGTGCCCCGGGCCCTCGGAACGAACTCGAGTTACGCGACTAGCTCAGGATGTTGCAGGTATTGGTGTCGAGCGCCAACTGGGGGTTAGGGATCAAGCCCGGGGGCGACGCCCGACGGATTGAAGCACAGGACTCCGCTCGCGTCGCCACCGAAGCCGCGGACGCCCGTCTGGCCCTGGCTCACAGGCGTCGCCAGGTAGACGTAGGACGCGACGCTCAGCGTGCCGGACACCAGGGTGTTGAGCGGGTTAGGCGTCGCGCCCGGGCCGAAGCTGCGGGCGTAGCCCGACTTGGCACCGAGGCTCGCGATCGAGCTGTCGACGAACGTGGGAGCGTTCGTCGGATAGCTCGGGATGCAGGTACCCGCCGTGACCTGTGGTTCAGGCAGCGTCATGGCGCCGGTGTACCAACCGCCGTTCGCCGACTGGTACGCGGCCTGGCCCGAGATCACGGTGCGGATGTCACCGATCATGCCCGACTCGTTCGCCGAGATACGGGCGCGGAGCAAGCTGGGAATCGCGATGGCGGCGATGATGCCGATGATCGCAACGACGATCAGCAGCTCGATGAGGGTGAAACCCTTCTGGTTCTTCTTCATGCGGTCAAATCTTCCTTTTCACCACGAACTCATCATGGCTGCCCCCATGAGAGCAAGCCCTATGCCTGTGGCCCCAGGATTACACTCTCTTTATTATCAATAAGTTATGGGGCCCCACCTCTCGTGGGTCGGTGACAATTATTGTCGCTCGGCCAAATCCTGTCCGCCCCGTCCGTGTTTCTGGATCAGGTACCGGAGCGACCGGGCGGAGACACCGAGGAGGCGGGCGGCTCCTCGGAGCGATCGCCCGCCGGAGCGGCTCGAGGGCCTGGTGGCAGGAGCAGCCGAGCACCTCGACGGAGAGCAAGAAGGCGTCCAGGCTGAAGCCGTCCCCGATCGCCGGAAGCGGCTCCGACCGGGTCGGGTTGCCGGATGTTCTCGGGCAATCGCTCCGGCAGCCACGGCCTTCGGACGTCTCTCGAGCGCCCACCGCGCGCTCGATCACGTTCTCCAGCTGCCGGACGTTCTCCGGCCAGTGGAAACGCCCGCAGGCAGCCGCATGGCTTCCTCCCGAGACCTTCGCCTCACCCCCTTGCCCATCTGCCGCGGCGAAGCGCTCGGTGAAGTGCTCGGCGAGCAGCGGGATGTCCTCCCGCCGCTCGCGCAGCGGCGGCGTGCGCACGGGGATCACCTGCAGGCGGTAGAAGAGGTCCTCCCGGAAGCGCTTCGCTGCGTTGACGAGCTCCTCGAGCGGGAGCCGTTCGTCGCCGAGATCACGCGGACGTCCACCTCGGTCTCGTCGGTGCCCCCGACGCGCCGGATCTTTCGCTCCTGCACGGCTCGCAGCGGCTTGACCTGCATCCCGAGCGACGTCTGGCCAGCTTCCTCGTAGAGGACGCGTTCCGCCGTCTGCGGCTTCGAACAGCCCCTTCCGGCTCTGCCGCGTCGGTGAAAGCGCCCTTGACGTAGCCGAACAGCTCGCTCTCGAGCAGCGTCTCGGTCAGGGCTCCGCAGTTGACGCTAGACAACAGGACCGTCGGCGCCGACGACCCGTGGATCACCCGCGCCACCAGCTCTTGCCAGTTGCGCTCGCCGTGATCAGCACGTGGAGCTGGTCGGCGCGATCGCCCGCACCATCTCGAAGAGCGAGGCCATCACCTCCGAGACGCCGATCACGCGGTCGAGACCGTACGCCTGGCCCACCTCCGCTTGAGCCGCTGGTTCTCCTCGCGCAGGGTGCGGTCAGCGGCACGTCCACGATCCGCAGCTCGTCCACGTCGAACGGCTTCAGGATGTACGCCTCGGCGCCCAGCTTGCGGGCCGCCACCGCCATCTCGCTCGTGCCGTATGCCGTCATCACGACGACCGCGGTCTCGGGCGAGCCCGACTTGACGTGGCGCAGGATCTCGAGGCCGTCGCCGTCGGGGAGCTTGACGTCCGTCAGCACCAGGTGGACCGGCGCCGCGCCTGGCCGCCTCCGAGCGGCTGCCCGCGGAGCGCACGTCGAGGCCTTCCTTCTTGAGCAGGATCGCGAGCATCTCGCGCATCGATTGCTCGTCGTCGACGATCAGGATGCGCTTCACGCGTCCACTCTCCGCGGCTCCATCGAGGCAGATGCTAACGCGATCCAGCCCGCGGCCACGAGCCCGATCACGGACAAGCCGGCCCCCGCGACCGCCGGCGGACGATAGCGGAAGCGCACGTCGTGTCGCCCCGCACCCACGCGTACCGCTCGGAACAGGCCGTTGGCCCGGACGACCGGCGTGGCTGGCCGTCGATCTGCGCGAGCCAGCCATCGTCGAACGCCTCCGTGACGACCAGCACGCCGGGCGCGCCCAGCTCCGCCGCCACTTCCAGCTCGTCGGCCGTGCGAGACACGATCCTGGCGGATGCGCCGCCTGGGCCGGCTGCTCCGGCCCGCCGGGCCCGCCGTCCCCGCGTCCCGCGAGCAGGACCTTCGGCGCGTCCGGGTCGAAGCCGAGATCAGCACCGCGGCGAGCGCGTCGCCTTCGACGGAACGCTCGCGCTCGATCACGTACGCGGCTGGCTTGGGATCCGGCACGCGGAGAAGCTGCAGCGGGCAGACGTACGGAGTCGGCAGGACAGCCACCGGCTCGAGCCCCGCTGGCGCCTGCGGCCCGACGAAGAGCACGTGGCGCACACCGCCGAGCTGCAGCAGCCGCAGCGCTTCGGCGCTGCCGGGCCGCCCGTCACGATCGCCGTGTAAGGCGCCGTCCAGCGTGGGCCGAGACCGGTGAACTCCCCGTCGAAGCTGCCGCGAAGGCCAAAGCGGGCGCCGGACGGGGGGCGCAGCGTGTCGAAGAACCCGAGGCACCGCCAGCGCCGGGAGGTCGAACCCGGCCGGACCTTCGCCCGGGGCGAGACAGCCCGGGGTGCTCGAGGCGGGAGAGCCGGCTCGTCGCCGATGCGGTCGCACTGCCGGACGGCGGGCGTAGAGCTCGGCCGGCGCGGTGGCGTTCGTGCCGTACCCCACGGCCACGAGGTCGAGCGCGCCGAGCGCGAGGAGCGCCGTGAGCGGGCCGGTGCCGCCAGCGTCGGCGCGCGCGCGCCGAAACATCAGGAGCGCGACGACGCCAGGAGCAGCGCGCTGCGCGCCAGCTTGAGCGCCGCGACGGCCTCGGGAGGCGAGCTGCCGGTTCGCGCCGCGAGAGGGTCAGCACGAGCGCGAGCGCGAGCAGCCCCAGCCCGAGAATGCGGGCACGACGACGATCCCCGGCGGACCACTCGCGCGCGAACGCGGCGGCCCCGGCCGCGGCCAGGAGCGCCAGGCAGAGCGCACCCGGCAGCAGGTACTTCGGCGGGTAGCGGAGCAGCGAGAACCCCGGGAGCTGGAGCAGCAGCGCGTAGAGCCGGCGTGTAGCGTCCCAGGCTCAGCAGCACCAGGAGCGCCGCCCCCGCGGCGAGCGGCCAGCTCGCGCGCGGTCGAGCGCGAGGCCGAGCGCGGACAGGGCCAGCGTCACGACGCCGACGTAGAGGCAGGCGAAGAGCGGCTCGCGCCCCTCGAACAGGCGCTCGCGGTCGGCCATCGACAACGGCGCGTCCGCGACGAGCCGCGGCACCGCGAGGTCGACCAGCGACTCCGGGTGCAGCGACCAGTAGGCGCGCGTGCGCAGGTCCTGGGTCGCTCGCAGCCCGTGAAGCCCTCGCTCGAGCGTCGGCAGCCACTGCACGGCGCCGATCGCGAGCGCGAGCCCGCCGCAAGCGCGAGGGACGGCAGCAGCCTCGTGAGGCCGCTGGCACGTCCGCCGCGCAGCTCGAGCAGCAGCCGGCCGAACCCGACGAGCGCGGTCATCAGCACCAGATCGCCCGAGCCGGCGACGACCTGCGCCGCGGCGAGCGCCCCGAGCACGAGCGCCTGGCGCCGTCCCGGCGAGCGCAGCAGCCCTTCGAGCGCCCACAGCACCCAGGGCATGAAGGCCGCGCCGGCGAAGTGATGGTAGAGGCCGAGCGCGACAGCAGCGGGCCGGCGAGAGCGTAGGCGGTGCCGGCGACGCCGGCCGGCGAGCGCGTGTCCGAACAGCCGTCGCGCGAGCGCGGCGGCGCCCGCCGCCGCGAGCAGGCTGTGTCCGAGCGCGAAGAGCTCGAACTGCAGCGGCACCGGCAGCGGCAGCAGCAGCCAGGTGACCGGGTAGGCGAGCTCCGCGCTGGCGTCCGCGAGGAACGGCCCCCCGGAACCCGACCAGCGGGTTCCAGAGCGGCAGCTCTCCCCGGGCGACCGCGGAGCGCAGGGCGGAGCGCTGCGGGACGAAGATGGAATGGATGTCGCGCGCGTAGAGCACGCGCGACGGCGGCGAGTGCGTCGGCGAAGGTGGCGAGCACGACGCAGCGCCAGCGCCGCGGCCGTGAGGATTCGCGGCGTCGCCAGGTGCTTCAGTCGACTCATGCCGGCACGGGCACGGAGACGAGCGGAAGGCGCACGTCGAACTGCGTGCCCTGGCCGGCGCTGCTCAGCACGGTGAGGTCGCCGCCGTGCTGGCGCACGATCTGGAACACGATGGCGAGCCCGAGGCCGGATGCCGCCCGTCCCGGGCCGCGAGCGGCTCGAACAGGCGACGCTCTCGTCGCGGGGCAGGCCGCGCCCCTCGTCGCGCACGCTCAGCACCAGGTCGCCGCCGTTCCTGTGCAGCCCGATCTGCAGGCGGCCGCCTCCGGGCATCGCCTCGAGGCCGTTCCTCACCAGGTTCCAGAACACCTGCGCGATCTCGTCGGGATCGGCGTTGCAGATGTGCGGGCCCGCGTCCGCCTCGAACTGGATCACGTGGTCGGGGCCCACCTCGTTCCCGTTGCGGAGCAGCGTGACCGCCGACTCGATCACCGGCAGGATGTCGACGGCGTGGCGGGGGCTCGCCGGCGTACGGGCCTGGTAGAGGAAGCGGTTGAGTGTGTCCGACAGCCGCTTCGACTCGCGCGAGATGATGTCGAGCAGCCGCCCCTGCTCCTCGCCGAGCGCGGGCTCGGCGGTGAGCACCTGGGCCGAGCCGCGGATCGAGCCGAGCGGGTTGCGGATCTCGTGCGCCAGCTGCGCCGCCATCTCGCCGACCGCGGCCAGCTTCTCCGTTGGTGCGCACCTGCTCCTCCAGCCGCCGGATCTCGGTGAGGTCCTGGAACACGACCAGGTAGCCGCGGCGCCGCGGCTCCTGCGTCGCGAGCGGCGTCACCGAGACGCCGAGCTCGACCGGCCGTCCGCGGGGTGCCGGTCGGAGACCTCGAGGCGCGCGAGCGCGCGCGTGGCGGCGCGCGTCTGCAGCTCGGGGGGCCGAAGCAGGGGCGAGCCGAGCACCTCCGCCAGCTGCGAGCCGCGCAGGTCGTCGGGGGAGCGCCCGAGGATCGTCTCGCCGAAGCGGTTCACGTAGAGGATGTGGCCGTCGGCGTCGGTGGTCATGAGACCGCTCTGGATGCTGTCGACGATCACCTGGTTGAGCTCGCGCAGGTCGGCGACCTCGAGCGCCACCTCGTGCAGCCTCCCCCGCGTGCCGCAGGCTCTCGGCGAGGTACGAGCCCGAGGAGGGCCACCGTGGCGCAGGCGACGCCGAGGACGAAGACCGAGTAGACGAGCGCGCCGCGCCGGCAGGTCGGAGACGTCGGGCAGCCCCTACGGGGGATCACCCCCGCGCGCACCAGGCCAGCACGACCCCCGTAGAGCGCGGTCGCCAGGCCGGCCAGCTGCAGCGCCCCGCGGCGCTGCACCAGCATCGTGGCCGAGAGCACCGCCAGCGGGTAGAGCAGCAGGAAGCCGGTGCGCACGCCGCCGGTCACGTAGACGAGCGCCGTGACGATCAGCAGGTCGCCCGGCAGCTGGGCGTACACCAGCAGCAGCCGCGGGCGCACGAAGCGCAGCGCGATCACGTGCACGACGGTGAGCGCGTAGGTCGCGCCGATCACGAAGTAGAGGGGGTTGACGGCGTAGAGCGTCTCGGAGACGGCCTCGACGTAGGTCGCGATGAACAGCAGGGTGGTCACCATGACCACCCGGAACATCATCAGCCGCTTGAGCGCGACCTCGAGGCGGCGTCGCTGTTCATGTGCTCGCGGCTCCCGGCGGACAGCCGTCCCGAGGCCGAGAGCGCGGCCCCGGGACGGCGGTCGCCGGATCAGGACAGCTTGCTGATCAGGTCGAAGATCGGCAGGTACATCGCGATGACGATGCCGCCGACCGTGATGCCGAGGAACAGGATCATGACCGGCTCCATCAGCGTCAGCAGGTTGGCGACCGCCGGGTCGACCTCTTCCTCGTAGAAGTCGGCGATCTTGGTGAGCATGGTGTCGAGGGCGCCGGTCTGCTCGCCGACGCCGATCATCTGCACCACCATCGGCGGGAAGACGTCGGTCTCCTTGAGCGGCTGGGCGATCGTGAGACCGCCCTCGACGCCCTTCCGCACCGCCATGATCGCGTCCTCGACGATCGCGTTGCCCGCGGTCGCGGCGGTGATCTCGAGCCCGTCGAGGATGGGCACGCCCGAGGCGATCAGCGTCGAGAGCGTGCGGCAGAAGCGGGCCACGGCGATCTTGCGCAGGAGGATGCCGAAGATCGGCGCCTTCAGCATCATGCGTCGATGACCCGCCGGCCGCCGTAGGTCTCGTAGTAGCGCTTGAAGGCGACGACGCCCAGGACGCCGCCGATCACGAGGAAGGCAGCAGGCGCACGAACCAGTTCGACAGCGCGATCACGATGCGCGTCGGCAGCGGCAGCTCGGCGCCGAGGCCGGCGAACATCGCGGCGAAGGTCGGGATCACCTTCCACAGGATGACGGCGATCACGATGCCGGCGATGGAGATGACCGCGATCGGGTAGACCATCGCGCCCTTGACCTGCGCCTTGAGCTTGACGGTCTTCTCGATGTAGGTCGCGAGCCGCTTCAGGATGGTGTCGAGGATACCGCCGGCCTCGCCGGCGGCGATCATGTTGGTGAAGAGGTCGTCGAAGACCTTCGGGTGCTTGCGCATCGCGTCGGCGAGGGTGGCGCCGCCTTCGACGTCCATGCGCGTCTGCTGCAGGATCTTCGCGAAGGTCTTGTTGTCCTGCTGGGTGCCCAGGATCTCGAGGCACTGCACGAGCGGCAGACCGGCGTCGATCATGACCGAGAACTGCCGGGTGAAGATGGCGACGTCCTTGGCGGGCACGCCGCCGCCGAACTTGGGAAGCGCGATCTCCTTGCCCTTCTCCTTGACCGACGAGACCAGGATCTGCTCGCGCCGGAGCAGGCGATGACCGCGTCCTTGGTGTCCGCGATCCTCTCGCCGGACACCGCCTTGCCGTCCGCGAGTCTTGCCTTTCCAGACGAAAGCAGGCATTCTCCTCCCGGAGCTAGCGGCCCGCCGGCCGCATCGGCGCGCCGGCCCCCGGCCTGCGGCGTGGCGAGGCCGGCGCCGCGGTTGATCATGTCCTGCAGCTCGTCGGGAATCGAGCTGATGCCGAGCGCGGTCTGCAGCGAGATCTGCTTCTTGAAGTAGAGGGTCGCGAGCGACTGGTTGAACGTCTGCATCCCGTACTTCTCCTGGCCGGTCTGCATCGTCGAGTAGATCTGGTGGATCTTGTCCTCGCGGATCAGGTTCCGGATCGCGGAGTTCGGAATCAGGATCTCCATCGCCAGCGCGCGCCCGGTGCCGCTCGCGTTCGGGAGGAGCGCTCTGGCACATGATGCCCTCGAGCACGAGCGAGAGCTGCGCCCGCATCTGCGACTGCTGGTGGGCGGGAAAGACGTCGACGATGCGGTTGATGGTCTGGGCGGCGGAGTTGGTGTGGAGCGTCGCGAAGGTCAAGTGGCCGGTCTCGGCGATGCGCAGCGCCGACTCGATCGTCTCGAGGTCGCGCATCTCTCCGATCAGCACCACGTCGGGGTCCTCGCGCAGCGCGGCGCGCAGCGCGTTGGCGAAGCAGTGGGTGTCGGAGTGCATCTCGCGCTGGTTGACCAGGCACTTCTTGTGGTTGTGCAGGTACTCGATCGGGTCCTCGATGGTGATGATGTGCTCGTGCCGCTCGTTGTTGATCTTGTCGAGCATCGCGGCGAGGGTCGTCGACTTGCCGCGAGCCGGTCGGCCCGGTGACCAGCACCAGGCCGCGCGGCTTGTCGCAGATCGTCGGCGATCACCGAGGGCAGCCCCAGTTCCTTGAAGCCGCGGATCTCGTAGGGGATCGTCCGGTAGACGGCCGCGACCGCGCCTCGCTGCATGAAGATGTTCGCGCGGAACCGGGCGAGGCCCTTGATGCCGAAGGAGAAGTCGAGCTCGAGGCTCTCCTCGAAGCGATGCTTCTGGGCGTCGGTCAGCACGCTGTAGGCGAGCTGCTTGGTCTCGACCGTGGTGAGCGGCGGCAGGTCGAGCGGCCGCAGCTTGCCGTCGACTCGGATCTGCGGCGGCGAGTTGGTGGTGATGTGGAGATCGGTGCCGCCCATCTCGGTCATCGTCTTCAGCAGCTGGTGCAGGCTGACGGCCACGCCCTACCCCCTTGTCACGGTACCCGACGTGCGGCGCGACGAGCGCCCCGACTCTAGAGCACCGTCTCGCGCACGACCTCTTCGACGGTCGTGACGCCGCTCTTGATCTTCTCGAGGCCGCTCATCCGCAGCGAGAGCATGCCCTCGTCGAGCGCCTTCTGCTTGAGCTCGATCGCGGTCGCGCCGACCAGGATCAGGTCGCGGATCTCCTCGGTGATCTCCATGACCTCGTAGAGGCCGACGCGGCCCTTGTAGCCGGTGCCGTTGCAGGTGCCGCAGCCCTTGCCCTTGTAGACCTGGAACGTGCCGATCACGTCCGGCGTGAAGCCGACGTCGATGAGCGTCTTAGTCGGGCACGTTGGCGGTGCGTCGATCTTGCACTCCGTGCAGATCGCGGCGCACGAGGCGCTGGGCCTGGATGAGGTTGACCGCGGTGCCGACCAGGAACGGCTCGATGCCCATGTTGATCAGGCGCGTTGATGGTCGAGGGCGCGTCGTTGGTGTGGAGCGTCGAGAGCACCAGGTGGCCGGTGAGCGCGGCCTTGACCGCGATCTCCGCCGTCTCGAAGTCGCGGATCTCGCCGACCAGGATGATGTTCGGGTCCTGCCGCAGGAAGCGAGCGCAGCGCCGCGGCGAAGTTGAGGCCGATCTTGTCCTGGATCTGGACCTGGTTGATGCCCGGCAGGTTGAACTCGACCGGGTCCTCCGCGGTCATGATGTTGGTCTCGGGCGTGTTGAGCGCCGCGATCGCCGAGTAGAGCGTGTTGGTCTTGCCGGAGCCGGTCGGGCCCGTGACCAGCACCATGCCGTAGGGCTTGCTGATCGCGTTCTTGAAGTTCTCGAGCGAGTCCACCTCGAACCCGAGCTTGGTCATGTCCAGCATCAGCTTCTCCTTGTCGAGCAGCCGCATCACGATCTTCTCGCCGAAGAGCGTCGGCAGGGTCGAGACGCGGAAGTCGAGCTCGCGGCTGCTGTCCTCGATCTTCATCCGGATCTTGATGCGGCCGTCCTGCGGCAGGCGGTTCTCGGAGATGTCGAGCTTCGCCATGATCTTGATGCGCGAGATGATCGCGTCGCGCAGCTTCATCGGCGGCTCCATCACCTTGTAGAGGATACCGTCGATGCGGAACCGGACGCGGAACTCCTTCTCGTAGGGCTCGATGTGGATGTCCGAGGCACCGCGCTTCAGCGAGTCGACGAGCAGCACGTTGGTGAGCTTGACGACCGGCGCGGCGTCGGCCGACTTGCTCATGGTGACGAGGTCGATCTCGTCGTCCTCGCTCTTCACCGTCTCGACGTCGGCCTCGGCGTCGCCCATCGAGTCGAGGTCGATCTCGGACAGGCCGCCGATCGAGGCCATGTCGTCGACGCTCAGCCCGGGCCCGTCCAGCACTTCCTTGAGGCTGCCGCCGCCCGGCGTGCCGTAGCCATGGCCGTGGCCGCCGCCGCCCGAGGCCGCCGAGTCGCGCCGCAGCTCGAGCGATCGGATGGAGCCGTAGTAGCGCTCGATCGCGTCCTCGATGGCGGTCTCGGACGCCACCACCGGCTCGACGTTGTAGCCGGTCATGAACTTGATGTCGTCCATGGCGAACACGTTGGTCGGGTCGACCATGGCGATGGTGAGCACCGCGCCGGAGCGCGACAGCGGCAGCACCTGGTACTTCCGCGCCGTCTCGGCCGGGATGATCTTGATCATCGCGGGGTCCATCTCGAAGTGCTCGAGGTTGATCGAGGGAACGCCGTACTGCCGCGACAGCAGGCTCGTGATCTCCTCGTCCTTCACGAAGCCCAGGGACACGAAGCCTTCCCCAGCTTGCCGCCACCCATCTTCTGGTGATTGAGTGCTTCCTGAAGCTGCTGAGGAGTCACCATGTTCTCCTTCAGCAACAGCTCTCCGAGTTTGACTGGCATTCCTCGCTAGCTCAAAAAAGCACGTAAGTACAGCTACTTAGTCGCCGGATGCTAACGCGCAAGTCGAGATGTGTCAAGGCGTTTCTCGTCCGTGCACCAGCGTCCGGAACGCGGTCACACACCGCTCCCGGACGGGCAGAATAGCATGGGGCGTGCCCGCTTCTGGTGCATTAGGGCACAGACGCTCAGGGAGCCGTAACGGTGGGGTCCGGCAGCTCCAGGCGGCGCGCCAGCCACGTCCAGGGCACCCTGTCGGTCGTCTGGAAGCCGGACAGCTGCGGCGCGGACGCGAGCAGGCGAGTCGCGGCCGCCTTGTCGCCGCCCAGCCCGAGCCCCAGCACGCGCCACATCCGGATCCGCGGAGCATGCGCGGCGTGGGACTCGGCGAGCCCGAGGCGGCGGTCGGCCTCCGCGTAGTCCCGGCGGGCGAGCGCGTCCAACCCGAGCAGCTCCTCCGCCATCGGCGAGTCCTCGCCGCGCGCCACGGCGGCGCGGGCGAGGCGAACCTCCGCGACGCTCGTGCCGAGGGCCCACAGCACGGGCGCCCGCAGCGCGGTCTTCGTGAGCAGCCGGTCGAGGTCCGAGAGGCCCGAGCCGGCCGGGGCGTGGTCACCCAGCGCCGCCGCGTTCATCGCGTCCTGGGCGAGGAAGGCCGCGCGCGTGGCTTCGCGCATGGGCTCCGGCCAGAGCCGGCGCACGAGCCCGCTCTCGAAGAAACGCCGTTGCGGCGCGTCGATCTGCATCAGCCGGACGAACGGAGCGACGTCGTACGGCGTGCGCACCCGCGGGGAGATGCGGTAGGGGTGCTCGTCGTCGAGCTCCGGCGCTCCGGCGACCAGCTGCCGCAGCACGGGCGCATCCGCGAGAAAGGACGCGCCGAGCAGCGCGGGATCGTCCAGCCCGGCCTCCTGCAGCCGCTCGGCCACCACCGGGTCGCGCCACTGCGCCCCGAAGCGCTCGGCGCTCACCGGGCCCCTCGCATCCCGCGTGCCGACCAGCATCCAGTCCAGCAGGTATCCGCTCCAGAGCGAGCAGTCTTCGAACACGGCGCAGAAGGCGCCCACGATCGCGCGCATCTCGCGCGGCTCCAGCTGGTAGACGGGCAGCCAGTAGGTGACGACGCCGCCGTCCCGCAGCCGCGAGCGCGCCAGGGTGAAGAACTCGCGCGAGTACAGGCTCGCGATGCCCGCCACGCGCGGCGGCGGCGGCTCGGCCGTGACGATGTCGTAGCGGGCCGGAGTCGTCAGCAGGAAGAAGCGGCCGTCCTCGACGTGCACGTGCACGCGCGGGTCGGCCAGCGGGTTGCTGGCCGGGCTGTCCTGGGCGAGCGCCGACAGCCGCAGCACGTCGCGCGAGACGTCCACGACGTCGATCCGCTCGAGCTCGCGCGTCTCCACCAGCGCGCGCGCGGTGGTGCCGAGGCCGTAGCTGATCAGGAGCGCCGTCCGCGGCGCGGGATGGACGGCCACCGGCCACCAGGCGTAGAGGCCCATGTAGCGGCGCCCGACGTAGGTCGTCCCCGACATCGCCATGCCGTTGGTGACCAGCCGGTGCGCAAGCGGCCGGTCGAAGGCGTCCTGCCGCAGCAGCATCACCGTCTCGGTCAGGCCTTCCGCGAACGCGATCGGTCGATACGCCTCGCTCTGCCAGCGCGAGGCGATCAGCGGCACGTAGCGGCTCAGCATCAGGCCGAACGGGAACAGCACGACCGCGGTCAGCAGCAGCGCCCCCGCGACCGCGAGCAGGATGCGCTGCTGCGCGAGCGCCTCCGCGTCGTGGGAGAGCAGCGCGACGACACCGTAGCCGCAGGCCAATCCGAACAGCGAGTGCTCGACCCCGAGCATGGGCAACAGCATGAATCCGGCCGCGAGGGCGCCCAGCATCGCACCCGTCGTGTTGGCGAGCGTGACCAGGCCGGTCGCGCGCGTGGCGTTGGCGACCTGCCCGTGCAGCGCCCGCCCCAGCAGCGGGAACAGCAGGCCCGACAGGAACGAGACGGGGAACATGAGGGGCAGCGAGATCTCGAAGTAGTCTCCGAGCGTCGTCAGCAGCGTGTCGCGGGCCGACGGCGCCACCTCGACGAACGTCGCGTAGCTCCACACCACCCCGACCCCGGCGGCCACCGCCACGAGCGGCGCCCAGCGGTGCGCGTCGGGGCGCCAGCCGAGCAGGACCGAGGCCACGAGGCCCCCGCTGGCGATCCCGAACAGCACCACCGCCAGCAGCACGGCAAACGTCCAGGCGCTCGCGGGCGTGAACGCCAGCAGGAAGCGGAACCAGACGACCTCGAGCGCCAGCAGGATCCCGCCCGACAGGAATGCCGCGACCAGCACGCGCCACGCCGCCGACCGCAGCCGCACGCGAGGGGGCACGGCGACCGCCGTGTCCTGCCCCGCGATTCGACCCGCGAGGGCCACGGCCCCGGCTGCGGCCACGAGGTTCAGGAAGGCCGCCACGAGCGCCGCCTTGCGAATGCCGATCGCCTCCACGAGCAGCAGGTCGCCGGCCAGCGGTGCCCAGCACCGCGCCGAACGTGTTCCAGCCGTAGAGCTGGCCCAGGATGCGACCGAAGTTGGCGTCGTGCCGCGAAAGCGCTCCCGCCAGCAGCGGCAGCGTCGTTCCCATCGCGCACGAGGGCAGGAGCAGCATCGCGAAGGACACGACGATGCGCAACGCGTCGAGCGGCTGGGCACCGAGCGAGCCCATGAGCGGAGCCAGCAGATGGCCGACCAACGGGAACACCAGGACCAGCCCGACGCCGCTCAGCGCGACGACGACCTCGAGCGCCGCGTAGACGCGGAGCGGGCTCGCGACCCGGCCGCTCCAGCGCACGGCGAACCCGTTGCCGATCGCGAGCCCGGCCATGAACGACGCGGTGACCAGCGCGGACGCCCAGACCGTGTTGCCGAGCGCGAGGCCGGCCTGGCGGAACCACAGCGTCTCGAACAGCAGCGCCGCCGTGCCCGAGACCAGGAAGATGACGCACAGGATCGGGGTCATCGCGGGGATTCTAGTCCGACTGCGCAAGCCCCCACGGGCCCGCGGGCACGCGTGCGTCTGCTAGCATCGTCCCCCGATGACGACGGCGCCCGCGGGCTCGAGCATTCGCTTCCACTCACCCTCGTACGACGAGCGCGAGCTCGAGGCGGTGCGGGCGGCGCTGGCGGGCCACAGCCAGGGCGACGGACCGATCGGGCGCCGCGTCGAGGCGCGGCTCGCGGAGCTCACGGGCGCCTCGCGCGTGCTGCTCACGACCTCCTGCAGCCACGCGATGGAGCTCGCGCTGCTGGCGCTCGGGGTCGGCCCCGGCCAGGAGGTGATCTGCCCGTCGTTCACGTTCGCGTCGACCGCCAACGCGGCGCTGCGCGTGGGGGCGCGGCCCGTCTTCGCCGAGATCGAGGAGGCGACGCTCGGGCTCGACCCGCGCGACGTCGAGCGCCGCGTGACGCCGCGGACCGCCGTGCTGCTGCCCGTCCACTACGCGGGCGTCGCCCCCGACATGGAGGCGCTCCTCGACATCGCGAAGCGGCGCGGGCTGCGCGTGGTCGAGGACGCCGCGCAGGGCATCGCCGCGCGCTGGCGCGGCCGCGCGCTCGGGACGCTGGGCGACGCGGGCTGCCTGAGCTTCCACGAGACGAAGAACCTGAGCTGCGGCGAGGGCGGCGCGCTGCTGGTCTCGGACCCGGAGCTCGCGAAGCGCGCCGAGATCGCGCGCGAGAAGGGCACGAACCGCGCGGCCTTCTTCCGCGGCGAGGTCGACAAGTACACCTGGGTCGCCGAAGGCTCGAGCTACGTGCTCTCGGACGTGCTCGCGGCGATCCTGGACGTGCAGCTCGACAAGCTGGCCGAGGTGCAGGCGCGCCGCGCCGCCGTCGTCGCCCGCTATCGCGCCGGGCTCGCGGACTGGGCGGCCCGCGAGGGGGTGCGCCTCCCCGCCGAGCTGCCCGAGCGCGAGCCGAACCACCACATCTTCTACCTGCTCTACCCCGAGACGGCCCGCCGCGACCGCGCGCTGGCGGCGCTCCGCGCGCGCGGCGTGATGGCCACCTTCCACTACATCCCGCTGCACTCCGCGCCGCAGGGACGACGGATCGGCGCGGACTACGAGCTGCCGGTCACCGAGCGCGTCTCGGCGACGCTGCTGCGGCTGCCGCTGCACGCGCGCCTCGCGGACGCAGACGTCGACCGCGTGATCGACGCGGTGCGCGGCGCGGAGGCCTGAGTGGGCACGCCGCCCCACCTGAGCCTGGTGCTCGCCTGCTACAACGAGGCGGAGCACCTCGAGGCGAGCTTCGCAGAGATCAGGGACTCGCTCGAGCAGGCGCGCTTCCCCTTCGAGGTCCTGCTCGTCGACGACGCCAGCCGCGACGACACGCGCGCGATCCTGGACCGGATCGTGGCCACCCATCCGCAGCTCTCGCTGCGCACGATCCTGCACGAGCGCAACCGCGGCCGCGGCGCCACGGTGACCGACGGCTTTCGCGCCGCGCGCGGCACGATCACCGGCTACCTCGACGTCGACCTCGAGGTGCACTGCCGCTACATCCCGTCGCTCGTGCGGGCGATCGAGCGGGGCGCCGACGTCGCGACGCTGCGCCGGATCTACGCGTTCCAGCTGCGCTCGCTCGACCGTTACCTGATGAGCCGCGGCTACTCGTTCCTGGTGCGGCGGCTGCTCGAGATCGACGTCGCCGACACCGAGACCGGCTACAAGTTCTTCCGCCGCGAGAAGCTGCTGCCGCTCCTCGACGAGGTCCGCGACCCGGGCTGGTTCTGGGACACCGAGTTCATGGTCCGCGCCTCGCGGCGGGGGCTCAAGATCGTCGAGATCCCCGGCGCCTACATCAGGCGCGGCGACAAGACCTCCACGGTGAAGGGGGTCCGCGACTCGCTGCGCTACTTCAGGCAGCTCCTGCGCTTGCGCGGCGAGCTGCGGCGCGAGGGCCGATGAAGGCCTTCGCGGAGCTGGGCTTTCGCAAGGCGGCGCGCTTCGGCTGGTTCACGGCCGCGATGATCCCCTACCGGCTGCTGCTCGTGCCGCAGCTGCGCGCGCCGTGGCTGCGCCTGCTCGGCGCGCGGATCGGCGGCGGGTCGATCCTGCACGACGTGCGCTTCTTCAACCTGTACCGGCGCGGGCTCGCCGGGCTGCACATCGGCGAAGACTGCTTCCTCGGAGACGAGTGCCTGCTCGACCTGGCCGAGGGCATCACGCTCGAGCGGCAGGTCACCCTCGCCGAGCGCGTCCTCGTCCTCACGCACACGAACGTCGGCTACCACGATCATCCCCTGCAGGCGCACTTCCCCGCGATGGCCGCGCCCGTGGTGATCGAGCAGGGCTCGTTCGTGGGTGCTTCGGCGACGCTCTTGCCGGGGATCCGGATCGGCGCGCGCTCGTTCGTGGCGGCCGGGAGCGTCGTGACCGCGGATGTGCCTCCCGGGGCGCTCGTCGCCGGCGTTCCCGCGCGCGTCGTTCGCAAGGTCACCTGAGCCCGCAGGTGCGCTCCGAGCGGCAGCGCGCGACGGCGGCCGCGGCTTTCGTGGCGCTCGTCGCCTTCCTGCCCTTCGCGCGCGGCGTCCTCTCCGGAGCGAGCCTCTACTTCCGCGACCTGTCGCTCCACTTCTTCCCGCTGCGGCGCTTCGCGCTCGAGGGGCTGCGGGCGGGAGAGCTGCGCTTCTGGAACCCGTACGTGCACGAGGGCGTGCCGCTCACGCTGCCCCCGCTCGGCTATCCGCTCGATCTGCTGGCCCTCGCCTGGCCTCACGAGCCGCTGCTCTCGCTGCTGCTCGCCCTCCACGTGCCGCTCGGGGCGTTCGGCTTCCTGCTGCTGGCGCGCGGCCTGGGGCTTCGGCCGGTCGGCGCCTGCGCCGGCGCGCTCGTCTACGCGCCTCGGCGGCTTCCTGCTGTCGACCGTCAACCTCTACGTCTACGTCCAGGCGGCCGCGTGGGCGCCGTTCGTGGTGCTCGGACTCGTCCGCGTCCTGGATGGCGGCGGCTCGCGGGCGGTCGCGGGGACGGCGCTCGCCGTCGCCCTGTCGCTCTCGACCACGGGCGTCGAGATCGTCGCCCAGGCGATCCTCGCCGGCGTCTGGCTGGGGTTCGCCCCACGGCAGGGCGGGCGGGCGGCGCTGCGTGGCCTCGGGGCGCTGGCGCTCGGCACGGCACTCGCTGCGCCGGTGCTGGTGCTGGTGGCGGGCCAGGTGGAGGGCAGCGCCCGCGGGCAGGGCTTCACGCCGGACGTGGTGCTCGCCCACTCGATCCATCCCTTCTCCCTGTTGCAGACGGTCGTGGGCGGCCTCTTCGGCAACCTCGCCAACCTGGCGAACGAGTGGTGGGGCCAGAATTTCTTTCCGCGCGGCTTTCCCTACGTCCTGAGCCTCTACCTCGGAGCCGCCACGCTCGCGCTCGCCGCCGCCGGAGCCGCTTCCGGGCGCCCGTACGCCCGACGGCTGGCTCTCCTGGGCGCGCTCGCGATCCTGGTCGCGCTCGGCCGCTGGGCCGGGCTTTCCGCGCTGGTCGAGCAGCTGGGCGCGCTGCGCATCTTCCGCTTTCCGGTGAAGGCCTTCTTCTCGGCACACCTGGCGGTCGCGCTGCTCGCGGGGTTGGGCCTGTCGGCGCTTTCGGAAGGCCGGCGCGCGCGGATGCTGGCGGCGGTGGCCTTTGCGGCGGGCGTACTGCTGGCCGCGGCACCCCTGCTTCGCGCGCGTGCTTCCCGAAACGCTCGCCCGCTTCGCCCTCGCGTTCTTCCCCCCCGGCTTTCCGCCGGACGTGCGCGCGGCGCTCCTGCAGCGCGTGCTCGAGGACGCGGCCGTCGGAGGCGCCGTCGCGATCGGCGTCGGCGCTCCTGGCCGGTCTCGCCGCGCTCGGGCTCGTCCCCTTCCCGCGTGCCGCCTGGCTGGTGGCGGCGCTCGTGGTGGCGCGACCTGCTGCGAACGGGCGCCGGGCTCAACCCGATGCTGCCCGGACGCGTCTTCGAGCCGTCTGCCGAGCTCGCCGCGCGACTGCCGGCTCTGCGCGAGGGCCGCGTCTTCACGTGTCCGATCGAAGCGAGCCCGGCCTACCGGGCGGGACGCGCCGCGCGCGGCCAGGACCACGAGGCCTGGAGCTTCGCGCTGCTGCGCGAGACGCTGAGCCCGGCCTGCAACGTGCCCCAGGGCGTCGGCACCGCGCTCAGCCCCGACCTCACGATGCTGGTGCCGGTCGAGCGCCTGCTGCCCGAATCGGAGGGCGCCTGCCGCGGCCTGGACGCCCTCGTGCCGCGACTGCGCGCGGCGGGCGTGACGACCGTGCTGTCGCTCGATCCGCTCGACCACGCGCAGCTCGAGCCCGCGTTCGAGCTCGCGCCGGCGCGCGTCCAGCCGCTGGCGGTGCACGCGTACCGCCTGCGCGACGCCGCTCGCGCGGCTCGCGCTCGCGGGCACGGGCCGGGCGGTCGAGCTCGAGCGGACGACCGACCGCCTGGAGCTTCAGGCCGAGGCGGAAACGGACACGACGCTCACGGTGCGGGAGGCCTGGGCGCCCGGCTGGACCGCGCGCGTCGACGGCGGTGTCGTCGCGATGCCGAGAGCCCGGCACCTCGAGATCGCATTGCCCGCGGGCCGCCACCGCGTGCAGCTGACCTATCGGCCGCCACGGCTCCCGGAAGCGCTCGGCGCGAGCGGCCTCGCGCTCGGCCTGCTCGCCGCGCTCGTGCGCCCGAGGACGACGAGCCCGGCCGCGGCAACGAGCCCTGCGAGCGACACCGACAGCCCCCACACGACCGAGCGCGGACGATAGACGAGCTCGACCGTGTGCCGTCCCTCCGGAACGGCGACGCCGCGAAAGGCGACGTTCGTCCGCAGCACCGGCACCCGAGCGCCGTCGAGGCTCGCCCGCCAGCCCGGATCGTACGCGTCGGCGAGAACGAGCAGGCCGGGGCCCGAGCTCGTCGTCTCGAGCCGCTGGCGGTCCGGGCGGCGCTCCAGCCAGACGAGCGAGCCGTGGAACGCCTCGCTGGCGAGCGGCTCGCCCGACGCGACGAGCGCCTCGACGCCCGGATCGAACGCCGGCTCGGAGAGCGCGCGAAACGCGGCTTCGCCGTCCGCAATCCGCGTCCGGCCGACGAGCCGGGCCCGCGGCAGCGGGTCCTTCACCTCGAAGACGCGCAGCGGTTCGGGGGCGAGGCTCGGCAGCACGAGTGCGAGCCGCAGCTCGCGCTCGCGCTCGCCGGGCTCGTGGAGCGCCACGACGCGCGCGACCGCGCCGAGCCGGAGCAGGCGCGCGTGGACCGCGGTGCCCTGCACGTAGTCGAGGAAGTAGGTCAGGTCGTTCATCGCGCGCGGGGCGAGCCCGCGGCGATCGAACTCGTAGCTCGTCTCGAGCGCCGAAGAAGTTGGCCGTGAGCGGCGCCAGCAGCTGTCGCTGCGCCGCGAAAGCCGCCACGCGTGAGTCGAGCCCGGGCGGAGCCCCCACGGGCTGGTAGGGATCGCTGGTGCCCAGCAGGCGCTGCGAGGCCTCCGGCTCCGTGGAGTAGTCCCAGACGTGCACGCGGCTGCCGTCTTCGGTCTGCAGGGACGACAGCACGGCCGGGCGCTCGACCAAGAGCGCCGCGGGCAGCGTCGCATTGAGGTCCCGGTGCGCCAGCAGGAGATCGCAGGCCGCGAGTCACGACGAGCGCGGCGGTGGCGAGCCGGGGCGCGAGCCTCGCGCCGTGGACCGCGAGCGCCGCGGCGAACGCGAGGCCGAGCCAGAGCGACGGCGCGATCGGCACGCCGAGCCTGGTCGCGGCGAGGGCGATCGCCGCGGCCCCGAGCAGCACGACCGCCGCCGACGCGAGACGGGCCCGCGCGGCCCCTATCGCCCGGACGCCGAGCCCCGCGAGCACGGCGACGACGAGCGACGCGGGAAGCATGGCCTTCGAGGGGAAGCGCAGCGCCCGCAGCGGCGGGAAGATCGCCGAGAGCGGATCGTAGAGCGGAGCGTGAGGGCCCATCGCGAACGCGACCACCAGCAGGGCGGCCGCCGCCAGCGCGAGCGCCCGTCCGCGCCGCCGCCGGGCGAAGAGCGACGCGAACGCGAGGCCCAGCGTCGGCACGCCGAGATAGAGCGAGTAGAGCAGCGGCTGCAGGGGGCGGTCGTAGAGCCGCGTCCAGCGGCCGGGGTCGAACGGCACGTGCGCCGGGTCGAGCGGCACGGCGATCCTCGACAGGCCGAGGGGCGGGACGGACCACGCCGTGCGCACCTCCTCGGGCAGCGCCCGTCGGGAGGAGCCCGAGGACGGCCTCGGCCGTGGGCCACCAGACGACGCACGTGAGCGCGCCGGCGAGGGCCATGCCCGCTGCGAGGCCAGCGAGCCGAAGGCCCAGGGCCGGCCGGCCGCCGCGTCGTCGGATCGACCGCGTCGCGACGAGCCTCGCCACCACGAGCGCGGCCGCGAGGGCGTAGGTGATGGCACAGACGTCGGGCGAGCCGGCCAGCAGCTGCAGCGCTAGAGCCACCCCGAGCCCCAGCGTCGATCCGATGGCGGGGCGTCGCGCGGCGGTGTCGAAGGCCAGCAGCACCCAGGGCATCGTGGCGGCACCGGCGAAGTGCGTCCAGAGGTTCACCGACGACTGCATCGGGCCCGAGAGCGCGAACCCGAGCCCGGCGGTCCAGGCGCCGGCTCGACCGGCCCCGAGCCGCGCGGCGAGCCGCTTCGCGCCGAGAGCGGCCACCAGGAGGTTCACGAGCACGAAGGCCGTGTACGCCGTCCCCCAGGGGAGCGCCAGTGCGAGCCAGGTCGGCGGGTAGAGCGCCTGCAGGCTGGGGTCGGCGAGGAGCGGCTGCCCGAATCCGAGGCCCGGATCCCAGAGCGGCCAGGCGCCCGCGTGCGAGGCAGCGCAGGAGCGCGGCGATCCGCGGGTACCAGTCGACGTGGAGGTCGCGCTCGAAGAACGCCTCCCCCCGCAGCAGCGCGCCGGGGTAGAGCACGACGGCGAGCGCCAGCGTGGCGAGCGCCACGAGGAACGCGTCGCGCCCGCGGGCCTGGGTCATCGCGGGGCATGCTAGCGAGCGCGAGCGGGCGCGTAAAGACGGCGCACGCCCGCTGCTTCGCACTCCGCAGGCCGTGTGCTAGGATGCGACCTTACACGAGGGCCCCAGACCAGATTTGGCCATCGTCGCGATCATCCCCGCGCGTTACGCCGCAACACGCCTACCGGGGAAGCCTCTCTCGGAAATCCACGGCAAGACGATGATCGAAAGGGTGCACGAGCGCGCGCGCGCGGCCACACGGGTGGATCGGGTGCTGGTCGCCACCGACGACGAGCGCATCGCCGCGGCCGTGCGCGGTTTCGGAGGCGAGGCGGTGCTCACCTCGCCGGCCCACGCCACCGGAACCGACCGGCTGGCGGAGGCCGCGCGCGGGATCGACGCCGAGATCGTGATCAACGTGCAGGGCGACGAGCCGCTCGTCGACCCGTCCGGCATCGACGCCGTGGCCGAGGCGCTCGCGGACGATCCGGCGCTCGAGATGGCGACGCTCTCGCTGCCGCTGCGCTCGCTCGACGAGATGCTGGCGGCCTCGGTGGTGAAGGTCGTGACCGACGCGCGCGGCGACGCGCTCTACTTCTCCAGGAGCCCGATCCCCCACGTGCGCCAGGGCGCGGGCGGGGACGCGCGCGCCGCCGCCGAGGCCGCGGTCACGCGCGGCCTCGCACGCAAGCACGTCGGGCTCTACGGATATCGGCGGGAAGCGCTGCTGCGCTTCGCCGCGCTCCCCCCATCGCCGCTCGAGGAGGCCGAAGGCCTCGAGCAGCTGCGCGCGCTCGCCCACGGCATGCGGATCCGCGTGGTGCCGCGGGACGGCGAGTCCGGCGTCGCGGTCGACACACCGGAGGACCTGGAGCGCGTGCGCGCGCTCATCGCCTCCGAGAAGGGAACACGCGTTTGACCAAGTACATCTTCGTGACGGGCGGGGTGGTCTCCTCGCTCGGCAAGGGCCTCGCCTCGGCTTCGATCGGGGCGCTGCTCGAGGGGCACGGCTTCCGGGTCGCGATGATGAAGTGCGACCCGTACATCAACGTCGACCCCGGCACGATGAGCCCGTACCAGCACGGCGAGGTCTACGTCACCGAGGACGGCGCCGAGACCGACCTCGACCTCGGCCACTACGAGCGCTTCACGCGCTGCCAGACCTCGAAGGTCTCGAACATCACGACGGGCAAGGTCTACGGCAACGTGATCGCGCGCGAGCGGCGCGGCGACTACCTCGGCCGGACCGTGCAGGTGATCCCGCACATCACGGACGAGATCAAGGCCTCGATCCGGCAGGTGGCCGCCGGGGCCTCGGGCAAGGAGGAGGCCGACGTCGTGATCGTCGAGATCGGCGGCACCGTCGGCGACATCGAGAGCCTGCCGTTCCTCGAGGCGGTGCGCCAGTTCCGCCAGGACGTGGGGCGCGACAACGCGATCTTCGTGCACCTGGCGCTCGTGCCCTACATCGCGACCGCGCACGAGCTCAAGACCAAGCCGATGCAGCACAGCGTGCGCGAGCTGCGCGCGATCGGCATCTCGGCGAGCGTCCTGCTCTGCCGCACCGACCGCTTCCTGTCGCCCGACCTCAAGGCCAAGCTCGCGCTCTTCTGCGACGTGCCGGAGGAGGCCGTGATCACGGCCAAGGACGTCGAGACGATCTACGAGGTGCCGCTCGTGCTCTCGTCCGAGGGGCTCGACGGGATCATCCTCAAGCAGCTCGGCCTCACGAGCTCCGGCTGCGACATGGCCCCCTGGCACGACCTGGTGCGCCGGATCAAGAACCCGAAGGGCGAGGTCACGATCGGGATCGTCGGCAAGTACGTCACCTTCGAGGACTCCTACAAGAGCCTGAACGAGGCGCTCTCCCACGGCGGCTTCGGCAACGACGTGAAGGTGGTGCGGCGCTGGATCGAGTCGGACGAGCTCGACTCGACGAACGCGGCCGAGAAGCTCGCCGGCGTCGACGGCATCCTGGTGCCCGGCGGCTTCGGCAGCCGCGGCACCGGCGGCATGGTGGCCGCCGCCGAGTACGCGCGCAAGACCGGCACCCCGTACTTCGGGATCTGCTACGGCTTCCAGTGGGCGATGGTCGAGTTCGCCCGCAACGCCTGCGGCCTGGCGGGAGCGAACTCGACCGAGGTGGACCCGGGCGCCGAGCACCGCGTCATCTACAAGCTGCAGGATCTCCTCGGCGTCGACGACCTGGGCGGCACGATGCGGCTCGGCTCGTACGTGTGCAAGCTGCGGCCCGGCTCGCGCGCGGCCGCGATCTACGGCGCCTCCGAGATCAGCGAGCGCCACCGCCACCGCTACGAGTTCAACCAGGAGTACCTCGAGACGATCGAGCGAAACGGCATGGTGGTGTCGGGCATCACGCCCGACGGCAAGTTCGTCGAGATCGCGGAGCTGCCGGACCACCCGTTCTTCATGGCGGTCCAGTACCACCCGGAGTTCAAGTCGCGCCCGCTCGCTCCGCACCCGCTCTTCAAGGGCTTCGTGCGCGCGAGCCTCGAGAACAAGCTCGCGCGCGGGGCCTCGCTGGTCCGAGCCGAAGCGGCCGCCGTGCCCCGTTCGTGAGCGAACGGGCGCTGCTGCGAACCGACGGCCTCTGGCGCGCGCTGACGCAGAAGCGGGGCCTGTTCCTGATCGCGGGGCCGTGCGTGATCGAGAGCCCCACGCACCCGCACAGGGTCGCCGCGCGGCTGCGGAGCATCACTCGCCCGCTCGGGATTCCCTGGATCTTCAAGGCCAGCTACGACAAGGCCAACCGCTCGAGCCTCGGCTCCTACCGCGGCCCGGGCCTCGAGCGCGGGCTCGAGATCCTGAAGGGCGTGCGCGAGCGCCACGGCGTGCCGATCCTCACGGACGTGCACGAGGTGGCGCAGGTCGCGCGCGCGGCCGAGGTCGCCGACGTGCTGCAGATCCCGGCGTTCCTGTGCCGCCAGACCGATCTCGTGCGCGCCGCGGCCGAGACCGGCAAGATCGTGAACATCAAGAAGGGCCAGTTCATGTCGCCCTGGGACATGAAGTCGGTCGTCGAGAAGGCCGCCTCGACCGGGAACCGGCGCGTGCTGGTGACCGAGCGCGGATTCACCTTCGGCTACAACAACCTGGTCGTGGACATGCGCTCGTTCCCGGTGCTGCGGTCGTTCGGCTTCCCGGTCGTGTTCGACGTGACCCACAGCGTGCAGCGGCCCGGCGGGCTCGGAGACCGCTCCGGCGGCGACTCGCACTTCATCGACACGCTCGGCCCCGCGGGTGTCGCGGCCGGCGTCGCGGGCCTCTTCATGGAGGTCCACGAGAACCCGGCGCGCGCCCTTTCCGACGGCCCGAACGCCTACAGGCTCTCCCGGCTGCGGGCCCTGCTCGTGCGCCTGCAGCGGATCCAGCGCGCCGCCCATCCCGCCCGCGGCTGAGGCCCGGCCTGGGCTAGAGTGTCGTGCGATGGCGAAGCTCCGCATCGACGCGCTGGCCGTCGGCCTCCTGCTGACGCTGACCGCCGTGCTGTTCCTGCCGGTCACGGCCTTCGTGGTCGGCGAAGACGACTACCGCACGCATCTGCGCGGCCTCAACAACCTGATCCTGGGCCAGCCGTTCCCCGAGTGGGTCGTGAACGCGCCGCACTTCCTGTTCCACCTGCTGGTGCTGGCGGTCTATCGGGCAGCGCCCGGACATGACGCTCACGGGTGCCGCATCCGTCGTCGCGCTGGCGGGCTACCTGGCCGGCTCGCTCGCGATCTACTGGCTGTTCGGCGCCCTGCTCGGCCGGGCGACCAGCTATCGGACCGGCCTGCTGTACGCGGTGCTGTCGCTCGCGCTGATGCTGGTGATGCCGATCAACCTGCTGACACCCACCAACCGTTACCTCGGCTACTTCATCCCCCACGCCTACCACAATCCGACGATGGTGGTGCTCAAGCCGCTGGCGCTCGTCCTCTTCTACGTTTCGGCGCGCCTCTTCGACGCGCGACCGCTGCGGCATCCGGTCGCGTACACGGCCGGCGCCGCCGTGGCGACGTTCGCGTGCCTTCTCGCGAAGCCGAGCTACGCGATGGCGCTCCTGCCCGCGCTGGCGCTGCTCGCGGCTCACGCGCTCTGGCGCCGAGGGCCTGTCCATTGGCGTCCCCTGGTCTACGGAATCGTGTTGCCGATCGTGGTCGGGGTGGGAGTCCAGACCGTCCTGGTGACGCCGGAACGTCAGACGCGGGTTCGTGTTCGCGCCGCTCGGCGTCTTCCACGAGTGGGCGCGGCTCATCAACCCGGCCGCCGACAAGAACCTCCTGCTCAAGCTCGTGCTGTCGATCCTGTTCCCGCTCGCGGCCTACTGGTGTGGCGTGCGGCTCGCGCGCCGCACGCCCTACCTGAACCTCGCCTGGCTGACGTTCGCCGTCGGCGCCTCCTACAGCTACCTGCTGGCGGAGGCCGGCGCCGACATGGGTTTCGGCAACTTCACCTGGTGCGGTCAGATCGCGGTCTTCGTGCTGTTCGTCGCGTCGGCGGTCTTCCTGCTGGGCTGGGCGACGCGCGACGCACCCGAGCGCTCGAGCGGGATGACGGCGAGCCTCGTCGTCGTGGGGCTCGTGTTCGCGCTGCATCTCGTGAGCGGCCTCGAGTGGTACGGCCTGCACACGGGCTGGCTGCCGATGGGCTACATCATCGCCGTCTGGTGAGCTCGGGCGCTCGCGCCGGCGGCATGCCCGAAGACCGGCCGTCGCGCCTGCCGGGTTACGATTGGCGGCAATGTCGCGCGACACGGCCCGCAAGGTGCTGGAGATCGAGGCCGAGGCGATCCGCGAGCTGATCCCGCGCCTCGACGCGAGCTTCGATCGCGCCGTCCAGATCCTGCTCGGCTGCACGGGCCGCGTGGTGACGACCGGCATGGGAAAGAGCGGGATCATCGCGCAGAAGATCTCGGCGACGCTCGCCTCGATCGGCACGCCCTCGCTCTTCCTCCACCCCGCCGAGGCGATCCACGGCGACCTCGGCCGCATCGTCAAGGGCGACGCGCTCGTCGCCGTGTCGAACAGCGGCGACACCGCGGAGATCCTGGCGCTCGTGCCCTGGCTGAAGCGGCTCGGCGTGCCGCTCGTGACGCTGTCGGGCAACCCGCGCTCCCCGCTCGCGGAGGCGGCCGACGTCCACGTGGACGTCGGGGTCCGCATCGAGGCCTGCCCGCTCGGCCTGGCTCCGACCGCGTCGACCACGGCCGCGCTCGCGATGGGCGATGCGATCTGCATGTCGCTGCTCGAGCGGCGCGGCTTCACCGCCGACGACTTCGCCGTGCTGCACCCGAGCGGGCAGCTCGGCAAGAAGCTCCAGCGCGTCGAGGACCTGATGCACACGGGCGACGAGATCCCGCGCGTCCACGCGGCCACGCCGATCAAGGAGGTGCTGTTCGAGATGACGAGGAAGCGGCTCGGCCTGACGACGGTGGTCGAGCCGGACGACACGCTGCTCGGGATCATCTCGGACGGCGACCTGCGACGCCAGCTGGAGCGGCACGGCAACTCGATCCTCGACAAGAGCGCCGCCGAGTGCATGACGCGCGACCCCGTGCGGGTGGAGCGCCGCGAGTTCGCGATGCGCGCCCTCGACCTGATGGAGTCGCGGCGCATCACCTCGCTCATGGTGACCGACGAGCAGGGCCGCATCGAGGGCGTGCTGCACCTGCACGACCTCTGGAAGACGGAGATGATTTGAGCGACACCGCCCTCCTGGCCGTGCTCGTGGCGGCGGTCGGCGGGCTCCTGGCCGGCCTCGCGTGGGCCGCCGGGCGCGGGCGCGACGAGAGGCGGCGGCGCCCGGGCTTCCGCTCCTCGCCCCACTACAGCGAGGGCCTGCACGCGCTCGCGACCGGCCAGCTCGAGCTGGCGATCCACGAGCTCGAGAAGGTGCGGCGCGAGCACCCCGACTCCGTCGAGGTGCTGCAGGTGCTGAGCCATCTCTACCGCGAGGTCGGCAAGACCGAGCGCGCGATCGAGATCCACAAGGCGCTCGTCGCGCGCCGCGACCTGACGCGCGCCGAGCGCGCCTACGCGCTCGCCAGCCTCGGCACCGACTTCCGCAAGGCGGGCTTCCTCGACCGCGCGAGCGAGGCGTACCAGGAGGCGCTCCTCGTGGAGCCGAAGAACCTGCACGCGCTCGCGGGCCAGCAGAAGCTCCACGAGGACCAGCGCCAGTGGCGCGGGGCGTTCGAGATCCAGACCCGGATCGCGCGCATGCGCAAGTCCGACGACGCCCTCGTGCTCGGCTTCCTGCAGACCGAGATGGGCAAGGAGGCGCTCGCCGCGGGCCACCGCGACGCCGCGGAGGAGGCCTTCCGCACGGCGCTGTCGCTCGACCGCCGCGTCTTCCCCGCCCATCTCTCGCTCGCCGACCTCTGGCTCGAGCGCGACCCGCGCCGCGCGGCGCAGGTGCTCGAGGACGCGATCGCGGCGGTGCCGGAGCGCGCCTACCTGGCGTTCAGCGCGCTGCAGCGCGCGTACGCCGCGTGCGGCGAGCCGTCGCGCTTCATGGCGCTTTGCGAGCGGCTCGTCGGCCAGGACCCGCGCGACTGGCGCGCGCGCCTCGGGCTCGCGCGCCAGCTGCGCAGCGAGGGCCGCGCGGGCGAGGCGCTCGGCCTGCTGCTGCGCGCGGTCGAGGCGAACCCGCACGTGCTGCTGGTGCACCTCGAGGTGTGGCGCACGCTGCGCGCGCTGGCGCAGCTCGGGCCCGAGGAACAGAAGTACGTGGCGACGGTCGAGGAGTCGGCGCTCTACGTGGATCCGCACATCTGTACCGCCTGCCGCTACCGGGCCGACGACATGCTCTGGCGCTGCCCGCACTGCCACGAGTGGAATACGCTCGTCGAGGAGCGCGTCGGGCCGGCGGCGGGAACCCGTTGAGGCCCCAGGCCCCGGCGTCGCTGCTCGTCGTGCTCGTCGTGGCGACGTTCCTCGTGCGGCCGCTCGCGCACGGCGTGTCGCTCGCGACCGCGCTCGTCTTCTGGGCGACGGCGCTCGGCCAGGTGATCGTGCCGGGCGTGCTGCTCGTCCGGGGCGCGCGCCTCACGACCCTCCCCGACCACGGCCTGCTGCTCGGACAGGGCGCGAGCCTCGGACTCGCGCTCCAGGGGCTGGCGCTCCTCGCCGGCCGGGCGCTCGGCGCCCCGTGGCTTCCGACGGCTGCGGCGCTCGCGGCAGCTGCCGTCGGATTGTGGCTCCTGCGGCGGGCTCCCGACGGGGCCCGAGACGCAGCGCCGGGGACGTCGGTGCTGGCGGCCGGCGTCGTGCTCCTCGCCGCGGTGCTGCAGCCGCTCGCGTCGGCCCGCGATCCCGGCGAGGTCCCCCTCGACCTGCTGTTCCACGCCGGCAACGCGGCGGAGCTGCGGCATCGCTGGCCGCTCGAGGATCCGCGCGCCGCCGGGATCCCGCTCGCCTATCACCTGCTCGCCTACGCGCTGCCCGTCGAGGCGGCCGATCGCGCCGGGGCCGCCGTCGCCGATCCGCTCCTCGCGCTCGCCCCGCTCTTGTGGGTCACGCTCCTCGCCCTGCAGACGGCGAACGCAGGACGCTTGCTCTTCGGCAGTGCGACGGCCGGGGCGATCGGCGCGGCCCTCCTCGTGCTCCACACCGACCCCGGTCGCTTCCTCGGCCTGCCACCCGGCGCCTTCAACAGCCACCTGGCGACGGGCATCTACGGAAGCCCGACGACGGTCGTGGGCCTGATCCTGCTCGCCGCACTCGTGATCGCGATCGACGGCTGGCTCGCGGAGGGGCGGCTCGTCGTCCTGGCGAGCGTCACGCTCCTGGCACTCGCCGCGAGCGCCGCCAAGACGACCGTGCTCCCGGCGGTCTGGGCGGGCCTCGGCATCCTGGTGATTCGCGCGCTCCTGGCGCGGGGGCACGTCGAGCTGCGCAGGGCGTCGCTCGCCCTCGCCGCGACGGCCGCGGTGGGCGTGCCGCTCACCCTCTGGCAGACGGGTGGGCAGGAGGGCTACACGGGGATCGTGCGCCTCGCCCCCGCCAGCGTCTTCACGACCTCGGCATTCGCCGACGCGCTCGCGCGCCTGGCCGGAGCCACGAGCCTGCCGGCGTGGCTGGCCGTGCCGGGCTTCGCGCTCTGGCTGCTGGGCTATCTGGGGCTCGCCGGGGCGGCGGCTTTGCTCTGGCTCGTGAAGCGGCGCGAGCCGCTCGGAGCGCTGCAGGCCTTCGCGCTCGGCGCCATTGCGGCGTGCCTGGCGCTCGGGCTCGCGCTCGAGGTGCCGGGCCTGTCGCAGCTCTTCCTGATCTACGACGCCCAGATGCTGCTGTGCCTGTTCGCCGGCGCCGGCGTCGTGCTCTGGCGGCCGCAGCGGCCACTGCGCGCCGGTGCGGCGATGGCCATCGGGCTCGCCGCACTGCTGACGGTTCCCTACCTCGGACAGCTCGCGCGCGGCGTGCCCGGCGCGCTCTCGGAGGACTGGAGCGCCGCCTCGCGCACGCCGTCGCCGATCGAGCGCGACTACGCGGCGGGCCTCGAGTGGCTGCGCGCGCACGCCAGCCGCGGCGCGGTCGTGTTCGCCGACAACCCCTCGCTGCTGCTGTCGGCGCTCGGCGAGGTGCGGCTCTTCTACGAGAACGGCGTCTACACCGCCCGCGCGTGGCGCGTCGCGCCGGGCGCGGAGCCCTGGCCCGAGCGTGCGGCGCTCCAGCAGCGACTGCTGCGCCGGCCGGATGCGGACACGCTCGACGAGGCGCGCCACGCGATCGGCCCGGGTCAGCGCCTGCTGGTGGTCGCCGACGCGGTCCAGTCGCGGATCGACGCGGGGATCGTCCGCGCGGCGCCGGGGCCCGTTCCCCCGCTGCGGTTCCTGCCGGAGCCGCTCTTCGAGCGGCCCTACGTGAGCCGCACGCTCCAGGTCTACGAGGCGCGCGAGCCCGAGCCGCTCACTCCGCGCTGAGCCGCGCCAGGAGCTCGCGCAGGTCCTGCACGGCTTCGTAGCGCTCGGCCCCCGGCAGCGCGGCGACGAGCGCCTCGTCGAAGGCGCTCGAGGCGCCCTCGCGGCGCACCCAGAGCAGCCGCCCGAAGCCCGCGAGCGCCGCGCCCGCGAGGTCGCGATGCGGATTGTCGCCGGCCATCGCGAGCTGCGCCGGCGGCAGCCCGAGCGCCTCCGCGATCGCGGCGAAGCCGCGGCGGTCGGGCTTCTCGGCCCCCAGCTCGCGCGCGAAGACGACCGCGTCGAAACAGGGACCGAGGCCAGAGGCCTCCAGCTTCTTGCGCTGGGTGGCGGGAGGATTGTCGGTGAGCAGGCCGAGCTTCAGGCCGCGGCGCCGCAGCGTCTCGAGCGCCGCGCGGACGTCCGGGTAGCTCTCCAGGCTCGCCGGCCACGTCGTCAGGTAGTGCTCGAGCAGGCTCGCACGCCGTTCCTCGCCCCAGCCGAGCGCCCCGGCGACCGCGTCGATCAGCCGGTCGCGCGGCCCCTCCTCGATGATCCGGAGCGCGGCGAGGCGAGCCGCGGCGCGCTCGGCCGGCTCGACCAGGCGCTCGAGCGCGAGCAGCAGGCGGTCGCGCAGCCAGCGCTTCATCGGGACGAGGGTGTCGTCGAGGTCGAACACGATCCCCGACACCGACGGCCCGGGGGTCGCGGGCAGCACGCGTTCCTCGAGGTGGCGCACGCTGCGGGTGCCGCCGCGCGCGGGGGCCCGGCCGCTCCCCTCGGGTGCGAGCCGGGCATCGGCGCAGAGCGCGAGCACGGGATTGAAGCCGCTGCCGCGCCAGTGCACGGCGGAGGTGCCGAGGCGGGGGTTCACGTCCGAGATCACGAGCGTCCGGTCCTGCTGCAGCAGCTGCACGTTGAACAGGCCGCGCGCGCCGCGCCCGCGCGCCCATCCCGCGAAGCGCTCGACGATGGCGAGCGCGGCCGCGTCCTCGACGCCCTCGGAGACGACGGCGAAGCCCGCCGCCGTCCGCACCCGGCGGCGCAGGCCCACCGCGGGGACCGTCGGCTGCTCCGGGATCGCGAAGTCGGCCGAGAGCTCGAGAGCATCCGCGAGGAACGGCTGCCACACGAGCGTGCCCGGTGCTCTGGCCGGCAGCGCCTCGAGCTCCGCCGCGTCGCGCACGACCACGACGCCGCGGCCGCCCCACCCGCGGCGCGGCTTGCCGATCACCGGGAGCCGCGCGCGCAGAGCCCCGGGCTCGATCGCGGGAAGGACCGGGAGCCCGGCGGCGGCCAGCTCGGCGTAGAGCGCCCCCTTGTCGCGCAGCACCTCGAGGAGCGCGGCGTCGCACACGGCGACGTGGGCGCCCGCGGCGGCGAGCGCGGGACGCAGCGTCGCGAGCGCCTCGAGCTCGTGGTCGGTCGAAGGCAGCACCAGCCGCACGTCCTCCGCTCGGCAGAGCGAGCGGATCGCCTCGGCGAACGCTTCGCGCTCCGCGACGGGCGGGACGCGCCGCGTGACGTCCGCGAAGGACGCCGTGAGCGTCGTGCCGAGGCTGTCGGCGACGACGATCCGGAAGCTGCTGCCCTCGGCGAGCAGGCGCAGGACCGCCAGGCCCTGGAAGCCGCCTCCCGACACCACGAGCACGGCCGGGAGGCCCGCCGTCAAGGGCCCGCCTCGAGGTAGAGCGCGTTCGCGATGTCGGGGTAGTCCTGCGCCACGTCGCAGAAGGCGCGCATCACGCGCTCGCCGAGCTCCAGCCGCTTGAGCTGCCCGGTCGTGAGGGGCTTGATCAGGATGCCCTCGCAGCACAGGACGCGCAGGCCCGCGCCCGCCACCAGCTCGGCGAGCCGCTCGCGGTCGAAGTAGCGTCTGTGGCCGAGTGCGATGTCGTGCTCGCTCAGGGCGTAGAGGTCCTCGAGCAGGCCGGCTCGCTGCCCGACCAGCCGATGCAGCGAGCGCGCGTTCGGAACCGCGATGGCGACGACGCCGCCCGGGGCGAGGAAGCCGGCGTAGCGCTTCAGCACGAGCGCGGGATCCTCCACGTGCTCGAGCACGAAGCCCATCTCGACGGCGTCGAGCGGCTGCGGCGGCCGGAACTCCTCGAAGTAGCCCCGCACGACCGAGACCCCGGCCGCGAGCGCGCCGCTTGCGGCGAGCTCGTCGATCCTGGCCTGCGAGCCCTCGACGATCGTGTACGACTCCACCACGCCGCCGAGCAGGGACGAGAGCCGCCGCGACACGACCTGGTGGCCGATCCCGAGGCTCAGCAGCCGGCGCGCGCGGCGCTCGCGCAGCGTCCGCTCGAGCCGGCCTGCATACCAGTCGAGCATCAGCAGGTTCTCGTCGTGATAGGGGAAGTCCGGGCGGTACCCGGTTGCGGCTTCGAGATCGCCCGGATCCTGCTTCACGGCCGAGCGTCCCGCCCGTGGACCGCCTTCACCACGTAGAGCGGCCTGCCCTTGGTCTCGTTGAACACCTTGGCGAGATAGATGCCGATCACCCCGAGGAACGAGATCGTGAGCCCGCCCAGGAACCAGATCGAAACCACGATCGAAGCCCAGCCGAGCGAGATCAGCTCCGGGTGGACGAGCTTGTAGAGCACGAGCGTGCTGCCCGAGACGAGCGCGAGCGTCGCGATCGCGATGCCGGTCGTGAAGATGATCCGCAGCGGATAGCTCGTGAACGAGGTGAGGGCGTCGATGAAGAGCGCGATCAGCCGCCGCGCCGTGTAGGTCGAGGCCGTCCGGCGCAGCCCCTTCTCGACGGGGCGCGGGTCCTGCCTGAAGCCGAGCCAGGCGTAGCTGCCGGCCAGGAACAGGTTGCGGTCGGGCAGCGTGAGGAGCGCGTCCACGTAGCGCCGGCTCATCAGCCGCACCGTGCAGGGGTTCTCGGGGATGCGCACGTCCGAGAGCGCGTTGAACAGCTTCCAGAAGACGCCGCCCAGCACGCGCCGGAAGAACGTCCCCTTGCGCACGACGCTCACGCCGAAGACCACGTCGGCGCCGCTTCCATCCATCTGCGCCGCGAACTCCGCCAGCCACTCCGGCCGCTCCTCGAGGTCGACGTCGAGGATGAAGACGCGGCGGCCGCGCGCGTGCGTGAGGCCGGCCACCGCCGCCCGGTGGTGCCCGAAGTTCCTGGAGAGCTCCACCAGCACGACGCGCGGGTCGCCCGCCGCGAGCTCGCGCACCGTGGCCGCCGAGGCGTCGGGCGAGCCGTCGTCCACGTACACGAGCTCGAACTGCGGCGTGAGCGCCGTCGCCGCCGCCAGCGCGCGCGGGTGGAACTCGCGCAGGTAGCCCTCGGAGCGGTAGAGCATCGTCACGACGCTGAGCTCGAGCGGTGCCGTGCTCACGCCCGTGCCTCGGCCGCGCGACGCCCCCAGATCAGCTCGCCGGCGCCCTCGCCCTGCATGAACAGCAGGTCGAGGATCGACACGAAGGGGTCGTAGGGCGGGTGCAGCTGCTCGTACTCCGGGTAGTCGTAGCGCATGTACTCGAGCGTCACCTTCGCCGCGGCGAGCTTGGCCTCGTCGAGGTAGTCGCGCGCGCTCGGGCCGCTGATGAAGTGCTCGGCGCCGAGCGCTTGCATGAGCGAGATCAGGCGGTCTGTCGCTGCGCCCTCGATCCCCGGCAGCTCGGACGAGCGGACGAGGCGCGTGCGCTCGATGCCCAGCTCGCGCGCGAGGCGGCGCGTCAGCTCGATCGTGAGCTCGGCGAGGCGGTCCTCCTCCTGCGCGTAGAACTCCTCGAGCAGCGGCGCGTAGCGCTCGAAGTGGGGCGCCTTTCCGTACGACTGCCGCAGCGTCGCCCAGTGCTTGCGCCCCCAGTGCTTCGAGGCGCAGCGGATCTCGTTGATCGGCGTGTTCTCGACCACGTTGCCGCGCGCTGCGACCGGGATCGTGAGCCAGATCGTCCCGTTCGCGGTCTTGATGCGGTTGCGGTTGCGCCAGCCGTGCTTGTCGTACTGGACGTCGTCGTAGAAGAGGAAGACGTCCGCCTTCTGGATCTGGTGGAAGTAGCCTCGCCACGGTATGTACGACGGCTGAATGATGGCGAGCTTCAAACGCGGCAATGGTACTCGACCCCCAGCGGAGGCCGCAATCCGCGGCTACGGCGTGCGTGTGCGGATCCGTTCGAGCAGCTCGGCGAGCGCCGCGTCCGACGCGCCGACGGCCGCTCCGACGAGGGCGCCCGCGAGCGCGCCCGTGGCTCCGCGGCTCGCTGCCGCCGCGCGCGCGGCCGCAGGGTCGTCCGGATGCGCGCGCGCCGCTTCGAGGACGGGCGCGAGCGTGTCGCCCGGATCGCTCCCGCCCCAGCGCGCCGCAGAGGCCCGGTGGCGCTCCGCGCGCTCCTCGAGGTCTCTCGGAAGGCTGCGGTGCACCGCCACGTCCTGCAGCAGCAGGGCGAGCAGGCAGGCGTCCGCGCGAGGTGCCGTCTCGACGTGGGTGAGCCGCGCGAGCGACGCCGCTGCCGACGCCAGGAAGTCCGCGTCCGCCCCGCGCGACGCGAGCGCCCAGGCGACGATCGCCGGCGCGAGGGCGGCCGCCGGGGCGCCCGGTGGCGCCTGCCGCGCCGCCTCGTACCAGGGCCCGGTCGCCTTCGGCTCGAGCAGCGCCGCGAGCGGCTCGAGCTCGAGACTCCCGCGCTCGGCCGAAAGCCGCAGCAGGCTTTCCGGCTCGAGGCCGCGCGGGCCGGCACGCGGCCCGTGGACGAGCCCGCCCAGCAGGGGCCCGGGCGTGACGGCGCCGCGGGAGCCTCGCTCCGCGAGCGGCCGCAGCTCCTCGAGGACGGCGTCGGCGGCGCTCGAAGTGTCTTCCGGAGCTCCCGAGCTGTCGATCAGGAAGTGCCCGAACGCCCGCTTCTCGGCGACGGGCATCTGCGCGTCGATCCGCGCCCGCGCGGAGCGCTCGTCGAGGCCGTCGCGCGCACGGAGCCGCGCGAGCTGCACGGCGGGCTCGCAGTGCACGACCACCAGCCGATCGAAGCGCAGGTGTGCGCCCGTCTCGACGAGAAGCGCCGCGTCGGTCACCAGCACGGCGCCCTTCGGCTGTGCCGACGCCCAGCGCCGCTCCAGCTCGCGCACGCGCGGGTGCACGATCGCGTTGAGCCGCACGCGGGCCGCGGGATCGGCGAACACGAGCGCGCCGAGTGCTTTGCGGTCGAGCGCGCCGTTCTTCAGCACCCGCTCGCCGAAAGCCGCCACGATCTCGGCGAGCGCCTCGCTGCCCGGCGCCACCGCGTCGCGAGCGGCCTGGTCGAGGTCGAGCGTCTGGCAGCCGCGGGCCGCCAGTCGCTCCCGCACCTGCGTCTTGCCGGACGCGATGCCGCCGGTGAGGCCGACGCGCAGCAGGGCTCGCCTCAGTCCGCGTTCAGGGCGGCCCGGACCGTGTTCGCCATCAGCATCGCGATCGTCAGGGGTCCCACGCCGCCCGGAACCGGCGTGAGCGCCCCGGCCACCGCCGCCACCTCGACGGCGTGCACGTCCCCGACGAGCACGTAGCCGCGCTTGTCGAACTCGGCGAGCCGCTCGGGCTCGACGAGCTCGCGCGCGAGGGCCGGATCGCTCACGCGGTTCATCCCGACGTCCACGACGACCGCACCGGGCTTGACGTGTGCCCCGCGCACCAGCCCCGCTCGGCCGATTGCCGCCACCAGCACGTCCGCCTCGCGTGTCACCGCCTCGAGATCCCGGGTGCGCGAGTGGCAGACGGTCACCGTCGCGTCGGCGTGCAGCAGCAGGAGCGCCATCGGCTTGCCGACGATCTCGCTGCGGCCCAGCACCACCGCCCTCTTGCCCGCCAGCTCGACCTGGTTGCGCTTCAGCAGCTCCATGATCCCCGCCGGCGTACAGGCCACGAAGCGCGGGCGCTTCTGGACCAGAAGGCCCACGTTGGTCGGATGGAAGCCGTCGACGTCCTTGTCCGGGCGCACGCGGTCGAGCACGCGCTGCGCGTCCACCTGCTTCGGCAGCGGCAGCTGCACCAGGATGCCGTGGACCTCGGGGCGGCGGTTGAAAGCCTCCACCGCCGCCAGGACCTCGTCCGTGCTGGCGGTCGCCGGGAGCCGGCAGGTCTCGTGGAAGAGGCCGAGCTCCTCGCTGCGCTTCGTCTTGCTGCGCACGTAGACGGCGGAGGCGGGATCGTCGCCCACCAGCAGCACCCCGAGCCCTGGCCGCAGCCCGCGCGCGCGCAGCGTCTCGAGCGACGGCCGCAGCTCCTCCTGGATCTGCCGGGCGACGAGAGTGCCGTCGAGGCGCCGGGCGGTCACCGGGCCGATGTTACAACGGCCTCGCGCGGCCGCTCGGCCACTGCGATCAGCGACGAGCCGAACGGCAGGAGCGAGGCGCGCACCAGCGGACGCTCCAGCCTCAGGAGCCCGCTCATCAGGCCGTTGACGATCGGGACCACGCTCAGCTCCTGCTTGCGCCGTTCGAAGCTGCTGCCGCGCCGATGCAGCACGCGCGCCAGCCAGCGCAGGCCCACGAGCGGCACGAGCGGCGCCATGAAATGCGAGAGCCGCAGCACCCGGAAGCCCGCGCCACGCAGCTTGTCGCCGAGCTCGCGGCGGGTGTAGCGACGGCGGTGGTGCGCGATCTCGTCCATCTCGCCGAAGAGGAACGGGTGCGCCGGGACGGTCAGCACCAGCACGCCGCCGGGCGCCAGGATCTCGATCAGGTGGCCGAGCGTCCCGCGGTCGTCGTCGATGTGCTCCAGCACGTCGAACAGGCTCAGCAGCGTGAAGCCGGGCCCGAGCGGCGGGAAGCGCCCCTCGTCGACCAGCAGCAGCGGGGCCTCGACGCGCCGGCGCACGAGCGCGAGGCTCTCCGCATACACGTCGCAGGCTCCCGCGAGCGGCACTCCGCTCTCCCCCAGGAACGCCAGCAGGCCTCCGCTGCCGCAGCCGATGTCGAAGAGCGCGCGCCCGGCCACGTCGGGCACGGCGTCGCGCAGCATGTCGCGCACCACCTCGCGCCGGGTCCTGAACCAGTAGTGCTCGCGCTCCACGGCCGCGAGCGTCGGGAAGTAGTGCGGGTCGAAGCCCGGCGCTCCCACGCGGCCGGCGCGCAGGTCGAGGATCCCGTCCCGCATCGGGAAGCTCGCGCCGCAGGCGGAGCAGCTCGCCCCCGCGGATCCCGCGTGGAGCGGCGCACGGCAGCTCGGGCAGACGAGCGGGAGCGCGGCGAGGCTCGTGCTCATCGGGCCGGCCCCGCGAGCGCCACGACGAGGGCGCACGCGACGAGCGCGGCCCCGCTCGCGAGCTGCCCGAGCCGCAGGCCCGGCGGCGCGTAGCGCAGCACCACCTCGTGCGTGCCCGCCGCGACGGCGATCGCACGGTGCTTGCCGTTGGCGCGCATCACCGGCGTCGGCACGCCGTCGACCCACGCCTGCCACCCCCGCGCGTGGCTCGCCCGCACCACGAGGTACGCGGGGGCGCCCGTCTCGACGCTGTAGCGCTCCTCGGCCGCGGTGAAGGCGGTCCGGCGCGCCTGGCCTTTCGCGCACGTGGCCGGCGCTGCGTCGCCGGGGCCGCGGCCCGCCGGGCTCTCGAGCGCCACGTCGCGCCAGGGGTCGAAGCCCTCTCGATACGGGAAAGCGAGCGCCTCCTCGCGGCTCGCCACCCGCGTCGCACCGCAGGCGAGCGAGCCACGCGGCCACGGGTCGAAGCCGTAGACGTGGATCGCGACCCCCGGAGCGCCCGCGTCCACCCGCCCGAGCAACACGAGCTCGCGCTCCTGCAGCGGGTCGAGGCTCAGCACGCGCGCGACGCCGGCGTTGCGCAGCCACGGCACGAGCTCCCCCGCGCGGCCCGGGTCGTAGAGCTCCGCCTGCAGCTCGCGCTCGCGCGGGACGAACGAGGTGATCTCGTTGGCCTCGGCCGCCTCGATCCCGTCGAGGACGTTGGCGTAGGGGCCGAGCAGCTGCCGGTGGATGAAGAAGCTGGTGAGCGTCAGCCCTGGCCGGCCGCGGCTCAGCAGCTCGCGGAACGCGGGGCTGTGGTCGAGGCCGTACGAGAACACGCGCCCGCCGTCGAGCTCGGCGAGATGCAGCGCCGCGAGCTCCGGGAGAGGCGTGTAGAAGCGCGTGTCGACCTGGGGGTTGAGGCCCGCCCCCGCGCGAGCGAGATCGGCCACGAGGAGCGCCGCGACGAGTGTCGCGGCCTGGCCCGTGCTCAGCACGCTTCGCCTCGCGAGCCAGAGGACACCGCTCACGGCGATCGCCAGCAGGACCACGATCGCCACATCGCGGCCGACGACTCCCGTGAGCTGCGGCCAGAACACGGGAAGGACGCCGCTCCAGGCCACGAGCCCGGCGGGCCGAGCCGCCACGAGAGCGAGCACCGCGAGCGCCACGCCCGCGGCGAGCGCGCAGAGGGCGGCGAGCCTGGCGAGCGCGCCGCGCTCCTCGGCGACCCGGCCGAAGCCGAAGCCCGCGGCGAGCGCGATCGCGAGCTGCGGCAGCAGCAGCGCCTTGCTCGGGAAGCGGAAGGCGCCGCTCAGGCCCAGGCGGTGGACGAGCGGCGCGAGACCGCCGGCATCCCCGAGCGCGTACACGAGCGCGAGCCCCGCGAGCGCGAGCAGCGCCAGCCGGGCGCGGCGCTCGATCTTCGAAGCGCCGAGCGCCGCGAGACCGAGCGTCAGCGGCCCGAGGTAGAGGGTCAGGAAGTACGGCAATCCCTTGCTGAAGAAGCGCCCGCCCCAGAAGGCCTCAGCCGGAGCCTCGGGAAACCCGAAGAGGTGCGGAACCAGCGTCTGCAGCAGCACCACCGGCGCGACGGCGTTGGCGAGCGCCACGTCGCCGCCGAAGCCCGCGCCACGGGTGGTCTCGCCCAGCACGCCGGCCACGAGCGCGATCGGCACGCCGGCCAGGCCCGCGCCGAGCGCCAGGGCGCCGGCCAGTCGCGGGAGCGCCTCGCGGGGCGGCCGCGCGGCCAGGCCGAGCGCCATGCCCAGCAGCACGGCCTGCCCGACGAACTCGACCGTGTAGGTCGAGAGCCCCAGCGCCACCGCCGCGGCCGCCCAGACGACGCTGCGCCCGCCGTGGAGCGCCGCGCGGCGGAGCAGCCCGGCGACGAACGGCGCGAGCGCGAGCGCCTGCAGGAACACGTAGAGATTGAGCGACGACAGCGTGAACCCGGACAGCGCGTAGACGGCTCCGGCGACGAACGCGCCGGCGCGCGAGGCCGAGAGCTGGCGCGCGAGCCAGTAGGCGCCGAGTGCGGCGAGCGGCAGGTGCAGCGTCAGCAGCCAGGAGACGAAGGCCGGCCCCGGCCAGAGCGCGATCAGCAGATCGGGCGGGTAGAGCTCGGGCGCCAGGAACGTCCCTTCGAACACGAAGGGATTCCACGTCGGCAGGCGGCCCGCGGCCAGCTCGTGCGATTGCAGCATTCGCAGCGGGAAGAAGGCCGTCCCGAAGTCCCGGAAGTAATAGCTGCGCAGCGGAAGCGCCGCCCCCGGATCCGACAAGAAGGCCACCGGCACCAGCAGCAGCGGCAGCAGGCGCTCGAAGCGGGACGACGTCGTCGCCCTCGCCGCGCCTTCGCTCACGAGGCCGCGGCGGCCTTCTTCTGGGGCAGGAAGCGCTCCATGTAGCCGGTGTCGAAGCGCCCGGCAACGAAATCGGGGTCGTCGAGGATCTTGCGGTGGAGCGGAATGTTGGTCTTGATGCCCTCGACCACCATCACGTCGAGCGAGCGCCTCATGCGCGCGATGGCCTCGGCGCGCGTGCGCCCATGGGTCATCAGCTTCGCGATCATGCTGTCGTAGTAGGGCGAGATCTCGCAGCCCTCGTGCGCGAACGTGTCGACGCGCACGCCGGGGCCGCCGGGCTGGAAGAAGTGGCGGATCGTGCCCGGCGAGGGCGTGAAGGTCCAGGGGTCCTCGGCGTTGATGCGGCACTCGAGGGCGTGGCCGCTGAAGGCGATGTCCTTCTGCGAGAACGACAGCGCCTCGCCGGCCGCGACGTGGATCTGCTCCTTCACCAGGTCGCGGCCCGTCACGAGCTCGGTGACGCCGTGCTCGACCTGGATCCGGGTGTTCATCTCCATGAAGTAGTAGTTGCCGTCCTTGTCGAGCAGGAACTCGATCGTCCCGGCGTTGACGTACTGCACGGCCGCGGCCGCCTCCACCGCAGTGCGGCCCATCCGGCGCCGCAGCTTCTCGGGGACCGCGAGCGACGGCGCCTCCTCGATGATCTTCTGGTGCCGGCGCTGGATGGAGCACTCCCGCTCCCCGAGGTGGACCACGTTGCCCTTGCTGTCCGCCATCACCTGGATCTCGATGTGGCGGGGGTTGACCACGAACTTCTCGATGTAGACGTCGGCAACGCCGAAGGCCGCCTGCGCCTCGGCCTGCGCGGCCCTGAAGTTCTGCGCGAGGTCCTGCGCCTCGCGCACGACGCGCATGCCGCGCCCGCCGCCGCCCGCCGACGCCTTGAGGATCACCGGGAAGCCGATGTCGCGCGCCACCTTCACGGCCTTCTCTTCGTCCTCGAGGACGCCCGGCGAGCCCGGCACGACCGGCACGCCGGCCTTGATCATGGCCTTCTTGGCGCGGCTCTTGTCGCCCATCAGGCGGATCGCCTGCGGGCCCGGGCCGATGAACCTGATGTTGCACGCCTCGCAGATCTCCGCGAGGTAGGCGGACTCCGAGAGGAAGCCGTAGCCGGGATGGATCGCGTCCGCGCCCGTGATCTCGGCGGCGCTGATGATCGCCGGAATGTTGAGGTACGAGTCGATGTTGCGCGGCGGCCCGATGCAGACCGCCTCGTCGGCGAAGCGCACGTGGAGGCCGTTCGCGTCGGCCTCCGAGTAGACCGCGACCGTCTTGAGGCCGAGCTCCTTGCACGCCCACATCACGCGGAGCGCGATCTCGCCGCGGTTGGCGATCAGGACCTTCTTGAACATCAGCGCGCGGGCCCGCTCCCGTGGCTCACGCCGGCCGGATCGTGAAGAGCGGGTCGCCGTACTGCACCGGCTGCCCGTTGTCGGGGTACACCTTGATCACCTCGCCCGCCAGCTCCGACTCGATCTCGTTCATGAGCTTCATCGCTTCGATGATGCAGAGCACCTGCCCCACCTTCACCGTGTCGCCGACGCTCACGAACGCGGGAGAGTTGGGGTCGGCGGCGCGGTAGAACGTGCCGACGATGGGGCTGCGCACCAGCGTGCCCTCCGCGGCGGGCTCCGGTGCCGGTGTTGCCGGGGCCTCGGCGGGCGGCGGCTGACCCGGCAGGGCGTTCGCCAGGGCCGCGGAAACCGACGCACCGGCGGGGATCTGGGTCACCACGACGGGAGCCTGTGCCAGCGCCGGCGAGCGTCCGGCACCGCGGCACACGCGGAGCTTCACTCCCCCCTGCTCCATCTCGAACTCGGTGATGTCCCGCTCCTCGAGGATCTGGAGGATCTCCTTGAGGTCCAACAGGTTCACGCGTCCTCCCTGGGATGATCGGCGGACCGTCTCGAAGAGCGAGATTATTACTCGAACTCGCGCTCGAGCGCGAGGCCCGCCAGGCGCAGGGCGAAGCGGGCGCGTCCCATCACCGCTCCGGGCGCGAGGGATGCGAAGAGAAAGTACTCGGGCGTGATCGCGACGAGCAGCGTGGTGAGCCGCTCGGTGGTGATGGCCAGCTCACGCAGCGCCCCGAGCCCCGTGTCGGACGCCGCCGCGAGGCTCGCACGCAGCAGCGTCGTGTGCTCGGCCGCGACGGCTTCCATGTTCGGGTCGGCGCGTAGCGTGAGCTTCTCGATCGGAATCCCGTCGGTCCCGATGATCATCAGGAGCTCGCTCTCCGGAACACGGGCGGCGACGTCCTTCAGCGCGTCGGCGAACGCCGTCATGCTCCCCTGCGCTGGACGGCGGCGAGCAGCGTCTCGAGGCCTGCGATCGTGCGCTCGAGCGCGCGGCGCCGGGCGGCCCGCTCGTCCGGAACCGCAGCGGACGGCGGCGTCGGTCCGGCGCCCGAGGTCTCGAGCTCGACGAGGCGCAGGCGCGCCCTCTCGTTCGACGGCTCCTGCTCGAGCAGCTGGCGGTAGACGTCCACAGCGCGATCCACGAGCCCTTGCTGGTAGTAGAGCTCTGCGAGCGTCGAGGACGAGAAGGGCGTGCTGCGATCCGGGTCGAACAGGTCGGCAGGCTGGCTCGGGGTGGCCGCCTTCGTCTCGGCGACGGTCGCGGCGAACGCCTCGGCGGCGCGCGACGACGGCGCCGCGTGAGCCGGATTCACGAACGGCGGCGGGACCGGCGCTTCGGGCGCGCTCGGCGGCGGAGGCGCAAACCAGGTGTGCTGCACCGTGCCCGGCGTCGCCGTGGACGCGAGCTCGAGGTCGTTCAGCGGCAGACGAGCGGTCTCGCTGGCGGCGGGGCCGGCAGATGGCGCCGGCGCGTTCTGGACGGCGTGCGTGGCAGCGGGAGCAGGGACCGGCGGCGGCTCGGGCCGCAGACGCACGGTCGCGCGGCAGCTCGGCTGGTCCAGCTGTCACGGCCGGCGCTTCGGGCGCCGCCGGTCGCACCGGAGCCACGGGCGCAGCCGGCAGAGGCGGAGGCGGCAGAGGCGGCACGCGCGGCTCAGGAGGCCTCGTCTGCCCGCCCACGCCCGTCCCAGTGGCGTCGTGCAGCCGCGCCTCGACCGCACTCAGCTGAGCCAGCACCTGACGGTCCCCGGGCGCCATCTGCAGCGTCTTCTGGTACTGGTCGACGGCTCCCTGCAGGTCGCCGAGCGCCTCCCGCGCCTGCCCCAGGAAGCGGCTCGCAAGGATGTTGTCCGGTGCGTCCCGCAGCGCGCTCTCGAGCTCCTGGCGGGCGCCCGTGGCGTCGCCCGAGTCGAGGAGCGCCCGCCCGAGCGTCAGGCGCGCCGAGGGATAGCTCGAATGGACGGCGAGGCCTGCGCGAGCCACACGGATCGCCTCCACGAGCTCGCCGTTCTTGCGGAGCTCCTCCGCGAGCTGCGCGAAGAGCCGGGAGCCGGGATCGCGCTCGAGCCGCCGCCGGAGCTCGTCGATGCGGGTGTCAGCCACGATCAGGTGGTCCCGCCCGAGAGTATCACCGCTGGAAGATGAAGACGCTCCTGAAGTAGAAGCTGCCGGCGTCGAAGCTGTACGGCCGCACCGCCACCGTCACCGTCCGCAGTTCCGTCCCCGCCGTGTACACCATGAAGGTCGAGCCGTCGCTGCCGGTCGCCATGACCTCGCCCGTCTGGATCGGTCCGACGTAGGTCGATCCCGTCTCCGGTCGGAGGACCCCGTCGCCGTCGTGCGAGAAGAGAACGGCGTAACCCGTGATCGGCTGGCCGTTCTGGTTCCGGACCACGACGCGCAGCCGGCTCGTGCTGACACCGTCCGCGTTCAGCGTGTCGGGCAGCGCCTCCAGCTCGATGTTGAAGCCCTGGTCGGCCGGACCCGTCAGGTCCGGCTTGCCCTGGTCCTCGAGATTGCAGCCGGCCGTCGCCAGAAGGAGCCCGAGCGCGAGCAGCTTCCAGGCGCCACGCGCCCCTCGGACGTTACTGATGGCATTACGCATGGCCACTTCTCCTAGTTCTGGGGGCAGGCCGTCGTTGTGTCGCCGAAGTCCGCGAAGTCGATCTGGAATCGCGCCTGCGCGGTCACACGCTTCTCGGAGATGGTCTTGCCGAAGAGGGTCACCTGCGCGGACACCGTGAGAACCGTGGTCTGGCTGATGTTGTCGAGCGGCGGCTCGAGCTTCGCCTGCCGCCTGACGACCTCGATCGGGACGCTCACGTCGTCGCCGACTCCCACCGTGGAGGCCAGGCTCCCCGTGATCCGGAAGGGCACGTCCACGCCCTCGACGCCGCGGCCGTCGCTGCGGGAGTACTTGACCTCGTAGCTCTCGAGCTGGACGGTCGAGGACGGCGCCGACGGTGCGTTCGGGTTCTTGTTCTGCACCGTGAGCGCGACGTCGACCTCGTTCTCGCAGACGAAGGTGCTGAACTCCCCGTTGCGGACGTCGGAGTCGAGCTGCGCGCCGCCGTTGATCTCCGTGATCAACAGGAGGACCGGCCCTTCGTTGTTCTCGACGTAGTCGGCGCTGCAGCCCGCCATCGCCAGGGCCGCGGCCACCGCCACCACCGCGCCCAGCGACAGCGCGCCGCCTCTCGAGTTCCCGTCACGACTCAGGTTTCGCAACCACATGGCTCTTGTCACCCTTAGGACTTGACGATGCGCGGCGTAATGAAGAGCAGCAGCTCGTTGTTCGCGTTCTGCGTGCCCTTGCGCCGGAACAGGTAGCCGAGCAGCGGGATGTTGCCGAGCACCGGAGTCTTGTCCTCGTTCACGAACTCCTGGCTCTGGTAGATGCCGCCCACGACGGCGGTCTGGCCGTCCTTGACGAGGACGATCGTCTTGGCGGCCTGGGTGTTGATCGGAGGAATGCCGTTCACCGGGTTGCCGAAGTCGGGCGTGCTGTTCTCGACCTCGAGCGTCAGGATCACGGTGCCGGCGTCGGTGATCTGCGGCGTCACCTTGAGGGTGAGGACCGCGTCCTTGAACTGCGTCGTGACCGTGTTGTTGGCGACCGTCTGGATCGGGATCTGGACGCCCTGCTTGATCTCGGCCGGCATGTTGTTCTGGGTGGTGACCTTCGGCGTCGAGAGCAGACGCCCGCGACCCTGCTGCTCGAGCGCCGTCAGCGCGACGTCGAGGTTGAAGCTGCCGAGCACGTTGCCCATCGAGATGCCGATCGCGCTGTTGAAGTTCGAGGCCGGCAGGTTCACGGCGTAGCCGCGGCCGGTCTGGCCGATCCCGGTCCCGGACGAGACGCCGCCGGGGCCCAGGTTGTCGGCGGGAATACCCGCGCCGGGCACGCCGCCGCCGTTGACGACGATCTGGTTCGGGAACACCTGGTTCGTGGTGTTGCCGTAGCGGTTCGTCTTCTCGGCGCCGAAGCCCCACTGGATGCCGAAGTCGCGCGAGAAGTTCCGGTTCGTCACCACGATGCGCGCCTCGATCTCGACCTGCGGCGTCGCCGTGTCGAGCTCGGCCATCAGGCCCTTCGCCTTCTCGACGAAGGTCGGCAGGTCGCGGATGATGATCGTGTTCGTGCGCTCGTCGATGTTGATCTGGCCACGTGCCGAGAGCGCCCCTGCCTGCTTGAGGACGGTCGAGAGCGTTCCGGCCTTGGCGTAGGAGATGCGCCGGGTGTAGTCGGTGAGCTCGCCCGCGAGCGACTTCTCCTCGTCGAGCTTGCGGCGATCGGCCTCCTCGCGCTGCAGGTCGCTGAGACGCGCGATGCGGATCACGTTGTCCTCGAGCACGCAGCCGAGGCCGTTCGTCTTCAGGATCAGCTCGAGCGCGCGTCCCCACGGAACCTCGTTGAGCTTGAGCGTCACCTTGCCGGTCACGCCGGGGTTCACGACGACGTTCAGGCCCGAGATGTCCGAGAAGAGCCGGAAGATGTCCTGCAGGTCGCCGTCCTTGAAGTCGAGGCTGATCGGGGTGCCGAGGTCGCCCGTCTGACCGCAGGCCTGGCCGATGTTGCCCTGCTCCGGAGCGGCTGCGCTCGGCCGTTGCGGGCGCCGCCGCCTGCGGCTCGGGCAGCGCCGGCATCGCGAGCGGCTCGATCGAGACCGGGCGCGACGGGGTCGAGTCGACCGCCGCTGCCGAAGCGACCTTCGTCGTCGGCTCGGGCTCCGAGGCGCGCATGGCGGCGAGCGGCGCGTTCGCGGCCGGCTCGGCGCTTTCGCCGAACACGATGCGCACGCCGTCGGCGCCGTCGATGATCCGATAGGGCGACTTCGCGCTCAGGTCGACGACCAGGCGCGCGACCTTCGGCGTCTGCGCGCTGAACTGTCCGAGCCGCACCTGGCGCACGGGCGTCTGGCCGACCTCGAGCTGCCGCATCGGCGCGCGCGCGCTGACGTCGGCGAAGTCGACCACGAGCCGCTCCGGGTTCGCGAGCAGGAAGTCCTTGTACTTGAGGCGGCCGTCGGCCTTGACCGTGAAGGCCACGAGCGCGCCCATCTCGTCCCGCGTCACCGCGGTGATGCGCGTCGCCTTGGGGCCGTTCGGCAGCGGCTCGCTCGGGGCGGGCTCGGCGGCGGCCACGGCTGTCGGATGCGGAGTCGGGGCAGGCGTCACCGCGGCGGCCTTCGGCTTGGGCGCCTCGACGACGGCCGTCTCGGGCACCGCCGCTGGGGCAGCCGGTGCCGCAGCCGCTGCGGGCGTCGCACCGGCCAGGCTCGTCGGCCGCTCGAAGATCAGGTTGAGCGCCTTGTCCTTCGAGAAGATCTGGTACGGGACGAGGCTGGCGAGGCGCACCTCGACGCGGGCGAGGGTCCTGCCGTCGGCCCTCGCCAGGCTGGTGACCCGCACCGACTCGACCTCGCGCGTGCCGACATTCACCCGGGCGGGCACCTGCGAAGCGTCCACCTCGGGGATGTCGACCACGAGCGTCAGCGGGTCGGGACTGTAGTAGGTGTAGGCGAGTGGACCGGTGCACTGCACCACGAGGCGCGTGGACCGGTCACTGCTCTCCTGGCGGATGTCGGTGATTGCTGTGGTTGCCGCCTGCTGCGCGGGCACACCCGCGGCAGACGCGAGGGCAACCGCAAACAGGCCGACCCCAGCGAGCTTCGCTCTCATTACCTCGCCTCCTCCGACGCATACAGACTCTTGCGAACCTCTCGCGTCTTGACCGGCGAGAGTGGATCCGTCACCTCTTGCCGGAAGGTCACCGAGGTCGCGTCCACGGCGGTGATGACACCGTCGTAGAGCCGCTGCCCCGTAGTCACGAAGTACGACCTGCCGTCCGCTCCGAGGAACATCGCGATGTGGCCCGCCCGGCCGGCGATTCCAGTACCGCTGCCGGTGGTCCTCACGATGCCCTTGAGCGCGATCTCCTGGATCAGGAAGCCTTCCATCCCCGGCTTGCGCGTCTTCGGCCCGCGGTCCGCCGCGACCGGCCGCTGCAGGCTCACGAACGGATCGCGCCGTCCGCCCGAGTTGTAGGCGTAGCCGCCGGTCTCCAGCTCGACGTCGAGCGGGGGCCGGTTCGCGTCCGCAGCGCCGGGCGCCGCCTCGGTCGTGCCGGGCGCCGCCTCGGTCGGCGGCGGCGCCGCCGGCGCGGCCGGCTGCTGCGCGTGAGCCGTCGCCGCGAGCGCCGAGGCCAGGACGAAGGCCAGCGCCGCGGCTTGGAAACGGGCCTTCATCGTGCCCCTCCGGGTCCCGGCCGCTTGGGGCCGCCCGCCCCTGGCGCCGGTACCGCGCTCTCCAGGTAGACGTACGTAGTGGCCGTGGCCCCGACCGCGATCGTGTTGTTGAGCGTCTGGGCTTGCTGCGACTTGATCTTGAGGTCGGACACGTTCACGAGCCGGGACATGCGGCTCACCCGGTCGAGGAACGCCCCCATGTTGTGGTAGGTGCCTTCGAGGTCGATCGAGACCGGGACCTCCTGGTAGAAGTCCTTCTGCACGACCGCCGCCGGGTTGAAGCGCCGGATCTGCAAGCTCGACTGCGCCGCCAGGTACTGGATGCGACGCATCAGGTCGGGCATCTCCTTCTCGGGGGGCAGGATCCGCTTCAGCGTCTCGAGGCGGGCCTCGAGCGCCTGGACTTCGCGCTGGAACTCCGGCAGCCGGTTGGCCGTCGCCTCGAGCGCACGGATCTGCTTCTGGAGGTCGGCGAGCCGCGCTTCCTTCTGGCGCTGCTGCTCGAGGGCATCGGCGTACCAGAAGTAGTAGAAGCCGCCGCAGATGAGCGCCGCGATTACCGCAGAGACGCCCAGCTGTCCTGCGAGGGGGAGCCGCGTGAGAGCGTTGTCAGCCATCTCGGTCTCCCTCCTTACCTACCGGGCGGCCCGGGCCGCGCGGCTGCGGCGGCCTGGGCGGCCGCGGCCTTCGCTTCGGCGATCGCCTTTTCCTTCGCGGCGACCTCCGGGTCCTTGAAGTTGCCGCTCAGGGTGAAGTTCACGATGTTCTGCTGGTCCTGTGCCGTGGCGAGGTCGACGGTCGGGAACCATCCGCTGCGCTGGAGCGCGCTGATGTAGTCGGCGACCGCCGCCAGGCTGTTGCTCTGGCCTCCGAACTTCAGGTTTCCCTGCGTCTCGTCGAGCGTGCCCAGCCACACGTAGTCGGGCAGCGCCTTGGAGATCTCGTCCAGCATGTGCACCGGACTCTTCTGCAGCAGCCGCAGCTGCTCGATCACGAGAACCTTGTTCTCGAGAATCGCTTTCTTCTGCTGGAACTGCGCGACCTGCTGTGCGATGGCCTGCAGGTCGCGCATGCGCTTCTCGTCGGCCACGATGCGCGTGTCGAGGTCCCGCAGCTTGTTGGACTGCAGCCACCAGGCGCCGGCGCAGAGCACGAGCGCACCGCCCACGAGCAGCGCGAGCAGCAGGTAGCTCTGCAGCGCGCCCGGCGGCATCGCGGGCCCGGCGGCGGCCTTCGTCTTGGTCTTGGTCGCCCGCTCGGGAGCGACCAGGTTGATGCGGATCATCGGTCACCCAGCCTTCGCACGGCCAGACCCACGGCGATCGCCGCCGAGGGCCCGATGTCTTCGAGGTAGTCCGGGTTGAACTCCTTCTCGTTGTAGCGGACGTTCAGGAAGGGGTTCAGCAGCTCGACCGAGGTAGAGAAACGGTCCGCGAGCAGTTCGCGCAGCCCGTGGATCTTGGCCGTGCCGCCGGAGAGGAAGATCTGGTCGATCCGGTCTTCCTGGCTCGTCGCGCGGAAGAAGTCGAACGTCTTCTGGATTTCCATCGCGACGTTCTCGGAAACCGCCTGGAGGATCGGGTGCAGGCTGTCGGGCGACGCGCCTTCCACCTGCTCCCCTTTCTTGAGCGCCTCGGCCTGCTCGAACGACAGGTTCAGGTCCTTCTGGATGGCGTCGGTGTACTGGTTGCCGCCCGCCGCGATGTCGCGGTTGAAGACCGAGACGCCGCCCTTCACCACGTTCACGTTCATGATCGACGCGCCGATGTTCAGGAGCGCCACGACCCGTCCCGGGTCGATGCCGTAGTTCATCTCGTAGCAGTTCTGGAGCGCGAACACGTCCACGTCCACGATCGTGGGCGTGCGGCCCGCCTGGGTCAGAGCCGACGTGTACTCGCTGATCTTGTCCTTCTTGACCGCGACCAGCAGCACGTCCATGTTGCCGCCCGAGCCGCCGCCCTCGATCACCTCGTAGTCGAGCGAGACATCCTGGATGTCGAAGGGGATGTACTGCTCGGCTTCCCAGTGGATCGACTCCGAGAGCTCCTCGGCGCTCATCTGCGGCAGGCTGATCTTCTTGACGATGACCGCGTTTCCCGAGACGCCGGTCGCGCACTCGGCCGTCTTGATCCGGCTCTCCTGGAAGACCCGCTGGATCGAGTCGATGACGGCGCCGGCGTCCATGATCGCCCCGTCGACGATCGCCTCGGGAGGCAGCGACTCGATCCCGATGTTCAGGAGCTGGAACTCGTCACCGCCCTTGCCGCCGACCTTGATCTCCACGGCTTTCACGGCCGAGGAGCCGATGTCGACGCCAACCAGTGACTTCTTCTTACCGAAAAGGCCCACGGGCGTCTCCTCTACTGACCGTTCTCAATACGACTGCGCCCTCTTCGTCCGCGGCCGACCTCGTCTCGCGTTTTCCTATCAGAACTCAATTTCGGTCCACACTTACCAAGAACAGTTAAAGTCCCGGGTGAAGCTAACAGACAGTCACTACCCTGTCAAGCGTAAATTGAAGGATCTGCACGTAAACCCCCGACAGGACTGGACGGCTGGTCAAGACGCCGTGGCCCGTCTCCGCTCACATCCAGCGGCCTCCCTCCGAGCCGTCCATTAACCACCTTTTGCACGGACAGAGGCAGTGTCGGTAGTCACAGCGGGGTCCAGCCCCCCGACAAACGCGACCCGCACACTCGAGCAGCCTCGCGCCACCGCCAGAGGTCACCCGTTCCAGAGGCCACCCGTTCACGGGGGGGTCTGGGGGGCGAAGCCCCCCAGAACAAGGAAAGACGACACCAGCCGAGCCGTTCGCTCACCTAGCTCCAAGGAACTTGAGGAGCCGAAGGGCAATGGGCGACCAGATCAACAGAAACGGACTGGCGGGAGAACTGAGAACGAGCCGGACGGCCGGGACGAGCTCTCGGGGGCGCTACTCGCCCCCCGAACCCCCGAGGGCGTTAGAACCGTATCACCACGTCCGGGCTCGGCTCCGCGTGGATCGTGTCGATGAAACGGACCTGGTGCGGGTCCGTCGTCATCACGAGGCACTCCGTCCGGATGCCGTCGCGGAAGAAGCGGACGGCTTTCAGGAGCGGCCCCTCCGTGATGCCTCCGGCGGCGAAGATGATGCTCTTGCCGGGAGCCAGGTCCTCCGTGCGGTAGACGCGCTCGAGGTCGGAGATCCCCATGCGGCGCATGCGGTCCGCGTCGGCCGGGCGCGTCATCACGAGCCGGCCCTGGATCTCGCCGTTGAGGCAGCGCATGGCGGCCGCGGTCAGCACGCCCTCGGGTGCGCCGCCGATCCCCATCACCGCGTGGACGCCGGTGCCGAGCACGGCGACCGAGATCCCCGCCGAGAGGTCCCCGTCCCCGATCAGCCGGATCCGCGCGCCGGCCTTGCGGATGTCGGCGATCAGCGTCTCGTGGCGCGGGCGGTCGAGCACCACGACCACGAGGTCGTCGACGTCGCGGTTGAGCGCTCGCGCCAGCGCCTTCAGGTTGTCCTCGACCGGCGCCGCGATGTCGAGCTGGCCCCGCGCCGGACCCGGGACCACGAGCTTGTCCATGTAGATGTCCGGCGCATGGAGCAGCCCGCCCCGCTCGGCCGCGGCGAGCACGGCGATCGCCCCGGCCGCTCCCGTGGCGCAGAGGTTCGTGCCCTCGAGCGGGTCGACCGCGATGTCGACCGCAGGGCCGGTTCCCGTGCCGACCTTCTCGCCGATGTAGAGCATCGGCGCCTCGTCGCGCTCGCCCTCGCCGATCACGATGGTGCCGTCGATGTCGACGGTCTCCATCTCGTGGCGCATGGCCTCGACCGCGACGCCGTCCGAGCCCTTGCGGTCGCCGCGGCCCATGGTGCGGGCCGACTCGATCGCGGCGCGCTCGACGACCCTGACGAACTCGAGAGGCAGGTCGGCCGGAATCATGGCGCACCTCCGAGAGGGCAGCGGGGCATGATACTGCGGCCCCCGCGGCGCCGGGCTAGCTGCGATACGGCGGCAGCTCGACGCGGCGCGGCTTGTCCTGGCGGTAGCCGAGGGCGTAGTCGGCCTGCATCAGCTTGTGGACCTCGCGGCTGCCTTCGTAGATGACGGCGGCCTTGCAGTTGCGGTAGAAGCGGCCGACCGGGTACTCGTCGGAGTAGCCGTTGGCGCCGTGGATCTGCACGGCGTCGCCGGCGGCCCGCTCGCTCGCCACGGTCGCGAACCACTTCGCGAGCGAGGTCTCGCGCGTGTTGCGCAGGCCCTTGTTCTTCAGGTAGCCCGCGCGCAGCCAGAGCAGCCGCGCCGCGTCGTAGTCGGAGACCATCTGCGCGATCATCTCCTTCACGAGCTGGTGCTGGCCGATCGGCACGCCGAAGGTCTTTCGGCCCTGGGCGTAGCGGACCGAGGCATCCAGGCAGGCGCGGATCAGGCCGGTCGCGCCGGAGGCCACCGTGTAGCGCCCGTTCTCGAGCGCGAACATCGCGACCTTGAAGCCCTCGCCCTCCTCGCCCACGCGGTTCTCCACCGGCACCTCGACGTCCTGCATCGAGAAGCCGCCGGTGTTGCCGGCGAGGATGCCCCACTTCTCCTTGATCGTGAACGAGGAGAAGCCCTTGAAGCCGCGCTCGACGATGAACGCGGACATGCCCGAGTGGTCGCGCTGCTTCTTCTTCTCCTGGTCGGTCCAGGCGATCACCAGGAAGTTGTCGGCGACGTCGGCGAGGCTGATCCACATCTTCTCGCCGTTCAGCACGTAGCGGTCGCCCTTGCGGACGGCCGTCGACTGGATGCCGACGGCGTCCGAGCCCGCGTTCGGCTCGGTGAGCCCGTAGGTCGCGATCTTCTCGCCCTTCGCCTGCGGCACCAGGTACTTCTTCTTCTGCGCGTCGCTGCCCCAGCACCAGAGCGTCATCGAGTTGAGTCCGACGTGGACCGACATGATCACGCGCAGGTGGGTGTCGACGTACTCGAGCTCCTCGCAGGCGAGCCCGAGGCTCAGGTAGTCCATGCCGGCGCCGCCCCACTCCTCCGGGATGCAGATCCCCAGCAGCTGGAGCTCGCCCATGCCCTTCAGGAAGTCGCGGTTGAAGCGGTGCGCGCGGTCGAGGTCGTGGATCTGCGGCTGGACTTCCTTGCCCGCCCACTCGCGGACCGTCTCGACGAGCGCCTTGTGCTCCTCACCCAGCTCCAGCTCGATCATGGCTCCTCGCTGAACGCGTCCTCCGGCAGCTCGCGGCGCTCCTGCAGCAGGCGCCGCGCCTCGTCGGCCTGCTCCGCCTTCACCAGCACCCGCACCACGGCGAAGCTGCGCACGAGCGGCAGCGGCTCCTGCCTGTAGCTCTGGTCGATCACCCGGGCCTCGATGTCGGCCTCGCGCAGCCGCAGCGCCGCCAGCTCCGCTTCGAACAGCTGGTTCGCCTCGAGCACCACGTCCCAGTCGCCGTGCGAGGGTTGCCCCTCGCTCACCGGTCCTTCCAGACCGGCTTGCGCTTCTCGGCCACGGCCCGCAGGCCCTCTTCGACGTCCTGGGTCGCGAGCAGCTGGTTGAGGTAGACGTCCTCGGCGTGGCGGACGGCCTCCTCGTACAACAGGTCCTGGCCGCCCACGATCGCGCGGCGCGCGAGCTGCATGATCGGCGCGCTCGACTCCTGGAATCGCTGCACCAGCGCCGCCACCTCGGCGTCCATGCGGTCGTCGGGGACGGCGCGCGTGATGAGCCCGATGCGCTCGGCGTCGGCCGCCGTGAGGCTCGTGCCCATCATCAGGAGCTCGAAGGCGCGCTTCCTGCCAACGATGCGCGGCAAGAGCGCCGCTGCGACCGTGTTGAAGACGCCGCCGCGGATCTCGGGGTGCCCGAGCTTGGCGCTCTGGGCCGCGAGCACCATGTCGCAGCCCGCGGCCAGGATGCAGCCGGCGCCCAGCGCGGGCCCGCGCGACCACCGCGAGCGTCGCCTTGTCGAGCTTGCCGATCGCCTCGAAGATGCGCCGGAAGCACTCGAGCATCATGTAGCCGCGGTCGCCGAGGTGGTCCGTGAGCTCGAAGCCGGCCGAGAAGTACTTGCCGGTCGCGAACAGCGTCACCAGCTTGATGTCCCGCTGGTACTCGAGCGACTCGATCGCGGTCGCCAGCTCCTGCATCAGGTCGACCGACAGCACGTTCGCGGGCGGCCGGTTGAGCGTGATGCGCGTGATGCCCTGGGCGCTGTCGACGAGAATGTTCTTGAAGGTCGGCGTGCTGACCGAGGCGAAGACGTCCTGGTCGTGAGGGTCTTCGTCGTACTCGTCGGCCATCGCGTCGTCCCTTCCACCAAGCCCCTGAGTCCAAGGGGCTTTCGCAGCGGTGGATTCTAGCATGGGCCGCTCTCGCCTCCGGGCGTGTCCTGTCGCATGATGGGCCACATGGGGCGCCTCGCCGACGTCTACGCGCTGCCGCTCGCGCTCTTGACCGACCTCTACCAGCTCACGATGGCGGAGGCCTACGAAAGCACGGGGCGCGGGCAGAACGAGGCGGTGTTCCACCTCTTCTTCAGGCGCAACCCGTTCGAGGGCGGCTTCGCGGTGGCGTGCGGCCTCGCGCGCGCCGTCGACTACCTGACGAGCTATCGTTTCGGCGAGGACGACCTCGCCTACCTCGCGACACTCACCGGCAACGACGGCCAGCCGCTCTTCCAGCCTTCCTTTCTTCGCCAGCTCGCCGGGATCCGACTGGCCTGCGACGTCGACGCCGTGCCCGAGGGGACGGTGGTCTTCCCCTACGAGCCGCTCGTGCGCGTGCGCGGCCCCCTGATGCAGGCCCAGCTCGTCGAGACGGCTCTCCTCAATTTCGTCAACTTCGAGACGCTGATCGCGACCAAGGCGGCGCGCGTGAGGCTCGCCGCGCGCGGCGACGAGGTGATCGAGTTCGGGCTGCGGCGCGCGCAGGGTGTCGACGGCGGGCTGTCGGCGACGCGCGCGGCCTTCGTGGGCGGCGCCAACGCGACCTCGAACACGCTCGCGGGCCGGCTGCTGGGGCTGCCGGTGCGCGGCACCCACGCGCACAGCTGGGTGATGGCCTTCGACGACGAGACCGAGGCCTTCCTGGCCTGGGCCCGCGCGCAGCCCAACAACGGCGTCTTCCTGGTCGACACCTACGACACGCTCGAAGGCGTTCGCCACGCCGCGAAGGCCGCGCTCGAGCTGCGGGCGAGCGGGCACCAGGCGATCGGCATCCGCCTCGACTCGGGCGACCTCGCCTACCTGAGCATCGAGGCGCGTCGGATTCTCGACGCCGCCGGGCTTCAGTCGGTGAAGATCCTCGCGAGCAACGACCTCGACGAGCACCTGATCGCGAGCCTCAAGGAGCAGGGCGCCAGGATCGACTCGTGGGGCGTCGGGACGCGGCTCGTCACCGGCGGCGAGCAGGCGGCGCTCGGCGGCGTCTACAAGCTCGGCGCCCTGCGCGAGCCGGGCGGCGCGTGGCGCCACCGCATCAAGGTCTCGGAGCAGGCGGCCAAGACCTCGAACCCCGGCATCCAGCAGGTGCGGCGCTTCAGCGGGCCCGAGGGCTTCGTCGCGGACGTGATCTACGACGAGGAGAGCGGGATCGGCGACGCGCCCGTGGTCGTCGACCCGCTCGACCCCACGCGGCGCAAGCGCATCCCTGCCGGAACGCCGTTCGAGGACCTGCTGGTGCCGGTCGTGCGCGGGGGCCGGGCGATCTACGACGCGCCCTCGCTCGCCCTTAGCCAGCGCCGCGCGCGCGCGCAGGTGCAGAGCCTGCACCCCGGCATCCGCCGCTTCGTGAACCCGCACCAGTATCCGGTCGGCCTGTCGCTGCCGCTGCACGAGCTGAAGACGCGGCTCGTGCTGGAGGCGAGGGGCCTGTGACCCCGACCCGCGTCTATCTCGACCACAACGCCACGACGCCGCTCGACCCGGCGGCGCTCGAAGCCATGCTCCCCTACCTGCGCGAGTCCTACGGCAATCCCTCGAGCCTGCACTGGTTCGGCCAGCGCGCGCGCGCCGCCGTCGAGGAGGCGCGCGAGCAGGTCGCGGCACTCGTCGCAGCCACGGCGCCCGAGATCGTCTTCACGGCCGGCGGCAGCGAGTCGGACAACATGGCGCTGCGCGGGGCGCTCGCCGTGGCGAGCGGACCTCGGCGCAAGCTGGTGACGACCGCGGTCGAGCACCACGCCGTGCTCAACACCGCGAAGGCGCTTCGCGACGAAGGCCATTCCGGTCGAGATCGCGCGCGTGGGCGAGGACGGGCGGCTCGACCTCGACGACCTGCGCGCGAAGGTCGACGACGCGACGCTCGTCGTCTCGGTGATGCTCGCCAACAACGAGACCGGCGTGATGCAGCCCGTGGCGCAAGCCGCGCGCCTGGCTCACGAGCGGGGCGCGCTCGTGCACTGCGACGCGGTCCAGGGCGGCGGCAAGACGACGCTCGACGTGCGCGCGCTCGACGTCGACCTGCTGACGCTGTCGGCGCACAAGCTCTACGGCCCGAAGGGCACGGGCTGCCTCTACGTGCGGCGCGGGACGAGGATGGCGCCGCTCGTGCGCGGCGGGGCGCAGGAGCGCAACCGCCGGGCCGGCACCGAGAACGTCGCGGGCATCGTCGGCTTCGGCGCGGCGGCGGCGCGCGCGCGGCAGGCGGTCGCGTCGGAGCAGCCCCGGATCGCCGCGCTGCGCGACCGGCTCGAGCTCGCGCTGCTCGAGGTGCCCGGGGCACGTCGAAACGGGGCCGAGCCTCGCGTCGCCAACACGGCCAACGTTTCCTTCGAGGGGATCGATGCCGAGGCGCTCCTGATCGCGCTCGACCTCGAGGGCGTCGCGGCCTCGACCGGCGCCGCCTGCGCCGCCGGGGGCATCGAGCCGTCGCACGTCCTGAAGGCGATGGGGTTCTCCGCCGAACGCGTCCAGAGCTCGCTCCGGCTGTCGCTGGGGCGCGGAACTACGGAAGCCGAGATCGACTACGCGGCGGGCGTGATCGCAGCGGCCGTCGAACGACAACGGCGCAAGGGCTGACGGACGACGAAAACGGACAACGGAAAACGGAAACGGAAAACAAGCCGCGGCCTGGACTGAGCAAAGGGGGGCGCTCCGCCCCCCCTAACCCCCCCAGGTGTGTTTCCGCGTGGTAGCTCGAGCGGACGAGCGGGCCCGACTCGACGTGCGAGTAGCCGAGGCCGAGGGCGAAGGCGCGCAGCTCCTCGAACTCCTGCGGCGTGTAGTAGCGCCGCACCGGGAGATGCTGGGGCGAGGGGCGCAGGTACTGGCCGACGGTCAGGATCTGCGTGCCGGCCGCGCGTATCGCTTCGATCGTCTCGCGCAGCTCGGCCGCTTCCTCGCCGAGCCCGACCATGATCCCGCTCTTCGTCAGAAGGCCCTGCTCACGGGAACGACGCAGCAGCTCGAGCGAGCGCTGGAAGCCGGCGCCGGCACGCACCGTGCGGTAGAGGCTCGGCACCGTCTCGACGTTGTGGTTGAGCACGTCCGGGCGCGCGTCGAGCACCACCTGCAGCGCCTCCCAGCGCCCCTTGAAGTCGGGGATGAGCACCTCGACCGCGCAGCCGGGAACACGCGCACGGATCTCGGCGATCGTCGCCGCGAAGATCGCGGCGCCGCCGTCCTTCTGGTCGTCCCGATTGACCGACGTCACGACTGCGTGCCGCAGGCCCATGCGGACCACCGCGTCGGCGACGCGCCGCGGCTCGTCCGGGTCGGGCGGCGCGCCCGGCAGCCCCGTCTTGACGGCGCAGAAGCCGCACGCGCGCGTGCAGACCTCGCCCAGGATCATGAACGTCGCCGTGCCGCGGCTCCAGCACTCGCCGAGGTTCGGGCAGTGCGCCTCTTCACAGACCGTGTGCAGCTCGAGCCCCCGCATCAGCTCCTTGAGCCGCTCGTATTCGGGCCCCTGCGGCGCGCGCGCACGGATCCACGACGGGCGCGGCAGCAGCGGGATGGGAACGCCTGCGCTCAAAGCTCCTCGTCCTCCTCGGGCTCGTCGTCGTCTTCGTCGTCTTCGTCGTCGTCGACGTCCTCGTCGTCCTCGTCCTCGTCTACGTCTTCGTCCTCGTCGTCTTCATCCTCGTCGTCTTCGTCCTCGTCGTCGTCGTCGTCTCTTCGTCGTCGTCGTCCTCGTCTACGTCGTCGTCCTCGTCGTCGTCGTCGTCGTCTTCGTCTTCCTCCTCCTCATCGTCGTCGTCCCAGCTCTCGGAGTCGTCCTCGGCGACGACGTCGTCGTCGGCGACCTCGTCGTCGTCCTCGTCGAAGTCCTCGTCGTCCTCGACCTCGTCCTCAATATCTTCGTCGTCGCCGTCGAACCAGAGGATCTCGTTGCGCTCCACGTCGCCTCCTCGACATTGGCCCGGCTGCCCGGCCGCGGGGGTCCGGGCACGCACGGAAGGGGATTCCATCTTATCGCGCTGCGCCTCCCGACGGATTCGTATTATCCTTCTGCCGTCCCGTAGCGAGGCAGGCCCGAAGAGCGTCGCGCCGCAGGGCGCGCGGAGGTGGGTCGCGATGATCGTCGTTTGTCCCAGCTGCCAGTCGAGGTTCAAGTTCGACGAGTCCAAGCTGGGCGATCGCCCCAAGGCGCGCACGAAGTGCTCGAAGTGCGGCGGCGCGATCGAGATCGAGAACCCGCTGATGGGCGCCTCGACGCTGCCGCCGAACGCCGTCGCCCCGCCGGTCGTGCCGCCGCCCGCGCCGCCGGCGCAGTCGACGCGCAAGACGCCGGTGCAGTCGCCGGCGGGGGCCGCCTCCGCCCCGGACGCGGGTGCGACGCTCGGCGGCGCCGACGCGCACCGCATGGGCCTCATCCAGCTGCCGAAGGACAAGCGCTACTCGCTCGCCGTGATCCAGGGAGCGGCCACCGGGCAGATCTTCCCGATCTCGAAGACGCGCACGATCGTGGGACGCTCGGGCTCCGACATCAACCTCGACGACCCGGAGGCCTCGCGCCAGCACGCGGCGCTCGAGATCGTGGGCGACGTCGCGATCCTGCGCGACCTCGGCTCCACGAACGGCACCTGGATCGAGCTCGACCGCGTCGAGCAGCACGAGCTGTCGAACCAGCAGGAGTTCCGCATCGGCAGCCACGTCCTGATGTTCATCGTCACGGACGTCGATTAAGAACCCGTCCGGCTCTCCAACAACCACTCTCGAAGGGCCATGAACGGCCACGGGGCTGCTTCTTCCTTCCCTGTTCTGGGGGGTGCTCCGCACCCCCCAGCCCCCCGGAATAGCTGACGGCCTATACTGAAAGGCGATGCGTGTTGTCGTGGCCATGTCCGGCGGCGTCGATTCGTTCGGTGGCAGCGGCCCTCTTGAAAGAAGAAGGGCACGAGGTCATCGGGGTGTCGATGCAGCTGTCCGATCAGACCGAAGGCAGCGGGCCTTCGTTCGGGCGCTGCTGCGCGCTCGACGACCTGCACGACGCGCGCGCGGTGGCGGCGCGCCTCGGGATCCCCCACTACGTGATGAACCTCGAGCAGAGCTTCCGGGCCGGCGTGATCGAGCCGTTCGTGAGCGAGTATCTCGGCGGCCGCACGCCTCTGCCCTGCGCCCGCTGCAACACCGAGGTCAAGTTCGCGAGCCTCGTCGAGAAGACGCGCGCGCTCGGCGCCGCGCACGTCGCGACCGGGCACTATGCGCGCAAGGACCGCGAGGGCGACGGGGGCCGCGTGCGCCTGCTGAAGGGGCGCGACCCCGCCAAGGATCAGTCCTACTTCCTCTTCGGCCTCACGCCCGCGCAGCTCGAGACGGCACTCTTCCCCGTCGGCGATCTCGACAAGTCCGAGGTGCGTCGCATCGCGCGCGAGCGCGGCCTCCCCACAGCCGACAAGGCCGAGAGCCAGGAGATCTGCTTCGTCCCCGACGGCGATTACGCGTCCTTCGTCGAGCGGCAGGCCGGCGTCAGCGATCGCTCCGGGCCGATCGTGAACCCTGAAGGCCGGGAGATCGGACGTCACGCCGGCGTGCACCGCTTCACGGTCGGGCAGAGGCGCGGTCTCGGCCTCACGACGAGCCGGCCGCAGTACGTGCTCGCGGTCGAGCCGGCGACCGCCACGCTCGTCGTCGGCGACGAGACCGGGCTGCTTCGAAGCGAGCTGCGGGCTCGCCACATCAACTGGCTCTCGCTGCCCGCACCGCGCACCGAGTTCCACGCCCGCGTGCGGATCCGCCATCGCCACGCCGAGGCCGACGCCACGATCCGGCCTCTCGGCCCCGACGCGGCGGAAGTGCGCTTCGACTCGCCTCAGCGGGCCGTCACGCCCGGCCAGGCGGCCGTCTTTTACCAGGACGACGTCTGCCTGGGTGGCGGCTGGATCGAGTAGCCGCTCGATCCATTCGAATGGATCGAAATCCAACTGTTTGCACTTTTTTGCACGACAGGATAGCCTAAGCTCCTCAGTCGTATTAGCTTCCAAATCCCGGCTGGATGGCATAGGTTCTGCCAATTGGATACGGCACTGTAGTGTGCCGGCCAAGGTTCGGGTCGTTTGGATGTCCGGCTTGGGTCTTACCCAATTTAACGAGGAGCTTCAATCGAATGGCGAACTCCGCTAGGGTCTGGGCCGTTGCCCTCTCCCTTCTGTGCCTCACCACACCGCTCGTCGCGCAGACGACGGGTCGCATCCAAGGAACGGTCACGGACAACTCCGGTGCGGCCATCCCCGGCGTTGCGGTTTCCGTGAGCAGCTCCAGCCTGCAGGGCGTCCATTCCACGATCACGGACAACAAGGGCGAGTTCCGCTTCGCCTCGGTGCCCCCGGGCTCCTATTCGGTCAAGCTCGAGCTCGCGGGCTTCAAGACGGTAAACCAGAGCGGCGTCGTCGTCGGGATCGACCGCACGGTCTCGCTCCCCTTCAAGCTCGAGGTCGCCGCGCTGTCCGAGACGGTGAGCGTCACCGGCGAGTCGCCCGTGATCGACACCAGCAGCTCGTCGACGGGCGTCAACGCGACCGCCGACCTCTTCAACCGCCTGCCGGTCCAGCGCGACATCTACGCGATCGCCACGCGTGGCGCCGGGCACGCAGGACGACGACGTCGGAACCGTCGTTCTACGGCTCGACGCGGCGCCGAGAACAACTACATCATCGAGGGCCTCAACACGACCGGTATCCGGTCGGCGACCCAGGGCAAGACGCTCAACTTCGACTTCGTCGAGGAGATCGAGGTCAAGACGGGCGGTCTGCCCGCCGAGTACGGCCGCATGACGGGCGGCGTGCTCAACGTGCTCACCAAGTCCGGCGGCAACAACGTTCAAGGGCGACGTCTTCGGCTTCTACGAAGGCGGCGGCCTGCAGAGCGACGACTCCACCGCGACCCAGCGGCCCGCCACGACCACGACGGTCACCGACATCGACAACCGGTTCGACTTCGGCGCCGACCTCGGTGGCTACCTCGTCAAGGACAAGCTGTGGTTCTTCGGCGCCTACAACCGCACGAGCCGCACCGACAACTACACGGTGATCCGCACCATCAGCTCGACGCCGGGCAGCCCCGACGGTCGGCTCGGTGATCCCGGCCGACACCACCCGCAACCTGTTCGCCGGCAAGCTGACCTGGAGCCTCGAGCCCCAACCACCGGATCACGGCATCGGTCGTTCGGCGACCCCGGCACGATCGACGGTCCGCGTGTTCACCATCGCGGGCCCCGAGGTCCACGTGGAAGGGCACGCGCGACGTCGGCGCCACCGACTGGGTGACGCGCTACGACGGCAGCCTGAGCAGCACGTTCCTCGTGCGCGCGATGTACGGCCTGCACAAGGAGAAGAGCACGTTCGGCGGCGCCGGCGCGCGAGACGCCGCAGCTCCTCGACCAGACGGTCGTTCCGAACACCACGCGCCAACGGCTTCGGCGGCTTCACAGACCAGGACTTCACGCGCGACGATGGTCAAGCTCGACCTGACCAAGTTCGCGGGCACGTCACGAGTTCAAGTTCGGCGGCGACTGGGAGCTGATCGACACGAGCGTCCAGAACTACTCGGGCGGAGCCGGCCAGCTGATCTACAAGCTGCCGGGCAACGCCGGCTCCGGCGGACAGATCTACTACCGTCACCGCTACTACGTCGACGACCTCGCCTCCGGCTTCGACCGCAGCAACCCGTCCACGCTGGGAGATCGCGGTCCCGCAGATCTCGGAGCCGCAGTCCAAGAACCTGCTCGGCCTACCTGCAGGACTCCTGGAAGGTGACGCCGTCGTTCACGCTGAACCTCGGCGTGCGCTGGGAGCAGCAGGACGTGCAGGACCGGTTCCACGAGAGCGCGTTCAAGCTCGACGACAACTGGGCGCCGCGCGCTCGGCTTCGTCTGGGACGTGAGCAAGAACGGCAAGAGCAAGCTCTACGCGAGCTTGGGCCGCTTCTACGAGAACATCCCGCAGGACATCAACATCCGCGCCTTCGGCGGCGAGATCGTCTGCTTCTGCTACAACTTCAGCCCGAACGCCGCCGACATCCTGCCCGATGACGCGGCCCGGCGCTCGACGCTGCTCGGCGGCTCGCGAGCCCGTCGATCCCGGACCTCAAGGGCCAGTACATCGACGAGGCCATGGGCGGCTTCGAGTACGAGGTGGCGCCGAACCTCGCGCTCGGCGCCAAGTTCACGTACCGCAAGCTCGGCCGCGTGATCGAGGACTTCCTGGTCCCGAGCGAGGGGAGCTACTTCATCGCCAACCCGTCGGAGGGCACGCTCGGCAAGGAGCTCGCCTTCTACGACGGCGTCACGCACGCCCCGGCGCCGGCCGCCGAGCGCAAGAACTACAGCTTCGAGCTCAACGCGCGCAAGCGCTTCTCGAACAACTGGCAGTTCCTCGCGAGCTACGTCTAGACGAAGCTCGAAGGCAACTACGACGGCCTGTTCCAGAACTCGACCGGCCAGCTCGACCCGAACATCAACTCGGCCTTCGACTACGCCGACTTCATGGTCAACGCCGCAGGGTCGGCTCTCGGCCGAGCGCCAGCACCAGTTCAAGTTCGACGGCAGCTACGAGTTCAAGGGCGCGCTCAACGGCCTCAACATCGGGCTCAGCACCTGGTACTACTCGGGCCTGCCGCAGAACGCGTACGGCTACTCGCTCGCGTACGCCAACTGGGAGTACTTCCTGGCGCCGCGCGGCTCGGTCGGCCGCGGGCCGGCCGACTACGAGACCGACCTGCACCTCAGCTACCCGATCAAGGTCGGCGCCAAGTCGCGGCTCAACGTGATCGCCGACATCTTCAACCTGTTCGACCGCCAGGCGATCATCCAGTACGACGAGCGCTACAACCTGATCAGCGACGGCGACTGCGCCGGCGTCCCGGATGCGCTCTGCAACGGAGACGGCGGCCTGATCGCGAGGCCGAACACGCACCGACGCGGCCGGTCAGATCTCGAACATCAAGGGCAGCGCGACCAACCCGGACTACCTGAAGAAGGGCATCTCGTTCACCGGGGCCCGCAGCATCCGCCTCGGCGTCCGCTTGACGTTCTAGCCGTCCGTCAGGACGCGCGTGACAAGGGGGCCCCGCTCCGGCGGGGCCCCTTCTCTTTTCGGCGCTCGCCCTATGCTGACGCGGCTGACTCTCCGCTCCATGAACCCCCCGAGGAAGCTGTCGCTCGGCCTGCGTCGCGCTGCGTGCTCGCGTCGCTCGCCGCCTGGGGCGCGGCGCGGCGCGCTGCGCCCCGCCGCCGCGCGGTCCGAGCCCGCTCGCCGTTGCCCGAGATCGCGGAGCGCGTCGAGCGAGGCCGGCCGGTGATCTTCGTCGGCCTCGACGGGGCCGACTGGCAGCTGCTCGACCGCTACGTGGCCGCGGGCGCCATGCCGAACCTCGCCCGGCTCGTGGCCGAGGGAGCGGGCGGCGCGCTCGAGACGATCCACCCGCCGCTGTCCCCGATCGTCTGGACCTCGATGATGACCGGCGTCTCGCCCGTCGAGCACCGCATCCTCGACTTCACGCGCTTCTCCCCCGCGGGCGGCCAGAAGGAGCCGATCACGAGCGACGAGCGGCGGGCGCCGGCGATCTGGAACATGGCGAGCTACGCGCGGCCGAACGAGCGCGACCTTCGGCCTCTGGGCGACCTATCCGGCCGAGCGCGTCTTCGGGCGTCCTGGTGTCCGATCGGCTGATGGGCTTCCTGTTCGCGGAGGAGCACCCGCCCGCCGGCAGCGTCTTCCCGGCCGAGCGCGAGGCTGGGCGCGCGCGACGCTCGACGCCGTCCGAGAAGGCGACCGGCTACGCCGCCGTCCACGAGTACCTGCCGTGGCTCGGCGAGGCCGAGTACCAGCAGATCGAGAGCGGCGCAGGAGTCCGATCCGTACGCGCATCCGGTGCGCGCGCTGCGCCGGATCCTGATCGAGACCGAGCTCTACCACCGCCTCGCGACGGACTGGATCGCGAAGGAGCGGCCGGACCTCGCGATCGTCTACCTCCAGGGCACCGACAGCATCGGCCACGTGTTCGCGCCCTTCGCGCCGCCCCGCCAGGCGGGCGATCGCGGAGCAGGAGTACGAGCGCTACCACGAGGTCCCGGAGCGCTACTTCCGGCGCGTCGACGCGCTCATCGGCGACTACCGGCGGCTGGCCGAGGAGCGCGGCGCCGTGCTGATGATCGCCTCCGACCACGGCTTCTTCTGGGAGGACGGACGGCCCACGCAGTCGAGCGTCGCGCTCGCGACCGCGGCGCGCTGGCACCGCAAGGACGGCATCTACCTGCTCTGGGGCCCCGGCATCGCGCCCGCTCCCGGCCATCCCGCACCGAGGCGGCGCGACGCAGGTCTGCTCGACGCTGCTCGCGCTCGCTGGGCCTTCCGCGCGGGCTCGGCCTCGCCGAGCCGGTGCTGCCCGGCGTCCCGGCGCCCTCCGGCAAGGCCGTGCACTACGCGGCGCACTACACGGCCGCGCCGGCGGCCGCCGCGGCGTCGCGAAGAGCGACGCCGAGGCGGTCGAGAAGCTGAAGGCGCTCGGCTACGTCGGCGCCGGCGAGGCGACGCTCGGCGCCGGCGGGCGCGACCGGCACGCGCACGGCCGGCTCCTACAACAACGAGGGCCTGGTGCTGCGCTCCGAAGGCAAGCTCGCGCCGGCGCAGGCCGCCTTCGAGCAGGCGCTCGAGATGGACGCAGAGCCTCGGCTCGGCGCTCTGGAACCTGAGCGACGTGCTCCGCCAGCAGAAGAAGGACGAGCGACCGCTCGGACGCGCTCCTGGTGCGCGCCTTCGCCGCGAAGGCGCCCGAGACGAGCCGCTTCCTCGTCGAGCGCGCGATCGAGTACCAGCGGGCCGGCGACGCGGCGCGCAGCCTGCGGCTGCTCGACGCGGCGCTCGCGGCGCGCGCGGACGAGCCGGAGGCATGGCTGTTCCGCGGCCGCTATCGCGTCGAGGCCGGCGACTGCCGCGGCGCGCTCGACGACTTCCGCCACGCGACGGCGCTCGCCCCGGCCCACGCGCCGGCCTACGCGTCGCGAGGGCCTCGCCTACCTCTGCCTCGGCGACCGCGCCGCGGCGCGCCGCAGCCTCGCCCGCTCGCTCCAGCTCGATCCCAACCAGCCCCGGGTCAAGGAGTTCCTGGGACGGCTCTAGTCTCTCGGAGGAGAACATGTCACGCCTCGCATCCCCTCGCCGTGCCGTTGCCGCCGCAGCTCGTCCGCGTCCCGCTCGCACCCGACGCGCGGTCGGTCGCGACGTCGGAACGCGACGCGCAGGACGCCGTCAAGCACTACCGCGCCGGCAAGGACGCGCTGCCGCACGAGCTGTTCGACCAGGCGGAGCAGGAGTTCCGGCAGGCCGTCAAGCTCGACCCGCTGCTGGTCGCGGCGCACCACGGCCTCGGACAGACGATGATGGCGACGCAAGCGCTACCCGAGGCCGTGGACGCGCTTCGTCGCCGCGCGCGAGGCCTTCGACGCGCGGCCAGCGCTCGCAGGCGAGCAACGACGATGGCGATGCAGCGCCGGCTCGACGACCAGATCAAGGCGCTCCAGGACGACGTCAGCGATCGCGCAGCGGCAGACGAGCGGCCCGGCGGCCCCGAACATCCAGGACGCGATCACGCGCAACGAGGACCAGATCAAGACGCTGCAGTCGCTGCGCAAGCGCGGCGGCGAGGGGCCCGCTGCCGACGCCGCACTGGCTGTCGTTCGCGCTCGGCAGCGCCTACTTCCGCACCAGGGACCTGAAGCTCGCGGAGCAGGAGTACCGGGCGGCGCTCGAGGAGAAACCCGACCTCGGCGAAGGCCACCTGAACCTGGCCGTCGTGTGCATGCTGACGGGACGCCTGGACGAGGCGGACTCCGAGGTCGCGCTCGCCGAGAAGGCCGGCGTGAAGGTGCCGCAGGGCCTGAAGGACGACATCAAGAAGCGCCGCGAGGCGAAGCCGTAGCAGCCGGGCTCGAACTCGCTAGCTCGGCACCGCGCGCAACGCAGCCAGCGCCTGCCGCGCGGCGGCCTGCTGCGCGGCCTTCTTGGACGAGCCCTCGCCCGTCGCGACCGAGCCGTCGTCGAGCCGGCACTCGACGCGGAAGCGGCGGCTGTGGCTCGGGCCCCTCCTCGCGCAGCACGCTGTAGCCGGCAGCGGCCGGCCCTGCGCCTGCAGCCGCTCCTGCAGCAGGCTCTTCGCGTCCACGCTCGCCTCCTCGGGCGCCTCGACGTCGCGCTCGAACTCGCCGCGCACGAAGCGCCGCGCCGCCTCGAAGCCGCCGTCCAGGTAGAGCGCCGCCACCACGGCCTCGTAGGCGTCGGCCCAGAGCGCGGCCTTCGAGCGGCCTCGCCGGTCTTCTCCTCCCCGCGCCCGAGCCGCAGCAGCGCGGGCAGGCCGAGCGCGTCGGCCCGGCGCGCCAGGCTCGGCGCCGAGACGAGCGCGGCGCGCCGCCGGCTCTTGCGCCCCTCGCTGCCGTCGGGGTCCGGCGGTGCAGCAGGTCGGTCACCGTCAGGCCCAGCACAGCGTCGCCCAGGAACTCGAGCGGCTCGTTGTCGCTGCGCCCCTCGGCGGGCGCCTCGTTCGCGCGGCTCGCGTGCGTGAGCGCACGGTCGAGCAGCGCCAGGTCCTTGAAGCGGTGGCCGAGCCTGCTGCGCCAGGCGCCAGGAGCAGCGCCTTGCGCTCCTCCGTCACGCGGCCTTCTCCTCCGCCACGACCTTGAGCACGACGAGCGTCATGTCGTCGTGCGGCAGCGCGTCGCCCACGAAGCTGCGCACCTCCTCGAGGATGCGCTCGCGCAGCTCCTCGCTGCCGAGCCCCTGGCTCTCCTCCAGGATGCGGCGCAGCCGGCCCTCGCCGAAGAGCTCGGCGCCGGCGTTCATCGCCTCCGAGAGCCCGTCGGTGAAGAACAGGAAGAAGTCGCCCGACTCGAGCGGGACCTCGGACTCCTCGAGGATCGCCTCGAAGCGCTCGCCGGCGTCGAGGCCGAGCCCCAGCCCGGCCGGCGCCAGGATCACGCTCTTGCCGGTGCGCGCCTGGAGGTGGATCAGCGGATTGTGGCCGGCGCGCGCGTAGCGCATGCGCCGCGCCGCCGTGTCGACCACCGCGTAGGTCATGGTGACGAACGAGCGCGCGTCCATGTTGGCGCTCAGGATGCGGTTGGCCTCGGCGAGCAGGAGCTTGGGCGAGTCGTAGATGCGCGACAGCGACAGCACCAGCCCCTTCAGCTCGGCCATGTAGAGCGCGGCGGAGGTGCCCTTGCCGGAGACGTCGGCCACCAGCACGCCCATGCGCGTGGGCCCGAGCGGCAGCAGGTCGTAGTAGTCGCCTCCGACCTCGGCCGCGGGGAGGCAGAGCGCGGCGATGCGGACGCCCGGCACGCTCACGAGCCCCTCGCCCGGCAGCAGGCTCATCTGGATCTGGCGCGCGATCCGGAGCTCCTCCTCGAGCCGCTCCTTGTCGGCCTGCTCGCGCATCAGCTGCTGGATCCCGCGCGACATCAGGTTGAAGGAGGCGGCGCAGCTCCCCGAGCTGGTCCCGCGAGCGCAGCGCGATCACGTGCGAGAAGTCGCCCTCGCGCAGCTTCTCGGTGCCGACGGAGAGCGCGTGCACGCCGCGCGTGATCGAGCGCGCCAGCATCAGCCCGAGCGCGAGCGCCACGCCGTACATCACGACGAACACGGCGCCCACGATGCCGAGCGCGTAGAGCAGGAGGTCGGGCACGCTCCTCCCGCTCGCATCGCGCGGCAGCTGGATCGGCGCGAGCCGCCGGATCAGCACGCGCGGGTCGTACTGGATCGGCCACGGCGTCCCCGCGAGCGCGACCGTCTCGCCGCTGTCCCACGCCGTGCGGTCGGGGAAGGCGACGAAGAGCAGGCCGGCTCCCTTCTTGGCCTTGTAGCGGCGGCCCTCGGTCTCGATCTGGACCTTGCCGTCGCCCGCTTCGAGGCGGACCTCGCGCTCGCCTTTGTCGGAGCTGCGCCGCTCGACGATCTCGGTGCGGTCGAGCACGTGGATGGCCGTCCGCTTCTCGATCTCGGCCAGGAACGCGCCGTCGACCGGCAGCTCGACCACGAGCGCCGCGCCGCCCTCCTGGCGGACCGCGCGCAGCACCTCGCTCTTCGCGCCGTCCCCCTCCCCGACGGCGACCAGGCTCCTGAAGTCCGGGGCCTGCAGCCAGGCGGGCAGCGCCACGGGAGCCGCGCCCGCGTGGGCGACGACGCGCCCGCCCCGCAGCAGCGTGTAGGCCATCCCGGCGTGCAGCTCGCGCGCGGCCGCCAGACGGGCCGGCAGCTGGCGGGCGGCCTCGGCATCGCCCGCCGGCAGATCGGCGAGCGCCATTCGCGAGATCGCCGAGGAGCACGTCGCCGGTGCGATCGACCTCGCTCGTGACGAGGCGCGAGGCCGTGAGGCCCAGCAGCAGCACGACGGCCACGCACATGAAGAGGCTCAGCAGGACGACCGGCACGAGCGCGATGAAGAGATACGAGACGATCAGCTTGGTCCGGATCCTCCACAGCAGCGGCCCCGTCAGCCAGCGAAGAGCGCGCCAGACGAGCCAGGCGAAGAACAGCCAGCGGACGATCGCGGCGGGCACGGCCAGGATCCCGGGCAGCTCGCGGCCGGCGAGGGACAGCAACCCCTCGACCAGCCACAAGACGAAGGCCCCCAGCACGATGCGGCCCGGCCAGCCCTGGAGGAAGAAGGCGCGAGCGCGGGCGAGCGGGCTCGGCCGCGGCGCAGCCGGGGCCTCGAGCAGCAGGGGCCGGATCATGGGGCGAGCTTCAATCTAGCATCCGTTGACAGCCCCGCGGGGCTTCGCTAGCGTGATCGTGCATGCTCGTCGCGCTCGTCCTCGCCGCGGCCATCCAGACGGGGGCACCCGCCGATCTCGCGGTGTCGGGTGTCGTGGTACGCAAGACGCCCGAGCGCTCGACGGCGATCCTGAGCGCCGGGGGCAAGACCCGCGTCGTGGCCGTGGGCGATTCGGCCTTCGGCGGCCGGGTCGTGTCCATAACCCCTGAAGCCGTCGCGCTCGAGTTCGGAAGCCAGCGCGTCGATCTGCGCCTGCCCACCGCGCTCCAGGCGCCCGCCCGGCCGGCCGCGCCCGCGCGAGCCGCCGCGGCCGCGCCCGGCGTGCCCGCCGGCATGCCTCCCGAGGACCCCGCGACTCCCGCGAAGCGCATGGAGCGCGTCGAGGTCCAGCGACGCCTCGGCGACGAGATCCCCCGCATCCTCGCGGAGACGGCGGTCGCGCCGGTGATGGAGGACGGCCGCGTGGTGGGGGTTCAGCTCGCCCGGCTCGCCGAAGGCAGCCTGCTCACGGACGCCGGTCTGCGTGCCGGCGACGTCATCACGCAGATCAACGGCACCGAGATCGACGGCCTGGCGACGCTCGTCGGGCTCTGGCCGCGCCTGCAAAGCGCCACCGAGCTGCGCGCCGTCGTCACCCGCAACGGCCAGCCGATCTCCATCGTCGTAGCCCTCCGCTAGCCCGAACCCACCGCAGACCCCCCGTGGACTGCGCGATAATGCGCGCACTATGGGCTTTGCGACCGACTGCATCCACGCCGGCCAGCAGCCGGATCCCACGACGGGGGCCGTGAGCGTCCCCATCTACCAGACGTCGACCTACGTCCAGCAGGGGATCGGCCAGCACAAGGGCTACGAGTACGCGCGGACGCAGAACCTCACGCGGCGCTCGCTCGAGAAGAACCTCGCGGCGCTCGAGGGCGGCCTGGACGCCTACTGCTACGCCTCGGGGATGGCCGCGACCCACGCCGTGCTGACGCTCGTCAAGGCGGGCGGCCGCGTGGTGGTGTGCGACAACGTCTACGGCGGCACCCACCGGCTCTTCACCAAGATCCTCGCGAACTACCAGGTCCAGTTCGCCTTCGTCGACGCTACCGACCCCGAGGCGTTCGCGGCCGAGGCCGGCACGTTCGACATGCTCTGGCTCGAGACGCCCACCAACCCGATGATGAAGATCTGCGACATCCGGGCGCTCGCCGAGGTCGCGCACAAGCAGGGAGCGACCCTGGTCGTCGACAACACCTTCATGAGCCCGTTCTTCCAGAAGCCGCTCGCGCTCGGGGCGGACATCGTCGTGCACTCGACCACGAAGTTCCTGAACGGGCACTCGGACAGCGTGGGCGGTGTCGCGATCGTGAAGAGCGAGAAGCACGCCCAGTGGCTGCAGTACGTGCAGAACGCGATCGGCGCGATCCTGTCGCCGTTCGACTCCTGGCTCACGCTGCGCGGCACCAAGACGCTCCACATGCGGATGCCGCGCCACGAGGAGAACACCTGCCAGGTGGCGCCCTTCCTGTACAACCACAAGAAGGTCGAGCGGGTGCTGTGGCCAGGCTTCCCCGACCACCCCGGCCACCAGGTGCACAAGCACCAGGCGACCGGCTTCGGCGCGCTCGTCTCGTTCGACCTCGGCAGCCTCGAGGCCGCGAAGAAGGTGCTCGCGCGCGTGCGGCTGTGCTCGCTCGGCGAGAGCCTCGGCGGGGTGGAGACGCTCATCTCGCACCCGGCGACGATGACCCACGCGGGCTACACCCAGGAGGAGCGCGAGGGACTCGGGATCACGAACGGCCTGGTCCGGATCAGCGTGGGCTGCGAGGACGCCGAGGACCTCGTGAAGGACCTCGAGCAGCGCTCTCGGTGCTCTAGCCCTCAGCAAAGGGGGGTCTGGGGGGCAAAGCCCCCCAGAACAAGGAAGGAGGCGCTGTTTCGCGCCCCTTCTAGAGCGGTGATTGGAGAGCAACAGGCCTTCGATGCGTCGCGGCCTACGACACCCCCTCGTCCAGCCACTTCAGATACTCCGGGCTGCCCGCCGTGATCTCGAAGGCCACGAGCTCGGGCAGCTCGTAGGGATGCAGCTCGCGTAGGGCATCGCGCAGCGCCTCGATCCGCTCGGCGCGCGTCTTGATCACGAGCAGCCGCTCCTCGTCGCGCTGCAGCTCGCCCTGCCAGCGGTAGTGCGAGACGACTCCCGGGACGACGTTCACGCAGGCCGCGAGCCGGCGCTCGACGAGCGCGCGCGCGAGCCGGTCCGCCTCCTCGGCGGATCCCACCGTCGAGAGCGCGACCACGCGGCCGCTCAAGACTTGCCTCGCGCCTCGATCGCCTTCCACTGCGCCGCCGTGAGCGGCACCACCGAGAGCCGTCCCTGTCGCACCAGCGGGCTCTGCTCGAACTCGGGGAGCGCCTTGATCTCGGCGAGCGTCACGGGCCGGGCGAGCCTTCCGTGCGCCTCGATGTCCACCACCATCAGCTTGCCCTCGGGGTACTTGGGGTCGGGGTAGGCCGGCTTCACCACCTCGGCGACGCCGACGACGGCCTTCTCGTCGCCCGTGTGGTAGACGAAGACGCGGTCGCCCGCCTTCATCGCCGCGAGGTTCCGGATCGCCGCCGGGTTGCGCACGCCGTCCCAGCGCGCGCGGCCCGCCTTCTCGAGCTCCGCCCAGGAATAGTCGCCGGGCTCCGTCTTCAGCAGCCACATCGGATCGCCTCCGCGCTCTCCGCGCATCTTACCGCGCGCCTGAAAACGCGCGAGCGCACGCAGAAAACGCTTGACGCCGCCGCGAGCCGCGCGTAGTCTTGCAGTGCTTTTTCAAAATTGCACTGTAAGAAATGGCGCTCACTCCCGACGAAATTCGGCAGCGCGTGAGGACGAGCCTCCAGGAGCAGCGCGAGCTGGTCGCGGACCTGCTGCGCCGCCGCGAGCAGCTCGCCGGCTCGCTGTTCGTCCGCTTCGGCGTCTGCGGCAAGGAGGGCTGCGTCTGCCGCACGGGGCAGAAGCACGGCCCGTACTACGTGCTCTCCACGCGCAGCGGCGGCAAGGGCGGCTTCGCCTACCTCGCGGCCGCGCGGCTCTCCCAGGCGCGCGAGCTCGTCAAGGCCTACCGCGAGTACCGCGCGGGCATGCGCCGGCTGCGGCGGGTCAACGAACAGCTCGTCGCCCTGCTGCGCCGCTACCAGGAGGCGACCACGAAGCGCGGCAGCCGCCGCGTCGGCGTGAACCTCCCGGTCGGAGCCTGAAAAATGAGCTATAGTCGCGGTTTAGCGCTTGTAGTTAAAGCCAGGACTCAGGTGACGATGCGCGAGGAGACGCCGAGGAGCGAGCCGCGGACGCGGATGCGGGCGTGGGTGCTCGGCACCGTCATCGCCCTCATCGCTCTCGCGGTGGGCTCCGTCTTCGGGGACCGCGGCATCCTCAGCATGGTCGGCGAGCGCGAGAAGATCGAGGCGCTGCGCGGCGAGCTCGACACCCTGCGCGCCGAGAACGCCCGGCTCTCGGCCGAGATCACCGACCTCAGGCAGAACCCGCGCGCGATCGAGCGCCTGGCACGCGAGGAGCTCGGCCTCGCGCGGCCCGACGAAACCGTCTTCCTGATCCGCGACGCCTCGCCCGACGATCGCCCCTGACGGCAGGTCGTTGCGAAAACCCTTGAGGGGAGCGCCTGGAATGCGCTTCGCCCTTGACAGCAATGCGAAAAACGCGATTAGATGGGGCCGCGTTTTGGATCCCCAAAAATTGAACGCAAGCGTACGAGCCGAAGCTCGACCCTAGGAGGATTGAACTCGATGGCAAAGGCCATGACCAAGTCGAAGATCATTGCGGCGGTTGCGGAGAAGGCCGGCATCTCGAAGAAGCAGACTCGCTCTCGTTCTCGAGACCCTGGCGCAGATGGCGTACAAGGAAGCCAAGAACGGCTTCACCTTCCCGGGTGTCGGGAAGCTCGTGGTGCGCAGCTACAAGGCCCGCATGGGCCGCAACCCGCAGACCGGCGAGGCCATCAAGATCCCGGCGCGCAAGCGGCTCAAGTTCGTCGTTGCGAAGGCCGCCAAGGACGGCGTCCTCTAGGCGCCGCGCGCGCGAGCGCGATCGAACCGAAGTGAAGGGCGCGGGCTCGTCCCGCGCCCTTCGTCTTTCCAGAGGCCCGCGCTCGCGGATAGAGTGAGTGCCAATGTCCGTCACGCTCCGGGGCGGCGGCGCCCCTCCCCGACGACGTCGTCGTCCGGGTTCTCGACGTGGTGCGCCAGCTGGCCCGCGAGACCGGCGGCGCCCGCGCGGAGCGCGCCGTCGCGGCCTCGGCCTCGCTCGAGCGCGAGGTCGGCCTCGGCAGCCTCGAGCGGGTCGAGCTCGTCGCGCGCCTCGAGCGCGCGTTCGGCCGGGCGCTCGACGACGGCTGCCTCGCGGTCGACACGCCGGCGGGGCTGGCGCGGGCGATCCTCGAGTCGCCCGGCGAGCGAGCCGCTCCAGCTGCCGGCGCCGCAACAGCCGGCCGGCGCGGCCCGCGCGATCTCTGGCGAGGTCCTGACGCTCGGCGCGTCGCTCTTCCGGCGCGCCGAGCTCGAGCCCGAGCGCGTCCACGTGTACCTGCGCGGCGACGCGGCCGCAGCCGAGGAGGCGATCACGTACGGGCGCCTCCGCGACGAGGCCGCCGCCGTCGCGGCGGGGCTCCGCGAACGGGGCGTCGGAGCGGGCGACACCGTCGCGCTGATGCTGCCGACCGGGCTCGACTTCCTGCGCTCGTTCTTCGCGATCCTGCTGGTGCGCGCCGTGCCGGTCCCGATCTACCCGCCGCTGCGGCTCGACCGGCTCGAGGAGTACGCGGCACGCCAGTCGGCGATCCTGGCCGACGCCGGCGTCGCGCTGCTCGTCACGATCGCGCGCGCGCGGCCGGTGGCCGCCCTGCTCCGGCCCGCGGTGAAGACGCTGCGGGACGTCGTGACGCCCGACGAGCTCGCGCGTCCAGGGACGACCTTCAGCCTTCCGGACGCGGAGGCGGCGGATCCCGCCTTCATCCAGTACACGTCCGGCAGCACCGGGCAGCCGAAGGGCGTGCTGCTCACCCACGCCAACCTGCTCGCCAACATCCGCGCGATCGCAGCCGGGCTCGAGCTGCGCCCGACGGACGTCGGCGTGAGCTGGCTGCCGCTCTACCACGACATGGGCCTGATCGGCTCCTGGCTGATGTGCCTGCACAACGGGGTGCCGCTCACGCTGATGCCGCCGACGGCGTTCCTGGCGCGGCCCGAGCGCTGGCTGTGGGCGATCCACGAGCGGCGCGCCACGCTGTCGGTCGGCCCGAACTTCGCCTACGAGCTCTGCGCGCGCCGCATCACGGACGACGCGCTCGAAGGCCTCGACCTGTCGTCGTGGCGCGTCGCGCTGAACGGGGCCGAGCCGGTGAGCCCCGCGACGCTCGAGCGCTTCGCCCGCCGCTTCGCCCGCTTCGGCTTCGCGCGCGAGGCGATGACGCCGGTCTACGGCCTCGCGGAGTGCTCCGTGGCCCTCGCCTTTCCGCCGCCCGGCCGCGGGCCGCGGATCGACCGCGTGAGCCGCGCCGCCTTCCAGCGCGACGGACGCGCCGATACGGCCGGCACCGAGGACGCCGGCGCGCTCGAGTTCGTCTCCGCGGGACGAGCGCTGCCCGAGCACGAGATCCGCGTGGTGGACGACGAGGCGCAGGACCTCGCGGATCGTGGCGTGGGCCGTCTCGTGTTCCGCGGCCCCTCGATGACCCCCGGCTACTACCGCAAGCCGGAAGCGACCGCCGCCATCACGCTGCCCGGCGGGTGGCTCGACAGCGGCGACCTCGCGTACCGCGCGGACGGCGAGATCTACGTCTGCGGACGCCGCAAGGACCTGATCATCAAGGCCGGGCGCAACCTGGTGCCGCAGGAGATCGAGGAGGCGGCGGCCTCGGTCGAGGGCGTGCGCCGCGGCTGCGTCGTGGCCTTCGGGGTGCCGAACGAGGCGCTCGGCACCGAGACGCTGGTGGTGGTCGCGGAGACGCGCGCCAGGGACGCCGTCGAGCGCGCGCGGCTCGCGGACGCCGTCACCGAGCGCGTGGCCGCGGCGGTCGAAGTGCCGCCCGACCAGGTCGTGCTGGTGGCTCCCGGCGCGGTGCTCAAGACCTCGAGCGGCAAGGTGCGGCGCTCCGCCACTCGCGAGCAGTTCCTCGCCGGGGCGCTCGGCGAAGCGCAGCGCACGACCTTTGCGCAGAAGCTGCGGCTTGCACGCGCTGCGGCCGCGGAATGGGCGCGGCCGCTCGCCCGCCGGGTCGGGCGCGGGCTCTACGCGGCCTGGTTCGCCCTTCTGCTGCCGGCGCTCCTGCTTCCGGCGTGGGCGCTCGCCGTGCTCGTGCCGAGCCGGCGCTTCGCCTTCGCGCTCGCGCGCCTGACGGCACGCGCCCTGCTGCGCCTCATGGGCTGCCGCCTCGAGGCGACCGGGCTCGAGCGGCTGCCGCGGCGCGGCCCGCTCGTGCTGGCCTGCAATCACGCCTCGTACGTGGACGTCGCCGCGCTGCTCGCGCTGCTGCCGATCGACGTGTTGTTCGTCGCCAAGCGCGAGATCCTGTCCTACCCCGTGATCGGCACGTTCGTGCGGCGCTGCGGCCACCCCACCGTCGACCGCTGGGACGTGCTCCAGAGCGTCGCCGACGCCGACCAGGTCGCCCGCTCGCTCGACGCCGGGAGCAGCGTCCTGTTCTTTCCGGAAGGCACCTTCGTGGCGGCGACCGGGCTTAGGCCGTTCCGGCTCGGCGCCTTCATGGCCGCGGCGCGCGCCGGCGCGCCGATCGTGCCGCTCGCCCTGCGGGGGACGCGCCGCGTCCTGCGAGGCGATCCGCAGCTGCCGCGGCCGGGTGCGATCTCGCTCTGGGTCGGCGACCCGATCGAGCCGCACGGCGCAGAGCTGAACGCGCTCGTCGCGCTTCGCGCGCGGGTCGCCGACGCGATCGCCGCCGAGTGCGGGGAGCCGCGGCTCGATCTGGTGGCGGCCGGGCCCGCCCGGCCGGCCGGAGCCTAGCGGATGCGCCTGCGCGTCACCCTCGACGACGTGGTCCGGGCCGGCGAGGTCGTCTCGAGGCACCTCGCGGCGACGCCGCTGCGGCCGAGCCTGGCCGCGCCGGGCCGCGAGGTCCTGCTCAAGCTCGAGTGCTGGCAGCCGACGGGCTCCTTCAAGGTGCGCGGGGCGCTCAACCTGCTCGCGTCGCTTTCCGCCGCCGAGCGGGCACGAGGCGTCGTCGCGGCCTCGGCGGGCAACCACGCGCTCGGCGTCGCGTTCGCGGCGTCGCGCGTCGGTGACGTACGGGCCACGCTGTTCGTCCCGACGACCGCGCCGCGCGCCAAGGTCGACAAGCTGCGCCGGTTTCCCGTCGAGGTGCGCGAGACGGGAGAGACCTACGACGACGCGGTGCTCGCGGCGCGCGAGTTCGAGGAGAAGACGGGCGCCGTCTTCGTCCACGCCTTCGACGACGTGCGCACGGCCTCGGGCCAGGGCTCGCTCGCGCTCGAGCTGCTGGCCGAGTGCCCCGCGCCCGCCGCGATCCTCGTCCCGGTGGGCGGTGGCGGTCTCCTGGCCGGCATCGCGACGGTCGTGAAAGCGCGTTCGCCGCGCACCCGGATCGTCGCGGTCCAGCCCGCGGCCTCGCCGGCGCTCGCGGAGTCCCTGCGCCTCGGCCGCGCGCTGCTCACGTATCCCGCCGGTCCCACGCTGGCCGACGGCCTCGCGGGCGGCATCGGCGAGATCGCGTATCTCCACAGGGACCTGATCGACGACGTCGTCAACGTCCCCGAGCCCGAGATCGAGGCCGCGATGGTGGCGCTCCTCGCGCACGACCAGGTCGTGGCCGAGGCCTCGGGCGCCGTCGGCGTCGCCGCGCTGCGCGCCGGCCTGGTCGCGATCGAAGCAGACGGTCCGATCGTCGCCGTCGTGACCGGAGGCAACGTCGACGCGCGCGTGCTGACGCGGCTGCTCGTCCGACACGCCGACGCTTCCCCGGCGTGAGGGTCGACCGGCCGGCGGACCGCTGGTTCGCGCTGGCGGGGGCGGTCGGCGTCCCCGCGCTCGGCGGCGGCCTCGGTGCGCTCGCGGCGGGCGGGCCGGGTGCTCTGGGCGGGCTCACGGTCGGCGCCGGCCTCGGCCTCGCGCTTCGGCACTCGCTGCTGCGGCGGTCGCGCCGGCGGCAGACCCTGCTGGCCGAGCCCTTCCCGGCGCGCTGGCGCCAGTTCCTGCTGGACAGCTACGACCACTACGAGCGCCTGGACGCCGCGTGGCGCCTTCGCTTCGAGGACGACGTGCGGATCTTCGCGGCCGAGAAGCGCATCACGGGGATCGAGGTCGAGGTCACGGACGAGCTCCGGCTGCTGGTGGCCGCCTCGGCGGTGACGCTGAGCCTCGGCTGGCCGGAGTACGAGTGGGACCAGCTCACGGAGGTGCTGCTCTATCCCGACGACTTCGACCGCGACTACGCCTTCGGCGGCGACGAGCTCAGCGGCCAGACACATCCGGAGGGGACGGTGATCCTGTCGGCGCCTTCGCTCGAGGAGAGCTTCGAGTACCCGGACGACGCCTTTCACGTGGGCATCCACGAGTTCGCACACCTGCTCGACCTCGACCAGTCGCACTTCGGCGGCATCCCGGCCGGACTCGTTGGCGCCTCGGCACGCGAGTGGACGCTCGTCGCCGAGCGCGAGATGGAGCGGCTGCGGAACGAGGGCCAGCCCAGGAAGCGCAGGCGCAGGCGGCTGCACGACAGCCATTCCGCCTTCGACCCGTACGGCGAGGAGGATCCGGTCGAGTTCCTGGCGGTGGCGGTCGAGGCCTTCTTCGAGATCCCGCAGCGCGTGAGGCGGCAGCACGCAGACGTGTACCGGCTGCTGTCTTCGTACTTCGGACAGGATCCAGCGGCGTGGGACGACGCTCGAGGAGTGCGGGAGTGAGCTTTCGGCGGCGGAGCTTTCGGCGGCGGTGGCCGTTACCTTTCGTTACTCGTTCCGGAACGAGTAACCGAAGGTAACGGCAGTTGCCGAGGTCGTCCCATTGCCGAGGTCGCCACGGATAGCCCGACCGGAGGGCGCTCGGGACGCGTCAGTTGTCGGGATGCGGACGCGTCACGGGATCCCGGCGCCGCGGAGGCGTCGACCTCGGCCTAAGGCTTGACCAGCGCCCCCGCGATGAACTTCGCCACGTCCTGCTTCAGCCGGGCGAGCTCGCCTTCGTGGATGTACATCATGTGGCCCGCCTCGTACTGGCCGGTGCTGATCCGCGCTCGCTGTTCCGCGGTGAGGCCCATGTGCGACAGCGTGTACTGCGTCGCGAAGTACGGCGTCGCGAGGTCGTAGAAGCCGCTCGCCACGAAGAGGCGCATGTCGGGGTTCTTGGCGAAGGCGTCGCCGAGCGCCTGCGAGGTGTCGGCGAACCCGCCCGCGCCGAAGTCCCACGGCGCGCCGATGCCGCCGCCGAGGATGTGGTAGACGGTGTCGGTCTTGTAGCCGAGCGAGCGGCGCACGTAGTCGTTGAAGGTCGCGGTGTAGGGCGGACGGATCGCCGTCATCGAGGGGTCGAACTCGGGCCGCTCGGCGACGCCGCTCGAGTCGCTGCCGCGGAAGCGCGAGTCGAGCCGGCCGACGGTGCGCCCCTCGCGGCGCAGCAGCTCCTTGCAGAAGCGCTGGATCTCGATGCGCAGGTCGGACTCGTCGACGTAGCTCTCCGAGAGGCCCGTGTAGCGCGAGACGCGCTTCACCATCTCCTGGCGCTCGGGCGCGCTCATGCGGTCGCCCTTCTGCAGCGCGTTCGGATAGTCGGCGGCGGCGAACGTCTCCACCTCGCGCAGGAAATCGCCGAGCGGCTTCGACTGCAGGTCCGGGGGCAGCTTCTTGTGGTACCAGGCGGTGGCCGCGTAGGTGGGCAGGAACAGCGGGTAGGGCAGGTCGTTGCCGGTCGTGAAGCGGGCCGTCTGGAAGTTGAGGATCGACGACACCAGCAGGATGCCGTTGAAGGCGATGCCCTTCTCGACCAGGTAGCCCGAGAGGCCCGCCGCGCGCGTGGTGCCGTAGCTCTCGCCGACCAGGAAGAGCGGCGACGCCCAGCGCTCGTAGCGCGTCAGGTAGAGCCGGATGAACTCCCCCACCGACTCGATGTCGCCCTGGACGCCCCAGTACTTCTTGCCGAGCTCGGGCTTCGCGGGCCGGCTGTAGCCGGTGCCCACGGGATCGATGAAGACGAGGTCGGTATCGTCGAGCCAGGTCTGCTCGTTGTCGACCAGCTTGTAGGGCGGCGAGGGCATCTGGCCGTCGGCGCGCATCTTCACGCGCTTCGGCCCGAGCGCGCCGAGGTGCAGCCACACCGACGACGACCCCGGCCCGCCGTTGAACGAGAACATGAGCGGGCGCGCCTCGGGGCCCGAGCTGCGCTCGAGCGTGTAGGCCATGAAGAAGAGGCGCGCCTCGACGTCGCCGGTGTCGCTCTTGAGCGGCATGAAGCCCGTGGTGACGCTGTAGCGCAGCACGCGGCCGCCGACCCGCAGCTCGTGCTTGGTGACGACCGGCGCCTCTTCCTTGTCCTTCTCGGCAGGCTTTTCCGCCGGCTTGTCCGCGGCTTTGTCGGCCGGCTTCTCGGCCGCCCGCTCGGCGCGCTGCGGCGCCTGCGGCGCGCGCGCAGGGCTGTCCTCGGCGCTCGGCCTCGGCTCCTGGGGGGCGAGCAGCAGCAGCGTCAAGGCGAGGGGCGCGATCATCAGTCGACCTCCGATGGATGGTGACGGAGCGGGAGTCTACACTAGCCACTCGCGCATGCGCCTCGACCTGCTGCTGATCCGCCGCCATCCCGAGATGTCCCGCCGCAAGGCGCAGGACGTGATCGAGAAGGGCCAGGTGAGCGTCTCCGGCGAGCGCGTCCGCGAGCCCGGCCGCGACGTGCCGGAGACGGCGGCCGTCGCGTTCGACCCGAACCTGAAGGCGCTGCCGAAGGCGCGCTCGACGCTCCCCGTCCTCCACGAGGACGAGCACGTGATCGTCGTGGACAAGCCGGCGGGGCTGCTGAGCGTCCCCTCGGCGCCCGGGCTCCACGAGGACACCGTCCTCGCGCGCGTGCAGGACTACGCGCGCCGCCTCAAGCCGCACGCCGGCTACGCCGAGCGCGTGCACCGGCTCGATCGCGACACCACGGGTGCCCTCGCCTTCGCGCTCTCGCGCGACGCCCGCGCGGGACTGATCGATGCCTTCCGGGCCCATCGCATCGAGCGGCGCTACCTGGCGATCGTCGAAGGCCTGCCCGAGGGCGAGCGCGGAACGATCGACGCGCCCGTGCGCGAGGCGTGGGTCTCCGGCCGCCGCGGCGTCGCGGGTCCCGGAGAGGCCGCGCGCCCCGCGCGCACGCGCTGGGCTCTGCGCGAGCGGCTCCCCGGCGCGGCGCTCCTCGAGGTCGAGCTCGAGACCGGGCGTCAGCACCAGGTGCGAGCGCACCTCGCCCACGCGGGCCTGCCGATCCTCGGCGATCCCGTGTACGGCCGTCCCGCGCACGGCCGCCCGCTCGCGCGGCGGCCCATGCTCCACGCCGCCGAGCTCGCTTTCGCGCACCCGATCACGGGCGCGCGAGTACACGTCACGAGCCCGTTGCCCTCCGACTTCGAGAGCGTGCTCGCCGCACTCCGCAAGGGCCGCCTCGCGCAGCGACCCAAGCCCCCCCAGGGGGCAGCTCGAGAGAGGGGAGCTCGACAAGGGGAAGCTCGAGGGGGACGAGCTCGAAAGAGAGGAGCCCGAGAAGGGGGAGCTCGAGGGGGCGGAGCCCCCTCGTCTCAAAGAAGGAGGCAGCGAGCCTAACCGTTCTGATCCCTCTCGAAGATCGCTCTTGGAGAGTCGACGAGCAGAACGGCTGGAGAATCGATGACCCGGACGGTGGAGAGTCACGAGCAGGGCGTCGCCCTCTCGAAGATGGCTCTTGGAGAGTCGAGAGCGGCGGCGACGTACCTCACCCTCGAAGGTGACGACGCGTCTTGTGGTGGAGTCTCTGGCGACTACGACAGGACGGACAGGATCTCGAGGAGCCCCATCGGCGAGTCCTCGAAATGGACGCCGACCTGGAACGAGAGTCCCTCGAGGCGCGCCCACATCGCGGTGCCCGGCACCTCGACCGACGGCGTCCGCGCTCCGTCCTGGATCGGCGCCTCGAAGATGACCGCAACGGTCGCGCCGCGCGGGATGTCCTCGCCGACCCTGAGACGGCAGCCGTAGGGCGAGAGGTCCATCGCCGTCGCGGGCCGCCAGTCACCGTCCCCGCGGTAGCGAACGGTCAGCAGGCACGCCTTGCGCGCCGTGATGCGGCGGTTGCTTCGGCTGACGACTGCAGTTTCACCCATGCTTCTCTTTTTTGAAGAGGTCGAACGGCACCCGGGTCCGGAGGGATGCCGGAGTATAGCACCCGTCCGGAAGGAATCAAATCCTGTGCTAATCTGACGCGTCCGGATGACGACACGAGCGAGCGTTCTTCTCCTGCTGGCCGCACTCAGCACTGCCTGTGGTGGCGGCTCCCCCAGCAACCCCGACAACGGCGGCACGCCTCCGCCTCCGCCCGGCTCGCCGGTGAGCGGATATCTGTTCTACGACGAGAACGGCAACGGCACGGCCGACTCGAACGAGATCGTGCGCCTCCCGAGCGTGGGCGTCGCGATCGGCGGGCAGAACGCCACGACGGCGACCGGCGGCCGCTTCTCGATCGCGAGCGTCCCGAACGGCGCCCAGACCGGGCAGGCCCGGCCGGACACGCTGCCGGCTTTCTTCACGGCGACGGCGGTCAACGTCACCGTGCCGGCGAGCGGCGACGTGCCGGTGCCGGCGCGGCTGCCGATCGGCACCCGCAACCGTCCGAACGTCTACCTGGCCTTCGGCGACAGCATCACGGACGGCGAGGGCTCGAGCGGCGAGGGATATCGGGACTACCTGCGGGAGCAGCTGCGCACCTTCTGGGGCCGCGCCGACATCGTGAACGACGGCGCGCCCGGCACGCGCAGCAACGCCGGCCGCTCGCGCCTGCCGGGCAGCCTGTCGCAATACCGCACCGCCTACGTGCTCATCCTCTACGGCACCAACGACTGGAACGAGCCCGAGTGCCGGAGCGCCTTCCCCTGCTACACGGTCGACTCGCTGCGCTCGATGATCATCGACACGAAGAGCGCCGGCGCCTTCCCGATCGTCGGCACGATCCCGCCCGTCAACCCGCAGTACGCCGACCGCAGTCCCACCGAGCGCAACGACTGGGTGCGGCGGATGAACGACCTGATCCGGCCGATGGCCGCGTCCGAGCACGTGCCGGTCGCCGAGATCCACGGCGACTTCCTGAAGCAGCCGAGCTTGCCCCCGCTCTACTTCGACTTCCTGCACCCGAACGACCGCGGCTACCAGCTGATCTCGCAGGCCTTCTTCCGCGCGATCACGCAGCCGCTCGCGGGAGCCTCGGCGACCGCCGACGAGGCGGCGCCCGTGCTGTTCGTGCGTCCCGGCCACCGCCACTGATGAAGTCGCGCGCCGAAGCCGAGGCGCTGCTCTTCGAGTTCACGCAAGGGGACGCGCTCCGCAAGCACGGCCGCGGTGTCGAGGAGGCGATGCGCGCCTACGCGCGCTGGTTCGGGATCGCAGACGCCGCCCAAGTCGAGACGTGGGGCATCGTCGGCCTGCTGCACGACTTCGACTACGAGCAGAACCCGACCGTCGAGACGCACCTGCACGTCGGCTCGCGCGTGCTGCGCGAGCGCGGGTGGCCCGAGGAGGTCGTGCTCGCGATCGCGTCGCACGGCGACTACATGGGCGTGCCGCGCGACACGCCGCTCCGCAAGGCGCTCTACGCCTGCGACGAGCTCGTCGGCTTCATCGGCGCGTGCGTGAAGGTGCGGCCGTCGAAGAAGATCGCCGACCTGCCCGTGGAGTCCGTGACGAAGAAGCTCAAGGACAAGGCCTTCGCGCGCTCGGTGGACCGCGCCTGCGTCTACGGCGGGGCCGAGGGCATCGGCCGCCCGCTCGAGGAGCACGTGGCGTTCGTGATCGAGGCGCTCAAGCCGATCGCCGACGAGATCGGGCTCTAGTCCCGGGACGGCGCGACACCCGGCGCCATCCCCGCTCCGAACACCAGCACCAGGCTCGAGACGTAGGCCCAGAGCACGAGCGAGACGGCGAAGGCGAGCGGGCCGTAGATGGTCTGCAGCTGCATGCGGCCGAGGTTCCAGACGAACGCGTACTTCGAGGCTTCCCAGGCGAGCGCCGCCCACAGAGCGGCGCGCGCCGCGACGCCGAACTCGATGCGCGCACTCGGAGCCAGGCGGTAGACGAGCGCGAAGAGCGCCCAGCCGAGGCCGAACGCGGCGGCCTTCGCCCCCCACGACGCGACGAGCGCCACGGGCTCCGCGAGCTCGCGCCCGAAGGCGCTCACGCTGCTGCCGAGGCTGCGGCCGTACACGCGTCAGCGAGAGCGACAGCAGAGCGAGCGCCGCGCACGCCGCGGTCAGCAGGAACGCGAGCAGCCGGCTCTTCCAGAAGCTGCGCTCGGCGCGCGCGCCCCACACGCGGTTCAGCACGCGCTCCACCGGAATGAAGATGCCCGACGAGCCCCAGACGATGAGCGCGAGCGAGAAGAGCTGGAAGCCGGGCGCCACGCGCGTCATCTGGCGCAGCGACGTCCCGAAGGTCTCGCCGCCGACCGGGATCAGCTCGCCCAGCAGCTGGCGCAGCGCGGCCGCACCGCCGCTTCCGGGCGCGAGCCTCTGCGCGGCCGCCACCAGCACCAGCAGCAGCGGAAACAGGCACAGCAGGAAGTTGAACGCGATCGCGTTGTTGAGGACCGTCACTTCGCGCGAGAGCAGCAGCGAGGCGGTGCGCTTCAGCCTCTCGCGCAGCCCGGGCCCGGCGGGCCGTCCGCGCCTAGAGCGCGCCACGCCCACTCCGTCGCCGTTTCCTTCTGGGGCGTGCCATCCTGCTGCGGGGCGGGATTCTACACGAGCGGGGGTCAGTGCCGAGCGGATGCTAGACTGCCGCTCGCGATGGTCGCCTCCCTCCAGATCCGCGCGGCGCGCGCGCGCGCGGACTACGACGCCTGCGTGCGGCTGCAGCGCGAGGTCTGGGGCCTCAGCGATCTCGAGATCACGTCGGCGATCCAGCTGATCGCCACCGTCCACGCCGGCGGCCTGCTGCTGGTCGCCGAGGCGCCGGCCGACGGCATCGTCGGCTTCAGCTACGGCTTCGCCGGCTGGAGCGACGGGGCGCCGCACCTGCACTCCGACATGCTCGCGGTGCGGCCGAGCTGGCGCGGCAAGGGCGTCGGGCTGCGCCTCAAGTGGGCGCAGCGCGACGGGGCGCTCGCGCGCGGGCTCCGCCTCGTGACCTGGACCTTCGACCCGATGCGCGCGAAGAACGCGCGGCTCAACCTGCGCCGCCTCGGGGCGATCGCGCGCGAGTTCCTGCCGGACTTCTACGGCCTGACGAGCTCGAAGCTGCACCACGGCCTCGCCACCGACCGCCTGCTCGCCCGCTGGGAGCTCGCGAGCCCGCGCGTCAAGCGCCTCGCGGCGCGCACGCCCGCCGCGGCCTCCGACAGGCGCTCCGCGCGCATCAACGACGTGCGGCTGCAGGCCGGCCTGCCGCTGAGCTCGGACCCGCGCCTCGGGCTCGACGCGCCCCGACTGCTGCTCCAGATTCCCGCGGACTGGGACAAGGTCTGCCGCGCGGATGCCGCGCTTGCGCGCGAGTGGCAGGCGATCGTGCGGCGTTCGCTCGAGTCCTGCTTCGCGCGCGGCTACGTCGCGCTCGACCTCGTCGCGACGCGTGAGGGTGCGACCGCCAGCTACGTGCTGGAGCGGATCACTCGCCGCCCAAAGCCGCGGGCAGCTGCGGGTCGGACGACCACTCGCTCCAGGAGCCCGCGTAGAGCGTCCCGCGCAGGCCGGCGAGGTGGAGCGCGAGCAGGTCGTGGCAGGCGGTGACGCCCGAGCCGCAGTAGACGACCGGCTCTTCCTGCTCCGCGCCGAGCGCCCGGTAGCGCGCGCGTAGCTCGTCCCCCGGCAGCAGCACCGGCGGCGTCGCGGCTGTGAGGTTCCCCGTCCACGCGGCGTTCCTCGCGCCCGGAACGTGGCCCGCGCGCGGGTCGACCGGCTCGGCCTCGCCGCGGTAGCGCTCGCCCACGCGCGCGTCGAGCACGAGCCGTCTCGCGTGGTCCCGGACCATCTCGTCCTTCGTGACCACGAAGCCGGGCCGCAGCCGGCCTTCGAAGCGAATGGGGTGCACGCGCGGCTCTTCGGTCGAGAGCGGCCGGCCCTCGGCCGTCCATTTCGCGATCCCGCCGTCGAGGACGGCGACGTCGTCGTGGCCGTGGGCACGCAGCAGGTACCAGAGCCGCGCCGCCGATCCGCCGGAGTTGTCGTCGTAGGCGACGACGCGAACGCCCGGCCCGATACCGGCCTTCCCCATCACGGCCGCGACCTTCTCCTCGCTCGGCCACGGATGGCGGCCCGCGGGAAGGCCGCGGCCGCCACCGGGCGCCGAGAGGTCCTCGTCCATGTCGAGGAAGATCGCGCCGGGGATGTGACCGGCCCGCCAGGCGTCACGCCCCCGGCGGGCCGGATCCAGGTAGAAGCGGGTGTCGACGACACGCAGCGTCTCGAGCGGCGACGCACCGGCCGAGGCGATCTCGCGGAACAGCCAGTCCGTAGAGACGAGCGCGTCCATGCCGCCCCGGGCCTACTTCATCTGCGTCATCGGGTTCGGCACCTTCTTGTAGCCCTTGGCGATGGTCGCCAGGTCGAACGCCGAGGCCGGGATCGGCCCCTTCTTGATCTCGGTCGCCTCTTTCGAGTTGTCGATGTTGTGGCCCATCATCTTGAGCGACGTCGACTCCGCGATCGTGACACCCTCGATCTTCTTCATCTCATCGGCCACCTTCGACATGCCCTTGAACATCGGGTTCTGGGCCATCGTGCCGGCCGAGGTGGCGAAGGACGCGAACTTGTCGGAGTCCACCTTGGGGATCGGGAAGGTGAGTGCCGTCGTCGCGCAGAGCTTGGTGGTCATCGTCTGGCCCATCGCGATCGTGTAGTCCTGGCAGCTGTAGCCCGCGACCTGGCGCGCGCCGCCCTTCGTGACCGTCACGGAGCCGGCGGCGCCCCCCATCATCGCCTCCATCTTCTCGCGCACGGCGGGCGGCATGTTCTTCATCTGCTCCGCCATCTGATCCATCTTGGCCTGCGCCTGCTTCATCGCCGCGTCCATCTCGGCGAGCGTGATCTCGGAGTACTCCTTCTTCTTGTGGTCGATCGACGTGATCTTCCCGGCGGCGTACTCGACGATCGTCTCGCGCTCGGCATCCCCGGAGCGCATCTTCTCGCTCGAGTAGTAGCTCGTCGTGGTCGACGTGCCGTCCTTGTTCGTGGACTTGAAGACCAGCGTGAGGTCCTCGGCGCTCGCGGCCGGAGTGGACGCGGCGGCGACGCTCACGGCACAGGCAGCGGCGATCAGAAACGTTCTCGTCATCGGCTCCATGACCTCCTCGGGAGACGCGCCGGCTCGGCGCGTCACGGAGGGTATACTCGCACGACTGGCCGCGTTGTGCGGCGCCTCACGACGGAGGTCGAACGCCTTGCCCAAGCCGGAGCGTCAGCTGCTCGTCTGCGTGAACTCCCGCCCGCCCGGCAACCCGAAGGGATCGTGCGGCGAGAAGGGCAGCCAGGAGCTGTTCGAGCGCCTGAAGGAGCTGCTGAAGGAGCGCGGGCTCGACGGGCGCGTGATGGTCAACCGCACGTACTGCCTGAAGCACTGCAGCCGCGGTCCGACCGTGGCGGTGCAGCCCGACAACGTCTGGTACGCGGGCGTCTCGCAGTCCGACCTCGCCGAGATCTGCGACGTGCACGGCAAGGGCGGCCCGCCGATCGAGCGCCTGGCGATGCCCGACATCCCCTGGGAATAGTCAGCGGGGGGTCGTTCCCGCTAGCCTTTCCTCTTTTTCGCCGGCTGACGGTTGCGGCGGTTGTACGTCTGATTGAGCTCGCGCACGAACCTCCGCAGCGGGATCTGCGCGTCCTTCAGGAACTGGCTCACCTCGCGCGCCACCTCCAGGACCACCGCCGGGTCGTCGACCGGCTCGCGGTGGATCACGGTGCGCTGGTGCAGCCGGCCCTCGCGGATCAGCTGGCGCACGAGGCTGACGCGCGCCGGGCTCCACAACCGATAGCCGTTGCGGTTGCGCGGCGGCTCCGGCACCTTCTTCGCGTAGAGCCAGTTGAGCAGCGTCTGCTTGCTGACGTTCAGCTCGCGCGCGACCTCGAGGGTCGTCAGGTACCGCATGCGCGGCGATTCTCACCGTCCCCGCCGCGGGCGTCAACGCTCGCGCTAGAATGAGGCTTCCCCCCAACATGTCGAAGATGACGATCGACGTCGTCGGCCGGCCTTTCGCGCGGAGCAAGTCGCGCCTGGGAACGATCCTGCTCCTCGTGCTCGGCCTCGGGCTGCTCGGGTTCGGGCTCTGGGTCCGGGGCCTGCCCGCCTTCGTCGCGTGGCAGACGGCACGCGATCACGCGCACGGGCTCGGCGGCCGCCCGACGAGCCGCGTGTGGAGCTCGGAGCCCGCGGTCGTGACGGCCTGGCTCGAGCAGCACGGCACGCCGGTGCCGCCACTGCCGGACCACGCCGGCTCGGCCGGGCTCGTGGGGGCGCACTACTGCTCGCTCGTCGATCGCGTGGCCGCGCACGTCGTCTACCAGGGCGAGGAGGGGGCGAGCGTCTCGATCTTCGTGCTCCACGGCCCCGTGCGCGCGCCGAGCGGCTGGTCGGCGAGCGTCCACGGCGTGCACGTGCACTTCGTGCGGGCCGCGGGCCGCGTGCTGGCGATCGTCGGCGAGCGGGACGACGACGTGCGCGCGGTCCTGCGCGACTTCGCGACGAGCGTCGCCGAGGTTGACCCTCCACGGCCCAAGCTGCTAACTTAGTAGTCACCCGGTTGGGGCTGTAGCGCAGTTGGGAGCGCGCGTGAATGGCATTCACGAGGTCGCCGGTTCGATCCCGGCCAGCTCCACCAACCCCGACAACAACTTAGCAGGATCAGCGGGCCTCACCACGTCACGGGCAGCGCTTCGAGACCCCGCAGGTTGAGACCCTTGCGCCAGCGGAGGGCGGCTTCCGGGACAGCCAGGCGAAGGGTCGGCAAACGATCGAGGAGCCTCCGGAAAGCGATCTGTCCTTCGAGTCGGGCCAGCGGCGCGCCGAGGCAGTAGTGGATGCCTTGTCCGAAGGCCAGATGGCGGTTCCTCTCGCGCCCCAGGTCGAGAACGTCGGCCTTCTCGAACTGCGTCTCGTCGCGGTTCGCCGAGGACAGAACACCGTACACGAGGGCGCCCTGGGGGATGGTGACGCCGGCGATCTCGATCTCCTCGCGCGCGTAGCGCTCGGTGGAGACCTCGACCGGGCTGTGGAAGCGCAGCAGCTCTTCCACGGCGGTGGCGTCGAGCGCGGGATCGTCGCGCAGCCGTGCGAGCTGCTCGGGGAACTGCAGCAGCGCGAGCACGCCATTCCCGATCAGGTTCACCGTGGTCTCGTGCCCGGCGACGACCAGCAGGAAGACCATTGCGACGAGTTCCTCCTCGTGGAGCCGCTCGCCGGCCTCCTCGGCCTGCACGAGCGCTGAGATCAGGTCATCCTGCGGCTGCGCCCGCTTGGCGGCGATCACCTGGCGGATGTAGCGCACGAATTTCCAGATGGCCGGCAGTACGCGGAACAGGTTCGGGCCGGCGGTGGAGGCCACGATGGCGCTCGACCACCTGTGGAAGCGATGCTGATCGGCGGCGGGGATCCCGAGCATCTCCGAGATCACCGTGAGTGGAATCGGGAGCGCGTACGCCGCGATGAGATCCATGCTGCCCGCGGCGAGCGCCCTCGACAGCAGTTCCTCCGACAATCTCTCGATCCGCGCGCGCATGCGTTCGACCAGCCGCGGAGTGAAGGCGAGGTGGACGAGACCCCGCAGGCGCGTATGGTCCGGCGCGTCGAGGTCGAGCATGTTGTGCTCGATGGCCTGGAGGAACCGGAACAGCGCGGGGAGCCGGCTGAACGGCCGGCTCCCCAGCGCATTCCTCCGGTCCTTCGCCAGGCGCGTGTCTTTCAGCAACGGCGCAACATCGTCATACCGGCTCACGAGCCAGACCATCGGCCCGCTGGGGAGCTTGACGGGATGGACCGGAGCCTCCGCACGGAGGCGCGCGTAGTACGCGTACGCGTTGGCCTTGAAGGCGGAGCTGGTCACGTCCACGGCCGGGACGCTCACGGCCGCGGACTATCTTGCTTTGACGCGGACTACGTCCAGACGCAGCATCTGGCCCGGGAGCGGATGGTCGACCACACCTGCGATGATCTGCTGCCGATCCGGCGCGGTCTTGCCGTTGTCGATCTCTCGATCGTTGCCATCGGTGACTCGGATGACGACGGTTGCACCCGCCGCGGCCGCGACGGTCGCTTCGAAGTCCTCCTTGTAGATGGTGTGCCCGACCGAGGGATAGTGATTCAGCCAGTACGTCCGCTTGGGTTCCGAGATCTCGATTTCCCAGCGCGACCAATCCGGAGTGCTGACGGTACCGCCTACCTTGAAGTAGGGGTGCTCGGGGTCGGGCGTGTCGCCGCCGGTGATCGTGGTGGGCTCGAAAATGCCACGGATGCGCAGGGTGACGTCATAGACGGTTCCACCTTTGCCGCCGAACGTGAATGACTTCTCGTGGAGCCGTTCGTGGAGGCAGGTATCGGGCTGCGGCGGATATTGCGCCGTGCACATGTCGTGCAGAAAGAACTTGTCGAAGCCCGCGGCAGCCTGCATGAGCTCGTCTGAGTGCTGCTGCGGCGCGCCGCCGCGGCGGCGTTGCACTGGATCTGCTTCATCCGTTTCTTGGCCTTTGCGATCGCTCCGTCGATGTCGCCTTCGAAGATCGCCGTCTTGACCATCTCGATCCATGGACTCGAATTGTCGTTCGACATGTCGTTGAAATGGAACGTCCAAGGCGTCTGGGCGATGGCCAGCGCCTCTGCCGTCTTGATCAGCCTTGGATCGGCGGCGAAGTATTTGTTCTTCGTGAGATCGGTGCGCGACGGCAAGTTGCCGGTCTTGGCATAGACCTCGAGCTGCGGCTCGTCGGTGAGGATCCACTCGAGGATCTCGAGCGCCTTCGCTGCATGCTTCGCGGTGGCGGGGATGGTGAGAACGTCGCCGCCGGCGAAGGAGGAGACATCCCCCGAGCTGGGCCCGGGAAGGAAGGCGACGCCAAAGTCGAGGTTGGGCGCCTTTTCCTTCAGCAGAGCCACGGCGTAGTTGGCGGCCGCCTGCATTCCGATCTTTCCGCTCATGAAGACCGCCGACGTATGGTCGCCCGGATCGGCCTTGGCATATTCAGGGATCAGGCCTTCCTTCCACATGGTGCGGTAGTCCTGCAGCACCTGCTTGATCGATTCGCCTTGCAACGGCTCCGCGTCGCAACCGGCGGGCAGAACCACGGTGCCGCGCGCGGCCCACATCTGCGGTGCAATGGTGAAGATGTTGCAGCCGGGGCAGGAGCCCGAAAAATAGAAGCCATAGACGTCGGGGCCGAGCGCCCTGATCTTCCTGGCAGCGGAAACGATCTCGCCGCTGGTCGTCGGAGGCTTTTCCGCGTCGAGGCCGGCCTTCTTGAACAGCGCCTTGTTGTACAAGAGGACCGAGTCGTCGGGCGTGAACGGAACCCCATAGAGGCGCTTCTTGTACGTCGCGAGATCGATATGGGCCTGCACAACCTTCTTGATATTGGGGTTGCCGGCCATCGGATCGGTGATGTCCTTGAGGTAGCCCGCCTTCATGAAGTCGGGCGTCAAGATCAAGTCCAGTGACAGAAGGTCCGGAACCTTGCCCGCCGCCAGAGCGCTGGCAAACGTTGGCATCATGTGGTCGTGAGGAATCAGGGTGAGTGTGACGTGGTCGGCTGGATGGGTTTCGTTCCAGTGATCGATCACGCGAGTGGCAAGCGTGGCGCCGTTGTCGCGCATCCACAGGATCAGGTCTTCGGCCGAGGCGGTCACAGGCGCCGCCATCAACGCGACGGCAAAGAAAGCTACCCATTTGCTCCGATGGGTCCCCATCTTGTCGGTCGGCTCACTTTCTTCGTCGAGAGGGCCGTGGGTCAGATCGCCGGGGAACGAGCATAACAGGCTGACCAATCGACAGGCGGCGGGCACGTCCGGACGATTGGCAGCGCGGGAGGGAGTGGACATGCGCATCGGCATTGCTGGTCTCGGGACTGATCGGCGGAAAACCTCGCAAAGCGAAAGAGATGATCTTTGGGATGACGGGCGCGCGCGACAAAGCCTTGACAGTCCCATAATTACAAACCTTACGGTCCTCGAGCTCCGGGCCTGAGGGCCGGGGCCTCCCAAGATCCGTTACCCACGGCGCTTAGACGAATCACGTGCATTGGCACGCTCGTTGCTCATGAGAAGGACATGAACGCGAATCGTGTCGTTCCGAACCGGGAGGAACTGATGAAGAAAACAGCTTTCGTGGCCCTCTGCGTGGGCCTCCTGGCGCCCTCCGCGTCCATGGCGGCCGTCCTCGACTTCTCGACGGGTCTGGGAGGCGCCGGCGGAACCGTCGTCAACGTCGGTGGCGGGGATGCACTGGGGTTCAACATTCGCATCGACACGCTCGTGGTGAGCGGCGCGGGGGCGTTCGACGGTGTCTACAACGTCGACGGCGCCGTCGCCTGTGCGACAGGCGGAGGCGCCAGCTGTGGCGCACTGTCGTTCGACACGGCCGCCGGAACGTTGTCCATCGTCGGGAGCGTGCCGGGTCTCGGGGTTCCGCTGACGACGCTCCTTTCCGGGACCATCGACTCCTTCATGTTCTTCCCGTCGACGACTTCGGCGGCAATGTTCGCGAGCGGCGCCGATACGAAGAGCCCGGAGCTGCTCACGAGCCTGGGCCTCAACCCCTCCAGCCCCTACACTTTCATCGGCTCGAGCCTGAGCTTCGGCCCGGCGGTGGCGTGCACGGGCGGCTCGTGCTACACGGCGATCAGCACCGACGTCCTCAACACCGAAGTCCGCGATCCCCGAGCCCGGAACGTTGCTCCTGCTGGGCAGCGGCCTGCTCGGCCTGGCCCGCGGCGCCCGCAAGCGAAACGCATAGCGTCGGGCCTCGACTCGAGCAAGACGACCCGCAGGGCTGACCAGAGAACCACGGGGCCGGCGCCCTCGGAGGGCACCGGCCCCGAGTCTTGCGCGCGGCTACGTTTCCCGCTCCTTCCGATCGGCCGGCGGGAGCACCTGCGCCCAGCCGAGCTCGGTCCAGTCGAGCTCCTCCTCCAGCCGCTGGAACGCCGCGTCTCCGATGGTGCCGTCGGCGCGAAGGGCCACGAGTCGCCGCCGCTGGGCCCCGGTCGCCGCGTGCACGACGCTCGAGTCGCTGTCTGTCGGAGCCAGCACCACGCCGAATGCCGTGACCAGGATCAGGTCACGGTAGGGAAAGGCCGGGGTGCCGCCCACACCGGTCGGGAGCGCGAGTGCCGCCGCGAGCGTGCGGCGCTGGAACGCCCAACGATCCCCTTGCCATGCTTACACATACACGGCGTGCATAGGCGTTACTCACTTTCCGCGAAGCGGGCGTGGCGTGACTGTAATCACCGAGACACACGACATGAAGCGGATACCATGACGCGACTATGGACGCGGCTCAACACGACTCCTGCTGCTGCTTCCGCTGCCGACGCTATCTCGTCCTGCCTGCGCACTTCGCGGAGAACGCACTCTCGGGCACCCTCTCCGAATCTCCCGTGGGCGACGTGATGGGCTGGTTCATCTGCCAGGAGTGCTCGGGCCGCTTCACCCACACCACGAACGAACCCAGGAGAAAGCTGATGGAGCTGCCGTTCTGCCCGAGCTGCCGCTGCGTGATGGATCGCGATCGCAATCCGATCCGGCGGATGACCGAGAGCGACGAGCGCGAGACGGTGGAGCTGTCGGCCTTCGCCTTCTGCGTCGAATGCGAGCCGATCCCCGCGAACTGATCGCCGCTCGAACCCCCGCGACGTCCTAGCGGCAGGCGCCGTTCGACGCGCCGGGCGCCGCGAGAAAGCTGATCGTCGCCGGCGCGAACGTGACGTCGCCGGCCGCCGTGGACGCGCCGGCGAGACGCGGCAGGCCGCCCTTCTGGTCCCAGGACAGCTCGCTCCCGTTCAGTCGGACGCTCGCGCTCTGCGGGTCGGACGAGCTCAAGGTGTAGCGGCTGGTCGGCGTGGGGATCCGCAGGGTCTGCGAGGCGGCCTTGTCGGTGTTGAGCACCAGGATTGCGACGCCCCCGGGCGTGCCCCGGAGACAGTGCGCGTAGGTGTGCAGCCCGGCCCTTGACGGCAGGCCGCTGTCGAGCACGGTCTTGCCCATGAGCGTGCGCCACAGGAGCGCCGCCCAGTAGTTCGGCCGCGGCGCGAGCGTGCGATCGTCGACGAGGCCGTAGTCGCTCGCCGCGAGCGTGTTGTGGGCCACCACCTGCACGCCCTGCTTCGCGAGGCGGCCGAGCTGGTCGAGGTAGCGGAACGAGTCCAGGAACGACGCGCCCCAGGGATTGCCGCCGCACGCCGCGTCGGCCGTCTCGGTCAGCCAGATCGGCTTGCCGGGCTCGAGCTCGTCGCGGAGCGACTTGTAGAAGCCGAAGGTCGCGTCCGTGCGCGCCAGCCACTGCTCCGAGAGCGCATCCTCCGGCGTCGTGCCCGACGCGCCGAGGCGCGCGCAGCGCTTCGAGACCGCCCCGTAGTGGTGGTACGAGAAGGCGTCGACTCCGGGTCCGGCGGCGGACAGGAGGTCGCGCGAGCTGAGCCCGACGATGCGGCCCCCGGACATCAGCCCGCCCTCGCCCACCGAGCCCGGCCCCAGGATCAGCATGTCGGGCGCCGCCTCGCGCGCGAAGGCGCGGAACAGCTTGAAGTCGCGCCCGTAGGCCGCGGCGTCGTAGCCGGACGGCGCTCCGCCCATCGCGGCGAGGTTGGGCTCGTTCATGAACTCGGCCGCCGCGATGCTGCCGCCCAGGGACTTCGTGTACTCCACGAACGCGCGCGCCGACGCGGGCGTCCACGCGCCGCTGTCGTCGCGCGCCCCCGCGCTCGTCGCGAACGACGTCACCAGCCGGCCGTCCACGGCCCGCGCGAAATCGACGACGCCCTTCCACTGCTGGCGCGTGAGGACGGCGCCGAAGCCCTTCGGGGGCGCGTCCGGCGGCGTCGCCGAATCGGCGAGCCAGGTCGAGTTCGCCCACGTTCCGCTGACGCGCACGTACGCCGGTCCGAGGCCCGCGGCCAACGTGCGCAGCCGCGCGTCCGCGAGATCGATCGGCGGCCGCTGCTCGAAGAGGCCCGGGTTCAATCCTGCAGGCGTGCCCGAACCAGCTGGCGCGGCCGGTGGCTGTTGGAGGAGCGCGTCGAGCTCGGGTCCGTAGTGCCTCCAGAAGCGGCCGCCCGTCACCTCGACCATTTCGACGTTGTAGGACTGGAAGCGCTCGTCGACGGTTCCGACGCGCGCGAACGAAGCGGGACTCAGCGTCGCCGCGGCCTGCTGTTGCGCCTCGGCTCGAAGAATGAGAGCGGCCGTCCCCAGCAGGAACAGGACCACGCCGGACTCGATTCGCTGTCTCACGGCCACCCCCGATCGACCCTTGTCGGCCCGCACGCTCGGGATGGTACGGCGGAACCGGGCGCGGCGTCGCCGCGGTCGCCGGGCGAGCGAGATCGACCGCTCCTGAGACGCGGTACCATCGAGCCGAGAGTGCGATCCCGCTCCCTCCCCAGGTGACCTCCGCATGAAGCGACTGATTGCCGGCGTCTTCGTGACTGCCCTCGCCTCGCCCGCCTTCGCCGCGCTGCCGACCCCCGACAAGGACGACGGCGCCATCAAGCTGCCGCCCGGCTTCCGCGCGCTCGTCGTGGCCGACGACCTCGGGCCGCTGCGCTTCATGACGGTGGCCCCCAACGGCGACGTCTACGTCAAGATGCGGACGGTCGGCATCATCGCGCTCCGCGACGCGGACGGCGACGGCCGCGCCGAGATCCGCGCCGCGTTCGGCACGGGCGGCGGCACCGGCATCGCGCTGCGCGACGGCTGGCTCTACAGCTCGACGACCACGGCGGTCTCCCGCTACAAGATGACGGCGGGCGAGCTCGTCCCGAAGGGCGAGCCCGAGCTCGTCGTCTCGGGGCTGCCCGACGAGAACCAGCACAACTCCAAGTCGTTCGCGTTCGACGAAGCCGGCCTGCTCTACGTCGAGGTGGGCTCTCCGTCGAACTCCTACGGATCGCCCGACCGGGCCAAGGGCGCCAAGGGCCAGGACCCGACGGAGTTCCTGAAGACGCACGGCGGCTTCTGGCGCTTCGACCCGAACAAGCCGAACCAGACGCAGGCCGACGGCTACCACTTCTCGACCGGCCATCGGCACGTCCTGGCGGTGGCCCGCAACCCCGTCTCGAAGGCCTTCTTCGTCGTGATGATGGGCCGCGACCAGCTCAACACCGTCGCGCCGGAGTACTACAACGACGACGACAACGCCGAGGCGCCCGCCGAGGAGATGCACGTCCTGCGCGAGGGCGGCAGCTTCGGCTGGCCGTTCACGTACTTCGACCCGCGCAAGAGCGCGCGCATGGTCGCGCCGGAATACGGCGGCGACAACCAGAAGCGCGCCGAGGCCGGGAAGTACCCCGACCCGCTGGTCGCGTTCCCGGCGCACTGGGCTCCGCTGCAGATGGCGTTCTACGGCGGCGACCAGTTCCCGGCGAAGTACCGGGGCGGCGCCTTCGTCGCGTTCCACGGCTCGTGGAACCGCGCGCCCCGTCCGCAGCGCGGCTACAACGTCGCCTTCGTCCCGTTCGGCTCGACCGGCATGCCGAGCGGCGGCTACGAGGTGTTCGCCGACGGCTTCGCGGGCAAGGACGAGTTCACGTCGACGCGCGACGCACGCTTCCGGCCGTGCGGCCTCGCCGTCGGCCCGGACGGCTCGCTCTACGTCGCGGACTCGGAGAAGGGCCGCATCTGGCGGATCGTCTACACGGGCGAGGCTGCAAAGACGCCCGCACCCGGCGCCTCGGCGGACGCGACGGCGGCCGCTGCACCGGCTCCGGCGGCCACCACGACAGCGGCCGCGAGCCAGGAGCCGGGGGCGTCGACCTACCTCGCAGCTCTGCGCGGCCTGCCACATGGCCGACGGCAGCGGCGTCCCGAACATGCAGCCGGCGCTGCGGGGCAGCGGGTTCCTCGCGAGCGACGCGACGACGCTCATCCGGCTGGTGCTGTTCGGCCCCGACAAGGTGCTGCCGGCGAGCCGTGCCGCGCTACGAGAACCCGATGCCGGAGCTCCAGGGAATGCTGAGCGACCAGCAGGTCGCCGACGTCCTCAACTACGCGCGGCGGACGTTCGCGAAGGCGCCGCCTTCGATCAAGGCGACGGACGTCGCGACGGAGCGTGCCAGGCCCTAGACGCAGCGGCGCGCAGGCGCCGCAGCCGCAAGGCCCGGAGTCAGCTGGCGGAACGCTCGAGCAGGTACGCGACGACGTCGGAGGCCGAGTACGAGCTCCTGCCGTCGGGAAGGAAGCGGGCGAGGCCGGCGACGTCGTCGCCCGCCGTCACCAGGACCGGCTCGGGCCCGTGCCGGCGCCATTGGCCGAGACCCACCGTCGCGACCAGCCCGTTGCAGACGCACTTGCGGCCGTGCGTGTCCTCGAGCCGGCCGCCCTTGCGCACGTAGTCCGCGACGGGCTCGGCCGGACACCGATAGCCCACCGTTGCGTCGGGCCGGCGGTACAGCTCGCGCAGGTAGCCGAGGTCGCAGCGCCGCTCGCGTGCCTCGAAGACGGCCGCATCGGAGAGCGTCCCTGCGAGCTGCGCCACCTTGAAGGGGAACCCGGTGGGCGAAGCCTGCGGGTCCGTGAAGACGGCGACTCCACCGCTGCGAGCCTCGCCGAGGACGCGAGCGCGCAGCGCGGGATCGATGCCCGACTCGTCGCAGAAGGCGAAGGCCGTCCCCACCTGGATGCCCGCGGCGCCGTCGCCGCGCGCTCGCCGCAGCCGCTCCGGCGTCGCGCAAGAGCCGGCCAGCCAGAAGGGGCGGCCGAGCTCGCGGATCCTCGCGAGGTCGACCTCGTCGCGCGGGCCGTAGACGGGCTGTCCGTCCGCGAGCGTCAGCGGACCGCGGGGCGGTGCGTTGTGGCCGCCGGCGGTCGGGCCTTCCACGACGAACCCGTCGACGCCGCCGGCGCGCCGCGCCAGGTTGATCGCGAGAGTGGCCGAGGCGACGATCGCCAGGAAGCGAGGGCGGCGTAGCGTCGGCAACGGCTTCGCCACGATCTCGTGCGGATCGAAGCGAAGCTCGAAGCGGTCGTCGGCTGCGGCGTTCGTGACGTGCAGCGGAAGCGTCACCGGCTGGTGCTGGACGAGGCCGTCGAGCAGGCCGGGGATGTCGCGCGGGATGCCCGCGCCCACCAGCACGTAGTCGACGCCGGCGAGCAGCGCGCCGTAGAGCGTGGCCGGCGTGGGCAGCTGGATCTTCTCCAGGAAGTTGATTCCCACCGGCCCGCGATGGCCTTCCTTGGCGAGGAACACCTCGACGAAGCCGCCCACGACCGCGAGCTCCTGGCGGCGGAGGGTAGGCGCGGCGGTGAACATCGCGAGGTTCGCGAACGGCATCCCGCGGCCCTGCCCGCCCGGCACGAGGTGGCTCTCGAGCACCCGCTCGCCCACCACGGGGTCGGGGAAAGCGCGAATCGCCCGACGCAGCTCGCCGGTGGGATCGCCCCGCTGCAGGCGGCGCGCGAGCACCACGTCGAGCGCGGTTCCCGACACGACGCCGAGCTGACCGAGCGCGGCGACGGCGCGCGCCAGGCGATAGCCGGAGACGGCGACGCCCATGCCTCCCTGGATGATCTCGGGCAACCCCTCGCCCGAGCCGTCTTGCGTCTCGGAGCCAGTCACGACTGCGACTCTAGCACTCGCCTTGCGGAGTCGAGCGGGTCGTCGTGCGTTATGACGCAAGTCTGACGACAGCAAACGCTGCGACGCCACCCAATGTACTAGAGCTCCTGATGCTCAGGAACCTGGCGCGCAGCCCCAGGCGGTCGAGGCCGGCGGCGCCGCGCTAGCGCGCTAGCAGGAGGCGATGTACGGAACGAAGCCGGCGAGGACCTCCGCCACCGCCACGACGGTAGGCTTGTGGCTGCCCGCGTCGACACGCGGCCGCGAGCCGGCGCGGATCTGAAGCACCCGCCGGGACGCCACCGTCACGAACAGGAAGCGGTGCTCGAAGCCCGTGCCCACGGTCGCGAGCATGGGTGCTCCGCTGGTCGCCGGCTCCGGCGTCTCCTCGCTCACGAGCGAGCGTTGCGCGCGCGCGCCTCCGCCTGGCGTGCGTCGGCGTCCTTGCGCGCCTGGCGCGCGTCGGCCGGCGACGGGTTCAGCCAGCCGTGGGCCGGCGTCAGGTGGGACTCGGACGGGTCGGCGAGCCCCAACCAGCTCCGAAGTTTGTGGACGACCTTGTTCAGCACGTTCATCTCGGCTCCTTCGGCCCGGCGCGGGCGCGAAATCCTAGTCTCTCGTGATCACTGTGCGGGATCGGACAGCTCTTCCCAGCCGGTCACCTGACCGAACTGACGCAGCTTCTCCCGCTGCCCGCAGCGCACGCACTCCCTGTGCCGCGCGCCGGTCTGCATGCGGTCGTGGCCCCAGATCCAACACATGAGCTTCTTCAATTCATCCCTCTCGTCTCGTCGTTAGCGCCGCGTCGTGCCAAGCGTTCGATGGTGAGAGGGAGATGCCAGAGCCGTGTCACGTATCGATCATTTTCGCCGGTGGCAGGGCTGCTGCACCAATCGATTGTTGGAGTCCGTCGCATCGACCCTGCCCTATGTGCTCGAATCCGCGGGGCAGGGGCTCAGTACATGCCGCCGTCGGGCGACATCCCGCCGCCGCGGGGCTCGCCCTTCTCCTCGGGGATCTCGCAGATCACGGCCTCGGTGCTGAGCAGCAGCGATGCGATCGAGGCGGCGTTCTGCAGCGCGGAGCGGACGACCTTGGTCGGGTCGATCACGCCCGCCTCGACCAGGTTCTCGAAGACGTCCATCTGCGCGTTGTAGCCCTCGTCGCCCTTCATCTCGCGGACCCGCGCCACGATCACGGCGCCTTCGTGCCCGGCGTTGTTCGCGATCTGGCGCAGCGGCTCCTCGAGCGCGCGCCGGATGATGCCGACTCCGACCGCCTCGTCGCCCTCGGCCTTCAGCGCCGCGACGGCGCCCAGGCAGCGCAAAAGCGCGACGCCGCCGCCGGGAACGATGCCCTCCTCGACCGCCGCCTTCGTCGCGTGCATCGCGTCCTCGACGCGCGCCTTCTTCTCCTTCATCTCCGTCTCGGTCGCAGCCCCGACCTTGATCAGCGCCACGCCGCCCACCAGCTTGGCGAGCCGCTCCTGCAGCTTCTCGCGGTCGTAGTCGGACGTCGTCTCCTCGACCTGGGTGCGCAGCTGCTTGACCCGGCCCTCGATGTCCTTGGCCTTGCCGCCACCCTCGATGATCGTGGTGTTGTCCTTGTCGATCGTGATCTTCTTGGCCTTGCCGAGGTCCTCGATCTTGAGGTTCTCGAGCTTGATCCCGAGGTCCTCGGTGATCGCCTTGCCGCCGGTCAGGATCGCGATGTCCTCGAGCATGGCCTTCCGGCGGTCGCCGTAGCCCGGGGCCTTCACCGCCGCCACGTGCAGCGTGCCGCGCAGCTTGTTGACCACCAGCGTCGCGAGCGCCTCGCCTTCCAGGTCCTCGGCGACGACCAGCAGCGGCTGGCCGAGCTTCGCCACCTGCTCCAGCAGCGGCAGCAGGTCCTTCAACCCGGAGATCTTCTTCTCGTGGATCAGCACCACCGCGTTCTCGAGCACGCACTCCATCCGCTCGGGGTCGGTCACGAAGTAGGGCGACAGGTAGCCGCGGTCGAACTGCATGCCTTCGACCATCTCGAGCGAGGTCTCCATCGACTTCGCCTCCTCGACCGTGATGACACCGTCCTTGCCGACCTTCTCCATCGCCTCGGCGATGATGCGGCCGATCGTCTCGTCGTTGTTCGCGGAGATCGTGCCGACCTGCTCGATCATCTTGCCCTTGACGGGCTTGCTGAGCTTCTTGAGCTGCGCGCTCACGGCCGCCACCGCCAGCTCGATCCCGCGCTTGAGCGCCATCGGGTTGGCGCCCGCCGTCACGTTCTTGCTGCCCTCGCGGTAGATCGCCTGCGCCAGCACCGTCGCCGTCGTCGTGCCGTCGCCCGCCACGTCGGAGGTCTTGGAGGCAACCTCCTTCACCATCTGCGCCCCCATGTTCTCGAGGGGCTCCTTGAGCTCGATCTCCTTCGCCACCGTGACGCCGTCCTTGGTGATGAGAGGCGAGCCGAACTTCTTGTCCAGCACGACGTTCCTGCCCCGCGGGCCGAGCGTCACGCGGACCGCGTCGGCCAGGCGGTTGACGCCGCGCAGGATCGCCTGGCGCGAGTCGTCACCGTACGTGATCTGCTTCGACATTTTCTAGCCTCTTACCCCATCACCGCGAGGACTTCGTCCTCGCGAACGATCACGACTTCCTCGCCGTCGATCTTGATCTCGGTCCCGGAGTACTTGCCGAACAGGACCCGGTCCCCCACCTTCACGTCGAGGGCCACCTTCTTCCCGTTCTCCAGCACCCGGCCGTTGCCGACCGCCAGCACCTTGCCCTGCATCGGCTTCTCTTTCGCCGTGTCGGGGATGATGATCCCGCCCTTGGCGGTCTCCTTCTCCTCGATCCGGCGGACCAGCATGCGATCGTGAAGCGGTCGTACCTTCATGGCTTTCCATCTCCTAGCGGGCGAACCCGCGCTGCGCTCGTGTATCCGGCGGGAATCGGCACCAGGACGAGCGCCGGCTCAGCCGTCGCACTCGCGATCATCTGCGCCACAGTGGGGGCCTGTCGGCTGCGCACGAGGAGCGTCGTAGCGACCGCCGCCCCCATCAGGCCGACCGCCAGGATGGCGGTCCAGAAGATGCCGTTGGAAACCACGATGGCCCACATCAGCGCCAACAGCGCCACGAGTCCCGCGCCTTGCGCCCAGCGGCCGAAGAGGTCCGACGTCATCACTCGCATCACTGCCTCCGAACCGAACGACTCCAGAGTAGTCGTCGCGGAAGCAGTCCACTAATCGATTGTTTGGGCGCGATCCATCGGACCGAGCCGATGGAGGCTGTGCCATCGTCGGATCGCCGGATCGAGCTGGCCCTGATCTTGCTCAGGTCGAGGACGGATGCCGGCGATGTCGACGGCACGCGATCGAGAATCGAGGAGATCCCATGAATGAGCGCACCGCGTACTCCACCTGCCTGCTCTACTTTCTGGCCGGCGGTGTCGCCGGCGTCAGCGCCGGCCTGCTACTGGCTCCGAAGTCGGGCAAGGTCACCCGCGAGGCGATGCGGAGTAAGCTGCGTGAAACCGCCGACTCCGCCCGTGATTTGAAGGACAGGGCTGTTCGCCAGGGCGAGCAAGTCCGTGACGAGGCCGCACGCCGCGTGGGTGCGGCGGCTTCAGCGCTCGCCGGCAACGGCACCGACGACGTCTCCGCCTGAGCGGCAGCGGCGGCGGGCGTTCTGATCCTGATGGCACGCTAGCGTCTCCACGCGAGCGAGAGGACCTTTCTACAATGCGGCCCCTCCGAGCAACGGACCTCGACGGCAACGCCATTGGCTGAGGATCATGAAGCAACGCGCCTGGGCTGGTTCGCTCGGCAGCAGGTCCGCCTCATCGGTCTAGTCCGCGGCGCCCGCAGCGAAGAACAGTCGATCGGCAACGGTGAAAGGAGAGCCGAGGCGACGGCTCGGCGGCTCGAGCCGGAGCTCGAGACGCTCAACCGGCTGGGACTGGCGCTCGCCGGTCAGCTCGACATCGACAGGCTGGTCAAAGCCGTGACCGACGCCGGCATCGCGATCACGGGTGCCGCGTTCGGAGCCTTCCTGTATCGGGATGCGTCGGGCGGCGCGACCCATTACATCTCCGGAGCTCCCCCGGGAACCTTCGTCGACTTTCCCCTGTTTCAGGATGCGAGCGCCTTCGGATCGCCGTTCCTCGGTGCCGTCTCTCGCAGCGACGACCTCGCCTGCGACCCGCGTTATGGCCCGAACCTGCCGTTCAAGCAGATGCCGCCCGGCAGTCGGCCCGCACGCAGCTATCTCTCGGCTCCGGTGCGCTCGCACACCGGCGAGCTCCTCGGCGGGCTCTTCTTCGGACATCCCGATCCCGGGTACTTCCACGAGCGTGACGAGCGGCTGATCGCCGGCCTCGCCGCACACGCGGCCATCGCCGTGGACAACGCGCAGCTCTACCGGGAGGCGCAGGCGGCGCGCGCCCTGGCCGAGGCCGCGAACGGCTTGAAGGACGAGTTCCTGGCGACGCTTTCCCACGAGCTGCGGACGCCGCTCGCCGCCATCGTCGGCTGGGCCGAGCTGCTCCACCGCGGCAAGCTCTCGCCCGACGACACCACGCGCGCCGTGGACACCATCATGCGCAACGCCGCCGCGCAGAACCAGATCATCGACGAGCTGCTCGACGTGTCGCGGATCATCACCGGCAAGCTGCAGATCGATCTGCGGCCCGTCGACATCGACGGCCGTCGTGAACGCTGCGATCGGCACGGTCACCCCGGCGGCGAGCGCGAAGGGCATCAGGCTCCAGCTGATCCAGAACCCGGCGGGCAGCTACGTCATGGGCGATCCCGACCGCCTGCAGCAGGTGTTCTGGAACCTGTTCTCGAACGCGATCAAGTTCACGCCCAAGAACGGCCGGGTCCGGGTGAGCGTCGAGTCCGTAGGCTCGAACGTCGAGGTCGTCGTCGCCGACAACGGCCTCGGGATCGACTCCGAGTTCCTGCCCCGCGTCTTCGATCGCTTCACGCAGGACGACTCGTCGAGCACGCGGCACGCGCGCGGCCTCGGCCTGGGCCTGTCGATCGCGCGTCAGCTGGTGGAGCTGCACGGCGGCAGCATCGAGGCGCAGAGCCCAGGGGTCGGCCACGGCTCCACGTTCACGGCGAGGTTCCCCCGTTCTCCGGTCTCGGCCACGCCGCTCGATCCCCGCGTCTATTCGCAGGCGGACAAAGCCGTCGGACTGGACGAAGGGCCCGACCTCACCGGGATACGAGTGCTGGTCGTGGAGGACGACGACGACGCACGGCGGCTGGTCGAGAAGGAGCTCGAGAGCCAGGGCGCCACCGTGAAGTCGGTCCCTTCGGCCCGCGAGGCCCTGGACGTCCTGGGAAGAGAACGAGTCGACGTGCTGCTGAGCGACATCGAGATGCCGGGGACCGACGGCTACCAGCTGATCAAGGAGCTGCGCCTGCGCCCCTCGCAGCAGGGCGGGTCAGTCCCCGCGGCGGCGCTCACCGCCTATGCCCGAACCGAGGATCGCCTGCGCGCGCTGCGCGCGGGATTCCAGCTACACTTGGCCAAGCCTGTGCAGCCTGCCGAGCTGGCCACCGTCGTTTTCAGCCTGGCCGCACGCCGCCAAGGATGACGAGCAAGCGCGAGGTGACACTGCCGGAGAGCGACCAGGAGCTGCGAGAGTTCCTCGATCACGCGACCGTCGGCTTGCGCTGGGTGGGCCCCGACGGGCGCATCCTCTGGGCAAACCGGGCCGAGCTGGACCTCGTCGGGTACTCCGAGAGCGAGTACGTCGGTCAGCCGATCGCGACCTTCTTTGTCCAGCCGGAGACCGCCGCCGACATCCTCGGTCGGCTCGCCCGTGAAGAGGGCGTCCGATCCTACGAGACCCGCCTGCGAGCCAAGGACGGCTCCATCAAGCAGGTCCTGATCGATGGAAGCGGGCTCTTCCGCGACGGCCGACACGTCCACAGCCGCCTCGTGACTCGCGACCTCACCGGCCTCATGGAGCGGGAGCAGGCCGCGCGGCATCGGGCGGAGGCGACGAGCCATCTCAAGGACGAGTTCCTGTCGCTGCTTTCCCACGAGCTGCGCACGCCGCTCGGAGCGATCCTGGTGTGGCTCGGCCTGCTGCGGCAGGGCGGGTTCGATCCGGCCGAGAGGGAGCGTGCGCTCGAGATCATCGAGCGCAGCGCGCGCTCGCTCGAGCGCATCATCGAAGACCTGCTCCACGCTTCGCGCATCGCCGCTGGCGGGCTCATGCTCCACCCGCAGCTCGTCGACGTCCGCAGCGTGGTCCAGGTCGCCGTCGATGCTGCGGCAGGCGACGCGGGCCTCAAGGGCCTGTCCCTCACGTGGGCGACCGGGGACGTCCCGATCTGGGTGAAGGGAGACCCCGGCCGGCTGCAGCAAGCCGTGTCCAACCTGCTGTCGAACGGCATCAAGTTCACACCGGCTGGCGGCGACGTGAAGGTCTCCCTCGACAGCGTCGACCAACAGGCCCGGCTCCGCGTTGCCGACAGCGGCGAGGGGATGGACGCGGCGTTCCTGCCCTTCGCCTTCGAGAGGTTCCGGCAGCAGGACAGCACCTCCACCCGCGCCCACCACGGTCTCGGGCTGGGTCTCTACGTGGTGCGCCATGTCATCGGCCACCACGGTGGTTTCGTGAGCGCGGAGAGCCCGGGTCCGGGCCGGGGCAGCACGTTCACGGTGCTGCTTCCGCTGGCGGCAGACCTCCACGAGGTAACGAGTCCTTCCGGTCCCGGCGAAGCAGCTCGGAGCGGCGAGCGCCCTCCGGACGGCGTCACGGTCCTGCTCGTCGACGACGAGAAGGACGCACGCGACGCCCTGCGACTGCTCCTCCAGCAGAATGGGATGGTGGTCACGACCGCGGCCTCCGCACGGGAGGCCTTCGATCTCGTCCTTCAGCTGCAACCCGACATCCTCCTGAGTGACATCGCCATGCCCGGAGAGGACGGTCTTTCCCTGATCCGTCGGGTACGTCTGCTGCCCCCGGGCGGCGGCGGTCTGATCCCGGCGGCCGCACTGTCGGCCTACGCCGGGGCCGCAGACCGAAGGAGCGCGCTCCTGGCCGGATTCCAGCACCACGTCGCGAAGCCCGTGGATCCGGCGCGTCTGCTCGCCGTGATCGCGACGCTGGCCCGAAGGAGCGCGGGCGGCCCCGCTTGACACCGAACGCTCCGCCTCGCGCATTGATCGTCGACGACGACCCTGCCTTTCTGGCGGGGCTCAGCGAGCTCGTCAAGCGCGAGGGCTTCGCCGTGCAGAGCGCCTCGAGCCTGGAGCAGGCCCGCGCAGAGCTCGCGGCGAACCCGCCCGACATCCTGCTGGTCGACCTTCACCTGCCGGGCGGCAGCGGGCTCTCCCTCCTGGACGGCCTCGAGCCCGCCTCGGCCCCCGAGGTCGTCTTGATCACCGGAAGCGCGAGCATCGAAACCGCCGTGGACGCCCTGCGCCGGGGCGTTGCCGACTATCTGACGAAGCCGGTGGACTTCGCCCGCGTCAAGATGGCGCTCGGCAACGTGACTCGCGCCCTGGAGATGAGGGGACAGATCGGCACGCTGCGGGGCGAGCTGCGCAAGCTGGGTCGCTTCGGTGCGCTGGTTGGCGCATCGCCGCCCATGCAGAAGGTCTACGACCTGATCAGCCGCGTGGCCGGGACCGACGCCAGCATCCTCATCAGCGGCGAGACCGGCACCGGAAAAGAGCTCGTCGCCGAGACGATCCACGGCCTGAGCCGCCGCAGCAAGCAAGTGTTCCTTCCGGTGAACTGCGGGGCCCTGTCCGCGCACCTGATCGAGAGCGAGCTGTTCGGCCACGAGCGCGGCAGCTTCACCGGCGCGGACAGGACGCACAAGGGGTACTTCGAGCGCGCCGACGGAGGAACCCTGTTTCTCGACGAGATCACCGAGGCCGTCGACATCCAGATCCGGCTGCTGCGGGCGCTCGAGACGTCCAAGGTCACCCGGGTCGGCGGGACCGAAGCGGTCAAGATCGACGTGCGCGTCGTCGCCGCCACCAGCCGCCGTGTCGATGAGGCAATCGCGGCCGGCAAGCTGCGCGAGGACCTGTATTACCGGCTGAACGTATTCCCGATCCAGCTTCCTCCGCTGCGGGAGCGAGGCGACGACGTGGAGCTCCTGGCCGAGAAGTTCCTGAGCGAGCTGAACCAGGCGGAGGGAACGGCCAAGCACTTCACGCGAGCGTGCCTGGAGCGGCTGCGCCGGCACAGCTGGCCAGGCAACGTACGCGAGCTGCAGAACGTCGTCCGCCGCGCCTTCATCCTCGCCGAGGCGGACGTGGGCGTCGATTCCCTGCCCCTCGGCGTCACCGAAGAGCTGGCAGCCGCGAGCCTGGTGACGCGGCTTGGGACCTCGATCGCCGAGGCGGAACGCCGCCTGATCCTCGCGACGCTCGAGCACTGCGACGGCAACAAGAGGAAGGCTGCCGACGTCCTGAAGGTCAGCCTGAAGACCCTCTACAGCCGCCTGAACGAGTACAAGATCGACTGACCAACGATTCCCCCGGCGACCTAGTCGTCGGCGGCGGGGCCGAGGAACTCGCCGATCGGGGCCAGGGTGTCCACGTGGTCGCAGACGATCTTGAAGACGGCCAAGGTGGGCACGGCCAGCAGCGCGCCCGGGATGCCCCAGAGGAAGAACCAGAAGAGCAGACCCACGAAGATGACCACCGGGTTCAGGGTGAGACGGCGGCCCAGAACCATGGGGGTGACGAAGTTGCCTTCCAGGAAACTCACCACCAGATAGACCGCCGGCACAGCCAGGGCGTGCCCGAGATCGTCGAAGGCCAGAAGCGCCGCCAGGCTCAGGATTCCGATCCCCACCACCGCCCCCAGGTAGGGGATGTAGGTGAGCACGCCGGCGAGCACTCCCCAGAGGACGGGGTTCGGCATCTTCAGCAGCCAGACCCCCACTCCCACGGCCACTCCCACCCCCAGATTGATGAGCGTGGCCGTGAAGAGGTAGGTGGAGATGTTCTGCTCCATCTCGCGCGCGATCTCGACCGCCCGCTTCTTGTCCTTGAAGCTCGGAAGCACCTTGATGAGCTTGCGGAGGAAGAGGTCCCCCGAGGCCAGCAGAAAGTAGAGGAGCACGATCACGACGATCGCCTCGCTCACGAAGGCGGTGGTGCCGCCGAAGAGCGCCTGCTTGATCCAGGCGGGAGACTTGCCGGCCGACACCGGCCCCGCGGTCGAGTCTCCGGCGATCGCCCGCTCCACCTGGTCGGCGGTGCGGCTCATCTCCTCCATGGGGGCACGCAGGGTGCGCAGCTTGCGCTGGACCCGGGTCACGCTCTCCGGGGCCTTGGCGATCCACTCCGTGGCCGGGGTGGCCAGGGAATAGAGACCCAGACCGACTCCCCCCACCAGCATGAGCAGCAGGAGCGCGGCTCCCAGCGCCTCCGGGACGTGGGCCCGCTTGAGCACCCGGAGGAGCGGGCTCAACAGGAAGCTCAGGAAGAAGGCCAGCATCAGCGGCAGGAACAGGTCCCGCGCCACGAGCAGGGTGTGGAAGAGGAGCAACAGGAAGATGCCGAGCACTATCAACGAACGCGGAGCCACGGTCTGCAGCGGACCGACGGCCAGGACCTGCTGCGATTCCTCGTCCACCCGTTCCTGCTCCACGTTCACCTCGACGCGTCCGTGGCGCGAACAGGATCGGCGCGTCGCAACCGCGCTAGTCCTTGCGCGCGAGCAGGACGCCGCCCACGATCGCGACGGCCACGCCGGCCCACAGCGGGATGTTCACCCTCTCCTTGTCCTTCACCTCGAGGTGGATGGGACCGACGTTCACCTTGTCGGTGTCCTTGGTATAGCTGAACCCACCGTAGGCCAGGGCCAGGATGCCCAAGACGAGGAGCACCGCCCCCACGAGCTTCGTTCCCTTCATGCCGACCTCTCTCTTTCACGCTCACCGAGCGCGGCCGTCGATGACCGAGCCGGCCCAATCCGCGAGCCGGCTCGGTAAGGCTGGGTCAACCGGCACAGCCGTCAGCGGGCTGAGGCCAACCGGTTGAAGACGCCCAGCGCGCGCAGAACCCAGATCAACAGGGCCGCACCGAGAACGGCGACGATCCAGGAGCCAGGCGCCGTGTGGGCCTGCACCCCCAGTGCCCTCGCGACGAAAACGCCGAGGAACGACCCGAACACGCCCACGATGACGTTCGCCAGGATCCCCATCTGGGCATTGGTCCGCATCAGCATGCTCGCCAGCCAACCGACGACGCCGCCGATGATGACAGTGACCAAGAAGTTCGTCGATGCCAAGTCCATTGTTCTCCTCCAGGCGTCCGCCTGACCGGATCCGTACTCAAGCCGGCGGCGGCCGCTGGCTTGTACACCAGCAAGACACGAGCCAGACCGGTTCGGAGCCTGTCTCACCACCGGCTCTGCTCGTCAGGCATCCCCGAGGTCAACCGCGCCGTGTGTGGGCGGAACTGTCTACAAAGTAGTCGTTCGCCGGAAGCCGCGGAGCGACGTCCACCCCGCTTCTTGACCGGGGACCCGGCCTGCCGGCACGTGGCCGCGATCTTGCTGGAGACAACCATGCGGTCGCTCTCGCACCGGCGGCTGGCGCGAGGACACATTGGCAACCACGAACAGACAAATCACACTGGCCTCCCGGCCGTCGGGCTTCCCCAAGGCCTCGGACTTCCACCTGGCCGAGTCGCCCATGCTCTGGCCTGGTCGAGGGCAGGTCCTCGTTCAGACGATCTACCTGTCGGTCGATCCCTACATGCGGGGGCGCATGAGCGACGCCGAGTCCTATGCGCCGCCGCTGGCGATCGGAGCGTTGATGCCCGGCGGAGCCGTGGGCCGGGTGTTGGAGTCGGCCGACCCGAAGTTCCCGATCGGTGACATCGTCCAGGGGATGTTGGGATGGCAGGACTACGCGGTCGTCGACGCGGGCGAGCTGCGAGCGATCGACCAGAGCGTGGCTCCGATCCAGACGGCTCTCGGAGTGCTGGGCATGCCCGGCCTCACGGCCTACTTCGGCCTGCTGGACGTCTGTCACCCGAAGGCTGGGCAGACCGTCGTGGTCTCGGGCGCGGCCGGCGCGGTTGGAATGCTGGTCGGCCAGCTCGCCAGGATCATGGGCTGCCGCGTGGTGGGAGTCGCGGGCTCCGACTCCAAGGTCGCCTTCCTGGTGAACGAGCTCGGCTTCGATGGAGCCTTCAACTACAAGACCACTACCGACTACTACGGCCAGCTCAAGGCGCTGTGTCCCGCGGGCATCGACGTCTACTTCGACAACGTGGGCGGGGACATGAGCGATGCGGTCATGCGGCTGATCAATGCGAAGGCGCGGATCTCCATCTGCGGGCAGATCTCACAGTACAACCTGGAGAAGCCGGAGCTGGGGCCTCGCTGGTTCGGTCGGCTGCTCGTCAAGCGGGCGAAGGCACAGGGCTTCCTGGTTTCCGACTATTCCCATCGCTTCGCCGAAGGCCTTCAAGGAATGGGGCAATGGCTGAGGCAGGGGAAGCTGAAGTATCGGGAGGACGTCGTCCAGGGTCTCGAAAACTCCCCTCAGGCTTTCATCGGGATGCTGCAGGGAAGAAACCTCGGGAAACAGCTGGTCCAGGTTTCGGAGTGGACGGCTTGACCCGCAACGAACACGGACCAAGGGGGTGGAGATGTCGGTAGCCAAGGTTTCCGAGATCAGCGCGACCTCGAGCAAGAGCTTCGAGGATGCGCTCCAGCTGGGGCTCGCCAGGGCGAACAAGACGCTGCGCAACGTCAAAGCCGCCTGGGTGAAGGAGCAGCAGGTGCACGTGAGCAAGGGCGTGATCACCGAGTATCAGGTGAACATGATGGTCACGTTCGTCATCGACGACTAGCTTCCCTGCCCGGTTGGCTCAGTAGATGTAGACGGGAGTTCCCACCGGCACCATCGCGTACAGCTTGGCGATGTCCTCGTTGCGCAAGCGTACGCAGCCATGGCTGACCGCACGGCCCACGGTCTGCGGCTCGTTCGTGCCGTGTATCGCGTATCCGTCACCCAGGTTCAGGCGGTGGGTGCCCAGGACGCCTGGGTATCGCCGTTGGGTGGTGCCCAGGGGCGGCACCAGCACCTTGCCGTCCACGACGATCTCGCGACCGTCCGTCGCCTGCAACACGCTCCGCCGTCCGTCGGGAAGCACCCGCACGACGTCGATCCCCTCCACCGTGATCCGCGAGCCGTCGGCAGCGGCCAGCGCCTGACCGATCTCGAGGCGAACCAGCCCCAAGCCGCGCTTGCGCGACTGCTCCACGTAGTGCCAGTCCGGGGGCGCCCACACCGGCGCCTCCTCCTTGCTCTGCACCACCAGGCGCCCGCGCGGGGTCTCGAATTTCCAGACGCTGGCGCCGCCCTCCTTGACCATCGTCTTGCCGCTGCCGGTGGCGACCTCCGTCGAGAAGAGGATCGACCCACTCTGCTTGTACCAGAGGTGCCGCTCTTCGAGGCTGATCACCAGGTAGGGTCGATCGTGCGGCGGCTCCGGCGCGCCTTCCGCGTCGCGCAGCATCCGCTCGGAGCCGGCCACTCGCCATCGCGCGCTGTCGAGGACCTCGAGGCGATCCTCCAGCACCAGGCGGGCGACGTCGCGCCGAAGGCGCACGCCCACGGTATCGACGAGAAGCGCGGCGCTGGCAGCCGTCAAGGCCAACGTGATCCCGACGAGCGGGATGGCCGCCCCGCTCGCCGGGGCCCGCCCGCCCATGTTCAATGGAAGTACACGGCCATGCCTGGCTCCAGGTTGTCGCGGATGGCCTCCAGGTCCGACGCCTCCGCCCGGACGCTGCCGGGCAGGATGTAGCTCACGTCGCTGAGGGGCCCCGCCGCGGGCCGCGAGTAGAGAACGGCGCCGCTGTCGAGAAAGATGGCCAGCGGACCCAAGGCGCCAGGAAGCCGCCGTTCGCCCGGCACCGGCAACCCGCGGTCGACGTAGATCCAATCCGGCACCGCCCAGCGGTACGAGCCGTCCACCACCCGCGCCACCGAGCGCTTGCCCAGCGGCGGGGCGAGGATCACGACGTCAGGGGGCGTCCCCACCGCCGCCTCGCGGCCCAGGCGAACGCGCATCTCGCGCAGACGCGCCCCCTGGCGCTCCAGGTACAGCAGACCGTGCGCGGTGTCCACCGCCAGGTGCAGCTCCGTGTCGCCCAGCGCCTGCCGGCGCGCCAGCTCGGCGGCGATGGCGAGGCGGTTCTCCTCCGAAGCCGCGATGGCTTCGACTCGCCGGTGCTCGGCTTGCGTCATCGCGGCGCGCATGCGCGCGAGCTCCCGACCGTACCGCACGCGCTCGTACACGAGGGCGAGGTCCGTCAGGAGCAGGACGGCAGTCCCCAAAGCCATACCCACGAAGATGCGCGGGTGGGCCTCCCGGAACTCGCGCCAGCGCAGGGTCATCGAACTACCGCGGCCAGGCCTGACACACACACTCCCGGAGGCAACGTCCGTCCCACGGTCGCGAAAACCAAGGGGCACCCCGAGACGTGGGGCGCCCCTCCTGGTGGCCGATTCCTAGTTGTTCTCGACTGTCTCGATCTCGCTCGAAACGCCGCGCACGCCGGCGACGGTGTAGACGCGCTCGATGACCAGGAGCTTCTGGTTGAGCGACGCCGTCTTGCCGGAGAGCAGCACGATGCCCTTGTTCACCGACGCCACGCTGATGTCGTCCATCGTCTTGGCGGCCTTCAGCGACGCCTCGACGTGGTCCTTGATGTCGGAATCGTTGGCGTCGACCCGCTTCTTCTGGTCCTCGGGCACGACCTGGAGCAGGTTCTTGACGTCCGTCACGCCATCCAGCTGTCGGACGGTCTGCTCGGCCTTCGCCTTCTCGGCGGCGGTGCCGACCTTGCCGTGAATCGTCATCCGCCCGTCGACGGTGTCGACGTTCACCGCCGTTGCACTCACGCCATCGGTCGTGAGCAGAGCGATCTTCGCCTTGGTGGTGAGCCAGGCGTCCTTGGTGTCCGCCTGCGCCGCGGCGACGCCCGCGAACACGAGAGCGGCGGCGAGACCAATCTTGAGTGACTTCATTCGGTACATCCCTTGTGTTGCTTCTTGCGAACCCACTCCGCTTCGTGAAGGCGGCCGTCTGTCTCCGCCCCGGCGAATCCGGTGTGAGCGTGCGGCTGCAACGAGCCGCGTGGTTCAGCAGGATCCCTTCCCGCTCGACATGAACATCGGTTCGTTCGCCCGGGCCCGGGCCTTCGGGTCGAGCGTCGTCAGGAGGTTCGCCATGTCGTCGGCGTGCTCTTCCTCCGTGGCCAGGATTCCCTCGAGCATGGTGCGTGTCGTGGAATCGGAATCGCCGATGTAGCGGATCATCTCGGAGTAGCTGTCGATCGCGACGCGCTCGGCCACGAGATCCTCGCGAATCATTTCCATCAGATTCTCTCCGGCCACGTACTCCGAGTGGCTGCGTGCGTGCAGCCCCTGGGGGTCGAAGTCGGGAGCGCCTCCGAGCTGCACGATGCGAGCGGCGATCTGGTCGGCGTGGCCCTGTTCCTCTCCTGCGTGCGCCAGGAACTCCGCGGCCACGGCCACCGCATGGATGCCCGTGGCCATGAAGTGGTGCCTCCGGTAGCGCAGGACACAGACGATCTCGGTCGCCAAAGCCTCGTTCAGGAGGCGCAGGACCACATCGAGCTGCCCCTGATAACCCTGCGTCACCGCCCCGCGCTCGATGTGCTGGCGGGCGCGCGCGCGCAGCGTCGTCACGTCGGTGAAGAACTCGTCGGACATGGATTCGCGGTCCGTCAGGCGAGCCGGCGACCCTGGATGAGGTTGATCAGCACGACCACGACGGCGAGCAGCAGCAGGAGGTGGACGAACCCCCCCATGGTGTAGGAGCTCACCATTCCTAGAAGCCAGAGCACGGCGAGAATCACGGCGATTGTCCAGAGCATGACTTCTTCCTCCTGAGTGCTTGTCCGCGTCGCGCGACTGGCGCGCCGCTGGCGAGCGGTAATGCCCCGATCAACTGCAAGGGGCGTGCCTGGCCGCCTGCGAGAGGCGGGGCGCCCTGAGCCCCAGACTGATCCAGCACTTACAAGCTCCGCGAGGGTTCGGCGAGTGGCGGAAGCGTGGGCGCGACCTCGGTCGGGCGGAAGGCTCTACAAAGGGAACGGTGTGACGATCTCGTTCCTCACTTGAAGATACCGATGCTGCCCAGGAGCCACGAGCTTCGACTTCGCCGCCTCGATGTCGAGCGGCCTGGCTCGCAACTTGCTGTCGAGAGCTTCACCTACGAGTCGAGAGGAGATTCTCATGGCCGATCAGGATGAGACGTTGAACCGTGATCCCTTGTCCGGCGCGCGCGCAGTCATCGATCCCACCGCAGAGAACCAGCACTGGGCGGCCCACTACAGCGGGACTTCCTACGTGAAGCCGGGGGCGGACTACAAGACGTATCAGACTGCCTATCGTTACGGGTGGGAGTCGTGCCAGAGGTATCCCGGTCGGAGCTTCGACGCGGTCGAGCCCGAGCTCAAGCGCATGTGGGACAAGTACCGTCACTCCTGGTCGCAGACCTGGGAGGAAGCCAAGGCTGCAACCCGCGACGCGTGGCATCGGGTGGAGCGGGCCGTACCCGGCGACGCGGACGGCGACGGAAGGTAGCCGCGAGGCAGAGCAACCGGCCGCGAGCTAGCA
>CAVRVE010000011.1:0-384362 GCA_963724555.1 uncultured Acidobacteriota bacterium
AAAGGGCGCTGGGCTATAGTTCCGCGGCGATGACCACCGGCACCGCGCTCGACCGAGACGAGGTGCTGGCGCGGGTTCGGGCGCGCATCCTCGCTTTCGCGCGGCGGCTCTCCCCCGCCGAGGCCGAGGACCTGACCCAGGAGGCGCTGGTCCTGCTGACCACGAAATACGCGCACGTCGCCGCTCCCGAGGAGCTCGTCGCGCTCGGCGCGAAGATCGTCCGCTTCAAGCGTACGGCGTATTGGCGCAAGGCCGCGCGACGCCGCGCCCTCGGCGAGGCAGAGGCGCCCTCGACCGACGACGGAGCCGCAGACGTGTTCGAGCTGGCGCCGAGCGGAACGCCCGATCCCGAGGCGATCGCCCGGGGCCGGCAGCGGCTCGCGATGCTGGTCGAGGCCGCGGCGCGGCTCGACGGCCGCTGCCGCGACATCCTGCGCCGCAAGCTCGAGGGCGCGAGCTTCGTGGAGATGGCAGCCGAGTTCGGTCGCCCCGTGAACACGGTCTACAGCTGGGACTATCGCTGCCTACAGCGGCTGAAGGACCTGCTCGCGGAGCGCTGGGCGTTCGTTTCGGGAGATGCATCGTGACGGCGCGCGATCCGAAGCACCTGCTGGGCGGCTACGCGACCGACTCGCTCACCGAGGCCGAGCGGAACGAGCTGCTGCGCGCGGCGCTCGACGACCAGGAGCTCTTCGACGCGCTCGTCGAGGAAGAGGGCCTCCGCGAGCTGCTGCACGACCCGGCGGCGCGACAGGAGGTGCTGGCCGTCCTCGAGCAGCCGACCGGCTGGGAGCGGGTCCGCGCGTGGTTCGAGCGGCCGGCGACGCTCGTCGACCTGGCCACGATCGGTGGGCTCGCGGCCGCCGCGGTCGTCGGCCTGGCGCTCGTCACGCTGCGGCCGTCGACTCGACTCGACAGCGGCTCGGCCGACCGGCGCCACCTTGTCCCCGGCGCACGTCGAGGCGCTGCTCGGCCTGCCCGAGAAGCAGACGGTGCCGGCCGGGATCGAGATCGAGGGACGAGCCGACGCGCCCGTCGCTGCGGGCGAGATGCTTCCGGTGCGCATCAGCCTGCGGGCGCCAGCGCGAGTCGTGCTGCTCCTGGCGCCGGCGAGCGGGCCGCCGTCGCAGGCCTGGCCCGCGCTGGGTCAGGCGCCGGCGCTCGTCCCGGCTCAGGCGAAAGGCGGTCCGGCCATCGTGTCGGCAGCCGTGGAGTCTCCGCAGGCGGCCGGAACGCAGCGGCTGCGGCTCGTGGTCGCTCCAGCCGACCTCGACCTCGGCTCTCTCTCTCCCGGGGCGCTTGCTGGCGAGGCCTCCCGCCTCACGATCGTGGACCTTCGCTTCCAGGTGAAGCAGCGATGAGCGAGAAGACGAAGGAGAACCTCGCGCGGCTCCAGCAGGAGCTCGGGCGCGTGATCCTCGGCAAGCCCGAGGCGATCGACCACGTGCTGGTGGCGCTCCTCGCCGGGCACCACCTCCTGATGGAGGACGTGCCGGGCGTCGGCAAGACGACGCTCGCCAAGGCGCTCGCGCGCGCGTTCACGGGCGGCTTCCGGCGCGTGCAGTTCACGCCGGACCTCTTGCCGGCCGACATCCTCGGCTCGTCGATCTACAGCCCCCGCGACGGCAGCATCACCTTCAAGGAGGGCCCGATCTTCGGCAACGTGCTGCTCGCCGACGAGATCAACCGCGCCTCGCCGCGGACGCAGTCGGCGCTGCTCGAGGCGATGAGCGAGGGCCAGGTCTCGAGCGACGGCGTGACGCGGGCGCTGCCCGTGCCGTTCCTGGTGCTCGCGACGCAGAACCCGGTCGACTTCCACGGGACCTACCCGCTGCCCGAGGCGCAGCTCGACCGCTTCGGCGTGCGCATCGGCCTCGGCTACCCGGCCGCCGACCACGAGCTCGAGGTGCTCTTCAGCCAGGTCGATCGCCACCCGCTCGAGTCGGTGACGCCGGTGCTGTCGGCCGAGGACGTCGTGGCGCTCCAGGCGGAGGCGCGCCACGTGAAGGTCGAGCGCGCCCTGGGCCGCTACGTGATCGCGCTCGCCGAGGCCACGCGCCACCATCCGTCGATCCGCCTCGGCTGCTCGCCGCGCGGGAGCCTGATGCTGTTCCGCTCGGCGCAGGCGCGCGCGCTCATCGAGGGGCGCGCGTTCGCGATCCCCGAGGACGTGAAGGCGCAGGCGGTCCCCGTGCTGGCCCACCGCCTCGGGCTCGAGACGAAGGCGCGCTACACCGGGGTCTCCAAGGAAGACGTCGTGCGCGAGATCCTCGAAGCCGTCGCGGTGCCGGCCTGAGGGCTCGCCGCCCGTGGCCACTCCCCTCTCGCTGCCGCTCGATCGCTCGTACCTGGTCCGCTGGCTGCGCCGGTTCTACCGGCAGCGGCTGACGCTTCGCGGCCGCTTCGTGCTCTGGGCCACGCTGGTGCTGGCGTTCATCGGCGTCGACACGCGGCGCGCGCTCGTCTTCATGCTGTTCGCGCTCGCGGCTCCGCCGTTCCTCGTGGCCCTGGGGAGGCTCGTCGTCCGGCGGCCGGACGTGCGCTTCGGCGGCCGGCTTCCGCTGCGGTTGACCGCGGGCCGTCCCGTCTCGGCGCCACTCGAGATCGCGCCGCTGTCGGGCGGCTTGTCGGGGCCGCTCGCCCTTTTCTGGGAAGGACCGCTGCCGGATCCCGCTTCCTTCTCTGTTGAGCCCGTCGAGCGGTACTTCGATGCTCCGACCGACCGCCCGGCGCTTGTCCGGGTCGACCTTCGGCCCCGGCGGCGCGGCCGCTACCTCCTGCCCCGGCTGGGCGTCGCGGGCACCGACCTCTTCGGCCTCGTGCGCACTCGGGCCGTCTGGCTCGACGTCGCAGGTCGTGCTCGCCTATCCGCGCTACTACACGCTCGAGGAGCTGCCGCTGCCGATGGGGCGCCGCTACCAGCCCGGCGGCATCCCGCTCGCCTCCGAGGTCGGCGACTCGCTCGAGTTCGTCGGGACGCGCGAGTACCGCGAGGGCGACGCGCTCCGCAAGATCCACTGGCGCTCGTGGGCGCGGCTCGGCAAGCCGGTCGTGCGGGAGTACCAGGAGGAGTACTTCTCGCGCATCGCGCTGGTGCTCGACACCTTCCTGCCGCGCAAGCCGCGGCCGCGCGAGCGGGAGCGGCTCGAGGCGGCGATCTCGCTTCTGGCTTCGGTGGCCGAGCACTTCAGCCGGAGCGAGGAGATCGTGGACATCCTCGCGGCGGGCCCCGACCTCTACGAGGTGAGCACGGGCCGGAGCCTCGGCTACCTCGACAACGTGCTCGACGTGCTCGCGTGCCTCGAGCCGTCCGACGGCGCCGCCGTTCGAGACGATCGGTCCGCCGCTCTTCGAGCGGCTCGAGCGGCTGACGACCGTCGTCGTGATCCTGCTCGAGTGGGACGACGCTCGCGAGGACTTCGTGCGGCGCGTGCGCGCGATGGGCGTCGCCGTGCGGGTGCTGCTCGTCCACGAGGGCGAGACGCGCAAGCCGTGGGCCTCGGTGTCCGGCGATCTCGGCGAGATCGTCCGCTACACGCCGTCGCAGGTCGAGGCGAGGCTCGTGGCCGAGGAGAGCGCGTGAGGCGAGTGCGGCCGACGGCGGTGCGTGTGGCCTTTGCCCTCGCCCTTCTTGGCTCCGTGCTGGCGGTCGCACTCTGCTTTCGGACGTCACCTGCGCATTTCACGGGCTTCGCCGCCGCGGCGGTCCTCGTCCTGGCGCTGCCGTACCTGGAGTGGGTCTCGCCTCCGGCGCCACTCGTGCGCGTGCTGCCTCGCTTGAGCGCGCTCGTGCTGCTCGTGGTCGCGCTCGTGGCCTGGCTGAGCCGCTCGCTGTCGACGCTCAACATGGATCCCTCGCTGCTGCCGGCCGCGGCCGCGCCGTTCCTCGTGCCGATCGCGGCGGTCTTCGCACTCGCTCCTCGCTCCTTCGTCCTGGGGCGCACGCTCGTGCCGGCGACGATCGGCCTCCTGGTGCTGGGCGGCCTCGACCCGACCCCCGCGGGCTACGGCGCTACGCTGCTGCCGTTCCTAAAGCCGGCCGCGCACAACGGCTTCGCCGACGTCTATCTGGTACTGGCGCTCCTGGTGCTCGTCGCGCTCTGGACGGCGGCGTTCTTGTCGACGGGCCCGCGCTGGCGACAACGCGATCTGCTCGGGCTCGTCGCCGTCATCGTCCTCGCTCTGGCGCTCGCGCTGACCGGCGTGATCGGCCTGCCGCTGCTCCAGCCGCGGATCGAGCAGGCGGTCGCGTCGATGCTCGACCAGCCGACGACCGGGCTCTCGGGCGAGTCGACGCTCGGCGAGTTCGCCGAGCTCGCATCGTCGAACCGGCGCGTGCTGGACCTTCGGACGTCCCTGCCCGAGCATCCGCCGTCACGCCTGCGGTCGGAGGCGTTCACGGTGTTCGACGGACGGCGCTGGTCTCCCGCGCCTCCCGACGCGACCGCGACGCGCTCGACGATGCTCGCGCCGGCGGCCGCTCCCGCTTCCGTGGGCCCGCTGCTCGTGGACACCGGGACCTGGTTCCGCCTGCCCGGCGACGCCGCAGCCGTCCGTCGTCTCCGATATCCGGATCGTGCAGGCGGAGATCGACCACTGGCCGTTGCTGCTTCCGAAGGGCGTCGTTTTTGTCACGATCGACTCGCGGTTCCTCGAGCTCGACCGGCTCGGAGCGATCCGCCGGCCCGCGGCCACTCCGGGGAGGCTCTACGGCGCCGTCTGGCCTCCATCGCTCGCATCCTCGGTTGCTCCCCCGCCGCTTTCGGAGGACGACCGACGCGAGAGCCTCGCCCTGCCGCCGCACGTCGACGAGCGCATCGTCTCGCTCGCTCGCGAGCTCGCGCTTCGCGGCAAGGATCCGGCGGCGCGTGTCGCCGCGACCGTGGCCCATCTCCAGTCGGGCTACTGCCTACACGCTGCGCCCCGGACCGTTCCGGACGGCAGACCCGGTCGCGGAGTTCCTGTTCGACAAGAAGGCGGGCTACTGCGAGTACTTCGCGAGTGCGGCGGTGGTGCTGCTGCGGCTGCAGGAGATCCCGGCGCGTTTCGTGAAGGGCTTGAGCCTCGGACCGCACACGGACGAAGGCGGCGGGCTTCACGTCGTCCGGGACCGCGACGCCCACGCGTGGGTCGAGGCCTGGCTGCCGGGTGCGGGCTGGGTCGAGGCGGATCCCACTCCGCCGGGCCAGTTCGCCGCGGCCCATCCGCCGGGCGGCGGCCTCGAGCGCGTGCTCCAGCGTACGCGGGCGGCGCTCGCGTCGGCGTGGACAGTCCTCACGGCGCGCGGTCCGCTCGCGTTCGCCGAGAAGCTCGCGCGCGACGCCGCGCCGCCTCGCGGCGCGGCTTGCGGGCGAGCCTCTGGTCTGGCTCGCGCTCGGCGCGCTCGTCGTGAGCCCGTGGCTCGTCCGGCTTCGCACGGGCGCGTCGCCGGCTCCGCGCCGCGCGCGCGGTGCCCGATCCTGCCGCGCTGGCCGTTCCCCCCGACTTGCGCGCGCTCGTTCGAGATCTGGAGCGGCGCTGGTCGGCTGCCGGGCTCACGCGTCCCGCGGGACGCGGACTACTCGAGCACGCTCGTCGCGTGGCCGACGCAACGAGCCCTCTGCGGCTCATTCGCCCGTCGCGGCTGCCGGCCCGCACGATCGTCGCGGCCTACTACCGCTCGCGCTTCGGCAGCGAAGCCATCTCCACGGCGGAATGCATCGCCCTGCGTGAGGCGCTCGAAGCGTACGCCACGTAATCCCGTGTTACACTGTTTCATGTGAGCCAAGAGGGCTGCGCTGATGAGCGCCAAGACCAATGTCACGTTGACCATAGATGCCGACCTGCTTCGTGAGGCACGCATCCTCGCGGCGGCCGAGGGTACATCCGTGAGCGGTCTGATCCGAGATCGGCTCGAGGAGCTCGTTCGGCGCAACAAAGCGTACGAGGTGGCCCGACGCCGGGCGCTCGCACGCCTGCGCACCGGGCGCGACCTGCAGTGGAAACGGCCGGCTTCGCGCGACGAGCTGCATGAGCGGTAGGGTCTTCGTCGACACGAACGTCCTGGTGTACGCGCACGACGTCTCGACCGGCGACAGGCACGAGAAAGCGCGCGCGCTCGTGGAGACGCTCTGGCACGAGCGTACCGGCGCGCTCAGCACGCAGGTCCTCCAGGAGCTGTATGTGTCGCTGCGTCGCAAGGCCGGTCGGCCGATGACCTCCGCGCAGGCGCGTGAGGTCGTCGCCGATTACCTGCGGTGGGAAGTCGTCGTCAACAGCGGCGAGTCGATCCTCGACGCGATCGCGCTCGAGGAGCGCTATCAGCTCTCCTTCTGGGACGCGCTGGTGATAGGCGCCGCTCGGGAGTGTGGCGCCGAGACGCTCTACTCCGAGGACCTGAGCCACGGTCAGGTCTACGACTCGGTCAAGGTCGTCAATCCGTTCCGCACGCCCGGTTAGGCTCAGTCGCACCACGGCCCCTCCTCACGGAATCGGACCTTCGCTGTCCATTCGCCATGCGAGCATCCGGCTCACTGGAGGTGAGGCGTGAGTGGATGGAACGTTGCGGGGGCTTCGAGCGGAGACGTAGACTGGTCCGAGTCGCACCCTGCGGAGCCTGAATCGATGAAGCGCGCGACGTACGACGACGTGCTGAACGCGCCCGAGAACAAGGTCGCCGAGATCCTGGACGGCGAGCTGTTCCTGAGCCCGCGTCCGGCGCCGCGGCACTCAGTGGCCGCCTCGGCGCTCGGCATGGCTCTCGGGAATCCCTTCCACCACGGCACCGGCGGACCTGGCGGTTGGTGGATCCTGGACGAGCCCGAGCTGCATTTTGGCGAGCAGGTCCTCGTGCCGGATCTTGCCGGGTGGCGACGCGAGCGGATGCCTGCGATTCCGGACGAGGCCTTTTTCTCGCTCGCACCCGACTGGGTCTGCGAGGTGCTTTCTCCCTCGACCGAGCGGATCGACCGCGGCCGCAAGCTGCGGATCTATGGCGAGGCCGGCATCCTCAACGTTTGGTTCGTCAAGCCGACCGACCGCACGCTCGAGGTGCTCCGCCTGCGGGACGGCGTCTGGTCGATCGCGGGTGTGTGGGAGGACTCTGCCGTCGTTCGCGTTCCCCCGTTCGAGGCGATCGAGCTGGAGCTGGGGCGGCTGTGGGTGGACTCCCCCGCCCGGCCACCCGAGGCCAGGTAGGATCGTGAGCCGATGAAGACCGTCAGTCGCGCCACGATCGATGACCTCACTCGAGTGCCCGAGAACGCCAAGGCCGAGCTCGTCGGCGGGGAGATCGTGCGGATGAGCCCCACCGGAGGCCTGCCGGGCCGCGCGAGCGCAGCGATCTACGCGAGCCTGCGTCGCCACGAAAAGGCGTCGGGAGGCGGCCTGGCCTATCCCGACAACACGGGCTTCGTCGTCGACCTTCCCAACCGGAAGTCCTTCAGCCCGGACGCGGCGTTCCACCCAGCCGATACACCCACGATGAGCTTCGTGAAGGGCGCGCCCTCCTTCGCCGCCGAGGTGCGGAGCGAGGGCGACTACGGGCCGAGCGCCGAGGACGAGATCGCTCGCAAGCGTGCCGACTACTTTGCTGCCGGAACCCGGGTGGTCTGGGACGTGGACCTCGTGGGCGAGAACGTCGTGCGCGTCTTCCGCGCCGCGAGTCCGGAGCCCGTGATCTACCGCCGGGGTGAGATCGCGGAAGCCGAGCCTGCCCTGCCTGGCTGGCGGATGAGGGTCGACGAGCTGTTCGAGTGAGGCGGATCCGGGTCTTCACGACTTGCTGACGTTCGCTGAGCGCCTTCCTGAGGCGCCCGCGCGGTTCTCGTAGCGCAGGACAGGAGGTCTCATGGCCAGGAAGGCGAAGAGAGCGTCGAAGAGGCGTCCGCGGCGGAAGTGCGGAACGATGTCGGCGCACATGGCGCTGCTCGAGTCGTATGCGCCTTACCGTGCGCGGCAGGCGGAGCTCGAGCAGCTGACCGTGGCGCGGCGCGAGCTGGCGGCGGCTGTCCCGAAGCGCGTGACCGTGGACGTGGTCGTGAACGTGGTCTACCAGACCGACGAGCAGAACGTCTCGAGCGCGCAGATCAAGAGCCAGATCGCCGTGCTCAATCGCGACTACGCGGCGGCGAATCCCGACAAGAGCAAGGTGCCCGAGGTCTGGAAGGGGCTCGTGACCGACGCGCGGCTGCGCTTCCGGCTCGCCCGGACCACCCGCACGCGGACGACAAAGGCTTCCTTCACGACCGACGACTCCGTCAAGCGGCGCGCCTCCGGCGGGATCGCGCCCTATCGGCCTTCGAGCTCACCTCAACCTCTGGGTGTGCGCGCTGTCCGGGGGTGTCCTGGGCTACGCGCAGTTCCCCGGCGGGCCGGAGGCGACCGACGGCGTCGTGATCGACTACAACGCGTTCGGCACGCAGGGCAGCGCACAGGCGCCCTTCAACCTCGGCCGCACGGCCACGCACGAGGTCGGCCACTACTTCAACCTGCGGCACATCTGGGGCGACACCGAGGACTGCTCGGGCAGCGACCTCGTGGCCGACACGCCGAACGCCGCGGGACCCAACTTCGGCACGCCTTCCTTCCCGACGGTGACGTGCAGCAACGGGCCGAACGGGGACATGTTCATGAACTACATGGACTACGTGGACGACGCGGCCATGGTCCTGTTCACGTCGCAGCAGGTGGTGCGGATGCGCACGACGCTCGACTCGGCTCGGCCGGGACTGAAGTGACCGCGGCCGACTCGCTCTTCGAGACGACGTGGGTGCACGTCTTCGAGGAGGACGGGAGCGAGGGGGCCGTCTACCGTCCCGACGAGGCTGCGCTGCCGCTCTCCCGCCGCCCTCGCCAGCGGGTGTCGCTCTATCCCGACGGCTCGGCCCGGCTGATGGTGACCGGGCCCGACGACCGGCTTCACGAGGTCGCGGCGCACTGGACGGAGGAAGTCGGGCGAGATCGCGGTGACGGCCGAGTCGGCCCCGGTGACCGTCAAGACGCTCCACCTGCGGGTGGTCGCGAGCGACCGGCTGCTGCTTCGGCGATAGCGCCGGCTTTGGTGCCCACTTGACATCTGATGTCTGATGCGTGATGCTGTGTCGATGAGGACGACGCTCGACATCGACGACGACGTGCTGCAGGCCGCGAAGGAGCTCGCGAACAACCGGCGGACCAGCGCCGGAAAAGTCCTGTCCGATTTGGCGCGGAAGGCGCTCGAGCCCGGCGGCCGCAAGGCGCTGCGAAACGGCGTGCCTGTCCTGCCGCGGCGCCGACGCGCCAGCCCCAAGCCCACCATGGAGCTCGTCAACCGGCTGCGCGACGAGGCGTGAAGCGGCCAGCTCTGCTCGACGTCAACGTTCTGATCGCGCTCTTCGATCCGGAGCACGTGCACCACGAAGCCGCTCACGCGTGGTTTGGAACCCAGCGCGAATCGGGTTGGGCGACGTGTCCGCTGACGGAAAACGCCGCCGTGCGCATTCTTTCGAATCCGGCCTACGGCTTCACGACGGCGCCCAAAGAGCTGGCTCGACGCCTGGCCGCGTTTCGCGAGAGCGGCCACCATTCGTTCTGGCCGGACGACCTTTCGCTGTGCGACACGACCGTCTTCGACCTCGCGGTCGGCCACCGGCAGCTCACGGACGTGTATCTGCTGGGGCTAGCAGTGGCGCGCGATGGCTTTCTCGCGACGTTCGATCGGTCGATCCCCCTGAAGGCCGTCCGCGGCGCACGACCGGCCGACCTCGTGGTTCTCGACGCCTGAGCTGTCCCTCGGACTCAGCCGGGTCCCGATTCCCAGAACCCCCGCCGGACGTCGTGCGTAATGGTGGACAGAGCGGAGGTGTGGGATGCGGCGTTTGCTCTTCCTGGCCGTGGCGGGGAGCCTGGCTCTCGGTGGGTGCGGGGGCGTGCCGGGCGGCTGGGGGCTCACCGCGCGGGCGACCGTCAGCGAGACGCGGGCGCTCGCCAAGGATGGCCGCTTCGAGCTCGAGAACACGAACGGAACGATCGAGGTCACGGGCTGGGACGAGGCCAAGGTCGCCATCGAGGCGACCAAGCGGGCCACGAGCGAGCGGGCGCTCGACAGGATGAAGGTCGAGATCACCGGCGAGGGCGACACCCTTCAGGTGCGGACGCGCTTCCCGCGCGGGAGCTGGTTCGGCGGCGGGCGGCCGCGTGGACTACGTGGTCCGGGTGCCGCGCACGGCCAAGGTCCGGGTCGAGAACGTCAACGGGCGGGTCGAGGTCGACGGCGTGACGGCCGAGGTGGCGGCCTCCACGATCAACGGGTCGGTCGAGGTCAGCGGCGCCGAGGGGGCCGTGGACGCGTCGGTCGTGAACGGGACGGTGTCGGTGGCGCTGGCGCGCGTCGACCCTCAGGGCCGAAGCTCGATGCGCACGACGAACGGCACGGTCCGGCTGACGCTGCCGGCCGACGCCAACGCCGAGATCGACGCCCGCACGGTGAACGGCGGCATCGGCTGCGACTTCGACCTGGCCGACGAGACGCGGGCCCGGCGCCGGCTCGAGGGGCGGATCGGCTCGGGCGGGGCGCGCTTCGAGCTGCGCACCGTGAACGGGGCGGTCAACATCGATCGCGGGCACTCGGCGCGGTCGGCATCTTCCCCACCGGCCGAAGCCACGCCGGAGGCGCAGAGCCGCTAGCCCGGCCTCGCTCCTTCGGGCCGGGGCTAGAATCCGGTCCATGTCTCTCGACCGCCGCTCCTTCCTCGCTCGCGCGGGGCTGACGGCAACGGCCGCGGGGCTCGCCGCGCGCTTCACTCCCCTTTCAGTTGTCTCGGCCGCCGGCGAGCCCGACTGGGCCGCGGTGCGCGCGCTCTTCAATCTCTCGCCCGACCTGATCCACCTCTCTAGCTTCTACATCTCGTCGCACCCGAAGCCGGTCCGCGACGCGATCGACGCGTACCGCCGGAAGCTCGACGAGAACCCGTTCTGGCTCGACGAGGCGATCTTCGAGCCCAACGGCGAGCATCTCCAGGAGAAGGTGAAGGCCACGATCGCGCGCTACTGCGGCGGGAAGGCCGAGGAGATCGCACTCGTCCCGAGCACGACGATGGGCCTGTCGCTGCTCTACAACGGCGTGCGGATCACGCCCGGCCAGGAGATCCTGGCGACCGAGCACGACCACTACGTGCACCACGAGGCGATCCGGCTCGCGACGGAGAAGAACGGCGCCAGCTTCCGGAAGATCGCGCTCCACGAGCGCTCCGCGCAGGCGAACGCGGCGGAGATGGTCGAGCGGCTGCGCCGGGCGATCACGCCGAAGACGCGCGTGGTGGGACTCACCTGGGTCCACTCGAGCACCGGGCTGCGGCTGCCGGTCCGCGCGCTCGCCGAGGTGGTCCAGGCCGCCAACCAGGGCCGCTCCGAGGCCGACCGCTGCCTGCTGATCCTGGACGGGGTCCACGGCTTCGGCTGCAGCGACGAAGACGTCGCGGCGCTGGGCGCCGACTTCGTGGCCGCGTCGACGCACAAGTGGATCTTCGGGCCGCGCGGCACCGGGCTCGTCTGGGGGCGGGCGGACGCGTGGCCGCACATCCGGCCCACGGTCCCGACCTTCGACTCACTCGTGCCGATCGGGCGCTGGATGGCGGACCAGCCGCCCGACCCGCGCACGCAGGCCGCGTTCGTCTCGCCCGGCGGCTTCTGCGCGTTCGAGCACTGCTGGGGGGTCGAGGCGGCCTTCGAGCTGCACGAGCGGCTGGGACGCGAGCGCGTGACCGCGCGCGTGGCCGAGCTCAACGGCCGCTTCTGCAGCGAGCTCGCGGCCATGAAGAACGTCACGCTGCACACGCCGCTCGACCCGAAGCTCAGGGCCGGCATCGTCTGCCTCGAGGTGAAGGGCCTGACGACGAACGAGGCGGTCGCGCGGCTCAAGGCGCGGCGGATCGTGGCGTCGGCGTCGCCCTACGCCGTGAGCTACGTCCGGGTCGCTGCGGGGCTCATGAACACTCCGGCCGAGGTCGAGACGACGCTTCGGGAGATTCGGGGGCTTTAACGGAGGGGTCAGGTCTTGCATCGTGCATTGCCTGGCCGGGCACGACGCAAGACCAGACCCCAAAGCAAGACCTGACCCCTTTCACCTACCAAATCGGCGGGTGACCGGCCGTCGTCGGTGAGTGACGGCCTGCAGGGGAACGGCGCAAACCCTTGTGCCGTAGACTCGTACGAGAAGAGAAGCATGAGCTGCTCACGCACCACGACGGTACTTGGCGCTCCCCCGAAGGTGGACTGGAAGCGCGCGTCCGACGGGATCGGCCTCTGCGTCTGGGCCCTCTTCCTGCTGCTCACCACGACCGGCGTCCTGCCGTGGTCGTTCTGGATGGAGGCGATCTCGCTCTGGCCGCTCCTGATCCTGTCGGCCGGGATCCAGATCACCTTCGAGAAGACGCGGGCGCCGTGGCTGGTGCTGCTCGGGCCCGCGGTGGTGCTCACGGGATTGACCTGGGTGGCGACCGGCGCGAGTCCCGACCTGGCGTCCGGCAACTGGAAGAGCGAGGGGCCGCTGCCCCGGCCCGAGGGCGCCACGCACGTGAAGCTCGACCTCGAGCTCCTCGGAACGCGGCTCGCCGTCGAGGCGCGGGACATCGAAGCCGGCGCCCTCGCCGACGCGCGCTCGATCGAGCGCGGCGAGAAGACTCGCCTCCAGGTCGACCGCCAGGACGACACGGCGCGCCTGCGGCTCGACACCGGCAAGAGCGGCGGCGTCGCGTTCGTTCCGGGCCACAAGCAGCGCTTCGACCTCGGCGTCCCGCGCGACCTGCCCGTGAGCCTGCGCCTGCACGGCGCGATGAGCCGGACGAGCCTCGACCTTGGACAGGGGCGCTTCCAGGGCGGCGAGATCGAGGGCGCCTTCCTCGCCACGCAGCTCGTGCTGCCTGCGGTCGAGGAGACCGTGAAGATCGTGCACAAGGGTGCCTTCTGCGCGCTGCGCCTGAACGTGCCGAAAGGCACGCCGGTCACGGTGAGGGGCAACCGCTTCCCCTTCAACATCGTCAAGAGCAACATCAAGGGCGACCCGGGGCGCGCCGGCTACGAGATCCAGCTCGAGAACGTCTTCAGCGCGGTCGCCCTCGAGGTCCGGCCCGCCGACAAGCCGGCCGAGGCGCCGGTGTCTCCCGAGGCGCCCGCCGCCCCGGCGCCGCCCGCCGCCCGCCCGAAGCCGGAGGCCGAGCCCGGCAAGGCCGCCTCCCCCGCCCCAAACCGCGGATAAGATCGAGACGAAGGCGGCCCGCGCCGCCACCCATCGAGGTGACCCCATGAACGAGGAACGTCCTTCTGTCTTCGTCCGGCTCGGCCGGCTGATCGACGGGCTGCGGCGCTTCCTGATCAACGTCCTCTTCTTCGGCCTGGCCGCCGGGCTGCTGATCGCGAGCCTGAGCGGCCGGATCAAGGTGCCCGACGGCGCCGCGCTGGTGCTGAACCCGCGCGGGACGATCGTCGAGCAGCTCTCGGCCGTCGACCCGGTGGAGCGCGCGGTCTCGAGCGCCACCGGCGCCGGGTCGGCCGTGGCCGAGACGCTGCTCAAGGACCTGGTCGACGCGCTGAAGCTCGCCAAGGACGACGCGCGCATCAAGGCCGTCTTCCTCGACACGAACGAGATGTACGGCTCCGGCTTCACGAAGCTGCGGGACCTGCGCGAGGCGCTCCTCGACTTCAGGAAGAGCGGCAAGAAGGTGATCGCCTACGGCGACGACTTCGGCCAGCCGCAGTACTACCTCGCGGCGCAGGCCGACGAGGTGTTCCTGCACCCCGAGGGCATGGTGCTGATCGAGGGCTTCGGCCGCGCGCGCAACTACTACAAGGAAGGCCTCGACAAGTTCGGGATCGAGGTGCACGTCTTCCGGGTCGGCGAGTACAAGTCGGCGGTCGAGCCCTACCTGCGCGACGACATGTCGAAGGAAGCCAAGGAGATGTCGCTCGACTTCTACGGCGACCTCTGGCGCGACTGGCTCGCGGACGTTGGCGAGGCGCGCAAGATCGCGCCCGCCGACATCGCCGCGGGGATCGAGTCGCTGCCGGATCGGCTGCGCGCGGTCCACGGCGACATGGCCGTGCTCGCCAAGGAGTCGAAGCTCGTCGACACGCTCGCGCCGCGCGACGAGGTCAGGAAGCGCCTGATCGCGCTCACCGGCGAGGACAAGGAGAAGCACTCCTTCAAGCAGATCGGCTACGGCGACTACCTGAAGTCGAAGGGCGGCGACCGGACGGGCGCGACGGGCCGCGGCAAGGCCGTCGCCGTGGTCGTCGCAAAGGGCACGATCCTCGACGGCACGCAGCCCGCCGGGACGATCGGCGGCGACTCGACGGCGCGGCTCCTGCGGCGTGCGCGCGAGGACGAGAACGTGAAGGCCGTGGTGCTGCGCGTCGACAGCCCGGGCGGCAGCGCCTTCGCCTCCGAGATCATCCGCCGCGAGTGCGAGCTCGTGCGCAAGGCCGGCAAGCCCCTCGTCGTCTCGATGAGCAGCGTGGCGGCCTCGGGCGGCTACTGGATCTCGACCGCGTCCGACGAGATCTGGGCGCAGCCCGAGACGATCACGGGCTCGATCGGGATCTTCGGCGTCTTCCCCACCATCCAGAAGCCGCTCGCGAAGTACCTCGGGATCCACACCGACGGCGTCGGCACCACGCGCTTCAGCGACGCGATCCGGCCCGACCGCGCGCTCGACCCGGCGGTGGGCGACGTGATCCAGCAGTCGATCAACAACGGCTACCAGGACTTCCTGGCGCGGGTCGCCGAGGCGCGCCACATGACGACCGAGCAGGTGGACAAGATCGCGCGCGGGCGCGTTTGGAGCGGCGAGGACGCGAAGGGGCTCGGGCTCGTGGACCAGCTGGGCGGCCTGCCCGCGGCGATCGAGTCGGCGGCCAAGCGCGCCAAGCTCGAGAAGGGCTACCGCGTCTGGTACCTGGAGAAGGAGAAGAGCTTCCGCGAGCAGGTCGCCGAGATGCTCACGGCGGGCGCGTCGTCCGTCGTCGGCTCGGCCTCGGGCTCGGGCGAGGTCGGCGGAGGGATCCTCGGCCTCACGCTTCTCGGTCGCCGGGCGGCTCCTCGAGATCCAGCGGGAGCTCGCGGAGGTCGCGCGCTGGAACGACCCGCGCGGGATCTACGCGCACTGCCTGTGCGGCGAGGAGTGATGCGTCAATTCAAGACCTGACCCCCGTCAGACGGTCGCCGCGCGGATCCTGCGGTTCAGGCGGTGGTACTCGCGGCGGAGCGCCTTCAGCTTCTTGTTGTCGCCGCCTTCGATCGCCTTGGCCTTCTCGGCCCTGAGCGCGTGCATGCGGGCCTTCAGCTTGCCCTTGTCGATGCCGACCGCCGCGTGGTGCGGGTGCTTGTGGTACTCGATGCCGAGGGCCTTGCAGAGAGCCGGGAGCAGGTGCTCCTTGTTCATCTGCGTGTAGCCCTTCACGGCCTCGTGCTCGATGCCTTTCGCGATCTCGCGCAGGTCGTCGATCGTCTTGCCCTTCAGCTCTTCGTACGTGTGCGCCATCGTGTCTCCAGGTATTAGAGGGAACCGAATTCTAGCCGACTCGAATGGGGGGATTCTCGCGGGAGCGAGGAACGGTCAGGCTGGTAGCATCCTTCCTTGTTCTGGGGGTGCTTCGCACCCCCCAGACCCCCCGGGGGCGGTGGTGTAACCTAGCCTTTGGAGGCTCCGGATGCCCGAGGATCTCGACGATCGCGACGACGACCTCGACCAGTACGAGCTCGAGCCGACGCGGGGGCTCGACGACGAGACGGCAGCACGGTCCCCGTGGAGCGTGGCTACGGGCGCGACGAGCCCAAGAGCGGGATCGGCTTCCCGGCCATCCTGGCGGCGCTCGCCGTGCTGGTGCTCGCACTGCTCGGCGTGCTCTTCCTGCTGTTCCGGCAGCCCGGCCGGCCGACGCCGACACCGGCAGCACCTCCACCGGTCGCGCAGCAGGCCCCGACGCCGACGCCCGCCACGACGCTGCCGAAGCTCGAGGACAGCGATCCCTTCGTGCGCAGCCTCGCCGGGGCTCTCTCCTCCAACCCGGAGCTCACCCGCTGGCTCGCGCAGACCGGGCTCGTGCGGAAGCTGACCGCGGTCGTCGACAACGTCGTGAGCGGCGAGACGCCGCGGCCGCACCTCGATTTCCTGGCGCCCAAGCAGCGCTTCAAGGCCGCGCGGCGGCCCGGCCGCGCGATCGTGCCGGACCAGGCGGGATTCAAGGGCTACGACGTGGTCGCGGACGTGGTGGGCTCGGTCGACCCGTCCGCCGCCGCGGCGGCCTACCGCACGCTCGCGCCGCTCTTCGACGCTGCCTACGCCGAGCTCGGACATCCGGAGGGGGGCTTTTCGAAGGCCGTCGACAGCGCGATCGCCGCGCTCACGGCCGTGCCGGTGCTGCGCGACGACGTCGAGCTCGTTCCGCACGCCATCGGCTTTCGCTACGCCGACCCCAAGCTCGAGGGGCTGACCGCCGCGCAGAAGCAGTTCCTGCGGATGGGGCCGCGCAACGTGCGCATCATCCAGCAGAAGCTCCGCGACCTGCAGCCCGCGCTCGCGGCGCCCGCGGCTCCCTGAACGTCGCCCGAATCCACAGCGCGAGTCGACAGCGGCGGACTCGGCGCATATAGTTCGGGCTTCTCATGAGTCTGCCGGTCCTCGTGCTGGAAAACCCGATCCAGAACTACGCCTGGGGGTCGCGCACCGCGATCGCCGAGCTGCTCGGCCGCCCGACGCCGTCGGAGCGGCCGGAAGCGGAGCTCTGGATCGGCGCGCACCCGAAGGCGCCGTCGCGGATCGCCTCGCCCGCGGGTCTCGGCACGCTCGACCGCGCGATCCAGGACGACCCGGTGGGCCTGCTGGGCGCCGACGTCTGCGACCGCTTCGGCAACGAGCTGCCCTTCCTCTTCAAGGTGCTGGCCGCGGCCGAGCCGCTCTCGATCCAGGCGCACCCCAACCAGGAGCAGGCGCGCGGCGGCTGGAACCGCGAGAACGCCGAGGGCATCCCGCTCGACGCGCCGCGGCGGAACTACCGCGACTCGAACCACAAGCCCGAGCTCGTCTGCGCGCTCACGCCGTTCGTCGCGCTCAAGGGCTTCCGGCCGCTCGAGGAGACCGTCCGCGCGCTCGAGCCGCTCGCCCGGCCGGAGCTGTCGGAGGCACTGGGCCGCGTCGCGCGCGAGCGCAACGCCGCCGCCCTCCGCGCGCTCTTCGCGCGGCTCATGACGCTCGAGCCCGAGGAGCGCGCGCCGATCCTGAAGCGCGCGGCGACCGAGGCCGCGAAGCGATCCTCCGATCCCGCCTGGCGCTGGGTGAAGCGCCTGCTCGAGAAGTACCCGCAGGACCTGGGGACGCTCGCGCCGCTCTACCTCAATCTCGTGACGCTCGAGCCGGGCGAGGCGCTCTACCTCGCGGCCGGCGAGCTCCACGCCTACCTCGAGGGGACGGCGCTCGAGATCATGGCCAACTCCGACAACGTGCTGCGCGGCGGGCTGACGCCGAAGCACGTCGACGTCCAGGAGCTGCTGGCGACGCTCGTGTTCGAGGCGCAGGACGCCGCGGTGCTGAAGCCCACGGCCCCGGGGCCCGGCGAGACGAGCTTCGTGACGCCGGCGCGCGAGTTCGAGCTGGGCTTCGTGGAGCTCTCCCCCGGGCGCGCCTTCTCGGCGGCCGGCGGGCGTCTCGAGATCCTGCTGCAGCTCACCGGCAGCACGCGGCTCAAGGCCGACGGCCGCGAGACGGCGCTCGAGCGGGGCCAGAGCGTGCTGGTGCCCGCGGCGATCTCGTCGTACGAGCTCGAGGGCAGCGGCCGTCTCGCCCGCGCGCGCGTTCCCGCGTAGCCGCAACGCATCCGTGTCCTTGTCACCCCGGTAGCCGAACTCGGCGCCTGTGTCATCACCTGGAGCCGGTAAGCCTAACCCGGTGGTCGAACACCGGCCAGGTCTTCCTTCCAGGCCGACAGCCCGAACCTGGATCTCGTGCGAGCGACGGCTGTTTTGTGCGTGTTCTTCGCACATCTGTACGAGATCGCCACCGGCCATCGCTCGGACCTGGGCCTGGCACTTCGCCCAGATGGGCGTCCTCATGTTCTTCGTCCACACCAGCATGGTGTTGATGCTCTCGCTCGAGCGCGCCAGGACCGCGGGCGCTGCCTTGTTCGGCTCGTTCTACCTGCGTCGCTTCTTCCGTCTGTATCCCCTGAGCATGTTTTGCGTGACGCTCGCCTTCGTTCTCGGCGCCTCGTCCGCACCCGGGCGAGACCAGCCGCCACTGGACGGCGGTCGAGTATCTCTCCAACTGGCGCTCACGATCAACCTGACGTTTTCGGACGAGATGGTGGGCGGCCTGTGGACGCTGCCGCTCGAAGTCCAGATGTACGTCGTGCTGCCGTTTCTCTACCTGGCGTCCCGAGCGGCGCCCGATCTGGCGCCTCGGCCCTCATCTGGCTCGCCTGCCTTCCGATCGGAGTGCTTCTGCCGGCAAATGACCGGCCGGCTGTACGTCGTCGCCTACGCACCCTGTTTCGTCGCGGGCGTCCTCGCGTGGCGCCTGTCCAAGTCGGTCCGCAGGGCGATCCCCGGCTGGTGGTGGCCCGCCGTCTTCGCCGCGACGTGGACCGTCTTTCTCGCGGCCCCCCAGGATGGCGCCCTTGTACTACCGCTGGGCCTTCTGCCTGGTCCTCGGCCTGGCGATCCCGTGGTTCGAGGAGATGCGGTTTCGGCCGCTCGTTCGAGCGACGCATCTCATCGCCAAGTACAGCTACGGCATCTACCTCTCCCACGTCGCCGTCATGCTCTTCGCGCTTCACCTTCCGCTGCCAGCGCCGGCCCGGTGGACCGTGCTGGTGCTGCTCGCGATCGCTTGTCCGCTGGCGATGTATCACCTGATCGAGCATCCGATGATCCAGGTCGGCCAGAAGGCCGCCAATCTGGTAGCCTGAGCTCGATGGTCCTGCTCACGCCGCGGCGGATCCTGATCGCGCGCGTGCTCGCGCTCTGCGTGGACCTCGCGCAGTACGCGCTCCTGCCCGTCGCGCTCACGCCGCTCAACAACGTCATCGACACCGCCACGGCGCTCGTGATGATCGCGCTCGTCGGCTGGCACTGGGCCTTCCTGCCGGCCTTCCTGACCGAGCTCGTGCCGTTCGTGGACCTGGTGCCGACCTGGACGATCGCCGTCTTCCTGGCGACGCGCGGCCAGGACGTGACGCCGGGAGCGCCGAACGTGCCGGGTCCGCCGCCCCCGGCGCTGCCGCCGGGTCAGGCGCGCGACGCCTCCGGCTCGTAGAGCAGGCCGATCTGGTAGAGCCCCGGCGGGAGGTCGAACGGGACGCTGCCGAGGCCGTCGAGCCTGAGCCGCTCGTCGGAGCCCCCGCCCTGGGGCGAGAGGTGCACCACGATGTCGCTCAGGATCGGGATGTCGGGCAGCTGCACCTGCAGGAAGAGCTGGCGCTTGCCGCCCGCGCCCTCCTCCTCGAACACCCGCAGCGGGCCGAAGTCCGCGAGCGCCTCGAGGTCGTCCGGCACGCGCAGGTGCGGGGTGTCGTGCCCGAGCCGCTCGCGCACGTAGCTCTGCAGCGCCATCTCGACCTCCATCAGCCGGAAGAGCGAGCGCTTCTCGCGGTTCTTGCGCAGGATCGCGAGCAGCGGCGCCGCGACCACGTCGCGCGCGAGCGACCACTCGCCCGCCGCGATCAGCGTCGCCAGCTTGTCGAGGTTGCGGAACAGCACCTCGCTCTCGAGCGGCGCGAGCCGGACGCTCGACACCTCGAGCAGGATCGTCTCCACGAGCCCGAGCACCTCGCGGGTGTCGGGGCCGAGCTCGTGGCCCTCGCCCGTGTCCTCCCACGCGAGCTGCACGAGCGTCGGCATCAGCCGGAAGAAGGTCGTCTTCACCTCGCGCGCCGGCGCCGGGTCGAGCGTCGGCACGAGCGCCTGGAAGAAGACGACGAAGCTCTCGGCCGCCTGCGCGGCCTCGCGGCGCGGGCTGCGGCGCACCGACTCGATCACCGCCGTGCAGCGCTCCGCGAGGACGCTCTCGGACAGCAGCGAGAAAGGACTGGTCGTTGAGCGCCGGGCCTCCCGGCGTCGCCGGCGCGAGGAACGCCGCGAGCGTCTCGAGGTAGCCGCGCGCGCCGGTCTCCCCGCCCGCCACCGACGACACCTTGATGCCGGCGTCGGTGACGAGCCCTTCCAGCTCGGAAAGGAACGCGGAGTCGAACGTCTCCTGCGTCGGCGGGTCCGGAATCCTCGGCCTCCTCGACAAGTTGCAGTGTATGCGCGAGCCGCTCGCAGGGGCAACGAGGTCATAATCCGGCGATGAAGCGTGTACTGCGCCACGCCTCCCAGCTGATCCCGGCCGCGCTCTCGCTGGGCCTGCTCTTCTGGGTGCTGCGCTCGGCCGACCTCGGCAAGGCGCTCGAGCTCGTGCGCTCGCGGGGCCCGTGGCTGCCGCTTCTGCTGCTGCCGAACCTCGTGGCCGTGCTCTGCGAGGCGCTCGGCTGGTGGCTCTGCTACGACCGGCTCGGCGAGCGCCCGCGCTTCCGCGGCCTCGTCACGGTGCGCGTGATCGGCGACGCGCTGATGCTCGGCCTGCCGTCGGGTGCCGTGCTCTCCGAGACCGTGCAGCCCTACCTGCTGAAGCGCTACTGCGGCGTGCCGACCGAGGACGGCGTCGTCTCCACGATCGCCCGGAAGTTCTTCGTGATCCTCTCGCACGGCCTGTTCCTGGCGCTCGCGACGTTCCTGGCCTGGCCGCTCCTGCAGAAGGCCTCGCGCGTCGCGATCGGGCGCGGCGGCCTGCCGATCCTGCTGCTGGCGACGGCGCTCGTGCTGGTCGTGGTCGCGCTGCTGCTGGTCGCGGCGACGGCCATGGGGCAGATGGCCGACCGCCTGCACCGCTGGCTCGAGCGCCTGCTCGGCCGCTGGCTCGGCGCCTGGCTGGAGCGCAACGCGCTGCGCTTCCAGCGCACCGACCAGTCGCTCGCCCGCTTCTTCAAGCACCCGCTGGGGCTCGTGCTCCCCGTGCTGCTCTACATGGCCGGCTGGATGGTCCGCTCGCTCGAGACGCTCTTCTTCCTGAACCTGCTCGGGGTCAATGCGCCGCTCAGCGCCACGATGGTGATCGAGACGACGCTGATCCTGGTCCGCGCGCTCGCCGTGCCGGTCCCTGCCGGCCTCGGCGTCCAGGACCTGGGCTACCTGCTGAGCCTCAAGGCGCTCGGCGTTCCCGCCGTGACGACGGTCGGCGCCGCCCTCGTGCTGCTGAAGCGCGGCAAGGACATCTTCTGGATCCTCGCGGGCTTCGCGATGCTCGGCTTCGGCCGCCGCGCGCGCACGCCCGTGCTCGGCGCCGCCGCGTAGCGCGCTTGTCAGCCGCGCGGGCTCGTGGTTCACTGCCCGGGATGCGGCTCGTCACGCGGCCCGACCTCGACGGGCTGACCTGCGCGGTGATCCTGTCGGAGTGCGAGGCGATCGACGCCGTCGAGCTCGTGCACCCTCAGGACGTCAGCGAGCGCCGCGTCGCGATCGGGCCCGCCGACATCCTCGCCAACGTGCCCTACCACCCGGACTGCGGGATGTGGTTCGACAACCACCTGCTGACCGACCCGAAGGCGATGCCGCCGACGGGCTTCAAGGGGCGCTACGGCAAGGCGCCGAGCGCGGCGCGGCTCGTCTACGAGCACTACCTGGCGAGCCATCCGCGGCATCGCGCGGCACGAGCCGCTGCTGGCGGAGACCGATCGGCTCGACTCGGCGCAGCTCACGATCGAGGACGTCGTCTCGCCTTCCGGCTACGTGCTGCTCGGCTTCACGCTCGACCCGCGCACCGGCCTCGGCAGCCTGCGCGAGTACTTCGACAGCCTGCTGCCCGCCCTGCGCCAGCGCCCGATCGCCGAGGTGCTCGCGCTGCCGGTGGTGAGCGAGCGTGTGAACCGGATGCGCGAGCTGGACCAGGCCTTCAAGGACGCGGCACTCGCCCACTCGCGGCTCGAGCAGAACGTGGTGCTGACCGACTTCCGTCCGCTCGACCCGATCCCGGTCGGCAACCGCTTCCTGATCTTCACGCTGTTCCCGAAGGCGAGCGTGGCGGTCCGCCTGCAGCGGGGGCCGGATCGGCAGCGCATCGCCGTCTCGGCCGGCCGCTCGATCCTGAACCGCAGCTCGAAGGCCAACATCGGCGTGCTGATGTCGCTCTACGGCGGCGGCGGCCACGCCGGCGCCGGCGCGTGCCTGCTGCCGCCCGAGACCGCCGACGCGCAGGTCCGCGAGATCGTGGGGGCGCTCCAGCGGAATGCCTGAGCTCGTGGTCGGGGCCAACCTGCCCTGGCTCGACTACGGGCAGGACTTCGGAGCGAGCGCGTGGCGGCCGGAGGGCGGCATCGCCATTCCGGAGCGGCTCGAGCGTTTCGGCGCCGAGCTCTCGCGTCTGGCCGCGGCGGGGGCGTCGGCCGTCCGGCTGTGGCTGCTCGCCGACGGGCGCGCCGGTCTCGTCGAGGACCCGCAGGGACGGCCGGTCTCGCTCGACGAGCGCGTGCTACCCGACCTCGACGCGGCTCTCGGGGCGCTCCGCGCCGCGGGGCTGCGCGCGCACCTCGTGCTCACCGACTTCCTCTGGTTCTCTCCCGCGCGCGTCGTGAACGGCGTGCGCCTCGGCGGGCGGCGCGAGCACGTGCGCGATCCGCTGCTGCGCTCGCGCCTGCTCGCGCAGGTCTTCGAGCCGATCGCGACGCGCTACGGGCAGGCGCCCGAGATCGCCGGCTGGGACCTGCTGAACGAGCCGGAGTGGGCGACGTTCGGGGTCGGCACCGTCGACCCGGGCGCCTCGATCTCGCGGGTCGAGATGCGGACGTATCTCGGCGAACTGGCGGCGCTCTTTCACGCGCGCGCCTCGCAGCCGCTCTCGGTCGGGCTCGCGAGCGCGCGCTGGCTGCCGCTCCTCGACGGTCTCGCGCTCGACTTCGTCCAGGTGCACTGGTACGAGACGCTCGACAGCCTCGCGTCGCTGGCCCGGCCGGTCGCGCCGTCTCGCCCCGGCGGACCCGCGCCCGTGCTCGGCGAGTTCCCGACGCGCGGCGCGTCCGTGCCGCCCTCGCGACTGCTCGAGATCGCGCGCTCCGCCGGCTACTCCGGGGCGTTCGCCTGGTCGTCGCTCGCCTCCGACACGGCGACCGACCAGGAAGCCTGCCTCGCGGCGCTCCGCGCCTTCACCGGCCGGCCCGACCCGGAGCGCGCGCGCGCCTGAGCCCCGATGCCGGTCTATCGCCTCGACGAGCGCCTGCTCTTCCCGCCGCCCGAGCGCGGACCGCGGCGCGGGCCGATCGCGGTCGGCGGTGATCTGCGGCCCGAGCGGCTGCTGCTCGCCTACTCGATGGGCATCTTCCCCTGGCAGGGCGAGCCCTTGCACTGGCACTCGCCGGACCCGCGGCTCGTGCTGCTCGCGGACGAGCTCCACGTCACGCGCAGCCTGCGCAAGGCCGAGAAGAGAGCGCCCTACCGGCTGACGCTCGACACGGCCTTCGTCGAGGTGATGACCGCCTGCGCCTCGGTGCCGCGGCCGGGGCAGGACGGCACCTGGATCACGAAGGGGATGATCGAGTCCTACGGCGAGCTGCACCGGCGCGGCGTCGCCCACTCGGTCGAGGCGTGGAGCGGCGACCGGCTGGTGGGCGGGCTCTACGGCCTCTCGCTCGGCGCGACGTTCTTCGGCGAGTCGATGTTCGCGCTCGAGAAGGACGCCTCGAAGCTCTCGTTCGTGGCGCTCGTGCGGCAGCTCGGCCGCTGGGGCATCCCGCTCGTCGACTGCCAGGTCTACACGCCGCACCTCGCGCACTTCGGCGCGCGCGAGTGGCCGCGGCGGGATTTCCTCGAGGCGCTGCAGAGCGCGCTCGACCGGCCGACGCGGCTCGGGCCGTGGCGGTTCGAGTCGGAGTGAAGGGCGAGCAACGGACTGCAGCCACGAAGGCCCTCGCCTTCGTGACTGCGTTGCCTTCATTGCCACGTTACCTCGTTACCTTTCGTAACTCGTTCCGGAACGAGTTACGAACGGTAACGCTCATCCGCGCGCATCAACCCGCATCGGCATCGCGAACGAAGCGATCCCGCGACGAAGCAGCCGCACCTCGTGGCGCGGGCGACTCAGTGACCGCCCGACGCTAGCTCACTCGTCATCGCCGCTTGTGCTCGGCGAGCACGGCCGCGAAGTCGGCCGGGATGGGCGCCTCGAGTCGAAGCGGCTCGCCCGTGACCGGGTGCGGCAGTGCGAGGCGCCAGGCGTGCAACATCAGCCGCGGCACTCGCGGGTCCGCACGGCCGTAGAGCTCGTCGCCCAGGATCGGAACGCCCGCGTGGGCCAGGTGCACGCGGACCTGGTGACGGCGGCCGGTGAGCGGCCTCGCCTCGACCAGCAGCTGCGCCGTCGAGGTCCTCGCGGACGATCACGTCGGTCTCGGCCGGACGGGCGTCGGGGCCGCCGACTCGGACGGAAGGCCGGCCCGCCGTTGCCGGTCCGATCGCAGCCGAGACGCGGAACCGCGGAGACAACGGCTTGCGCGGCGTCGCCGTGAGCGCCAGATATTTCTTCTCGGCGAGCCGCTCGGCGAAGGCGCGCACGAGGCCCTCGTTGGCGCGCGGGTCGAGGCCGAAGACCACGACGCCCGACGTGTCGCGGTCCAGCCGCTGGTGGACCGCGAGCGATCGCCCGGACGCCGCGCGACTCGAGAAACCGCTCGACGTGCCCGACGAGGCTCGGGCGCGACGGGTCGGCGGTCGCGTGCGTCGGCAGCCCCGGCGGCTTGTCGACGGCGATCAAGGCGTCGTCCAGGAAGAGCACGCGCTCGGCCGTCAGCTCGAACGGTCGATCGACGAGCGTGCGCGCGGGCGCGGAGCTGCTCCGGATCGAGGAGCGCCTCTACGTGCTCGCCGCGGCGCAGCGGCCGCCCGGGTGCGCGCACGACGTCGCCGTCCACGCGCACGCCGCCGGACGCGACGAGCGCCCGCACGCGGGCCATCGGCACTTCGTCCGACAGCCGCTCGCGCAGCCACTCCCGCAGGACGTCGACGAGCCGCCGGCCTGCCTCGCGCACGGCGACGCGACGGATGAGGCGCGACTCCCGGTCGGGAACGCCCTGCGCTCGAGCCCACCTGCCCCGCTCGCACGCGAGTGACGACGCGCTCCGGTCGAGCGCGACGCCCTGTCGCCGCGCAAGCGGCCACTGTCGGCGCGCCGACGCCCGGGCCGCCGCGCCGCGTCGCGGCACGCCGGCCTAGACCTCGCCCGCCGGAGAGCCGCCTGCGGGTGTGACCGGCTTCGGCACGAGCTGGTGGAACAGGCTCGACTCGCGCCGGAAGAAGCCCTCGGTGTGGAACGAGTCGGCGAGCTCGAGCCGCTCGTAGTCCACGTGGTGGCCGACCTCGTGGAGCAGCGTCCGCAGGAAGGTCCGAAAGGCCACGAGCCGCTTGTGGTGCGCCGTGCGCATCCAGAGCTGGATCCGCGGCGTGCGCCCCGCCTCGCGCGTGTAGAGGCCGTGGAGCTCGCCCCAGTCGGCCGACGGCCGCACGGCCAGCACCTCGACGCCGCACCGGCGGCAGCTCGAGCTGTCCGGCCAGGCCGAGCGCCAGCGCGGAGGACGCCGCGTCGACGCGGCCGGCGCTCCTCCGAGGCGAGCGCCATGCGCAGCTCCTCGACGAGCCCGTGGAGCTCGCGCGGGCGCGGCAGCACGAGCGACGTCACGCTGTCGCTGCGGCGGTAGATCGCGCGGTCGCGCGCCGAGAGCCGCTCGTAGTAGGCGAAAGGCATCGGACCCGCGTCACTCGTGCGCCGTCTTGTGCTCCTCGATCAGCCGCTCGACGACCTCGGGCTCCGCGAGCGTCGTGAGGTCGCCGAGGCCTTCGTACTCGGACGAGGCGATCTTGCGGAGGATGCGGCGCATGATCTTGCCGCTGCGCGTCTTCGGCAGGCCCGGCGCGATGTGGATCACGTCGGGCGCCGCGAACGAGCCGATCGCGTGGCGTACCTGCTCCTTGAGCGCGCCCTGGAGCTGCGACTTGTCGCCCTTCGCGTGCTCCGCGGTCAGCAGCACGTAGGCGTAGATGCCCTGGCCCTTGATCGGGTGCGGGAAGCCGACGACCGCCGCCTCCGCCACCGCGTCGTGCGCCACGAGCGCGCTCTCGATCTCGGCGGTGCCGAGCCGGTGGCCGGAGACGTTCAGCACGTCGTCGATGCGGCCGGTGATCCAGTAGTAGCCGTCCTCGTCGCGCCGCGCGCCGTCGCCCGTGAAGTAGTAGCCGGGGAACTGCGAGAAGTAGGTCTCCTTGAAGCGGTGGTGGTCGCCCCAGACCGTGCGCGCCTGGCCCGGCCACGGCGTCGCGAGACACAAAGCACCGCTCACGCCGTTGCCCTCGAGCACCTTGCCGTCGGCCGGGTCGACCACGACGGGCTTGATGCCGAAGAACGGCAGCGTGGCCGAGCCCGGCTTGGTCGGGATCGCCCCCGGCAGCGGCGTGATCAGGATCCCGCCGGTCTCGGTCTGCCACCAGGTGTCGACGACCGCGCAGCGCTTGTCGCCCACGACGTCGTGGTACCAGCGCCAGATCTCGGGGTTGATCGGCTCGCCGACGCTGCCGAGCACGCGCAGCGACTGGCGGCTGTAGCGCCGCACCCAGTCGTCGCCGGCCTGGGCGAGCGCGCGCAGCGCGGTCGGGGCCGTGTAGAAGATGTTGACGCCGAGGTCGTCGACGATCCGCCAGTAGCGGCCGGCGTCGGGATAGACGGGCGTCGACTCGAACATCACGCTGGTAGCGCCGTTCGCGAGCGGGCCGTAGACGATGTAGCTGTGGCCCGTGACCCAGCCCACGTCGGCGGCGCAGAAGATAGATGTCGCCCGGGTGGTAGTCGAAGACCAGCTTGTGCGTCATGGCCGCGTACACGAGGTAGCCGCCCGTCGTGTGCATCAGGCCCTTGGGCTTTCCGGTGCTGCCCGAGGTGTAGAGGATGAACAGCGGGTCCTCGGCGCCCATCCACTCGTTGGTGCAGGTCGAGCGCTGCTTGCTGCACTCCTCCTCGAGCCAGTGGTCGCGGCCGGCCTGCATCGCGGATCTCGGTGTCGGTGCGGCGCGCGACCAGCACGCGTCTCGACGAGCGACATGCCCTCGATCGCCTTGTCGACGGTCTTCTTGAGCGGGATCTTCTTGCCGCCGCGCAGGCCCTCGTTGGCCGTGACCACCATGCGGCAGCGCGCGTCCACGATGCGGTCGCGCAACGACTCGGCGCTGAAGCCGCCGAACACCACCGAGTGCACGGCGCCGATCCGCGCGCACGCGAGCATCGTGTAGACGAGCTCGGGCATCATGCCCGAGGTAGATGCAGACGCGGTCGCCGCGCTTGATGCCGTGGGCCAGCAGCACGTTCGCCACGCGGCAGACCTGGTGCTTGAGCTCGCGGTACGAGATGTGCCGGTAGGCGCCCGGCTCGTCCTGCGCCCAGATGATCGCGGTCTGCTCGCCGCGCGCTTCGAGGTGGCGGTCGACGCAGTTGAAGGACGCGTTCAGCCGGCCGCCCGAGTACCAGGCGAAGTCGACCTCGTCGTAGTCGGCGTCGAGCACGTTCTGCCACGGGTGGAACCAGCTGAGGGTCTTCGCCTGCTCGCCCCAGAACCACTGCGGGTTGTCGAGCGAGAGCCGGTAGAGCCGCTCGTACTCGGCGCGGCTCGGCACGTGCGAGCGCGCGGCGATGTCGGGTTTCACCGGGTAGATGTCGGACACGAGCGCCCTCCTGAAGCCCTGCTGAGCGGGATGAGCGATTCTCAACGCCCGCGACGGACGAGCCGCTCAGCCCTTGAGCTTGCGCGCGATCCAGAGCGTCCGGTGCACGGCCGTCGCCGCCGCGCCGACCGCGGTCACGACCAGCACCCAGAAGAGAACCGTGCCCTCGGGCTTGTCGAGCCACCGACAGAGCAGCGGATCGAAGAGGCAGCCGACGATCTGCAGCGTGAGCCGCTCGGCCCGCTGCATCAGCCCGCCCGAGCCGGAGACCGACACGGTCTCGCCGCGCGCCTGCGCGTAGCTCACGAGCAGCGAGAAGCCGAGCCCGGCGGCCACGACGAGCGGGCCGTACGGCCAGCGGGCGAAGTAGACCGCGAAGCCCAGGAAGGCGAAGGTCTCGACGAAGCGGTCGAGCGTCGAGTCGACGAACTTGCCGTAGCTCGAGGCCACGCCGCGCGCGCGCGCGAGGCGGCCGTCGAGGATGTCGCAGACGCCCGAGAGCGCGATCGCCCAGCCGCCGGCCTCGAGGTGGCCGAGGCCGATCAGGACGCCGCTCAGCATTCCGAAGAGGAGCCCGCCGGCGTTCATCGAGTCGGGCCCGAAGCCGGCCGCGAGCAGCGCGCGCTCGACCGGCCCGATCGCCCACATCAGCCAGTGCACCAGGAAGTTGCCGATTCCCAGCAGGAAGCTCGAGCCCTTCCTGGCCGCGTCGGGATCCGGGCGGCCGCGCGACAGCAGCGCGAAGACCGGCATCGACACGAGGGCCGCGCCGAGGACGATCGCGAGCACCAGGAGCGACGGCGTCACTCGTCCTTCTTCTCGGCCCTTGCGGGCCGAGTTCAGATGGCGATAGACGCGGCCCCAGATGAAGAGCAGCGGAAAGCGGCGCTCGCGCTCGGTGAGCTCGATCGCCTGGCCGCTGTGCCGGCTCGCCTTCTGGACGATGTACTCGAGCCAGCCCTCGAAGCTCACCATGTGCTTCAGCCAGCGCACGGTCGCGCGCACGATCGAGAGGCGGAAGTAGGACGAGCGGCGGAAGCGCTCGAGCGCCGTCGGCGGTCGGACCACCGACCAGGTGCCCGGCTGGCCGGCCACCGGGGCCGAGCTCGCCCTGCGCGGCCAGCTCGCGTCAGGAGCGCCTCGAGCACCGGCAGCTGCAGCGCGCGCTGCGCCTCCCAGAGCTGGTCGGCGCGGCCCTTCGGCTCGGGCCGCAGCTCCCAGCGCATCGAGGTCGCGAGCGCCGCGCGGCCGTAGCCCGCGGCGTCGAACTGCGGCGGCAGCCACGGCCGCACCCAGCCCCACGTCTCGCGGAGCGCCGAGACGAGCGCGGCCAGGATCGTCTCGCGCGCGGAGGCGTCGCGCGCGTGGAGCAGAAGCGTCGGCTGGAAGAGCCGCCCGATGCAGAAGTGGTCGCGGCGGCCGGCGCCGGTCTCGCGCACGAACGCCCGCTCGTCGATCACGGAGCCCTTGACGTGGACGCCCGGCGGGTCGAAGCGCAGCGACAGCTGCGTGGGCGGCAGGATGCGGCTCACGAACGCCATCAGCCAGGCCGGCCGGTGCACCAGGCCGGCCTGCCGCAGCGCCGCGTAGAAGGGCCGGTAGGCCGACACGACCACGAACAGGTCGTAGGCGCTCCAGGTATCGACGCGCGCGGCGCCGGTGCGGCGCGAGCCGAAGAACACGAGGCCCGTCAGCGACTGCCCCGCCGCGGCCACGAGGCGATCGACCGACGCCTCGAGCGCCGCGTCGCCGGGACGTGCGAGCGTGCGCTCGGCCACCGCCTGCGCGAGCTTCGGCAGCGCGAGCGCCGTGCTCATGCGGGCCGGGACGAGCACGGACAGGGCGCGCGGGCCGCGTCTCGATCACGAGCTCCGCGGAGCGCGCGCGGTTCCACTCGCCGTCGGTCTCGTAGGTCGGCGGCTCGTCGAAGCGGCACACGAGCCGCGCGGCGGCGAAGGTCTCGACCTTCGAGTGTGCCGCGTGGGTTCCGAGCAGCAGGCGCACCATCGCCTCGACCCGCCCGCCGAGGCCCATGTTGTCGAAGGCCACGGCGTCGAGCTTGCCGTCCGCAGGGTCGGCCTGCGGGGCGATCTTGAAGCCGCCGCCGAAGATCCGCGCGTTCGCCACGATCAGCATCATCATCTCGCGCTCGCGCACCGGCTGGCCGTCCGCTTCGACCCTCACCCTGAAGCCCCGATAAGAGCCGAGCTGCTTGACGGCGCAGTAGAGGTAGAGCGCGCTGCCCTCGAGGTAGGACACGTTCCAGGAGTCCTCGAGCACCGCCACGTCGTAGCCGAAGCCGACGATGTTGAGGAAGTGGCGGTCCTCGACCTTGCCGACGTCGATCGCGCGCGAGTGGCCGTTCAGGACGATGCGGCAGCAGGCCGCGACGTCGCGCGGCGGGATGCCGAGCGTCTTGGCGAGGTCGCAGCCGGTGCCGCCCGGCACGAGCGCGAGGTGCGCGGGGACGCCCGAGCGCAGGATCGCGTCGCCGACGTTGCTCCAGGTGCCGTCGCCGCCCACCGCCACGATGCGGCGGAAGCCGCGCGCGATCGCCTCGGTCGCGAGCCGCGCCTCGTCGCCCGGCGCCTGCGTGAGCCCGTGCTCGAGCTTCTCCGCGGACTTCAGGTGCTCGAGCACCGGCTGGATGAACTGGGCGCCCCGCCCCTTGCCCGAGCGCGGGTTGAAGACGACGTAGACCGGCTCGGCCAGCCTACTTCCCCTCGATCTGCGCGAGCGGATCGAAGAGCTGGCAGCCGTTCCTCATCCACAGCTCGCGGAAGGGAGTTTCGTAGACCTCGGAGATCTGGATGTCCTTGTTGAACGCGTTCTCGTGGAGCACGATCTTGCCGGCCTCTTCCTCGTGCTCGCTCTTGTCGCCCTCGAAGAGGATGTTCGCGAGGTACGTCCCCGAGTCGTCCTTCTGGAACGACTGGTAGAGGTGCGAGACGGGCTGCCACGAGTGGTCGGTCACGACGAGCTCGAGCGCTGGGGCGCCGTCGGCCTCGACCTTCGCCGTGGTCTTCCCCTTCTCGCGCTGGAAGTCGACCTTGACGTCGTTCATCCAGTGCGGCAGGTGCCAGCGCTCGATCGCGTGCTCGCGCGCGGCCTTCGTGGTGGTCGCGACCTGCCACGGGAAGAACGCCGACTTCGGCAGCCGCGTGTCGCGCACGAGCGGCGGCACGATCACGGCGTAGACCACCTCGCCGTACTCGCCGACCTCGCTCTCGTTGAAGTCGAACACCGTCACCGCGAGGATGCTGGTGCCGTGGTGGACCTCGACCGGCTCGAAGCCGCGCGGCAGCACGCGGCGCGCGTTCTCGGTCGGGAACTCGAAGAAGCCGCTGATGGCGTCGCGATAGCCGTAGCGGGTTATGCCCGGCAAATACCCTCCTCGCGCAGCACGCCGGCGATCGTCTGCACCGCCCTCTCGAGCTCGTCCTCGGTGTGGGACGCGGAGACGGAGATGCGCAGGCGCGACTTGTGCTTCGGCACCGCCGGGTAGGTGACGGGGTTCAGGAACAGGCCCCGCTCCTGGATCTTCTCGGCCACCTGCGAGCACGCGCGAGTCGTGGTTCACCATCACCGGCATCACCTGCGAGTTCGACTTGCCGATGTCGACGCCCTCTTCCGCGAAGCGCCGGCGCAGGAACGCGCAGTTGCTCCAGAGCTTGGCGCGCAGCTGCGGCTCGGACTGCGCGATGCGCAGCCCGGCGAGCAGCCCGGCCGTGAGCACGGGCGAGAGGTTGCAGGAGAAGAAGCGCGAGCGCGCGAACGCGATCACGTAGTCGCAGAGCTCCTTGCTGCCGGCGACGAAGCCGCCCTGGCCGCCGAGGCTCTTCGAGAAGGTGCCGAGGTGGAAGTCGACCTCCTTGTCGACGCCGAAGTGCTCGGCGACGCCGCGGCCGTTCGGGCCGAACAGGAAGGTCGAGTGCGCCTCGTCGATCAGGATGCGGGCGCCGTGGCGCTTGGCGACCTCGAGGATCTCGGGCAGCACGCAGATGTCGCCGTCCATCGAGTAGACGCCCTCGACGACGACCAGCTTCTTGCCCTTGACGCCCGTGAGCTTGCGCTCGAGGTCGAGCGGGTTGTTGTGGCGGAAGAAGACGGTCTTCGACTTCGCGAGGATGGCGCCGTCGACGATCGAGGCGTGCGAGTACTGGTCGAGGAAGATGGTGTCGCCCGAGCGCATGAGCGCCGAGATGAAGCCGATGTTGGCGCTGTAGCCGGTCGGGAACAGCACGACCGCTTCCTTGTCCTTGAAGCGCGCGAGCTCCTGCTGGAACTGCTCGTGCACGTCGAAGGTGCCGGAGAGGATCGGCGAGCCGGACGCGCCGAGCCCGTAGTGCTCGATCGCGTCGTGCGCGGCCTGCTTCACCTCGGGACGGTACGAGATGCCGAGGTAGTTGTAGGAGGCGAGGTTCAGGAGGTCGCGGACCTGGCCGGTCTTGCCGTCCTTGACGCGCACGCGCGTCGTGGGCGCCGTCTCGAGCGCCTCCATGTAGAGGTAGTAGCCCGCGGGGCGCGCCTCGCGATACCACTCGGCGTAGGGCCGCAGCAGGTTGAGCGGATCGTCCCCTGCGCCGTAATAGAAATTGCTGTAGTCGTACTCCGAGAATACGGGCTTGTCGTCGCTCGTCTTCTGGGCCGCCTCCATCGTGTCTCTTCCCTTTCCAGTCACCGCGTCCCGGTCGTGCCTCACCGGGCGCAGAAAAGACTGTCATCCGTGTGTTTCGAACGCGGAACGGCGAATGATAGCAGCCGCTACTCCTTGTGTCACGTCACGTTTGAGTCGCGATAGAGGCCACCTGCGACCTTTCTCGCGAGCCAGCCGGGTGCAAATCTTTGTGTCACGAATCCGAGCAGCCGATTCGAGAAACCGACGACCACGCGGAGCCGTCCGCGGTCGAGCCCGGCGAGCGATTCCGCCACGACCTCGCGCGGCGTCATCATCGGCATCCTGCGGACGGCGAGATGCCCGTGCGTCTCGGACACGTCGAGGAACTCGGTCGCCGTGATCCCCGGGCAGAGCGCCTGGACCTGGACGCCGCTCCCCCGCAGCTCCTCGGCGAGAGACTCGGTGAACGACAGCACGAAGGATTTCGTGGCCGCGTAGACGCCGAGGAACGGGATCGGCTGGAACGCCGCGTTCGAGGCGACGTTCACGATGCGGCCCCGGCGGCGCTCGAGCATCGGCGGCAGGAACGCGCGCGTCAGCTCGACGAGCGCGCGCACGTTGACGTCGCACATCGCACGGATCGCCTCGGGCGGCTGGGACGCGAACGGCCCCGTGCGGCCGAGGCCGGCGCAGTTGACGAGGCCGTCGACGGCGATCCCGCGGGCGTCGAGGTCCTGCTTGAGCGTTCGAAGCCGCGCCCTCCTGCGCCAGATCGGCCGCGATCGCGATCGCGTGCGGGCTCGCCCCCGAGCTCTGCGGCGAGCGACGCGAGCCGGTCGGCGCGACGCGCGACCAGCACGACCGCTTCACCCCGAGCTCGAAGCGCCCGCGCGTACTCGGCGCCGATCCCGCTCGACGCGCCTGTCACGAGCGTCCGAAAGCTGCTTTCGGCCACAGGCCTCCTGGACCTCAAGTACTGCTTGAGGCCTCTCGGCTTCAGGCTTCTTCGCGGAGCGAGCGCAGGACGGCCTCGAGCGCTTCGATCACTTCCTCGCGCTCGACGTCGGTCCGCTTGAACTGGAGCGCGAGCGAGAACGGCCCGCCGCGCGGCTTGTACTGGAAGACGTAGTGACGCGGACGGCCGCGACCGCGCCGCGCCTCGGCTCTTCTGCGCGAGGCGCCGAGCGTCGCCGCGGCTTCCGCCTTCGTGCTTCAGCCGCTCGACGAAGGCCACCATTTTATCGCGATCGCCCTGCCTAACTACCTGTAAAAGCATAGATTTAGACTGAATGTCGGCGCGCCGACATTGCTGGCGAATGTCCTCGGGCATGGCGGCGAGCGACAACGACTCGGTGATCGTCGTGCGGCTCTTGCCGAGCTTCTCGGCCATCGCCTCGTGCGTGTAGCCGTACTTGTCGACGAGCACGTTGAGGCCGTCGCCCTCTTCGAAGGGCGTCAGGTCCTTGCGCTGGAGGTTCTCGACGAGAGCCAGCTCCATCATCTCGGCGTCCGAGGTGTCGCGCACGACGCACGGCAGCTCGCCGAGTCCCGCCTCGACGGCGGCGCGATAGCGACGCTCTCCCGCGATGATCTGGTAGCGCGTGCCGACTCGACGCACGAGCAGCGGCTCGAGGACGCCCTTCTCGCGGATCGACGCCGTGAGCTCGTCGAGGTCCCCGAGAGCCTGGCGCGGCTGGTCGGGATTGGGTGTGATGTCTTCGATCGGAATCAGGCGGCCGATGGCCTCGCCGCTCGGGCGGACGAGCTGGTCCACGAAGTGCGGGTCGTGCCGCATGCGGATCGCCTCGGGCAGGCCGATACGCCGGGTACTAGACACGTTCGATGACCTCCTCGCACAGCTTGTAGTACTCGTACGCGCCGCTCGACTGTGGGGCAAACGTGAAGATGGACTCGCGATGCGCGGGGCTTTCCTCGAGCCGGATGCTCTTCGAGATCGTCGTCTTCAGGACGCGATTGCCGAAGACCTCGCTCATGGCCTTGTGAACGTCCTTCGCCAGCGTCGTTCTCTTGTCGTGGAGAGTGATGACGGCTCCGAGCAGCTTGAGGTCCGGATTCGGCCGGGCGCGGATGCGATCGACCGTCTCGAGCAGGTCGTCGGTGCCCTCGAGCGCGAAGTAGCTCGACTGCACCGGTATCAGCAGGTGCGTCGCCGCGACGAGGGCGTTGACGGTGATGAGGCCGAGCGCCGGCGGCGTGTCGATGACGGCGAACTCGTACTTGTCCTTCACCGCCTCGAGCCGGTCCTTGAGCCGGTAGTGCGAGTCGATCTCGCCGACCAGCTGGCTCTCGAGCTTGGCGAGCCCGATCCGCGCGGGCGCGACGTCGAGCCGCGGGACCTTCGTCTTCTGCACGATCTCCGGCAGCGTGGCCTGGCCGACGAACACGTCGTACATCGATTTCGGGAGCGTCCGCACGTCGAGGAACGTCATCGACGAGTTGGCCTGCGGATCGAGGTCGATGAGCAGGACGCTGCGGCCGCGCATCGCGAGCGCAGCCGAGAGATTGATCGCCGTCGTGGTCTTTCCGACGCCGCCCTTCTGGTTTGCGATCGCGATGACGATCAAAAAGCGAGACCTCGTGCCAACGAACGGTTGGGATAGCCGGATGTTATGGGAGCGTGCGCGACAGGGTCAAGCACAAACGCCGGTGGATCCCCGGAACGGCCAAACTACATCTTGTATTTTCCGAGGTCGTCGTCCGAGAGGTTCTCGAGCCACTTCTGCAGCCGACCGACGTCCTCGGTCGTCTCGCGGCTCAGGTCCTCCATGCTGCGGGCACTCTGGATCACCGCTTCCTCGACGAAGATCCGGGCCCCCGAACGGAGGGCCAGGGCGATCGCGTCCGAAGGTCGTGCGTCGAGCGTCAGCGCGCCGCGCTGCGAGCGCAGGCGGAGCGTGGCGTAGAACGTGTTGTCCTTGAGCTCGGAGACGACGATGCGCTCGAGCCGGCCGCCGAGCTCGTCGATCACGCTCTTGAGCAGGTCGTGCGTCATCGGCCGCGGCGTCTGCACGCTCTCGATCTGGAGCGCGATCGCGTTGGCCTCGAAGACCCCGACCCAGATCGGCAGCACGCGCTCGCCCTCGGTCTCGCGCAGGATGATGATGGGCATGTTCGTGATCGGGTCTACACGCAGACCCTTGATGCTCATCTCGATTTCCACTGCTCGACTCCCCCGCTCGCCCGAAAATATAGGGACCGCGGAAACGACAGTCAATGAGTCAGTTGCGAAAGTCGTCCCTGGAGCGAGTTCGATCCGGCAGCGGTGATCTCGACGGCGACCGTCCGGCCCGAGAAGAGCGGCTCCGGACCGTCGAAATGCACGATCCGGAAGTGCGGCGTGCGGCCGGAGACGCGGCCTTCGCCGTCGATCGTCTCGACGAGCACCTCGTCGCGCGAGCCGACGAGCGACTCGTTGCGCCGGCGCTGCCACTGCTGCTGGTGGCCGTTCAGCACGGTCAGCCGGCGCTTCTTCTCGGCTTCGGGCACGTCGTCCGCGAGGCGAATCGCCGTGGTGCCCGGCCGCGGCGAGTAGCTGAAGGAGAAGAGCCCGTCGAAGCCCACGTCCTCGACGAGCGAGAGCGTGGCGTCGAACTCGGCGGCGGTCTCGCCGGGATAGCCGACGATCACGTCGCTCGACAGCGCGAGCCCGGGGACGTGCTCGCGGAGCATCGCGATCTTCTCGAGGTACTCCGCGCGCGTGTAGCCGCGCCGCATCGAGCCGAGCACGCGGTCCGAGCCCGACTGGACCGGCAGGTGCAGGTACGGGCAGACGCGCGCGCAGGTCGCGGAGCGCGCGCGCCAAGGCGCTCGGTCACGTGGCTCGGGTGCGAGGTCGTGAAGCGCAGCCGCTTCAAGCCCGGGACCTGCGTCCACGAGCGCGAGCAGGTCGGCGAAGTCGCGCCCGTCCGAGCGGTAGGCGTTGACGGTTTGCCCGAGCAGCATCACCTCGCTGAAGCCCTGCGCGACGACGGCCTCGACCTCCGCGACGATCCGGTCGGCGGGCCGGTTCACCTCGGGACCGCGCGTGCGCGGCACGACGCAGAAGCTGCAGACGAGGTTGCAGCCCTCCATCGCCGTCACGTACGCGCGCACCGGATTGACGTGGGCCGTGACCGTGTCGGGCACGTCGAAGGCGTCGGCGCCGCGATCGAGGTCGACGAGCGTGCGCCCCGTCTCCGCGGACCGCTCGACGAGCTCGGGGATGCGGCGGATGTTGTGCGTCCCCACGAGCACGTCGATCTGCGGCGACGCCGGCGAGGAGCGACTCGCCCTCGAGCTGGGCGACACAGCCGCCGACGCCGATCTGCAGCTCGGGACGGCCCTGTCTTCATCCGGCCGAGCCGCACGAGCGACTGCTTGAACTTGGTCGTGGCCTTCTCGCGCACCGCGCAGGTGTTGAGGAACACGAAGTCGGCCTCGGCGGGCGACGCGACCGCCTCGGTAGCCGCGCGACTCGAGCAGGCCCGCGATCTTCTCGGAGTCGTTGACGTTCATCTGGCACCCGAAGGTCTGGATGAAGTAGCGATTTTTCTCTTTCGAGTGCATCAGATGGCTCTCAGCGGCGAAGACTCTGCTTCAGCATCTCCTGCGCGTGCAGCCGCGCCGTGGGCGTGATCGTCTCGCCCCCCAACATACGCGCGACTTCCTCGACGCGCTCGCGTTCCGTGAGCGAGTCGACACCCGTCTCGGTCCGCCCGCGGGCCACCTGCTTGCGCACCGCCAGGTGGTTGTCGGCGAACGCCGCGATCTGCGGCAGGTGCGTGACGCAGAGGACCTGCTGCTTGTCGGCGAGTGCCCGCAGCTTGCGCCCCACCACCTCGGCCACGCGCCCGCCGATCCCGGCGTCGACCTCGTCGAAGACCAGCGTCAGCCCGGCGACGTCGGCGCGCACCACCGACTTGAGCGCGAGCATCAGCCGGGACAGCTCGCCCCCCGACGCGATGCGGGCGAGCGGCCGCAGCTCCTCGCCGGGGTTCGGGGACAGCAGGAACTCGGCGCGCTCGAGGCCCTGCTCGGTCCAGAGCGTCGGGTCGGCGCAGGCGGTTTCGGCGTCGGCCGGGGTGAAGAGCACCTCGAAGCGCGTCTTCTCCATCGCGAGCTCGGCGAGCTCGGTCTGCACGCGCCGGACCAGCTCGCGCGCGATCGAGCGCCGCCGCTTCGACAGCGCCCGCGCCCGCTCGAGGAAGGCGGACGCCGCCCGGTCGCGCCGCTCCTCGAGCTTGCGCTGCTCCTGCTCGGGCGACAGCAGCGCCTGCAGCTCGCCCCGGCAGCGGGCGCCGAACGCCAGCACCTCGTCGACGCTCGAGCCGTACTTCTTCTTGAGCCGCTCGACGAGCGCCAGGCGCGACTCGATCTCGTCCAGCCGGCTGGGGCTCACCTCGAGCCGCGCGCGGTAGTCGCGCAGCATGCGCGCCAGGTCCTCGAGCGGCGGCAGGCAGTCGGCCTTCGCCTCCAGGAACGGCCGGAACTCGGCGTCGATCGAGCCGAGCTCCTCGACGCGCTTGAAGACGTGCCCGAGCTGCGTGAGCGCCGCCGCCTTCGTCGTCGTAGAGGAGCGCGTACGCCTCGCCGCTCAGGCTCGCGAGGCGGCCCGCGTTGGCCTGGCGCGCCTTCTCGGCGCGGAGCGCCTCCTCCTCGCCGGCCTTGAGCTCGGCTTTCTCGATCTCGCTCGCCTGGAACTCGAGCATCTCGCGGCGGCGCTCGGCCTCGCGCAGGTCCGAGCGCAGGCGCTCGAGACCGGCCTCCGCGGCGCGCAGCTCGCGGAAGACCTCCCCGACCTCCGAGGCGCTCGTGCCGGCGAAGTGGTCGACGAGCGCGAGGTGCGTGGCCGGATCGAGCAGGCCCTGCGGCTCGTGCTGGCCGTGCACGGCCGCCAGGTGCGGCGCCAGGTCGCGCAGCAGGCCCACGGGAACGATCGCGCCGTTGGCCGTCGCGCGTCCCTTGCCGTTCGCCTGCAGCTCGCGCCGCAGCACGAGCTCGTCGCCGTCCTGCGGCAGCGCCCGCTCCTCGAGGAGCGTGCCCGCGTTCTTCAGCTCGAAGACCGCCTCGACCACGGCGCGCTCCTCGCCCGTCCGGATGAGGTCGGGCGAGGCTCGCTCGCCGAGCACGAGGCCGAGCGCGTCGATCAGGATCGACTTGCCGGCGCCCGTTTCGCCGGTCAGGAGCGTCAGCCCCTTGCCGAACTCCAGCTCCAGCGAGGGAACGAGCGCGATGTTGTTTATTTTCAACAGCTTAAGCATGCAGTCGGCGGTCGCTGGCAGAATATCACAGCGCTCGATCGCCTGTAAACGTATGATGGCACGTCAAAAGGCCCGAGAAGGCCCGGCGGTAGGCGCTTGTGGCATCCGAAATTGACAGCCACAAGCTGTTGTGGCATCCTCAACCGACAGCGCAATTTAGAGAGGTTTTATTGCCCTTTCTCCCTCTCCTGCTCCAGGCACAGACTCCCGCCTTCCAAGGCGGTGTCGCCGGCCTCATCGCCCACGCTGGCTGGGTCGCCCGCTCCGTCCTGGTGCTGCTGCTGATCTTCTCGCTCGTGTCGTGGGCCATCATTCTCTACAAGGCCGCGTCGCTGCAGCGAGCGCGCTCGCAGTCGGACGTCTTCCTCGACATCTTCCGGCGCAGCGCGAAGTTCTCCGAGGTGAACGCGGTCTGCCCGCAGCTCAAGGCGAGCCCGCTCGTCGGGGTGTTCCAGGCCGGCTACCTCGAGGTGAACCAGCAGGTGCGCGGCGGCCAGGCGCCGACGGGCGCCAAGCCGACCGTGCGCAGCCTCGAGTCGCTCTCGCGCTCGCTCGCGCGCGCGGCCGGCGTCGAGGTCACGCGGCTCGAGCGGCGGCTGAGCTTCCTCGCGACGACGGCGAGCGTCACACCCTTCGTGGGGCTCTTCGGCACGGTCTGGGGAATCATGGACTCGTTCGCCGAGATCGGGCGATCGGGCTCGTCGAGCCTGACGGTCGTCGCGCCGGGCATCTCCGAGGCGCTGATCACGACGGCGATGGGGCTGTTCGCCGCGATCCCGGCGGCGGTGTTCTTCAACGCCTTCACGAGCAAGGTCAAGGTGCTGGGCGCGATGGTGGACGACTTCGCGCTCGAGTTCCTGAACATCGTCGAGCGCAACTTCACGTAGCATGCAGGCAAGCGGCGGCGACACGAGCGCGGGGAGCGTCTATCGCGGGCTGCGCGCGCGGCGCGGCGGGGCGATGCTCGGCGAGATCAACGTCACGCCGCTCGTCGACGTCGTGCTGGTGCTGCTGCTCGTCTTCATGGTCACGGCGCCGATGATGAGCCGCGGGATCGACGTCGCGCTGCCCGTGGCGAACCAGCCGAAGATCGAGCAGGAGGACCGCATCACGGTCTCGGTCAACGCCGAGGGGCGCGTCTACGTGGCCGACCGCCCGGTCAACATCAATCTGCTCGAGGACCAGATCCGCGGCCTCACCGGCGGCCGGCCCGAAGCCGTCGTCTACCTGCGCGCCGACGAGGGCCTGCGCTACGGCCAGGTGATCAAGGTGGTCGACGTGATCAAGCACGCCGGCGTCGACCGCATCGGCTTCGTCTACGTGCTGCCCGAGGACAAGCGCCCGTGAGCGACGCGATCTCGAGGCTGCTGGCCGAGCGCGAACGGCAGGATCACGGCCTGAACACGACGCTGCTGGTGTCGCTGACCGGTCACTTCGGCCTCGCGGCGCTCGCCGTCGTGCTGCCGATGCTCCTGCCGCGCGAGCCGCCGCTGCAAGCTGAACGAGAGCGTCTTCGTCGTCATGCCGCGCGGAGGAGGCGGGACGCCGCAAGCCCCGGCGCCGCCGGCGCCCGAGCCCGTCGCGAAGCCCAAGCCGGAGGAGTCCGTCGCTCCCCCGCCGCCGCCCGTGCTGTTGAAGCCGCCGCCCAAGGCCGAGCCGCGCCCGAACGCGCTGCCGCTCCCCGACGCCAAGACCAAGCGCCCGCCGACACCGCCGCCCGTACGCGCCGTGACGAAGCCGACCACGACCGCGAGCAGCGGCTCCGCGGGAACGACGGCGGCCGCGAAGTCCGCGGCCTCGGCGACGCCGGGTCTCGAGTTCGGGCCGCCGGGTCCGGGCGTCCCGACCGGCACCGAGACCGGCGGCGACTGGTACCTCGCGAGCGTGCAGCAGAAGATCTGGATGATCTGGAACCAGCAGATCAAGACGGGCTACACGCAGTCGGTCGGAGTCACGTTCACGATCCAGCCCGACGGCAGCGTCACGGACGTCCGGCTCACGCGAGCCGTCCGGCGCCTCGCTGCTCGACCTCGCGGCGCAGCGCGCGGTCCTCAACGCGGCGCCCGTTCGGTCCACTTCCGAGAGAGTATGGCCAGAAATCATTCACGATCCGGGCGCTCTTCAAGCCGACGTTCTGAGCTCGCCGCGGCGCTCGTGGCCGTCGCGAGCGTCGCCCTGGGCGCGGCAACCGCCGCGCCGCCGACCGCAGGCGCCAGGCAGCCGCCTACCGCCCGAAATCGTCATCGGCGGCCTGCAGGCGCCGAAGTTCGCGGTGCCCGACTGCGTCCCGAAGCGGCCCGACGAGGCGAGCCAGGCCGCCTGCCGCACGATCACGCAGGTGCTGCGGGCCGACCTGCGCTTCGAGAACCTCTCGTTCGTCCAGGACAGCCTGATCAGCGCCATCCCGCCGCTCAATCCGCAGGCGCCGAAGTTCGAGGACTGGAAGGGCATCGGCGCCAACATCCTGGTGGTCACGCAGGCCGAGGTCGCGAACGGCGAGCTCGTCACGGAGGTGCGCGTCCACTTCGTCGACAACGGCCAGTCGATGCTGCAGCGGCGCTACTCGGGCAAGCCCGACAACCCGCGCACCTTCGCGCACGCGGCATCCGACGACATCATGACGCTCACCCAGTACAAGGGCGTCGCGAAGACACGGATCGCCTTCGTGTCCGACCGCGACTCGTCGAAGGAGCGGCCGTCGAAGGAGCTCTACATCGTCGACTACGACGGCTTCAACCCGCGCCGGGTCACGGTGAACGGCTCGCTCAACCTCCTGCCGGCCTGGCGGCCGGACGGCGCGGCGATCGCGTACGTCTCCTATCGGCAGGGGTCGCCGCAGATCTTCCTCGCCAAGATCTTCGAGGGACAGAGCGTCGCGAACCTGAGCGGCGAGAAAGGGGACGGCCAGGCGTTCTCGCCGGCCTTCAGCCCCGACGGCAAGAGCCTCGCGTTCGCGAGCAACCGCGCGGGCAGCACCGACGTCTACGTCGCCGGTGCCGACGGCTCCTCTCCGCGGCGGCTCACGACCACGCAGGCCAACGACACGGCGCCCTGCTTCAGCCCGACCGGGCAGGAGATCGCGTTCACCTCCGACCGCACCGGCACGCCGCAGCTCTGGCTGATGGACGCGGACGGCCTGAACGTGCGCCGGCTGACCGTGGGCAGCGGGAACTGGAACGACGGCTGTGCCTGGAATCCCGCCAAGCAGTACAGCGAGGTCGCGTACACCGCCCGGCTCGAAGCGGGCGGCTTCGACATCGCCATCATCGACCTCGCCACGCGGCAGGTCCGGCAGATCACCGAGGGGCGCGGCTCGTGCGAGTACCCCTCGTGGGCGCCCAACGGGCGCCACCTGGTCTTCTCGTGCCAGCGCAACAGGCGCTGGGAGATCACGATCGCCGACCGCGACGGCCGCTCGCTCCAAACCCTGGCCACGGGGCCGGGCAACAACGTCCAGCCCGACTGGGGCCCGTGACGATCGTTCTCTTTCGAGGAGGGCTCATGCCGTTTCGGATCGCTCGTCTGCCGCTCACGTTCCTCGTGCTCGCGTTCGCGCTGACGCTCGGCGCGAGCTGCACCAAGCGGACGCCTGCGCTCGCCTCCGCTCATCCCGGCGAGGGCGGCGCCGGCGCCGAGGGCGACGGCGCCACTCAGGCCCGGACCCAGCAGCTCCAGGAAGGTCCCGACGTGCGCGCCATCGGCGGCGAAGGCGCGTCGGGCTCGGACATCCCCGGCGGCGCCTTCACGGGCGAGGGCGGGCCGCTCGCGGACATCCACTTCGAGCTCGACAGCGCCGCGCTCAGCGACGAGGCGCGCTCGACGCTCGAGAAGCACGCGCTCTGGCTCCAGGGCCAGCGCGGCGCGCGGGTGACGGTCGAGGGCCACTGCGACGAGCGCGGCACCACCGAGTACAACCTCGCGCTCGGCGAGCAGCGCGCGCGCGCCGCGCGCGACTACCTGGTGAGCCTCGGCGTCGGCCAGGACCGCCTGCGCGTCGTCTCGTTCGGCAAGGAGCGCCCGCTCGCCACGGGCGAGCGACGAGGCGGCCTGGTCCCAGAACCGGCGCGCGCATTTCGCCGTCGCGCGCTAGTGTTGGCCATTCTTCAAGATATGATTCGGGCTTGAGCATTCGAGTTCGTCTTCGTCGCGCTTCTTCGCCCTGGCGGTCGCTTGTCTTGCGGCGCTTCCGGTCGAGGCGGCCAACAAGGACATCGACCGCCTCGCGATGCAGATCGCCACGCTCCAGAGCCAGCTGAGCGAGATCCAGCGCTCGGCCGAGGAGACGCGCGCCGAGCTGAAGCGCCTCTCCGAGCTCGTCGCCGAGCAGAACGCGCTGCTGCGCAAGACCGCCGCCGACAAGCGCACGAACGACGAGGCCATGTCCGTGGGCCTCAAGGAGCTCTCGGAGCGCGTGTCGGAGCTGGCCGAGGCGATCCAGGCGATCAAGGCGACGTTCCCGCCGGCGGGCCCGGCCGTGGACAGTGCCGCGGCCGCCGCCGGCACGTCGACCGGCCAGCCGACGACGCCGGGAGCCGCGACTCCACCGACGGGCACGGTACCCGTCGTGCCCACGGGTCCGCCGCCCGCGCCGCGCGAGCTCTACAGCCAGGCCTACGCCGACTACGCGCGCGGCAACTACGACCTCGCGATGCAGGGCTTCGCCGAGTACCTGCGCGCGTACCCCGGCACCGACTTCGCCGACAACGCGCAGTACTGGATCGGCGAGTGCCTGTACGGCAAGAAGATGTACGCCGAGTCGATCGAGGCCTGGAACACCCTGCTCAAGGACTTCCCCTCGAGCGACAAGCTCCCCGACGCGCGCGTCAAGAAGGGCATGGCGCTCGAGCGGCTCGGCCGCAAGAGCCAGGCGCTCGTCGAGTACCGTTACGTGGTCGACCGGTACCCCACCTCCCAGGCCGCGCGCATCGCACGCGAGCGCCTCAATCCCTGAGGAAGCGAGAGACAGATGGCATCCGTCAACAAGGTGATCCTGATCGGCAACGTCGGCAAGGACCCCGAGATCCGCTACATGCAGTCCGGCGAACCGATCGCCAACTTCAGCCTGGCCACGAACGAGGTCTGGAACGACAAGAGCGGCCAGAAGCAGGAGCGCACGGAGTGGCACCGCGTCGAGGTCTTCGGCAAGACCGCGCAGGTGGTGCGCGACTACGTGACGAAGGGCAAGCCGGTCTACATCGAGGGCAGCATCCGCTACGACGAGTGGACCGACAAGGACGGCAACAAGCGCAACATGACCAAGATCCGCGTGAGCGGACCCGGCTCGCGCCTGGTGCTGCTCGGCTCGCGCGGCGAGGGTGGTGGCGGAGGCGGCGGCCGCGGCGGCAGCGGTGGTGGCGGCGCGACGCCCGAGCCCCCGCCCGAGGGCGGCGAGTTCCAGGCCTCGGACGACGACGTTCCCTTCTAGCCGCTAGACGCTAGCGACTCTTTCCCAGGAAGGCGCGGCCCATGGCCTCGCTCCTCTCTCTCGAGCGCTTTCTCCCGCCCTACCGCTATCCGCAGCGGGAGGTGACGAAATGGGTGCGCGACTGGCTGCTGGAGCCGCGGCCCGAGGGCGAAGCGCACGCAGGGGACGAGAAGAGCGAGCGGCTGCTCTCGGTCTACGAGACCGCGGGCGTCGAGACGCGCGCGAGCGTCGTCCCGATCGAGGAGGTCTTCCACCCGAAGGACTTCGAGACCCAGAACCGCAGGTACCGCGAGATCGCCTGCAGCGCCGGCACCGACGTCGCGCGCCGCGCGCTCGCTGGCCTCGGGCCTCTCGCCCGCCGAGATCGGGCTGATCGTCAGCGTCTCGTGCACGGGCTTCATGATCCCCGCGGTCGACGCCCACGTCGCCGAGGCGCTCGGGCTCGGTCCGCGCCTCGCGCGGCTGCCGATCACGGAGTCCGGCTGCGCCGGCGGCGTCGTGGGCCTGGCGCGCGCGACCGACTACCTGACGGCGCATCCCGAGAGCGCCGCGATCGTGCTCGCGCTGGAGTTCGCGAGCCTGACCTTCCAGCGCTGGGACCGCTCGGCCACGAACGTCGTCTCGACCGCGATCTTCGGGGACGGGGGCGCCGCCGCCGTGCTCGTCGGCGACAAGCACCCCCGCGCCGCCTCGGCGCGCGTGCGCGTCCGCGACGCCGAGAGCCTGTTCTTTCCCGAGACCACGCACCTCATGGGCTTCGAGCTCCGCAACACCGGCCTCCAGATCGTCCTCGACCGCGGCATCGCGCCGTTCGTGCGCCGCACCATCGTGCCGACGGTCGAGGGCTTCCTGAAGGCGCGCGGCCTCACGCGCGAGGCCGTCTCCCACTTCATCCTCCACCCGGGCGGCCGGCGCGTGATCGAGGTGATGGCCGAGCGGCTGGGGCTCGGCCCGCGTGACCTCGCGGCCACCGAGGCGGTACTCTCCGAGCACGGCAACATGAGCTCGGTCACGATCCTCTTCGTGCTCGACGAGGTGCTGCGCACGCGCTCTCCCGCGCCGGGTTCGCTCGGAGTGCTCGGGGCTTTCGGGCCGGGCTTCGCCGCCGAGCTCGCGCTCGTGGAGTTCCGGTGAGCGGCGCCCTCAGCATCCCCGCGACCCCACCCTGGCCGGACCTGCGCGCGCGCTCGACGCTGCCCGAGCTGCTCGACGCGTCGCTGCCGGAGAGCGAGGTCAGGAAGAGCCTCGCCGACCTGCGCTTCGTGAACCGCTGGCTCGGCTCGCGCCGCGGCCTGCTCCGCGCGATGGCGCCCCACCTGCCGCCGCGCGGGCGGCTCCTGGACGTCGGCTGCGCCTCCGGCGACGTGACCGCGTTCCTGCAGCGCCGGGCTCCCGGGGCTGTCCCTCGCCGTCGGGATCGACCGCAAGCCGCTTCACCTCCGCGAGGCCCCGCGCGGCATCGGCCGGGTCGCCGCGGACGTGCGCCAGCTCCCGTTCCGGCCGCGGAGCTTCGACGTGGTGACCGCGTCGCTCTTCCTGCACCACTTCGACGCCGGCGAGCTGCCCGGCCTCTTGCGCGACCTCGGGCGTCTCGCCCGGCGCGCGATCGTCGTGAGCGACCTGCGGCGGGCGCTCGTGCCCTACCTCTTCGGCCGCGCCACCTTTCCGCTGCTCTTCAAGACCCGCGTGAGCGTCCACGACGGCCTCGTCTCGATCCGGCGCGCCTTCCGGGACGAGGAGCTGCGCGCCGCCTTCGCGGCCGCCGGGATGCCCGCCGTCGAGATCCGCCGCGTCTTCCCGTACCGGCTGGTGGCGGTCGCGGCGATTCCCGACCCGCCGGAAGCCGCATGAGCGAGTGCTCTGCCGAGGTCGTGATCGTCGGCGGCGGCCCCGCGGGATCGGCGCTCGCCTGCTTCCTGGCCCGACAGGGCCGCGACACGCTGGTGCTCGAGGCCAGCCGCTTCCCGCGCGACCAGATCTGCGGCGAGAGCGTGTCGCCCGAGGGCTGGCGGATCCTCGAGGCGATGGGCGCGGCCCCGCGCGTGCGCGCGCTCGAGCCGCAGCCCGTGCACGGCATGCGGCTCGTCTCCCCGGACGGCACCTCGTTCGCCGGCCACTACCGGAGCGAGCGGCCGGGCTTCGCCGTGCGGCGCGTGGCGCTCGACGCGGCGCTCTCCCAGGCGGCCCGCGCGGCCGGGGCGCGCGTCGTCGAGGGAGCGCTCGTCCGCGAGCTCGTCTTCGATGCCGGCCGCGTCGCCGGCGTCGTGGCGGAGATCGGCGGCGAGACGCAGACGCTGCGGGCACGGCTCGTGGCCGGCGCCGACGGGCGCCGCAGCGTCGTGGCCCGGGGACTCGGACTGCTGCGTCCGCACGCGCGCCTGCGCCGCTTCGCCGTCCGCGGGCACTGGGAGTCCACCGAGGGCCTCACCGAGCTCGGCGAGATGCACGTCGGTGGAGGCGGCTACTGCGGCATCGCGCCGCTCTCCCCGACGCTCGCGAACGTGGCCTTCGTGCTCGACCAGCGCGAGATGCGGGCGGCCTCGGGCGACCTCGAAGCCTTCTACCGCGCGAGCCTGAAGCAGCGCTGGCCGCGGATCGCCGAGCGGCTCGAGCGCGGCCTCTTGCTCGCGCCCCCGCGCGCCGTCGGCCCGCTGGCCGTCACGGCCCGCGCCGTCGCCGCCGAGGGCGCGGTGCTGCTGGGCGACGCGGCGGGGTTCTACGACCCGTTCACCGGCGAGGGCGTCACGCTCGCGCTCCGAGGGGCCGAGCTCGCGGCCGCGGCGATCGGCGACGCGCTCGAGCGCCCGGGATCCGGGCCGCTGCCGCGGCTCACGGCCTACGAGCGCGCCCGTCACGCCGCGACCCGCGCCAAGTTCCGCTTCAACCGCACGCTGCAGCTCGTCGTCGGCTGGCCCGAGGCGGCGAACACCATGGCCCGCAAGCTCAGGCGGCGTCCCGACCTCGCCGACCGGCTGGTCGGGATCGCCGGCGACTTCGTGCCCGCGCGCGCCGCGTTCGGACCGGCCTTTCTTCTCGACCTGCTCACGGCCTGAGAGGGGTGCGATAAGATGCCCGAGCGCCGACCGATGGCTCTCCAGGTGACCCCGCTTCCGTCCTATGGCCGCCCGCGACCCGACCGCACGACCCTGCTCCGGATCTACCGCACGATGCTGCTGTCGCGGCGGATCGACGACAAGGAGATCCAGCTCAAGCGCCAGAACCGCGTCTACTTCCAGATCAGCGGCGCCGGCCACGAGGCCGTGCTGGTGGCGGCGGGGCTCGTGCTGCGCCCGGGCCACGACTGGTTCTTCCCCTACTACCGCGACCGAGCGCTCCTGCTGCAGCTCGGGATGACGCCGCTCGAGATGCTGCTCGGGGCGGTCGGAGCGAAGGACGACCCGAGCTCGGGCGGACGCCAGATGCCGTCGCACTGGAGCCACTCGCCCCTCAACGTGGTGACGCGCTCCTCGCCCACCGGCACGCAGTTCCTGCAGGCGGTGGGGGCCGCCGAGGCGGGGCTCTACATCGCCGGCGGGCACGCGGGGGCCCGGCCTCCCGCGTTCGCGGCGGACGAGGTCGTCTACTGCTCGGCGGGCGAGGGGACCACGTCCCAGGGCGAGTTCTGGGAGAGCCTCAACACGGCCTGCAACCTCAAGCTGCCGGTGCTCTACCTGGTCGAGGACAACGGCTACGCGATCTCGGTGCCGGTCGAGGTCCAGACCGCGGGCGGCAGCATCTCGCGCCTCGTGAGCGGCTTCCCGAACCTGCTGGTGCGCGAGGTGGACGGCTGCGATCCGCTCGCGAGCCTGGCCGTGCTGGGCGAGGCCACCGCCTGGTGCCGCTCGCGCCAGGGCCCGGCGCTCGTCCACGCGCGCGTGATCCGGCCCTACTCGCACTCGCTCTCCGACGACGAGACGCTCTACCGCTCGCCCGCCGAGCGCTCGCAGGACGCGCAGCGCGACCCGCTGCTGCTCTTCTCGCGCCAGCTCGTCGCCGAGGGCATCGCGAGCGAGGCCGACCTCGCGAAGCTCCGCGAGGAGGTCGACCGCGAGGTGAGCGCCGCGACCGACGAGGCGCTCACGGCGCTCCGCCCCCGAGCCGGAGACCGCGACGCGGCACGTCTACTCCGAGACGGTCGACCCGACCTCCGCCGCCTTCGCGAGCGAGCCGCAGCCGCAGGGCGAGCCCAAGACGATGGTCGACCTGCTGAACGCGTGCCTCAACGACGAGATGTCGCGCGACCCGCGCATCGTGGTCTTCGGCCAGGACGTGGCCGACTGCTCGCGCGAGGCGAGCCTCGGCGAGGTGAAGGGCAAGGGCGGCGTCTTCAAGGTCACCCACAACCTGCAGCGCCGCCACGGCTCGCACCGCGTCTACAACACGCCGCTCGCGGAAGCGAACATCGTCGGGCGCGCGATCGGGCTCGCCGTGCGCGGGCTCAAGCCGGTGGCCGAGGTCCAGTTCATCGACTACATCTGGCCGGCGTTCATGCAGATCCGCAACGAGCTGGCGCTGATCCGCTGGCGCTCGAACGGCAGCTTCAAGTGCCCGGTGGTGCTCCGCGTGACCTACGGCGGCTACCTGCAGGGCGGCGCCGTCTACCACAGCCAGTGCGGCGAGGTGCTGTTCACCCACATCCCGGGGCTGCGGGTGGTGCTGCCCTCGAACGCGCTCGACGCGAACGGGCTGCTGCGCACGGCGATCCGCAGCGACGATCCGGTGCTGTTCCTCGAGCACAAGCACCTCTACCGCCAGACGCACAACAAGGGCCTCTACCCGGGGCCGGACTACCGCATCCCGTTCGGCAAGGCCGCCCGCGTGCGCGAGGGCACGGACGTCACGGTCGTCACCTTCGGCGCGCTCGTCCATCGCTCGCTCGCCGCCGCTCGCCAGCTCGCGAGCGAGGGGCTCGAAGCCGAGATCCTCGACCTGCGGACGCTCAGCCCGTACGACTGGGAGGCGATCGCCGAGAGCGTGCGCCGCACCGGCCGCGTCGTGGTCGCGCACGAGGACTCGCTGTCCTGGGGCTACGGCGCCGAGATCGCCGCGCGCATCGGCTCGGAGCTGTTCGAGTTCCTCGACGCCCCGGTCAAGCGCGTGGGCGCGCTCGACACCTTCGTCGGCTACAACCCGACGCTCGAGGACGCGACCCTGCCGCAGGTCTCGACGCTCGCCAAGGCGATGCGGGAGACGGCAAGGTACTGACGCTCTCGGGGGGTCAGGGGGGCGAGCAGCGCCCCCTGAAGCTCAGTCCAGACCGCGTTCGTCCAAGCTCGTCCCGAAAGTCCGTCGGCTTGTCCGTCACGTCCTGACTTGCACGAGCCCCGGCAACGCCTCCCGCACCGCCGCCGCGATCTCCACCCCGCTGCCGAGGCCCAGGCAGCGCGCGGCCAGCGACTGCGCCTCGGCGGCCGTGACCGCGCGGATCGCCTCCTTCACGCGCGGGATCGCGGAAGGCGCCATCGACAGCGAGCGGAAGCCGAGCCCGACGAGCAGCACCGCCTGCAGCGGCTCCGCCGCCATCTCGCCACACACCGAGAGCGGCCGGCCCGCGGCCGCGGCAGAGCGCGCGATCCCGTCGAGCGTCCGCAGCACGGCCGGGTGCCACGGGTCGTAGAGCCCCGAGACGCGCGGGTCCGTGCGGTCCACCGCGAGCAGGTACTGGATCAGGTCGTTCGTGCCGACGCTGAAGAAGTCCACGTCGGCCGCCAGCAGGTCGGCGACGACGGCCGCGCTCGGCACCTCGAGGTTCACGCCGACGGCCACGTCCTCGCGGAACGGCACGCCGGAGACGCGCAGCTCGAGCTTGGCCTGCTCCAAGAGCGCGAGCGCCGCGCGCAGGTCGGAGGGCCCGCTCACGAACGGGAACATGATCCGCACCGGCCCGTGCGTCCCGGCGCGCAGCAGCGCGCGCAGCTGGACGCGGAACGGGTCGGCGGAGCGCTGCATCAGCCGCAGCGCCCGCTCCCCGAGCGCCGGGTTCGGGCTCGACGGCCCCGCGGGGCCGAACGCCTCTCCGCCGACGTCCCAGGTGCGGACCGTGACCGGGAACGGGTGCATCTGCTCGACCAGCCTGCGGTAGACGTCGAGCTGCTGCTCCTCGGTCGGGAAGCGCAGCCCGCGTCCGAGCAGGTACTCCGAGCGGAAGAGCCCGATCCCTTCGGCGCCGTACTGCTGCGCCGTCGCCGCCTCCTCCGGGAACTCGACGTTGGCCTCGAGCCCGACCACGACGCCGTCGGGGGTGACCGCCGCGAGCCCGCGCGTGCCCCGCAGCCGCTCCTCTTCGCGGCGATAGAGCACCTGCGCCGCGCGCAGGCGTGCGAGCGCCTCCGCCTTCGGCTCGACCACCACCTCGCCGCGAGCCCCGTCGACGGCGACCAGCCCGCCCGGCGGAATCAGGCGCGTCGCCTCCTCGAGCCCGGCCACGGCGGGGATCCCGAGCGAGCGCGCGATGATCGCGGTGTGGTACGTCGACGAGCCGACGTCCGTCACGATCGCGAGCACCCGGTCCCAGTCGAGCTCGGCCGCCTCGGACGGCCGCAGGTCCCCCGCCACCAGCACCACCGGCTCGGGCAGCCGCGCGAGCGTCGGCGCCCCGGGCGCGCCGCGCAGGTTGAGCTGGACGCGCCCGATCACGTCGTCGAGGTCGGTGCTGCGCTCGCGCAGGTAGGCGTCGCTGAACTCGGCGAAGAGCGCGTGCAGGCTCTCCGAGACGGTCCGAAGCGCCCACTCGGCGTTCACGGCCTGCTCGCGCACCAGCTCGGCCGCGCGCGCGCCGAGCAGCGAGTCCTCCAGCATCAGCAGGTGCGCGTCGAAGATGTACGCGTGGGGCGCCCCCACCTCGCGCGACAGCCGCTCCTTGATCGAGCGCAGCTGGTCGGCCGACGTGGCGAGCGCCCGCTGCAGCCGCTCGACCTCGCCCGGGATCTGCTCCGGCGCCAGCGCGAGCCGGAACACGGGACCCACCTCGTGCTCGACGATCAGCGCGGGCCCGACGGCGATCCCCGGCGAGACGCCGGTGCCGCGCAGCGCCGTCACGCGCGCTCTCCGAAGCCGTCCGCCACCAGCGCCTCGAGCGCCGCCATCGCCTCCGCCTCGTCGGGGCCGTCCACCAGCAGCTCGATCTCCGTGCCCTGCGGGGCCGCCAGCAGCAGGATCCCGAGGATCGACTTGCCGTCCATCGTGCGCCCGTCCCGGCTGGCGCTCACCTGGGAGCGGAAGCGGCTCGCCGTGTGCACGAAGCGCGCGGCCGCGCGCGCGTGCAGCCCGAGCCGGTTCCGGATCCGCAGCGAGCGCCGGATCACGACTTCTTCGCCAGGATCTCGCTCGCAACGTAGATCGCGCCCTTGCCCTGGTCGCGCACGGCGCGCGCCACCTCCTCGAGCGGCCCCTCCCGCAGCGTCGCCGCCTTGATGATCATCGGCAGGTTCACGCCGGTCACGATCTCGACCTGCGCCGAGAGGTACGGCAGGCTCAGGTTGGTCGGGGTTCCGCCGAACATGTCGGTGAGCACGAGCGTGTCTCCGCCGATGCCGACGATCGCGCGCCCGATCGCGCTCGTCGCGGTCACGGCGTCGTCGCCCCATCCGAGCGGCACCGCCACGATCCCCGGCAGCTCGCCGTGGATCGTGCGCGCCGCGTTCACGAGCTCCTCGGCGAGCTGACCGTGCGTCACCACCACGATCGAGATCATCGGCTCACTCCTGCTTCGAGTCGCGGTGCTCGACGCGCACCAGGAAGCCCTTGCGCTTGACGGCGGCGCCGATCGCGTTCGCCAGCATCACGGAGCGATGCCGGCCGCCCGTGCAGCCCACCGCCAGCGTCAGGTAGCTGCGGCCTTCGCGCTCGTGGCGCGGCAGCACGAAGCCGACGAGCGACAGCACCCGCTTCAGGAAGCCGCCCGTCTCCGGCTTGCGGCGCAGGAACGCGACCACCCTGGGGTCGGCGCCCGTCAGCCGCCGCAGCGCCGGCACGAAGTTCGGGTTCGGCAGGAAGCGGGCGTCGAAGACCAGGTCCGCCTCGGGCGGCACGCCGTACTTGTAGCCGAACGAGAGCACCGCCACCAGCATGCGGCGGCCCTCGGCGCGCGTGTCGTAGCGCTCGCGCACGTAGTCCCTGAGCTCGTGCACGCGTGAAGCGCGACGTGTCGAGGATGGTGTCGGCCAGCCGCCGCACGCCGCGCAGCGCCTCGCGCTCGCTGCGGATCCCGAGCGCCACCGGCTCGCGGCCCGCGATCGGGTGGGGCCGCCGCGTCTCGCTGAACCGCCGCAGCAGCGTCGCGTCGTCGGCCTCCAGGAACACGAGCGAGGCCTGCAGCCCCGGCTGCTGCTTCAGCGTGCGGAAGACGTCCGGGAAGCTCGCCCCGAAGCCGCGCGCGCGCAGGTCGACCACGAGCGCCGTGTGGCGCAGCTCCGGCGAGCGGCCCACGAGCTCCGCGAACGAGGGCACGAGTGCGAGCGGCAGGTTGTCGACGCAGAACCAGCCGGCGTCCTCGAGTGCCCGCGAGACGTGGGTCTTGCCCGAGCCCGACAGGCCCGTGATCACGAGCAGCTTCGGGCGCCGGCGCTCGCGCGGCCTCACGCCCGCCTCCGCGCCCGCCGCGCGCGGCCGCTGCGCCGCGCGGCCGTGGGCGCCCGCGCCGTGCCCGAGACGATCGCGTCGACGCGCTCGACGAAGCGGCGCGCCGCGTCGTAGCCGCCCTCGCGCAGCAGCTGGTTGCGGGCGGCCACCTCGACGAGCAGCGCGATGTTGCGGCCCGGCGCCACCGGCATGCGCACGAGCTTCAGCTCGACGCCCAGGATCGAGAAGCGCTCGTCGCGCAGGCCCAGCCGGTCGTACTCCTTGCCGGGGTCCCAGCGCTCGAGCTGGATCACGAGCTCGACGCGCTTGTTGAGCCGGATCGAGGAGACGCCGTAGAGGTCCTTGACGTTCAGCACGCCCAGGCCGCGCAGCTCCATGTGGTAGCGCGTGAGCTCGGGCGAGACGCCGACCAGCTGGTCGCCCGTGCGCTTGACGTCGACGACGTCGTCCGCCACCAGCCGGTGGCCGCGGTCGACGAGGTCGAGGGCGCACTCCGACTTGCCGATCCCGCTCTCGCCCAGGATCAGCACGCCGAGGCCGAAGACGTCGAGCAGCACGCCGTGCAGGTGCAGCCGCGCCGCCAGGCGCTCCTCGAGCAGCGCCTGGAGCTGCTTGATGAACGGCGTCGTCTCGAGCGGCGTCTTGAGCACGGGGATGCCGCGCGCCTCGGCGGCGGCGAGCAGCTCGCGCGGAGGGGCTCAGGCCCTTGGTGACCACGAAGCAGCTGATGCGGCAGCGGCACAGCTTGGCGAGGATCGCGCGGCGCTCGCGCGCCTGGAGCTTGCGCAGGTAGCCGGCCTCGCTGCTGCCGACGATCTGCACGCGCCCGTAGCGGATGTAGTCGGTGTAGCCCGTGAGCGCGAGGCCGGGCCGCTGGACGCGCGCCTGGTGGACCATCCGGCTGGCGAGCCCCGCGCGGCCGGCCGCGACCGTGAGCCGCAGCGGCGCTCGCCGGGGCCTGCGACGAGCTCGAGCACCGCCACACCCGCGCCGTCGCTCGGGTTTCGTCTTCATGCCTCGCGTAGCACCCGGCGGATGGCCCGGGAGCCCTAGTGGACCGTCTTGCGCAGGTTCGAGGGCGGCAGGCGCAGCTCCTCGCGGTACTTCGCCACGGTGCGCCGCGCGAGCGGCAGTCCTTCGGCGCCCAGCACCTCGGCGATCCGCGAGTCGGAGAGCGGACGCGCCGCGTCCTCGTCCTCGATCAGCTTCTTGATCCGGTTCTTGATCGAGACCGAGCTCACGGCCTCGCCCATCGTGGAGGTGATCCCGCTGTGGAAGAAGAAGCGCATCTCGTAGACGCCGCGCGGGGTGTGCATGTACTTGTTCGCCACCACGCGCGACACCGTCGACTCGTGCATGCCGATGTCGCTCGCCACGTCGCGCAGCACCAGCGGCCGCAGGTGGGTGACGCCGTGGTCGAGGAACGCGCGCTGGTGGCGCACGATCGACTCGGCCACCTTGTAGATCGTGCGCTGGCGCTGGTCGACGCTCTTCAGCAGCCAGAGCGCGCTCCGGAGCTTGTCCTTGACGTACGCGCGCGTCTCCTCCGAGCCGGGCTCCTTGTTGTCGAGCATGCGCTTGTAGGTCGGGCTGATGCGCAGCTTCGGCAGGCCGTCGTCGTTCAGGAGGATCTTGTACTCGTCGCCCTCCTTCACCACGAACACGTCGGGCAGGATGTAGTCCGAGCGCTTCGAGCTGTAGCGGTTGCCGGGCCGCGGCGACAGCCCGCGGATGATCTCGAGGTGGTGCGACACCTCGTCGGGCGTGAGCCCCATCTGGCGCGAGATCTCGGGGTACTGGTGGCTCTGCAGCTGCTTGATGTGGTCGCGCACCATCACGTCGGCCGGCGAGCCCTCGAGCCCCAGCACGCGCAGCTGGATCCGCAGGCACTCGGTCAGGCTGCGCGCGGCGACCCCGGGCGGGTCGAGCGACTGCACGAGCGTGAGCGCGCGCTCGACCGTCTCCATCGGCCACGGCCCCATCGCCGCCACGTCCTCGAGCTCGACGCGCAGCAGGCCGTCCTCGTCGAGGTTCTGGACGATCGCCTCGGCGACCAGCAGCAGCGCCTCGTCCGTCTCCTCGCTCATGCGCAGCTGCCAGAGCAGGTGGTCGGAGAGGTCGAGCGAGTCGGTCAGCGTGTTCTCGATCGGCGGCACCTCCGGCACCTCGGCCGGCCGCATCCGGCGGTCGCCGCCGTCGTCGAAGTAGTCCTCGAAGAAGCGCTCGACCTCGATCTCCTTGAGCGGGTCGTCGGCCTTCTCGCGCTCGGCCGCCGGGGTGTCCTGCGCCTCCTGCGCGATCTCCTCGCTGGTCTTGGTCTCCTCGACCGGGACCTCCTCGAGCAGCGGGTTCTCCATCACCTCCTGCTCGAGCACTTCGGCCAGCTCGAGCGTCGTGAGCGGCAGCAGCTTGATCGCCTGCTGCAGCGACGGCGTGAGGATCAGCCGCTGCGACAGGCGCGCGGAGAGCCCGAGCTTCTGGTGGAGCGCCAACGCTCTCAGGCTCCGCTTGCGGCGGGTGGCTCAGGCCTCGCGTCCGTCGAGACGGAACGCCTCGCCGAGGTACACGCGGCGCACCTCGGGGTCCGATGCGAGCTCGTACGGCGTGCCGGAACGGAAGACATTGCCGTCTCTCAGAATATAGGCGCGGTCCGTTATTTTCAAGGTCTCTCGCACGTTGTGGTCCGTGATCAGCACGCCGATGCCGCGCTCGCGCAGGTGCGCGATGATCTTCTGGATGTCGATCACCGCGATCGGGTCGATGCCGGCGAACGGCTCGTCGAGCAGGATGAAGGACGGCTCGGCCGCGAGCGCGCGGCAGATCTCGAGCCGGCGCCGCTCCCCGCCCGACAGCGTGTAGGCGGGCTGCTGCGCCATGCCCTGGATCCCGAGCTCCTCGAGCAGCTCGCGCGCCCGCTGGCGCTGCTCGGCCGCAGCCAGCCCGCGCGTCTCGAGGATCGCGCGCACGTTCTCCTCGGTGGTCAGCTTGCGGAAGACGCTCGCCTCCTGGGGCAGGTAGCCGATGCCGGCCCGCGCCCGCTGGTACATCGGCATCGTGGTGATGTCCTCGTCGCCGAGGCGCACCTCGCCGGCGTCGGGCCGCGCCAGGCCCACGACCATGTAGAACGTCGTGGTCTTGCCGGCGCCGTTCGGGCCGAGCAGCCCCACGACCTCTCCCTGGCGGATCTCGAGCGCGACCTCGCGTACCACGACGCGCCTGCCGTAGGTCTTGGTGAGGCCGGCGGCGCGCAGCACGCGCGGCCCGTTCACGGCCTCGGGCCGGCTCTCCGGGGCGGGGCCGCTCAAGGCTTGGGAGGCTCCTTCCGCTTGAAGACGGCCTCCGTCCGCTCTTCCTCGCGGCCGTCGACGCGGATCCTATCATTCCCCGATTCGAAGGTTAGGACGCGGCCGAGCAGCTTGCGGTCGCCGTCGAACAGCACGACCTTCTCCTTGTCGCCCGTGAGCACGAACGTCTCGTTCGCCGGCGTGTAGACGCCGCGCTCGCCGTTCGCGCGGCGCTGGCCCTGGTGCACCTCCACCGGCTCGCCGGCGAGCAGCTTCTCGAGGTCGTTGCCGTCCTTCGTGAGCACGGCCGTCGCTTCGGGGCTCTTCGTCAGGATGTCGCCCTGGCGGATCTCGACGTCGCCCGTGTAGACGACCCGGCTCGCGGCCTCCTCGTAGACCATCTCCTTGCTGCGCGCGTCGACCGGCGCCGGCGGCTTGGCCGCGTCCTTGCTCGCGCGCGGGTGCAGCAGCGACGTCGTGCCGCCGCTCGCGGTCATCCGCCGCTTGCCCGGCGCCGGCTCCTCGAGCGTGATGAGCGGCGCCCGCACCTCGTCGGCTCCGGAGCGGATCAGGGCGTTCTCCTGGTAGCGGGCCGTACGCGTCTTCGGGTCGTACTCGAAGTCGCGGCAGACGATGAGCGTCGCCTCGCCCCCGAACATGCCCGTGCCGCTTGCCGCTCGTCTTGCGGGCGATGCTGTGCCGCACGTTGCCGTGGGCCGAAACGGCGCGCGTGCGCGTGCCGATCGTGATCGTCTGGGCCTTGAGCTCCGAGCCTTCGCCCTCGTCGAGGATCCTCGGGTCTCCGGTCATCACCAGCGTAGAGGCGGCCTCGTCGTAGGACGAGCGGCTCGCCCAGGCCTTGCGGCCGGGCTCGGTGAACTGGACCGCACCCGCGAACTCGGCGCTTTTCGGGTCGCCCGTCACGGGATCGAGCGCGGCGTCGAACGTCTCGCTCTCGACGCGGCGCGGCGTCCCCTTCGCGGGATCGAGCGGCTCGGCCATCAGCACCGCGAGCCGGCTCGCGCCGGCCTTGGCGCGCGCGCCTCCCGCACCCGGCGCGTGAAGCGAGACGAGCGCGCCCTGCTCGTCGAACTCGAAGCGCAGGCGCGGCGCCGTCACCCGCCGCCGCTCGGGCGTGTCCTGCGGGCCGGGCTCGAGCTCGAGCGACGCCGCGTCGGTCGCGGTCACCTGCTGCAGCACGCCCTTGCCGCGGAAGATCGCCTCGAGCCGCTGGCCCCGCAGCCGCTTGCTCGCGCCGCTCGCGGCCGGTGCCGGGCAGCGCGGCGCCGGCTCCGGTGACGAGATCCACGTTGCCCGTGGCGGTGGCGCGCTCGACGGCGTCCATGTCCTGGTTCATGTCCAGCCGCAGGTCGTTGGCGCGGAGCTCGCGGGCCCCCTGCGTCGCCTTCACCGCGCCGGTGAAGGTGAAGACGCGCTCCTCGCGCGAGCCCGTCGCGGACTGCGACTCGATGTCCGCCGGGCCGCCCTGCGGGTCCTCGATCCTCACCTTGACGCTCTCGCGCAACAGGAGCCCCTCGCCGGGCCGGTACTCGAGCCCGGTGGCGGTTCCGGACATCGCGCCGCGCTTGAAGCGCAGCGGGTCTCCCGTGAAGGCGCGCTGCTTGTCGCCCCAGTACTTGAGGGTCTCGGTCTCGAGCTCGAAGCCGTCGTCCGTCCGCAGCAGGACCTTGCCCTTGAAGGCGGCGCGGTCGAGCGCGGGCTGGTACTGGCACTCCTCCGCGCGAATGGTCAGCAGGCCCGCGCGCCCCTCGTTCACGAAAGGCATCGAGGCGTCGACGCCGTGCATCAGCATCGTGTCGCCGTCCTGTTTGCACGGCCTCCTTCGCCTTGACGTCGATCTTGCGGTTGTCGTCCCGGAAGCGAAGGAACTGCAGGTCGCCGACGGTCGTGCCGGCTCCCGGTGAGGCTGCCGGCCTGGGGGCCACCGGGGAGGGCTTAGGCCGGAGCAGGCTCCAGGCGACGGCAAGGCAGACGACCAGCACGAGGCCGAGGAGCGCCCGCCGGGCGGTCCTCGCGGGGTCGCTTCTCATCCGGCTGCGTGCTCGCCCACACAGCCATTCTACTGCCCGCGTCGTGAAGGGCCTGAATCACGGCGGCGGCGGCGCTTAGCGCCCCCCGAGCCCCCGCTAGCCTACCTCGAGGAACTCGCGGCCGGCGCGGCCCATGTCGCGGAACTTCTGGTAGCGCAGGTCGGGCAGCTTCGCCTTGGGCACCTTGCGCAGCTCGCTGAGCTGGCGCCACAGCACCTCGTCGGCCGCCTTGAAGACCGCGTCGGGGTTGACGTGCGCGCCGCCCGCCGGCTCCTCGACCACCTCGTCGATCAGCCCCATCGCGAGCAGGTCGCGCGCCGTGATCTTCATCGCGGTCGCCGCCTGCTCGGCGCGCGAGGCGTCGCGGAACAGGATCGAGGCGCAGCCCTCGGGCGAGATCACCGAGTAGACCGAGTGCTCGAGCATGTTCACGCGGTCGCCGACCGCGATCGCGAGCGCTCCCCCGCTGCCGCCCTCGCCCGTGACCGTGACGACGATCGGCGTCTCGAGCCGCGCCATCTCGCGCAGGTTCCAGGCGATCGCCTCGGCCTGGCCGCGCTCCTCGGCGTCGAGTCCCGGGTAGGCGCCGGGCGTGTCGACGAAGCTCAGGATCGGCCGGCCGAAGCGCGCGGCCAGCTCCATCACGCGCATCGCCTTCCGGTAGCCCTCGGGCTTCGGCATCCCGAAGTTGCGGTAGATCTTCTGCTTGGTGTCGCGCCCCTTCTGGTGGCCGATGACGCACACGGGCACGTCCCGATAGAGCGCGAGGCCGCAGACGAGCGCCGGGTCGTCCCCGTAGCGCCGGTCGCCGTGCAGCTCGGTCCACTCGGTGAAGAGCGCCTGGACGTAGTCGAGGGTGTACGGACGGTTCGGGTGGCGGGCGACGAGCGTCTTCTGCCAGGGCGTGAGCTTCGAGTAGACGTCGCGCCGGCGCGCGTCGAGCTCCTGGCGCAGGCGCTTCGCCTCGCGGTCCTTCTCCGGATCGCCCGGCCACTTGGCGAGCTCGTCGATCTGCTTCTGCATCTCGACGAGCGGCGCTTCGAAGTCGGCTTCTCCCAAAGCTCTCTTCCCTCTTCCTGCCCGTCAGACCTCGCTGCGCGGCCCGTTCGTCCGCGCCAGCACCAGGGCACCCGGGCCGAGCAGCGCCTCGACCTCGTTGCGCAGCACCGCGTCGGGCCGCACCCGGTAGTAGGCGCTCGGGGCGAGCGCCGCGGACCACGAGCCCGGGCGCACGATCTCGAGCGTGACCGGGCAATCGCCGCGGTGAGCGCCGAGTATATCGCGGAGCCGCTCGCCCTTGACGCGGTCCCAGGCCCCGAGCGGCACGCGGATCGTGACGTGGCGCGCGTCGGCCAGCTTGGCCTGGTCGAGCGCCATCACGTCCGAGGCCAACAGCCGCGCCTTCCCGTCGTCCTGGATCTCCGCGCGGGCCTTGACGATCACGATCACGTCGTCGGCGAGGCGCGCGCCCGCCTTCTTGTAGGCCTCCGGGAACACGAGCACCTCGACGTTGCCCTCGAGGTCCTCGAGCACGAAGCTCGCCATGCGGTCGCCCTTCTTGGTCTTGATGAGGCGCAGCGCCGTCACGAGCCCGCCCACGCTCACCTCGCCGGCCGCCGCCTGCTGCGCGAGCGTCGCCGTGGTGGCACTCGCCCACTGCGCGAGCTCGGCGCGGTGGCGCTCGAGCGGGTGGCCGGAGATGAAGAAGCCCAGCGACTCCTTCTCGAACGCGAGGCGCTCGGCCTCCGACCACGGCGGCGCATCCGCCACGCGCTCCGTCGCTCCGGAGGCCGCCGCGGCCTGGTCCGGGCCGCCGAACAGGCTCGCCTGCCCCGACTCGCGGTCGCGCTGCCGCTTCTGGCCGCTCTCCATCGCGGGGTCGATCGCGGCGAAGAGCGCCGCGCGGCGGGCGTCGGTCTCGTCGAAGCTGCCGCTCTTGACGAAGCTCTCGATCACGCGCCGGTTCACGGCGCGGGTGTCGACGCGGTCGCAGAAGTCGAAGAGCGATCGGAACGGCCCACCCTCGCGCCGTGCCGCCAGCACGACCTCGACGGCGCCCTCGCCGACGTTCTTGATCGCGGAAAGACCGAAACGGATGTCGGCCTGGACGGGTTCGAGCGGGGGCTCGAGCGCCTCCCCCGCTCCCCCCGCTGGCGCGACGACGGTGAAGAACATCTCCGACTGGTTGACGTCCGGCGGCAGCACGCGCAGGCCCATCTCGCGGCACTCGCCGATGTACTGGACCATCTTGTCGGTGTTGGCGCGCTCCGAGGTGAGCAGCGCGGCGAGGAAGTACGCCGGCTGGTTCGCCTTCAGGTAGGCGGTCTGGTAGGCGAGCCAGGCGTAGGCCGCCGAGTGCGACTTGTTGAAGCCGTAGCCGGCGAACTGCTCCATCAGGTCCCAGATCTTGCGGGCCTTCTTCTCGTTCACGCCGCGCGTGGCGCAGCCCTTCAGGAACTGGTCCATCTGGGCGGCCATCACGTCGACCTTCTTCTTGCCCATCGCCTTGCGCAGGATGTCGGCCTCGCCGAGCGTGAAGCCCGCGAGCGCCGAGGCGATCTGCATCACCTGCTCCTGGTAGACCATGACGCCGTAGGTCTCGCGCAGGATCGGCTCGAGCGCCGGGTGCTCGTAGGTGACGCGCGTCTGGCCGTGCCGGCGCTTGATGAAGTCGTCGATCATCTGCATCGGGCCGGGACGGTAGAGCGCGTTGAGCGCGGTCAGGTGCTCGAGCCGGTCGGGCTTGAAGCGCTTCAGGATGTCGCGCATGCCGTCCGACTCGAACTGGAAGAGGCCGCTCGTCTTGCCCGCCGTGAACATCTCGTAGGTGCGGGCGTCGTCGATCGGGATCGCGGCCGGGTCGATCACCGTCCCGGTCTGCGCCTCGATCATCTTCACGCAGTGGTCGATCAGCGTGAGCGTGCGCAGGCCCAGGAAGTCCATCTTCAGGAGCCCGATGCGCTCGACGCCCTTCATGTCGAACTGCGTCGTGATGTCCGCGGTGTTGCCCTTGAAGAGCGGCACCAGGTCCGTGAGCGGCTGCGGGGAGATCACGACGCCGGCGGCGTGGGTCGAGGCGTGCCGCGTCGTGCCCTCGAGGCGGCGCGAGATGTCGAGCAGCTCCTTGACCTTGGGGTCCTTCTGGTAGGCCTCGGCGAGCGGCGGCGACTCGGCGAGCGCCTTGTCGAGCGTCATCTTGAGGTCGAACGGGATCATCTTCGCGATCTTGTCGACGTCCGCGTAGCTCATGTCCATCACGCGGCCGACGTCGCGCACCACGGCCTTCGCCTTCATCGTCCCGAAGGTGATGATCTGGGCCACGTTGTCGCGGCCGTACTTGCGCGTGACGTACTCGATCACCTCGCCGCGGCGCGCTTCGCAGAAGTCGATGTCGATGTCGGGGGGGCTGATGCGCTCCTCGTTCAGGAAGCGCTCGAAGATCAGCTGGTTCTCGATCGGGTCGATGTCGGTGATGCGCAGGCTGTAGGCGACGAGGCTGCCGGCGGCCGACCCGCGGCCGGGGCCGACCGGGATCTTGCGCTCGCGCGCGTAGCGGATGAAGTCCCAGACGATCAGGAAGTAGCCCGCGAAGCCGACGCGGTGGATGACCGCGATCTCCTTGTCGAGCCGCGCCGCGTAGTCCCCGAGCGGGTAGCGGAGCCGGCCGGCCGCCGCGAGCGGGTCGAGCGCCTGGCGCCGCTCCGCGAAGCCGTCGCGCGTCACCTTCTCGAAGTAGCTGTCGATCGTGAAGTCCGGCGGCACGTCGAAGGCCGGCAGGTTCGAGACGCCTTCGAGCTTGAACTCGCACATCTCGGCGATCTCGACCGTCGAGCGCAGCGCCTCGGGATGGTCCGGGAAGAGCGCCGCCATCTCGTCGGCGGACTTCAGGTAGAACTGCTGCGTGTCGAAGCGCAGCCTCTCGGTGTCGCTCACCTTCTTGCCCGAGCCGATGCAGAGCAGCACGTCGTGCGCCTGGTGGTCGTCGCGGTGCAGGTAGTGCGCGTCGTTGGTGGCCGCGAGCTTCAGCCCGGTCTTCTGCCGGATGCGCAGCAGGCCCTGGTTGACGCGCCGCTGGTCGGGGATGCCGTGCTCCATCACCTCGAGATGGAAGCGGTCCTTGCCGAAGATCTCGGAGAACTGGCCGACGCTGTCGAGCGCGGCCTGCTCCGCGCCCGCCAGGATGTGCTGGGCGATCTCGCCCGAGAGGCAGCCGCTCAGGCCGATCAGGCCCTCGCTGTGCTTGGCGAGCAGGTCCTTGTCGACGCGCGGCCGGTGGTAGAAGCCTTCGAGGTACCCGGCCGACACGAGCTTCACGAGGTTGTGGTATCCGGCGGCGTTCGACGCCAAGAGCGTGAGGTGGTTGTAGGCCTCCGAGGCGCTCGCCGCCTGCTTGTCGAAGCGGCTGCCGGTCGCGACGTAGATCTCGCAGCCGAGGATGGGCTTCAGGCCCTTGTCGCGGCAGGCGTCGTGGAAGGCGACGGCGCCGAACATGTTGCCGTGGTCGGTGATCGCCATCGCCTTCATGCCGAGGCGGGCGCCCTCCTCGACGAGCTCGTCGAGCCGGCAGGCGCCGTCGAGCAGGCTGTACTCGCTGTGCAGGTGCAGGTGGACGAAATCGCGAGTCGTGCTCATTCCCACTCGATCGTCGAAGGCGGCTTGCTCGAGACGTCCAGCACCACGCGGTTGATGCCGCGCACCTCGTTCACGATGCGGCTCGAGACGCGCGCCACGAGCTCGTAGGGCAGCCGCACCCAGTCGGCCGTCATGCCGTCGAGCGACTCCACGGCGCGCAGCGCGATCGTGTACTGGTAGGTGCGGTCGTCGCCCATCACTCCCACCGATCGTACCGGCAGCAGCACCGCGAACGACTGCCACAGCTTGCGGTAGAGCGAGGCGGCCTTGATCTCCTCGACGAAGATGGCGTCGGCCTCGCGCAGGAGCGCGAGCTTGTCCGGCGCCACCGGGCCGAGGCAGCGGACGGCCAGGCCCGGGCCCGGGAACGGCTGGCGGTAGACGAACTCCTCGTCGAGCCCGAGCTCCAGGCCGGCCTTGCGCACCTCGTCCTTGAACATGAAGCGCAGCGGCTCGACCAGCTTGAACTTCATCGACTTCGGCAGCCCGCCCACGTTGTGGTGGCTCTTGATCACCGCCGACGGCCCGCGCACCGAGACCGACTCGATCACGTCCGGGTAGAGCGTGCCCTGCGCCAGGAAGTCGGCCTTGCCCGTCTGCCGCATCGAGGCGCGGAACACCTCGATGAACTCGCGGCCGATGATCTTGCGCTTGCGCTCGGGGTCGGAGACGCCCTCGAGCTTGCGCAGGAAGCGGCGCGCGGCGTCGACGAAGACGACCTTCAGGTGCAGCCGCTCGGCAAAGCGCTTGCGCACCTGCTGCGCCTCCTCCTTGCGGAGCAGGCCGTTGTCGACGAAGACGCAGGTGAGGCGGTCGCCGATCGCGCGCTGAACGATGAGCGCCGCCACGGCCGAGTCGACGCCGCCCGAGAGCGCGCAGATCACGCGGCCCTTCGGGCCCACCTGCTCGCGGACGCGGGCGGTCGCCTCTTCGACGAAGGAGCGCGCGTTCCAGTCGCGCCGGCAGCCGGTCACGTCCAGGAAGTTCGCGAGGACCTTGGCCCCCTCTTCGGAGTGCACCACCTCGGGGTGGAACAGGATCCCGTAGAGCCGGCGCGCGGTGTCCTCGATCGCCGCGATCGGGTTGGTCTCGGTCGAGCCGGTGACGCGGAACCCGGCCGGCGCGCGGCGGATGTCGTCGCCGTGGCTCGCCCAGACGCGGCTGCGCGGCGGCAGCCCGCGGAAGAGCGCACCGCTCGCGACCGGCGCGAACACGGCCTGCCCGTACTCGCGGTGGCCCGAGCGCTTCACCTCGCCGCCCAGGACGTGGCTCATGAGCTGCATGCCGTAGCAGATCCCGACCACCGGCACGCCCAGCTCGAAGATCTTCGGGTCGCAGCGCGGCGCTTTGCGCTGGTGCACGCTGTCGGGCCCGCCCGAGAGCACGATCCCGCGCGGGTGGCGGGCCTGGAGCGCCTCGGCGCGCGTCGACGGCGGCAGGATCTCGGAGTAGACCGACATCTCGCGCAGCCGGCGCGCGATCAGCTGGGTGAACTGGGAGCCGAAGTCGAGGATGAGTATGGTGTCTCTTTGCATGAACCGGGCGGGAGCCGCGATTATACCTCCCGCATCGTCCGCGCCACCGGGCAATGGCACCAATGAGCCGGGTTGAGGGCTCCCCGTGCGGCGCGTTGTATAGTCGCTCGGTCTTGTCACGAGCCTCGGCCCTGCTGCTCCTGCTCGCCCTCGGCCCCGCGGGCTGCTCGGGAACCCGTCCCGCGCCGCGCCCGCCGATCTTTCCCCCGCTCGCCGCGTGGAAGACGCTCGTCGGCGAGCCGGTGACGGCGCCGCTCGCCGCGGACAGCCGCCACATCTTCGTCGCGACCCGCGACGGCGCGGTGCGGGCGCTCGATCCCAAGACCGGCGAGGTGCTGTGGCAGGCCGCATCGGTTCCGGGCCGGCTGAGCGCCGCCGACGGCGCGCTCCTGGTCCGCGACGAGAGCGGCGTCGTCACGAGCCTTCACCCGCGGACGGGCGCCGTGCGCTGGCGCGTCGAGACCGGCATCGGCGGCACGCTGCCGATCGTGCTCGACGGCGACCGCGCGCTCGTCGCCGGCCAGGGCCTCGCCGCGATCGTGCTCGAGAACGGCGCCACGGCGTGGAGCGACCGCTCGGGAGCCGAGACGACGGCGCCGCCGCTGCCGACCACCTCGCGGCTGCTGACGGGCGAGAAGGACGGGACGCTGCGCTGCCGCGACCGCGCGACCGGCGTCTCGCTCTGGACGCTGCGCACCGGGGAGCCGCTGCTGGCGCCGCCGCTCGTCGACGAGAGCCGCAAGCGGCTCTACCTCGGCACCACCGACCGCCGCATCCTCGAGGCCTCGCTCGACAAGGGCAAGCTCGGCTGGCACTGGAGGATCGGCGCGGACGTCGGCCACGCCGGGCTGCTGCAGAGCGGCCACGTGCTGTTCGCGGCCTACGACGCGGTGCTCTACGCGTTCGAGCGCGGCGGCAACGTGGCCTGGCGCGGCTCGCTGCCCTCGCGTCCGCTCGCGGCACCGCTCGTGGTCGAGGGCCGGGTCGTCGTCGCCTGCCTCGAGAACCAGCTCGTGGCCTTCGACGCGAAGAGCGGCGAGAAGGCCGGCGGCTTCACGACCTCGGCCGAGATCCGCACGCCGCCCCTGCGTGTCGGCGGCTTGATCGTGATCGGGCTGCGCGACCGCTCCGTGATCGCGTACGGCCTCGCGGGCACGGCGCCTCCACCCGCGGCGGCCCCCGCCGAGGAGCCCGCCTCCACACCCGCGCCGTCCGCGGCTCCGGCGCCGAAGCCGCCGCCGGTTGATCGCCCCTCGGGCGGCCGCTAGACTGTCCGTCACAGCATGGACGCCGAAGCACTTCCCCTCGCCCGCGCCTCGGCCGCGGACTGGCTGGAGCTCACGAAGCCGCGCATCACGATGATGGTGGTGTTCACGGCGCTCGTCGGGTTCGTGGCGGCCTCGGACGCCTCGCCCTGGAGCGGCCTGCTGACGGCAGCGCTCGTCGGAACGGGCCTCGTGGCCGGCGGCGCCAGCGTCCTCAACATGGTGATGGAGCGCGACACCGACGCGCTCATGCTGCGAACGCGCACGCGGCCGATCCCCGCCGGACGCATCCGGCCCGCGGATGCCCGCTGGTTCGGCGCCCTGCTGACGCTCGGCGGGCTCGCGCTGCTCCTGAGCCTGTGCGGCGCGCTCGCGGCGCTCGTGGCCTTCTCGACCTGGGCCAGCTACCTCTTCCTCTACACGCCGCTCAAGCGCAGGACGCACCTCTCGACGCTCGTCGGCGCCGTCCCCGGCGCGCTGCCGCCCGTGATCGGCTGGGCCGCCGCGAGCGGACGCCTCGAGCCGGGCGCCTTCATCCTGTTCGCGATCGTGTTCCTCTGGCAGATCCCGCACTTCCTGGCGATCGCCTGGCTCTACCGGGACGACTACGAGCGCGGAGGCTTCCCGATGCTGCCGGTGATCGACAGGGAGGGCCGGGTCACGGGGCGCCAGGCCGTGCTGCACAGCGTCGCGCTGCTCGTCGTGAGCCTCGCGCCGGTCGCGGCCGGCCTGGGCGGCGCCGTCTATCTCGCCGGAGCCCTGATCCTGGGCGTGGCGCTCACGCTCGCCGCGCTGCGGCTCGCGCGCGCGCGGAACGTCGTGGCCGCGCGCTCCCTGTTCCTGGCCTCGGTCCTGTACCTGCCCGCGCTGACGTCGCTGCTGCTGCTGGCCAAGCTCTGAGCCTTCGCGATCTGCCCGCGCTCAACGCGGCGCTCAACGCCACCTGCGCCGTGCTGCTCGCCACCGGCTTCTGGCTGATCCGAACCAAGCGACGCGAGGCGCACCGCCGCGTGATGACCGCGGCGTTCTACACGTCGGTGCTGTTCCTGCTCTCGTACCTCGACCTACCACTTCCAGGTGGGTTCGGTGCGCTTCACCGGGCAGGGATGGATGCGAACGGTCTACTTCGCCATCCTGATCAGCCACACGATCCTCGCGGTGGTGATCGTGCCGCTCGTCCTGGTCACCCTCGCACGCGCGCGCGCCGCGCGCTTCGACGCGCACAAGCGCCTGGCGCGAATGACACTTCCGCTCTGGCTCTACGTCTCCGCGACGGGTGTCGTCGTCTACTGGATGCTGTACCGGCTCTAGGCTCGCGCTTCAGTCGGCGCGGGCCGGCTGCGGGGTGGGCTTGGGCGACGGCTTGGCCGGCGCCGTCACGCGAGCCTCGGCCTGCGTGCTCTGGCTGCCGCCGTGCTTCTTGCCCTTCTCGGCGCCTCGCACGTAGTGCGTGTAGTGGTAGACCCGGAGCGAGTTCGACGAGCTTGACGGGCTCGAACGGCGACCCGGCCTCGGCCGCGACGGCGAAGGCGGTCAACGCGACGACGGCCATGGCAAGGCGCTTCATTCGAGCCTCCAGCGCTCCGACGGAGGAGCAGCTTCTACGCGACAGCATACGCCCCTTTCCGGGGCCGAGGCAAGCAAACCTCGGAAACGACGTGGCTTAGCTCACAGAAACCTTCCTGAACGCATCCTGGACCACTTCGAGCGCCTTCTGAGGCAGGTCGAAGCGGGGCAGGTCGTCCAGGGCGGCCCAGGCCGCCTCCAGGGCGTCCGAAGCGGCCCGGGCCTCACCGCCGAGCCAGCGGCAGAGGTAGTCGACGATGACGTAGTGGTAGACCACCCGGTCCCCATCGCGCTCGATGCGGTCGAAGACCGTCAGGACCTCGAGCGGCACGACTTCGAGCCCCGTCTCCTCGCGCATCTCGCGCACGAGCGCCTGCTCGAGCGACTCGCCCAGCTCGACCGTGCCGCCCGGGACCACCCAACGGCCGTACAGGGGCGGCTTGCCCCTGCGGATCAGGAGCACCTTTCCGTCCCGGATGAGAACGCCGCCCACGCCCACGACCGGGGCGCTCGGGCTCACGGGCTCGGCTGGGGGTGGTCGACCGCCAGAGGCGGGCGCGGATCGGGGCGTCGGCGCAGTGCCGTGTACGCCCAGGCGACGGGGCCCGACAGCGTGTAGAGGCCGGTCACGGCGAGCAGCGACGCCTCCGGCTGGCTCGCCACGATCAGGAAGAGGAGCGCTATCCCCAGCACGCTGATGTAGCTGCGCCTGCGGCGCAGGTCGACGCCCTTGAACGAGCGGTAACGGAACGTGCTCACCATCAGGAAGCCGAGCACGACGACGAGCGCCACGATGGCGCTCGCTTCCCAGCGTTCCGAGCGCGGCTCGGGCAGCACGAAAACGACCGCGGCGAGCTGCGCGGCGCCGGCCGGGATCGGCAGCCCGACGAAGTAGCGGCTGTCGACGACGTTGTGCTGCACGTTGAAGCGCGCGAGGCGCAGGACGCCGCAGGCGAGGAACAGGAACGCGGCCGGCCAGCCCGCGCGCGGGACGAGCTCGAGCGCCCAGCGATAGGCGAGCAGCGCCGGGGCCACGCCGAACGACACCGCGTCGGCCAGGCTGTCGTACTGGGCGCCGAACTCGCTCTGCGTGTTGGTGAGGCGGGCGATGCGCCCGTCCAGCATGTCGAGGATCACCGCCGCGCCGATCAGCGGCGCGGCATCGGCAAAACGGCCTTCGAGGGTGCGGATGATGGACCAGAAGCCGAGGAACAGATTGCCGGTCGTGAACAGGCTGGGCAGGATCGAGGCGCCGCGGCGGAAACGCCGCCCGGCCTCGAAGCGCCGCCCCCCGGGAGCGAGCGGCTCCGGGGTGGTGGGTCCTGGACTCGTCTGACTCAGGGGTGAGCCGCGCTCCCCCGGCTGCGCCGTGAGAGCTCCTGCATCTTGTCCTTCAGCTGGAGCTTCTTCTTCTTCAGCGTGGCTTCCTCGACCTGCTCGTCGTCGCTCAGAACCGCCTTCTCGGCCAATTCGCCCAGCCGGCTCTCGTACTGATGATGCTGCTCCGCGAGCTGGCGATACTCGTCGTCGCTCTTCACGCTGGTGGGCGAGACCGATTCCTGCGACATGTCGCCTCCTGCAGGGTTTCTGAGGGGAGACCCTCGAATTGGATTTCAGTCGTGCATTGGCGGGGGGTGGGGGTGCATCCACGCCCCCGAAACGGACGCTAGCACGCTCGGGACGATCAGTTCAAGGAGGATCGCCGCCGTCGACCAGCGGGCGAGCGAGCACGAGGGCGTCCTCACGCGGCTCGACGTAGTAGTCCTTGCGCACGCCGAGCCGCACGAAGCCGAAATCCGCGTAGAGCGAGCGCGCAGCGGCGTTCGAGGCCCGCACTTCGAGCAGCGCCCGGCTCGCTCCGGCCGCGGCGCCCCTTCGAAGCCCCGCTTCGAGCAGGAAACGGCCGAGCCCGCGCCGCCGTTCACGGGGGTGCACGGCGAGGTTCAGGATCGCGAGCTCCCCCACCGCCAGCCGGTACGCGCACCAGGCGCGCACGCCCGCGCGGCCTTCGAGCACGAGCACGGCGTCGGGCGCCGCGCGGGAGATCTCGGCGACGAGCTGTGCCTGGTTCCACGGGTGGAGCGACGCTTCACGCTCGAGTGCGATGAGCGCCTCGACGTCCGCGGGCGCGGCGCGGCGCAGGAAGACGGCGCCGCTCACGTGCGCGAGGGCCAGACGGAGGCGCCGCGAAGGTAGAGCGGCCGCAGCTCGCTCGCCGCGACGGTCGGCCGTCCCCCTCGAAGCGCCAGCTGCGCGAGCGGCGCCGCCAGGAAGCCGCTCGTCTCGGGGAACACGGCAGCCTCGACGGCCGCCTCGATCGCGGCGCGCTGCGCGACCGCCGCACTCCCGACGAACGCGGCTCCGCGCGGCAGTCCCTGGAGCACGTCGTCGAGCTTCCCGACGCGCCGCTCGCCCACGAGACGCGCCTCGCCGTCGTAGATTCCGCTGAAGACCTCTCCGCGAAAGGCGTCCATGAGCGCGACGACCGTCGCGGCGGCGCCCGCCGCCGTGTGCGCGAGCACGTCGAGCGTCGGCACTCCGAGACACGGCTTGCGGCTCGCGAGCGCCAGGCCCTGCACGGTGCCGAGGCCGACGCGCAAGCCGGTGAAGGAGCCGGGTCCGGTGGTGACGGCGAACAGGTCGAGCGCCAGAGGCTCGAGGCCTTGGTCCCGCAGCAGCGCCTCGATCGCGGGAAGCACCCAGCGCGAGTGGCCGGCCTCGCTCACCGAGCGATCCTCGCCGAGGATTCCGGAAGGTCCAGAGAGCGCGACGCTCGCGCGCGGCGACGTGGTGTCGACGGCAAGCACGCGCACGGCCTAGCTTATACTCCACCTTCCCCCATGTCGTCCCCGGCGCTGAGCGTCACGCCCGCGATGCAGCAGTACCACCGCATGAAGGCGGAGCACCCGGACGCGCTCGTGTTCTTCCGCATGGGCGACTTCTACGAGATGTTCTACGAGGACGCGGTCGCCGCCGCCAAGGCCCTCGAGATCGCGCTCACCTCGCGCTCGAAGGACAAGGACGGCACGCCGGTCCCGATGTGCGGAGTGCCGTATCACGCGGCATCCGGCTACATCGCGCGGCTCGTGCGCCAGGGCTTTCGCGTGGCGCTCTGCGAGCAGATGGAGGACCCGCGCACGGCGAAGGGCGTCGTCAAGCGGGAGGTCGTGCGCGTCGTCACCCCCGCCACGCAGCTCGAGCCGGAGGCGCTCGCCGCCGCCGAGACCTCGTTCGTGATGGCGATCGACCCGGGACCGGACAGCGTGGGCGTCGCGTGGCTCGAGCCCACGACCGGGGAGTTCGCCGTCGCCGAGTGGGACGGCCCTGCGCGTTTCGAGCGGCTGCGCGACGAGCTCGGCGTCACGCTCCCGCGCGAGCTGCTGCTGCGCCACGACGCCTCGCTGCCCGAGTGGCTGCTCGACCCCGAGCAGCCGGAGGGCCAGATCCCGCGCGCCCCGGTCGAGGAGCGCAGCTTCGAGCCCGAGCGGGCGCGCCGCGAGCTGCTCGCCCACTTCGGCGTCGCGACGCTCGAGGCCTTCGGCTGCGAGGCGCTGCCGCGCGCCACCGCCGCCGCGGGCGCCGCCCTGCGCTACCTGCGCGAGACGCAGAAGCGCGACCTCACCCACGTCACCACGCTGCTGACGCGCGGCTCGGCGGACGTGCTCGCGATCGACGCGCTCACGCGCCGCAACCTCGAGCTCGTCGAGAGCCTGGCCGACGGCGATCGGCGCGGCACGCTGCTCGACGTGCTCGACCACACGAAGACCGCGATGGGAGGCCGCGCGCTCCGCGAGTGGATCGTCCGCCCGCTCGTCGAGCTCGAGCGGATCCAGGACCGGCTCGACGCCGTCGAGGAGCTGGCCTTCCGGGCGCTCGACCGCGGCCGCCTGCGCGACGCTCTCGCCCGCGTCCAGGACCTCGACCGCATCCTCGGGCGCGTGACGCTCGGGACCGCCGGCCCGCGCGACCTGGTGGCGCTCGCGACCTCGCTCCAGGCCCTGCCCGCCGCCGGCGAGGCGCTCGTCGAGTGCCAGGCGCCGATCGTGCGGCTGCAGCTGAAGGAGCTCGATCCGCCGCTCGACGTCGCCTCCGAGATCGAGCGCACGCTCGTGCCGGACGCGCCCGGGCTCCTGCGCGAAGGCGGCTTCGTCCGCGACGGCGTCGACCCCGAGCTCGACGAGCTGCGCTCGACGAGCCGGGGCGGCCGCGAGACGATCGCCGCGATCGAGGAGCGGGAGCGCGCGCGCACCGGGATCGGCTCGCTCAAGGTGCGCTTCAACCGCGTCTTCGGCTACTACATCGAGATCAGCCGCTCGAACCTGGGGCTGGTGCCGCCCGACTACGTGCGCAAGCAGACGATCGCCGGCGGCGAGCGCTTCATCACGCCCGAGCTGAAGCAGCACGAGGACCGCGTGCTGCGCGCCGACGAGCTGATCGTGGAGCGCGAGCTCGCGATCTTCGAGGCGCTCCGCGCCGGCGTGGCCGCGGCCGCGCGCCGCGTCCAGCAGACCTCGCGCGCGACCGCCGCGCTCGACGTGCTGGCCTCGCTCGCGGAGGCCGCGACCCGCTTCGACTACGTCAAGCCGCGCCTGTCCCGCGGCGACGAGCTCGTCTACGTCGAGGGCCGCCACCCGATCATGGAGCGCGTGCTGCGCGACCCCTTCGTCGCGAACGACCTCGAGATGGGCGACGGTGCTTCGAGGCTGTTCGTGCTCACCGGGCCGAACATGGGCGGCAAGTCCACCTTCCTGCGCCAGACGGCGCTCGTCGTGCTGATGGCGCAGATGGGCAGCTTCGTGCCCGCGCGCGAGGCGAAGCTCGGCCTCGTCGACCGCATCTTCACCCGCGTCGGCGCGAGCGACCAGATCCTGCGCGGCCAGTCCACCTTCATGGTCGAGATGCAGGAGACGGCCCACATCCTGCGCCACGCCAGCGCGAAGAGCCTGGTGCTGCTCGACGAGATCGGCCGCGGCACCGCCACCTTCGACGGCCTCTCGATCGCCTGGGCCGTCGCCGAGCACCTCGCCCGTAGCGAAGCCTCGCCCAAGACGGTCTTCGCCACGCACTACCACGAGCTCGTCGACCTCGCGGCCGACATCCCCGGCGTCGGCAACCTGCACGTCTCGGCGCGCGAGTGGCAGGACAGCGTCGTCTTCCTGCGGAAGATCGAGCCGGGCGGCTCGGACCGCTCGTTCGGAATCCAGGTCGCACGCCTCGCCGGCTTGCCCGCGGGTGTCGTCGTGCGCGCCCAGGAGATCCTGGGCAACCTCGAGCGCACCGAGTTCGATCGCGAGGGCCGGCCGCGACTCGCCCACTCGGACAGCGCCCCGGCCCCGGCGGGCCGGCAGCTCGCGCTCTTCTCCGGGCAGGACGAAGCGGTCCTCGACGACCTGCGCCGCGCCGATCCCGACCAGCTCACCCCGATCCAGGCTCTCGCGCTGCTGGCGGAGCTCAAGAAAAGGCTGTCCTAGCAGCGGCAGTTCACGGGGGGTCTGGGGGGTGCTCGCACCCCCCAGAACAAGGAACGCTGGCTCATGGTGGATGACTTCTTCACCCCTTGAGAAGCCGCGGCCTCGTTTTGATTAGAGGAGCGGCTGCCTCGTTTTGAGGGGCCGCGGCCTCCTTTCGAGTAGCCCCGGCCCCGTCGTTCGTGACTCTCCAATCACCGCTCTCGCAGGGGACCGAACCGCCAGGGCTTGTTTCTTCCTTCCTTGAGCTGGGGGGACTTCGTCCCCCCAGACCCCCCGTCCGATGTTTGCTAAAATCTGACTCGATGCCGCTTCGTAGGGATCCGCTGCACGAGCTGCTGGACCTGCAGGAGCGCATGAATCGCCTCTTCGACGAGACGCTCACGCGCGAGCGCCTCGAAGAGCCCGCCCTCCTCCACGGCACCTGGACGCCGCTCGCGGACGTGGTCGAGACTTCCGAGGCCTACCTGGTCGAGCTCGAGCTGCCGGGCCTCTGCCGGGACGACGTGACGATCCACGCGCAGGGCGACGAGCTCGTGGTGCGCGGTGAGCGCCGCCCCGCCGCCACCGGCAGCCCCGTCTTCCACCGCCTGGAGCGCCGCTACGGACCCTTCGCGCGCGGGTTCCGCTTCCCCGAGGAGGTCGACCCCGACCGCATCAAGGCCGACTTCAACGACGGCCTGCTGCGGCTCGAGGTCCCGAAGGTGCGGCAGCGGGTCTCGACCCGCGTGCGGGTGGAGCGGGCCGACTAGTCGAAGGCCTTCTCGAACCCGGGCTGCAGCACCAGCTCGCGGCCCTCGACCTTGATCAGGCCCTGCCGCTCCAGGTCCTTCAGCATGCGGGTGACCGTCTCGCGCGTGGTGCCGATGCGGTTGGCGATCTCCTGGTGCGTGGCGCGCCGGAAGGCGATGCGGCCGTCCTTGAGGCGGCGGCCCTCCTCGCGCGCCATGTCCAGGATCACGCGCGCCACGCGCCCGTAGACGTCGAGCAGCGCGAGCGTCGAGATCTGGTGGTTGGCCTTGCGCAGGCGAGCCGTCAGCACCTTGATGAGCGCGACCGAGATCGCGAGGTTGTCCCCGATCACGCCCTGGAAGTCGGTGCGGTGGAGCGACAAGAGCTCGCTCTCCTCCACCGCGATCGCCGTGGCCGAGCGCGGCTCGTTGTCGAGCAGCGCCATCTCGCCGAAGAAGTCGCCGGGGCCGAGCATGCTCAGGATGATCTCGCGCCCGTCGTCGCCCAGGATCGTGACCTTGATCCGGCCGGCCACGATCGTGAAGAAGAAGTCGCCTTCCTCGTTCTCGAAGAAGACCACCGTGTCCTTGGGATAGCTGCGGCGCGCCGCCAGCCGGGCGAGGCTGGAGACGTCGGTGTCGGACAGTTCGGAGAAGAGCGGCACACTTCGGAGCAGCTCCCGCTCGTCCATTTCGGGGCCTCCCTGGCCGGGATGGTAACCCATTTCCGCCGGACGACCCCCGCTGCCGTCCTCTCAGGACCCCGTCAGCCGCGCGACCGCGTCCACCAGGTCGATCGTCTCGCGCCCGCTCACCGGCCGCCAGGGCTCGAAGGCGCCCTCGGCGCTCAGCCCCATCAGGCCCGCGGCGAGCACGCGCTCGACGACGTCGAAATCGAGGTGGGCCCGGGACATGTCCGCGGGCGTGGGGGCGCCGCCCGCCGGCCAGTGCAGCAGGTCCAGCATGCGCGCCGCGGCCCGCGCCAGGTCCACGCGCCGCACGATCGCGCCCGGCTGGAAGGTGTGGTTCGGGTAGACGTCCATCAGGCCGAGCGCCAGCACCCGCGCGATCTGGTCGCGCGCCCAGGAGGTCGAGATGTCGACGGCCACGCGCGGCTCGCCCGCCCCGGCCCGCCGCAGCGCCGGCACCCGCACCGCGATCAGCGCGGCGAGGTCGGCGCGCGAGACGCGCGTCGCCTCGGGAATCGCCTGGTACTCGAACGGCAGCGCCAGCGCCTCCACCCCCTCGCGGGCCCGCCGCTGGCCCGCGCGGGCGTCCTCGTCGCCCGGACCGTGGGCCAGGACCCGGGTGTAGACGTCGAGAGCGCGCTGGTACTCCTTCTCCTCCTCGAGCAGCCGTCCGAGCTGGAGCAGCACCTGTCGCTCGCCGGAGAGGTCGGCCTCCAGCAGCTCGATCGCCGCCGGGCGCTCGCCGCGGCCGGCGAGGAGATCGGCCAGCGCCAGGCGCACCCCCGTCAGCTCGGGCGCCACGTCGAGCGCGCGGCGATAGGCCGTTGCCGCCGCCTCGGTGTCCTTGCGCTCGAGCGCAGCGTGCGCCTCGGACATGCGCCGCTCGGTCAGCTGCAGCTTGAGCGACGCCAGCCGCTTGCGCACCACGGAGTCGTCGGGCGCCACCGCCGCCGCCCGTTTGTAGAGCGCCACCGCGCCGTCCATGTCCCCGTTGCGGATCGCCACCGAGCCCATCCCGACGAGCGCCGGCACGTGCTCCGGGCGCTTCTCGAGCACCGCCAGGAACGCCGCCTGCGCCGGCCCGGTCTCGCCGGCGCGCAGCCGCGCGTAGGCGAGGCCGCTGCGGGTCGCGACGCTCGCCGGGTAGCGGCGCAGCAGCTTTTCGTAGCGCTTGATCGCCGACTTCGTGTCCCCCGCCAGCACCTCGCGCCACGCAGTCTGGAGCACGGACACGTCGGCCGCCGCCAGCTCCCCAGGGGCCGGAGCGGAGTAGACGAAGTCCAGGCCCTCGGGGAGCCTCGGAGCCACCGGCTTGGCGCACGCGGCGAGCGCCACGAGCGCCGCGAGTGCAAGCCCCCGCAGGGCGACCGGCCTCACGTCAGCGACTCCCGGTACCGCTCGAGCGCCCGCTCGGGCAGCTCGGCCTCGAGAATCACCTGCCCGTCCTCGACCTCGTGGCTGAGCACGCGTCCGGCCGAGTACACGCGCGCGATCCCCTGGCGGTCCGCTGCCGCAAAGCGCAGCGTGACGCGCCGGGGAGCGAGCTCGAGCCGGCTCGAGACACGCTCCAGCAGATCGTCGAGGCCTTCGCCCGTGACCGCCGAAACGGGGACCGACCCCACGCGCGCCGCGACCATCGCCCGCAGCCGCTCGGGATCCGCGCGGTCGGCCTTGTTGAGCACGAGCAGCGACGGCCGCTCGCCCGCGCCGATCTCCTCGAGCACGGCGTTGACGGCCGCCTCGCGCTCCTCGACCCCGTCCGAGCTCGCGTCCACGACGTGCAGCAGCAGGTCGGCCTCGACCACCTCCTCGAGCGTCGCGCGAAACGCGGCGACCAGCGAGTGCGGCAGCTTGCGCACGAAGCCCACGGTGTCGACCAGCATCAGCTCGCGCCCCGGCCCCAGCTTTACCTTGCGCACGAGCGGGTCGAGCGTCATGAAGAGCTGATCCGACACCGCGGCGCCGCCGCGCGTGAGCGCGTTGAACAGCGTGGACTTTCCGGCGTTGGTGTAGCCCACCAGGGCCACCACCGGCGCCTCGCGCCGCGCGCGCGCCTCGCGCCGGGTCAGCCGCTCGCGGCGGACGTGCTCGATCTCGCGGCGCACCGACTGGATCCGCTGCCGGATCCGGCGCCGGTCCGTCTCCAGCTTCGTCTCGCCGGGCCCGCGGGTCCCGATCCCGCCGCCGAGCCGCGACAGCAGCACGCCGCGCCCCGCCAGCCGCGGCAGCAGGTAGTCGAGCTGCGCCAGCTCGACCTGGAGCCGGCCCTCGCGCGTGCGCGCCCGGCGCGCGAAGATGTCGAGGATCAGCTGCGTGCGGTCGAGCGTCTTGCGCTCGATCTCCTTCTCCAGGTTGCGCTGCTGGGCGGGAGAGAGCTCCTCGTCGAAGAGCACCAGCTCGACCTTCTCCTCGGCGCAGCGCGCCTTCACCTCGCTCACCTTGCCGCGGCCGATGAGCGTCGCGGGGTCGCGCCGCGACCGCTCCTGCAGCTCCTGGCCGACGACGCGCGCGCCGGCGCTCGCCGCGAGCTGCGCGAGCTCGTCGAGCGAGGCTTCGCTGCGCGCGCGGTCGCGCGATCCCTGCGCCAGTCCGACGAGCAGCGCGCGCTCCCCCGGACGGCCCTTCGTGCGCGATGCGATGGCCGAGGCCTCCCCGAGCCGCTTCAGGCTCGCGTCACGGAGGCGATCTCGCTCACGCGCGTGATGCGCGCCTTCGCCACGAGGTGGTGCCGATCTCCGTCCCGCAGGTTCAGGAACGCCCCGGGACGATTGAGCAGATCGAGCACGCGTGAGTGATTGGCCGGCAGGTCCAGCACCACGTCGCCCGACAGCCGCAGCGAGCCGCACTCGACGCAGATGCGGCGCGTGGGGGGCGCGACCTCGTCGAGCGTCGCATCGCGGTCGGTCGAAGCCGCGACGGTCATCACCAGGATCTCCTGCTTGTTCAGGATCACGGGGCTGCCTTCGCCGTCGGGCAGGAAGGGGAAGAACGCAGCCGGGTCGTTCATCCACTCCTCGGCGCGCATGGCCCCGGCGTGCGTGACCGCCGCCGCCGGCAGGAAGACGCGCCCGCGCATCACGCGCCCGTCCGCTCCCAGCACCTCGGCGGCCCGCAGCAGCCGCGGCACCTGGAAGTCGTGCGCGCCTTCCGGGCCCGCTCCGTGCGTGTCGCCCGTCGCCATCCCCGAAGCTCCCGTAGCGATTATCCGGTGCCGGCCCGTCCGCGCGCAATGCGGCCCGCCCACGCGACCTGGTGCGCCACGCCGCGCAGCAGCACGGTCTCGCGCGGCGTCGGCCGCGCGCGCGTCAGGAGCCCGCGCAGCTCCGCCAGGATGCGGTCCGGGTTCATGGCGTCCAGGTAGCCGACCTCGAGGAGCGCCTCGCGCAGCTCGCCGAGCGCCTGCTCGATCTCGCCCGCGCTCGCCCGGGCTTCCTCCTGCGAGGCGACGGCCTCGCCCTCCCGGGCGAGGAACGCGAGCCGCAGCTCGTACGCGAGCAGCAGCACGGCCTGCGCCAGGTTCAAGGACGGCTGGGCCTCGTCCGTGGGGATGCGGACCAGCCGGTGGCAGAGCGCGCGCTCCGCGGCCGTGAGGCCGGTGGACTCGGGGCCGAAGACCAGGCTCAGCGTGCCCGCGCCTGCGAGCCTCGGCGACTCCGCGGCGAGGTGCCTCGGGCTCCAGGCGCCCGCCACCGGGAGCGCGGTCGTGCCGACGACGGCGTGGCTGGCGGAGACGGCCTGCGGCAGGCTGTCGGCGTGGCGTGCGGCGTCGAGCACGTCCCAGGCGCCGTAGGCGAGCGCGCGGCTCGCCTCGTCGCCGAGCTCCGGCTTCGCTCCCACGAGCCACAGCGTCCGCAGCCCCATGTTCTTCATCGCGCGGCACGCCGCGGCCACGTTGGCCGGCCGGCTCGGACGCACGAGCACGATCTCGACCCTCGAAGGCTCCACGCTGGCGCGAGTTTATAATGGAAGGCCGAATGAGCCCCCGAGGCGTGCGGTCCATCGGGTGAGGCTCTTCCCCCCGCTGCCGGCCCGCCTGGCGCGCCCGCTCTCGGCCCTCGTCGTCCTCGCCTGGGTGCTGCAGATGGGCGTGCTCCTGCGCCAGACGTTCTACCTGGCGCCGCTCGCGCTCGCGGCCGACCTCGCGAGCTACTCGGGCTCGGCCCAGTGGCGCGGCATCTACTACCGCGGCGACAAGATCGGCTTCTCGGTCGGCCAGACGACTCCCACCGACGACGGCTACGAGATCCGCGAGGACGCGCGGCTCACGATGACGCTCGTCGGCGCGACGGCGGCCGTGCGCATGACGAGCCGCGCCTTCGTGGACCGCGGCTTCGCGCTCCGCCGCTTCTCGTTCTCGCTCGATCCCGGCACCGGCCCGACGACGATCGAGGGCGCCCTCGACGGCAAGCGCCTCGACCTCACGATCCGCAACTCCGCGGGCGAGCGGCGCGAGAGCCGCGAGCTCACCGAGCCGCCGGCGCTGTCGCTGAACCTGCCGCGGACGCTCGCGGCACGCGGCCTCGAGCCGGGCCAGAAGCTCGTGGTCTCGGTCTTCGACCCGGCCACGCTCCGCAACTCGCCGATGAGCATCGAGGTGCAGGCCCGCGAGGTGGTGCAGGCCGCCGGCCGACCGGTCCCGGCGTTCCGCGTCCTGGGCCGGCTCGCCGGCGTCACGATCACCAGCTGGGTCACCGACACGGGCGAGGTGGTCAAGGAGGAGAGCCCGATGGGCATGCTGGTGGTGCGCGAGACGCCCGAGCAGGCGCAGGCGCTCGCGGTGCCCGGCTCGGTGCAGGCCGACCTGCTCGAGGCCGCCGCGCTCGTGCCGCTGCATCCGCAGCGGATCGACGATCCCCGCACCGTCGCGAGGATGCGTGTCCGGATCGACGGGCTTTCGGGGCTCGACCCCGCGGATCTCGACGGCGCGGGCCAGACCGCGACGGACGGCACCTTCGAGCTGCGCGACGCGCGCGACCTCGCCCCTGGCCCCGCGCCCGCCGACCTCGAGCGCTACCTCCACGCGGAGATCTTCCTCGAGAGCGACGCGCCCGAGATCCGCGCCGAGGCCGAGAAGGCGACCGTCGGCGCCGACACGCCGCGCCTGCGCGCCGAGCGGCTGACGCGCCACGTCCACGCGATCGTCGAGAAGCGGCCGACCGTCAGCCTGCCCTCCGCGCTCGAGGTTCTCAAGACCCGCATCGGCGACTGCAACGAGCACACGGCTCTCTACGTGGCGATGGCGCGATCGATCGGGCTGCCCGCGCGGATCGCCGCCGGGCTCGTGTACCTGAAGGGTGCCTTCTACTATCACGCCTGGCCGGAGGTGTTCGTGACCGAGGCTGCGGGCCGGGGCCTGTGGCTGCCCGTCGATCCGACGCTCAACCAGTTCCCCGCCGACGCCACTCACGTGCGGCTGGCGCGCGGCGGGCTCGACAAGCAGGCCGCGATCGTGGGCCTCGTCGGCCGCGCGAAGCTCGACATCCTCGGCGTGGAGCTGCGGCCGGGCGCCGTCCCGGTGCTGGTCGGCCGCGAGGCGGCCGACCTCGCCCCGCTCGCGCTCGACATCCCCCGCCGCCAGCCTGGCGCGCGCGGCTGCTGGTCGCAGCCGCGCCGGTACCCGCAGTGATCGCGGTCGAGTCGCTCGTCAAGACGTTCGGCTCGTTCCGCGCGGTCGACGGCGTGAGCCTCGAGGTCGCGAAAGGCGAGATCCACGGCTTCCTCGGCCCGAACGGGGCCGGCAAGACCACCACGATCCGCATGATCGCCGGGCTGCTGAAGCCGAGCTCGGGGCGGGTCACGATCGCCGGGAAGGATCTCGCGCACGAGCCCGAGGCCGCGAAGCGCGAGCTCGGCTTCATCCCGGATCGGCCGTTCCTCTACGAGAAGCTGACGGCCGCGGAGTTCCTGAGCTTCCACGGCGGCCTCTACGGCCTCGAGGGCGCGCCCGTCGAGGAGCGCGCGCACGAGCTCCTGGAGCTGTTCGAGCTCACGAAGTGGAAGGACGAGCTCGTCGAGAGCTTCTCGCACGGCATGAAGCAGCGGCTCGTGATGTGCTCGGCGTTCCTGCACCGGCCGCAGGCGGTGCTGGTGGACGAGCCGATGGTCGGGCTCGACCCGCGCGGCGCCCGGCTGATCAAGGACGTCTTCCGCGTGATGAGCCGCAAGGGTGTCGCGATCCTGATGAGCACGCACACGCTCGAGGTCGCACAGGACCTGTGCGACCGCATCAGCATCATCCAGGGCGGCCGCATCATCGCGCGCGGCACCGTCGCGGAGCTCCAGGCGCTGGCCGGGAGCGAGAACCCGCAGCTCACGCCGGTGTTCCTGAAGCTCACGGGCGGCGGCGCCTTCCAGGAGATCGAGCTGTGACGGCGGCGTTTCCGTTCCTGCTGCAGCCGCTCTTCTGGGGCGCGCGCAACCGCGCCCGACGGCGCGAGCGCGGCGACGGGCTTCGCGCGGCGCTCTTCGGGGGCATCGCGCTGCTGGTCGCGGCGGCGCTCTTCGCGATCGCCTTCTGGCTCACTTGGCAGCTCATCGACTACGAGGAGCTCGGCGACTACCTGATCCGCCTCGGTCTCGGCTGGCTGTTCCTGACGTTCCTGTCGTTCGTCGCCTTCAGCGCGATCGTGAGCGCGCTCACCACCTTCTTCTTGTCCGAGGATCTGCGCCTCCTGCTGCCCGCCCCCGTCCCGAAGGCTCGGCTCTTCTACTCGCGCTTCGCGCGCACCGTCGTCCAGGCCGGCTGGATGGTCGTGGCATTCGTCCTGCCGGTGCTGCTCGGGTTGGGGCTCGCCCACTGCGCGCCGACGGTCTACTACGCGACCGCGGTCCTGAGCGTCGTGCCCTTCGTGGTGATCCCGTCGGCGATCGGCACGCTCCTGACGCTCGGCCTCGTCAGCGTCTTCCCCGCCCGCCGGGCGCGCGACGTCTTGATGCTGATGGGGCTGCTGTTCGCGGTCGGCCTCGTCGTGCTCGTGCGCTTCCTGCGGCCCGAGCGCCTGCTCACCGTCCAATCGCTGCCCGACGTGACGGCCTTCTTCGCGACGCTGTCGTCGCCGGTCACGCCGCTCTTGCCGTCCTTCTGGGCGGGCGAGAGCCTGTTCCGGGCGCTGCGTGGCGAGCTCGACCTGCTCCACCTGGGCGCGCTCTGGACCACGGCCGGCGCGCTCACGGTGCTCACGCGCGCCGTCTACGGCCGGCAGCACTTCACGGCCTGGAGCAAGGCGCAGGAAGCTCGCAAGGCCCGCTTCACGCGCCTCGCTCGCCTCGAGCCGCTGCTGCGCCTGCTGCCGCTCGGTACCGCGCGCCGGGCCTTGCTCGTGAAGGACCTGAAGGTCTTCCTGCGCGACACGACGCAGTGGTCGCAGCTGCTGCTGATCGTGGCGCTCGCGCTCGTCTACGTCTACAACTTCCGCGTGCTGGACCTCGACCGCATTCCCTACATGAGCCGCACGCTCAAGAACGGCTACGCCTTCTTCAACCTCGCGATGGCGGCTTTCGTCACCGCCGCCGTCGCGGTGCGCTTCGTGTTCCCCGCCGTGTCGGCGGAAGGGCCGGCCTTCTGGATCGTGAGGACGTCGCCCGTGCGGCTGTCGTCGTTCCTGTGGTCGAAGTTCTGGACCGGGCTCGTGCCGATCCTCGTCCTCGCCGAGGCGCTGACGATCACGTCGAACCACCTGCTCGGCGTCGCTCCCTTCCTGCGGGGTCTCGCGGCCTGCGCGATCGCCTTCATGACCATGGCGCTCGTGGGCCTCGCCTGCGGCATGGGCGCCGAGCACCCGCGCTTCTCGGCGGAGAACCCCACGCAGGTGGCGGGCTCCTACGGCGGGGTCGCCTTCATGGTGCTGGCGGTCCTCTACATCCTGACGTGCGTCGCGCTCGTGGCCTGGCCGGTGTCGCTCTATCTCTGGTACGACTACCGGGCGCTCCCGATTCCCCCGCGGGACGAGGACCAGGATCGCCCTGGCGCTCGCGGCCGCGGCGGCCCTCAGCGTGGGCACCTTCTGGCGCTCGATGCGCCGCGGCGTGCATGCGCTCGAGGCGCTCGGCTGAGGCGTCTGATACGATGGAAGGTCGCGGCATGAAGAGAAACCCCACGCGTGAGGTGCGGATCGGCTCGGTGGGCCTGGGCGGGAGCCACCCCGTCGCCGTCCAGAGCATGTGTGCCACGCGCACCCAGGACGTCGACGCCACCGTCGAGCAGGCGGAGGCCATCCGAAACGCCGGCGGCGCCCTGGTGCGCGTCGCCGTCGACAGCCCGAAGGACGTGGAGGCGCTCGCCGAGATCCGCCGCCAGACACCCGCCAACCTGGTGGTCGACCTGCAGGAGAACTACCGGCTGGCCGCGACCGTCGCCCCGCACGTCCACAAGGTCCGCTACAACCCCGGCCACCTCTGGCACCACGAGAAGCAGAAGCCGGTCCGCGAGAAGGTGCGCTTCCTGGTCGACGTCGCGCGCGAGCACGACCTCGCGATCCGCGTCGGCGTCAACTGCGGCAGCGTCGACCCCGAGATGAAGGCGCGCTTCCCCGAGGACGACGTGCAGGCGATGGTCGAGTCGGCGCTCGAGCACTGCCGCTTCATGGACGAGCTGGGCTTCGAGCGCTACGTGGTGAGCCTCAAGGACTCGCACCCCCGCAAGGTGATCGAGGCCAACCGGCGCTTCGCCGAGGCGCGGCCGGACGTGCCGCTTCACCTGGGAGTGACCGAGGCCGGCATCCCGCCCGAGGGCGTCATCAAGACCCGCGTCGCCTTCGAGCAGCTGCTGTCGCGCGGCATCGGCGACACGCTGCGCGTGAGCCTCACGCTGCCGAACCCGCGCAAGCACGAGGAGGTCACGGTCGGCCTCCAGATCCTGACCGACGTCGCCGCCGGCCGCTTCCGCTCGGTGCCGGTGTTCGACGACGACAAGCTCAACATCATCTCCTGCCCGTCGTGCTCGCGCGTCGAGAACGAGCGCTTCGTCGAGCTCGCGGAGAAGGTGAAGGAGATGACGGTCTACGCCGAGCGCCACGCGCTCACGATCGCGGTGATGGGCTGCCGCGTGAACGGCCCCGGGGAGACCGACGACGCCGACCTCGGCCTCTGGTGCGGCCCGACCCACGTCAACCTCAAGAAGAAGACCGAGACCGTGGGCGCCTACACCTACGACGAGATCCTGCCCCGCCTCAAGGCCGAGCTCGACGCGCTCATCGAAGCGCGCAGTCCCGCCGCCGCCCGCTAGCCGCGCGCCGTTACGATCGGTGACTCGTTCCGGAACGGGTAACGAAAGGTAACGCAGCGCTCCCGGGGTCGAGGCTCGTCAGCGCCGACAGTAGTCTTCGCGAATCACCTCTCTGCAGGACAGGCGCCGGCCATAGTGCGTCCAGTTCGGACAGGCCGAGCCGACGGCGTAGGCGTCGCTCGTGGCGTGCACGGCCACGAGTGTTCCGCTTCCGTCGTAGTAGCGTGTCGTGTCGCCGAAGCCCCCGCCGAAGCGCGTGAAGAGCAGCTCGCCGCAGCTGCCGGCCTGAGCCACGAAACAGACAGGCGCCACGGGCGGCTTCTGGAGCTCGGCGAGGCTCTGCTCGTAGGCCGGACAGGGCCAGACGTTGCAGTACTCCGAAAGCGACGCGTAGCACTCGCCCTCGGCGCCCGTCGGATTCTGGCTGCACCCGGCGAGAGCCGCCGCCAGGACGAACACGCTTCCGCGATTCATGTGCCTGCGATGCTTGGACGGCCGCCAGCGACGCGGTTCGCTATTTCGCGTACTTCTCGGCGCCCATGAAGTGCAGCGACACGTAGGGCGAGTCGCCCACCACCCAGCTGTCGTGCGGCGTCGCCGGCACCCAGAAGAGCGCGCCGGGCCGAAGCTCGATCACCGTCCCGTCGTCGAAGGCCACCGTGGCGACGCCCGAGAGCACCATCCCGACGTGCTCGACGTGACATCGCGAGGCCCCGACCTGGGGGCCGACGTGCTTCGACCACTGCCAGCCCGGCTCGTACGAGGCGCGGCCGATCGTGAGCGCGCCGATCCGAACCACCTCGAGCTTGCCCTTTTCGAAGGTCCGGACCTCGTCCGGGCTCTCGAAGCGCTTTTGCACGACCGCGAGGTCGTTGGCGTTCACCGCTCCCCCGTCCCGCTCCCCGACACCCGGCGCCCGGCGACACCCGCGCACGACGACAGCGAGTCGCGGACGATTGCGTCGTCCCCGGCGATCGCGTCCCCGAAGCGCCTCGGGGGCCGCGCGAGAATCCCAGAGTCGAATGCCGGCGGAACGTGGACGACTCGCATCGCGCAGGTCACTGCCGGACGCGCAACCGAGGCGGCCGCGGGCCGCCCATCGGGCGCGAACGTCCTGGCCGGGCCGCTCCTCTGGTCAGCCAGAGCCGTCATCAGAACGACCATGCTCGTCATCGTCATGCTCGCCTCCGATCCGAAGGCGTTTTCTCTCGCGGGACACCCGAGCGAGCCCATACATTAGACGGCCGAGGTCACCGGAAAGCCGCCGCTCCGGTGCCCTTCAGCCGGCCGCAATCTGCTCCAGGTGGCGCTTCATGTGCGTGAGGTAGTCCTGCATCACGTACTCGAGCGTCACCGGCTTGCCGTCGCCGATCGTGCAGGGCGTCTGCAGCTTCGAAGCCGGCACGCGCTCGATCACCGCCGCCAGGTGACGATTGGCCGCCACCCAGATCTCCACCAGCTCGCGCCAGGGCCGCTCGCGATAGCCGTTCACCGCGACCCAGGCCACCTGCTCGTAACCCGGGCCGACGTACTCGCTCGCGAGCTGCGCGCGCACGAACCGCTGCTGGTTGTTGAAGGCCGAGTCGATCAGGTGGCCGAGGATCTCCTTCCTGATCCACTTGCCCGCGCCGCGCTCGCCGGTGACGTCGGCCTCCGACCAGCCCTCGAAACGGCTCGCGGCGCGATCGACCTCGCCCGCGCAGCTCGGCGGCCAGCTGTTTCATGACCCCAGACTCCTGATCGGCTCGAGCCTAACCCCGGCGCGGCGCGACGTCGAGGGCACGCGTCCTTCGCCTTGGACGCGGCTAGCGCGGCCGGTCGGGATGCTTGCCGGCGGACTCGAGGTCGGCCTCGACCATCAGCTTCGCGAGCTCCTTGAAGGTCACCTTCGGCGACCAGCCGAGCTCGCGGCGCGCCTTGCTCGCGTCGCCCAGCAGCACGTCGACCTCGGCCGGGCGGAAGTACTTCGGAGTCGACCTTGACGAAGTCCTTCCAGTCGAGCCCGACGCAGCCGAAGGCCTCCTCGCAGAACTCGCGCACCGAGTGGGTCTCGCCGGTCGCGATCACGTAGTCGGAAGGCTTGTCCTGCTGCAGGATGCGCCACATCGCGTCCACGTAGTCCCTGGCGTGGCCCCAGTCGCGCTTGGCGTCCAGGTTGCCGAGCCGCAGCTCCTTCGCGCGTCCCTGCTTGATCGCGGCGACGCCCATCGTGATCTTGCGCGTGACGAAGTTCTCGCCGCGGCGCGGCGACTCGTGGTTGAACAGGATCCCGTTCGCCACGTACATCTCGTAGCTCTCGCGGTAGTTGACCGCGAGCCAGTGGCCGCACACCTTGGAGACGGCGTACGGCGAGCGCGGGTGGAAGGGCGTCTTCTCGTTCTGCGGCGTCTCCTGCACCAGCCCGAACATCTCGGAGCTGCCGGCCTGGTAGATGCGGGTCTTGAGCTTCAGGTCGCGCACCGCGTCGAGCAGCCGCAGCACGCCGAGCGCCGTCACGTCCGTCGTGTACTCGGGCATCTCGAACGAGACCTTCACGTGGCTCTGCGCCGCCAGGTTGTAGACCTCGTCCGGGTGCAGCGCCTCGAGCGCGCGCGCCAGGCTGTTCTGGTCGACGAGATCGCCGTAGTGCAGCACCAGGCGCTCGCGGACGTGGTCGATCCGCCAGGTGTTGAACGAGCTGCTGCGGCGCACGATGCCGTGCACCTCGTAGCCCTTCTCGAGCAGCAGCTCGGCCAGGTAGCTGCCGTCCTGGCCGGTGATCCCGGTGATGAGCGCCTTCTTCGTCAACATGCCCTCCGACAGGCCAAGAAACGGCGTCGCGGCGAAGCCTCGACTCTACCGCGCGAGTCGCGCCCCATCCAAATGCAAAGGGGGGCCACCGAGACTCTGGAGGTGTTCGGCACAGCACCCTGCACAGCCGCAACGGGCGCGGAGCGGAGCGGGATTCACTCCCGCGGAGCGAAGGGGGGGTCTGGGGGTGCGACGCAGCACCCCCAGACAAAAAAAGAAGAGGGATCGCGTTTCCCCGACCGGGGCCTCGCTTCGCGCGACGCCTTGAACCGGCCAGAGCTCCCTCCAAACCCTGTCCGGTCCGAAGCGCCGCTCGAATCGCTGCAGCGTCTCGGCCAGGGAGGCGACCCCTCCCTCGCCCAGAGCTGATGCACGGTCCAGGCCAGGCGGGACCATGCCGTCGATAGTCGTTGATCAAGCGATGGTTGCAAAGAATGCCCCTGACGCTCCCGCTCCCTGTTTGCGACTTCGCTGCAACGTCCGATTATCGCAATTGCAACCCTAGCGGGTTCGGCGGCGCTGGATCCCGATCCCGAGCTGCTTCATCTTGCGGTAGAGGTTCGTGCGCTCGATCCCGAGCTCCTTGGCCGTGTGGCCCAGGTTGCCGCGGTTCGCCGAGAGCCGCTCGAGGATGTACTGGCGCTCGAAGCGCGAGCGGGCGACGCGCAGCGGCAGCGGCGCGCTGTCCTCGCCGCCCTGCGGCGTCGTCATGTGGAGCGCCTCCATCACGTCGCGGTGGCCGACGGCGTCGCGCGCCACGATCACCGCCAGCCGCTCCATCAGGTTCCTGAGCTCGCGCACGTTGCCGCGCCACGGCAGCTGCGACAGGAAGTCGACCGCGCGCGGCGCCAGCCGCTTGGGCTTGAAGCCGTTCTCGACGCTCGCGAGGCGCAGGTAGTGCTCGGCGAGCAGCGGCACGTCCTCGCGGCGGGCCCGCAGCGGCGGCAGGGCGATGTTGACGACGTTGAGGCGGTCGTAGAGGTCGTCGCGGAAGCGCCCCTGCTCGATCTCCTCGAGCAGGTTCTTGCTGGTCGCCGCCAGCACCCGCACGTCGACCGAGCGGCTCTTCGAGCTGCCGACCGGCGTCAGCTCGCCCTCCTGCAGCACGCGCAGCAGCTTCGCCTGCACCACGAGGCCCATGTCCCCGATCTCGTCGAGGAAGAGCGTTCCGGCGTTGGCCGTTTCGAAGAGGCCGCGGCGGTCGGCGACGGCGCCGGTGAAGGCGCCCTTCACGTGGCCGAACATCTCGCTCTCGACCAGCTCCGCCGGCACCGCCGCGCAGTTCATCTGGACGAAGGGCTTCTCGCGCCGCGAGGACAGCGCATGGATCGCCCGCGCGACCAGCTCCTTCCCGCTGCCGCGCTCGCCCGAGATCAGCACGCGCGCGCGCGTCGGCGCCACCATGTCGACGAGCTGGTACACGCGCTGGATCGCGTCCGAGCGGCCGACCATGCCGTAGCGCTCGCCGTCCGTGCCGCCCTCGCGCGCCCCGCCGTCGCGCGCCGGCATCGGCGCGAGCGTCTTGTCGAGCACCTCGTAGAGCCGCTCGCGCGCGACCGGCTTCTCGAGGTACTCGGCGGCGCCGAGCCGCATCGCCTCGACCGCGTCCTCGACGTGGCCGTAGCCCGAGATCACGACCACCGGCGTCACCGGCGAGCGGCGCTGCAGCTCGCGCAGCACGTCGAGCCCGGTGCCGTCGGGCAGCTTCAGGTCGAGCAGCACGGCCGCCGGAGTCCTCTCGCCGAAGGCGCGGAGCCCCTCGCCGACCGAGGCCGCGCCGAGCGTGCGGTAGCCCCGGGCGTTCAGCATCTCGAGACAGATCTGGCGAAGCGCGCTGTCGTCGTCGATCACGAGGACGAGCGGGCGCTCGGCGACACCCATTGTGGCGGCGGATGCTATCATCGTGTTCCATGAAGCGACAAGGCTCGGGCACGTTGCTGCTGGCCCTCGCGCTCGCGCTCTCGGGGCCGGCCTGCGACTTCCAGAAGGACCCCGACCCCGGACCCGCCGCCGTCGCCCCGGTCCGCTTCGTCACGGTCAAGGTCGAGTACCGGCAGCCGGCCGGCTGCCAGAACTCCGAGAACACCTGCGACGCGCGCGTCGTCTTCTTCGGCAGCTGGATGCGCCCTCGCGACTCGGGCTACTCGGGCGACCAGGTGCTGCTCGACACGCGCTTCGGCCCGAACTTCTGGGAAGGCCTCATCCCGAACGTGCCGGTGAACTGGCCGCCGAACGACTTCCCGCACTACGTGCGCGTCTACGATCCCCACCTGCAGGCGACGCCGTCCGGCGGGGTGACGGCGGCGCGCCTGATCGTGGGCGGGCAGATCATCACCGAGTACGACACGCCCGGAACCCCGACCGAGAGCGGCCTCATCTACGTCGACGACAACGGCGTCGGTCGCAGCCCGGATCTAGCCTAGCTCTGCCTCGCGCGATCTCGCGCACGCGGCCTTCGAGCTCGGCGAGCCGCTTCGCCTGGGGTGAGGCCGGGTCGACCGCGTAGCGCTTCGCGTCCTTGAGCCGCGCCTCGGCCTGCACGTACTGCAGGTCGCGCAGGTAGGCGGCCGCCGCCGCCAGGTGGATGTCGGCCATCTTCAGCTTGGTGGCGGTGTCGTCGGGCTTCCAGATGAGCGCCTGCGCGTACTGCGCGAGCGCCGCCTCCGGCTTGCCGCCCGGCCCCGCCAGGAAGTCGCCGTAGCGGACGAGCAGCGCCTGGTCCTCGCGCCTGCGGCGCACGAGCTCCTGGAAGGCGGCGTCGGCCTCGCTCGTGCGCCCGACGCGCGTGGCGAAGGCGATCAGGGCCTCGGCGGCCTGCGTCCCGGCCAGGTCGCTCTGCATCGCGTTGCCGTAGCTGGAGAGCACTCGATCGACGAGCGGATCGGGCGCGGCTGCGACGGGCGCGCCCGGCTTGCCGTGCGGCACGGGCGCCGGCCGCGCGGCGGCCGCCGCCAGGGCGTGCGGTGCCAGCAGCTCGGCGATCGCGACGTGTGCGTCACCGAAGTCGGGCCGCGCCGCCACCGCGCGCTCGTAGAAGCCGAGCGCGCGCTCCTCTTCGGGCTTGAGGCCCGAGCTGCCGCCGGGCGCTCCGATCGGCAGCGGGGCACGTCCCGGCCTTGCCCGCCCACGCACGTCCGGCGAGATAGGCCGCTTCGGGATCGGCCGCGTCCCCGAGCCGGGCGAGCGCGTCGTCGTAGCGGCGCTCGGACAGCAGCGAGCGTGCCTCGGCCAGCGCGTCGCTGCCTTTCGAGCCCGCGGGCTCCCGCGAGCAGGCCGCGGCCGCGATCAGCAGCGCGACGAGGGCGCCGGAACGGCCGCGGCCCGGTATCACGGGCGCGCCGGCGCGGTCCCCGTCTTCCGCAGCTTCTCGATTGCCCGGTTCGCGCGGTCCGCCACCTTCGAGTTCGGGTCGGTGAGCAGCGGCGTCAGCTTCGGCGTGGCGTTCGTGTCGCCGAGCGCAGCCAGCAGGTCGCACACGGCGCCGCGCACGCTCGGGTCGCGGTCGTTCAGGTACGGGTAGAGGTCGGGAGCGAGCGAGGGGCCGAGCTCGAGGATCAGGTCCTGCGCGTGCTGGGCCGAGGCGCCGGTGCCGCCGAGCGCCAGCACCAGCGAGTCGAGGAACGCGCGATCGCCGAGCCTCACGATGCCGAAGCCGTAGGCCATCCGCACGTCGCTGTTCTTCTCGCGCTGGAAGTCGGTCTTGAAGGCCGGCATCATCGAGGCGTCGGCGATCCGCGCCAGCCCCTCGACGGCGAGGCGGCGCTGCTCGGGATCGTTCGAGAACAGCAGCTCGCGGTAGAGGTCGCCCTGCGCGGGGTCGCCGGTCCGGCTGAGCGCGGCCAGCACGCGCGTGCCCAGCTCGCGCCGGCGGTGCTGCACGAACATCTCGCGCAGCGCCGGCCCCGCCTCGTGCACGCGCAGCACGCCGATCGACTGCAGCGCCCGATTGCGGACCGTCGTGTTGTCGTCGGCCAGCAGCGGGATGAGCGCGCGGCCTTCCACGGCCGTCGCGCACTTGCCGAGCGCCGTCGCCGCCGCGGCCCGCACGTCGCCCTGGGGATCCGAAAGCGCCGCGACCAGGTCCGGGATCGACGAGCCGCCGCCCAGGATCCCGATCGCGTACGCGGCGTCGGCCCGGATGTGCGTCTTCTCGTCCTTGAGCGCGCCCGACAGGCCACGGAACACCGACGGGTCGACCGTCGTGTAGGGCGGCACCGAGGAGCGCTCGTACTCGTCGGAGAAGTTCTCGAGGAAGTGGCCCACCGGCCCCGTGCGGTCGCGCTCGGTGTAGATCTCGACGAGCGCCGAGATCGCCTCCTCGCGCACGGCCGGGTCGCCGTCCTGCAGCGACGTGACGAGCGACGGCACGCCCGACAGGTCGCGCAGCGCGGTGAGCGCGCGCACCACCTCGAGCCGCACCTTCGGCTCGGGATCGCGCACGAGCGCCGCGAGCGGCGCCACGGCCTCGCGCCGCCGGCTCTCGCCGAGCTTGCGCGCCGCTTCCAGCCGCGTGCGGGCCGTGGGCGACTTCAGGTTCGCCACCAGGTCTTCGAACGCGTCCTGGGCTCGCGCGGGAAGGCTCCCGAGCGCGAGGCCCAACGCGACCGCAAGGACCACGCCGACGCGCGCGCGGTCGAGGATCGTGGGCACGGCGAAACGCTCCATTCTCATGATGAGGCGATGATAGCAGATAGGCTGGCGGCCTCCGGTCCGGAAGCCGCGAGCAATCAGGCGGTCGCGCCCTCGACCCGCTCGAGCACCGAGCGCAGGTAGCGAGCGGTGTGGCCGCGCCCGCTCGCGGCGAGCGCCTCCGGCGTGCCCTGGAAGACGAGGTTGCCGCCCTCGGCGCCGCCCTCGGGCCCGAGGTCGATCACCCAGTCGGCCTGCTTGATCACGTGCAGGTTGTGCTCGATCACGACCAGCGTGGCGCCGCCGTCGAGCAGGCGCTGCAGCGCGTTCAGCAGCTCCGCGACGTCGCCCAGGTGGAGCCCCGTCGTCGGCTCGTCGAGCACGTAGAGCACGCGCGGGCCCGGGCGTCGCAGCAGGTGCGCGGCCAGCTTCACGCGCTGGGCCTCGCCGCCCGAGAGCGTGCTCGCGGGCTGTCCGAGCCGCAGATAGCCGAGGCCGATCTGCTCGAGCACCTTGAGCCGGCGCACCACGCGGTGCTGGCCCGCGAAGAGCAGGAGCGCCTCGTGCACCGTGAGGTCGAGCACCTGGTCGATCGAGCGGCCGCGCCACTTCACCTGCAGCACCGGCGCGCGGTAACGCCGGCCGGAGCACGACTCGCAGAGCAGCCAGGCGTCCGCCAGGAACTGCAGCTCGACCCGCACGCGGCCGTCGCCCGCGCACGCCTCGCAGCGTCCGCCGGGCATGTTGAACGAGAAGTCGGGCGCCGTGAGCCCGAGCCGGCGCGCCTCGGGAGCCGCCGCGAACAGCTCGCGGATCGGGTCGAACGCCTTCATGTAGGTGACCGGGTTCGAGCGCGGGCTGCGGCCGAGCGGCGACTGGTCGACGATCTCGAGCTCGTCGATGTAGTCGGCGCCCTCCACGACGCCGGCGTCGCGCTCTCCGGCGCCCCGGCGCCGCCGCAGCCGCGCGCAGAGCACGTCGTGCACCAGCGTCGACTTGCCGGAGCCGGACACGCCGGTCACCGCCGTGAAGGCCCCGAGCGGGAAGCGCACGTCGAGCGACTTCAGGTTGTGGAGCGACGCGCCCCGCACGTTCAGGAAGAGCCCGTTGCCGCGGCGGCGGCGGGCCGGAACCGGGATCCGCAGGTCTCCGCGAAGGTACTTGGCCGTGAGGCTGCGCGGCTCGCCTTCGAGCGACGACGTCGGGCCCTGATAGACCACCTTGCCGCCCTGCTCGCCCGCCCCGGGGCCCAGGTCGATCACGTGGTCGGCCGCTTCCACGAGCGAGGTGTCGTGCTCGACGACGACGACCGTGTTGCCCTGATCGCGCAGCGCCTTCAGGATCCCGATCAGCCGGTCGGTGTCGCGCGGGTGGAGGCCCACCGACGGCTCGTCCAGCACGAAGAGGGTGCCCACGAGCCCGGTCCCGAGCGCCGCCGCCAGCGCGATCCGCTGCGACTCGCCGCCCGAGAGCGTCGCCGAGGCGCGGTCGAGGCCGAGGTAGTCGAGCCCGACGTCCTCGAGGAAGCCCAGCCTGCGGTCGACCTCGTCGAGCACGCGGCTCGCGACGACCTTCTCGGCGCCCTCGAGCCGCAGCTCGGCCAGGAAGCGGCGCACCGCTCCGACCGGCATCGCCGAGACGTCGCGGATCGACTGGCCGCCGAGGCGCACGCGCAGCGCGTCGGGCCGCAGCCGCGCGCCCGAGCAGGCCGGGCAGCCCTGGTAGCCGCGGTAGCGGGCGAGGAACGCGCGCACCTGCACGCGGTACTTGCGCCCCTCCAGCCAGCGGAAGAAGCCGAGCACACCCGTGAACTCGTCGTCGCCCTCGAGCACGAGCCGGCGGTGGCCCTCGTCGAGGAAGGACCACGGCACGTCGAACGGAATCCCCCGCCGCCGCGCGAAGCGGCGCAGCTGCGCGAGCAGGTTCCGGTAGTGCGGCTTGTTCCAGGGCTCGATGGCGCCCTCGGCCAGGCTCTTGTGCTTGTCGGGCACCACGAGGTCGAGGTCGACCTCGATCAGGTTCCCGAAGCCGTGGCAGGTGGGGCACGCGCCGAACGGGTTGTTGAACGAGAACAGGCGCGGCTGCGGCTCGACGAAGGTCTTCTCGCAGCGGCTGCACTCGAAGCGCTCGCTGACGCGCAGCGGCTCCTGGCCCGGCCGCTCGACCACCGCACGTCCGCCGCCTTCGCGAAGCGCCGCCTCCAGCGACTCGACGAGCCGGCTGCGCTCGCCCTCGCGAAGCACCAGGCGGTCCACGAGGACGAGCGCGTCCTGCGGGACCGGCCCGGCGAGGTCGGCCGTCTCGACGGCTTCCCCGCCGATCAGCAGGCGCGTGAAGCCGCGCTTGCGGAGCGCGCCGATCGCCTCGGCCGAGTAGACGTCCTCGCCTTCGACGGCCGGCGCCGGGCGGAAGGCGACGAGCAGGCGCGTTCCCTCCGGCTCCTGCAGCAGCCGTTCCGCCACCCGCGTCGGCGAGTCGCGGCCCACGTCCTGCCCGCAGCCGTCGCAGACGACGCGGCCCGCCCGGGCGAACAGCAGCCGCAGGTGGTCGTGGATCTCCGTCGCGGTGGCGACCGTCGAGCGGGGGCTGCGGGAGAGCGTCCGCTGGCGGATGGCGATCGCCGGGCAGATCCCCAGCACCTCGTCGACGCGCGGCTTCTCCATGCGCTCGAGGAACTGGCGGGCGTAGGACGACAGGCTCTCGACGTAGCGGCGCTGGCCCTCGGCGTAGAGGGTGTCGAAGGCCAGGCTGCTCTTGCCGGAGCCCGAGACGCCCGTGATCACCACCAGCTTGCGGGTGGGGATCGTGACGTCGATGCCTTTCAGGTTGTGGACACGGACTCCCTGGAGGACGATGTCGGCGGCCATTTCAACCTGACATCGTACCACGCCCGGACGATTCGCGAAGCCCCGCTCGTCCGTTGGCTAGGCTTCGCGAATCGTCCGACCTGGCAATTTCGTCGGGCCGTTTTCCTGATCGGTCAGTTGGATGCTGCCGCGCCGTCGCGTCCGCCAGGCGCCGCTCGCGCGAGCGCTCGGCCACGTAGGTCTTCGGATCGCGCAGGAGAAGATCGGCGCGCGGGACGAGCTCGAGCGCCTTCTTGATCTGGGGGTCCCAGCTCATGCTGCGCCGGCGCGCCGCGCCCTCGCCGATCGCCTGGCGGAGCACCTCGTCCTCGATCAGGCGCACGACCTGGACCTTGTTCTCGTCGAGGTCCGCCTGCGTGTAGCGGAGCTTGCGGGTGTCGAGGTAGCCCTTGAACTCGGCGAGCACCGAGTCGTCGGCCTTGAAGTCCTTGGTGACGAAGCGCACCTTGGCCGAGGCGCCCCGCGAGCGGGTTCCGGTGCCGGCGATCTCCGCCTGGCCGCGGCCCTCCTCGCCCTCGAAGCGCCGCGCGAAGCCGGTGAAGGCCTGGCGCCCGATCAGGTACGAGACGAACTTGCCGGACGTCTCGGGCTCGACGCAGTAGTCGGGCGTGATGCCGTCGCCGCCGAAGACCTTGCGGCCCGAGTCGGTGAGCTTGGCCTCGCCGCCGCCCTGGTCGCACGGCTTCCTGTCCTTGGGCGCGTAGTACTCCTCGAGCGCCGTGCCGGCGTACTCGCGCTGGATCGAGCGGCCCGAAGGCGTGTAGTAGCGGGCGGTGGTGAGCGCGAGCGCGTAGCCGCGCACGTTCCTGAGCGGCATGATCGTCTGCACCAGGCCCTTGCCGAAGGTCGTCTCGCCCACGATCAGCGCGCGATCGTGGTCCTGCAGCGCGCCCGCGACGATCTCGCTGGCGCTCGCGCTGTGGCGCGAGGTCACGACCACGAGCGGCACGTTCGACCACGGGCTGTCCTGCTCGGTGATGTAGTTCGACTCGTCGCGGCGCGAGCGGCCGCGCGTGAACACCACGAGCTGGCCCTTCTTCAGGAACAGGTTCGAGACCGCGAACGCCTGGTCGAGCAGCCCGCCCGGGTTGTCGCGGATGTCGAGCAGGAACGCCTTGGCGCCCTCGCGCTTCAGGTCCTTGAGCGCCTTCTCGAGCTCGCGCTCGCAGTCGCCCTCGCCCGGCCGGCAGGCGGTCGTCTCGTTGAAGTCGGTGAGCCGGATGTAGCCGACCTCCTTGCTCACCATGAACGAGTACGGCACCGAGTGCAGCGGGATCGCGTCGCGGATCACGGTGAACTGCAGCGGCTCGTCGTAGCCCTGGCGGACGATCGTGATCCGCACCGGCGTTCCCTTCGGCCCGCGCAGCTTCTTGACGGCGTCGTCGATGCTCAGGCCGCGCGCGTCCTCGTCCTCGATCCGGCTGATCACGTCGCCCGCGCGGATCCCGAGCCGGTGAGCCGGCGTGCCCTCGAAGGGCGCCACCACGGTGATGTTGCCGTCGACCGACTGCACCGTGATCCCGAGCCCGTAGTACTGGCCCTTCTGGCGCTCCTGCATCGTCTGGTAGTCGCGCTGCTCGAAGAAGTTCGAGTGCGGGTCGAGCGTGCGCAGCAGCTCGCGGATCGAGCTCGAGACCAGCCGGTCGCTCGGCACCTCCTCCACGTACTCGGTCTCGATGGTGTTCAACATCGCCGTGTAGAGGTGCAGCTGCTCGTTGAGCCGCCCGCCTCCGGCGAGCGCTCGCTTGCCGAGCACTCCGCCCGCGAGCGTCGACCCGAGGACCAAGCCGATGGATACGGCACCGAGCCGCGAAAGCTTCATGAAGGAATCATAGCAGGCGCCCGGTCTCACGGGGGGTCCTAGGGGGGCGAAGCCCCCCTAGATCAAGGAAGGAGGAAGCAGCCCGGCCGTTCTTCCCCTTCGCGAGGATAGAGATTGGAGAGTAACGGACGACGGAAAACAGAAACGGAAACGGACAACAGCAAGACGGCTTGGACTGAGCAAAGGGGGGCGCATCCGCCCCCCCTTGCCCCCCCGGTGCGTCAGAACCGCAGGTGCACTCCGCCGGTGAAGATCCAGCCCGACAGATCGATGCGGTTCACGAGACCGGGCGCGTTGGGGAGAAAGTCGTCGCCCATGTCGTCGTGCGCCCACAGGTACTTGGCCTCGCCCACGATCGCGATGTCGCGGTTCACGTAGAAGCGGATCCCGCCCAGCGCGTGCACGCCGAACGCGGTGCTCTCGCTGATGAAGTGATCGGGCGTGATCGCAAGGTCCGGGTCGAAGAAGTCGATGAAGTCGCCGAACTCCTCGTACTTGTAGAAGACCGCGTCGATGCCGCCGCCGACGTAGGGCGCGATCTTGTGCTTCTTGCCGGTCGGCAGGATGCGCACCGACATGCCGAGCGGGAGGACCTGCAGCCGGATCGTCTGGAAGATGTCGCCACCGCCGAGGCTCGGCGGCCGCTCGTAGTCGCGATAGAAGGTGTCGGTGGTCTCGGAATACCCGTCGAAGTGCACGGCGAGCTCGACGTTCTTCAGGACGACGTGGTTGTACTCGATCCCGCCGAACACGCTGCCGCCGAAGGGCGGATTGCCGGCGTTGAAGATGCTCCCGTCGCCCGCCTTCGCGTAGAGGTCGCAGACGTCCTGGAAGAGCGTGTACTCCGCCGGCACGCCCGACGGAATGCCGCAGTCGTGCTGGCGCGGGAGGAACGCACCGATCCGGAGGTCGAGCCCCCCGGCCTGTGCCGCAGGCGCCGTCGCCAACAGCGCAAGAAGAAGAGTGATGCTCGCCGCAGCTCGTCGCACGGTGGTCTCCTTTCGCGCCCGCTCACCCACCCCGGGCCTCGGCAGAGCTGCGATGCAGGATGGGTGCCACGTGGACACGACCGTAAATGCCCACGAACAGGCCCCTTCAGGATCCTAACGCGGTCGGCCTGTCCTCCCGAGGGGACGCCGGCGTTCAGGATTCGTCGTCGAGCTCGACGTCGACCGAGGGAGCCCAAACGTGCTCCCGGCACGCCTCGCAGACGCGAAGCAGGGCGCATTCGCCAGGATGAAGGTAGGTCAGGCCTTCGACGCGCGTCCGGCCGTCGTCCGCGAGCGGCCAACGGCACCACATGCAGTAATAGGTGGCGCGCCGCTCGGGAATCCGCAGATGGATCGGCCCGCTGCCGCGGGCGGGCGTGAGCCGTGGCTCCCGAAGGCTCGAGTACGCCGCGAGCCCACCGTCGTGCGAGTCTTCGACGCCCGAGCTCAAGGGCTGCACTCTCCCGGTGATGACTGTCGAGGGAGCAGCAGGATGCAGTGTCGTGGCGGCGCCGCCAGTGACTCGGCTCACTCGGAGCGCCTCCCGGAAAGTCGGACAGCGTGGCCTATTTGCGATCCAGAACTTCTCGGTCGGACAGAATCGTCACACCGCTGCCGCGCCGCTCGAGCATGATTTCTCGCCGAAGCCCGGAGCCTCCCAGGCAAGCCTTCGAAAGCAGGACCGGAGATGGAAAGCGATTCGTCGAACAGTGTGAGCGTCGGATTGGGCCAGCTCGTGGTCGAGGGGGAAGGATTGGTCGGCACCGTCGAGTACACCCTGCTCGAAAAAACCGCACCTTCGGGGTCGAAGAGCAGCGACTTGACGGTAGCGGACGTCCTCTTCAGCAACGGCGGCCCCGAGAGCGGCCGCCGGGTCGACTATCACGTTCTCAAGAAACAGAACGCGCCGCTCGTCCTGATCCACGACGGCGAGTCGTTTCCCTGCTCGATCGCCGGCGTGGGCCCATGCAAAGCCACGCTCGTGCCACGCCCGACGCCGTAGCGGGCGGTCAGCTCACTCGATCGCGCAGTTCTGCAGCGGAACCCAGTAGTCGGTCTTGCCTGCTCCAAAGACCCAGGACAGGGATTGGCCCGCGGCGCCGGCGGTCGGCAGCAACGTCTGCGAGACCTCCTCGCGGACCTGGCCGAGGTTGTCCGTCAGCATCCCGCGATGCAGCTCGGCGATCAGCGCGTCCTGGACGACGCCGGTCGAGAGCGTCTTCACCTTCAGCGAACCTTCGACCGAGTATGTGCGGTGGTACGCCCCGGACGGGTTGGTCTGGACCCGGAGCGTGAACGTCAGCGGCCCGCCGGTGATCTGGATCGGCGCCCCGTCGCAGAGCGGCTTGGGGGTGCTCTGGACGAAGTAGCTGCGCGAGTCGGTCAGCGTGATGTCGGACTGCACGGGCAGGTACGAGAAGGCCGGAGCGAACACCGCGGCGATGCCGGTCGCGGGGATCGGCACGGGAGGGAAATTGGGCGGCGCCGGCGGTGCGAGCCCCAGTGCGACCAGGAACGTCGGGTTCCCCGCGTTGGTCTGCCACACGTAACCGTCGATCAGGCCTGGGACGGCCCGGAACGAGCCGTTCGTCGGAGCGAACACGGGGGTCGCGCCCTGGAACGCGCCCGCGTCGAGGCGGGCGATCTCGTCCGTCACGAAACGTCGCGCCAGCTCCCACGAGAGCGGCTGGTGCTCCGCGGTGCCGGGCACGTTGAGCTCGAAGTGCGCGCCGCCGATCGTGTGGGGCCCGGAGCGGAAGAGGCGCACGTGAAAACGGTACTCGCGGCCGAGCGGGCTGTCCGGGGTGGCGCAGGCCAGCTGCACCTCGCCGCCGACCCAGCCCTCGGGCTCCAGGTAGGCCGCCTGCTCGTAGCCCATCGCGTCCATCCAGACGCAGCCGTTCGCGCCCCTGGGCAGGAACGCCCACGCGGGCCGGTTGCCGTCGAGCGTCATCAGCGCCTGCCGGACCGCCCGCGGATCAGTATTGAGGAACACGAGGTTGACGGGGTCGGACTGGTCGGCTGGGCCCGGCAAGCCATGCGCCGTCACGAGCGGAAAGAGTGTCAGCTGCTCGGTCCCGGCGGCAATCGTGACGACCCCGGCGGGCGGCGGTGCGCTCTGGCCGGCTAGCGCCGGCACGGCGCAGGCCAGAACCAACACGTAGGCAAGGCTCTTCATGATAGGCGGCTTCCTTTCCAGGGCGCCCCCCCGGCGGGCTCTCGGCTCCGCCGCGCGTGGCGCCGTACGCTTTCTAAAGAAGCAAAGCAGCGCGCGCGTTACACGGGCGCGGCCGACGGGAGCACCGTGAGCTTCAACGCGCAAAGGCAAAGGTCCAGCCTCCGCTTGCGTCCTGCGTGAACAGCGTCCGCAGCTGATTCGTGGCCGGGTCGATCACCTTTGTCCTCGGGTCCTGGACGTATGGACGGCCCCGGCAGCGTCGATTCCGGCCGCGCGCTTACGAAGGTTCGTCTCCGCGCAGCGGCAGAGACTCGACGCGCGAAGCTCTCGCCGCCAAGAAGGGTGAGGAGCTACTGCGCCGGAAACCTGGGGGAGAATTTGGAGGCGGCGGCCGGAGTCGAACCGGCGAATAGAGGTTTTGCAGACCTCCGCCTTACCACTTGGCTACGCCGCCTTCAGCAGATGACTATACGGGAGTTTCGTGCGGCGGTTCAATACGCTGGCTCGTCACAACCTGTGTCGATCCGCTGACTTGACCCGGCGACGCGGACCGGTTTATCTTGAGCATTGCTGGCCGGGCGGGAATAGCTCAGTGGTAGAGTGCGACCTTGCCAAGGTCGAAGTCGCGGGTTCGAATCCCGTTTCCCGCTCCATCCCCTAACAGACAGTAGCCCCCGGTCCCGTCCTTCAGAGGGCAAGGCTCCCATCGCATCGAGGTGGGAAGCCTCCGAGGCCCAACCCCGAAGCGGTTCTTGCACGAATGTCGAGTTCCCTGACAGGGTTTAGGGCGCGTGCGACGACCGACCACGCAGTGCGGCAGTCGCGGTGTGCCTGCGCGCTTTCCGTTAGAGGACAACGCCTTACGACCTCCGACCGACCGAGTGGCTAGACCGTACACAGAAAATGGCAAGCGGCTTGCACCTGTTGCTTGCCTCGAACGGGGTCACTGGCGCTGGGAATTCGCGCAGGGAACCGAGAGCACGACAAGGAGCGTCGGAATCGGCAGAAAGAGAATCGCCGTCGATGCAATTGCCCTCCCAATTGCGTTGCCCCGAACATCACGCGGCCTTCTCCACGACGGGGGCGATCGAGACTCACGAGGACGGGACGCTGCGCGCCTCGTGCGGATGCAGATTCCCGGTCCGCAGGGGGATTCCCCGGTTCGTCTGGGAGGAGACCTACGCGGACGCTTTCGGTCTTCAGTGGAACAACTACCGAACGACGCAGCTCGACTCCCACACTGGAGTCTCCATCTCGAAGGACCGTCTCTCGCGCTGTATCGGATGCCGGCTGGAGGATCTGCGTGGCGCGAGTGTCCTCGAAGTGGGCTGCGGCGCAGGACGCTTCACGGAGGTCCTGCTCGAGGCCGGTGCCCGCGTGTTCGCCGTGGACCTGTCGAGCGCCGTCGAGGCCAACTACGCCAATTGCGGCGCGGCGCCGGGCCACTTCGTGTGTCAGGCGGACGTCCTGTCGCTGCCCGTGGCGCCCGCCTCCTTCGACGTCGTGATCGCGCTCGGGATGATCCAGCACACGCCTTCGCCGGAAGGAGCCATCGAGGCGCTCGCGAGCAGCGCCCGCCCTGGCGGGCTCGTGGTCGTCGACCACTACCTCCCCCTGCCACGGGTCAAGCGGCTGCTTCGCGCGCTGACCCCGCGCGGCATCCTCCGGCAGCTCCTGATCCGGCTGCCGCCGCGCACGTCGCTCCGTGCGACCGACGCCCTCGTTCACGCTCTGCTGCCCGTTCACCGCATGCTCTGGAGGCATGGCCCGGTTGCGGACCGGGTCAGGGCCGTCTGGCTCCGCCTGTCACCGCTCTTCGACTACTACGAGTCCTATCCCGAGCTCGGAGAGCATCTCGCCGAATGGGCCCTGCTCGACACCCACGACGGCCTGACCGACCACTACAAGCATGGGCGCACGCCTTCCCAGCTCGCGGAGGCGCTTCGAGCGGCCGGGCTCGACGTGATCGACTCACGGATCGGCGGCAACGGCGCCGAGGCCCGGGCGCGCCGGCCGGCGGCAGGCCCGTCCCGTTCGGGCGGGCATGCCGGCCATTGAAAAACCCTACCCCGCGCTGAAGGCGTTCTCGTCGTGGCGTAGCCGCGGTCCCTCGGGACCCCAGTCGATCGCCACCACGTCGAAGCGGATCGCCGACTCGGAAAGCCCCTTCGTCGCGGCGTAGATGCGGGCCGCGCGCACCACGCGGCTGCGCTTGCGCGCCGTGACCGCCTCCACCGCTTGGCCATGCGAGTCGCCGCGGCGCTCCTTCACCTCGACGAACACGAGCGTGTCGCGGTCGGCCGCGACGATGTCGATCTCTCCGCTCCGGCAGCGGTAGTTCCGCGCCAGGATCCGGAGCCCCTTGCGGAGCAGGTGCTCGCAGGCGAGCTCCTCGCCGGGCTCGCCGCGGTGCGGGCCGCGCAGGTCCGGGCTCAGTGCTTGCGCTTCCAGCGCGTGCCCTGCGGAGTGTCCTCGAGCACGACGCCGAGCGCCTCGAGCTTCGCCCGCGCGGCGTCGGCGCGCGCGAACTCCCGCGCCTTGCGGGACTGCTGGCGCTCGTCGAAGAGCGCCTGCTCCTCGGCCGACAGCTGCTCCTCGGCGCCGCCCGGCAGCAGCACGCCGAAGATGCCGTCCATGGCCGCGATCTCGGCCTTCACGCGCAGAGCACCCGCGCGCGTCAAAGCGCCCTCGGCGATCAGGCTGTTCGCGCGGCGCACGAGGCCGTGGAGGGCGGCGAGAGCTTCGGGCGTGTTGAGGTCGTCGATCAGCGCGCCGTCGAAGGCGGCACGCGCCTCGGCGCAGGCCTCGGCGGCCGGCCCCTCGGGCCCCTCGCCCGCGATCTCGTCGAGGCGCGTGACGAGGCCGTGAACGCGCTCGAGCGCCCCCTTGGCGTGGCTGAGCGCCTCGAAGCCGAAGTTGAATGGCTTGATGTAGTGGGCGCCGGCGAGCGCGTAGCGGATCGCCTCGGCCGAGTGCCCCTGCTCGAGCAGCGTCGGGATCGTCACGAAGTTGCCCTTGCTCTTCGACATCGTCTCGTTGTCGATCAGCAGGTGCTTGGCATGCAGCCAGTGGCGCGCGAAGGGCTTGCCGGTCGCGCACTGGCTCTGCGCGATCTCGTTCTCGTGGTGCGGGAAGATCAGGTCCTCGCCGCCGGCGTGGAGGTCGAAGGTCTCGCCCAGGTACTTCATGCTCATGGCCGAGCACTCGATGTGCCAGCCGGGCCGGCCGTGGCCGAAGGGAGCGTCCCACTGGGCCCACGCGGGCTCGTCGCTCTTGAACTTCCACAGCACGAAGTCGCGCGCGTTCTCCTTGTCGTACTTGTCGCTGTCGACGCGGGCGCCGTCCTGGATCCCCGCGGCGTCGAGGCGCGCGAGCTTTCCGTAGTCCGGAAAGCTCGCGATCCGGAAGTAGACCGAGCCGTCGGCCGTGTAGGTGTGCCCGCGCGCGCTGAGGCGCTCGACGAGCGCGATCATGTCCTGGATGTGCTCCGTCGCCTGCGGCACGTGCTCCGGGCGCTGGATCCGCAGCGCCTTCATGTCCTCCTCGAAGCCGCGGATGTGGGGCGCCGTGAAGCTCGCGAGGTCCTGCCCCGCTTCGGCAGCCAGCTGGATGATGCGGTCGTCCACGTCCGTCACGTTCATCACCTCGTGCACGACGTAGCCGAGGTGCGTGAGCGTGCGCCGCAGCACGTCGATCGCCACGAAGGTGCGGAAGTTGCCGACATGGGCACGGTTGTAGACGGTCGGCCCGCAGGCGTAGAAGCCGAGCTTGGGCGGCGAGAGCGGCTCGAGCGGCTCGATCTTTCCACTCAGGGTGTTGAACAGCCGTATCGGCCTCAGCATGTGGCCCTCAGGATGAGGGCAGTCAGGTCGTCGCTGCAACCGGCGGGGCCGGCCCACGCGTCGACCGCGCTCACGAGACCGGCGAGCATTTCAACGGCGCCCGCGCCCTCCCGCGACGCGAGCGCCTGGCGCACGCGCTCGTCGCCGAACTCGCGTCCTTTGGCGTCGACCGCCTCCGTCACGCCGTCCGTCACCGCTACCAGCAGGTCGCCGGGATCGAGCTGCAGCTCGCCCGGCTCGAGCGTGACCTCGTCGAGCAGCCCCAGCACCGGCCCGCCCGAGCGCAGCCGCTCCTCGGACCCCTTCGAGCGCACCACGAACGGCGGCACGTGGCCGGCGTTCACGTAGACGAGCCGTCGCGTCGCGGGATCGAGCTCGCCGTAGAACAGCGTGACGTAGCGGCTCGTCTCGGTGCTCGCGTAGACGAAGCGGTTCAGCCGCTCGAGCACGCGCGGCGCCGGCTCGCTGCCGGCGAGCGCGCGCAGCCACGCGTGGACGGACGCCATCATCAGGCTCGCGGGCGTGCCCTTGCCGGAGACGTCCGCGATCACGAGCCCGAGCCTGCCGCCGGCGAGCGGCACGTAGTCGAAGTAGTCGCCGCCCACCTGCAGGCACGAGCGGCTCTCGCCGGCGATCTCGAAGCCCGCGAGCCGGGGTGCGGCCTTCGGCAGCAGCCCGAGCTGGATCTGGCGCGCGATCTGGAGGTCGCGGTCCTGGCGCTCCTTCTCGAGCCGGAGCTGGTGGAGCCGCGACCCCTCGAGCGCCGCCTGCGCCTGGCGGGCGAGCGCCGCCGCGAAGTCGAGGTCTCCCTGCTCGGGCGGCCTTCCGCCCGGCCTCGCACTGACCGCGATCAGCCCCTCGAGCCGGCCGGGCGTCACCAGCGGGACGACGAGCGCGAAGTCGGAGGCCAGCAGGCGCGCCTTCAGCTCGGAGTCCGGCAGGTCGGCCACCGCCCTTGGGCCGGCGAACTCGCGGGCGAGCCACTCCGGCTCGCCCGCGAGATGCTCCGGAAGCGTGCCCGGCCGAGCGCCGCGCGCGTGACCCAGCTCGAGGCCGCGCGGCCGCAGGTGATAGAGCGCCGTGCGGGCCGCCAGGAAGTGGCCCATCAGCGTCGTCACGATCAGCCGCTCGATCGCGTCCTCGTCGAGCGTCGCGGCGAGCTCGCGGCCGATGTCGAACAGGTTCTGGAGCTGGTAGACCTTCACCGACAGGTCCCGGTTGGCGCGCCGCCTCTCGTCGTCGATCAGGCCTCCCTCGATCGGCGTCGCCGCCGTCGCGGTCAGGCTCTCGAGGTAGGCGAGATCCTCCGGGGTGAACGGGGCCCCGTCCGTGCGCGGTCCGAGGCCGAAGAGCGCGATCATGCGCCCGGCCTTCTGGACCGGGCAGACGATGGCGACGCCCGCCCGGCCGAGCGCTTTCGTCTCGCCGCTCGGGATCGCTGCCCCGCGGAGGTCGTCGGGCAGCTCGAGACGCTCGGGCGACGGTCCAGTGAGCGCGCGCAGGGCGCGGCGCTCGAAGGAGCGGCCGCCGCCGGTGAGGTAGAGCACGCCGCCGCGAAACCGCCATCTCCCCCATCACGAAGGCGAGCGCGGCGTCCGGGATCTCGCCGCCGCTCGGGGTCCAGCCGAGCCGCGTCGTCAGGTCGAGAAGCGACAGCAGCTGCGAGAGGCGCGCGACGAGCGCCGGCTCGCGCCCCTCGCGGCGCAGGGACTCGAGCTCCTCGCGGCACTTCTGGACGACCGGGATCGTCACCGGGCCTCGCGCGCTTCGGCGACAGGCAGCTTCTTCACCATGCAGCAGACGTTGCAGCGGCCGCGGCGCCTGAAGCTGACGCGGTCCATGATGCGGCCCATCAGGTGCATGCCGAAGCCGCCGCGCCGCTTTTCGCGCGCGTATCGGCGCAGGTCCACGCGCGGCACGGCGCTTCGATCGACCGGCCGGCCGTCGTCGACGATCTCGACCAGCAGCCCGTCGGGCTCGCACACGAACGCGAGCTCGACGACGCGGTCGCGGGCTCCGCCGTACGCGTGCTCGATCACGTTGGTCGAGGCCTCGTCGACGGCCAGCGCCACCTGCTCCGACGTCGCCGCGTCGAAGCCCGCGAGCTCGGCCACGCGCTTGGTGGTGTCCCGGATCGCCGCGAGAAACTCCGTGCCGCTCGGCACCCGCAGCACGACGACGGGTTGCGGTTTGCGCCTGCGGCCCGTCACGCGGGCGCCCGACCTCGGCCGGACGCCTCGCGGAAGCTCAGCACCGCCTCCTGCTCGGAGGGGAAGATGCGGTAGAGGTGGTTGAAGCCGAGCATCTCGAAGATGTTGCGCACGGTGTCGTTGAGCTCGGCGAGGCGGATGTCGCCGCCGTTCGTGCGCACCTCCTCGATCACGCCCATGAGCGCGCCGAGCCCCGCGCTCGCGACGTAGCGCAGCCCGACGCCGCTCACCACGATCTGGTAGCAGCCGCCGTCGAGCGCTTTCTGCAGCGCGCCTTCGAACAGGCGCACGGTGTGCGCGTTGATGAAGCCGCTCGGGTAGAGCAGCATCACCCCTTCGCGCTCGAGGCTCTCGACCGACAGCTCGCTCACGCGTCGTCCCTCGGCTCGACTATACCGCCCCGCCGCCGGGCGGCGGAAGCCGCGCGCGCGCCGCCTCGATGTCCCGGCGGATCTGCGCGACGAGCGCATCCTTGCTCTCGAAGCGCTGCTCGCCGCGCAGCCGCTCGTGGAACGCCACGCGCAGCCGCGCGCCGTAGAGATCGCCCTCGAAATCGACGAGGTGTGCCTCGAGCCTCACGCGGCCGCCTCCGAACGTCGGCCGCTCGCCCACGTTCACCGCGGCCGCATGCCAGACGCCGGCGGCTGGCCGGCAGCGAGCCGCGTAGACTCCGTGCGCCGGCAGGATCTGTTCCACCGGCGCCAGGTTCGCCGTCGGAACGCCGATCGTGCGGCCGCGGCCGTCGCCGCGCACGACCTCGCCGTCGACGAAATAGTCCCGGCCGAGAAGCGTCCGCGCCTCGCCCACGGCTCCGCGCTCGACCGCTTCACGCACCCGGCTGCTGCTGATCGGGCGGCCGCCCTCGACGAGCGGCGACACCACCTCCACCGCGAAGCCGAGGCTCGCGCCCAGCGCCTCGAGCCGACGCGGATCACCCTCGCGGCCGCGGCCGAAGCGGAAGGACTCGCCCACCACCACGTGGCGCGCGCCGAGCGCCTGCTGCAGCACCTCGCGGGCGAAGGCCTCCGCCGAGAGCGCGGCGAGCCGCGCGTCGAACGGCACCACCACCAGCCGGTCGATCCCGAGCGCCGCGACCAGCTCCTCCTTCTGTGCGAGCGTCGTGAGCGCGGCCGGTGCCGCCTGCGGGCGCAGCACGCGCGCGGGATGCGGGTCGAAGGTCAGCACCACGGCCGAGCCGCCGCTGGCGCGGGAACGCGCGACCGCGGCGGCCACGAGCGCCTGGTGCCCGCGGTGCACGCCGTCGAAGTTGCCGACGGCCACGGATGCGGGGCCGAGCTGGGTAGCCCCGCCGCTGCCGAGCCGCTCGCGCTCCATCCGGGACGGCCCCTGTGGCTAGCGGCCGCCGCGGCGATCGACGGTGCCGCCCGGACGGGCCGCGCCGGACTCGTCGCTCGCGCTCAGCAGGTACCCCGCGGCGTCGGCTTCGTAGCGGATCGGCCGCGACCAGGGGTCCTGGACGTACGCCGCCGGCACCAGCCCGGCCTGCACCAGCTCGTCGAGCGTCCCCGGCGGCTTGCCGTAGGTCGCGCGCCACGCCTCGACGCCGCGCTCCAGGCGCATCAGGCGCGAGTAGAGCGCCCCCTCGCGCAGCACGTCGTAGCTGCCGGCCGGCAGGTCGCCGACCCCGCTCACGGCGAAGGGCGCATCGCGGTGCACCAGCAGCCCGACGAGCGCCAGCACCGCGACCAGCCCCGCGACCGCGTAGCCGGGCACGGCCGATCCCGTCGGCTCGGCTTCGTCGGCATCGGCCTCCTCCGAGCTGCCGTGGCCCGCGGGTGCGATCAGGTTGCGGTTCAGGAAGTCGAAGAGCGTGCGGCAGACCTCGAACTCCCCCGAGCCCGTCGCGTCGATGATCGCCTGTACCGTGCGCACGCCGTCCACGCGGCGGAAGACGCGCTCCTCGTCGGGCCCCAGGCGGATCTTGCCCGTCGAGGTCAGGGAGACCCGCTCCACGTTGGGCGAGCTGTCGGACGTCCCGTCGCTCCCCACCTGGATCTGCGCCGGATCGACCACGGGACGGAACACCATGTCGAAGGACGGGATCTTCTTCTCGATGATCGGCCACTCGTCGACCATCCGGATCCCTTCCATCAGGATGAAATCCGTGCTCATCGGGACGAAGTTCTCGCGGTCGTAGTCGACCGTGTCGGCGGCGTTGAACTGGTAGCGGCCGTCGCGCCAGCGGAAGACGCGGAAGACGATCTGCGCCACCTGGACCGAGAGCGCGTCGCGCAGGTCGCGCGTCGTGATCGCGCTGCTCGCGGCCAGGATGTGCCCGAGCCGCTGCAGCGTCTGCTTCTGGGTCGTGAGCGCGTCCTCGAGGCGCTCGCGGCTGAGCTTGCCCTGCTTGACGAGCACGTTGCCGAGCCGGTCCTCGAGCCTGCGCTGCGAAGAGTCCGACATCACCACCATGCCGCTCTCGAAGGTGACGGTGACCGACTCCTTGTCCTTGTCGTTGGTGAGCATCAGGATGCCCGTCTTCCGCTGCAGGCCGATCAGCTGGAAGATGTCGGGGAGCCCGAAGTCCTTGATCGTGCCCTGGAGCGCCATGGCTAGCTCGCTCCCTGCGACGCGCGCACGCGCGGCTTCGCCTGGGCACGCGGCAGATCGACGGCCGCGGCCGGGCGCAGGCGGTTGGCCGTGACCCAGAGCGCTGCGAGCACGAGGCCGGCCGCGAGCGGCAGCCAGGGCGGCGCGATCAGCGACGACACCTCGGTGAACGGCACGACGCGGCTCGCGGCGACGAGCCCGATGACGGCGTACCAGGCGACGGCGATGAGCGCGCCGCGCAGCGCCCAGCCCGCGTAGATCTGCCCGGTGCCCGGCGAGACGAGCGAGAGGATGCGCATCACGCGCTCGCGGCGGCTGTCGGCTTCCTGCACCTCGGCGAGCTTGCGGTTGCGCACGGGCGCCGAGACGCCGTCGCGCACGACGAACAGGTGATAGCACTGGGAGCAGAGCCCGCCCATCACCTGGCCGAGGTGGCACTTCCGGCAGAAGGCGGTGCCGCAGCGGCGGCAGTGGAGCGTGAAGGCCCTCGGGCCGCGCCAGCGCGCGAGCAGCAGGCCGGCGAGCGCGAAGATCAGGAGCGCCACCGCGAAGCGGTTGAGCAGCGCGCCGGGCAGCAGCGACGGGTGCTCCGCATCGGTGCCGTTCCGCAGGTTGCGGGCGCCGACGCCGGACTCGGCGCCCCGGAACTTGTCCCACACCTCCGCCTTCGTGAGCCCGAGGTCGACCACCGCGTAGTCGCCGGTGTCGTAGCGCCAGCGGTCGTAGTCCGACACCAGTCCGGGCGCGAGGCGGTCGGCGCTCGACTTGGTCGTGTTGTAGTCCTGGTACTCGAACTTCCGCAGGTGCGCGAGCGAGAGGTTGTAGTAGGAGGTCGCCGCCACCTCCGGAACGCTCGACGTCGTCCCGGCCCGGTAACGCGCCCGCGCGGAGTCGTAGCTGCCGCGCACGAACTCGATGTTGGCGAGGTTGTTGCGCGCGACCGCGTCCTGCGGGTCGGCCGCGAGCGCCTGCCGGTAGAGCTCGGCGGCGTCCTCGTAGCGGCCGGTACGCTTGCGCGCCACGCCCACCAGGTACACGAGGTCGCGGTCCTGCGGATCGCGCTGGCGGGCCGCCTCGAGCCGCGCGACGTCGGCGCCGTCGGGAACCGACTCGGTGACGGCGAGCGCCGAGTGATAGAGCGGGTTGCGGGCCGTGCGCAGCCGCTCGTCGAGCGCCGATACGCCCGGCCCCACGGCCAGCGTGCACGCGCCGATCAGGAGCGCCAGCGCGCGCTCGCGCGAGTCGAGGTAGGCGAAGAGCAGCGCCAGCCACCAGAGCGGCAGCCAGCCCCACCCCTGGAACGTCGCGATCGGCAGCAGCAGGAGCAGAAGCAGCAGCGCGATCGACGCCGAGCGGTGATGCGCCGGCCCGAGCCACTCCTGGATGTCGTGGAACAGCAAGCCGCCCCGGCGCAGCAGCAGCGCGACCGCGATCGCCCACGCCAGGGCGAACGCCGCGGCGAACGCGCCGAGTGTCGCGAGGTCCCGCCCGTTCCGCGAGCCGTGCCCGGTCTCCAGGAACGCCGCGAGGCCGTCCAGCGTCGCGTTGACGCTCGGCACGACACCGAGCGGTCCCTTCTTCAGGAGCGCCTTGGCCAGGCCCGCGTGCGTGTCGGGCAGCCCCGGCGCGAGTGTCACCGCCGTCGTGAACACCTGCTCGGCCGAGTCGCGCTCGCCGGCCTGGAGCTTGGCGGCGCCGCGGGCCACGAAGGCGAGGCCCACGCTGCCGAGGCTCTCCACGTTGCGCTCCATGCGCGCCCGGCGGATGTTGCGCAGCGCCGCCGCCACGGCCTCGGGCTTGCCCGAGCTGTCCGCCGCCACGTACTCGGACCAGAGCGCCTCGAAGGACGGCGCCGTCGGGCCGGCCGGAGCAGGCGTTGGGACGGAAGCGGGGGCCGCCTGGGGCGCAGCGAGAAGCAGCGCCAGCGCCAGGGGCGTGATCACGATTTCCCCGCGCGCGTCCGCTCGACGTACGCCATGCGCAGCTCGAAAAGCAGCTCCGCGACGAGCGCGTCTTCCTCCGCCGTCCGACGTCCTTCGCTCTTGTCCTTCAGCATCTCCAGGATCGCGATGATCGATCGCGCGCCGGAGAGGGCCTGCTCGGGCGTCGTCCCCTCCGGCAGCTCCTGCCCGGCGAGCAGCTGACCGGCCTGGGCGGCCAGTCCCAGGAGGAAATGGGAGAAGTCCGCCGGGCCTTCGGAGTCCTGGCCGGGACCGGGCACGGCCGCCCTCGCTCTGGCCTCGGCCGCCTGCTCTTCGCCCTGGGGCTCGGCGGCGTCGTCGCGCGGACGGCCCTCGGGGGTGAAGTGTCGCCGGTCGCTGACGGTGAAGGACTTCTCGCTCTGGCTCATCAGCGGTCGCGGGCCTTGTCTCGGCCGGTCCTGCGCCGGTCCGCAGCCCCGGGATCTTAGCACAAGTGCCTCTCCGGTCAGCGGATGCGCCGTTCCTCCCCCTCCTCGGATCCTCGGACCCAGACGCGGCGGCCATCCGTCGCGACGAAGATCGTCCCGTCCCGGTCGGTGCGGAGCACCAGCGCCCCCGCCGATCGCCAGCGCTCGAGGACGTCGGCGTTCGGATGGCCGAAAGGGTTTCGCGCTCCGCACGAGACGATCGCGAGCCGGGCCGCTGCGGCCGCCACGAGCGGCGGCCGGCTGCTGGTGCGGCTGCCGTGATGCGGCACCTTGACCACCGCCGACGGCGGCGGGCGAAGCGCATCCTCGGCGTCGCCGCTCGCGTCGCCGGACAGGAGCAGGTGGACCTCGCCGAACCCCACGTCGAGCACCACCGAGTCCTCGTTGCGCACCCGCAGCGGCGCTCGCGCCGGGGGCGCCGGGCCCAGGACCTCGAGGCGTGCTCCGTCCCAGTCGAGCCGCGCCCCGCGGGCCACGCAGACCCGCGCAACCCCCGCGAGCGCCTCGTCCAGCCTTCGCCACGACGGGTCCGCGAGTGCCGCCGGACCTTCGTAGACCGCCGCCACGCGGAAGGCGTGGAGCAGGAAGGGCACGCCACCGACGTGATCGGGATGGGCATGGGAAAGCACGATCCCGTCCAGCCGCCGGACGCCTTGACGCCACAGCTCGGGGGCCATGCGGCGCTCGCCGGGGTCGAAACGTGGATCGCGCGAGCCGCCGGCGTCGACGACGATTGCGCGACCGCTCGGCGAGCGCAGGAGCGCGCCGTCGCCCTGGCCGACGTCGACGACACTCAGGTGAAGCCGTCCGTCGGCCACGCGGGCCAACGGCCCGAGCGCCACGGCGAGGTGCATCGCGGCGAGGAGCGCCAGGCCTTTCGCCCGTTTCCCGTGCAGCAGAAGCGAGAGCCCCGCGACCCAGAGCGCGAGCGCGGCGAACGAAGGCCCGGGCACCCGCAGGTCGAGCCACGGAGCCGCCGGCCCGAGATCGCCGGAAACGCGCAGCGCCCGGGCCGCGAGCCAGGCGAGACCGCCCGAGAGGCCGCCGAGGCCGAGAGGCGTCGCGGCCAGGACACCGAGGCCCGCGAGCAGCACCGCGCCCGAGAGCGGAACGGCCGCGATGTTCAGCAGGACCGCGGCAGGCGCGAGGCGATGGAAGTGCCCGGCGAGCAGCGGAGCGAGCGCGCACTGGGCGGCCACGGAGGCGGCGACGGCGAGGTCGAGGCGTAGCGGCAGACGAGGCAGCCCGCGCGTGAGGGGCGCCGTGAGCGCGAGGATCCCGAGCGTCGCACCGAACGAGAGCTGGAAGCCGACGTCGCCAGCCGCTGCCGGGCTCGCGGCGAGGAGCACGAGCGCCGCCAGCCCCAGCAGGTTGCCGGTGTTCACGTCGACCTCGAGAGCGCGGCCGAGCAGCACGGCCCCGGCCATCACGGCCGCGCGCGCGATCGGCACGTCCCCGCCGACGAACAGCGCATAGGCGGTGACGGCGAGTGTCGTCACGCCCGCCTCCGTCCAGGGCCCCGCCTGCAGGCGACGCAGCCCACCGGCGAGGAGAGCCGCCACGAGCGCGACCTGGGCGCCCGAGAGCGCCAGCACGTGGTAGGTCCCCGAGGCGCGGAAGGCCTCGGCCGTCCCCTCGTCGATCTCCGAGCGGTCGCCGAGCACCATCGCGAGCACGAGGCCGCGCTCGGTTCCCGCCGGCATCGCAAGCCGGAAGGCCTGGCGCGCGGCTTCGCGCCCGCGCGCAGCGAAGCGCCGCAGCGTCGCCCCGCCGTCCTCGGGCTGCCGCTCCAGGAGCTGCGCCGATTTGCAGTAGCCGAATGCCGCGAGGCCCGAGCGGCTCTCGAGCGCCGGCCGCAGCGTCATCCACGCCGCGACGGCGTCGCCGTCCAGCAGGCGCGGCTTCTCGGCCTCGCCGCCCACCTCGACGCGGACCCGCCCGTCGACGCTCGTGGTCGCGCCGCCGCTCTCGATCCGGTGGAGCTCGAGCAGCAGCTCGAGACGCCCGTCGCGCACGACCGCGTCGCCCGTCACGCGCCCGAAGGCGCGGACGGGGCGGCCCTCGAGCGCGCCCTCACGCAGCGCGCGGCGCAGGCCCCCCGACTCGAACCGCAGCGCTTCGACCGCGGCCGACGCCGCGCCGAGCGCGAGTGCACCCGCGGCGAGCGCCGCCGTGGCCGAGCGCCTCGTGCGGGCCCAGGGCGCGCACGCGAGAGCGCTCGCCGCCAGCGCGAGCAGCACGATCGCCTCGCGGGCAGACGCTCGCCCGTCCGAGAGCAGGCAGCCCACGGTAAACAGCAGACGCGAGGCCGAGCAGCGGACGGCGCACAGCGCGCAAGGGTACGAAGCGCCGCTCGTTCCCGAGCGATCCGCTGAGACGGTTTCCCGAGCGTCACACCGGAAGCAGGCGCACGACTGTTTCCAGATGGAACGTTTTCGGGAACATGTCGAAGAGGTGCACGGTGTCGGGGCGGTAGCCGCGCGCCGCGAACAGCGAGAGGTCGCGCCCGAGCGTGGGCGGGTCGCACGAGACGTAGACGATCGCGTCCGGCCGGCGCGCCGCGAGCGCCTCGACCAGCGCGCGCGAGGCGCCGGTTCGCGGCGGATCGAGCACGAAGCACTCGCCCTCCCGGCGCGCGAGCCCCCGAAGCCCGGCCTCGACGTCGGCCCGACGCACCCGCAGCTGGCCCAGGCCCGCCCGGCGCGCCGAGAAGAGCGCGTCCTCGCACGCGACCGCCGACTGCTCCACGGCGATCGTCTCGCGCTCGCTGCGCGCGGCGAGCGGCAGCGCGAAGAGCCCCACGCCCGCGTAGAGGTCGACGACGCGCGAGCCGCCGTCCGGGACGAGAGCGACGACGGTGCTCGCGAGTGCGTCGTACAGGAAGCGATTGGCCTGGAAGAAGGACGCCGCATGCGCCCGCAGCGACAGCCCCAGCACCTTCGCCTCGACGAACGGCGAGCCGAAGAGCCACTCGAGGCCACCCTCCCGCGTCCGCACGCCGAGGCCGGTGAGCTCGGGAGCGGCGGCCCGCAGCGGCAGGAGCGCGGGCGCCTCGCTTCGCGCCAGGCTCGTCTCGAGCGTGGCCACGAGCCCCGATCCATCGGGTGCCTCGACGAGCTCGAGGCCCTGGACGCGCTCGGCCTGCGGCCGACCGGCGAGGGCGCCGTGGAGCGCGCGCGCCGCCCGGTTCATCGCCTCGGAGAGCTGAAGGCAGCTCAGGACGTCGATCACGCGCCGGGTGCCCTCCTGCCGCAGCCCGAGCACCAGACCGCGCTCGCCGCGCGCCGTCGTGCTCCAGGACGCCGTGCTCCAAGACGCCGTGCTCCAAGAAAAGTGGAGCGACGCGCGCATCCGCCAGCCGCTGACGGGCGAGGCGTGCCGCGTCACTTCCCCCTCCCACGCCGCGCCGGCGCGCGCCAGCGACTCGCGGAGCACCGCTTCCTTGAGCCGGAGCTCGGCGGCGTCGTCGTAGTCCTGGTAGGCGCAACCCCCGCAGCGCGGGACGTACGGGCAGGGCGAAGGCTTCCGCTCCGGCGACGGCTCGAGCACCTCGACGAGCGCCGCCTCGGCCCAGCCCGCGTGCACCTCGCTGACGCGCGCCTGCACGCGGTCGCCGGGGTGCGCGCGTGGAACGAAGACCACGCGTCCCTCGTGGCGCGCGAGGCCGCGGCCGCGGTAGACGCCCTTCTCGATCACCGCCTCGACGACGTCGCCGGCCCTGAGTGCTTCGCCGCTCACACGGAGCCCCCGCCCTCGAGGTGGAACAGGCTGAGCCGCGGCAGCCCGTGCGCCTCCAGCAGGCGCCGCGCCAGCGACTCGCGCCGCAGGGTCTCGACCACCTTCGCCGGCATGCGCGCGCGCCAGCGCTCGAGCCCCGCGTCGACCTCGGCTTCGATCGCCCGCAGGCGCTCGGCTCCGAGATCCTCGCCGATCGCGCCGATCAGCCGGCCCTCGCGCTCGTAGAGCCAGCCCGTGACCTCGTCGAGCGAGCCGGCCTCGACACGCTCCTGGAGCTCCCGGGCGATCACGGACGCGAGCTCGGTCCCCCGCGGGCCGAGCTCCCGCGCCTCCTCGAGTGCGCTCGCAAAGCCGCGGAGCGCCGCGAGCGCGTCCTGGCCCTCGTCGCCCCGCAGCGCGAGCGCCCGTTGCCAGCGCTCCCCGGCGGTCTCGACCGCCACCTTGCAGTAGGCGAGGCTCTTCACCTTGCGGTCGCGGCTCCAGCCGTGGGCGTGGGTGTCGAGCGCGTCGCGGATGCCGCGCAGCACGATGCGCAGCGGCAGCCCGGCGAGCCGCCAGCTCCGCACCAGGTTCCATTCGACGTTCGAGAGGAAGAGCGGATCGCCGCGGCGCGAGACGAAGTACTCCTCCACCGCCTGGTAGTACTCCGCCTCGGGGTCCGCGCTCACCGGGACCCCGGCTCGCTCAGGGTTCGATGGCACGCACTCGGCTCACCTCGCCCGAGACGAGGCGGATCCGCTCGCCAGCCGGCGTCTCGAGCCAAAGCGCGCCCTCCTCGTCGATCGCGGCGAGCCGGCCGCGCCGGTCGCCGCCCGCGGTCCGGACCTCGACGAGCGCGCCCCACCACGGCACCGCCTGCGCACGCCACGCGGCCACCACGCGCGCCGGCTCCGTGCGCAGCGCATCGTACCAGACCGAAAGACGCGCGAGCGCCGCCGCCGCGACCGCGCTCGGCCGCGCGTCGCGGACGCCGCAGGCGGCGAGCGACGTCGCGCTCTGCCGGAGCGGCTCCGGCAGCGCGTCCAGCTCCACCGCCACGTTCACGCCGATTCCCAGCACCACCCACTCGACGCCGCTGCCGCTCGACGACGCCTCGGCGAGGATGCCGGCGAGCTTGCGGCCCGAGACGAGCACGTCGTTCGGCCACTTGAGCTCGGCGCGAACGCCGAACTCCAGGACCGCTTGCGCGACGGCGACCCCCGCCGCGAGCGGGATCAGCGACACCCGCTCGGACGCGGGCCGCAGCAGGACCGACAGGTAGAGCCCGCCCTTCGGCGACTGCCAGGTGCGGCCTTCGCGTCCGCGGCCGCCCGTCTGCCGCTCGCCGACGACCACGGTCCAGGCCGGAGCGCCGGCGCGGGCCAGGTCCTTGAGCCTGTCGCTCGTCGAGCCCAGCTCGTCGTGCCACTCGAGCGCCGGGAGCCGAGGTCCTCCGCGCGCCGCCAGGTCCTGGACGAGTGCTTTGGCCCGCTCCAACTCAGGCCTCGGCGCGAGGCGGCTTGTCCGCCAGCACCAGCTCGACCACTTCGAACGCGTCCGCTGCGAGGCCTTCGCGCGGCTCGAGGATCTCGCCCTCGGCGCGCGCGGCCGCGCGCAGGTCCGGCAGGCAGGCCCGCAGGCTCGCGACCGTTTCCGGGCTCGCCGCCACTCGCAGCGTCGCGAGCTGGCGCCCGACCGTCGCGCCCGCGGCGCTCTTGCCTCGCCTCACGGCGTCGAGGAACGCGCACGCGAGGTCGAAGGCCTTGCCGGCGTCGGCGCCCATCGGCACGCCGGCGAACTCCGAGGCCTGCGGCCAGGGTGCCTGGTGGATGCTGCGCTCGCCGGTCGCGGCGGCGAAGCCCCACGACCACGCCTCCTCCGTCACGTACGGCAGGTACGGCGCGAAGAGCCGCAGCAGCACCGAGAGGCCCTGCTGCGCCGCGGCGACGGCCGAGCTGCGTCCGGCCGCGTCCGTCTCCGAGCGCGCGCGCGCCTTGACGAGCTCGAGGTAGTTGTCGGTGTAGCCGGACCAGAAGAAGCGCTCGACGGCGTCGAGCGCGCCGGCGTAGTCGAGCTCCTCGAAGAGCGGCGCTCGCGCGCTCCACGGTGTCGCGCAGCCGCGCGAGGAACCCGAGGTCGAGCGCGTGGGTCACGGGGCCCTCGGCCGCGCTCTGCTGGAGCGCGTACTTGGCCGCGTTGTAGAGCTTCATCACCAGCCGGCGCCCGACCGCGAACACCTTCTCGTCGAAGGCGGTGTCGCTGCCGAGCCGCGCCGCGAGCGACCAGTAGCGCACCGCGTCCGCGCCGAACTGGTCGATCAGGTGGACGGGCGTCACCACGTTGCCCTTGCTCTTCGACATCTTCTTGCGGTCGGGGTCGAGCACCCAGCCCGAGATCGCGGTGCTGCGCCACGGGATCTCGCGCTCGTGCAGCCACGCCTTGACGACGGTGTAGAAGGCCCAGGTGCGGATGATCTCGTGGCTCTGCGGCCGCAGGTCCGTCGGGAAGAGCCGCTTGTGCCGCTCGGGCGCCGTGGTCCAGCCGCTCGAGATCTGCGGCGTGAGCGACGACGTGAACCAGGTGTCGAAGACGTCGGCCTCGCCGGTGAAGCCGCCCGGCCGGTCGCGCTGCGTCTCGGTGTAGCCGGGCGGCACGTCGGTCGTGGGATCGACCGGCAGCGTGCTCTCGTCGGCCAGGATCGGCGACTCGAAGTCCGTGGTGCCGTCCGGCTTCACCCGGTACCAGACCGGAAAGGGCACCCCGAAGAAGCGCTGGCGGCTCACGCACCAGTCGAGGTTGAGGTTCTCGGTCCAGTTCCGGAAGCGCAGCCGCATGAAGTCGGGGTGCCAGTCGATCCGCTCGCCGGCAGCGACGAGCTCCTGCTTGTGCTCGAGGATCTTGACGAACCACTGGCGCGTGGTGATGAACTCGAGCGGGCGGTCGCCCTTCTCGAAGAACTTCACCGGATGCTCGATCGGCTGCGGCTCGGAGACGAGCGGCGGCTCGTCGGCGCCGGCGGCCGATCCAGCCGGGTCGCGCAGCAGCTCGACGATCGTCTTCTGCGCCTCCTTGATCTTGAGCCCGGCGAGCCGCGCGTAGGCCTCGTTCGCCCGCGCCGCGTCGAGGCTCGGGAACTCGCTCGTGCCGAACTGCACCGGCGCCAGCAGGCCGTCCTTCCCGATCACCTGCCGCAGCGCCAGCCCCTGCTCGCGCCACCACTGCACGTCGGTCGCGTCGCCGAAGGTGCAGACCATCAGGATCCCGGTGCCCTTCTCGCGCTCCACCAGCTCGCTCGCGAAGATCGGCACCGGCACGCGGAAGAGCGGGGTCACGGCCCGCTTGCCGAACAGTTCCCGGTAGCGCTCGTCCTGGGGATGCGCGGCGACGCCGACGCACGCCGGCAGCAGCTCGGGGCGCGTGGTGGCGATCGTGAAGCTCGAGCCGCCCTCGACGCCGAAGCGCACGTGGTGGAAGGCGCCCTTCTGCGGCCGATCCTCGACCTCCGCCTGCGCGACGGCGGTGCGGAAGTCCACGTCCCAGAGCGTGGGCGCCTCGACCTGGTAGACCTGGCCCTTGCGCTTCAGGTCGAGGAAGCTCCACTGCGCGAGCTTCCGGCTCAGGGCGCCGATCGTGGAGTACTCGAGCGCCCAGTCGACCGAGAGCCCGAGCCGCTGCCAGAGCGCCTTGAAGGCCTTCTCGTCCTCGGCCGTGAGTGCTATGCACAGCTCGATGAAGTTCTTGCGCGAGATGCGGCGCGCGGGCTGCTTGCGGGCCGCATCGTCGGCCATCGCGAGCTCGAGGCCGGGCTCGAACGGCACGTGCGGCTCGCAGCGCACGTGGAAGTAGTTCTGCACGCGCCGCTCGGTCGGCAGGCCGTTGTCGTCCCAGCCCATCGGGTAGAAGACGTTCTTGCCGCGCATGCGCTGGTAGCGCGCGAGCACGTCCGTCTGCGTGTAGCTGAAGACGTGCCCGACGTGCAGGGAGCCGGAGACGGTCGGCGGCGGCGTGTCGATCACGTAGCGGGGACCCGTTCCCTGCTCGTCGAAGCGGTGCACGCCCCACTCGCTCCAGAGGCGGTCCCACTTCTCCTCGGCCTGGCGCGGCTCGAAGTGCGGACCGAGGGCGGTCGTGTCGATGGTGACGATCACGGTCGGGCGGCCCTCGCCGGCTTCAGATCTTCTGGAGCTCGGCCTTGAGGCGCTCGATCTCCTGCTTGATCAGCGCCTCCGCGAGATCCGGAATGATCTCCCACGCGATCTCGCGCACGGCCTTCTCCGAGATCTGGGCGACCACGCGCTGGGCGATCTTCTCGACCATCTCGACCGGCACGGCGACCGCGGCGGCCTCGGAGATGGGCGGCGCCATGGGCGGAACGGTGGTCTCCTCCACGCTCGGCGCGACGTCTGCGAACGACTCGACGGGCGGCGGCGCCAGCCGAGCGGCGGCTCGATGCGGGGCGGCGCCGGCGGCGGAGGCGGCGGCACCAGAGGCGGCGCGACCGGCAGCGGGAGCGGCGGAGCCGGCGGACGCACCGCCTGCATCGGAGGCGGCGTGACCGCGCGCGGCGCCGGAGGCGGAGGCGGCGGTACCGGCTCCGGCACGAAGACCGGGGGCGGCGGCACGAGCCTCATCGGTTCGGGTTCGAGCTCGGGCTCCGGTTCGGGCTCGAGGTCGCGGGCCGGCAGCGGCTCGAGGTCCGGCTCCTCGAACGTCACCTCCTCTTCGCGCGCGACGAAAGACGCGGTCGCCGCCGACGAGTCGGGGACAGGCGGCGGTGTCGGCGGCGGTGTCGGCGGCAGCGTCTGGCTGCTGAACATCATCGTCGCGCCGCCCGAGTCGGCGACCTCGTCGAACGCGGCGCCCGACGTCTGGAAGGCGAGATCGTCGCCCTCGACGACTTCCTCGAAGACCGCCGTCTCCTCGACCACCTCGGCGGCGTCGAGCGCATCGGGCTCGAACTCCTGCTCCGGCTCGCGTTCGAAAGACGGCGCGAGCGGCTCGGGCGCCGGCGACTTGACGGACGGAGTCGGCGCGGTGACCGGCGCGGGCGCCATGTTCCACGGCAGGTCCGTCGCCTTGAACATGACGGTGGAGGTCGATTGCGGCTCGTCCGCTTCCTCCGTTTCGATGGCGGGGGCGGCCATGAGCGTCGCCGTCTCCTCCTCGCTCATCGGCGCGAGCGGCGCAGGCGCTTCGCGCAGCGGCGTCGGCGGCGGGACCACGGGGAAGGGCTCGGGCGCGCCCGCCTCGAAAGGCTCGTCCGAGATGAAGGACGGCGATTCCGCGCGGGGCGCGGGCGGCGGCGGCGGCGCCGGCACGAACACGGGAGCGGCCGGGGCCGGCGTGGGCCGCGCGAACGGCACCACCGGCGGCGGCGCCGGCGGGGCCGCCACCTGTGCCCGCTGAGGTGCCCGGGCCAGCAGGTCGCGCACCTTGGCGATCAGCGTCTCCGGCTCGAACGGCTTCGCGAGCGATCCGTCGTAGCCCGCGCGCGCGGCACGCTCCTGGTCGAAGGGCTCGAAGGCCCCCGTCAGCAGCAGCACCGGCACGTGCGAGTAGTTGGGGTTCTTCTTGATCTGCTCGCAGACCTCGTAGCCGTCCTTCTCGGGCATGATGATGTCGCAGAGCACGATGTCGGGACGCACCTCCGACAGCTTCTCGAGCGCGAGCCGGCCGTTGCCGACCGTGACCACCTCGAAGTCTTCGTCCGAGAAGGTCAGTTCGATGACCTTCTGGATCGTGATGCTGTCGTCCGCGAGCAGAATCTTCTTGCCCATCCGTTATGGCGCCCCCAAGCCCCGTTGGAGTCGGATGAAGATAGCCCCTTCCCTCCCGTCTGTCAACGAGTTAGCGGGATAAGTCCGGCCGTCCGCGCTCAACCGGCCACGGGAGGGGGGGCGATCGCGCGCACGACGTCCTGCGTGGACGCACCCGGCAGGAACACCTCGGAGATGCCGAGCTGCTTCAACTCGGCGATGTCCTGGGCGGGGATGATCCCTCCCACGAACACGCGCACGGACTCCATGCGCTGCTCGCGCAGCAGCTCGACGATGCGCCGGCAGATCGGCAGGTGCGCGCCCGAAAGGATGCTGAGGCCGATCACGTCGGCGTCCTCCTGGGCCGCCGCCGCCACGATCTGCTCGGGGCTCTGGCGCAGCCCGGTGTAGATCACCTCGAAGCCGGCGTCGCGCAGCGCGCGCGCGATCACCTTGGCGCCGCGGTCGTGCCCGTCGAGGCCGGGCTTCGCGATCACGACGCGTGTCCTGCGAGTGTTGTCGGCCATGCTAGAAGACCGGGGCCTCCTCGTACTCGCCGAACACCTCGCGCAGCGCGTCGCACATCTCGCCGACGGTGGCGTAGGCGCGGGAGGCCTCGAGGATCGCCGGCATCAGGTTGTCGGTGCCGCGGGCTTCGTCCTTCAAGGACGCGATCGCGCGCGTGAACTGCGCCTCGTCGCGGCTCGCGCGGAGCGCCTGGACGCGCGCGACCTGCTCGTCCGCCACCTGCTCGTCGATGTACAGGATCGGGTGCGGCTTCTCGTCCATCTCGTACTCGTTGACGCCGACGATCACCTTGTCCTTGCGCTCGACCGCCTGCTGGAAGCGGAAGGCCGACTCCTGGATCTCGCGCTGCGGGTAGCCGCGCTCGACGGCCGCCACCATGCCGCCCATGGCGTCGATCCGACGGAAGTACTCGAGCGCCTCGGCCTCGAGCTCGCTCGTCAGCTTCTCGACGAACCAGGAGCCGCCCAGCGGGTCGGCGACGTTGGCGACCCCCGACTCGTGCGCGATGACCTGCTGCGTCCTGAGCGCGATCGTGACGGCCTCCTCGGTCGGCAGCGCGAGCGCCTCGTCGAGCGAGTTGGTGTGGAGCGACTGCGTTCCGCCCAGCACCCCGGCGAGCGCCTGCAGCGCCGTGCGCACGACGTTGTTGTAGGGCTGCTGCGCCGTCAGGCTCACGCCGGCGGTCTGGGTGTGGAAGCGCAGCATCCACGAGCGCGGGTTCTTCGCCTTGAAGCGCTCGCGCATGGTGCGCGCCCAGATCCGCCGCGCCGCGCGGTACTTGGCGATCTCCTCGAAGAAGTCGCTGTGCGAGTTGAAGAAGAACGACAGCCGCGGCGCGAAGCTGTCGACGTCCATCCCGGCGTCGACGCACCACTGCACGTACTCGATCCCGTCCCGGAGCGTGAAGGCGAGCTCCTGCGCCGCCGTCGCTCCCGCCTCGCGGATGTGGTAGCCGGAGATCGAGATCGTGTTCCACTTCGGCATCCGCTCGGTGCAGTAGCGGATCATGTCCACCACGATGCGCATGCTCGGCTTCGGCGGGTAGATGTACTCCTTCTGCGCGATGAACTCCTTCAGGATGTCCGCCTGCAGCGTGCCCGAGAGCGCCTCGGGCGGGACGCCCTGCTCCTCCCCCACCAGGATGTAGAACGCGAGCAGCATCGCCGCCGGCGAGTTGATCGTCATCGACGTGGTGACCTTGTCGAGGGGGATGCCCGCGAAGAGCGTCTCCATGTCGGCCAGCGAGGAGACCGCCACGCCGCACTTGCCGACCTCCCCGAGCGACAGCGGGTGGTCCGGGTCGCGGCCCATGAGCGTCGGGAGGTCGAAGGCCACCGAGAGTCCGGAGCCGCCGTGCTCGAGCAGGTACTTGAAGCGCGCGTTCGTCTGGGCGGCGCTGCCGTAGCCCGCGAACTGGCGCATCGTCCAGAGCCTGCCGCGGTACATCGTCTCGTGGATGCCGCGGGTGTACGGGTACTGGCCCGGGTCGCCCAGGTCGCGCGCGTAGTCGAGGCCTTCCGTGTCCGCCGGGCCGTAGACGGGGGCGACGGTTCGACCCGAGATCGTCGTGTGGCGGGCGTACGCGTCTTGCGCCGTGCCCTGGTCCTGCAGCAGCTTGCTCATCGGAACCTCGCGGGGCCTCCCCCTGGCATTCTAGCGGTCCGCGGGCGGCGCCGTGCCCGCTTTGTCCCCGCGCGACCTCAGCACCCGCGCCGGCACGCCCGCGGCGATCGCCCCGTCCGGGAGGTCCGCGTTCACGACGGCCCCGGCCCCCACCACGACGTCCTTGCCGATGCGGACGCCGTCGAGCACCTTGGCGCCCGTGCCGAGCCAGACGTTTTCGCCCAGCAGGATGCCGTGCGAGGTCCGCGGCTGGTCGATCACGGCCGCCTCGCTCGCTTCGAACGCGTGGCCGCCCCCCACCAGGTAGACCTGCGCCGCGAAGAGCGCGTGCGCTCCCACCGTCACCGTGGATCCCGAGAAGATCTCGCAGTGAAAGCCGAGGTTGGCGTGGTCGCCGAGCGTGATGTCGCCGTCCTTGCAGGACAGGATCGTGCCGCGCCCGAGGAACGCCCCGCGTCCCACTTCGATCCCGCGGTTCGAGCTTCCCTTTGCGTCGAGCACCACGAGGTCGTCGAGCGTCACGCCGTCGCCGAGGCGGACCTTGTGCGGGTGGCGCAGCACGACGCCCTGGCCAAAGACGACGCCCCGCCCCGAAGCGCCGAGCAGCAGCGGGTAGAGCCACTTCCGGAGCAGCAGCCCGAGGGCGCCCGGCACCCAGGAGCTCGCCAGCATCACGAGCTCGTAGAGCAGGAGCCTGCCCAGGCTGCGGCTGCCGATCACGAGGTCCTGGTAGGCGCGCAGCGGCGAGCCGGTCACGGCCTGCTGGATAGCGACCTGGCGCCTCTCGGGCTCCACGCGCGTGTCGTCGACCCCCGCTTCCACGCTTTGCGCTCCGCGGAACGTACTGTAGCATGGCACCTTAGCTCATGAAGCGCACCGCGCTGGTGGGGCTGAAGGTAGCGGTCAGCCTCGCCCTGCTCGCCTATCTCTTCTCGGTCACCGACACCCACGCTCTCGAAGAGCGGGTGCGTTCGGCTGACCTGGTGATGCTGGTCGCGGCCGTGGCCTGCTACCTGGCGATGCTCGCCCTCGCCACCTTCCGCTGGCGCCTGCTGCTCGAGACGCTCGGCGTCGACGCGCCGATGCGCCGCCTGCTGCAGTCCTACCTGGTGGCGACGTTCTTCAACAACTTCCTGCCGAGCAACATCGGCGGCGACGTCGTGCGCGTGCGCGACGGCTCCCGCCTCACCGGCTCGACGGCCGCCTCGCTCGCCGTCGTCGGCATCGACCGCATCCTGGGCTTCGGCGCCCTCTACGCGCTCGCGGCGAGCGCCTTCGTGCTGGGCGGTCCCAGCGAGCGCGGGCTGGCGGGGGCGCGCGTCGTCCTCGGCGGGCTGGGGCTCGTCTTCCTGGCGCTCGCCTACCTCTTCTTCCGGCCGGGCACGGCGCGGGCGCTGCTCGCCGCCTCGAGGCTCGACAGGATTCCCTGGCTGCTCTCGCAGTTCGAGGCGGCGCAAGGCGCCGTCAAGAGCTACAGGCAGAGCGTCTCGACCGTGCTGTTCGCGCTCGCGGCGAGCCTCGCCGTCCAGGCGCTCGCCGTCTGGTACTACGTGTGCGTCGCGCGCGCCCTCCGCATCCCGCTGCCGGCGACGGCGGCCTTCCTGATGGTCCCGCTCTGCACCCTTCTGCAGGCCGTGCCGATCTCCTTCAACGGCTGGGGCCTGCGGGAGGGGCTCTTCACCCTCTACTTCGCCCAGGTGGGGCTGCCGCGGTCGAGCGGGCTCGCCTTCTCGCTGGTCGGGGCGGGGCTGATGGTGCTGCTCTCGCTCTCGGGTGCCGTCGCCTGGCTCACGCGCGGCCGTCCCGTGCCCGCGGAGAGCACGCCCGTCTGAGCGGATGGTCGTTCCCGTCCTCCACGTCTGCGACAAGTTCGGCGTCCGCGGATCGAGCATCCACGGGGTCTCGCGCCTCTTCTCGTGGTGGTTCCCGCGCTTCGACCGCGCGCGCTTCGACGTGTCGCTCTGCGGGCTCAAGCCCCCCGAGCCGGCGAGCGACTGGCTCGCCTCCCAGGGAATCCCCGTCCGACACCTCGGCCGCGGGCGCTTCGACCCGCGCATCCTGAGCGACCTGATCGATCTCGTGCACGCGCGGCGCGCGCGCGTGCTGCACGTCCACGGCTACGCGGCCGCCGACTTCGGGCGCGTCGCCGCTCGCCTCACCGGCGCGAAGCTGGTCCTGCACGAGCACTTCGCGGACCCGGCCCTGCCCGGCTACCAGGCGCTGGCCGACCGCCTGCTCCGCCGCTGCACCGACGCGGCGATCGCGGTCAGCGGCTCGACGCGCGAGTTCCTGGTGCGCGAGCGCTTCGTCCCGCGCGAGCGCGTGCGCCTGATCTGGAACGGCGCGCCGCTCGACGAGTTCGCGCCGGTGTCCCGCGAGCGGGCGCTCGCCGCGCGGAGCGCCCTCGGGCTGCCCGACAACGCCGTCGTCTTCGGGACGATCGGCCGCCTCAGCGCCCAGAAGGGTCACGCCTTCCTGCTCGACGCGGCCCGCGAGGTGCTCGCGGCGCACGCGGCGGCACGCCTGCTGATCGTGGGAGACGGAGACCTGCTGGCTCCGCTGCGCGAGCAGGCACACGCCATCGGCATCGCCGACCGCACCGTCTTCGCAGGCCACCGCACCGACGTGCCCGACCTGCTCGGGGTGCTCGACGTCTTCTGCATCTCGTCGCTCTACGAAGGCACGCCGCTCGCGCTCTTCGAGGCGATGGCGGCGGGCAAGGCGATCGTGTCGACCGCGGTCGACGGCTGCCGCGAGGTGCTGAGCGAGGGCGAGACGGGACTGCTCGTCCCGCCCCAGGACGCAAAGGCGCTCGCGGCGGCCCTGGGGCGCGTCGTGGCCGATCCGAAGCTGCGGGTGGCGCTCGGCATGCGGGCGCGCGAGGCGTCGCGCCTCTACGACGTCCGCTCCTGCGTCGACGCGATGCAGGCGCTCTACGACGTCGTGCTGCAGGAGAGCTGAGGGTGGCCCTGCGCGCCCTGGGCCGTAGCGCCCTCGAGGCGTGGGAGGTGCCGCGCGACCTGCTGCTCGCCCGCTACCCCGCCTTCGTCACCGGCGGCCCGCTGCCGCGCGGCGAGGTCCCGGTCTTCGTGTTCCACGGGGCCGAGCCCGAGACCTTCGCGCGCCAGCTCGACCACCTCGCCCGCAACGGCTACGTCACGCTGTCGATCGACGACTACGTCGGCATCCTGCGGGGAACCGTCTCGCCGCCCGAACGAGCGGTGCTGCTCACCTTCGACGACGGGCGCGGGTCGGTGTGGAGCGTCGCGGCGCCGCTCCTGAAGCGGCACGGGATGCGCGCCGTCGTCTTCCTGGTGCCGGGACGGGTGCCGTCGCACCCGCCGGGTCCCGACTGGGACGACGTCGCGGCCGGCCGTGCCCCTGCCGATGCGGCACTGTCTCGCGAGCGCGGCGAGCGCTCGCTCCTGTCGTGGGAGGAGATCGACGCGCTCGCGCGGGGAGGCCTCGTCGAGTTCCAGAGCCACACGCTGCTCCACGCGCGCATCCACACCGGGCCGGCGCTCGCCGGCTTCGTCACCCCGCGCACCCAGACGGGCTACGACGCCTTCGATCAGCCGCTCGTCCGCGACGCCGAGCGGGACCTGCTGGGGCGGGACGTCGCGCTCGGCACGCCGCTCCTCGCCTCGGCGCCGCGCACGTCCGACGCGCTCCGCTTCTTCGAGGCGGACGAGTCGCGCCGCGCGTGCGTCGACGCCGTCGCGGAGGCGGGCGGCGCTGCCTTCTTCGAGCGTCCCGGCTGGGAGGGCACGCTGCGAGCGCTGGCCCGACGCTTCCCCGCGCGGGGCCGCATCGAGACGCGCGACGAGCAGGCGGCCGCCATCCGTCGCGAGCTCGCCGAAGCACGCCGGTCGATCGAGGAGCGAACCGGCCGGCGCGTCGTGCACCTCTGCTACCCCTGGCACGTGGCGGGTGCTTTGGCGCGACGGCTCGCCGAGGAGACCGGCTACGAAACGGCCTTCTGCGGCAAGGTGCGGGGCGTGCCGCTCACGCGCCCGGGCGGCGACCTCCGCCAGATCGCCCGGCTCGGCGAGGACTACGTGGAGCTGCTTCCCGGCAAGGGCCGCGCGAGCCTGACGGCACTCGTCCGGCGCAAATGGAGCCGCCGCTTCGGCGGCGCGCGGGCGTAAGATGGCGGCCGCGGACATGAGCCACAGCGAGGCGCGCGGCGCCGCCGGAGACACGCTGCTGCTCCCGGTGCTCCCCCTCGACGACGTGTGCCTGCTGCCGGGCGCGTCGCTCTCGCTGGTGCTCAACCGTCCAGCGGCCATCGCGGCCGTTCAGCTCGCCACCCGCACCGGCGACCGCCTGCTCGCCGTCGCGCGCCGCGAGCCCGGCGGCCCGCCGTTCCACACGGTCGGCACGATCGCGGACGTGCGCGCGCTGCACGCGCTGACCGCGCGCGAGGAGCGCATCGAGCTCGACGGCGTGTCGCGCGCGCGGGTCGGGCTGATCGTGGGCCTCGACGTGATGGTGGCCGAAGCGGTTCCGCTCCAGGAGGGCGACACCGGCGAGGAGTGGGGCGCCGCGGTGGAGGCGCTCGCCCGCTATCTCCACTCCCACGCCGACCTGCGCTCCTTCCTCGAGGCGCAGCGCCGCTCGCCGGACGCGATGTCCTGGGTCAACCTCGCCTGCCAGCACCTGCCGATCACGGCATCCGCGCGCCAGAAGCTGCTCGAAGCCAACGCCGCCGACCGCTGCCAGAAGATCAGCCGCGGCCTCGACGCGCTGCTCAAGAAGGAGCAGGCCTAGGCACCTTCCTCCGGGTGCCGCACGAGCGCCGGCTCGCCCGGCCTCGGCCAGAGCAGCGAGCCCAGGATCCCCCCGGCGAGCAGCGCCGCCACGACGCCGAGCGACACCAGCACCGGGATCTCGACGACGTCGGCCACCACCATCTTGGCGCCGATGAAGCAGAGCACGAGGCCGAGCGCGACCTTGAGCAGGTGGAACTGGCTCATCGCTCCGGCGAGAACGAAGTAGAGCGCGCGCAGCCCGAGGATCGCGAAGATGTTCGAGGTGTAGACGATGAAGGGATCGGTGGTGATCGCGAAGATGGCCGGGATCGAGTCGACGGCGAAGACGACGTCGGTCGCCTCGACCACCACCAGCACCAGCAGGAGCGGCGTCGCGTAGCGCCGCCCGCCCTCCTTCACGAGGAAGCGGCTGCCGCGGTAGTCCTTGACCGCGGGCACGAAGCGGCTGAACAGCCGATAGACCGGGTTGCGCTCGGGATGGATCTCGACGCCGCGGTCGCGGACGAGGCGGATCCCGGTGAAGAGCAGGAAGCCGCCGAACAGGTAGACGATCCAGTGGAACTTCGCGATGAGCACGGCACCCGCCAGGATGAAGATCGCCCGCATCACGAGCGCGCCCAGGATGCCCCAGAAGAGCACGCGGTGCTGCAGCGCCTGTGGCACCTTGAAGTAGCTGAAGATGATCAGGAACACGAACATGTTGTCGACGGAGAGCGCCTCTTCGATCAGGTAGCCGGTCGTGAACTCCAGCGCGCGCTCCGGCCCGAACCAGTGGTAGACGAGCAGGTTGAAGCCGAGCGCCAGGCCGACCCAGAAGGCGCACCAGCCGAGCGCCTCCTTGTAGCCGATCGCGTGGGCCTTGCGATGGAAGACCCCGAGGTCGAGCACCAGGAGGGTCAGGACGAAGAGCGTGAACCCGATCCACAGACCGGGGCTGCCGACGCTGTCGACGGGCATGGAGTCGCACCACCACTTTCTGCGAGCCGTGGTGGGCTTCTTCGGAAAACCACCACGAGACCCGCGGTCACGTGGCAGTCTCGCGTGGGTCGCGATGGCGACCCGGCCAGACCGGGAGCCGAAGCTCCGTGATGACGGCCTGGCCTCCCGCCCTCGGGGGCGGGCGGCTACTCCCTACCGAGAACAGCTTAGGCGGGCGCCGTCGCCCGCGTCAACGTCCCGCGGCGGGCTCGACCTCGATCACCACGAACGAGCCGAGATCGCGCGCGTCGGTGGTGGTCGGCGCTCCGAAGCGCGAGCCGAGCTGCAGGCGGTAGAGGCTGGTGCCGTAGTAACCGACGAGCGCGCGCGGGGCCTCGAAGACCAGCTCCTGCGTCTTGAGCGGATCCAGGACGACGCGCTCGCGGGCGCTGCCGAGCCGCGCCGTCACGATGTCGCCGCCCGGGCCGGTCGTGACCCGGAGCTTCACCCGCGCGGCGGGCTTCGGCGTCTGTAGCACCACTTCGGCACCCTGGCCGCCGCGCAGCCAGAAGCCCTCGCGGCCGAACGAGCTCTCCTGCCCGAAGGTGCCGTCGTCGAGGAACCAGAGGAAGTAGGACTCCCCCGCCGGCGGGTGGTAGGGCCGGCGCTTGCGCCAGACGTCCGTGAAGACCGAGAGGTCGGAGAGCATCGTGAGCTCGGCCGGCAGCAGCCGGAAGGGCGTGCGCGTCGCGTGCGCGCCGGGCGTGAGCGACTGGCGGACCGGCGACGCGAGGAGCGGCAGCAGCAGCCCGCCCGTCACGATCGCCGCGCAGACGGCCGCGATCCACTCCCGGCCCCGCGGCAGGAGCAGCAGGCCGAGCGGGACGAAGCCGAGCCAGTAGCGGTTGCCGATCGTGCCGGCGCCGCCGTACCAGTTGTCCGGAATGATCAGGAGCGTTCCGACGCACGCCACGACGACGCCCGCGAGCGCGAGCCATCCATCGCGTTCGCGTGGACCGACGGCGAGAAACAACGCGAGCGCGACGGCGAAGCCCGGAAAGTACGGCAGCGCTCCGGCGAAGCGCCCGACCCAGAAGTAGCCGAGGTTGAGCAGCAGCGAGCGGCGCAGCTCCTCGGGCGCGCGCGCAGGAGCGATGCGGTCGGACTGCTCGTCGTCGTCACGGCCGGCCACGAGCGGGCCGACGTGGTCGGTGGTCATCCACACGCCCGCCGAGTCGAAGCCGACCCCGGCGTCGAAGGGATAGCGGTCGTAGAAGGTCTTGCGCTCGCCGCCCTGGTAGTTGAGCTCGCCGGTCGCCAGCCACCCCAGGCCGAAGCAGGCGGCCGCGACGGCCGCCACGAGCCCCACGCGGCGCGCCGATTCCAGCGCGCGAGCGGCGACGCCCGCGCCCGAGCTCACGAGCGGCGCGAGAAGCAGCGGAAGCGCCGCGGCGAGATGCGTGGGTTTCGAGTAGACCGCGAGGCCCAGGGCCAGGGCGGCGAGCGCGATGCGGCCGCGGCGGAACGCGACGAGCCCGGCGGTGACGAGCGCCAGGTTGAGGACCTCCGGCGTCTCCCACAGCAGATAGATGGGCGCAACGCCGAGCGCGAGGACCGCGAGCACGCCCAGGACCGCGCCGAGGCCCGAAGCCGAGCGCCGCAGCTCGCCGAAGGCGAGCCACAGCGCGAGCACGAAGGCCAGCGGCGTTCAGGAGCAGCAGCCCGCGGTCGACGCCCAGCAGCCGCACGAAGGGCGCGCCGAGCGCCGGATAGAGCGCCGCCTTCGCATACACGAGCCGGCTCTCGCCCTTCGCGTCCGTGACGCGCTTCAGGAAGACTCCCTGCGGCCCGCCGGGATAGGCGCTCCTCACGCGCGCCAGGTCCTCGGCGGCGAACACCAGGTCGCGATCGAACGCGAGGCTGCCCGCCATCGCGTGATAGCTGGCACCGTCGCTCCAGAAGCGACCGTCCGCCGCCTGGGGCAGGTTCGTGGCCACGGCCAGCAGCAGCACCAGCCCCGAGACGACGCCGAGGACGACGCGCGCGAGGCGGTCGCTCACGGCGTCGCCGCCGAGCCCGCGAGCGGTCTCGTGACGAGGCGCAGCTCCGCGAAGGCCCCGACGACGCGCCCGTCGGGCAGCGCGGCGCCGCGCCGCGACTCGAGCCGCAGCACGTGGAGGTAGGTGTCGTAATAGCGCACGCCGCGGCCCGCCGCCAGCTCGAGCTCGAGCGCCTCGCCCGGTCCGACGCTCGCGCGCGTCGAGCGGCCGTCGAAGCGCGCGTCCACGGCGTCCCCGCGCGGCCCGCCGCGCAGCCGCACCACGATCTTCTCGAGCGGGGCGATGTCGAAGGCCCGCACCACGACCTCGGCGGAGGCAGAGCCGCGCAGCCAGAAGCCCGCCCGGCCGCCCCACTCCTCCTTGCCCCAGCTGCCGTCGTCCATGAAGTAGAGGAAGTAGGCGTCGGCATCCGCGTGCTTCGTGGCGTCGCCGGTGAACCCGAACGGCCGCTTCTTGCGCCAGGCTTCCGTGAAGATCGAGAGGTCGTTCAGCATCGTGAGCTCGGCCGGCAGCGCCCGGAAGGGCGCCGCGAGCGCGTGGCGCCCGGGAGCGAGCGAGTGACGGATCGGGGACGCGAGCACCGGCGCCAGGAAGACGCCCGTCGAAAGCAGGCCGGCGAGCGCGAGCCACGGCCCGCGCCGCGGCGGCACCAGGAACAGGAAGCCCGGCAGGATTCCGAGGAAGTAGCGGTTGCCGATCGTTCCGCCGCCGCCGTACCAGTTGTCCGGGATGACCCGGATGTAGGCGAGCCACGACAGGGCGATCGCGACGACGCAGAGCCACCCCACGCGATCGCGCGGGCCGACCGCGAGAAAGAGCCCGAGCGCGACGAGCGCCGGGAAGAAGTAGGCGAGCGACGCCGCCGAAGCGGCCGAACCAGAAGTAGCCGAGGTTGAGCAGCAGCGACTCGCGGATCTCGCCCGCGTCGCGCGCCGGCCCGCTCGCGGCGGTCACCTTCTCTTCGTCCTGCCCCGCGACCAGCGGCCCGACCTGGTTGGTCGTCATCCAGATGCCGGAGTCGTCGAACGTGGCGCCCGTCGCGTCGAATGGAAAGCGGCCGTAGAAGGTCTTGCGCTCGCCGCCCTGGTAGTTGAGCTCACCGGTGAAGGCGGCATTGAGCGCGTAGAACGAGCCGGCCGCGACGGCGAGCACGGCCCCGCGCCGGAGCGACTCCCGGAGCCTGCGTCCGAAAGAGGGCCCGAGCCAGCGCTCGCCTGCCGCCGGCAGCAGCGGCTCGAGCCCGAGCGGCGCCGCCATCAGCACGTTCGGCGGCTTCAGGTAGCCCGCGATGCCGAAGAGCAGCGCCGATAGCAGTGGCCGCCCGGCCGCCCACGCCGCGAGCCCGGCGGTGACGAGCGCGAAGCCGAAGATCTCGGGCGTCGGCCACACCAGATAGACCGGCACGACGGCGAGCAGGCCGAGCGCCATCGCCGTGGCGAGCGCCGAGCCGGGCGCGTGGCCGCGGCGCCGCAGCACCGCGAACGACAGCCACAGCGCCGATGCCAGCAGGAGGCCGTTGGCCAGCGTCAACCCGCGCGTTCCCAGCAGCAAGACGAACGGCGCCGCGAACAGCGGGTGGACGAACGGCTTGGCGTAGTAGAGCCGCGCCTCCTCGGGCCGCACGCGCCGCAGCCACGGGAATCCGGAAGCGCCGTCGAAAGTGATGGCGCCGCTCGCGCGCTTCAGGAAGAGGCCCTGCGGGCCGTTCGGGTATTCGGTGCGGATGCGCGCGAGGTCGCCCGCGTCGTAGCGCAGGTCGCGATCGTGCGCGAGGCTCCAGGCCATCGCGTGATACGTCGCGCTGTCGCCCCACAGCTCGCCCCGCGCGGCGCGCGGCAGGTCGACCGCGAGCGTTCCCAGGCCGAGCGCGAGCGCCAGCACCGCGAGTGCGATTCGTGCGTGGCGCTCGCTCACAGCCACCCCGCTGCCCGGTACCACGCGGCCGTGCGCGCGACGCCCTCGTCGAGGCCGACCTTCGGGTCGTAGCCGATGAGCCGCCTCGCCTTCTCGATCGTGAACGCCCGGCTCTTGGTCCAGAAGTCGACGCGCCTGCGGTGCAGCGGCGGCTCGATCCCGAGCGGCACGCAGATCGCCTCGACGAGGTCGCCCGCCCACTGGATCGGCCGCGCCGGGATCCGGAACGGGAGCACGCGGCCGCCCGTGTGCTTCGCCACGAGTGCCGCGAGGTCCTGCTGCGAGACGTAGCTCGGCCCGCAGATCAGGAACGCCTCGCCGACCGCCTGGTCGCGATCGAGCGCGAGCAGGAAGCCCGCGACGAGGTCGTCGATGTACACGGGGTGGTAGAAGGTCCGCCCCGTGCCCACGATCGCGTAGCGCCCGCGGGCGATCGCGCGAAAGAGCTTGAGCAGCCGGGTCTCGCCGGGCCCGTAGATCGCGCCCGGACGCACCACGGTCACCGGCACTCCCCGGCGGCGGTGGTAGTCGAAGGCCAGGGCCTCCGCCTCCGCCTTCGTCTCCTGGTAGATGTCGCCCGGCGCGAATGGCGCGCTCTCGTCGGCCGGAGGGTTTGCGACGTGGCCGTGCACGCCGACCGTCGAGGTGTGGACGAAGCGGCGCACGCCGTGGCGCGCGGCAGCCTCGAGCAGCCGCTCCGTTCCCCGCAGGTTGACCTCGCGGTAGTAGTCGTCGGGGTGGCCGGCCGTGCGGTAGACCGCCGCGACGTGCAGCACGGCGTCCTGCCCGGCGATCAGGCGATCGACCGCGGCGGCATCTGCGAGGTCGCCCTCCACCACGCTCGACGCCCGCGTCCGGATGGCGTCGGTCGTCGATCGCGCGCGGACGAGCACGGCCACCTCGTCCCCGCGGTCGCGAAGCGCCGCGAGCAGGCGTCCGCCCGTGTATCCGGAGGCTCCCGTCAGCGCGACTCGCAAGCGCAGAAGTGTAACGGCACGGTCGCGTTCGCCGTGAGCCGACATGAGCCCATCGGCCCAGTGCGTAGGCCCGTTGTCCCTTGAGGCCCGTGCGCGACGCGATCTACTCTCGCCTCATCAGGGGGCGACTCCCCCCGAGAGCCACGGCCGGGACTCCCGCCCCCGATGCGGAGGCTTCTCATGGCCGAGCAGCGGCACACCCTAGACGCCAAGGTCCTGACGGCGTTCTTCCTGGCGGCGATGCCGTTCGTCGCCTTCGGGTCGTTCATCGTGGTGAACCAGGCCAGGAACCTGCTGCGCGAGTCCGTGGGCACGAGCCTCGAGCAGCGAGCGGTCGAAACCAAGCTGGCGATCGAGAGCTACGTCGCCGACCAGCTGGTGCACCTGCGCCTGTTGGCGGCAGATCCCGACGTCGCGAGCGCGCTCGCGAAGCCGGCGCTCGCGCTGCCCGTCGCGGACGCGCGGCCGCTCGAGCAAGCCTGGGCCTCGGGCAAGGACGCCAAGCTCAACACCATGCTCCTGGGGAGCCCGCTCGCCGCCCGCACGCGGCCGCTGACGCTCGTGAGGCCGGCCTTCCGGCAGATCCAGCTCGTCGACGCAAACGGCCGCCTGCTGGCCGCCTCCGCGCGCGGCGGGCGCCTCCTCAACGCCGACAGCGCCTGGTTCAGGGCGCTCGCGGCGCAGGAGGGCGCGGCCGAGGTCTACGTCGGCGAGCCGTTCCGGCCGGCCGGGTCGACGCTCGCCCTGTTCGAGATCGCCGTCCCCGTGCGCAACGACGCGGGGGTTTTCGTCGGGGCCGCCCGCGCGCTCGTCGACGCCGCGGACCTCTACACCGTCGTCGCACCGGTGCGGATCGGCCGGACCGGCCACGCCGTGCTCGTCCGTGCGGCCGACGGCCTCGTGCTCGCGTCGGACGAGAGCGACCAGGTACTTGCCCGAACGTTCGCCGGCTTCGCGGGCCTCAAGAACGCGGTCGAAGGCTTCCCGCTCGGGGAATCGGGCCAGCAGCTGTTCGGGGCCGCGGGCCAGCGCCGCGGCTATTGGACGGTCCCCGAGTTCAGCCAGCCGGCTGCCGAAGGCCGCCCGGCGTTCCACGAGCCGGCGCGGCTCGTCGGCTTCGCACCCGTCGACCAGGTCGCCGGCGTGAACTGGCTGGTGACGGTCGAGCAGGATCTCTCCGAGGCGCTGAGCCCGGTCGAGGGCGTCACGCGCTACCTGTGGATCCACTTCGTCGGCGTGTTCGCGACCGTGATCCTGCTGGCCCTGTACTTCTCGTTCAAGCTCGAGCGCCCGGTCATGGAAGAAGGGCTGCACGTGCACGAGGAGCACGTGCCGGCCGGGGTCAGGAGCGCCGCGAGCTGAGCTCGCTGAAGAGCGCCCGGTACCGCTCGAGCACGTCGCGCTCGTCGAAGCGGCTCACGGCCACGCCGCGCGCCGCGCGCCCCATCGCCGCGCGACGCCCGGGATCGGAGGCGAGCGTCGCCAGGGCCGCGGCCAGCGCCGGGGCGCTGCCGGGCGGGACGAGCACGCCCGAGCGGTCGTGATCCACGACGTCGACGATCCCGCCGGTGCGCGACGCGACCGCCGGAAGCCCGCAGGCCGCGGCCTCGACGAGCGCGATCCCGAGCGCCTCGAACAGCGAGGGAAAGACGAACAGGTCGCCGGCGCGCAGGTAGTCCGCCACGTTCTCGACGCGGCCGGCGAAGACCACGCGCTCACCGAGCCCCCGCTCGCTCACGCGTCGCCGGAGCTCCGGCTCGACGTCGAGCTGGCCCTCCCCCGAGCCCAGGAGCACGAGCCGTAGCGCCTCGGGCAGCGCGGGAGCAGCCATGGCGTCGACGAGCGTCTCGAGGCCCTTGCCGCGCAGCAGTCGCCCCGAGTAGACGGCGAGCACTCCCTCGGGCAGGCCGAGCCGCGCGCGCAGCGCCTGCCTCTCCGTCGGGTCCGCCGGCCGGAAGCGCTCGACGTCCACGCCGTGCGGCAGCAGCCGGATCCTCTCGCGCGGGATCCCGGCCGCGCCCATCTCGTCCTGGATCTGCCGCGACATCGCGACGAAAGCCGTCGGCGTCCCGGAGCAGCCAGTTGCGCGCGGCGACCGCGTCGCGCACACGCCGCGCCCAGGACGCCGCGCTCCCAGCGGTTTGCCCCACGTGAACGCCTCGCCGCTCAGCTCGCCGTTGATCTCCGGCTGGAGCACGACCGGGCGCCCGCGCGTGCGCGCCGCCAGCAGCCCGGGCAGGCCGAGCACGCGCGTCCCTCGCACCACGAGCACGTCGTGCCGCGCGAGCTCGCGACGCGCCGCGCGAAACGCAGCGGGCAGCATGCGGTACTTGCCGGTCCGCGCCGGCCCCGGCGGGCCCACGCGCAGCACCCGCAGGCCGTCGAGCGCCTCCTCGGCCGGCCACGCGGGGTCCGCCCGCCGCGTCACGACCGTTGCGGCGTCGCCCGCCCGCACGAGCGCCGCGCCCAGCCGGCGGATGTGCGTCTCACCGCCCCCGAGCGTCGGATGGAACGACTCGGTGAGGAAGAGGACGCGCGTCAACGCGCCTTTGGCGCGCCCGGCCCGCCGCGCGCCGGGTGACGCTCCTGGACGACGTAGATCGGCTTGCCCTGGCTCTCGTGCCAGATGCGGACGAGCAGCTCGCCGATCAGGCCGAAGCACACGAGCACGACTCCCGTCAGGAACAGGAGCGCTCCCAGCAGCAGCAGCGGACGTCCACCGATCGCTTCGCCGAAGCCGACCTTGAGCACCGTGAGGTAGGCGAGCACCCCGAAGCCGAGAGCGCCGCACGCGAGGCCCATCAGGCCGAAGAGGTGCGCCGGCCGCGTGCCGTAGGAGATCAGGAACTTCACGGTGAACAGATCGAGCAGCACGCGAACCGTGCGCCCGATGCCGTACTTGCTGCTGCCGCGCGTGCGCGGGCGGTGGTTGACCGGAACCTCCGCGAGCGTCACGCCCGACCACGAGGCGACGGCGGGGATGAAGCGGTGCATCTCGCCGTAGAGCCGCAGGCCGCGCGCGAGCTCGCCGCGCATCACCTTGAGCGAGCAGCCGTAGTCGTGGAGCGCCACGCCGGTCGACCAGGAGATCAGGCGATTCGCGAAGAACGAGGGAATCCGCTTCGAGAGCGGGTCGTGCCGCGTCTTGCGCCAGCCGCACACCATGTCGAGGTCTTCCTGCTCGAGCTTCGCGACGAGGCGCGGGATGTCGGCGGGGTCGTTCTGCAGGTCGCCGTCCGAGGTCACGACGATCGCGCCCCGCGAGCGCTCGAAGCCGGCCGAGAAGGCCGCCGTCTGCCCGAAGTTGCGGCGCAGCAGGACTACCTGGACACGCGGGTCGCGCCGCTCGAGCTCGACGAGCGCCTCGCGCGTGCCGTCGCGGCTGCCGTCGTCGACCAGCACCAGCTCGAACGGCCGCCCGAGCGGGTCGAGCGCCTGGACCAGCTGCTGATGCAGCTCCGCCAGGTTGTCCTTCTCGTTGTAGAGCGGCACGACGACGGAGAGGTCCACGCGCGCCGCGTCGTCCATGCCAGAGCGAGTATACGCGACGGCCTCGCGCGGCCGTCAGCGCGCGCTCAGCGCCCGGCGGCCAGCAGGAAGGCCCAGTTCGCGACCACGGCGACGACGACGGCGATCCGCAGCGCGCGACCGGCGCGCGGCGACAGCTCGACGCCGAGCGCGCGCTTCTGCGGCAGCAGCGCGAGGTCGGCGGCCGCCCACAGCACGATCGCGAACGCCGCGAGCGTCGTCACGGGGTTCATGAGCAGCGCACCCGGAACGTCGAGCGCGAAGAGCCGGCCGAGCGCGCGCGTCGAGCCGCAGGTGGGACACGGCAGGCCCGTCAACAGCTTCAGGTAGCACAGCGGAAAGGGCAGCCGGTCGAGGTGCAGCAGGCCCACCACGAGCGTGCCCACGACCCCGATCGCCGCGAAGATCAGGCCGAGCGGCGGCCCCTCGCGCGCCAGGAAGCGGACGGGCGGCGGCGGCGAGACGCCGGCGTGCGGCGCGTCGCTCATGACGCGTGCCGCGCCAGGCTGGCGATCGCTCCCGCCAGCGTGAAGGCGAAGCCCGCGCAGCAGCAGCAGAGCGCGAGGAGCGGCAGCAGCACCGCGGCAGCCGCGCGGCCGTGTCCGATCTCGTGCACGCCGGCGAGCCCGATCACGTACAGCACGAGCGACCACAGGCCCACGAGGAGGCCGCACCCCGGGATCAGGAACACGGGGATCACGAAGAGAAGCATCGGCGCCTGCGCGAAGCAGACCGCGCGGAACGTGGCCTCGAACGTCTTGTGGCCGCCGCCCAGCAGCATCAGCATCAGGTGCAGGATGCCCGACGTGACGAAGACCCCGATCGTGACGGAGATGCCTCCGAACACGACCTGCGCGACGAGGCCGGCCCAGCTCTCCATGAAGGCGAGCACGCGTGCGAACTCCTCCCGCTCCATTCCGAACGGGAGCATCGACGGTCCCACGATCGAGACCCAGACCGACTGGTAGAGCGCCGCAGCCACGAGCCCGATCCAGCCGGCGGTCACGGCGTAGAAGAGCGGCCCGCCGAGCCCGCCCGTCACCGGCATCCGGCGGAAGAACTCCGTGGGGCCGGTGAGCACCTGGCGCGTCGTCTCCACGAAGGCCGCGGCGAACCCCAGCCGATCGCGCTCGTCCCACGCACCCGGGGGGTCCGGGGGGTGGGTAACCCCCCCGGTGTCCGGCGCGTGGTGCCCCGGCCCGGTCCTGTCCTGTTCCGTTTTTCCCTGTCCCTCCCGTTCCTGTCCGTCACGTTCCTGTCCCGTTTGTTCCGGAATTGGTGGCGGCCCCGCGGTCTCGTCCGGAAGCGGCGGCGGGACCGCGTCGCCGGCGCCGACGCTCAGGATCGCGCCGCAGTTCGAACACATCGACGAAGTCGGCTCGGGAAGCGTCGCAGCGCAGTAGGGGCACAGAGCCATCGTTGTCTCCGGGTCGAATGCAGGAGCGGCGAGCGCAGTATAAAGTAGCCGGCGATGCCGCGGATCGACGAGAAGACAGTCGACTCCGTCGCGCGCCTGGCGCGGCTCCAGCTCGGCTCCGACGAGCGCGCGCGCTTCGCCCGCGAGCTCGAGTCGATCCTGGCCTGGGCGGAGTCGCTGCAGGCGCTCGACACGACCGGCGTGCCGCCGATGGCGGGCGCCGCCGCGGCCGAGCTGCGCGACGACGCGGCGCGCGACGGCCTGTCCGTCGGCGAGGCGCTCGGCCAGGCCCCGGACCACGCTGACGGGCTCTTCCGCGTTCCGCGCGTCCTGCCGGGATGACGGATCCCACAGGCCTCGGCGCCGCCGAGATCCAACGACGTGTCGCCCGCCGCGAGGTGTCGGCCGAAGAGGTGATGCGCGCGCACCTCGACCGAACAGGCGCCCTCGAGCCTCAGCTCGCGGCCTTTCTCGCGCTCGACCAGGATCGGGCGCTCGACGAGGCGAGACGGCTCGATCGGGCGCTCGCGGGCGGCGCCAGGGCCGGAGCCCTCGCGGGCGTCCCGCTCGCGGTCAAGGACATCCTCCACGCGCCCGGCTTCGCCACCACGTGCGGCTCGAAGCTGCTCCGCGACTACCGTCCTCCGTTCACGGCCACCGTCGTGGCTCGGCTCGCGGCCGCGGGTGCCATCGTGGTCGGCAAGACGAACATGGACGAGTTCGCGATGGGCTCGTCGACCGAGCACAGCGCGTTCGCGAAGACCCGCAATCCCTGGGACCGCGGGCGCGTGCCCGGCGGCTCGTCCGGCGGCTCCGCGGCGGCGGTGGCGGCGCGCATGGTGCCGCTCGCGCTCGGCACCGACACGGGCGGGTCGATCCGGCAGCCGGCCGCGCTCTGCGGCGTGGCCGGCCTGAAGCCGACCTGGGGTCGCGCCAGCCGCTACGGCGTCGTCGCGTTCGCCTCGTCGCTCGACCAGGTGGGGCCGCTCGCGCGCCACGTCGAGGACCTCGCCGTCGCCGCCTCGGTCCTCTGCGGACACGACCCGCACGACGCCACGAGCGCGACCGAGCCCGTTCCGGACTTCGCCGCGGCGCTTGCGCGAGGGGCTGCCGGCCTGCGCGTCGGCGTCCCCCGCCGCTTCCTCTCGCAGGGCGTCGAGGCCGACACGCTCGCGCGCTTCGACGAGTCGCTCCAGGCGCTGCAGACGGCCGGAGCGGTGATCGAAGACGTCGAGCTCACCCATCTCGAGCACGCGATCCCGACCTACTATCTCGTCGCGACCGCCGAGGCCTCGAGCAACCTCGCGCGCTTCGACGGCGTACGCTACGGCGCCCGCGCCGAGGGCGTGCGCGACCTGCTGCAGCTCTACGGCGCGACACGCGACCAGGGCTTCGGCGACGAGGTCAAGCGCCGCATCCTGCTCGGGACGTTCGCGCTCTCGTCGGGCTACTACGACGCCTACTACCTGAAGGCGCAGCAGGTCCGCACGCTGATCCGGCGCGACTTCGAGCAGGCCTTCCGCGGCTGCGACGCGATCGCGACGCCGACGACGCCGGCGCCGGCCTTCCGCTTCGGCGAGAAGACGGACGACCCGCTGCAGATGTACCTCGCCGACATCTTCACGGTGCCGGCGAACCTCGCGGGCCTGCCGGCGCTGTCGCTGCCGTGCGGGCTCGCCGCGGGCCTGCCCGTGGGTCTCCAGCTCGTGGGCCGGCGGTTCGAGGAGGAGACGCTCCTGCGCCTGGGCGCCGCCCTCCAGGGCGCCACCTCGCACCACACGCTCGCGCCGCCGCTCTAGCCCGGCTTCTGCTGCGCGCGCCGGGCCAGGAGCGTGCGCAGCAGCAGGAACGCGACGAGCCCCGCCACGACGCCGAGCACGAGGTTCCCCACCACGAACGGCCAGACGAGCGGCCGCAGCGTCGCCACGAGCGCCCTGTAGAAGGCGCGGCCCTTGAGGTGCCAGTCGATCGCGACGGGGCTGCCGGGTGCGATGCCCAGGAGCGCGCAGCCCAGCAGCGTGCCGGCGGTGTACATCGGCGCGATCGTCCAGGGGTTGTTGATCCAGCAGCCCACCAGGATCGCGACGCGGTTGAGCCGCAGCAGGATCGCGAGCACCAGCGCCAGGCCGGTGTGGATCCCGAGCAGCGGGAAGAAGGCGATGAAGACGCCGAGCCCGAACGCCGCGGCCACGCGCGTGGGGCTGTCTTCGACCTGGAGCAGGATCTGGCCCATCCGGCGCAGCCAACGCATGCCGCCGGCTAGCTGGACGCGAGCGCCCGGAAGTGATCGTGGCCGGCGGGAACCAGCGGGCGCTCCTCGCCCGAGGCTTCGCGCAGGCGCACCGACGGCTCGCCCTCGACGAAGCGCCCGACCGTCGTGATCTCCGCGCCGAAGACGCGCGCGAGCTCGCGCAGCTCCTCGAGCCCGTCGGGTGCGACCGCCAGCAGCAGCTGGTAGTCCTCGCCGCCGTGGAACGCGAGCTCGTAGGGGTCGCCCCCGCTCGCCCGCGCCAGGCCGGCGGCCTTGGGATCGACCGGGACCAGCGCGCGCTCGACGACGGCCGCGACGCCGCTCATCGCGCACATCTCGAAGAGGTCGCTCGAGAGCCCGTCCGACAGGTCCATGCCCGCGTGCGCCAGTCCGCGCTCCGCGACCGAGCGCGCCACCGCGAACGGCGGCCGCGGATCGAGCTGGGCGCGCAGGCACGCGACGACCGCCGAGGCCGACGACTCCGTCCAGATGCCCGTCGCGACCAGCTGGCCGTCGTCGTCGAGCCGCGCGCCTTCCTTCAGCAGGCGCACGCCCTCCGCCGCGGCGCCGAGGGTGCCCGTCACCACCGCGTGGTCGCCCGCACGCGCGCCCGAGCGCAGCAGCAGGCGCGCGCCGTCGCCGATGAGCGTCACGTCCACGACGATATCCTGGCGCGAGCGCGCCAGGTTGCCGCCCACGATCGTGACGCCGGCCTCGGCGGCCTGCTCGAGCAGGCCGTCGTAGAGCGCGTCCACCCAGCCGAGCGTGACGTCGGGCGGGAGCAGCAGGCTGACGGTGGCGTAGCGGCCGATGCCGCCCATCGCGCCGATGTCCGAGAGGTTGACGGTGAGCGCCTTGCGCCCGACCAGCCGCGGCGGCGCGTTGTCGCGCGTGAAGTGCACGCCCTCGACCAGGCTGTCGGTGGTGACGAGCGCGACCGGCCCGATCTCGACGGCCGCGGCGTCGTCGCCGGCGCCCACCCTGACCCCCGCGCCGGCCGGCAGGCGGCCGCGGATGTGCCGGAGCAGGCCGCGCTCACCGAGCTCGGCGAGCGTCTGCGTGAGCGGGATCAAAAGGAGGCTCTCCGCGCTGTCGTGTGGCGGGTGACCTGAACCGGGTCACAAAGTGGGAGCCCTGAGCCGCGCTTCAGGCTTCCTCGACGCGGAGGCATGCTCACCGCGAGGCGAATCGGGCCCCCTTATTGAGGACGTTGGTTCGAGGTTTCCGAAACCATCACGGGCAGAGCAGAGAGCCTCGACGCGGATGATAGCCGCGGTGGGCAGGCTCCACAAGGTGAAAGCCGCTGCTACTCTCCGAGAGCCGCTCCCAGCTTGCGGGCGAGGCGCATCGCGCGCTCGTCGACGGCGGCCCCGCTCGAGTGCTTGCTGTCGGCTTCCTGGCGCAGCCGGAAGCACTCGTCCGCCAGGTTGAGCGCCGCCAGCACCGCGACCCTCAGGCTGTCGACGGCGCCGCTCGCGCGGCTCACGTCCTTCATCTCCTCGTCCACGTAGGCCGCGAGCTTCTCGACGTACGCCGGGTCGCCCCCCGACTTCACCGAGTAGGTCTGGCCGAAGATCTCGACCTGGACCTGGTTGCCTTTTTCCGCCATGCCCGGATTATAGGCGCTCGAGCAGGCCCGCGAGCTTCTCGACGCGCGCGCGCAGCTCCTCGCGCTCGGCGCGCAGGACCTTCACCTCGCGGGCGAGCGCCTCGGCCTGCTCGGCGTCGGCCGCCGAGCTGCCGGCCCGCTCCTTGAGCGCTCCGAGCTCGCGCTCGGCGCGCTCGGCGCGCTCGTTCGCGCGGGACGCCTCGGTCCGCAGCGCCTTGCTCTCGTTCGCCAGCTCCTTGAGCCGCTCGGCCGCACGCTGGATCCGCTCCTCGAGTACCTTGAAGCCCTCTTCCACGGTTCCTCCACCTACTCTCCCCGGATCTCGAGCCCCGCGGCGCGGAGCTCCCGGACGATGCCGTCGACGTCCGCCTGGACCTCCTCGCTCGTGAGCGTGCGCTCGTCGTTCTGGAAGCGCAGCCCGAGCGTGAGGCTGACCTTGCCGGACGGGACCTGGTTCCCAGCATAGCGGTCCACGAGGCGAACCGAGCGCAGCCTCGCGCCCGCCCCCCGCCGCACGCGCGCCAGCACCTCGGCCGCGGAGACGCCCTCGTCGCACAGGATCGACAGGTCGCGCTCCACGACCGGGAAGCGGTCGAGCGCCTGGAAGCGCACGATGCGCGGTACCTTCTCCAGCAGCTCCTCGATCGCGATCTCGACCACCACCGCTTCGTCCCTGAGCTCGAGCCGCGAGCGCAGCTCGGGGTGCAGCACGCCGGCGAAGCCGATCTCGCGGCCGCCCTGCACGAGGCGCGCGCCGCGTCCCGGGTGCAGCAGCTCGGGCGGCGGCAGCTCGCGCGCCAGCTGCGGCGCGGGCTCCCCCAGCCGCTCGAACAGCACCTCCAGCATGCCGAGCGCGTCGTAGAGATCGAGCGGCCGCGGGCGCGCCGCCCATTGCAGCGGGTGCGACTCGCCCGACAGCAGGATCCCGAGGCGCCGCTCCTCGCGCGGCCGCTCCGCTTCGGGCAGGAACACGCGCCCGAGCTCGAAGACCGCCACGTCGCGGTTGCCGAGCCGCACGTTCGTCCGCAGCGTGGTGACGAGGCCCGGCAGCAGCAGCGACGTTCGCAGCGTGTCCTGGTCGATCGAGAGCGGGTTCGCCAGGCGGATGCCGGGGGCCGGCACCACCTCGCTGCCGGCGACGAAGGCATAGTTGATGACCTCGTCCAGCCCGAGCCCCGTCAGGATCTCCCGGATGCGCCGCTCCCGCCGCTGCGAGCGGCGCAGCACGCCGATCCGCCCCGACGGCGGAAGCGCCGCGGGGATGCGCGCGAGCCCGAAGTGCCGGCCGACCTCCTCCGCCAGGTCGGCCTCCCCCACGACGTCGAGCCGCCACGACGGCACGCGCGCGGTCGTGTCGTCGCCGGCGTCGTTCAGCTGGAAGCCGAGCGCCGTCAGCGTCTCGACCTGCCGCGTCGGCTCGACCGCCACGCCCAGGAGCGCGTTCACGCGCGCGGGCCGGTGGCGCACGCTCCGCGCGGGACGCTCGCCGTCCCGGCGCTCGACGAGCCCGGGCCGCACGCGACCCGCGCCGATCTTCGCGGCCAGGTGCGCGAGGCGGTCGAGCGCCTCGGGGCCGGCCGCGATGTCGGCGCCGCGCTCGAAGCGGTGCGAGGCCTCCGTGTGCATGCCGAGCGCCCGGGCCGCCCGCCGGATGGCGAGCGGCTCCCACCAGGCGGCCTCGAGCGCGACGAGCGCGGTGGCGTCGTGGATCTCGCTCGACGCGCCGCCCATGATGCCGGCGAGCGCGAGCGCGGGCTCGCCGCCCTTGCCGGCGATCACGCCGACGCGCCCCGGCAGCGTGCGCTCCTGGCCGTCGAGCGTCGTGAGCGTCTCGCCCTCGCGCGACCAGCGCACGACGAGCGCTTCGCCCGGCACGCGCGCCAGGTCGAAGGCGTGGCTCGGCTGGCCGAGCTCGATCATCACGTAGTTCGTGAGGTCGACGACGTTGTTGATCGCCCGGATGCCGACCAGCTCGAGCCGGTCGCGCAGCCACGAAGGCGACGGGCCGATCTTCACGTCGAGCAGGCGCGCGCAGAAGCGGCCGCACAGCTCGGAAGCCTCGATGCGGACGTCGAAGGCCTCGTCGGCCCTGGCGCCCGCGGCAGCCACCGTGGTGTCGGGCGTCCGCAGCGGCAGCCCGTAGAGCGCCGCCACCTCGCGCGCCACGCCGTAGACGTTCATGCAGTCGACGCGGTTCGTGGTGATGTCGAGCTCGAGCACCGTCTCCTGGCCGTGCGTCTCGATCCCGTCGACGGCGAGGCCGGCGAGCGTGAGGTCGTCCGCGAGCTTCCGGGGCTCGACCGTGAAGGCGACGTACTCCGCGAGCCACGACAGCGGCAGCCTCACGACGGGAACTGCTCCAGGAAGCGCAGGTCGTTCTCGTAGAAGCGGCGGATGTCGTCGATGCCGTGGCGCACCATCGCCACGCGCTCGATCCCGAGGCCGAAGGCGAAGCCGCTCACCAGCTCCGGGTCGTAGACCACGCGTCCGAGCCGCTGGTTCACGGCGTGGAACACCGCCGGGTTCACCATCCCCGAGCCGAGGATCTCGAGCCAGCCCGTCGTCTTGCAGATCCGGCAGGCGCTCTTGTCCGCGAGGCGCCCCGAGCCGCCGCAGGCGACGCACGCGAGGTCGGCCTCGACCGAGGGCTCGGTGTACGGGAAGTAGGACGCGCGGAAGCGCACCGGGTAGGCCTCGCCGAAGACCGCGTGCACGAGCGACTCCACCGTGCCCTTGAGGTGGCCGAGCGTAATGCCCTTCCCGACCACGAGGCCTTCCACCTGCTGGAACATCGGCACGTGGGTGACGTCGCTGTCGCGCCGGAACACCTTGCCCGGGCAGATGATCCGCACGTCGGGCGGCTCCGCGTTCTCCAGCATGTAGTGGATCTGCGCGGAGGACGTGTGCGTGCGCAGCAGCAGCCCGCCCGGACCCTCGAGGTAGAAGGTGTCCTGCATGTCGCGCGCCGGGTGGTCGCGCGGCATGTTGAGCGCCTCGAAGTTGTAGTAGTCGTCCTCGACCTCGGGGCCGTCGTAGACCTCGTAGCCCATCGCCACGAAGATGTCCTCGAGCTCCTGGCGCACGACCGTCAGCGGATGCCGGTGCCCGGCGCGCGCGCGCCGCCCGGGCAGCGTGACGTCGAGCCGCTCGCGCGCGAGCGCCTGCGTGCGCAGCCCGGTCTCGAGCCGCGCGCGCGCCTCCTCGAGCCGCACCTCGATCTCGCCCTTGAGCTGCGTTCAGCTCCTGGCCGACCTCGCGGCGCTCCGCGTCGGCCAGCTGCCCGAGCGACTTCAGCAGCCCCGTGAGCGCCCCGGACTTGCGCCCGAGGAAGCGGTCGCGCAGCGACTGCAACGCCGCCGAGTCCGAGATCGCCTGGGCGAGGCGCTCGAACTCGGCGCGCAGCGCGCGCGCCGTCTCGCGAACCTCCTGGCTCTTGTCGGCCATGGCTCCCGCTCGTTGTCGGGGCGGCGCAAGCGCCGCCCCGAGCTCACTCGCTCGTCAGGCGCTGGCCGGCGCCGACTTGGCTGCCTGGACCAGCTTGGTGAACGCCGCCGCGTCGCGCGCGGCGATCTCGGCGAGCGACTTCCTGTCGAGCAGGATGCCCGCCCGCTTGAGGCCCGACATCAGCTGGCTGTAGCTGATCTCGTTGGCACGCGCCGCCGCGTTGATGCGGATGATCCAGAGCCGGCGGAAGTCGCGCTTCTTGCGCTTGCGGCCGGCGTACGCGAAGTTGCCCGCGCGGTCGGTCGCTTCCTTCGCGAACTTGTAGAGCTTGCTCTTCCCGAGGAAGTAGCCTTTCGCACGCGCCAGCAGCTTCTTGCGCTTCTCGCGGCGCTTGGCGCCTCTTTTGACTCTCGGCATGGTCCTGCTCGTCCCTTCGTCTGGCCGGGCCGAAAGCGGCCCGTCCCGTCGCTCTTCCAGGCGGCGACATCGGCCCGGGCAGCTCGACCGCTGCCCATTGTCGCGAGGCTTGGGGGTTCGGCGCCTTGCGGCTCGTGGCGCCAGGCGGGGCACTCGCGCCCGCCTCGTACGACCAGTCTACTTCAGGCCAGCAGCATCCGCTTGACCTGCGCGACGTCGGCGTCCGACACCAGCACGATGGCGCCCAGCCCGCGCTTCCGGCCCGGGGCCTTCTTCGTGAGGATGTGGCGCTTCATCGACTGCCCGCGCTTGATCTTGCCGTTGGCGGTCATCCTGAAGCGCTTGACCGCCGCACGCTTCGTTTTCAGCTTGAGCTTCCCCTTCTTCTTCGGCTTTCTGCTCATGTCCTCACTCGCTCTTCGCGGCGGCGCTCGCCGCCTTGGCTTCGCTCGCGGCCTTCTTCGGCTCGCCGGCGGCCTTCTTCGTCTCGCCCGTCTTCTTGCCGTCGCTCTTCTTCGCGGCCGCGGCCTTCGTCGGCTTGGCCGGCACGACTTCCTTCTTGGGCGCCAGGATCTGCACCATCGTGTTGCCCTCCTGGCGCGGCGGCGACTCGACCAGCACGGTGTCGCCGAGCTCCACGGCCAGCCGGTTCAGGATCTCGCGCCCGATCTCGCTGTGGACGATCTCGCGGCCGCGGAAGATCACGAGCGACTTCACCTTGTTGCCGTCGAGCAGGAAGCGTTCCACGTTGCGCCTCTTGAAGGCGAAGTCGTGCTCGTCGACCTTCGGTCGGAACTTCACTTCCTTGATCTTGATGTGCCGCTGGTGCTTCCTCGCCTCGGCGTCGCGCTTGGCCTGCTGGTAGAAGAACTTGCCGGAGTTCATGATCCGGCACACCGGCGGGTTCGCCGTCGCCGCGATTTCGACGAGGTCGAGCCCCTTCTCCTCCGCAAGCATCAGCGCCTGCGTGGGCGGCATGATGCCGAGCTGGGCCCCGTCCTCGTCGATCACCCGGACCTCCTTGGCCCGGATGCGGTCGTTGATGCGAACCGTCTTGCTATCTATGAGACACCTCCTCCAGAAGGAGCCTTGTCTTCCTCGCGGTTCGCGCGCTCGCGCGTGAGCGTGACGACGCGCGCTGCGAAGGCCTGTACGTCCTGCGCCCCGAGGTCACCGGCATGCCGGTGGCGCACGGAGACCGTCTTCGCCTCGACTTCCTTGTCCCCCACCACCAGCATGTAGGGGACCTTCTGCACCTGGGCCTCGCGGATCCGGTAGCCCAGCTTCTCGTTGCGGTCGTCGACGTGGACCCGCACGCCCTGCGCTCGCAGCGCCTCGCCCACCTCGCGCGCGTAGGCCTGCTGCTTCTCGGTCACCGGGATCACCACGGCCTGCAGCGGCGCGAGCCAGAGCGGAAAGGCGCCGCCGTAGTGCTCGATCAGCACGCCGAAGAAGCGCTCGAGGCTGCCGAGGAGCGCACGGTGCACCATCACCGGCTGGTGCGCCTTGCCGTCCTCGCCGATGAACTCGAGCTCGAAGCGCGTCGGCAGGTTGAAGTCGACCTGGATCGTCGAGCACTGCCAGGCGCGCTCGAGCGAGTCCTTGATCTTGATGTCGATCTTCGGCCCGTAGAAGACGCCCTCGCCCGCGTCCACGATGTACGGAAGCCCGCGCGTCTCGAGCGCCTTCTTGAGCGCCGCCGTCGCCGCCTGCCACTGCTCGTCGGTGCCCGTCGACTTCTCGGGTCGCGTCGAGAGGTAGATGTCGTAGCGGTCGAAGCCGAACGTGCGCAGGATCTTCGTGGTGAAGTCGAGCACCCGCAGGATCTCGTCCTCGAGCTGATCGGGCCGGCAGAAGACGTGCGCGTCGTCCTGCGTGAAGCCGCGCACGCGCATCAGGCCGTGCAGCACGCCCGAGCGCTCGAAGCGGTAGACGGTGCCGAGCTCCGCCCAGCGATACGGCAGGTCGCGGTAGCTGCGCAGCCGCGACTTGTAGATCGTCAGGTGGAACGGGCAGTTCATCGGCTTGAGCTGGTACTCGACGTTCTCGATCTCGATCGGCGAGTACATGTTCGCCCGGTAGAAGTCGGTGTGGCCGCTCGTCTTCCACAGGTCGAGCTTCGCGATGTGCGGCGTGTAGACGATGTCGTAGCCGCCCGCGTAGTGCTCGTCGCGCCAGTAGTCCTCGATCTGCTTGCGGATGAAGCCGCCCTTCGGGTGCCAGAGCGTGAGCCCGGCCCCGGTTTCGTCGGTGATCGAGAACAGGTCGAGCTCGCGGCCGAGCTTGCGGTGGTCGCGGCGCTTCGCCTCCTCGAGGCGGTGCAGGTGCTGGTCGAGCTCCTCCTTGCGTGAAGAAGGCGTACCCGTAGATGCGCTGCATCGCCGGGTTGCCCTCCTTGCCCTTCCAGTAGGACTGCGAAGGCTCGGGCTTCAGCTTGAAGGCCTTGATCTGGTTGGTCGACGGCAGGTGCGGCCCCAGGCAGAAGTCGATGAACTCGCCCATCGTGTAGCACTGCACGGGGTCGCCCGACTTCTCGTTGATCAGCTGGACCTTCAGCGTCTGGCCCTTCCTCGGAGAAGAGCTCGATCGCCTCGGCCTTGGGGAGGAGCTTCTTCTCGATCGGCCGGTTCTGCTTGACGATGTGCGCCATCTTCTTCTCGATGGCGACGAGGTCCTCGGGCGTGAACGGGCGGCTCACGAGGAAGTCGTAGAAGAAGCCGTCGTCCGTCGGCGGGCCGATGCCGCACTGCGCGTCCGGAAACAGCTCCGTGACCGCGGCGGCCAGCAGGTGCGCAGACGAGTGACGATAGATCTCGATCGGAGAATCGGCCGGCTTGCTCTCGCCGGAAGGACCCGTCGTGTCGAGTGGTTCCACAGCGCTCGACGACGACATCACTGGCAAGTCAACATGTCAGGTCCGCTTTGTTCCTCCGGACGGTCGCTAGCCCTCGCGGGGCCTGGTAGGCGCGGGTGGAATTGAACCACCGACCTCTTCCGTGTCAAGGAAGCGCTCTACCACTGAGCCACGCGCCTTTCGACCGGAAGGTTCAAGCTACCAGAGGGATACGGGGTTTGTCAACGAAACCAGCCGCGTTTGCGCTGACCAGCCACCGCCCTCACACGAGCCGTGCGACCTCCAGGATGAAGAAGCCGTAGACCAGAAGGAGCAGCACGCCCTCCCAGCGCGAAACGCGCTTGTCGAGGGTCAGCAGGTAGAAGAGCAGGGCCGAGGCTCCGAATACCGGAAGCGGCAGCTCCCGCATCTCGGCCGTCGCGTGGAGCGGCCCCACGAGCGAAGCCGTCCCGGTGACCGCCAGGGTGTTGAACACGCACGAGCCGAGCACGTTGCCCACCGCGACGTCGGCTTTGCCGGCGCGTGCCGCCGTGGCGCTCACCACCAGCTCGGGCAGAGTCGTCCCCATCGAGAGCAGCGTGAGGGCGACGAGGTCCGCGGAGACCCCGGCCCGCAGGGCGATCGTCTCGAGCGACGAGATGGTGTAGCGCGCGCCCAGGTAGATGAGCGTCGCGCTGGCGCCGAGCACCAGGACGTCACGCCACGCAACGGCGGCGGCGGGAGCCGGCTCGGGCGCTCCACCCCGCGTCGGCTGCGCCTCCGTGCGCCCCTCCCGCACGAGGTAGAGCAGGTACACGCCGTAGGCCGCCAGCAGGGCGACGCCCTCCAGCCGCCCGACCACACCGTCCCGCAACGCGAGCGCCAGGAGCAGCACGGAGCCGAGCAGGAAGTGCAGGTCGATCAGGATGTACTGCTCGCCCAGCTGCAAGCTGGCGCGCGCCGCCACCGCCACAGCTCCCATCACCAGCAGCAGATTCGAGAGGTTCGCGCCCAGCACGTTGCCCAGCACGATCTGCGAGGTGCCTCCGTTCGCCGCCACGATCGAGGCGACCAGCTCCGGCAGCGACGTGCCAACCGACACGATCAGCACCCCGACCGCGAATGGCGACATCCCGAGGGCGAGCCCGATTCGCTCGGCACCCTGGGTGAAGAACCGCGCCGCAGCGAGCAGGACCACGAGGCTCGCCGCGAAGGTGAGCAGGGCCAGCAGCACCCGGGGAGTATAGGGCGACCGCCCGAGTCGGGCGCTCGCGCCCGCTAGAGGATCTTCTTACCGAGCAGCGAGCACAGGAGCTCGACCCCCAGCCGGGCCGTGCCGTTCTGCTGGTCGAGGATCGGGTTGACCTCGACGAGCTCGGCCGACAGGACCTTGCCCGTGTCGGCCAGCATCTCCATCGCGAGGTGGGCCTCGCGGTAGGAGATGCCGCCCGGCGACGGCGTGCCGACGCCGGGGGCGAGGTCGGGATCGATGCCGTCGAGGTCGAAGCTGACGTGGATGCCGGCGGTGCCGGAGGTCGCGCGCTGGATCGCCTCCTCCATCACCGTCCGCATCCCGCGCTCGTCGATGTCGCGCATCGTGAAGGCGCCGATGCCCGACGCCTTCACCGTCGCGCGCTCGGCCGGGTCCACGTCGCGCAGCCCCACGACCGAGGCGCGCGCCGCCTCGACCATCGGCGCCTCGCCCGCGAGGCTCACGAGCCGCTCGTCGCCGTAGCCGAGCGCCACGGCGAGCGGCATGCCGTGGATGTTGCCGCTCGGGCTCGTCTCGGGGGTGTTGGAGTCGGCATGCGCGTCGAACCAGACGAGCCCGAGCTTCTGCTGCTGCTTGCGCAGGTGGCGCGAGAGGCCCGCGATCGTCCCCATCGCGACCGAGTGATCGCCGCCCAGCACGACGGGCAACGTCCCGGCCGCCGCGGCCTCGCCGACGCGGTCGCGCAGCAGGCCGCACACCTCGAGGATCTCCTTCAGGTACTTGAGCCGGGGATCGCCCGGACCCTGCGTCTCCTGGATCTTGACCGGGAGATCGCCCCAGTCGTCGACCTCGTAGCCGAGCGCCTCGACGTGCGCCTCTGCTCCCGCGGCGCGCAGCGCCGACGGCCCCATGTCGACGCCGCGGCGTCCGGCGCCGAGGTCGAGCGGGACGCCGATCAGCGTCACGCGCGGCTTCGCCATGCCGCGATCCTACCGCCAATGTCGTGAGCACGCTCACTCGCCGCGCAGCCGCTCGGTTGACGCTCCTCTGAGCCGCTCCGATAATTCTCGCGGGGAACGGTCCATGACGAGCCCACAGGCGAAGAAGGCCGCGGCAGTGACGGCGCCGGAAGCGCCGGAGCTGCTTTCCGTGCTCGTCACCCAGAAGGTCCTGAGCGCCGAGCAGGCGGAGAAGGTCCGCCGCGCGCAGAAGGTGAACGGCTTCAGCGCCGAGCAGGCGATGATCCAGCTCGGCATCGTGAGCGACGCGCAGATCGCGCAGGCGCTCGCCGCGCACGCCGGGCTGCCCTACGTCAAGATCAACCCGCTCGACCTCGACCTCGACGTCGTCACCAAGGCGATCGCCGGCCCGTTCGCGCGCCGCCACGGCATGGTGGCGATCGCCAAGAACGGCAACCGCATCACGATCGCGGTCCACAACCCGTTCGCGCCGTTCCCGTTCGAGGACGTCAAGCGCGTGACCGGCTGCGAGGTCGACCGCGTGGTGGCCACGCGCAACGACGTCGAGGCGGTCAACAAGGGCTTCTACGACCTCAAGTCGAGCCTGACGCACGCCGAGAAGCAGCTCAGCGAGAGCCGGATCGCTACCGTCGACCTCGGCAACCAGGAGTTCCTGTCGAAGGAGCAGACCGACCTCGACCCGGCGGCGGCGCCGGTCGTGAAGGCGCTCGACCACATCCTCGGCTACGCCTTCGAGCAGCGCGCCTCCGACATCCACTTCGAGCCCAAGCGCGAGCTGACGCTGGTGCGGCTGCGGATCGACGGCGTGCTGCACGACGTGCACGTGATCCCGAAGATCGTCTACGAGGCGGTCGTCTCGCGCATCAAGCTGCTGTGCGGCGCCAACCTGGCCGAGAAGCGCCGCCCGCAGGACGGCCGCATCAAGCGCGACCAGGGCGGCCGCGAGGTCGAGCTGCGCGTGAGCACGATGCCGACCGCCTTCGGCGAGAAGGCGGTGCTGCGCATCTTCGATCCCGACATCCTGCTGAAGACGATCGACGAGCTCGGGCTGTCGCCCCACGACCTGCCCAAGTTCAACGACTTCATCGCGCGGCCGACCGGGATCATCCTGGTCACGGGGCCGACCGGCAGCGGCAAGACCACGACGCTCTACTCGGTGCTCAAGCACCTGTCGAAGCCCGAGGTCAACATCGTCACGATCGAGGACCCGATCGAGATGGTGTTCGAGGACTTCAACCAGGTGCAGGTGCGCCCGCTCATCGACGTGACGTTCGCCTCGAGCCTGCGCACCGTGCTGCGCCAGGACCCGGACATCATCATGGTCGGCGAGATCCGCGACAAGGAGACCGCCGATCACGCCGTGCAGGCCGCGCTCACCGGCCACCTGGTGATCTCGACGCTGCACACGAACGACGCCTCGTCCTCGATCACGCGCCTGCTCGACCTCGAGGTGCCCCACTTCCTGATCACCTCGACGCTGATCGGCGTCGTGGCGCAGCGGCTGGTGCGCGAGAACTGCAAGCACTGCACCGAGGAGTACGAGCCGACCGAGGCCGAGGCCGCGGCGATGAAGATCCCGTTCGAGAAGCTCAAGCCGTACCGCTTCCGGCGCGGCAAGGGCTGCCTGCACTGCCGCGAGACCGGCTACCTCGGGCGCACCGGCATCTACGAGATCCTGCCGATGAGCGAGAAGATCCGCCGCCTGATCTCGAACCAGGCGGGCTCGCTCGACATCTTCAAGGCCGCGCGCGAGGAAGGCCTGCGCACGCTCAAGGAAGCCGGCATCGAGAAGGTGTTCCGCGGCGCCACCACCGTCACCGAGATGGTGCGGGTGACCGGCAAATGAACGACGACGGCCTCAAGGGCCGCGTGGTCATCGTGACCGGCAGCGGCCGCGGCCTGGGCCGGGCGCTCGCCTGCGCCGCCGGGGCGGAGAAGGCGCGCGTCGTCGTCAACACGCGGCGCGACGAGCGCGCGGCCGAGGCCGTCGCGGCGGAGGTCGCGCGCTGCGGGGGCGAGGCGCTCGCCGTGCGCGCCGACGTCACCGACTTCGACGAGGCGCGGACGCTCGTCGATCGCGCGCTCGCGAAGTGGAACCGGATCGACGTGCTCGTCAACACGGTCGGCCGCTTCCACTGGAACCCGCTCGTGGAGATGGAGCCGCCGGAGTGGCGCCGGATCGTCGCCACCAACCTCGACTCGGTGTTCCACATGTGCCGGCTGGTCGTGCCGCACATGCGCGAGCGCCGCTTCGGGCGCATCGTGAACCTCGCCGCGGTGGGCGCTGCCGGCTCGCAGGGCGAGCCGCAGATGACGGCCTACGGCGCCGCCAAGGCGGGTGTCGTGGCGCTGTCGCGCGCGCTGGCGCTCGAGGAGGCCCGCTGCGGGATCACCGTCAACGTGGTCTCGCCCGGCCTGCTCAGGGACGACAGCGGCGACAAGGCCCAGGCCGCGGCCGACGCCATGCTCGGCGACCGCGTCCCGGTCGGCCACGCCGGCTGCGCCGCCGACGTGGTGCGGGCCGTCCTCTTCTTCTGCTCCCCCGCCGCCGACTTCGTCACCGGCCAGGTCGTCGAGGTCGCGGGCGGCGCGCGACTCTAGCAAGAGGGGTCAGGTCTTGAATCGTGCCCTGTCCGGCATGAGCACGATTCAAGACCTGACCCCGATCAGTCGTCCGAGAAGACCGTGGCCGTGAAGCCCTGAAGCTCCGTGCCCGCGTGCGTCCAGGCGTCGGCCGCGAGCCCCGCCTTGCGGCAGGTCTGCGCCAGGAAGACCTCGCGGTCCCAGCCGTGGTCGACCGGCACGCGCGGCAGCAGCACGCCCCGCTTGTCGCCGGCGCGCACGATCAGGCCGTGGCGCCCGAGCTCGATCTCGTCGGGCCGGATCGGCGCGAGCCGCGAGAGCGCCGAGATCTCGATCGACAGCTCCGCGAGCTCGGCGGCCTCCACCGGGCCGAAGCGGTCGTCCTGGGTCGCCGCCGCCACGGCCATGCGCGAGACGGCGGAGGCGAGCGGCTGCTCCGGCCGCAGCACGCCGACGCAGCCGCGCAGCTCGCCGTCGCTCCTGCGGTGAAGGGTCACGAAGGCGCCGCCCGGCTCGGCGAGCGCGCCCGTCGCGCGCGGCAGCACGGCCTCGCGGCCGGCGAGGTGCGCGGCGATCGCCTCGCGCGCCGCCGCCAGCAGGGTGCGGCGCTCCTCCGCGCTCAGCCCCGGCTCGCCGCTCACGAGTCGGCCAGCACGGCCGCCGCGAGGTATCCGACGACGTGGCTCTTGTCGTGCTCGCCCACGTCGCCGCTGTCGGCGTAGCGCAGCACCGAGCAGTGGTCGGCGCCGAGCGCGCGCGCGGCCTTCAGCACCGCCACCATCGGCCCCCCGCCGCAGGCGACGTTGTCGCGCGTCTCGAGCCGGTGCATGAGCGCCTCGGCGTCGAGGCGCCGCACCTCCTCCACCACCTCCGAGTCGAGCCGGCTCGCGACCGGCGCCGGCTGGTAGTGCGAGAGGTCGCTCGAAGCCACCATCAGGACCGCGCGTCCCTTCGCCGCCCTGGAGAGCGCGCCCGCCAGCGCGTCCGTCTCCTCCCGCGACTGCGTGCCCATCAGCAGCGGGACGATCCGCACGCCCGGCATCACGCGCTGGAGGAACGGCAGCTGCATCTCGAGCGAGTGCTCGCTCGCGTGCGGCGCGGGGTCGTCGAACAGCAGGGGCTCCGCGGCCAAGAGCGCCGCCGCGAGCTCGTCGTCGATCGGCGCCGTTCCGAGCGGCGTCTCCCAGCCGCCGCTCGCGTGGACCGCAACGCCCTCGAACGCGGCCCGGTGCGCGGGTCCCACCAGCACGACGCTCACGCCTTCCCGCGCGCGGAGCAGGGCGTAGCTGTGGGCGGCGACCGGGCCCGAGTAGTGGAGGCCGGCGTGGGGGCTGACGAGCGCGACCAGCCGCCCCTTCACCTCGGGGGCGCCCGCCGCGTCGAGATAGCGGTCCACCTCGTCCGTGATCGCGCCGGCGGTGCGCGGATACCAGCTCCCGGCGAAGGCCGCACGGCGCAGCGTGGCGCCCATCTCTCCCTTAACGGTACACGCGGTAGTCCAGCTGGGGGAAGATGTTGTCGCGCTCCTCGAACTCCCTGAGGATCGCCTCTTCCAGCATGCAGTTGCCCGTGAGCGAGCGGTAGAGGTAGTCGAAGCGCGCGATGTGGTCGCGCGTGCGCTTCTTCGCGTACTCGACCGTGGTGTTGGTCTTCATGATGAAGGCCCAGTCGGACGACTGCGCGAGCAGCAGCTCGCGCGCCGCCTGGTTGAGCGCGCGCCACTCGACCGCCGAGGGCTGCTCGTAGCGGCGCGCCAGCTCGACCATCCGCTCGGCCGCCATGTCGAGGTGCGGGTAGATCCAGTCGTTCGAGGCGTTCAGCCACACCTCGGCGTAGCCCTGCGCTCCCCACGTGCACATCGGCGGCTGGCACACCTCGAGGTCGGGGAACATCGCGAGGTACTCGCTCGGCGTGACGGCCTTCACCACGTCCTGGTCGTGGTGCATCTTGCGGAACAGGTAGTCGAGGAACTGCGGGCCCTCGAACCACCAGTGGCCGTAGAGCTCCGCGTCGTACGGGCTCACCACGATCGGCGGGCGGCCGTAGGTCCCCGCGAGGTGCTGGACCTGCTTCTGCCGGTTGACCAGGAAGTTGCCCGCGTGCTGCGCCGCCTTCTCGAGCGCCCAGGCGCGCACGTACGGCTGCTTGTGCCCGAGATCGGTGCCGCGGCCGGTGACGCGGTAGTACTTGATCCCGAGGTTCTTCCGCAGCCCGTCGGGCAGGAACTCCTCGAGGTCGCCCATCGGCAGCTCGAAGCCGATGTCCTTGTAGAACTCGCGGTAGTCGAAGTCGCCGGGATAGCCCGACTCGGCGCTCCAGACCTGGCGCGACGACTCCATGTCGCGGCCGAAGAACACGATCCCCCCGGGCGACACGAGGGGCGCGTGGACGCCGAAGCTCGGCCGCGGGTGGGCGTCCGTGAGCCCGTGCGACTCGAGGAAGGCGTAGCGGAGGCCGACCTCCTTCAGGTAGACCTCGTGGCCGGGCAGATAGCCGCATTCCGGGAGCCAGATCCCCTGCGCCTCGCGCCCGAAGTGCTGCCGGTAGTGCTGCGTCGCGACGTGGACCTGCGCGCGCACGGCCTGCGGCACGGGGTCCATCAGCGGCAGGAAGCCGTGGGTGGCCCCGCAGGTGATGATCTCGAGCTTCCCGGCGTCGCGGTGCTTGCGGAAGGCGCCCAGCAGGTTGCCGCCGTACTCGCCCTGGAAGATGCGGCGCACGTCCTGGAACTCGGCGTGGTAGAAGCGCGCGAGCTCGGTGAATTGCGGCTGCCAGCGCGAGGTGCGCTCGATCTCCCGCCGCGAGAGCTCGATCAGCGAATCGAGGTGGCCCAGGTAGCGGCGGATCAGGAGCTCGTCCGTCATCATCGAGACGAGCGGCGGCGAGAGCGTCATCGTGAGCCGGTAGTCGACGCCGTCGCGCAGCAGGCCGTCGAGCACGCGGACGATCGGGACGTAGGTCTCGTTCAGCGCCTCGAAGAGCCAGTCCTCCTCGAGGAACGCCGGGTACTCGGGATGGCGGACGTACGGCAGGTGCGCGTGGAGTACCGGGCACCAGTACCCGACGGGCATGGGCCGCTACCTAACGCTTGAAGGCGTCGCTCGCGCCCCCGGGCCGGAAGGAGTCGCTCGCTCCCCCGCGCTCGGCCCGCGCCCGCGCGGGCGCTGTGGGAGTCGCTCCGTCGAGAGACTCCGCCTCCCACGGCTCGCTCGCGAGGCCGTGCTCGCTGTCCTCGCGCCCGGCGGCCGCCGCCGCGGCCGGCGCGAGCTCGCTCGCGTCGCGATAGCTCATGCGCCGGCGCGCGCGCTCGGGCGAAGGCCCGACGCGCGGCGTGACGACGGTGTTGCTCTCCGCCAGGCGCCGGAACTCCCCGGACGGCAGCGTGATGCCCAGCTCGGCGCGATACGTGCGCCGCGCCGAGTCGGTCCGCACGTACCACCAGCGCGCGCCCGCGGGCAGCAGGATGTCGCTCGATCCTCCGCTCACCGGGTCGACGACGCGCAGCGTGAGGCGCGAGAGCGCGAGCGCGCGCTCGCCCACCCGCTTCGCGAGATCCTCGAGCGTCTGCGGCTTGACGTCCCAGTACGCGAAGATCCACTCGGGGTCGCGCACCAGCAGGCGGATGCGGTTCTGGCCGTAGGACTCGGGGAACAGGAAGCGCTCCTCCTCGAAGACCCGCTTCGGCAGCTCGCGCGGCAGGAACTTCGCGGCGCGGATCTGGTCTTCCTCGCTGAGGCCGGGGACGGCGTGCGGCGGATCGACCAGCGTCGTCTCGCCGCGCCTGGCCGCGGCGACGCGGCGATTCGTCGTCTTGCGGCTCGCGCGCGCGGCCGGAGCCGCCGGCGTCTTGCGGGCCGTCTTCTTCACCGCCGCCTTGGGAGCGGCCGGCTTCGCAGCGGCGCTCTTGCGCGCGCGAGCGGCGAGGGGCGACGCCTTCTTCGCGGCGACCTTCGTGGCAGCGGCCTTCGTCGCCCGCGGCTTCGGCGCCGCAGCTTTGCGGGCGGCGGGGGTGCGCCCGACCGCCTGCTTCTTGCTGTTTGCCATAGGTGGGTCAGTATACTGCCGCCCGGTCCGGGCGTGCCCGGATGGGCCGCCGCCCCGCCCTCGCGCTACTCGGGCGGGGCGTTCTTGGGCCGTGGCCCCGGACGCGCGGCACGCGCGCGGTTCAGCAGCTCGCGCATCCGCTGCTCGACCTCGCTCTCCAGCACCCGGTACTTGGCCTGCTGCACCGGCGTGAAGAGCGCGTCGAGCGCGTCGAGGTTGCGGCGCGTGCGCTCGGGGCCCTCGGCGTCGAGCGCCTTCGACTGCTTCAGCAGCTCGATCACCTGCGGCTCCACAGCGCCTCCCTGCCGCAGCAGCCGACGCATCTCGCGCATCACGCGCCCGCGCTCCATCAGGTCGTCGCGCCGCTCGCGTTGCAGCTTCTTCACGAGCGGGATGGCCTTGGCGAACTGCTCGTCGCTCAGCCCCAGGCTCTCCTGCATGTTGCTCACGACGTACGCGTCGACCATCCGGAACGCCTCTTCGCGCGGGTTGCGAGCCGCGGGCGCGTCCTCCTGCGCGGCCGCAGCGCGCGCCACCACCAAGAGCGCGAGCGCCAGCCCGCGGCATCGCGTCACGACTCACCTCCCTGCCCGCGCAGCGTCTCGGCGAGCGTCCGCGAGTCCTCGTCCGTGAGGTCCGCGACGTAGGCCGAGAGCCCCTCGGGCTCGTCCCAGTCCGTGTCCGCCGCGGCCGTCAGCGCCAGGCCCTCGAGGACGCGGAGCCCCTCGTCCTCCTCCGCGACCGGCAGCGGCGACCAGGCCGGCAGCGCAGGCGCGATCGCCGCGGGCGGCTTCGCCCCGCCGCTCCACAGCACGAAGACGAGGGCCGCGGCGGCAGCGAGCGGCAGGAGCAGCGTCCACGCCGAGACGCGCCGCTTGTCGTCGGCGATCCGCTGGCGGACACCGCTGCGCAGCGCCTCCCAGTAGAGCGGCGACGGCTCGGGCACGTCCACGCGCTGCAGGAGCGCCAGCGCGTCGCGGCACACCTCCACGCGGCGCGCGCAGGCCGCGCACGCGGCCGCGTGCGCGAGATCGCTCGCGCGGCCCTCCCCCGTCGAGAGCTCGATCACCGACTCGTCCGAAAGGTGCATCATGACCGCGCCTCTCCTGCCGCCCCCATCTGTCGCCTGAGGTTCGCGAGCGCGTGGAACAGGTTGGCCTTCACGGTGCCGACCGAAGAGCCCAGGATCTCGGCCACCTCCTCGTGCGTGAGGTCGTGGTAGATCTTCAGGATCAACGTCGCGCGCTGCCGATCGGGCAGCCGGCTCACCGCCGCGCGGACGCGCCGCGCGTCGTCGCCGCGCTCGGCCTCGGCCTCGGCGCCGGGACGCGGATCGACCAGCACCTCGGGCAGCTCCTGCGTCAGCGGCCGCTTGAGCGCGCGGTGGTTGAGACACGCGTTCACGGCGATCCGGTAGAGCCAGGTCGAGAAGGCGCTCTCGCCGCGGAAGCCGGAGATCGCGCGCCAGGCCTTGAGGAACGCGTCCTGCGCCAGGTCGTTCGCGTCCTCGTGGTTGTTCACGTAGCGGTAGCAGAGCCTGTAGATCGGCCGCTGGTAGCGCGCGACCAGCACGTCGAACGCCTCGCGCTCCCCACGACGGCAGGCCGCGACCGCCGCCCGCTCGGCGTCCCGCGCGAGGCCCGCTTCGCCACGCGGGGCGGAGCTCGACGCCAGGCCGAGCGGAAGGGCGATCGCGGAGCTGGTCATGCCGGGCGGATCCTCTCCCTCACCGGATTGGACCCGTCCGGGGGTCCGAGGGTTGAATCGCGATCGAGAAGCCCCGCACCAGGGCGGGACCACCGCCTCGCAGCAGCAGGCTCACCGCTCGCTCTCCCGGTCGGACGACGAAATCGGCCTCCCAGCCGTCGGCTCGAAGCCGTGGGGGCGACTCGCGGAGCGGAGCGCCGGGCGAGTCCGGCGCAACGACGAGCGCCGGCGGGGTGCCCGCCAGCCGCTCTCCTCCGACGGCCAGCTGGTAGCTCCCGGGTGGCAAATGAAGGCGTCGGCCGACCTCCGCGCCGGCCGGATGGCGGTGGGGCTCATAAAGAGGAGGCGCGCCGAGCGCCTCGGGCGACCAGCGGGCGGGCGCCGGGCCCTCGCGAAAAGCCGGCGTGAGCAGCGCCTGGCGCCCGACGAGCCGAACCGCGTCCCGATCGCCGGTGGGCTGGCGCGAGAGCGCGGCCGCGGCTTGCGCCGCGAGCGCGAAGCCGAGACAGGCGACCGCCAGCCGCGCCGCCGTCGGCGTGCGCGCCCGCCACGGAAGCGCGGCCAGGAGAGCCAGGGCCCAGACCGCGGCCAGCCGGTTTCGATCGGCGTCCTCGAGCACGTAGGCCGGCAGCAGGCCCGTCCACTCGCGCGCGCCGGACAGCTCGCGGAAGAGCGGCGCCGTGCCGTCGCGATCGCGGTGGACGAGCACCGGATCCCGCGCACCGGCGAGCCCGGTGAAGAGCGACCAGCCCACGACGAGCGCCGCGCCCGCCGTGAGGCCACGCTTCTCCCAGACGAGCGCCACGGCCACGATCAGGAGGGGCGCGATCGGAACCAGGAAGCGGCCGGGCGGGTTGAAGCCGCCGCGCCACATGTGCCACGCACCCGCCGTCAGCGTCACCGCCAGGACGGCCGCGCCGATCGCGAGCGCCCCACGGCGATCGCGGCGGAACCAGAAGACGAGGCCCGGCAGCGCCAGGACGAGGAGCGGCGCGTAGACCAGCAGGCCGAACTCCTGGTCCAGCAGCAGGCCCGGGAGACCCTCCGGGAGCGTCGCGAGCGCGAACTCGGGGTTGCGGCCGTAGACGCGGCTCGGATTCCAGAAGCCGTAGAGGCTGTGGTGATAGAGGAGGATCGCGGACGCGGAGAGCACGCACGGAGCGAGCACCGAGAGCAGCATCCGCCGACTCGGGTGCCGCCACAGCGCGTGAGCGACGACGACGGCCGCGAGCAGCGCATACCGCGCGTTCAGCCAGGGCAGGACCGCCGCGGCGACGACCGACGGCCACTCCCCAGCGAACGCCGGGCTCGCCACGGCGGGCGAGGCGCAGCCCCAGCGACAGCGCGAGTGCCGCCGGCACCTCGGTGAACACGAGCCCCGCGTAGTGAGCGAGCGGCGGCGTGAGGACGGCCAGCCAGCCGGCGCCTTCCGCGAGACCGTCGCGACCCGTGAGCTCGCGGACCCACTCGCGCACCTCGCGCGCGACGAGCGCGGCGACGAGCGCCATGAAGACCGTGACCCCCGCGTAGCCGGCGAGGGCCCACGCCGGCAGGATCAGGATCGAGAGGCCCACCGCGTGCAGCGAGTAGATCGCGCCGCCCAGGCCGCGGACGCGGAAGTGCGGCGCGAGCGGCGCGTCGTGGAACGCGGCGTAGCGGCCCTCGGCGTAGTCGCGCTCGAGCGACACGTCGAAGTCGCGGAGCAGGCTGTCCGCGACCATCAGGTAGTGCGGCTCGTCGCCCTGCGGACCCACCGCGACGTGGCTGCGGCCGGCCGCGACCACGAGGAGCGCGAAGGCCAGCGGCAGGAACAACCCGCGCCTCACCGGCACGTCCGCTCCCGCCACGACGAGCGCAACGCCCGCGAGCGCGAGCGCCGCCAACGGCGGCCCCGAGAGCGCCCGCACCCCGGCGAGCGGGAGGCCCACGGCGAGCGGCAGTATCACGACGCCGAGCCCGGCAGCGACGGGCAGTCGCGCCCGACAGCCCGGGACGAGCGCCAGCGCGACGACTCCCGCGACGATGGCGGCCACGGTGCCCAGCCTCGGCAGCCCCAGCCAGAGGCTCGAGCCGTCCGTCGCCGCGCCGCCGGCTGCGAGCACAGCCGTGACCGCGATCCCGAGAGCGCCGAGCAGCGGGCCGGTCAGTCGTGGCGTTTTCATGCGGCGGGATCGGCCGATTCTCGTCTGCCCGCCGGGGCAAGTCCATCCGACGCCTCCGGCCTCGCCGGGTATCAGCCTGACGCCTGGAGGTGACGCGCGCGGCCCGCGACAGGCCGCCCTCCAAGGACTTGCGGGCGCGAGCGCCCGGGAATAGTCCTTGCTCTTCGCCCCTCCGCAGGCGCACGATTCAGCGAGGATCCGGAGGCGGCGATGCGGCAGTTCCGTCGGACGTTCACCGTTGCCCTCGGCGCGGCCCTGGTCGCGAGCGGCGCGCTCGCCGACGAGGTCCTGCTCCGGGGCGGCGGCCGCGTGAGCGGCGTCGTGGTCGAGCGGACCGCGACCGCGGTCGTGATCGAGACCGGTCCGGGCCGCGTGACGCTGCCGCTCTTTCGCGTCGAGCGCATCGTCGAAGGCCGCAGCACGCTCGTGGTCTTCCAGGAGCGCGCCGCGGCGATCCCCCACGGAGACGCGGCGGCCTGGGCCGCGCTCGCCCGCTGGGCTGCCGAGCGCGATCTCGTGACGCAGTCGCGCAGCGCCTGGCACCACGTGCTGGCGATCGACCCGCAGAACCCCGAGGCCAACGCCGCGCTCGGCAACGTTTCGCTCGACGGAGCCTGGATGTCGGCCGACGACGCCTACCGCGCGCGCGGCTACGTCCAGTTCGAAGGCCGCTGGCTCACGCCCCCCGAGCACGAGGCCGCCGTGCGCGAGCGCGCGGCGGACCAGATGGCCGAGTTCCAGGCGCGCGAGGCCGACATGCGCGTTCGCGAGGCCGAGGCCCGCGCCCGCGAGGCGGAGGCGCGGGCGCGCGAGGCCGAGTCCGGGGCCGACTACTCGGCGGATGGGGGCATCCCCTACTACCCGTACGTGTTCGGCGGCGGCTACGCCGGCGGCTATCCCGGTTATCCCGGCTACGGCCCGCGTCCCCCTTACGTGCGCCCGCCCGGGATGGGTCCCGGCCGGCCCGGGCCGCGCCACCCGAACGGCGGCATGCGGCCCGTGCCGCAGCCTTCGCCCGGCCCGAGGCCGGCCCCGAAGCCCGCGCCCGTGAAGCACTCGGCGGGCGTCGTCGACCCCTCGCGCGGCCAGCGTTGACTTTCGCCTGATCTTCGCCTACCCTCCTCGTCGAGGGACGGCGCCATGTACCTGACGCGACGGCAGAAGGAGATCCTGGACTTCCTCGACCGCCACATCTCCCGCAAGGGCTACGCGCCCACGATCGAGGAGATCGGCGAGCAGTTCGGCCTCAGCTCGCTCGCGACCGTCCACAAGCACCTCACGAATCTGCAGAAGAAGGGCGTCGTCAAGCGGGACTGGAACAGGAGCCGCGGCGCTCGAGCTGGTGCCGACGCAGGTGGCCGTCAAGGCGGTCGAGCTGCCGCTGCTCGGCAGGGTCGCCGCCGGCTCGCCGATCGAGGCGATCACCGCGAGCGAGACGATCTTCGTGCCCGAGGACATGGTGGGCCGCCGCGACACCTACGTGCTGCAGGTGAAGGGCGACTCGATGATCGACGAGCAGATCCGCGACGGCGACTTCGTGATCGTGGAGAACCGCCGCACGGCGCGCGACGGCGAGATGGTGATCGCACTCGTCGACGGCGGACACCGCGACGCTCAAGAAGCTCTACCGCGAAGGCGGCGGCACCATCCGCCTGCAGCCGGCCAACGCCCGGCTCAAGCCGATCTACGTCGACCAGGACCGGCTCCGCATCCAGGGCGTCGTGATCGGCGTGCTCCGCAAGTACTGAGGGCCCCGCGGCGGGGTACACTCGGCCGAGGAGAGGCGACCCTTGGCCGAGGACAGGATCCAGCTCAACTTCACCGTGGTGCCCGACGAGGACGTGTCGGTGCCCCGCATCTACAGCAACTTCTGTGCGATCCAGAACTCGCCCTTCGACTTCACGCTGACCTTCTGCGAGATGCTGCCGCTCGGCGAGAAGCAGGTGCGCGAGGCGCAGTCGACCCAGACCGTGAAGGCTCCGGTGCGGGCGCGCCTGGTGGTCCCCGTCCAGATGGTCCCCGGCCTGATCGCCGCCCTCCAGGACAACTTCCGCCTCTACCAGGAGTCGTTCGGCCCCCCCAAGGGCCAGGTCAACTAGGACTTCCGAGGGGCCCCTCCCAGCGGACCTCGGCCGGCGGGCGCCGGTCCTAGACTGGTCTCGTGAGGGAGAGACGCCACTTCGTGCTGCACGTGGACCTCGACCCGTTCTTCGTCTCGGTCGAGCGCAGCCTCGATCCCTCCCTGCGCGGGCGGCCGATGGTGATCGGCGGCGACGGCTCCGGGATGGGTTTCGTGGCCGCCGCCAGCGAGGAGGCCCGGGCGGCCGGCGTGCGCGTCGGGATGGCGCTCCTGCAGGCGCGGCACCTCTGTCCGGATGCGGCGTTCCGGCGCGGCGATCTCGACACCTACGGCCGCGTCGGCGAGGAGGTGACGGCGGTGCTGCTCGCCGCGAGCCGGCGCGTCGAGCGGCCGTCGGCCGACGAGGCCTTCGTCGACCTGAGCCCGGAGCACGGCAGCGTCCCGCCCGTGCGCGCGACCGAGACGATCCGCGACGAGCTGCAGCGCCGCCTCGGGCTCGACGCTTCGCTCGGGCTCGCCACCTCGCGGCTCGCGGCACGGATCGCGTCGGGCTGGGCCAAGCCTCGGGGGCTGCTCGTGGTGCTGCCCGGCTACGAGCGCTCGTTCGTGGCCACGAAGCCGATCTCGCTCCTGGAGCTGCCGCCGCATCTCGAGTCGGCGCTCGAGCGCGCGGGCTTCGAGACGCTCGGCAAGCTGGCCGAGGCCGACGAGGACGCGCTCGCGGCGGCGGTCGGCGCCGCAGCCGCCGAGCACGTGCGCGCGCTGGCGCGCGGCGAGGGCGAGCCGGAGATCGCCGTCGCAGCGCCGCCCGCCTTCCTGCAGGAAGAGGCGACGGTCCGCGACCGCAAGAGCGACCCGCTCGCGCTCGCCGAGATCGCCGAGGCGCTGGCCCGCCGCGCGGCGCGCCGGCTGAAGCCGTTCCGCCTCGCCGCCGCCGGGATCGCCGTCGAGGTTCGGCGTGCGAACGACAGCGCGCGGCGCGCGACGAACTTCGCGGCCGCGACCGACGACGAGGAGCGCATCGCCGAGGCCGTGCGCGAGCTGGCGCTGCCGCTCGTCGAGCCGGCCGACGCCGTGCGCGGGCTTCTGGTCCGCCTCGCGCGGCTCGGCCCCGAGAGCTCGCAGGCTCCGCTCTTCCCGGCCACGCCGGCCTTCCGCCGCGCGCTGTAAGATCACGCGCTGTAGCATCACTCCCGTGCCCCGCGCTGCCGCCGTTCCGGCCGACCCCGGCGTTCGCCGCGCGCATCCTGGACACGCTCGAGCAGGCGCACCCCGAGGCACGCTGCGCGCTCCACTACCGGAACGCCTTCGAGCTCTCCGTGGCCACGATCCTGTCGGCGCAGTGCACGGACGAGCGCGTCAACATGGTCACGCCCCGGCTCTTCGAGCGCTATCCCGACGCCGCCGTCGCTCGCCCAGGCCGCGCCTGCCGAGCTCGAGGAGATCATCCGCTCGACCGGCTTCTTCCGCGCCAAGGCCAGGAGCCTGATCGGCTTCGCGAAGGGGCTCGTCGAGCACGCACGGCGGCGAGGTGCCGCGGACGATGGCCGAGCTCGTGCCGCTGCCCGGCATCGGGCGCAAGACGGCGAACGTCGTGCTCGGCCACGCCTACGACGTGAACGAGGGCGTCGCCGTCGACACGCACGTGCTGCGCGTGGCGAACCGCCTCGGGCTCGCGAAGGTCGACGAGCCCGATGAAGATCGAGAAGGAGCTGATGGCGCTCGTCCCGCGCGAGCGCTGGACGCGCACGACCGATCTCCTGATCTTCCACGGCCGCAAGATCTGCGACGCGCCGCAGGCCCGCGTGCGGCGTGTGCCCGCTCTTCCCGGTCTGCCGCTGGGAGAGCCGTCAGGCATGGGCCTCCGGCCGTCCGCCCGCCGCGCGCCGGCGTCCAGCGCGCCCGGACCCGCGGCGCCGGCGAGCGAAGCGATGAGCACGCCCGAGCGCGCCGTCGCTGCCGTCGTGCAGATGACCTCGACCGCCGACGTCGAGCGGAACCTGGCCACGGCCGAGCGCGCTCGTCGAGGAGGCCGCCACGCCGCGGCGCCTCGTTCGTCGGCCTGCCCGAGAACTTCGCCTTCCTGCGCTCGGAGGGCCAGCCGGTGCCCGAGCCGCAGGCGATCGACGGACCGTGGGTACAGCGGATGGCCGATCTGGCGCGACGCGCTCGGCATCACGCTGCTGCTCGGCAGCCTGCCCGAGCACGTCCCGGGCGACACGCGCGTGCGCAACACCTCGGTGCTGCTCGGCCCGGACGGCCAGACGCTCGCCTGCTACCGGAAGATCCACCTGTTCGACATCGACCTGCCGGGGATGGAGCACCTCAAGGAGTCGAAGGCGGTCGCACCGGGCGACGAGATCGTCGTCGCCGACACGCCGCTCGGCCCGGTCGGCCTCACGATCTGCTACGACATGCGCTTCCCCGAGCTCTATCGCGAGCTCGTGCGGCGGGGCGCCCGCGTGCTCTGCGTGCCGTCCGCCTTCACCGAGCGGACCGGCAAGGCGCACTGGGAGGTGCTGCTGCGGGCCCGCGCGATCGAGAACCTGGCCTACGTCCTGGCCCCCGCGCAGGTGGGCCACCACGGCGGCGGCCGCGCCTCGCACGGCCAGGCCCTGATCGTCGACCCCTGGGGAGCCGTGGTGGCGCAGGTCCCGGACGGCGAGGGCATCGCACTCGCCGAGCTGGATTTCGCCCGCCTCGCACGGCTGCGGCGCGAGCTGCCGGCCCTCTCGCACGTGCGTCTGCCCCTGTCCCCGCCTTGAGACGCGGCGACGCTCGGGTTGACAGAAGGGCCGAAATGGCCTAAAAATCTGAGGTTTGCGTTCCCCGTGCCGAAAGGCGTCTGGGGGGCGCGTTTCGCAAAGCAACGGACGCATACAAGCGGAAGTCAGAGGTAAGAGAAAGCCCGTGCCGACCTACATCCCCAAGGTGGACGCGATCGAGCGCCACTGGTTCGTGATCGACGCGAGCGGCAAGGTGCTCGGCAAGGTGGCCACGAAGGCCGCGAGCATCCTGACCGGCAAGGCCAAGCCGATCTACACGCCGTTCCTCGACACCGGCGACCACGTGGTCGTGATCAACGCGGACGCCGTCGTGCTGACCGGCAACAAGGAGACCGACAAGGTCTACCGCCATCACTCCGGCTACCTGGGCGGGCTCAAGACCCGCGCCGCGAAGGACGTGCGCAAGGAGCGCCCGCTCAAGATCGTCGAAGAGGCGATCCGCGGGATGCTGCCGAAGACCAAGCTCGGGCGCGCGATGTTCCTGAAGCTCAAGGTCTACGCCGGCGCCAAGCACCCTCACCAGGCCCAGAAGCCCCAGCCGCTCAACCTGTAGCAGGAGCAGAACCAAAGCCGTGAGCACCACTCCACTCGACTTCTACAGCACCGGGAAGCGCAAGACGTGTGTCGCCCGCGTGCACCTGCGCCCCGGCACGGGCGAGTTCCAGCTCAACGACCGCGGGCTCGACGAGTTCTTCGGCGGCTGGGAGGCCCTGAAGCAGATCGTCAAGCAGCCGTTCACGGTCACCGAGACGAACGACAAGTTCGACGTCGTGGCCACGATCCACGGCGGCGGCGTGTCGGCCCAGGCCGACGCGATCCGCCACGGGATCTCGAAGGCGCTCTGCGAGTGGAACGCGGAGGTGCGCGGCAAGCTCAAGAAGGCCGGCTTCCTGACGCGCGACGCGCGCATCAAGGAGCGCAAGAAGTACGGGCAGAAGGGCGCCCGTGCTCGGTTCCAGTTCAGCAAGCGTTAGTCGTCAAATTCGAGCCCCGCGAGGGGCCGGAAAGCTCGAGGGCCCGGATGGGCCCGGGCTGTTTCGAAGGAGGCCGTCGTTGTCCGAGACCACCGTTCCGACCGCCGCACCCGAGCTGTCGCCCGTCGCCACGAGCGTGTCGATCAAGGACCTGCTCGAGGCCGGCGTCCACTTCGGGCACCAGACCCGCCGCTGGAACCCGAAGATGAAGCAGTACATCTTCGGCGAGCGCAACGGGATCTACATCATCGACCTGCAGAAGACCCACCGGCTGCTGCAGGACGCGCTCCAGTTCGTGCAGGACCTCGCCGCGCAGGGCAAGAACGTGCTGTTCATCGGCACCAAGCGCCAGGCGCAGGAGGCGATCGCCGAGGAGGCCAAGCGCTGCGGCATGCCGTTCGTCACCGAGCGCTGGCTGGGCGGGCTGCTCACGAACTTCGTGACCGTGCGCCGCAGCCTCGAGCGGCTGCGCGAGCTCGAGATGACGCTCACCGGGCCGCAGGAGACGCAGCGCGAGCGGCTCACGAAGAAGGAGCTGGCGCACCTCGACAAGGAGCGCGGCAAGCTCGAGAAGAACCTCACCGGCATCAAGACCATGAAGAGCGTGCCCGACGCCGTCTTCGTGATCGACACCCGCCGCGAGGCGATCGCGGTGGCCGAGGCGCGCAAGCTCAAGGTCCCGGTGATCGGGATCCTGGACACCAACTCGGACCCCGACGAGGTCGACGTGCCGATCCCCGGCAACGACGACGCGCTGCGCGCGATCCGGCTCTTCGCGGGCAAGGTCGCCGACGCGGTCCTCGCGGGCCGCGGCCTGCGCGAGGCGCAGCTGGCCGAGACGGTGGCCGGCGGCGAGGCCAAGCACCGCGCGGCGGGTCGTCAGCCGGCGGCGCCGGCGCCGGCCGCGACCGCCTAGCCGCCTTCGCCGCTCGTACGGCGGGCCGCGCGCGGAAGCGCGAGCGGCCCGCCCTCACTCTCACTCGAAGTCAGAAGGAAAGACGATGAGCATCACGGCTGAAGTCGTGCGCCAGCTCCGCGAGGAGACGGGCGCCGGCATGATGGACTGCAAGGCCGCCCTCGTGGAGACGAGCGGCGACATGGCGAAGGCGCGCGAGGTGCTGCGCAAGAAGGGGCTGGCCGCGGCCGCCAAGAAGGCGAGCCGCACGGCCTCCGACGGCGCCGTGGGCGCCCACATCGCCGCCGACGGCCGCAGCGGGGTCGTCGTCGAGGTCAACTGCGAGACCGACTTCGTCGCGAAGACGCCGGACTTCCAGGCGCTGGTCAAGGGCATCGCCGAGCACGTCTGGAAGAACGCCCCGGCCGACCTCGCCGCGCTGCTCGAGCAGCCGTTCGCATCGGGGCAGACGGTCGGCCAGGCGGTGCAGGAGAAGATCGCGGTGATCAAGGAGAACATCGTGATCCGCCGCTTCGCGCGCTTCGAGCTCGCCACGGGCGACGCGGGCACGGTCGCCGCCTACATCCACCCGCCGGCGGCCCGGATCGGCGTGCTGGTGGAGCTCGTCGCGGAGTCGGCCGACGCCGCCACGCTCCAGGCGCTCGCCAAGGACGTCGCGATGCACGTCGCGGCCTCCTCGCCGCTTTACGTCGCGAAGGACGAGGTGCCCGCCGACGTGCTCGCGAAGGAGAAGGAGATCTATCGCGCGCAGGCGCTCGCCTCCGGCAAGCCGGCGAACGTCGTCGACAAGATCGCCGAGGGCAAGCTGAAGGAGTACTACGCCACCTTCTGCCTGCTCGAGCAGCCCTACGTCCGCGAGCCCAAGATCACCGTCGGCCAGCACGTCAAGGGCAAGGCCGCCGTCCGTCGCTTCGCGCGCTTGCAGCTCGGCGAGGACGCGGCGGCCAAGGCCGCCACCGAACAGTAGTACCATTTGCGGCGATCCGGCCGCTCCGGCCGGATCGCTACTGAGCCTCCCTGAGGACTGATGCCCGGCAGCAAGAAGGCCCTCGCCTACAAGCGCGTCCTGCTCAAGCTCTCGGGCGAGTCGCTTCTCGGAACCAAGACCTTCGGCATCGACCGCGACTTCGCCGACTACGTGGCGACCGAGATCAAGGAAGTCCACGACCTGGGCCTCCAGATCGCGGTGGTCTGCGGCGGCGGCAACATCTTCCGCGGCGTCTCCGACAGCGCCCAGGGCATGGACCGCGTCTCCGCGGACCACATGGGGATGCTCGCCACCGTGATCAACGCGCTCGCGCTCCAGGACGCGCTCGAGCGCGCCCATGTCTTCACGCGCGTGCTGTCGGCGATCGAGATGCAGGAGGTGTGCGAGCCGTTCATCAGGCGCCGCGCACTGCGGCACATGGAAAAGGGCCGCGTCGTCGTGCTCGCGGCCGGCACCGGCAACCCCTACTTCTCGACCGACACCGCGGCCGCCCTGCGCGCGATGGAGCTCAAGGCCGACGTGATCCTGAAGGCGACCAAGGTCGACGGGATCTACGACGCCGACCCCGCCAAGCACCCGAAGGCCAAGAAGTTCACCGAGCTCAGCTATCTCGAGGTGCTGCAGAAGGGGCTGCGCGTGATGGACACCACCGCGATCTCTCTCTGCATGGACAACCACCTGCCGATCGTCGTCTACGACCTGAAGCGCAAGGGCAACCTCAGGCGCGTCTCGCTGGGCGAGCCGATCGGGACGCTGGTGAAGGAGTAGCGATGCCCACGAACCCCAAGCAGCTCGTCGCGGACGCGAAGGGACGCATGCACGCACTCGGTCGAGACCGTGCTGCGCGAGCTCGCCACCATGCGCACCGGCCGCGCCTCGGTGTCGATGCTCGACACGATCCGCGTCGACTACTACGGCACGCCGACTCCGCTCAACCAGGTCGGCAACCTGGCGGTGACCGACCCGACGCTGATCACGCTGCAGCCCTGGGACGTCTCGCTGATTCCGGCGATCGAGAAGGCGATCCGCTCGTCCGACCTCGATCTCAACCCCCAGAACGACGGCAAGCTCATTCGCATCCCGGTGCCCCAGCTCAACGAGGAGCGCCGCAAGAACCTCGTGAAGATGACCCACAAGCACGCCGAGGAGGGCCGGGTCGCGATCCGCAACGTGCGCCGCGACGTCAACGACCACCTCAAGAAGCTGATGAAGGACCACGAGCTCAGCGAGGACGACGAGAAGCACGCGCTCGCCGAGGTCCAGAAGCTCACGGACCAGCACACGAACGAGATCGACGCCGCCCTGAAGAAGAAGGAAGCGGAGATCATGGAAGTATGACGTTCCTCGAGGGCCAGCTGAGCGCCCGAGGAATGTCTGGTCCGTAAGCCTCTCCGGCTCGTCATTCATTCCCTCGCGCCCTCCCGCTCGCCGGCTGCCTGGAGAGCCGGCTCGACGTCGAGATCCTCACGCAGATCCATGCCGACGGCACCTGCACGCGCCGCATCGAGTACCGGCTCGAGCAGGTCGACCCCGAGAAGGCCAACGCGCGCGTGGCGATCCAGCCGGCCGACGATCCGCTCCGGCTGCACCGCTTCCCCACCGGCGAGCCCTGGCTGCGGACCGAGGAGACCGACGTCGGGCATCGCGTCGTCGTCGTCGAGGCGCTGCTGCCGACGCCCCAGGACGTGGACGGCGACTACTTCCGGGCGCGCTCGCCCAAGGCCCATCCGGCGCGCAACTTCGTCTCGGCGTTCGTCGACGCCGAGGCCGCGGCCTACGAGTACCAGGAGGTCTTCCGCGACCCGGCCTCGCCGCTTGCGGGAGCCCGCGCCCTCTCGCGCTCCGCGCTGAAGCAGGACGACCTGTTTGCCCAGCGCTTCAGGGCCGAGCTCGACGCCGCCGGACCGCGCGACGCCGAGGTCCGCCGCGCGTATCGGGAGCTGCTGGCAGAGCCCTTCGCGCGCGAGGTAGCGGCGCTCGCCGAGCGCCCGCTCTTCGGGCCGCGCGAGCGCCGGGAGCTCGACCAGATCTACGACCGCCTCGACGCCAAGCAGGCCGCGCTCCTCGCACGGCTCGTGCAGCTCGCGCCGGCGGGCGGCGCCGACGCCGTCGGCCCCGCCGCGAACGCCGCCATGGACCGCGTCGGCACCTCCCTGCTCGAGAGCCTCGAGGCGGCCGGGCTGCCGTTTGCCATCGGCCAGGGCGAGCTGAAGCTCCGCTTCCGGGCGACGCTCGTGATGCCCGTCCCGATCGTGTCCGCCAACGCCTGCGTCAGCGGCGACACCGCGGTCTGGGAGTTCGACCAGGACGACCTCTACGGGCGCGGCTTCGAGATGACGGCGAGCGCGGCCGCTCGCTGAAGCTATAATCCGCCTCGCCCGTCGCGGGCGGACTCCCATGCTCACTCACCTGGACTGCACGAAGTGCGACAAGCGCTACGAACCGGGACGCGTCTACACGGTTTGCAGCTGCGGCGCTCCGCTCTACGCGCGCTACGACCTCGCGCGGGCGGCGCTCGAGATGCGCCCGGGCCACCTCGAGCTGCGCGAGCCGACGATGTGGCGCTACCGCGAGGTGCTGCCGCTCCCCGACGACACCGCCAAGGTCAGCCTGGGCGAGGGCTTCACGCCGCTCCTCCCCGCCCCGCGCCTCGGCGCGCAGCTCGGCCTGCCGGGGCTCCTGATCAAGGAGGAGGCCGGCAACCCGACCGGCTCCTTCAAGGCGCGCGGGCTCGCGATGTGCGTGTCGATGGCGAAGGCGCTCGGCGCGACCGACGTCTGCCTGCCTTCGGCGGGCAACGCCGGAAGCGCGCTCGCCGCCTACGCTGCCGCCGCCGGCCTCAAGGCGCACGTCTTCCTGCCGCGCGACATCGCCAGGCTCTTCGTGATGGAGACCGAGGCCTACGGCGCCCACGTCGAGATGGTCGACGGCCTCATCACCGACGCCGGCCGCCTCTGCGCCGCGAAGGCGAAGGAGCACGGCTGGTACGAGTGCGCGACCCTCAAGGAGCCCTACCGCGTCGAGGGCAAGAAGACGATGGGCTACGAGATCGCCGAGCAGCTCGACTGGACGCTGCCCGACGCCATCCTCTACCCCACCGGCGGCGGAACGGGTCTCGTCGGGATGTGGAAGGCGTTCGCCGAGATGGAGACCATGGGATTCGTCGGCTCGAAGCGGCCGCGGATGTACGCGGTCCAGGCCGAAGGCTGCGCGCCGATCGTGAAGGCGTTCCAGGAGGGCAAGGACGACGCGCCGATGTGGGAGGGTGCTTCGACCCACGCCCACGGCCTGCGCGTGCCGAAGGCCCTCGGGGACTTCCTGATCCTGCGCGGCCTGCGCGAGAGCCATGGCGCCGCGATCGCGGTCTCCGAGTCCGAGATCGTCGCGGGAGTGAAGCAGGCCGCCGCGACCCAGGGCCTCTTCATGGCGCCGGAGGGCGGCGCCTGCGTCGCGGCCGCGCGCAAGCTCAAGTCCTCGGGCCACCTGTCCGCCGACGACTCGGTCGTGATCTTCGACACGGGGACGGGCTACAAGTACGTGGAGAACATGGAGCCGCTTTGGTAACTCGCGCCTCCGCGAAGCCGCGCACGGCCCCCGGCCTGCTTACTACTGAGCCAGTGCCAGTGCGTCGAGGCCGCTGCCGAGCGTGAATGAAGAACCGACTGCGCTCACGACGGCCGTTCGGCGCGTAAGTCCAGCGAGCTGGCGGATCCGGACGACCGCTTCGACGCCTGTGCAGTGGGCTCCGAGAAAGTGACCGAGCCCGAGTTCTCGAAGGTGGGTAGCCGTCCAGGCCAACTCCCCGTCGCTCGCCGCGAATAGGTGGAAACCACCGACAGCAGCATGGATTGGTCTTTGCTGGACGACCTTCCGTGCGTACTCCAACGTGTTGATCATTCCCGCGTGACCGCACCCACTGATCACGACGAGGCCCTCTGGCGTCGCGACAACCACGGAAGCATCCTCGGGAACCGTGTCCTCGACCGAACCCTCGGGTGTCTGGAGCCGTAGGGATCCGCTCCAGTTGCGCTCCGGGTGGGGCCTGGGAACCGGTCCAGTGAGCCAGACACCGGGGAAGAGCTGAGCAGGACCGGGGTGTTCGGTGAACACTCCACCGAGGTCCTCATATTCGGCCTTGATTGGCAGAAGGCCGTTTGCCTCCTTCCCATCCGGACTGAGGCGACTCAGAAAGATCCCGCTGGCCACATGGGCCCGCGACAGTGCTCGTGGATCTTGCTTCGCGAGTTCTCGCCTCAGCACGATCAGGCCGCCCGTGTGATCCCCGTGGTTGTGGGTAATGACCACGTCGGTCACCGTGGAGAGGTCGATGCCGAGTTCTGCTGCGTTGCGAAGAACAGTTTCCGGCCGCACTCCTGTGTCCACGAGTAACCGGCGACCGTCCGCCTCCACCAAGGCAGCGAAACCCCACTCCCCGATGCCAGCGCCAGGGTTCCCGGCAAGCATCGTTGAGAGGACGGTGACTTTGAGCTTGCTGACCAGAGCGTCACTCGACGGCTGGTCCCCGGCACCCGCCGATGTCGCAACAGCGAGCGCTGCCACTAGGCCTGAGCGCCATGATTTCATCATCGGACCTCGCTGACCTCGCCTGTCCGCCCAACACCGGGGATAAGCTGCGAAGCTCCAATACGCTTGGCTTCGTCTGCTTCATCCCCTTGTTCTGCGGCCCCGTCGCTAGGCCCAGTTCTCGACGGCCAAGCCTGGCACTCTGCTGAAGTGCCGCGTGTTGTTGGTGACAACCGTCAGGCCCAGACACAACGCCTGCGCGGCCACCAGGGTGTCGTACACCCCGATCGGCTCACCGCGAGTCGCGAGGGCTGCCGCGACCACTCCGAACCGCTCGGCACAAGCTTCATCGAACGGCACTACGGCCACGTCCTTCGTGAAGCTGCGAATAGCGCGACGAAGCTTCTGCGACCGCTTCGCCTCAGCACCGAAGCTCAGCTCAGCCAACGTGATCGAACTGATGCAGAGGTCGGACGGCTGATGCTCTAGCAAGCGAGCCGCGACTTGGCCCTGACCCCGCAGCGCATAGCTCACGGTGTCGGTATCCAGCAGGTACCGGGGCATCAGTCGAATGCGTTGCGAAGCCGGGTCAGCTTCGCCTGCTTCGGACGCGGAATGTCACCGGATACAGACCCCAGACAGGCTCGAAACTCAGCCGACCATTCGTCCGCGGGCTCGAGAATGACCCGGCGGCCCTCGCGACGCACCAGGACTTCCCGCTGGGCAGTGAACCGGCATGCCTTCGGCAAGCGCACGGCTTGACTGCCACCGTTCTGAAACAGCTTGGCGCGAGTAGCCTTCATGCCACTAGTCTATACGGCGTCTATACGCTCGTCAAGACTGCGCCAACCTGCGATGGCCACGGGTGGCACTCGGCTAGGTCCGCAGAACACCGGGGATAAGCTGCGAAGCGTCCAATACGCTCAACGCTTCGTCTGCTTCATCCCCTTGTTCGACCGCCTCGCACTTCAGGGGTACGCATAGCCTGATTCGACTGTGACGAGCTTCCCGTCCGCGAAGAAGTAACGGCCGTGGTACTCCGGCATGCTGACCTGCTCAAGAATCGGACAGGTCTTGGGCGAGGTGCACCGGTAGTGCAGCCCGCGGCTTCGACCGCTGCCGGCCTGCTGTTGAGGTGCGCCGAGGACGCTAACGACCTCATCGATAGTGAGCCCCAAGTGCAGCCCTCGGCCCGTGAGAAACGAGTCAACTGCTGCCACCGGGCATACCTGCACCTCCGCTGGGCTGGGACGGCGGATGTGGAACTCCATGAATTCGTACCGCTGGCCGCCAGGGTGCATGACCAGTTCGAGCACTTCGGTCTTGGGCGTGTTCACGTACCGATACAGCGGTAGGCCTCCGTCAACCTCCACCTCACGACCGCCATTGCGCCGAACGAAGGCTTCGCCAGTTGGCACGCTGCCCAGCTCGACCGAGCTTACGCGGAGATCGATGAACTGCGGGTTCCCGATTTCCCTGCTCTCAGTAGAGCCGAGCCACAGACCTAGGAAGACCACCGCAGCGATCATGCTCTGCATTGTCCCCTCGATTCGGTCGGTCGAACAGATAGGGTTGTTTCCGTAGGCGCAGTCGCAGGGTCGCACGAAGTCACGATGGAGCCGGCGCGCCTGCGGAAACGACATGTTGGACTAAACCGCGGCATCCGCAAGGTATGGGGATTCTACGCCTGGGCGGCTGAGCGGCGAGGCATCGGGCGAGCGGGAGGAGCAGAGGCTGCCGAGGAATGAGATCGAGAGCGCGCCTGAGGGCGAGGCGCATGCGGTGGGCGGACATAGTGGTGCGAGGTGGAAGCAAGCGTTCGCAGACAGGTCCTGTCGTTTGTCGTTCGGGCGGCACGCGATAGGCGGCGGGTCGTGTTCATGATCCGCGGCTCGAGATCGTAGGGCGAGTGCGGGCAAGGGCGGCCACAATCCTGAGCGTTCCGGAGGCGCAGGCCGGACAGCGATCCGGCTCACGCCCGGTGATTCGACGATAGAGCTCCTGCCAAGATTCGGCAGGAAGCTGGAGTGGCTGCGCGATGGCTGGCGCGCCGAGCCTGAGACGGACATTGGCGAGCCTGTCGGTCCGCTGACGATTGGCGAAGAGACCATAGTGACGCAGGCGGACGAAGCGCTTGGGCAAGACGTGTAGTAGGAAACGCCGAGCGAACTCCGAGCCGGAGACGGTGAGGAGGCGGGCCCTGTTTCCACGGCGGCGATCCCGATAGCGAAAGCTGACGTGGCCCTCGCTGATCGAGACGATTCGCTCGTTGCTAATGGCGATGCGATGGGTGTAGCGGCCGAGGTAGCGGAGCACCTGCTGCGGACCGACCATCGGTGGTTTGCTGTACACGACCCACGGCTGCGAAGCCGCCTGGCGCAGGATGGCGTTGCCAGCGCCGTGCGATGACGAGCGCTCGAATGCTTGCAGCAGCTTGCCGCGGAAGACGCGAGACAGCACACGCACTGGGACGAGGAAGTCGGGACGGCTGCTGATCCAGTGCTCACCGCTCGAGTCGATTCCGCCTCCGGTAACGATGCAATGGATGTGTGGGTGAAACACGAGGGTCTGGGACCACGTGTGCAGGACAGCGATCACCCCGGGCGTCGCTCCCAACCGCCGACGACAGACCTCGCTGAGCGTCTCCCAGACCACGCTGAAGAGCAGGGCGTAGCTCTGGCGGCGGTCACGCACAAACAGCGGCTGCAGGCACCCCGGCACCGTGAAGACGACGTGGAAGTAGTGAACCGGTATCAGATCCCGCATCTGTTGCTCGACCCAGCGTGCCTGGTCGAGGCTCTGGCACTTCGGGCAATGGCGGTTTCGGCACGAGTTGTAGAGCGGCAGCTCGTGACCGCACTCGTCGCACTTGTAGAGATGGCCGCCTAAGGCGGCGGTACGACACTTCGTGATGTCATGGACCGCACGCCGACGATCCGCCCCAAGCGACTCGAGCGCAGGAGCGTAGCTCCTGAGGATCTCGGCGACCTCCGGCGGGCGGCCCTGCGGGGCCGCCACGACTCAGCTCGTGGAGCTTGCCCGCAGCGTGTCCAGCGGGCTCTTCGTTTCTTTCAGGTAAGCGCCTGCCACATGCGTATACCGCTCCGTGGTGCCAAGGCTGCGGTGACCCAGCAGGGCCTGAATCGTACGCACGCTCACCCCGCTCTCCATCAGATGCGTGGCGAAGCTATGGCGCAGCGAATGAAAACTAACCTGTTTCTCGATTCCTGCGACTCGCTTCGCAATCTTGAAGCCTCGCTGCAGCACCGCAGCGTCGAGCGGGCGGTCGCCCTTCTTCCCAGGAAACAAAAAGCCACGCGGGCGTGACTGTCGCCAGTAGCCTCGCAGCGTCTCCAGCAGCGAGGCTGCCAGCATCACCTCGCGATCCTTCTTCCCCTTGCCCTGCCTCACGTGAATCACCATCCGCTCGGAGTCGATGTCGCTCACCCTGAGCTGCAGCAGCTCGTTCAGCCGCAGCCCCGCGGCATAGCCGATCTCCATCGCGGCCCGCTCCCGCAGCCCGCCTGCCGCCTCCAGCAATCGCCGCATCTCCTCGCGACTCAGCACCACCGGCAAGCGCTGCGGAAACCGCTGGTAGCGCGTGCTCAGTGCCCACTCGCGCGCCACCACCTCCGTGTAGAAGAATTTGATCGCACCCAATGCCTGGTTGATCGTCGAGCCCGATCGACCGCGTCGCGTCAGATCCGCGACGTACTCCAGCGCCTGCTGCTCGCTCAGCTGATCGGCCGGCGTGCGGCTGAATCGAACCAGACGCCGCATCCATCCCAAGTACGCGTGCCGCGTGCGTGCCGCAAATCCTCGCGCCAGCATCCGCGTTTCCATCGCATCGCCATGAGCTCCCATCTCATCCTCCTCTTGAAACGCACGAGAGGATGATCAGCCGCGATGCGACGTCCTAGAACTCCACCGCGAAGCGGTTTAGTTCAACACTCAGTATGCGGACTGGATAATCGGATAAACGAGTGTTGGAGGCAAGGGAGCCGGTATGGCGGGCGACAGAGTACTGACAGCACTGGGCTCACGATTGTCTTGCTCGTCGTAGCAGGAAAATATCCCTGACCGCATAGTTGGATAAACGGGCACGAGACGGGCGAGAGCATAGCGATGGCGCCGGTGTCACAGTGGACCCGATGGGGTCGGTTCTGGCGCTACGCTGCACGCGTGCTGACCGACGCGCAGGCCGAGGAAATCCGTCGCGGGCTAGCGGCCGGCATGCGCGGGCCCGTGCTCGTAAAGTGGTGCGAGCGGCTCCTCGCCGACCGCGACGAGCGCGTAGCTTTGGAGCGAGCCCGTCGGCGCTTTTGGCCTGGGCCGCTCGCTACGCTTCCTTCGGGCGCCGGAAGAACATCAGCAGCCTGGCGCCGCCCTCGACTGGCACCACCGCGACGAGTTGCCAGCCCTTGACGCGGTCGACGGTCTCCAGCCGACGTTTCACTTCGGCCAGGTGTGGCTCGACTTCGAAGGCGGTGTGCTCCCAGAGCTCCATGGCGTTTCTGTCCTCCGAGCGCGGAGGCTAGCACGCGGCCGGCCCCGCGCTGCGGACCCAGGCCACGGCATGTCCATCTGGTGTCCACGGTGCGTGCGGAACGGTGCTTTTCGCGGTAGGGTTCGCGCGTGCGAACAGCCCTAAGTCACGTTCGGGTCAGCACGGTGCCGTTACGGCTCCCCCTCGTCTGGTACGTCGAGAACATGGAGCCCCTCTGGGGCGGTCGCTGATCGGTGGAATGGCAGTTCCGGGTCGGGACGCGGGAGCTGGGCCGCGGCCTCGACGCCGTCGAGGACGCCCTCCGGAGCGCGTCCATTCGCGAGGAGACCGTCCTGGATCTGCGCCTCGTGGCCGAGGAGGTCCTGACCAACGTCGCGCACCACGCGTACGACGACGCCGATCAGCACTGGATCCGGCTCAGGCTCACGCTCCTCGCCGACGAGGTGACTCTCGAGTTCACGGACGACGGCCGGCCCTTCGATCCGCTGGCAAAGGCGCCACGCGGCCTCTCGGCTCATAGCGGCAGAGCGCGCCATCGGCGGGCTCGGCATCCAGCTGACGCTGGCTCTGGTGGATGCCGCCGAGTACGCCCGCCGTGGCTCGGAGAACGTCCTCACCCTGACGAAGCGACTGAGCGCTCCAGACGCTGACGTGCCATAATCCGGGTCGCATGCCCCTGAGCGTTCGTGTCCAGGAAGGCCGCTCGCTGACCAAGACGCTGGTTCTCGAGGGCCGCCTCGACAACGACACCGTCAGCGTGCTCGACGAGGCGCTCGATCCGGTTCTCGCCTCGGCGGTGAAGGTCGTGGTCTTCGACCTGGCGGGCCTCGAGTACATCACCAGCGCCGGTCTGCGCTCGATCTTCCGCGCGCAGAAGGTCATGCACGCCAGGGCCGGGAAGGCCGTGCTGCTCAACCCGACGCCTCAGGTGCAGAAGGTCCTCGACATCGTCAAGGTCGCGGACCTCGGCGCCGTGTTCAAGAACGTCCTGGAGCTCGACGCCTACCTGGATGCGATGCAGAAGAAAGTTGCGGGAGGCGAGTAGCTTCCGACTCGGCGGGACGGGCTTGGGGGCCACGCCGCCATGACCATCGCTCGACGAATCCTGCTGCTGGTCGGCCTGGCCCCGCTGATCCTCGCCGCCCTGGGCGTGCTCACCCACGCCGAGCTCGCGAGGATCGAATCCCGCAGCCGATTCGTGACCGAGACACAGGTCCCGAGTCTCTCCTCGCTCGGGAACATCTCCCGCGCATTCGAGGAAATGCGCGTGGCCCTGCGCGACCATCTGCTGGCGCCGGACGCGGCAGGGCGGACGAAGGCCCGTCAGGCGTTCGACGCGCGAAGGGACGAACTCGACCAGCTGCTCCGGAGCTACGCCGACACGCTCGTCGCGGACGACCGGGACCGAAGGTCGCTCGACGAGTTTCGGGCCCAGGACGCCGAATGGGTCACTGCGGCGACGGAAGTCATGGCGCTGTCGGACGCCGGCCGCCGCGAAGAGAGCGCGGCTCTGCTGGCCGGCGCCCGCATGGCCGGCCTGGGCGCGCATGCCGGCGATGCCCTCCGCGAGTGGATCGCGTACAACCAGGACCTGGCCGCGAGCGCCGGCGCCACCGCGATCGGCACCCTCGAGGGCGCACGCCGACACACCTACGTCGCCCTGGCGCTCGCGGTGCTCTTGTCGGGCGGTCTCGGCCTGCTGACCTTCCGGAGGATCGTCGGCCCGGTCCGCGCGCTCAAGACCTCGGTGGAGTCGATCGTGGGCGGCGACTTCGGCGCGGCGGTGCCCTTCACCCACGCGGTGGACGAGACTGGGGCGCTCGCGCGGTCGATCGACGTCTTGAGGCGCGGAGCCGCGGCCATCGACGACCAGCGCTGGGTCAAGTCCAACGTGGCGACGCTCACGGGCAACCTGCAAGGGGCTGCGACGCTCGCCGAGTTCGGCGAGCGCCTGCTTTCGGGTCTCGTGCCGGCGCTGGGTGGGGGCGTCGCGGCCTTCCACACGCTGGAAACCGGTGAGACGCGGCTGCGGCGCATCGCCCACTACGGCCTGTCGGCGTCGAGTCCGACCGACGAGTGGACGGGACTGGGCGACGGGCTCGTCGGCCAGTGCGCGCGCGAAGGCAAGCCCGTCCAGCTCGCGGGTCTGCCCCCGGACTACCTGCGCATCGCTTCGGGTCTGGGCGCGGCCGCGCCGACCCAGGCGGTGGCCTGGCCGCTCGCTTCGCGCGACGCGCTCCTCGCCGTGCTCGAGGTCGCCTCCTTCCGCGCGCTCGGCGCGCGGGAGCAGGCGCTCGTCGAGGAGCTGCTTCCGGGCGCGGCGCTGAGCCTGCAGGTGCTCCAGCGCAACCTGGCCACGCAAGAGCTGCTCGTGCAGACGCGGGACCAGGCCGAGGAGCTGGAGGCGCAGCAGAAGAGCCTCCGGCACGCGCAGGGGCTCCAGGCGGAGCAGCGCTCTCGAGCGTGACCAAGGCCGGCTACTGGCACGTGCCGCTCGACGGCTCCGGCTGGTACAACTCCTCGGAGCGGGCGGTGCACATCTTCGGCGACCTGCCCGAGCCCCGGCCACCGCTATCGCATCGACGAGTGGGCCGCCCACGTACACGAGGGCGACGAGGCTGCCGCCAAGCTGACGATGGAGAACTTCTCCGTCCGCCATCGCCGGCACCATCCCGGCCTACGACTCCACCTATGCCTACAAGCGGCCGGTGGACGGGCGCGTCGTCTGGATCCATGCACTGGGGCACGTGGTGAAGGAGCCGACGGCAAGCCGGCCGACATGTTCGGTGTCGACCCAGGACATCACGGAGCACAAGGTGCAGGAGCTGGAGCTGCGTGGCGGCCACGCGCGAAGGCCGAGGAAGCCACCCAGATGAAGTCGATGTTCCTCGCCAACATGAGCCACGAGATCCGCACTCCGATGAACGCGATCATCGGCCTGTCCCACCTGGCCCTGAAGACCGAGCTCACACCCAAGCAGCGGGACTACGTGGGCAAGATCCACAACGCCGGGACGTCGCTGCTCACCGTGATCAACGACATCCTGGACTTCTCCAAGATCGAGGCGGGGCGGCTCGACATCGAGTCCACCACCTTCAAGCTGGACCACGTGATGCAGCAGGTGGCGGTGGTGACCGGCCAGAAGGCGCACGACAAGGGCCTGGAGTTCCTGATGGACATCCACCAGGGAATCCCCCAGGACCTGGTGGGCGATCCCCTGCGGCTGGGCCAGGTCCTCACCAACCTCATCAACAACGCGGTCAAGTTCACCGATCAGGGAGAGATCCGGGTCAAGGCGGAGCTGCTGGAGCAGACCGGCGAGAAGGTGAAGCTCCGCTTCTCGGTCCGGGACACCGGCATCGGCATGACCCCGGAGCAGGTCGGCAAGCTCTTCCAGCCTTTCACCCAGGCGGACATGTCCACCACCCGCAAGCACGGAGGCACCGGCCTCGGCCTGACGATCTCGCTCCGGCTCGTGGAGTTGATGGGCGGGCAGATCCGGCTGGAGAGCGAGCCCGGCGTGGGCAGCACCTTCATCTTCACGGCCTGGCTCGGGGTGGGCGCGGCGTCGGGCCGGCTGGTCCCGGCCCAGCTCATGAACCTCCGCGCGCTGGTGGTCGACGACAACCCCGCCGCCCGCGACATCCTGGTCGACGCGCTCGGCGGCACGGCCGCGCAGGTGGACGCGGTGAGCGGGGGCGCGGAGGCGGTGGCCGCGGTCAAGCAGCACGACGGCAGCTCGCCCTACGACGTCGTCTTCATGGACTGGAAGATGCCCGGCATGGACGGGCTGCGAGGCCACGCGCCTCATCAAGGGCGACCCCGGGATCCGCAAGCAGCCCGCGGTGGTGATGGTCACCGCGTTCGGCCGCGAGGAGGTGCGCGAGGAAGCGGAGCGGCTGAACATCGAGGGCTTCCTGGTGAAGCCGGTCACGAAGTCGATGCTCGTGGACACGCTGGTCACGCTGTTCAGCCCGTCGAGCGGAGAGACGGCGGCCGCCAGCGGGCTGGCCGTGGAGAAAGGCGTCCGTCTGGAAGGCCTGAGCGTTCTCCTCGTCGAGGACAACGAGATCAACCAGCAGGTCGCCGTCGAGCTGATCGAGGGCGTGGGCGGGACGGTCACGGTCGCGAGCGACGGACGCGAGGGCGTGGAGCTGCTGGAGGCCGCCCCTGACCCCGTCCCCTACGACGTGGTCCTCATGGACATCCAGATGCCCGAGATGGACGGCTACCAGGCCACGGCGCGACTGCGTTCCCAGCCGCGCTTCGCGAAGCTGCCGATCGTTGCCATGACCGCCCACGCCACGATCGAGGAGCGGCAGCGCTGCGTGGCGGCGGGAATGAACGACCACGTGGCGAAGCCCATCGACCCCGCCGCGCTCTACGACGCCCTGCGCCACTACTGCGCCACCACGCCCGCGGCGGAGCGTCCCGAGACGAAGGCCCCGGCGGAGGCCGACGCCGCGGGGCTGCCGCGGGTGGACGGCCTCGACGCCGCGCAGGGCCTTCGGCGCGTGGCGGGGAACCGCACGCTCTACTTGCGGCTCCTGCGGCAGTTCTCGGAGGGCTACACCGACGCCGCGGATCGGATCAGGGAAAGCGTCGAACGGGGCGAAGGAACGGTCGCCGAGCGCCTGGCTCACACCGTCAAGGGAACGGCCGGGAACCTCGCGGCGGGTCCCGTCCAGGCGGCTGCAGGCGCGCTGGAGAAGGCGCTTCGCGACGGTGTCGAGGCTCAGCGTGTGGAGTCGCTCAGGGTGCAGCTCGGCGAGGCCCTGGGCGCCCTGTCCAAGGCGCTTCGGCCGCTGCTCGCCGACGCTGCCGTCACGCCGGTGACAGAGGCGGCCGCTGCGCCGGTGGAACCTGCCGCCCTCAAGGCGACGGCCGAGCGCTGGTCGCGGCTCCTCGCGGAGTGCGACGCTGGCAGCATCGACGATCTCGAGCGGGACGGCCCCGTGCTCCGCGCGCTCTTCGGCGGTGCGGAGCCTCTCGCCCGCTTCACCAAGCTCGTCACCGCCTACGATTTCGAGGGCGCTCTCGCGGCGTTGCGCGGGGCCGCCGGCGAGAAGGGGCTCTAGGGGTCGCCGCCATGCCCATCGTCAAGGAGCTGACCGAGTGCCGGGTGCTGATCGTGGACGACGCCAAGGCCAACGTCGACATGCTGGTGGAGGCCCTGCGCGGAGACTACAAGCTGAGCGTCGCCCTGGACGGGGACGCGGCCCTGCGCGCGATAGCGAAGAACGCGCCGGACCTGCTGCTGCTGGACATCGTGATGCCCGGGATCGACGGCTACGAGGTGTGTCGGCGGCTGCGGGCGGATCCCGCCACGCAGGAGATCCCGATCATGTTCCTGAGCTCTCTCGACGACGTCCAGGACAAGGCACGGGGCTTCGAGCTGGGGGCGAACGACTACCTCACCAAGCCGTTCGAGATCCTGGAGGTCAAGGCGCGCGTGCGCTCGCTGCTCAAGGCCAAGGCCTACGCCGACGCGATCCGCGCCGCTCAGGAGCGGGACCTCGCCATCGCCCGCGAGATCCAGATGGGGCTGCTCCCCTCCGATTTCGCTTCGCTCGGCCAGCGACATGGGGCTCGACGTGCACGCCACGATCGAGCCGGCACGACACGTGGGCGGCGACCTCTTCGAGGTCCTGCGCGTGTCCGAGGATCGACTGGTCATCGCGGTCGGCGACGTGTGCGGGAAGGGCATCACCGCGGCCTTGTTCATGGCGGTCACGGTGACGCTGCTCCGCGCGCTGGCCCGCCAGCTCGAGGGACCGAAGCAGATCCTCGAGCGGCTGAACGAGGAGCTGGCCGCCCAGAACCCGCGAGGGATGTTCGTGACCATGGTCTGCCTCGAGGTGCGCGGCGGGCGCGTCACCTGCGCCAACGCGGGCCACGACGCAGCGCTGCTGGTGGGCTCGTCGGAGCCGCCCCGGCCGGTGTTCCCCTCGTCCGGAACGGTGCTCGGTCTCTTCCCGGGCCAGGACTACACGAGCGAGACCCTGGAGCTCGCGGCCGGTGACAGCCTGGTCCTCTACACGGACGGGGTGACCGAGGCCACGGACGCGGCGAACGGCCTGTTCGGCGAGGAGCGTCTGCAGGCGTGCCTCGCCGGCGGAGCGGGGCAAACCGCCACCGACACGGTGGACCGGCTGCTGCGCGCGGTGCGCGCGTTCGCGGGCGGCGCTCCGCAATCCGACGACATCACCATCCTCGCCCTGCGGCGCACAGACGAGTCGTAGGCCGTGCAAGGAGGCCGTCCATGAGCCACGCCGAACCATCGGTGCTGATCGTCGACGACGAGCGCCTGAACATCGACCTGATGGTGGACCTGCTGAAGCCGCACTACCGAACCCTGGTGGCCACGAACGGCGAGCAGGCCCTGAAGCGGGCCTCGGGAGAGCCGCGCCCGGACATCCTGCTGCTGGACGTGATGATGCCGGAGATGGACGGCTACGAGGTCTGCCGGCGGCTCAAGGCCGACGCCGCCACGAGCCACATCCCCGTGATCTTCGTGACCGCGATGAGCGAGGTGGGCGACGAGATGAAGGGCTTCGCCCTGGGCGCCGTCGACTACATCACGAAGCCCATCTCCCCGCCCATCGTCGAGGCACGCGTCCGGGCGCACCTGGAGAACAAGCACGCCCGCGACTTCATCGAGGACCGCAACCGCGTGCTGCAAGGCATGGTGCTCGAGCGCACCCGCGAGCTGGCGGCCACGCAGGACGCGACCATCCTGAGCATGGCCACGCTGGCCGAGACGCGCGACCCGGAGACGGGCCACCACCTCCAGCGCACCCAGGGCTACGTGCGCAGCCTGGCCGTGCGGCTGCGCGCGCACCCGCGCTTCCGCGACGAGCTCGACGACAAGGCGATCGAGCTGCTCTTCAAGTCGGCGCCGCTCCACGACATCGGCAAGGTCGGGGTGCCCGACCGCATCCTGCGCAAGCCGGCCAAGCTGACCCCTGAAGAGTACGAGGAGATGAAGCGGCACGTCGTGTACGGCTACGAGGCGATCGTGGCCACCGAGAAGCTGCTGGCGAGCGCCGGGATCTCCAGCGCCGCCACGTCGTTCCTCCGCTACGCCCGCGAGATCGCCCGCAGCCACCACGAGAAGTGGGACGGGACGGGCTATCCCGACGGGCTCGGAGGCGACGAGATCCCGCTCTCCGCGCGACTCATGATGATGGCCGACGTCTACGACGCGCTCACCTCGAAGCGCTGCTACAAGCCGGCCTACTCGCACGCGCAGGCGGTCGCCGAGATCCTGCCCGGCCGCGGCACCTATTTCGACCCCGACGTGGTCGACGCCTTCTGCGCCCTGGACGCGGAGTTCATCCAGATTGCCCGCAGCCACGCCGAATGACACGGTGACGCACCCGGCCGCGCATCAAACGACTCACGGAGAGACCTGCGGATCGGATATATCATTCCGCGCCGTCGTGCCCGTGCACTCGACACTCAACTGAATCGGTCGCATCGTGAAGATGGGTCCGGTAGTCAGGAGGATTCAATGACAAGAGTCGACTCCCTGAAGCGCATTTCGTCCGGGGTGTTGTGGGCCTGCTTCCCTGCCTTGCTGGCGCCGGCTGTCGCACCGGCCCAGGAAGCGCCGCCGCGGCCGTTCCTGCGCAAGGTGATCCAGCTCGACGACGCCCAGCTCGCGGCCGTCGAGAAGGGCGAGGTGGTCACGAAGCTGCTGCCCACCACGGACAAGCCGGAGATCGCCGCGTTCGGCGTCGTGAAGACGGCAGGGACCCCGGAGCAGCTCGTGGCGCTCGCCCGGGACGTGCGGAAGTTCAGGAAGGTGCCGCAGATCCCGGAGATCGGCTACTTCTCGAGCCCCGCGAAGATCGAGGACCTGGCGGGCCTCACCCATCCCCCGGACGACATCGCGGCGCTCAAGCGCTGCAAGCCGGGAAGCTGCGACGTCAAGATGGGGACGCTGGGGCTCGAGAGGATCTCGAAGATCGACTGGAAGGAGGCCGACGCCGAGAAGCAGGCGATCGCGGTCCTCAACCAGGCCATCGTCGACTACGTCACGGCCTACCAGCAGTCCGGCACCGATGCGATGGGCAACGTGCTCGACAAGAAGCAGGAGAAGTCCCGCGCCCAGGAGTACCGGACGCTGCTCGCGAACTCGCCCTACCTCGCGGAGTACGTGAAGGAGTTCAACGACTACCTGGTGGCCTGGCCCAAGGGGAAGCTGGCCGGGGCCGAGGACGTCCTCTACTGGGCGAAGGACACCTTCGGCCTCAAGCCGGTGGTTTCCGCCTACCACGCGACCATCTACAGGAGCCCGCGCGGGACCTTGATCTCGAACAAGCTGCTCGGGGCGACTCACTTCTTCAATGCCGGCCTGGAGATGCTGGCTGCCGTGCCCACGGCCGACGGCAAGGGCCTCTACCTCCTGAACCTCTACCGGACGCGGATCGACCCGCCCACGGGGATGCTGTCGGGGGTCCTGATGGGCAAGGTCCGCGACGGGATCCAGACCGGCGTGAAAGAGAACCTGAATATCGCCCGCGAGCGCCTCGCCGCGCCTCGCTGAAACGCTAGCCGAGCAACTCGAGACGGACTTCAGGCCCTTGATTCGGGCTTGAAGAAGAGCTTCCGGGCGAGGAGGAGGATCCCCACCGTCCCGACACCGAGGCAGAACAGGACTGCGGCAAGGAGCTCCGCCAGACGCCAGACGGCGTGGTCGACCAGCTGGACGCCGACGCGCTCCATGTCGCGCTCGAGCGCGTTTCGCTCCTGGGACACCGCCTGGCTGATGGTGTTGAGGGCGGCGACCCGCTCCTCGGTGACCTGCTTCAGGGCCACGATGCGTTCCCGCTCGAGGAACGTGATCATCCGCGTCAGCTCCGCGCCCAGGTCTTCGATCGTGGCCTTCCGCTCCGAGGCGACGAGAGCGGGCGTCGTCTCGGCGACGGCCGCGATGCCGCTCGAAGCCGGGAGCGATCCGGTCGAAAGCCGCCGCGAGGCTCTCCGCGGATTGCACCGTGCGCTCGGCAAGTGGCGGCATGTCCGCCAGCTTCATGTCGGAAGCGAGCAGCTCCGCTTCCCAGCGGGCCTGCCGGAACACGTGCGCGTTGTAGACGTCGAGCTTGCGGTTGAGGTCGTCGACGGAGGTCGTGATCTCCGCCACCGCCTCGCCCGTGGACCAGGACTCGGGCACATCACGCTCCAGCGAGCGGCCGAGCGCCGTTTCGCGGTTCCGGATCGAGTCCTTGATGGGATGAGCGGCCGCCCAGCTCTTCGCGAAGTCGCGCACCCGGGAGACGTCGTGCGAGACCGTCATGGCGGCGAACACGTCGGCGATCTGCTGCTCGAGACGGCGGCTGGCCTCGACCGCGACCGGCGCCGAGTCACCGAGCTGCTCCTTTCCGGCCCCGGTCTCGAAGAAGTCGGCCATCTGGTTGAAGAACACCCAGCTGTCCAGCACGGCCGTCATGGGCTCGGGCTGGAAGAGCGCGGCGCTCAGGGCGGGCACCGCGTCGATCTTCCATCGGAGGGCCGCCTTGCGGACGGCTGGATCGCTCGTTCCGGCGGCGATCTGGTCCGCCGTCCGCTCGATCTCGCCGCACATCGGGCCCACGAGCGAGCGCATCCTGAGCCGGGCCTGGTTGGCGTTCACGGCCACGCTCACCTCGGCCCGGCTGTCGACCTTGGGAGCGCGCATGGACACGGCGCACCCGACGCTCGACGCCGCGAGGGCGATGGAGACGGCACGGCCGACGATGGCCGACGCGGCGTAGCCCACGTAGCGCAACGGCTGTCGGTCCTTCAGGGCTTCAGCACGTCGGGTCGGCTGAGGTGGCGTGCGCTCAGCTTCCAGGCATTGCCATCCTTGGTCCAGACGTCGACGACGGCGAATTCGCCGCTGCGGCCGAGACTGTCTCCTGCCACCGCCACGCGGTACGGCTGCAGGCGGACGACCGCAACATTGCCGAAGACGCGTGCAGCAAGATTCCGGATCTCGAAGCCGATCAGCGCGTAGTGCTCGGAGGTCTTGATCCACTCGCTGCGGCTCAGCACCACCGGCGCTCGGCCCTCGAGGAAGGCCATGAAGCCGAAGTCCTTCGCGAGCAGCTCGTCGAGAGCGGCGACGTTCTTCGCCTGGATCGCACCCGAGAGTTTGGTTTCGAGCGTCTGGAACGGCTCGTTCGCGGGATCGACGGGTGCGGTCGACGAGGCGGCCTGGAGCAGCACGGCAATCAGGGCCGGGGCGAGGAACATGGGGTTTTCTCCTTCGGGTGGGAGTCTAGCCTCCCGCCTGGAATCCCGCCAGCGTGGAGTGACGACGCGCTCCACGTCGCCCATCTAGTACTAGGCGGCAAAGTAATCCGGTCCGAAAAAGGGGAAGATCCCGGGCCAGGAAGATGAAGAGCCTGCTCGTCGTCACGGCGTTGCTCGAGGCCGTCGCCGGTGTCGCGCTGACGGTGTCGCCCGCGCCGCCGTTGTCGCTCCTCCTCGGCGCCACGCTCGAGACGGCTGGGGCCTTTGTCGTGGCGCGCGTGGCCGGGGCGGCGCTCCTGGCGCTGGGCCTCGCTTGCTGGCGGGCGCGCGATGCCGGACGGGAACATGGCGCGTCCGGCATCGTCGCCGCCATGCTGCTCTACAACGTGGTGGTGGCGGCGGTACTCGTGCACGCGGGCCTCGGTTTCAGGCTGTCCGGTATCGGCCTCTGGCCGGCCGTTGTTCTTCACCTCGTTATGGCCGCCTGGTGCATCGCCCGCCTGCGGCCGATGAGCCAATCCAGAAGCCTGGAGACAACTTGATCGGCAAGACCCTGGCCCACTACAAGGTCACCGCCGCGATCGGCGCCGGGGGCATGGGCGAGGTCTACCGGGCCACGGACACCAACCTCGGCCGCGACGTGGCGATCAAGGTGCTGCCGACCGAGGTGGTGCGCGACGCCGAGCGGCTCTCCCGCTTCAAGCGCGAGGCGCACCTGCTCGCGGCGCTCAACCATCCGAACATCGCCGCGATCTACGGCCTCGAGGAGTCCGGTGGCCAGCCCTTCCTCGCGCTGGAGCTCGTCGAGGGTCAAGACCTGAAGCAGCGGCTCGAGAAAGGCGCGATCCCCGTCGACGAAGCGCTCGAGATCGCGCGGCAGATCGCGGAGGCGCTCGAGGAGGCCCACAGCAAAGGGCATCGTCCACCGCGACCTGAAGCCCGCGAACGTCAAGCTCACGCCCGAGGGGAAGGTCAAGGTCCTCGACTTCGGCCTCGCCAAGGCGTGGGCCGGCGACGGCGACAGCGACGGCTCGGGATCCTCGGCGCTCTCGCAGTCCCCCACCCTCGCACGCACCGGCACGATCGCCGGCGTGATCCTCGGCACGGCAGCCTACATGTCGCCGGAGCAGGCGCGCGGCAAGCGGGTCGACAAGCGCTCCGACGTTTGGTCCTTCGGCGTGCTGCTGTGGGAGATGCTGACCGGCCGCACGCTCTTTGCGGGCGAGACGGTGACCGACGTGATCGCGGCCGTCGTGACGCGCGAGCCGGACCTGGGCGCCTTGCCGCCTGCGACACCGGCCGCCGTTCGCAGACTGCTCGCGCGCTGCCTGCGCAAGGACCCGCGCACGCGGCTGCCCGACATCGGGACGGCGCGGCTCGACCTGCAGGAGGCGCTGGCCGGAACGACCGCGGAGGGAGAAACCTCGGGCGCAGACACGCGAGACGCCATTCGCAAAGAGCGCATCGGTCGCACGCGCGAGCGTTGGGCCTGGCTCGCCACCTCGCTGGTGCTGGCGGGGCTCGCGTCGTTCCTTCTCATCAGGCGGCTGACCGACGCACCCGTTCCGGGTTCTGCGGTTCATTTTGCGCTCGACACGCCCAGCGAGCTGAGTTTCCCCGAGTTGAGCCCGCCTGCCCTGTCGCCGGACGGCCTCTACGTCGCCTTTGCGGTCGTCGACCCGAGCGGCGACAGCGAGCTGCGGATTCGCGCGCTCGCCTCGCCCGAGACGCGCGCCCTGCCGGGGACGCAGGGAGCCAGAGCGCCCTTCTGGTCTCCCGACAGCAAGTCCCTGGCGTTCAGCACGAACGACGAGCTGCGGGCGCTCGCCCTGGCGGGCGGCGTCGTGCGAAGGATCTGCAGGCTTCCCCGCCCGGGTACCGCACTCGGCACCTGGAACGAGGCCGGCACGATCGTGTTCGAAAGCGGGGGGTCGACCGCGAGCCTCTACGTCGTGCCGGCGGCGGGCGGCGACGCAAAGCCGCTCACCACGCGCGATGCCGCGCGTGGTGAGACGACGCACTCATGGCCGCAGTTCCTGCCCGATGGACGCCACCTGCTCTTCGAGGTGGCGAGCGGCGATCCCGGCAACGCCGGGCTCTTCGTGATCACCCCCGACGCCCCCGGCGAGAGGAAACGCGTGCTGCCGGATCGGGCGCGCCTGTTGTACGCCGCGCCCGGACACCTGCTTTCGGTCCACGACGGCGTCCTCACCGCTCAACCCTTCGACGCGAGGCGCCTGACGACGACGGGTGACGCCGTACCGCTCGCGTCGTCCGTGGCGAGCTTCTCCGGCGTTCCCAACTGGGGCATGTTCTCCGCATCCGCCTCCGGGCGCTTGAGCTGGATCTCGGGCCAGGACGAGACCTCCCGCCTCGTCTGGCGCGACCGCAAGGGTGGAACGCTCGGCGAGCTCGGGGATCCCGCGCGATACGCGCAGATCGCGCTCTCGCCGGACAACCGCCGGGTCGTGGCCGAGGTCGCAGGCGAGGACGGGCATTTCGACCTGTGGCTGATCGACGTAACGCGCGGCGTGGCGAGCCGCTTCACCACCGACCCCGCGGACGAGCGCGATCCCGTGTGGTCGCCGGACAGCCAGGAGATCGTGTTCTCCACGAACACGAGCGGGGACCAGAACCTGCTCCGCAAGGGCCTCTCGGGATCCGAGCCGGCGGCCCCGCTGCCAGGCGGCATCGGACAAGCGGCCGGGACGCGCGAAGTGGCGAAGGCGTGGTGGCGCGAGGGGAACCGGCTCTTCTACCTGACCATCGCTGGTGGCAACGACCACGCGCTCTGGAGCGTCTCCCTGGACGGACGCGAGAAGCCCCAGCAGCTCAACGAGGGCTTCGCGATCGACCAGCCACAGGTCTCTCCCGACGGCCGCTGGCTCGCCTACATCTCGGTCGATTCGGGACGCTTCGAGGTCTACCTGGAGCCGTTCCAGCGGCGCGGGGCACGCGTGCGTGTCTCCGCGAGCGGCGGCGGCCAGCCGAGATGGCGCGGCGACGGGAAAGAGCTCTTCTACCTGTCGCTCGACGGGGCGCTGATGGCGGTCGACGTGAGGGATGGACCGAAGGGTCTCGAGCTCGGGATGCCCAGCGCCCTCATCGCTCCGAGCACTTTGCGGGCCGTCGTCCAGGGCCCGGACTACTCCGACTACGCCGTCGCGGCCGACGGCCAGCGCTTCCTGTTCAAGTCGCTCGGAGCACGCACCGAACCGCCGCGGATTCACGTGCTTCTCGACTGGCCGTCGCTCGTCCCATGAGCGCGCTCACGCGCAAGCTCGCCCCCGGCGAGCAATCGTTCCGACTGCAGTGACGGAGCGGCTCTACAGCGCCGATCCGTACCTGCTCGAGTTCGAAGCCGCCGTCGTGGCGCGGCGCGAGCACGAGGGCCGACCCGCCGTGGTCCTCGACCGCACGGCCTTCTACGCCGAGAGCGGCGGGCAGCCGTGGGACACGGGCACGCTCGGCGACGCGCGCGTCGTGGCCGTGATCGAGGACGGGCCGGACGTGCTGCACGTGCTCGACCGGCCGCTCGCGGGCGAGCGCGTGCAGGGCCGGTCGACGCGGAGCGCCGGCGCGACCACATGCAGCAGCACCACGGCCAGCACCTGCTGTCCCGGGCGTTCGTCGAGGCGGCGCAGGCCGAGACCGTGGCCTTCCACCTCGGCGGCTCCGACACCACGATCGACCTGGACCGCCTCGTCGGCGAGGACGTCGCCCGGGCGGCCGAGACGCGCGCCAACGACGTCGTGTGGGCGGCCCGCCCCGTCCACGTGACGCGTGCTGAGCGCCGATCAGGCACGCGCGTCGGGCATCGAGCCTCCCGAGGGCGTGCTGAGCGGCATCCGCATCGTCGAGGCCGAGGGCTTCGACCGCCAGCCCTGCGGCGGCACGCACCCGCGAACCACCGCGGAGGTGGGAGTCGTGCTGGTCACGGCGCTCGAGCGCTACAAGGGCGGCACCCGCGTCCACTTCGTGTGCGGCGATCGCGCGACGCGGGTGTTCGCCGAGCGCCAGCAGGTCGTGGGTCAGCTCGTCGCCACCTTGTCGGCTCCGCTCGACGAGCTGCCGGCCGCCGCGCAGCGGCTCAAGGACGAGCTCGCCGCCTCGGACCGGCGCGCGAAGGCGCTGCTGGCGCGGGCGCTCGAAGGGGATGCGCGCCGGCTGCTGGCCGAGGCACAGGGCACGGGTCCCGCGCCGACCCTCGCCTCCCCCGCCGTCATCGTCGTCCGTCTTCGACGGCTGGCCGGCGGACGACCTGCGCGTGCTGGCCCAGCACCTGGTGGCGCTCGCACCGTGCGTGGCCCTTCTCGCCAGCCGCTCCGACAAGGCCCAGCTCGTCTTCGCGCAGTCCGAGGGCTTGCCCCACGACGTTCCGGCGCCTGCTCAAGGCGGCCGTTCAGCACCTCGGCGGCCGCGGCGGCGGCCGCGGCAACCTCGCCCAGGGCGGCGGCGACCGCGTCGAGCGCCTCGACGAAGCGCTCGCGCAGGCCCGCGCCTCGCTGCGGCGCGGCTCGCTGAAGCCGCCGATGGCCGCGAGCGATAGCGAGCCGAGCCCGACCGGCGTCTCGCCCTACGCGACGCTCGTCGCCGGCGTGCTGCTCGTCTCGGTGGGCGCCATCCTGGTGCGCCTCGCGGCGGCGCCGCCGCTCGCCGTGTCGTTCTACCGCATGGCGATCGCCTCGCTGCTGCTGTCGCCCTTCGCCTGGGCCGACGCGCGCCGATCCGTGCCGACGCTCGCTTCCCGGCCCCGACTGCTGCTCGTCGCCTCGGGGGTCGCGCTGGCGCTCCACTTCGCCACCTGGATCGCGAGCCTGTCGCACACCTCCGTGGCCGCCTCGGTGCTGCTCGTCAACACGGCGCCGCTCTTCGCGATCGTGCTGTCGCTCGTCTTCCTGCGCGAGAAGCCGTCGCTCGTGCGTCCAGATCGCGATCCCGCTCGCGATGGTCGGGGCCGCGGTGATCGCTCTCGGAGACCGCGGCTCGTCGCCGGCCTCGCTCTTCGGCAACCTGCTGGCGGTGGCCGGCGCCGTCACGCTCGCGACCTACCAGGTGATCGGCCGCGGGCTGCGCGCGACGCTGCCGCTCAACGCCTACATGCTGCTGGTCTGGGGCACGGCGACGCTGACGCTCGCCGCGCTCGTGGCGGGCTTCGGCACGCGCTTCGCACCTTTCCCGCCGAGGACGTGGCTGGCCTTCGCGGCGCTCGCCGTCGTGCCCACGCTCGGAGGCCACGGCTCGACGAACCGCGCGCTGCGCTCGCTGCCGGCACCGACCGTGGGGCTCTTCCTGCTCGGCGAGCCGGTGATCGCGTCGCTCCTGGCGATCCTGCTGTTCGACGAGACGCCCTCGACCTCGACGCTCGTCGGGGGCGCGATCATCCTCGCGGCGCTCGCGCTGGTGCTGACGCGGCGGGAGTGAGCGCGCCCGCGTCAGTCGAGCCGGTAGAGCGCGCCCCAGCGGCCCGACGCAACCGGCGGGCCGAGCGCTTCCCAGGGGCGCGTCGACGCCGCGAACGCGGAGTCCTCGCGCGCGCCCCAGAACACGTGGCTGGCGCCGAGAGCCTCGGCGTCCTCGCGCCAGCCCGGCTCGCCCAGCATCAGGTGCTTGAGCCTCGCCTCGACCGCGCGACGCGTCGAGGCCGTGGCTCCAGAGGTGTCCGGAGTAGCCCGCCACGAGCGGCCGGCCGCAGAGCGCCACCGGATGGTTGAAGGTCTGGAGCGTCGCGACGCGCTCGGTCGGCGTCTTCGCCAGGGCCTCGCACACGCCCACGTACTCCGCCAGGTTCAGCACCTCGAGCCGCGGCAGGCGCGCGATGGAGGCCCACAGCACGCTCGCGAAGCCCGACGCGAAGAGGAGCACGAGCGCGGCCGCGCGCAGCGCCGGGCGCAGGCGGGCGAGCACGAGGCCGTCGAGCGCCGGCAGCATCGCCACCAGGCACCAGAGCATGACCTTGGTGTTGTCCCAGGCCCAGGGCGCCACGCGCACCAGGAAGAGCAGCGCGAAGAGCGCGAGCGACGGCACCAGGAGCAGCAGCGCCTCGCGCCGCCGCGCGCGAACGCCGGCGACGAGCGCGATGGCCGCGAGCGGCAGCCAGAAGCCGAAGTTCCGCACGAGGAAGAGCGCCGCGTTCTGATCTCCGATCGCCCAGCCCGGCGCCCACCCGACGAGCCGCGCGGTTCCGGGACCCCCGGTCACCAGGAGCACGCCCCAGGTGGCCGGGAGCAGGGCCTGGCCCACGCTCGCGAACCCCTCGCGCCAGCGGCCGCTCGCCGCCGTCCAGAGCGCGAAGACGAGCGACACGAAGGCGAACGTGTGAAGGTGGACGAGCGGCAGCGCCCCCCAGACGAGCGCCTCGACCCAGCCCGGAAGTCCACGCTCGTTCCGCAGCAGGCGGCTGCGCCAGCTCGAGAGCAGCACGAGGCCGGCGGGCAGCGCGAGCAGGAAGCCGCGCTGCGGCACGAAGAGCGCGAGGTACAGGTTCTTCCAGGCCACCTGGGCGTCGACGTCCACGAGCCTTCCGCCGAGGAGCGACGCGACGCCGGCGAGGCCGCCGCAGAACAGGAAGCCCGCGACCGCGAACGCCCCTCCCCAGCGCCGGAGCGCGAGCGCCGCGAGCAGCGAGCCGAAGAGGCCCATCGCCTTGAGCGCGAGCGGCAGGCTCGGGCCGAGGCTCACGACGACGGCCGTCAGCAGGTCCACGCCGACCGGATAGCGCAGCCGTGTCGTGCGTGAGGATCGGGTTCTCGGGCCAGAAGCGCGCGCCCGAGGCGATCTGCTGCACGTAGGTCCAGTGCAGGGGCAGGTCGCCGTAGTTGTTCGGCAGGAGCGTCAGGAGCGCGCCGTCCCGCTCGAAGACGAGCCAGAGGAACTGGCGGAGCGACACGAGCGCGAACGCGCCGAGTGCGAGCCACTCCCAGATGGTCCAGGGCTCGCTCGCGGCCTTCGCCTGCCGTGCCGCGACGAAGGCGGCGACGGCTCCTGCAACGAGCGAAACGGCCGAGACCCACGGGTGCAGGGCGCCCGCGAGCCAGGCGAGCGCCGCTGCCGACAGAACCGCCGCACAGCCGAAGGAGACGCCGCCGATCAGGACGGATTCGGCCCGGCTAGCGCTTTCCACAGCTCATCCACAGGTCATCCACGCAGTCCGGGCGCTTTTCCGCAGCGAACGCACACGGTTTTCCGCGGCGGAGCGCGACTTTTCCACGCCCGCGCGCCGCTTTTCCACAGCCGCCCCCGCGGTTCTCCACAGAAGATCCACGTGCCTTCCACAGCCTTTCGCCGCGTACGCACAGGAGAGCCACAGGAAACCCGCAGGAGCTTCGTCGGCTTTTCCGCAGGCCGTGCACAGCGCCGGCGCTCAGCGTCTCGCGAGATCCGAAGCGCAGGGCAGTCCCGGCAGGCTCGTGGCCGTGAGCGCGGCGCGAACGACGGCGCGCGCGACGACCTCGGCCGCGGCCGTACCGACGAGGAGTGCCGGATGCTCGAGCCGGACGGCGCCCGTCGAGAGCGCGAAGAGCGTGTCGCCGTCGACGGGCGTGTGCACCGGGCGGATCGACCGCGAGAAGCCGTCGTGGGCCATCCCGGCCACGCGGCTCGCCTCGCTCTTCGTCAGTGCGACGTTCGTGGCCACGACGCCGATCGCGGTGCTCTCGCCCGACTTGCGGCGCGCCGCGTGTCTCTCCCGCGAGGAGCGCGGCCACCGTTCCTCGGAGCGCCTTGCCGTCCTCGCTGCGCAACCCCGCGATCGGCCGGCCGGTCTCGGGGTCGACGACGTCGCCAAACGGGTTCGCCGCCACCAGCGCGGCGACGATGGCACCGTTCGGCAGCTTCAGCGAGGCGGTCCCGATCCCCGACTTCATGGCCCGCTCCATCCCGTGGAGAAAGCCACACGCGGCGCCCGCACCCGCTCCCACGCAGCCCTCGGCGACCCTTCCGCTGGACGCCGCGCGCGCCGCGGCGTAGCCGGCGTTCGCGTCGGGTCGGATCTTCCAGTCGCCGATGCCCAGGTCGAACAGGATGGCGGCCGGAACGATCGGGATCTTCGCGCTGCCCCAGGGCACGCCGACGCCCTTCTCCTCCAGGTAGCGCATCACGCCGGTCGCGGTGTCGAGGCCGAAGGCCGATCCCCCGGAGAGCACGATGCCGTGAACCTGCTCGACGGTGTTGATGGGATTGAGCAGGTCGGTCTCGCGTGTCCCGGGCGCGCCGCCCCGCACGTCGACTCCGCACACGGCGCCGGCTTCCGCCAGGACCACGGTGCACCCGGTGGGACGCCGCGAGTCGGTGAAGTGGCCGACGCTCAGGCCGCCCACATCCGTCAGGCCGCCCGCCGGCGCGGGCGCGCCATCGGCGGCCCGAGCCGCCGCCGGCCACGCCCCGGACAGCGAGGCCGCAAGCGCTGCGGAGAAGCTGCGTCGGTCGATCTCGCTCATATGCTTTCGATGCTAGCACCCGCTCCGCGCCCCGGCCGCTTTCCGAGCCAGGCGTGGCGAAGACGACGGCGGCCAGCAGAATGCCCACGGCCGACGGCAGCCACTCGCCTTCGGGCCGGCCGCGCAGAGCGATCAGCAGCCCGAGCGTCGCCACGATCGACACGACGATCGCGACCCGCGCATGAAGGGCGCCGGGGCGTCGCGACCAGAGACCCACGACGAACGGAACGAAGAGCGCCGCCGTCATCACGCCGTAGAAGAGCCGCAGCGCCGTCGCCACCGATGGCAGCAGCAGCGCGAGCCCAAGGCTCAGCGCGCTGCCGACGACGATCGCGAGCCGGCCGACGCGCAGCAGCTCCGCGTCGGTCGCCTTCGGCCGCAGCACGCGCCTGGAAGAGATCGCGGCTGAGCGAGGTCGAGAGCATGAACAGCACGGCGTCGGCCGTCGAGATCTCCGCGGCGAAGAGGGCGGCGAGCGCGAGGCCGCCGAGCCACGGCGGCAGCACGTCGGTCGTCAGCCGCGGCAGGGCCAGCTCGGGGTTCGCGAGCGCCAGGCTGCGACCGCGCGCATGGCCATTCCGAACACGACGGGCACGAACGCGAACACCGCGAGCGCCAGCGGCATTTCCGAGCGCGGCGGCACCGCGCCGCCGCCGGCGAGCGGGCCGCGAAGGCCTTCTGGTTGAGCCCGGGCGACACGATGAACGAGGGCACGAACACCACGGCGAGCCCGAGGATGCCGGACAGGCCCATGCCCGTGAAGCTGCCGAAGCCGGCCGCGTCCGGTCCGGCGGCGGCGCGCATCCCGGCCCAGCCGCCGCCCGCCGCCCAGGCAAACGGCACGGCCAGCGCGAAGCCGACGAGCAAGGTCGCGAGCTGCAGCAGGTTGACGAACGCCGCCGCCTGCAGGCCTCCGCGCGCCGAAGTACGCGATCAGGATCAGCGTCGAGAGGAGCGCCCCGACGGCGCGCGGCGTGCCGGCGATCACCTCGAAGGCCAGGCCCATCGCGAGCAGCTGGCCGGCGAGGAGCGCGAGCGTCCCCGACCCACAGCACCGCGGCGATCAGCACGCGCACCGAGCGGTCGAAGCGCCACTCGAGGAAGTCCCCCACCGTCAGGAACTCGTGCTCGGTGGCCAGCCGATGCAGCCGCGGCGCGACCAGCGAGACCCATCACGAGGCAGCCGATCGCGGCGGAGCCCGACCACCACCAGGCCGAGAGCCCGTGGCGATAGGCGAGGCCGGCGGCGCCCACCGTGGAGCCCGCCCCGATGTTGGCGGCCAGCATGGTCGCGAAGACCATCGGCCCCGACAGCGAGCGGGCGGCCACGAAGAACTGGCTGGAGCGGCTCACGTGGCGCGAGGCCCAGAGGCCCACCGCGACGAGAGCGGCGCCGTAGACGAGCAGCAGGACCAGCCTCGGTTCCACGCGCCCGCTCCGCCCTCTGCCGCTAGACCCGCACGGTCGGGTCGAAGAGCTTCTGGTGCTCGTCCACGGCGAAGCGGTCCGTCATGCCGGCGATGTAGTCGCACACCGACGCGGTGGACCCCGTTCCGCTCGATCTGGCCCTGGAAGTGCGGAGGCAGCTGGCCCGGCTCGCTCACGTACGATTCGAAGAGATCGCGCAGGATGCGGCCGGCCTTGTCGCCCATCCGCACCACGCGGTAGTGGCGGTACATGTTCTGGAGCAGGAACTGCTTCAGCTCGCGCACGCGCGCCGCCATCTCGTCCGAGTAGGCCACGAGCCTTCGGCCCGCGCGGCGCACGTCCTCGACCGAGGAGACGCGCGCTGCGGCCAGGTTCGCCTGGCTGGCCTGCATCAGCTCGTGTACGCAGCGGTCGATGATGAAGCGCACGACCGCGTGGCGCTCGATGCGCTCGTCGCCGATGCGCCGCGCTCGGGCGCGCGTCGTGCGCCTCGCGGAAGAGCGCCACCTCGCGGATCGCCTCGACGCTGAACATGCCCGAGCTCAGCCCGTCGTCGACGTCGTGGTTGTTGTAGGCGATCTCGTCCACGTAGTCGACGAGCTGCGCCTCGAGCGTCGGCGCCTCGCCCGGCAGCGTACTCGGCGGGAGCGTGGGCGTCCGAGTCGGGGCGGTGCTTGATGATGCCCTCGCGCACCTCCCAGGTCAGGTTCAGCCCCGGGAACTCCGGATAGCGCCGCTCGAGCACCTCCAGGATCCGCAGCGTCTGGCGGTTGTGCTCGAAGCCGCCGTGGTCGCGCATCAGCTCGTTCATCACGCGCTCGCCGGAATGGCCGAACGGCGTGTGGCCGAGGTCGTGCCCGAGCACCAGGCACTCGGTGAGCTCCTCGTTGAGCCCCATCGCGCGCGCCACGCTCCTGCCGATCTGGGCGCCCTCGAGGCTGTGCGTGAGGCGCGTCCTGTAGTTGTCGCCCTCGTGGTTGACGAAGACCTGGGTCTTGTACTCGAGGCGGCGGAACGAGGAGCTGTGGATGACGCGGTCGCGGTCCCGCTGGAAGCAGGTCCGCATCGGGTCCTCGGGCTCCGGATGGGCGCGCCCGCGGCTCGCGACGCTCCTCATCCCCCACGGGGCGAGCTGCGCCGCCTCGCGCGCTTCCTGGGCCTTGCGATCCACGAGCGCCACGCTCGCCTCCGCTCGAATCCTATGCGGCGGTGAGCTGGAGGACGTAGTGGAGCACGGCGCCCTGGGACTCGGGCACCGCGAGGCCACCCGAGTGCAGCGCCATGATCGCGTAGACGGCGCTCATCTCCGCGTCGGCGTCTGCGTTGAAGGCCTCGGTCACGACCGGCGCGCCCACCGCGGCCGCGGCTTCGCCCACCCACACGTGCACGCGGACCTGGCCGTCCTCGGCGCCGGCGTAGACCCCGATCACCGGGATCATCGAGCGCTCGAGCGCCGCCGCCTCGCAGCGCGCGATCAGCGTGGCGATCCCGAAGCGCAGCAGCGCCGGGTCCCCCGTCACGTTCGGAGTGCCTTCCGCGATGGTGACAGTCACCCCCGGCACGCGCATCGGCGCGAGCACGTCCTCGAGCGCGAGCGACGCGCGGCGGGCCGCGTTGGCCGGCAGCCGGGTGAGCAGGGACGCGATCGCGGCGGCCGAGGCGCGCGACACGGCGCGCATGCGGTCGACGCTCGCCTTGGCCTCGCGCGCAGCCGCGGCCTCGAGCGGGCCCGCCAGGATCCGGCCAAGGAAGCCGAGGTGGTCGAGCACGTCCGGGCGTGGCAGCGTCATGTGCGGCCCGTAATAGAGGAGGGCGAGCGCCAGCACGCGCTCCGACGAGCGCAGCGGCACGAGTGCCACCGAGTCGAAGGCGGGCTCGCTCCCGGCGAGCGTCTTCTTGAGCTCGGGGAGCTGGCTGCCCTCCTCGAGCCGCGCCTCGGCGAGGTTCTTGAGCTCGTACAGGTGGACGGCGCCCCAGGTCGACCGCGCCAGCGGATCGGTCACGAGCGGCGGAAGCACCAGGATCTGCGGCGGGTCGGTGGTGGTGAGCAGCAGGCTGGCTCCGCTCGCGTCCGCCGCGCGCATCAGGATCGAGAGGATCCGCTGCGCGCGGTCCTCCACCTCGCCTTCGCTCGGCGGCTGCTCGGCGAGCTCCAGCGCGAGCTTCAGCTCCACGAGACGCGAGCGCGCGACGTCTCGCTCCTCCTTCAGGTCGTTGACACGTCCGCCGAGCTCGGCCGAGGCCTGGGCGTAGGACTCGGCGAGCATGTCGCTCGAGCGCGCGTCGGCGACGCCGTGCACGAGCTCGTCGGGCATCGAGAGCTTGAGCAGGTGGCGCGCCGAGGCCTCGTCGCCCGAGAGCGCGTCCCCGGACAGCTCGACCGCGACCAGGTCGTCCGAGCCCTCCGCCGGCGCGAGCTGCGCCGAGCCGAACATCGACAGGATCGCCTGCCCGGTCCAATCCTCGAGCGACTCGCCGGGCGCGAGCGCCATCGCCGCGTGCTTCCTCGAAAGGTCCTGGAGCGTGAGCAGCACGATCTCGGCGAACGTCTCGAGCACTCCCTCGCCGCGCGTCGCGACCGCGCCGAAGTGCGGGGAGCGGCGCGTGTTCAGCCCGCGGTTGAGCGCCTCGAAATCCATCACGTCCGGCAGGTCGCGCTTGTTGTACTGCATGACCAACGGGATCGTGGCCGGGTCGAGCTGCTGCGCCAGCAGGTGCCCCTGGAGCTCGCGGAAGCACTGCTGGTTCTCGTGCCAGCGGTCGGTCGCCGAGTTGGCGACGAACACGACGCCGTCCGAGCCGCGCAGCACGACGCGGCGCGCGGGCGCGTAGATCGCCTGGCCGGGCACCGCGGCGAGCTGGAAGCGCAGGTCGTAGCCCATGAAGCCCGACGACTTGAGCGGCAGGAGGTCGCAGAGGATCGTGCGGTCCTGCTGGGAGTTCACCGACACGAACTCGCCGCGGCGGCCGCTCCGCGCGCGGTCGTAGAGCACCTTCAGATTGGTGGTTTTTCCGCCGACCGCCGGGCCGTAGTAGGCGATCTTGACTCGGATCGTTCGCTCTTTGCGATTGAACTCGACCATGCTCGGTGTCGTGACCCGGTGCCCCGGACTCTAGCAGATCGCTGGCGCGTTTGCCTCGTTCGCGCCGCGTCTGCTAGACTTTCCTTCTCTTCTTCGGGCCGCTAGCTCAGCTGGGAGAGCGCCTGGTTCCCGTTCAGACGAGTAGGGCTCCCGGCATTCGCCGCGTGGCGGCATGTGGGTCAGTCTGGTTCAGTTGCCGAGTCGTGCTTGCCCGTTGCCGCGGCCTGCTGAGCGAGCGCGGAGGCGGCACAGCGCCGGTGCTGTCCTGTCGATCACACCCAGTGTGTGCATCACGCGAGCGGCCGAATGCGCCAGTCCCGCAGCTCGAGGTGCAACGGCCGCCCAATTTCGCAGATAAGCCTTTAGGATCGTATGATTTGCGGAGCATCGCCTTGCAGCGCCTCAAGGCGCTGATCGCCGATGGCAGGAGGGTGTTTGCGCTCTCCATCACGCCCGATTGGCACCCTACCCTGCCAGGTTGGTGCAGAGGCCCGCTCCGCAAGCTCAGTCCCGTCTTGCCGCCGCAAACCGATGAGCGTCTCTTGCCAGCGCCAGCCAGGATGCCGGATCCTGCGCGACCGCCAGCCATTCCTTCATCACTCGATTACGTCCAGTGTCGAAGTACTCGCCTTTCCCCATCCTAATCAGCTCAGCCACCCGGTGGCCTGGAAGCTTGACGACGAACCGGCCCTTCGAACTCAACATCGCAAGATCTTCCCATCGCACTTGAGGGCCCTAGAACCAAACCCTTTCCCGCCATAGGTGACGCGGCGGTGCCGAGCGAAGGCCCGTACGATAGCGGCGAAGTGTGGCTCCATGTCTACCTTCCGGCTTGTCGGTGGTTCTTGCGCGGTCTGGCCATGGTCGTCTTCATCTTCGCCCCTCCACGCTCCCCGCTCGACAGCCTCGATCGGTCCGCTCAGCCGCCGTCGTGGACCGACAGGACGTGGCCGTCGGGGTCCTGGAACGAAAATGTCATGCCGAACGGGCTCTCCTGAAGGTCCTTGACGATGGGCACGCCCCACTCTTTCAAGGTCTTGCACAGGGCCGCTGCATCGGAGGTGCGGAGCCAGATGATGACGCCCTGGCCGGGGATGGCGACCTTCTCTGATGACTGTCGTACCGCCAGGCCGCAGGGCTTTGTGTCGAACGCCTGGGCGTGCGGCTGCTTCTCTGGCGAGGCCTTCAGGCCAATCTTGTCCTTGTAGAACCGCACCGACGCATCCAGATCCGCGACGAGCAGCGTGATGAAGTCAGGCCCGTACACTTCGGTCATGGTGTGATCCTTCGTAGGGTGATGGGACCAGGCGAAGGCGCTCCAGTGTAACCGGCTCTCCGGCCGTGATCGATCGGTTCAGCCAAGGATCTCGCGGAGCTTGCTCGCGAACCCCTTCGGTCGAAGGAGCCAGCTCGTGTGCCCACGTCATTCATCGGTGAGTTGCCGGCTGGTAGGTTCCCGGGACGAGGCGAGCCGCGATCGACAGCCGGTTCCAGGCATTGATCGTAGCGACGGCCAGCGTCAGGTCGGACAGCTCCTTCTCGCCGAAGTGCGCGCGGGCCTCTTCGTAGATCGCGTCGGGCGCATGACCGTCGGCGATCAGCGTTACGGCCTCCGTCCAGGCGAGAGCCGCGCGCTCGCGTTCGGTGTAGTACGTGCTCTCCCGCCAGGCGTCCAGCGAGTAGAGCCGCTGCTCCGCCTCGCCGAGCGCGCGGAGGTCCTTCCAGTGCATGTCCAAGCAGTAGGCGCACCCGTTGACCTGGGACGCTCGGAGCCGGACGAGGTGAAGCAGCGAGCTGTCCAGCCCGCAAGCGCCGAGGTACTCGTCCAGCGCCTCCATGGCTTCGTAGACTCCCGCCGCGACCTTGCCGTAGTTGAGGCGTACCTTCATGATTTCCCCATCGACATCATCAAGAAATGACAGGCGGCAAGCAAAGGGATCACCGGCGCGCGCGTCGGTGGTACAGCCACCGCAACCGGAATGGGTGGGGTGGCCTCCCAGTGCGCCTCCTTTCGACGGACCCATGATGGATCGGAACATGACTTACGAAAGATCCACATTTGACAAACTCTGATGGGCCAAGCTGAATGGTCGAGTGGAATTGCACGTCCACCTGCAGCGCGGCGGCGGACTAGCGCGACAGGTCTATGAGCAGATCCGGACCGCGATCCTCGACGGTCGCCTGAGACGCGGCGACCGTCTGCCGCCGACCCGCGAGTTGGCCGGCCGCCTCGATGTCTCGCGCAACACCGTCGGCCTCGCGTACGAGTGGCTCGTCTCCGAGGGCCTACTCGCCGGCCGCCGCGGGGCCGGCACCTTCGTCGAGGGCGATCCGGTGGCGCGCACTCCCCGCCCGACCAGCGCCGCCATCCGGCCGCGGGCGGTTTGGAGCGGCGTCGCCGCACCCCCGCCCTGGCCGCGACCGCCCCGCTACGACTTCGGCGTCGGTATGCCGGACGCGGCCCTCTTTCCGTTCGACGCATGGCGTCGCCTGATCGCCCGCCAGATCCGAGGCTCGCGGCTCGGCGCGGGCTACGGGGACGCGGCCGGACAACCGCGGCTGCGCGCCGCAATCGCGCGCCACGTGGGTGTCAGTCGTGGCGTGGCGGCGGACGCGGAGGACGTCGTGGTCACGAGCGGCGCCCAGGGCGCGTTCGATCTCGTGGCCCGGGTGCTGATCGAGGCGGGGGCGCGTGTCGCCGTCGAGGAGCCCGGCTATCCGCCGGTTCGCCAGCTCTTCGAGTCGTGCGGCGCGGCCGTCGCCGCTGTCCCTGTGGACGATGCGGGGCTGAAGGTGGAGGCGCTGCCGCACGATGCGCGCCTCGTCTACGTCACGCCCTCGCACCAGTTTCCCCTTGGCATGCCCATGGCGCACGCGCGCCGAGCTGCACTCCTTGAGTGGGCGCAGAGACGGAACGCCGTGGTCATGGAGGACGATTACGACAGCGAGTTTCGCTTCGGCGGCCGGCCCCTCGAGACGTTGCAGGCGATCGACAGGTACGGACGCGTCGTCTACGTGGGCTCCTTTTCGAAGGCGCTGCTGCCGGGGCTGCGGCTGGGCTTCCTCGTCGCTCCGCCTTCGCTCAGGGACGCCATGCGGGCTGCCAGCCACGCGGCGGGATGGCACGCGCCATTGCCTGCGCAGGCGGCCCTCGCGTCGTTCATCGAAAACGGCCTGCTCGCGCGCCATCTGCGCAAGGCCCGCCGCGCGTACGCAGCACGCCACGAGCGAATCCTGCGCACACTGGAACGCGAGTTCCCCGCTGGCTCGCGCCAGTGCGGTCGGTCACGGGGATGCACCTCGCAGCCCGTTTCCGGTTCGGAGGCGTCAGGCTCGAGACTGAAGTCGCCGAGCGGGCGCGCGCGGCGCAGGTCGGCTTCGACCGCCTCTCCGTGTACTGTGCAGCGACCGGTAGGCAGGCCGGAATAGTCCTCAGCTACGGAGGAATCTCCGAAACGAGTATCGCGGAAGGCCTGCGCCGGCTGCGCGAGTGCGTGGCAGGGGCGGCTCGCCAACGCTCGGAATAGAAGGGCCGCCCGCAAGGAGAGCTTGCCAGCCATGCCGAGAGCCCGGCGATAGAACCGCGGCACGCGGAGGTCCTGGCTGCCGAGCCCGCGCACGTCTGAAGTCGAGTCCACTGTTTGATCGGCCGCGGCGGCGTCTGCTACGATAGGATTCTTGCCTTCGGGCCGCTAGCTCAGCTGGGAGAGCGCCTGGTTCGCAATCAGGAGGTCGGGGGTTCGATCCCCCCGCGGTCCACCAACTTAGAAAACTGAGACTGCCTGGGGTAAGCCAGGGGTAAGCTGTCCCCGTCGATCGGCTCAGCCCCGGCAGGGCCACGCACTTCTCCACAGGCGCCCGGATGGCGCCGCCTGCGAGGGAAGGACACCGAGTGCCGAGCGTTCTCGACACTCTTCCTGATCGATGGCGCCACCTTGATCGCCGATCGAAGCCGGTCAGCCCCGCCAGGTCGCGTCTGGCTCCTCGGGGTTGCAGATCAGCGCTCCTTCTCCTCATCGTTCGCCTGGGGTCGAGCCGGCCCCGGATCCCGACCCGAGCCCCCTCGGTCAGGCGCGGACGAATACGCCGAGGCGGCGCCATGCACGTACACGAGCTCGCCTCCCGCGTGGCCGGCGCGGATGGCCAGACCGCTCACCGCGACCGACGCCAGCGTAGTCAGGACGAGGCCCGAGCGCATCGCGGCGCCTTCCTTAAGGAGAAGACCGGCTACCGAGAAGGCGAGAGTTAGCGCTGCGACCCAAACGAACTGTCGAGCGGCGGCTTCGTGGTGGGCGATGGCGGCTTCGCCGACGACCTTCTCGACTCGGTCCTCTGTGCCTCGCCCGTGCGCAACGCCACGAGGCCTCCCGCGAGCAGGACGGTCTGCAAGGCCACCACGATCGCCCACGTGAGGCGTGGGACGCGCCGCACCCAGAGCGCCCAGGCCAGCGACACGGCCAGGAACGGCATGACAAACGCCAACCCGAGCGGAAGATGGACCAGTGCGGGGTGCAGCGGAAGACTACTCATTCAAAAGCTCCCTTCAGTATTGCCCGGCGGGTCGATTGCCCTGCCCCACCGTCACCCACTACATTCGTCTCGCAGCGCGGTCGCCGCATCGGGCGGACGACATGAGCCACCGAGGCGTCGGTCCGTCAATGGTTTGGAGCGAGCCCCATGTCAAATGACAGTGACGACGAACCGGAGGGAAGGGCCCGGAAGCGCTCATCCTGTTTGGGCTGATCGCGATCCTCGTCGGCGCCGACGTGGTGGCCGACGCCTTGGCCGGGACGACCCTCCTCCACCTCCTGGCCGAGATCGCCGCGACCGCCCTCGCGTTGGCCGGCGTCGCGCTCCTTTGGCGGCGAATGGAGGCCGTTCGGCGCAAAGCGGCGGCTCTCGGCTCCGACCTGGAGGCGGCGCGCGCGGAGGCGGAGCGTTGGCGCAGCGAGACCCGGGACGTGCTTCAGGGGCTGGCCGCGGCCATCGACCGTCAGTTCGAACGCTGGAACCTCACACCCGCGGAGCGCGAGATTGGCCTGCTGCTGCTGAAGGGGCTCAGCCACAAGGAAGTCGCGACGGTGCGCGAGACGACCGAACGCACGGTGCGGCAACAAGCGCTGGTGCTCTATCGAAAGGCGGGACTCTGCCGGGCGAACCGAGCTCGCGGCGTTCTTCCTCGAAGACCTGCTGCTCCCGGCGCCTCGCTGATGCGCACGCGCCAGGACGCGCGAGGTGCCCAGGCATCGGGGAGCACGGCCGCCCAGCGGCGGCACCCTCACTGGAAGAGCTCTCGCCGCGCGGCTTCGCAGACGGCGATGACGGCCGGGTGCTTGAGCTTGCGGTCAACTGTGATGGCGTAGAACCTCTGGCGGACGGATTCGATCGTCCCCAGCGAGCGGACACCAAGCTGCCGACACACCTCGGCCGTGATGGGTGAGGGAGCGGGAAACGGCCGACCCGCTTGTCCGACAGAGCTCATGAGGGCAGCGTCGTCGAACTCCCCGACGACATGGGGACGCACACCCTCGCGGGCGAACCAGTCGTCGAGGCCGAGGCGCAGAGCCGAATGCTGCCTGGGGAGCAGGAAAGGAGCTCCATCCAGCGAGCGGGGAAAGCCGCGACGGTCGGTCCTGGCGAGCCGACCCGCGCCGAACACTGAGATCGAGCACTCGCCGAGCAGATGGTTGTATGCGCGGACGCGAACCGTGGGGCCCACGGGAGCGTCGGCGAACACGACGTCCAGGCCGAACACCGCGAGCTCCGCCAGGAGCCGCTCGGGCGTGTCCTCGATCGCCTCCAACCGGACGGGCTCGGGGAGCTTCAGGGCGGGCTCGAGGATCCGGTAGGCGATCAGCTTGGGCAGCACGTCGGCGATGCCGACGATCAGCCGCAGCTCGCGTCCGGGTGAGCCGCCCTTCATCCTGTCCACCAGCTCCTGGCCGAGGCCGACGATCTCGTCCGCATACCGATAGGCGGAGCGGCCCGAGTCCGTGAGGACAAGCCGCCTCCCGGAGCGCGCGAAGAGCTTGTGGCCCAGAGCCCGCTCGAGGGCTCGGATCTGGGTCGTGACCGTCGGCTGGGATACGTGGAGCTTCTCGCTCGCGCGCGTGACGCCGCCCTCACGCGCGGCGGTCCAGAAGACCCGGAGGTGGTGGTAGTTCAGGTGTTCCATGTTCGAAGCATACATTCAGATACAACAATGTGTTGAGTCGCATAAATGAATTTGATCAATCAGTCACGGCGGCCTACCTTACGAATGGGAACCTCTGGCGCGGAAGAGATGCCGCTCGTCGTCTTCAGGAGGGCTTGATGAGTTCGGTGGATTCGATCGTTCCGGTGAAGGCGCCCGCAAACCCGACGACGCAGGCGCGTCATCAATCGCCGGAAAGCTCCCGAAAGCGTGAGGAGCGTCGCGCCACACGGGAGGCTGACGAGCTTTGGGCCGTCGTGCTCGCCGGAGGCGACGGCAATCGGGTGTCTGCCCTGACTCGGGACGTCGCGGGCGAGCCCGTGCCGAAACAGTATCGCGCATTCGGGAGCAAAGAGCCTCTCCTGCGCTGGGCTCTGCGCCGTGCCGCCGCGGTCGTCCCCTGGTCGAGGATCCTCGTCGTCGTGACCGAGCATCACCGACGCCACTGGCGCCAGACGCTCGCGGACCTCCCGCCGGAGAACGTCATCGTGCAGCCGCGCAATCGGGGGACGGCCGCGGGCATCCTGCTGCCGGTCCTCGACATCGTCCTCAGTCGAGATCGAGCGGCCCGGGTTCTCGTCCTGCCCGCGGACCACCACGTTGCCTCCGAGGACGTCCTGCGCCGGACGCTCCTCGTGGCCGGCCGCGCCGTGCGGCGTCCGAACGCTCCGGTCGTGATGCTGGGCATGGCTCCCAACGACGGCGATGACGGTGAGTGCGGGTGGATCGTGCCATCTCCCGGCCCGATGAAGGGGCTCCGGGCCGTGTCGTCGTTCGTCGAGAAGCCTGACGCGGATCGCAGCCGGGAGCTGGCTGACGCCGGAGCACTCGTGAACAGCTTCATCTTTGCTTGCGTCGGCAGAACGCTGATCCGTCTCTTCGAGGAGGCTCTCCCGGAGTTGCTAAAGCCTTTCGTTCCAGCCGTCCTGGCGGGGGCCCAGAACGGACCCCTGCGAGAGCTGTACGACCGGATCCCGTCCCACGACTTCTCCCGAGCCGTTCTGGAAGCCTGCCCCGGGTCGCTCGCGGTGCTCGCGGTCCCGCCCTGCGGCTGGTCCGACCTCGGCATCCCATCGCGGCTCGAGCGCTTCCTGGGAAGGCCGCTTCGCGATCGAGGGGCCTGGCGGCGGGCGGCCGTGTGATCTAAGGAGGGAACCATGCGTGACGAGCGTGTTCGGTTGACCGATGTCGATACTCGACGGCTCCGGCGCCTCGTCGATGGCTTCCGGCCCGCCGACCTGAGGGATGCCGCCAGCGTCGCGCTCCTAGGCCGTCAGATGGACGAGGCCGAGGTCCTGCCTGCCAGGCGTATCGACGCGGACGTCGTCACGATGGACTCCCAGGTCGTCGTGAGGGACCTCGACACCCACCAGACGATCGTCTTTCGGGTCGTCCTTCCAAGCACGGCTTACGCTGACGCTCGGAGGATCTCAGTGCTGGCGCCCCTCGGGATGGCGGTCCTCGGCCGTCGCGCGGGCGAGCACGTCACCTGGCAAACGCCGGGAGGCCTTCGCCGGTTGCGTGTGGATCGGGTCCTCTACCAGCCGGAGCGGGAGGGGAGGGACCTGGTATGACGCTGCGCTCGACTGCTGAACGTGGGCTCAGAGGTCTGATGAAGCCGCCGGTGTCGACCGTCTCCTCCAGAGTCGACGCTGGGCCCGTCGTTGACCCAGCTCAGGCGCCGCGCCCCGCGCCGTGGGAGACCCGCCAGAGACCGGGGTCGGGGATGACCACGCCTCGGACACCGGGGCCCTCGTGGTCACCGTCGCCCAGGCGTGCGGGACTGTGGAGGTACGCGTATCCGGCCCGGGAGCGACGCTGAGGCTGTTCTTCGACCCCTCGGAACAGACCGCCGACGGACGGTCACTGTGCCGTCCGAGCGGCGGTTGCGCGTTACAGGTCTTCGCTCCTGAGGAGCGCCCCATGACCATCAGCGTGCGCGGCGACGACATCGACGTGAGCCCGGAGCTCGACGGGCTCGTGGAGCGGCGGTTGTCGTTCGCGCTCTCCCGATTCGGCGGCGCGTGAGGGTAGTGTCCGTCGGCCTCGCGGATCTCAACGGGCCCCGCGGCGGCATCGACAAGAGGTGCACCATGCAGGCCCGCCTGGCTCCCCGCGGCACCGTGAGAGTCGAGCACACCGACAGCGATCTGCCGGCGGCGATCGATCGCGCGGCCACGCGGCTGGCGCGAGCCGTCACGCGAGCGTTGGGACGCCGGCACGAGGGGGCACGCCCCTCTGGGGGCGGCGATCGAAGGAGCCACCCGTGAACGACGCGCTGAACGGCACCCTGCCGCGGCTCCAGGTGGCGTCGCGCCCGCCATCTCCCTCCGCCGCCGGCTCCGCGGCGGCGTGGCACACGCAATCCGTGGCGGCGGCTCTGGATCGCCTCGACCACCACCGAGGGCGGCCTGAGCAGCGCGGAGGCCGCGCGCCGCCTGGCCGACCACGGCCCGAACGAGCTCGAGGCCTCGGGCCGGACCTCGCCGTGGAGCCTCCTCCTCGCGCAGTTCAAGAACGTCCTGATCCTGATCCTCATGGTCGCGGTCGGCCTCTCCGCGCTCCTGGGCCACGCCCTGGAGGCTGTCGTCATCGCCGTCATCCTGCTGTTCGCTGTGGTGCTGGGCTTCGTCCAGGAGTACCGGGCCGAACGTGCGATCGAGGGGCTGCGTCGCATGGCGGCCCCGTCGGCGACCGTGCTGCGCGACGGCGAGGAGGACGACGTGGCGGCACGCACGCTGGTGCCGGGCGATGTCGTCCTGCTGGAGGCCGGCGCCCGCGTGCCCGCGGACGCCCGGGTCATCGAGGCCGTCAACCTGAAGGTCGAGGAAGCCGCGCTGACGGGTGAGTCTCTGCCGGCCACGAAGGCCACCGATGCCCTGAACGATGCCGATCTGGCCGTGGGAGACCGCAGGAACATGGTCTACGCCGGCACGTCCGTCAGCTACGGCCGCGGGTCGGCGGTCGTGGTGGCCACCGGGATGAGGACGGAGTTCGGGGCGATCGCGCGCCTGTTGCAGGGCGTCGAGAGCCGCCGCACGCCCCTTCAGCAGAACCTCGACCGGGTGGGCAACCTGCTGGCTCGCGCCGCCGTGGCGGTCGTCGCGCTGATCGTGCTCCTCGGCCTCGTCCGCGGACAGTCCTTCTGGGACATGGTGATCTTCGGGATCGCGTTGTCCGTCGCCGTGGTGCCCGAGGCCCTTCCCGCCGTCGTCACCATCTCACTGGCCCTCGGCGCCCAACGGATGGTGAAACGCAACTCGCTCGTACGCCGGCTGTCCGCGGTCGAGACGCTGGGGAGCGTGTCGGTCATCGCCTCCGACAAGACCGGCACGCTCACCAGGGGCGAGATGACCATACGGCGGGTCTTTGCCGGCGGACGGACGTTCGAGGTCACGGGAGCCGGTTACGAGCCCAGCGGGGAGTTCCTCGACGCGGGAGCACCCGTCTCGCCGCCCCCGGTGGTGATGGCGCTCCTCCGGGGAGGGGCACTCGCCTCGGACGCCAGGCTCAAACGGCACGAAGACAGCGCCGAGAAGGCCGCGGGAGCGCCGGCGTGGTCCGCCAAGGGAGATCCGACGGAGCTCGCCCTCATCGTCGCGGCGGCGAAGGCCGGCCTGCACAAGCACGAGTTCGATGCCGCTTCCCCGCGCGTATCCGAGATCCCGTTTACGTCCGAGACCAAGCGGATGACGACCCTCCACCGGACGCCGGACGGAATCGTCGCCTACTCGAAAGGGGCGCCCGAGATCATTCTCGAAGGCTGCAGCCGGCTCCTCTGGGCGAGGGCGAGCGGGCAATCGAGGCGATCGACCGGGAGCGCGTGCTCGCGTCGGCCCGGGAGATGGCGAGCCAGGCGCTGCGGGTGCTCGCGGTGGCGGTGAAGCACCGTGCCAGCCTCGAGGATGCCGAGCGCGGGATGACGTTCGTCGGGCTCGCCGGAATGAGCGATCCGCCGCGGCCGGAGGCGGGACCGGCCATCGAGACCTGCGAGCGCGCGGGCATCAAGCCCATCCTGATCACGGGAGACCACGTCCTGACCGCCGAAGCGGTGGCTCGCGAGCTCGGGGTGCTGCAAGAACGGCCGCGTCGTGACGGGCGCGGACCTCGACGCGATGAGCGACGAGGAGCTCCAGCGGCAGGTCGCAGAGATCGAGGTCTATGCCCGCGTGTCGCCCGCCCACAAGCTGCGCGTGGTCACGGCCTGCAGCGCACGGGACGCTACGTGGCGATGACCGGCGACGGCGTCAACGACGCCCCGGCGCTCAAGAAGGCGGACATCGGCGTGGCGATGGGCATCACGGGAACCGACGTCACCAAGGACGCCGCCGCGATGACGCTCACCGACGACAACTTCGCCTCGATCGTCGCCGCCGTCGAGGAGGGACGCGGCGTCTTCAGCAACATCAAGAAGTACCTGATGTACCTGCTCTCGTCGAACGTCGGAGAGATCGGGCTCATGGCGGGAGCGTCGCTCCTGGGCATGCCGCTCCCGCTCACCGCGGTCCAGATCCTGTACGTCAACCTGGCGACGGACGGCCTCCCGGCGTTGGCGCTGGCCGTGGATCCGCCCGAAGCCGATCTCATGCGGCGGCCGCCGCGAGACCCCCGGGTCGGCATCTTCACGCGACCCGTCCTCACCCTGACCATCCTAGGAGGCGTCTGGTCGATGCTTGTCAACATCGGCCTCTTCGCCTGGGCGCTGGGCTCCGGCCGCGGCGTGGCGGAGGCGGTGACGATGACGTTCGTGTCGCTGGTGCTGATCCAGTTCTTCAAGGCCTACAACTTCCGTTCGGATCGGCACTCGGTGCTCGTCCGGCCCTTCGCGAACAGGTGGCTGAACCTCGCCATCGCCTGGGAGCTCGCCGCCCTGGCCCTGATCATCTACGTGCCGGCGCTCAATGGGCCGTTCGGGACGTTCCCGCTGCCCCTCGTCGACTGGGTCATCGTGGTGGTCGCCGCGTCCACGATCTCGCCGGTCCTCGAGCTCGCGAAGTGGATGGAGCGGCGAGGCTGGTTCGGCAGCCTCAGCTCGTGAAGAGGGTCAACCGGACCGAACGAAGGGGGGATGTCGATGACCATCCTCGAAGTGGTCGCCATCCTGGTTGGGGCCGCGCTCGGCTGGGTCTCGGGCACACTCAAGGCGCATCTCCATTCACTCCGCAGGCCGCAAAGCTCCGTGGGCGCGGACGACGAGTCCCACCCTGACCTCGCTGCTCCGCCCGGTCCACAGCAGCCCCGCGGAGGTCGAGCAACCGAGCACCAGCCTCACGCCGCGCGGCAGGCCCAGTTCGCGTAGGGCAGGGAGGAGCTCAGGCATGAAGGTCGAGGGTACGCCTCCAGGGTACTGACGAACGGCTGAGCCAGCGTCTCCTCTCCCAGGTCGGCGACCTGCAGCGCGCGCTGACGCAGGTGACCGCCTGCATCTCGATGGTGCGGGGCGGTGCTATCGCTGCCGGCTCGTGACGGACCCACACGAACGCGTCCGCTCCGCACTGAAAGCACGTCATGAGATCCCCGCCCGCCCGCCCCGCCGACCTTCCCGGACCCTCCCCCCTCACCCTTCGCTATAGGAGCCTCCACCATGCGCGTTGACCCCGAACCGGCCCGAAGGACGCACGACTGCGAGATAAAGGGCGTGACACACGCCCCTGCGTTCCGTGTCCACTCCACGAGGCTTGAGCGAGTTGCGCCGGCCCAGCGCTTGCCACGACCCTTCGGCCGTCTTCGCGTGGCTGGTCGTTCGATGCTCGTCCTGCTTGGGTGTTATTCGCGGTCGGCGAGCACGGCGTCTCTCAATTCTGAGAAGACCCCGCGCCCGCGCTCCCGCGACTCGGCGCCGTAAACCCAAGCCAGTCATCACGCCGCTGCTTGGCGACGACCTCGACGCTGGCGGCACGAGCCTTGCCCATCCTGGAATGGGCGAGCGTCCGGCGCTCGAGGAGGAGTCCGATGGAGCTTCGCAGGGTCGAAACCAGGGCGAGACAAGAACGAGAGCCGAGGCCGTTCCTCGCGCTCTCCGCGGCCGGATCTCGCCCCGGCCGAGGCTTCCCTTCAGTGGGTCACGGCGAGGGTTCCGCCCGACCTCGTGCGCGAGATCGAGGCGCACGCCAAGCACAGCGGGACCACCCGGTCAGAGGCGATCCGGGAGTGTTTGGCTGTCGGAATCGAGACGATCCGGAACCGCGATGGCGTCCCCGGCGGTCGCGTCGAGGAGCTGCTCGGAGCGATCGAGAGCGTTCGGCTCCTGCTCGAGCTTCTCGGTCCGCCGACGTTCGGAACGCAGCGCCTCCTGGCCCACTGGGCGACCCGCGACCGGGCGATGAAGGTCAGCGAAGAGGAGCTGCATGGCCGAGGTCCGAGTCGTCAGCGCCGACGAGTGGGAGCAGGCCGTTGCCGACGCGGAACGAGACCTCTCCAGGCCCCGACGACGCGGCGCCACACGACGAAGGAGCCTGACGTGTTCTTCGTCGAAGCCCGCTACCACCGGGACCCGAGTCGGGTCGGTGCGCAGGTGCGCTACATCGCCCACCGCGAGGAGGGATTGACCGACGGACGTCGGCGGGAGCTCTACGGAATCGGCGATCGGTACCGAGCCATGCGGGGCGACGAGCAGGCCATCCGGAAGGCGCTTCGCGACGATGCCCGCGGCCTCCGGAATCCCGTCTACTTCCGCTTCATCCTGACCGTGGACAACGCCGCGGCCGAGCGCTTCCGCAGACTCGACGGCACGTTCTGCGACCGCGTTCTACGTGACGCCGTCGAGAAGACCTTCCGCGGCGCAGCACGGGGAGCCCAGGGCGTGTTCGCCATCCACCAGCACGGCGGCCAGGGCCGACCCGCTCACCCTCACGTGCACGCTCTCCTCAGTCCGCGCTTCGAGAACCGGATGGCCGTCCACCTCTCGCCCGTGCGGATCCAGCGGATCAGGGAGCGCTGGGAGACGGAGGTTCTCCGCGGCCTGCAGCGCCAGGAACGCCGACTCGACCGGGCCCGGCAGGGCCTCGCTCCAGCCCTTGTTCCTCGACGGCGTGAGCGAGACGACGAGCGGCCACACGACGCTGTTGCCCGTCAGGAGGTCGCCTCGCGTCGATGGCCAACTGCAGCTCTTCAAGACGGCCAGGCGCTCGCTGGCTCTTGCCAGAGGCAACACCTGGGTAGCGCATTGGCTCCGCTTCGGCCGACGCGGCGCCCGGTGGCACAGCAACCCGGAGCGAGCCGCTCGTCGAGCCGTGTTCCGCCTGGCCTCGAGAGCGATGCCGACACGGCTGCGCGAGGTTCTCTGGCTCGTGCGAGGCTTGCGGGGTCTCGGCGTTCGCCAGCGATAGTACGCGTTACGTCGCCATGGGCGAAGTTGGGCGCAGTACCATACGGGGGGAGGCTGGAGTGTTCCGAGGACGCGGGCCAACCGCGGTTCAGGTTGTCGAGGCCGTATACACCGACGGCGTATTCAGGCCTGTCGGCAGGCTCCAACTCGCCGACCAACAGCGCGTCCGCCTGACCATCGAGGTACTTGAGCCTGGGCCGTCTTTGGATCGCGCCGCGGCCTTGCATCGCCTCCGAGCGGGCGTCGCCAGCATGAACTTCTACTCGACTGCCTCGCTGCCGTCCCGCGACGAGCGTCACCGTCCTTAGCCGGCGCGCTGTTCCTTCACATCGAGGTCGCCGGCAGCGGCGCGAGACTCAAGCCCCTGGTCGCGGCGCACTCTTTACCATCGCCAGCACGTCACCGCAGGCGACGCTCGCTCGCATGAGCCGGTCCTGTTCGACCTCGCGAACGTGGGCAATCTCGTTGCGGACCGGCGCGATCTGTCCGATGGCGGCCTGCAGCCGTTGCTTCGCGTCCGACGCGCCGCCCAAGCGCTGGCTGGCGCGCGGCCAGGCTTCCTGCGCGAACAGGAGCGGCGGGAGCTGACCAAGGTAGAGGTAGTCAACGATGCTCAGCGGTTCGGCTCCCGCGGGTCGCGCCCGAAGCGCCCGACTCAAGACCTCCCGCTCGCGCTCCGGCAGCGTCGCCTCGATCTTCTGGGCGGCCCGATCGCCGAACGTGGCGGCGTACACCTCGCGGACGACGCCTCGCAGCGCGCGTTCGCGTCTCCGCGATTCGCTGCCAGACAACCTCGGCGCCCGCCAGGAACCACGGCGGGCTGACCGGCTGGGCATCGGCTTCGCCGCCCAGCTTTCGGAACGCGACTCGAATGATGTCGGCCATCCGTCGGCGCCGCTCGCTGAGGAACGTCTCGTACTCCATCGCCTCCCACCCCATCGGGAGCGCGTGTTCGGCGCACATTCGGCCCCATGCGTCGTCACCGATACCGAGCTTCTGCCTCACTTTCGGAACGTACTCTGCCGGGCCGCGGCCACCGATCACGTTGTTCTCGTGCCACCCCACGTCCGCGAGGTTGGCGACCTGGTTCACCCGCCGACGGTCCCTGATCCCGCGCCCATGGAGGTGCGCCTCTGGAAACAAATGGTGGGCTTCGCTTGCCGCCCGGCCGCCCTGGGCTGGCGGGTCGAGCAGGTTCTGCAGGAGCTGGTCGCTGAAGAGCGCCCGCGTTCCAAGGACCACTTGCGCGGCTCGAAACGCCAAGGCTGCCGGCGCTCTTCCCTTCTGAGTCTCCAAGCTCGCCACGAGCGTGCGCGTCCAGTAATCGCCCGTGATCGTCTCGCTCATCGCGTCGTCGAGTGCTCGCACGAAGGCTTCCCCGTTGCCGGCCGACGAGTCCCCGACGCGCGTCAGATCCTGCTCGAACACGGTTTCAGACGATCCGGAGTAACGCGCCGTGAGCAGCGTCGCGAACACCCACCGCGCAATCGTTTCGTCGAGCTTGTTCTTCGGTACGCCGGCGCGGCGACCGCGGATGTAGAAGGCAAACGCATTGACTACCGCGTTTTTCGACGCGATGAGCCCTTGGTTCACGAATCCTGCGTGTTTCACTCGAAGGGCGTAGTCGCGCCAGGGCGTGAGATCGACGCATTCCTGCGCAGCCTTGTCCAGGTCGTCGAGGCGCTTGCTGCGGCCCGCCGCATCAGCCTCTCCGGTGACCGGGTCGATGCCGCGCAAGGAACGGTAGATGGCCTTCATCCGCGCGCGTCCGAACGCCACCGCGCAGGCGGCTCGGAGAAGCTGCTGGGTGTCCAAGGCCACCAGGGAGCCATCCGACATCGCACGCGCTCGCTCCTCGATCCGATCGCGTAGCGGACCGTGGAACACTGACAGGAGCGTGAGGACGAAATCGGCTTGGCCAAGCCGCGTGCCCTGATTGTTGATGCGGACGAAGATCTCCGCGACATCCTCTTCCGTTGCCTCTTCGTCCTCGGTCGCAGCGGTCTTGCGGATGTCGACGGTGGGAAACCGGTAGTCGCTGAGCGCATGGGCGCGCTCGAGATTCAGCTCGACGGCCTCTTCGTACTTGTCGTCGACGACGCGGCCCTTGTCCCGGAGGGCGTTCATCAGGTCCTTGCGAATCTGGTGCCTTGCTCGCTTCCCGCTCCACAGCTCAGTCGACGTCCGCCAAGAACTCCGGGTCGTTGCGGATCGCCGCGTCTGCAACTTCGAAGCGCCCGTCACGGGGCCGGAACGCGATGGCGATCCTCCGCTTCTCGCCATCCTTGCCGATGACCTCCTGGCCGCGCATGACGGCATACAGCGACGTCAGTCGTTGCTGGCCGTCGATCACGAGAGTCGTCGCCCGAAGGCCCGGTCGGTCTGCGCCGAGGGCACGAGCCTCCTTCTCGTTGATCGTGTGCCACAGGACCAGGGTTCCGACGGGAAAGCCCAGGAACAGCGAGTCGAGCAGATCTCGAACCTTGGTGTCCTCCCATACGAACGGGCGCTGCAGGTCCGGTAGCGCGATCGCCGCACGCTCAGGTTCGATGTCGCTGATGAGGGACGCAATCGAGCGTTGGCCATGCTCGAAGATCGGTGCCCGGCCGCGAATTCGCGGTTCACGGGAGACGGCGGCGTCCTCTTCCTCCGACTCGTCGTCCTCCTGCTCCGTGTCGCCTGAGAGTGCGACGGGCACTGGCTGGGGCAAGTCCCGCCCGACGACGCTCGCAACGTGGGAAACGGCTTCCGGCACATGATCCTCGAGGCTCACCGACCGTCGCACTCGAGCCATGGCCAGGTCCACGAAGCTGTTCAGCCCGTCCTGCAACAGGAGGAGCGCGTCTCCCGCGTGCTCGATCGGAAAGGTCAGGAGCACGCCACCTGGGATCTTCTTGAACTCGTCGTCGTCCTCGGGCTCGGCTCCAATCGCGGCCCGCACTTCCTCAGCGACCGGGCCGATGATGCTGATTCGTGCCCTCGACCTCGTGACCTTGCAGGCGAGGAGCCGGCCCGCCATGAGCGCCAGGCCGTGTGAGGTCTCCTTCACGTACCAAGCGTCGGCGCGCTCCTCGTCGGCGTTCTCGATGGCGAAGGCCAGCAGGTCGAGGGCGGAGCGCCGCGTGGCCTCGTTCGGGATCGAGCGCTCGAGCTTCTCGCGGATCCTCTCCTCGACGCCCTCCCGAAGCACCCAAGCGCCCGCAGCGTGGTCGAACGTCGCCGGGGGCTCCTCGTCTTCTCCGCCGCTTGCGGCTTTCGCGCCCCGGAACTCTTGCATCTCTTCAAACCGGCTTTCCAGGAACGCAACATCGATGGTGGCGGGCTTGCCGGCCAGAACCTCGCGCCCGCGGTCGGTTATTCGGAAACGGCCCTTGCCAACCGCCTGAAGGAGGCCCGCCTTCCTGAGGTAGGTGGTCGTCCATGCCACACGGTTGTACAGCCGCGTTTGCCCGCTCCGCAGAAGCTGAGCGCGGTCTTCTTCAGTGAGCTGGAACTCTTGGGCGAGTCGCTCGACTGCTTCGGCGAGGCTGTGTTCCTCTCCGTCGGCGGTCAGCTTCAGCAGCGGCAGCATGAAGCTCTGGAAGTCGGGAACGGACATGGGAACCTCCCGCCGCTACTCCGTGTCGAAGATGCGCTTCTCGGCGTCCTCCCACGGAACCGGCTTCACGACACCCGATTGAACCTCGGCCAAACGACGCTTCGCCTCGAGCGCCCAGGCCGCAACTACGTTGTCACGGACGCCGCCATTATCAACGCTCTCGATCAAAGCCGCAGCAAGATCGAGGCGATCACGTTCACGCAAACAAGGCGCCCATCGCCCGAGAGCGTCGACCTTTGGCGACCGCCTCACCTGGCGAGCCTCCGACGGGCGTCCACGAGCCTCTACCCCGCCCGGTGGAAATCCGCCGTCACGGGCAGCTCGAACAGGTCGCTGCGCAGCAGCCGCGTGGAGAAGAACAACACCTCGAGGCTCTCCACGTGGCCGGTCGTCGGGTTGAGCCGGGCGATCACGTCGTCGCCCAGCTCCTCGCTCTCCTGCTCCGCGTACGGGGGCCGGCTGCTGATGTGCAGGATGTCAGCTTCGCGGTCGTACTGGAACGCCAACTTCCCGGCCACTCGCTCCTCCCAGCGCATTCGAGCCGACCGAATGCGGCGTCTACTCCAGCGACCAGATCCCGCGCTCGCGAATGGCATCGTACATCGCGTCCGGCGCCAGGTCAGCGCCGTTTGGCCACTGCACCGCGCCGGAGACTACGGCCGCTTGCGCCAGGAATCCAGGATCCCTGAGTGGCTCGAACACCGTCCCAGCTGTTGCCGCCGCCTGGAGAAAGGCCCGCATGTCTACCTCGCCGGTGGTGCCGTCGATGAAACGCACCCGCAGACGCGCCTCCGGCTGCACTTCGACAGAGGTGACACGCCACGGGGCCGCCGGGCGAGCCGGCCGGGCCACGTCAGCTTTCGGAGTCCTGCTCGTGTTCACGCTCTCAGATCCTCGAGTCCCTGGAACGTCGCCACGTCTCACCTTTCGATGCCCTCCCTCAGAGCGGCAGGTAGACGATGCGGTTCGTCCACTCCTCCGCCTGAGACGCGGTCCAAATCAGAGCCAAGTCCTCCAGGACTTCGCCAACGGCGAGCCGCTGCCGGGCAACGATCACTCCGGGGCTCTCCGTCTTGGTGATGAACTCCCCGAAGAACCCTGGCATCGTCTGTCGGTCACTCGTGACGAGCAGTCGGCCATCCCGCGCGGCGATCGCCAGCACTTCGAGGTCGTGAAGCCCCGCGAGCCGGGCGTCGGTTGCCGTGCGGAAGTCGGCCTCCGGAAGGCGCCGAAGAACAGCCGCCACGATGGCCTGGTTCAAGTCTGCGTCCGCCTGGAAGCGGATGCGCATCAGCGGACGGCCGGCGTTTGCCTCTTCGCGTCCGCGAGCTTCTGGTAGAACATCGGGTCCGCTGCACGGGCCGCCGCTCGCTTGGCGTCGTACTCCTGTTCCTGGGCCTCGAGGTATCGGTCGATCGTCTCCCGATTCGCCAGGTAGAACGTGATCGCGCCGTACACCTGTTCGAGCGTCAGGACCGGGAACGACTGTGCGATGCTCTCGGCGGACTGCCCCGACAGGAAGGCGTAAACGATCGAGTCCAGCGACACACGGGTGCCGGCGACCCTGTAGAAACCCTCCCGGTTCTCGACGTACTCGGTGCTCACGACGTCCTCCTGTGCTGATCTTGCGACGGGGATTGCCCGGAATCAAGCCTCGCCCGGCGTCGAGCGCCCATCGTCACAACCTGACCCTTGGAGCCCTGCCCCCTGACGATCGCCTCCAGCCGGCGGCCCCAGGCCTCCAGCGCGCTCCGCTTCTCCGGGTCGTAGGAGTGGCGGTCGTAGACGGCCGTCACGTCGCGCTCGGCGTGGTTCAGGATCTTCTTGACCGTCAGCCGCGAGATGCCCATGCCGGTCATGAGCGAGGCCGCCGTCCGCCGCAGGTCGTGGAGGCGCAGGTCGGCGACCTTGGAGCGCTCGCGGAGGCGCTCGGCCGCCTTCTGCGGGTTCTCGATCGGTCGGTCGGTCGTCGGCGACGGGAACACCCAAGGCCCGTTCGCGCGCTTGCGGAGCCGCTCGAGGATCGTGAGCGCCTGTCGGCTGAGCGGTACGCGGTGCGCGAGGCCGTTCTTGGCCAGCTCGGCCGGGATCGTCCACCAGGAGCCGTCAAGGTCCTGCCAGCGCATCGACAGGACCTCGCCGCGGCGCTGGGCGGTCACGAGCATCAGGCGGAACGCGTCGGCGATGATCCCGGGCTCGGCGTCGCAGCCGGCCCAGACGGCGCGGATCTCGTCCTCGGTCAGGACGCGGTCGCGCTGCGTCTCGGGGCTCGGCTTCGAGAGGCCCACACATGGGCTCGTCTCGACCAGATCCTTCCCGATCGCCCACGTGTAAAGCCGGCGCGTGACCTCGAAGACTCGGTCCGCCATCACGGGCGCCCGGTCGGAGAGGCGATCGACGAGGGCGCGGATCTCGCCCCGCTTGACCTCCTCGGGCTTGAGGTCGCCGAGGGCCGGCACGACTTCGACGCGCAGGATGCGGGCGAACTCCGGGCGCGTCTTCGGGCGCCAGGCCAGCGCTTCCTTCGACGCCAGGAAGGCCTCGACCAGGTCCTCGACGGTCGCCGCGGTGAGCCGCTGGCGCTTGGCCTTCATCTGGTCGCCGTGCGGGTCCTCGCCCTGGGCGACGGCGCCGTCCTCGCCGCCGTAGCCAATAACTGGTTCGCAATCAGGAGGTCGGGGGTTCGATCCCCCCGCGGTCCACCAAACCCATCAATAACTTGCGATAGCCGTTTTCGACCGGCGCGGGCGGTTGCTACCGTTTTGCTACCACTCGCCATCACAGTGCCCAAGTCCGTCGATAGATCCGGGGTCGTTGTCCTTGCCTCGTCCAGGCGGTCCACAGCGCCGGGGTTTTCAACCGGAAGCCACTTCCCGTAGAGGCGTCGCCGTCAGCCTGGGGTCCGAGTGGCCCAGCATTCGCTGAACGTGGGCGAGCGAGACGCCGTCCTGGAGGAGCAGCGAGGCGAAAGTATGCCGGAGGTCGTGGGGCGAGTGATGCGGCAGCGCCGCGGCCTCATCCCCTTGTTCGACGCCTAGCTGATCCACGTCATGGTCGAATCGTTCTAAACAGGATCGTCAACGCTACGGCGTCACCCAGGATTGATCGCGTCCTCGCGACCCTAACCGCTATACTCCCAGCCGGTTGGCTCTCACTTCCGGTACGCGCCTCGGTGTCTACGAAGTCATCGCCAGCATCGGCGCCGGCGGGATGGGCGAGGTATTCCGCGCGCGCGATACGAAGCTCAATCGCGATGTCGCACTGAAGGTACTGCCCGACTCGTTTGCCAACAACCCCGAGCGGCTCGCGCGGTTCACGCGCGAAGCGCAGACGCTGGCGGCCATCAATCACCCGAACATCGCGCACATCCACGGCTTCGAAGACGGCGGTAGTGTGCGTGCGATCGTGATGGAGCTCGTCGAGGGCGACGACCTGTCGCAGCGCATCGCGCTCGGCGCGGTGCCGCTCGACGAGGCGTTGCCCATCGCGAAACAGATTGCCGATGCCCTCGAAGCTGCACACGAGCAGGGGATCATTCACAGGGATCTCAAGCCCTCGAATATCAAGTTACGACCAGATGGAACGGTGAAAGTGCTGGACTTCGGCTTGGCCAAAGCGCTCGAGCCGGCGTCGGCAGCATCCGCCAACGTCACCGCATCACCGACGATTACGCGCCCGGCGGCGATGACCGGCGTTGGCGTGATTCTCGGCACGGCTGCGTACATGGCGCCTGAGCAGGCAAAGGGACGGCCAGCGGACAAGCGGGCGGACATTTGGGCGTTGGGATGCGTACTCTACGAGATGGTCACGGGACGGCGCGCATTCAGCGGCGAGGATGTCGCTGAAACCCTGGCGCACATCTTGACGGAAGAGCCGGACTGGACCGCACTGCCGGCAAGCACGCCTGCGCCGATTCGGCGCCTGCTCCGCCGCTGCCTCGAGAAGGATCGCAGGCGCCGCTTGGCTGATGCCGCGGACGCGCGGCTCGAGATGGACGAAGCGCTCGCATCAAGCGGTGACGCAAGCGCGAGCAGCGTGCGGACGCAAGAGGCCGCATGGGTGCGTGCGCTACCGTGGGCAGTCGTGGGGATTCTCGGAGCGGTACTGGCGCTCGTGCTCGTAGTCTGGCCGCCGTGGCGCCAGGCCGCGCCACTCGGCGTCACGCGTTCGAACATTACGCTTTCCGGCGCAGCAGCGCTGACGCTAAGCGGCATGGGCCGCGACATCGCTCTCTCGGCCGACGGGAAACGCCTGGTCTATGTCGGCAACAACGGCACGCAACTGATCGTTCGTGCTCTCGATGCGCTCGAGCCGATCGCGATCGCGACCGTAACTAGTGGAGTATTCCTGCCATTCCTCTCATCGAATGGTCAGTGGGTCGGCTTCGCCAACTCATCCTTCGAACTCGAGAAAGTCGCGATCACGGGCGGTGCAGCGACGAAGATCGCGCGGGTTGACGGGGTTCTTCGGGGGGCGACGTGGGCGGCAGACGACACGATCATCTTCGCGACCTTGAACGTCGACACAGGGTTGCAGCGCGTCTCGGCCAGCAGTGGGTCGATCGACGTGTTGACGCGGCCCGACCGCGAGCATGGAGAAGCGGACCATCTCTGGCCAGAACTTCTACCCGGCGGCCAGGCCGTCCTCTTTACGATTACGTCGCAAACGGGCGGACTCGATTCAGCGCAGGTGGCTGTGCGCGACTTGCGCACAGGGACCCAAACAATACTTGTGCACGGTGGCAGCGACGCACACTACGTCGCCAGCGGGCACTTGGTCTACATCGCGGCGGGCGCGCTACGAGCGATCCCCTTCGATGTCGATCGGCGCGAGACCCACGGTAGTGCGGTCCCGATGTTGCCGCTGCTCTCGACGACGGCTGCAGGAGGGGGGAACTTCGCCGTAGCCAATGAGGGGACCCTCGTGTACGTAGATACGACGAACGCACGTACGCTCGTGTGGGTCGATCGAACGGGAAAGGAGGAGGCCATCGCGGCCGCGCCGCGCGCCTACCTCCAGCCTCGTCTCTCGCCAGACGGAAGGCGCATCGCAGTCTGGAGCAACGATCAGGCGAACGACATTTGGATCTGGGACCTGGAACAAGAGACGCTCACGCCCCTGACACTCGATCCAGGCGAGGACCAGCACCCCCTTTGGACGCCGGACAGCAAGCGGATCATTTTCAGCTCGAACCGGAGCGGCGTCTTCAACCTTTGGTGGCAGGCTGCCGACGGCACCGGCGGGCCCGAGCGGCTGAACCAGAGCAGCGAGCCGCAGTTTGCCAGCGGGATCACGCCAGACGGAACCGCCATAGTGTTCTTCAAAAACAACCAGGGGACGACGGGCCGCGACTTGCTGCAGCTCGCCCTCGATGAGACGCGCCGAGTGACTCCGCTCGTGGATACGCCGGCCCACGAAACCGAGGGAACCGTCTCGCCGGACGGCCGGTGGTTGGCGTACGAATCGACTCTGACCGGCTCCAAGGAAATCTATGTTCGGCCGTTTCCGAACGTCAGCGACGGCCAATTTCGCGTCTCGACGGCGGGCGGCACGCGACCCCTCTGGGCGCCAAGCAGCAAGGAACTCTTCTATATCGGCGTCGATGGATCGTTGCTGCAGGTATCCGTGGAGACAAAGGGCGCGACGTGGAACTCCCGCGCGCCGATCAAACTCTTCGAGCGGCGCTACTTTGTCGGCGCCAACTCCGGGCGCAGCTACGACGTGTCGCTCGACGGCCAACGGTTCCTGATGATCAAAGGGCCCGGAACCGACGCTTCGGCCGCGGTTATCCTCGTGCAACATTGGGACACGGAGCTTAAGCGCTTGGCGCCGACGAAGTAACGGGCATGCCGTTCCCTGAGGCTCACTTAGACCTTCTGGTCTCTTCTCAGACTCCCCCTCAGGCTCGTTCGCAATCAGGAGGTCGGGGGTTCGATCCCCCCGCGGTCCACCAAACCAGCCAATAACCCAGGTGGATTTCGTCTGAGGGCGACCCTCAAGCCGTTGCCAGGTGCCAGAGCCAGCGCAGCGCGACGAGCGATCCAAGGCCGAGCGCGATCGACGCGGCAAGGGTCAGCGCCCAGAACAGGAGCAACACCCAGCCGGGCGCGCGGCCCTCGTCGCTGTCCTCGTACTCCCACGACGATGGTCCGACGAAGGACGTCGGTTCCAGCTCCTGGCCGCCAGGCTCAGGGGGCAACCGTGAACCTCAGGGACTGCTCGGCCGATCGATGGCCTCGGTTGTCGCTGACGCGCACCAGCAGCTGAAACTCGCCGAACGTGAACGGAGCCAGAGGGATTCGCATCCCCGCCGCCACCGAGCCGGCGGACGGAACGAAGGCGGGCCCGAGCGTCGATTCGTTCAGCTGCTGCGGCTTGACCTTGTTGAAGAAGTGCAGCCCCTTGGCTCCCTGCTCGTAGAAGAGGTACTCGACGGTCAGGTCCGGCTTCTCCTCGTCGGTGGCGGTCCAGTTGTAGACGCGAAAGGCGACGCCGATCGAGCCGTTCTGCGGCAGTCGGCGGCTCACCGCCGGTGTCAGCACCGTCGTCCCAAATACGAACGGCAGCGCAGACGCGCGCTGCGTCGAGGCCGCATCGCCCGCCACGATCGGCGTCACGACCAGGCCTCCGCCGCTGATGTCCGGCACCGTGAGCTTGGACCTCGCGATCGCCAGCAGCCCGCTTCCCTGCCGTGCGTCTCCCACGACGGCCTGGAGCTCGTACTCGCCCGGCTCGAGGCTCAGCTCTCGGACGAGCCACAGAGGCCCTGCCCCTCCCGCTCCACCCGCATCGGCCACCAGGCGGGTGCCCGCCTCGGGGGCCTTCACCACCCTGTTGACGAGGACGCGGGCTTCCTTCGCCTCTGGGCCCTCGGCCCCGACCACGACGCCGACGCGCGCCTGGCCCTCGGCGCCGCGGAGCACGTCCGCCTGGAGCAGGACCCCGATCCGCCCGTCGTCCGGAACCGCCGAGGAGCTTCGTGCCGCTGACGACGTACGTACCGGGCGCGGCGGCCGCCACGCTGGCCAACAGGCTCTCGAACGGCCGCGCAGGCTCCAGGCTCGCCCCGATGGCGACGGACGCGACGAGCGCGGTGAGAGCCGAGATCACGAGCGAGGTGCGGACCATTCTTCCACCTTCCCGAATGCTTGATCAGGCGCGGAGGGCGGCTTCAGCAGGTAGGCGCCCTCGGAAGCGAATCGACGCCCGGGGCCAAACGACACCGTCGGGTACGCCGTCGGATTCAGGGAGCGGCCCGCCATGTGCTCGATCGTCTCGACGAAGTACTCGCGAGAGCCCAGCGTGCGGGGCATGCCGAGCGCGTCCGACACGAGCACGGCGGCGAAGAGGGCGTTGACCGCGACGCGGCGGTCGGCGGGAGCGAGGCCGACGGACTTCATCCACGCGAGCGACCGGGCCGCGTGCCTGTCGAACTCGCCGGGCGCGACGAAAGGGTGTGCGAGCACGGCTCGCGCGACGATGGCCCCAGGCAGCCGCGCCGTCCGCTCGCCGAGCAGGGTCGAGGAGAGATACAGCTCGCTCACATCCGTGAGCGCGGGCGAGGCGGCCAGCGCTTCGAGGCTGTCGCCGTCGCGCGCGTCCAGCCAGAGCACCAGGCGGCGGGCGCCGCCGACCAGCCGGGTCCAGGCCGCCGTGTCGAGAGCCGCCGCAGCGGGCACGCACTCGGACGGCGCGGCTCCCGCCCCGACGACGCGCGCCAGCTCCGTCGCCGCGGCCTCGCCGGCGCCGCCGCAGCGGGACAGCTGGCGCAGCTCCAGCGGCGGCGGCGCCAGCGCCAGGTGGCTTGCGATCGCCCGCGCCTCGACGACCACTCCCCGCGAGAAGTAGAGCGAGTAGAAACCGTCACCCGCGGGCGAAGCCGGAGGCAAGGGCGTTTGTGGCAGCACCGCCGGGAGCTCGTGGCGCGCGCAGAACGCGTCGATCGGGGACCAGTCGCCGTCGCCGATGCCGCCCACGATCGCGTAGACCGGCTGCCTTCGATACAGCTCCTCGAGCTGCGCCGGCCACTCCCTGGGCGCGCCGTGGAGCTCCCACTCGTCGAGCACCCAGTCGCGGTAGGACTGGTATTGCTGCTTCATGTCCCAGCCACCGCGCGTGCGCCGACGCGCTTCGTAGCGCGCGCCTCCGTTCTTCGCACGCACGAATGCCCGCAGCACGTCGATCATCGAGGCGCGGACCTCCGCTTCGACACCAGGCGTGACGATCGTCGCGAGGTGCACGACGGCGTCGTCCACCCCCGGCGGGACGCCCTCGCCCAGGCCGCGCAGGTACGCCGCCAGCGCCCGCGCGTCGGCCTCGCCGATCGCGAACCTCGGCATCGTGGCCGAGAGCGTCCTGCCCGAAGCGTCGACTCCGTCGCGCACCGCGCGCAGCAACGTCTCCTCGGTGTAGGCGGCGCGCGTCCCGGCGCCGGACGACCGCGGCGGTCCGATCTCTGGCGCGCCCTGGGTCACGGGCGAGAACAGCACCGATCCCACCAGCGGAGGCACCACGAGGGAGCCCTCCGCGCCGCCCATGCCGCTCCTCCGGTGGCAGCTGACGCAGGCCATCTCGGTGCTCTTGACGTGTACGTCGCCCTGCACGGTCGCCGCGATCGGCTCGCCCGACACCGAGTAGCCTCGCAGGTACAGTCGCTCGCCCGGCGAAGCCCGTGCGGCAGTCGGCGTGAAAGCCGGGGCCTGGGCTCGAGTGCGAGCCGCGGTCTGGGCCGCGCCTGGAGCGGCGAGGGTCGCCATCCAGGTTGCGACCAGTACGCCGGCCCAGGACGACCGTGAGGCGTCCATCAGGGCCGAGCCGGCGGCAGGAGCCCTCGCGACGCGAGGCGCAGCGTCTCGGCGCTCGAGAAGCCGTCGAGTGCGATCCAGGGGGCGTCCTTGGCCGGCCGGACGTACGTTCCCGGCGCGTGGCTGAGCTTGCTGCCCCGGTAGCCGCCGAAGGCGCGCTGCGCCGCCTCGACCGCCGCCGGCGTCCCGGTCAGGAAGCGCCAGGCTGGCGGTGCGTGGTAGCGCAAGGCGTAGGCGCGCAGCGTCTCGACGGTGTCCACCGCAGGGTCGATCGAGATCGAAACCACCCGCACGTCGTCCCGGCTCCCGCCCAGGTTGGCCATGAGCTGTGCCATGCCGGCGCTCATGACCGGGCAGATCGTGGTGCAGCTCGTGAAGATGAAGTTGACGAGCACGGGCTGGTCGGACGTCAGCGCCTGGCGCAGCGTCGTGGCCTCCCCGGCCTGGTCGACGAAGGAGACCTCCGGGAGCACGGGCTGGGGGTCCATCACCCGAGCCGCGGGCTCGCTCACCACCGCCGGGGCGCGGTGACCTTCGTGCCCGGTCGGCGCTTGCGCCCATGCCCGCGACCCGACGAGCGCGATCGTGCACGCGACCGCGAGCGTCCTGCCCGGCGTCATGACCTGTCCCCCGCCACGGCGTCGTCGGTCACGGGAATGCGGCTCACGCTGAACGCGCCGATCGTCACCGTCGCCGTACTCCCGGGCTTCAGGAAGCGCGACGGGTTGGCGAAGAACATGAAGTACGTGCGTCCCGCCTTCGCGTCGTAGGTGCTGCGAAGCGACCCTGTCGTCGGCGGGCTCGGCACCACGCTCTCGAAGGCGCTTGCGTCGTCGCGCAGCAGCGGCCGGCTCGCGCGGTCGAAGAGAGGCTGCGCCTTGTTGGCGTCGAGGATGCGATAGCGGAACTCGAGCATGTACCCCGACGACGCCAGGCGCAGGCACTCGATCTCGATGCCCCAGCGGCGGGCGATGCCGGAAGGGTCGCTCGCCGCGAATCGACCGGTCGTGGTCGCGGGCACGGACTGCTGACGCTTCAGGTCGCGCCCGGCGTGGTGAGTGGTCTGGCCGGCGTCGGCGGCGGGGGTGCCCGAGAGCACCCCCGCCACCAGGAGGGACTGGCCGGCGCACCGCGTCAAGCGCTGAAGCACCAAGTTGTGGCTCCGTCTCGACACTCGCCGCGCGCTTAGGTCTTCGTGAACGTCACCGGGTTGGACGGCCCCCCCGGAGTGACGACACGGACGGTGTGGCTCCCGACACCCGTTGAGGTGCTCGAGAGCGCGAAGACAGCCGTGATCGAAGTCGCGCTGTTTACGGTGAAGCTGTTGACGGCCACTCCGTTACCGGAAACGGTGACGGCCGTCGCACCGTTCAGGTTGGCGCCGGTCAGGGTCACCGTGACGTTCGTACCCCGCAGCCCGCTATTGGGATCGATCGTGGAGAGGCTTGGGGGCGGCGGGCTGACCACGCTGAAGGTCACCGTGTTGCTGGTTCCCCCTGGTGCCGTCACGCTGACAGTTGCGTGACCCGAGCGCGGCGCCCGCGGTGATGCTGCACGTCGCGGCGACCGAGGTCGGGGTCGAGCTGCCGACGCTGCAGCTGACGCCGTTGCCGGACACGTTCACCGCCGTTGCCCCTGTGAGGTTCGTGCCGGTCAAGGTCACTGCGAGGCCCGACGCGCCCCGCAGCCCGCTCGTCGGATCGATCGAGGAGAGGCTGGGCGCCGGCACGTTGACGACGGTGAAGGTCAGCGTGTTGCTGGTTCCACCCGGCGCCTCCACGCCGACGTTGTGTGCTCCGAGGCTGGCGTCGATGGCGATGTTGCAGGTGGCCGTCACGGTCGTGGCCGTCGAGGTGTTGAGGCTGCAGCTGACACCGGAGCCCGACACGAGCACGAGCGTCGTCCCGGCGAGGTTGCTCCCCGTGAGCGTGAGCGCGATGCCCGAAGTACCCCGCATTGCGCCATCGGGCGCGATCGTGGCCAGCGTCGGGGGCAGTGGCGGCGTCGCCGTCTGCGAGGCCTGGTCGGCGCCGCGGTGCGGTGTACCGGTTGGCCGCGGTTGACCGTCGAAGTCAAGTTGTAGCGCGCCCGGCACGCTTGCGGGGCAGGGACCGGTGAACAGGCTGCACAGGGCTGCACCCGCCAGGCCTCCCGTCACGTGGTAGTCGCCGAAGCGCTGGTTCGGCGGCGTGCTCGCGGGATCGTCGAGCGACAAGGGTCCGAACTGCGGCCGGATGAAGTTGCCCCCCTCGTCGAGCGCCGCCGGAACCGAGATGAGCGTCGCCTCGCCCGTGGTCTCGCCGACCTCGTAGGCGTGCTGCCGGTCAGCGTTGAAGTACTGCTTCACGAACAGCGGGGCCGCCGCGGAGTTGCTCGCGGCGTACGTGACGTCGTTGGTGCCGGCCAGGTAGTTTGCCGAGCTGCTCGGCCCGCTCAGGGACGACAGCACCGACGAGATCGGCGCGAACTGGCTTCCGCTCAGGTTCGCGAGATCCCAGTAGGGACGGTTCGTGAGCTGGATCTCGGCGTACTGCGTCGGATCGCTCGCGCCCACGGGCAGGATGCCGCAGCGTCCGCCGGGCGGCGGCGTGCAACGGCCGAAGTAGAACGTCCGGTTGTGCCACACGATCGAGTTGGCGATCCGGACGCGCGTGACGGAGCCGCGGCCGGCGATGCCGGCCGGCTGCGGTGTGGACGTGAGCGGGCTCGAGAACGCCCCTCCGGCCGTCCCCGTGCTGTCGTTGTCGACGATCGTGTTGTGCACGATGTCCACGATCGCGTTCCCGTTTCCGCCCGGCAAGCCCGCGATGGAGACACCGCCGCCGGCGAGACCGGCCACGTTGTTCGCGATCATGTTGTTGTAGAGGCGCACGCGGTCCGAGCCGACGAAGCCCAGGAGCGCGAGGCCTCCGCCGTCTCCGCCGGCAGCCGCGTTGCCCTGGATCAGGTTGTTCGTCACGTCGACCCCGCCGCTGCCCGGCGTCGAGGCACCCGCGGCGGCGGGCGTGCCGCCGATGAAGATGCCGCCGCCGTTCGTGCCGATCCCCTGCACGAACGACTCGTTGAAGACCACCGTGTTGCCGTCGATCACGCCGACTTCGCTGCGGCCGATGTGCGCGATGCCGCCGCCGTTGCCGGCCGTCAGGTTCGCCGCGACGAAGTTGCTCTTCACGATGTAGTTCGACGAGCCGGTGCCGAGCACGATGCCCCCGCCGCCGCCCGTCTCGTTGGCGGCGTTCTGCGTGACCATGTTGTTGTGGATCGCCACGTGGTCGTTGTGCGCGTCCTCGTCGTTGAACGGCGCCGCCGCGCCCGGATGCCCGAGCTGGATGCCGCCGGCGTAGGTGCCGGAGTTGGTGTAGATCCTGGCGTTCGCGATCTCGAGGTAGTGGGCGTAGCCGTTCACCAGCACGCCCGGGGCGTTGCTGGCACCGATCAGCGACAGGCCGTCGATGCGTGAGTTGGGCCGCCACAGCGGCGACTGCGGCGCGAGCTGGGCGGTCGCCGAATCCAGGCTCGGCTGGCCCGTGTTGTTCGTCACGGTGTAGGTGAACCTGTTCGGGCCCGTGACGCTGATGGTCTTCGTGCCGCTGTAGGCGTTCGGGGTCACGCCCTGGATCAGCACCTGGTTGCCGCTCGCGAAGAGGTGCGAGGCGGCGGTCGTCACGGTGACGAGCCGACGGCCCGCGCCGCCCGAATTCTGGGCGCCTCTCGAGACCTGCGCGATGGCGACGGCCGCCGGAGCCGTGTCGTTCTCGTTCTGCAGGCAGTACGCCTCGTTCGTCGGCGCGCCGAAGTTGCCCAGGCAGTGCCCGTTGGCCTCGAGGTCGAGGTTGCGGGCCAGCACCATCACGCCCGGCCCCTCGTCCCCGACGACCGCGGCGACGTCACCGGGCTGGAACGGCGCGGGCGTCATGGCCGGCTGGTTCGGGAGCATGTAGTCCGGGTTCGACAGGAGCAGGTTGCCCATCCTGTCGAGCCAGGCCTGGACGCTCTCCGCCGGCGTCGTGACGACGTTGATCGCGGTCGTCGCGGCGCCGAAGCCCTGCAGCCGCACGGGCTTCGTCATCACGACCATCTCGTCGTGGACGCCAGGCTTGACCAGGATCAGGTCGCCCGGCCTCGCCGCGTCGACAGCCGCCTGGACGTTCCCCCCGGCCTCGACGACCGCCGGCGGACGAGCGGCGTGCATCTGCGGCGTCGCGACGCTCAGCGTGACGCCGAGCACCGAACGGCGTCCGAGCGAGGTGACGACCGAGAGCTGGCCGGTCCTGCGGCCGCTCGGCACGATGGCGGTGATCTGCGCGTTCCCCCACGTCACGTTGGCGGCCGGCAGTTGCGCGTCGCCGAGGAAGACGGTGCCGGCGGCGGCGCCGAAGCCGTAGTCGCGCTTGATCAGCTTGGGCTGAGCGCCCGAGCCGTCCCACGCCGGGTTCGGAACCTCGGTGAGGCCGTCCCCGGTCAGGCTCGCCGCCGACGCGATCACGATCGTGCGCGACGCATTCTCCGGACGGTCCACGATGTACGGGCCCAGGTCGCCCGGGCCGCTCACGGACGCGATCACGGGCGTGCCGCTCGGAAGCTCGGCGTCCACGGGCAACGTCCCGTTGCCCGTGAAGGCGCCCGTCGGCAGCACAGGCGTGTCGAGGTACGTGGTCTTCCCCGGCAGGTACTTCAGCGTGTAGCAGAAGTGGCTGTACTGCTTCTGGAAGTGCGGGTCGGGCACCTCGTGCCGCCCGGGCCCGGCATCGTCGGCGAGTTGATGCACGCCGTCAGGATGCTCGGCGAGACTCCGCTCGGCTCGGGCGGGTTGACCGTGTAGGTGCTCGGCACGAGCACGTTGTACATGCCGTTCTGGTCGGTGTAGGTGCGCGTGATCTCGCGCCCCTGTCCAGTCGCGGATGGACACGGCATGAACGGCGGCGCGTACTTCTCGCCGAAGTGCGGCGAGTTCGGGTCGAACTCGTTCGTCGTGTCGTCGAGCACGAACCCGAAGATGTGGCCGGCGATCGGCGCCTCGGTGAAGAGGAAGAAGTTGGCGCCGGGGTTCTGGCCGTCGCGCAGCGTGACGAGCTTCTCGTCGCAGAGCGGGCGCGTCTCGCCGGCGAAGGCGCCGAGCTCGCCGGGGAAGAGCGAGAGCGTGTCCGGGACCAGGTGCAGCGAGCCGACGCAGAACGGCGCGATGAGGGCGTTGTCCGTCACGGTCGGCGCCGGCTGGGCCTCGCCGGGACCGCCGCCGTCCGCCAGCGGGTAGCCGGTCAGACAGAACTGCTGCGGGATGTACTCGTCGCCGAAGTCGACGTTCTTGTCCTCTTCCTTCACCATCTTGTAGCCCGGCGGCACGATGATCTTCACGACGTACTTGCCCGCGGGGATCGGCCGGGCCACTTGGCGCTGATCGATCGGCAGGTTGTAGGTCGGCTGTTGGCGAGCGAGTCCTGCAGGATCGTGCTGAACGCGTAGCCGCCGTCGAACAGCGCCGGCCGCACCTGGTTGAAGTTGCGCAGGCCGTCGAAGCAGTCCGTCGGCTGCCCCTGGTAGGCGTACGGAGTGCTGTTCGCCCTGGCAGCCGGTCGGGCACCGGTTGTCCCAGCTGTCGGTCGTCACTTCGTTCAGCAGCTTCGTCCGGTTCTCGTCCCAGAGCTGCACCCGAACGTCGCTGATGCCGGGCTCCCACACTTCGGCCCCGCCCCAGCGCGGGTCGTTCTCGGCGCGGGTGATGGAGTAGTGGACGATGCCGCTGATGCCGCCGTTGAACTGGTCGCCGTCGAACTTGCCGTCGTTGTTGGCGTCGACGTCACCCGGGCCCGGGAAGTCGTCGAACGGCGCGACGTTGACGTCTTCCGGGATGCTCCCGGGCTTCGCGTACGGCGCCTTGCCCCAGAGCATGACGTTGCTCTGGCCGATGAAGCCCTGGAAGCCCTCGAGCAGCAGGAACGGCGTCTCGGCGCCGGTCTCCGTGCGGAACGGCTTGTTGCCGTTCTCCGACTGCGGCTGCGGGTTCACGGCCTCGGGCGGGATCAGCCCGGCCGGCAGCCCAGCCTGCGGCTGCCAGTTGTACGCGTTCGACGCCCCGGCGCGCGCGTCGCCGCCGGCGTCGACGACGACCGTCAGCCCGGTGGCCTTGAAGCGCGTGAAGTCGACCTCGGCGACGATCCAGCGAAGAACGGGAAGACCTCGCTCGAAGGCCACGAAGCCGTTCGTCCGTCGGCCCATCGACTGATACATCGAGCCGTCGCGGAAGCGAATGTTGATCGCCTGCTCCGGGATGCCCGGCTCGCCGTCGAGCTGGTGGAAGCCGTCTTCGTTCGTGTCCTCGAAAACGTAGTTGTAGAGGTGGGTGAACCAGCTGAAGACCGGCACGTCGCCGACGTTCTTCGCGGCGCCCGCCACGTTGACCACCTCGTTCGCCGATGATGATGTTGAGCGCGCTGTCGAAGACCACGAGCTGGTAGGTGCCGTTCGGGACGCCGCGATCGGGAAGGTGCCGTCCTCGTTGGTCGGCTGGGCGTAGAGCAGGGTGCCGCCGGTCGCTCCCGTGTTGAGCGCCACCCAGGCCGCGTGTGCTGAAGTCGAAGGGCGCGCCGCTGAACTGCGGGACATTCGGCGGCCGGGACTGGTGCAGGTTGGTCACCTGGCCGCTGATCGTCGACCCGCCCCGGGTCGGCAGGTCGTTCGTCACGCGCGTGAATCCGATCTCGACGTGCGGTCCCGGCGGGCCGAACTCGGTGAAGAACTGCGGCTCGTTGGGCTTCACCCACGCGTCGATGCCCGGGTGCCTTCGATGGTCGAGGTCTGGACCCACTGCTCCACCGGGCGCGCGGACCTTCACCCTGTACTTGCCCGGCGCGAGGTTCTCGATCACCGCGTAGCCGTCGGCGTCGGTCAGCACGAAGCCCGTTGCCGTAGCGAAGCGACTTCGAGTAGTCGTCACACGGGGCGCTCGGTCGCACGGCCTGGTACTTCGTGCCGATCTGGTTGCCGAAGGCGTCCATCGACTGCTGGCCGCCGACATCCCGTAGCGGCCGCCCGCGTCGTCGATCGTGACCGGGAAGCCCGCGAGGCCGGGCTCGGCGCTGTCCCACATGCCGTTGAGCGGCGCGTTGTCCTGGAACACGCGCACGCGGATCTGCGCGGTCGGCAGCGGCCGCTTCGACACCGTGACCGTCACGCTGGAGTCGTCGGGCCCGATCTCGGCTCCGCCGTTGCTGTACGTGCCGGCCGCCGTCGGCAGCACCGACACGAAGTACCGCTTCTCCGGATCGACCTTCGGCAGTGTCGGGGCGGCGCAGCCGTCGCCCTGGCACCCGGCGCCCTTGACGGGCATGTAGCTCGTGTGGAACGAGACCGACAGCGGCAGCTTCGTCGGGTCGTCGTCCGGATACGGCACACCCGGCTGACCTTGAAGGTGAGGTCTTCTTCGAGCGTCCAACGGTAGTCGCTGACGCTGGCACCGTCGGCACCCTTGACGTTCAGCAAGATCGTCTTCGTGAGCTCGGCCGAGTCGCTCGCTTCCGCGGCGCGCACCGTCGCGATCGACGGCAGCCGGCGCGGAAACCATCGCGCCGTCGTGCACGACGAAGGTGAAGCTCTCCGGGCCCGCGTAGGACGCCGCCGGCGTGTAGATGACGTTTCCGGCCGGCAGGGCCTTCCTGTCGGCGCCGCCATACAGGTTGGCTCCACGTGATGGGCGTCTGGATCTTCGTGATCGGATCGATGTAGCTCAGCTGGCCGGCGTGGCCCGGCAACGTCTTCACATAGAACGTGAGCGGATCATCGTTCGGGTCGCTGCCGCCGAGGGCGAGGCTCACGCTCTCCCCCGCCGTGGCACCGAGCTGCTGCCCGAGCGCGACCGGGGCCCGCTCCAACTGCGTGACCGCGATGCCGACCGTCGCCGGCTGGCTGACGCTCGCTCCCGCGCTGGCCGTGTAGGTGAACGAGTCGACGCCGAAGAAGCCGGCGGCCGGCGTGTAGGTGAAGCCGCCGTTGCCCGCGAGAGACACGACTCCGTGGCTCGGCGAGCTCACGAGCGTGGCCGCCGTCGGGGCCCCGGAGTCGTTGCCGAGGACGCCGTTCGCGGGAACGGTGAGACCGACGCCCTCGCTGGTGCCGTAACTGTCGTCGTTCGCGTAGACCGAAGTGTCGGTGCCTGCGGCCAACACCCGCAGCTTCGCCAGCATGCCGGCCGCGCCCTGGCCGGGGGCGTTCAGGCTGAGCATGCGGTCGTACAGGCTGTAGCTGCCCGCGGCGGCGGGCGTCCACAGCACGTCGTGGGTCTTGCCGGCCGCGAGCATCACGCCCGCCTGGTCCTTGGCAAAGGGCAACTTGTTGCCGTCCTCGGCGACGACGCTCAGCGTGCCGTTGTCGAGCTGCGGCGCGTGCGTGCGCAGGCCCGCGTTGAGGAACCGCAGCAGCGTGACCTGGCCGGCCGCGCCGGCCGGAATGCTGGCGCTTGCCGCGGTGTACGACTCGCCGTTGATCAGGAAGAGCGACGGCTGGTAGTTGATCGTGCTCGTCGGACCGGACGGCGTGCCGTAGGTTCCGCTGTCGACCGCCTCGTGGAGCGCCGGGTCGATCTCGCTGTAGACGAGGACGGCTTCGCTCGTATAGGCGACGCCGGTATAGGCGCTGCCTGCCGCCGCGTCCTTCGTCATCGCGCCGTAGAGACCCATCTGCACCTGCACCGCCTGGTGCGACCCGCTCTGGTAGAGGAAGGTGCCGGGCTTCACGGGCTCGAACACGTAGGTGTGGTCGTGCACGGTGGAAGGGCTCTCCGAATCGCTCTCCGAATCGAGGCGTCCGTCTCGACCGTCATCGACCGGACGCGGTCGTCGGCATTCCTCGCCGGCTCGGCGGCGAAAGGCTGCCCGGGGATGACGATCGACGTCGGCTCCGGCAGCAGGTTGGTGAGCTTGATCTCGAGTCGTGAGCTGCCCGCCGGCACGACGATGCGCGGCCCCGGTACGGTGACCGCCTCGCCCGTGTCCAGCTGACCGTTGCCGTTGCTGTCGAGCGCGTAGCCCCACATCGGCACGGACACGACGCGCCCGTCGGGCAGCGTGACGGGCTTCGTCACGGGGGCCGCAATCAGGCTCACCGTCGTCGCCGACTCTGGCGCGGTTGCGCCGGAGCGCTCGAGGCTATCAGCCCCAGGCCGGCGACACCGACGACCACGCACCAAAAAGACCGCGTCCAGACGCCATCATTCGTCCGCATCGGATGCACCCTTCGGGACAGAGACAGGTTTGACATGGGCCCACTCCCTCTCGCGGCGCTCACGGGATGGGCGTGCCGGGAGGCTCGACGATCAGCATCGTCATCATTCCGCCCGGGAAGACGTCGAAGTTGGTGATCTCCTTCTCGGCGTGCGAGTGCCACATGTAGGTGTAGCCGGCGTTCGGGTTCAGCCCCCCGTCACCCGGCGGCATCAGCCCGACCTGGCCCAGGAACGGACTGCCGCTGTAGAAGGGTCCGTTGGCCAGCGCCAGCGCCTCGGGCAGCACGACCGGCAACGGCTTGCGGTGGTCGTCGCAGTACTCGTGAGTCGTCGGATCGAGGTGCTCGGGGCCGGATGGCGTGCACGTGCTGCCGTCGCCCGCCTTGTGCCCGTAGATGTCCCAGCCGAGGTCCTTGCCGGTCCAGCGGAGGATCGCGTCCACGGTCTGGCCGGGCAGCGACTGGATCGTGAAGACCTCGTGCGACAGGTCGAAGTGCGCGCTCGCGGCGGTCTGGAGCGGGAAGCCGTCGACGGCGATGACGCGGGCGTGCTGGCCGTGGTGGTGGAACGGGTGCATGTCGTGGCCGCCTCCGATCACGCGCATCAGCACGCGGTCACCGGGATGGGTACGGGTGAGCGCGCTGTACGGCTGCGTCGGCAGCCGCGCCACGCCCGACTCGGCCATCGTGTCGGGCGCGTTGCGCCCGTTGATGAACCAGTAGTTCGGGAAGTAGTAGCCGAGCCGGCCCGAGTCGTCGACGGCCTGGACGCCCTGCTGCTCGACGAGGTCGTGGATCTCCGAGTCCATCTCGGACAGGAAGAACAGGTACTCCTCTTCGAACTGCGACCCGGCCGGGTTGCCGGACTGGTCGGCAGGCGCCGTGTCGTCGTACGCCTGCACGGCCGTGTCGGGGTCTCCGGGGTAGACGATCAGCGCGCCCACGAGCCCCATCTCGACCTGCAGGTCGGGGCGCGACGCGCTGTTGTAGAGGAACGTCCCGGACCGCGACGCCGTGAAGGTGTACGTGACCGACTCGCCGAGGCGGGCCTCGAGCGTGATCGGGCCCTGCACGCAACCGCCCGCCGGCACGCAGCTGGCCGTCACGCCGATCTGCCCGGGAAGCGACAGCGACACGCGCTGGCCGAACGCCGAGGGCAGCTGGTTCACGACCGTGATCGGGACGCTCTGGCCCTTCTGGACCCGAAGCGTCGGCCCCGGGTACTGGGGACGGGTCTGGCCGGCGGACGCAAAGCCCCAGAAGTAGATGCTGTCGCCGTCCGGCGTCGTGATGCGGTCTGGCAGCGCGGTCAGCGTGAAGCTCGTCCCCTTGACGCCGGGAACCCTGACGACCGCGGCAGAGGCCAGGCTCGCGGCACAGGTGCCGGCGAGCGCCAGGATCGCGATCTGGAAACCGACTGCGGAACCGATGCGTGACATTTGTCGCCCCCGGGCTAGTTGACCGTGATCTCGGTCATCATTCCGCCGAAGTCCTCGGCGTCGTTGCTCAGGTAGTTGAGGTTGGTCGTGTAGAGCAGGTAGGTGCCCGGCGCGACCGCTGCAGTGTCGAGGATGACGTCGATCGACTCGCCGCCGCCGAGCGTCACCGAGTTCGTGTCGTAGTAGAGGTCCTTGCCCTTGATGCCCGCGGCGGGGGAGGGACCGCGCAGCAGCTGCGCGTTGTGGCCGACGACGTGCATCGGAATCGTCGAGCCGAGCGTGTAGAAGCGAGTCACGGCCAGGTTCGACATGCGCAGCAGCACCTTCTGCCCCTTGGTCGCCTCGACCTTCGCGTGGATCGGCTGCGAGGGCAGGTCGCCGAAGCCGACGTCCGTATGGATCACGCCCTCGTTCACCGTGTCCGGGTAGCCGCGACCGTTCAAGCATCGCGTAGTCGTCGTCCATCGCCGCGAACGGCAGCGGCTGGATCGCGATGTGCTGGTCGTGGAAGTTCGAGTCGAACGAGCCGAGCTGGATCGGGTACTCGACGTCGAACGCCGTGCTGCCGTCGCCGTCGTTGTAGACGTAGCGCTGTCCGGTGTGGTGCGTGAAGCCGCCGAGCGGCGTGCCCTCGGCCAGCTCGTTCTGGCGCGGGTCGATGTAGAGCTTGCCGACCATGCCCATCTGGATGTGCTCGGTCGCCTCGACGTGGCAGTGGTACATGTACGTGCCGGCAGGCCGTCCACGATGTTGTAGTAGTAGGTGAAGGTCGAGCCCATGTTGATCGTCGCGGAAGACTCGGGCACGCCGTCGAACACCGACGCGGCCTGCGGGAAGCCGTGGAAGTGCACGGAGTGCGGGTCGAAGAGGTCGGGCCGCAGGATCATCCCGACGTTGGTGAGCGACAGGTAGAACTCCTGTCCCTCCTTCAGGTGGATCGTCGGCGCCGGGTAGTTGGCGGCGGCCAGCCCCGCGTTGACGATCTCCGAAGGCTGCTTCCCGGTGACGTCCGAGAAACCGAACGTGTAGATCTGCTTGGCGCCGCCGGGCCGAGTGGCGTCGGCCATGGTGATGAAGCCGTCACCCGCCGCGAGGTGCATGCACTTGACGCTCGGGTGCGCCGGCTACGACGACGTCCGGGACTCCGTCTCCGTTCGTGTCGCCCGGACACTGGGTGTAGATGGAGCCGCTCGGCTGCGCGCTGAGCGTCGCGCTCGCGGACAAAAGCGTGACGGCCGCAGCGATGCCGATGAATGCCGCACGCCCGGAACAGCGCATACTCCCTCCTCGGATCCGCGGGGAACCAAGCGTCGGAAGAGGGAAGCGCCCGACAACCAAGAACCGTTGGACGACTCGACTGGTCCGGCTTCAACTCGTCAGTGTGTTGGGCGACACAGTAGGCTCGCCGCGATCCGCGTTCTCTGACGCAGCGCAGGGAACGACGCTGCTTTCGAGTGCGACTGACATCAGCTGGCACATGCTGTGTCCCGCGCTGATCGGAATCCGATCAGTGTGTCGTCCGCCGGCCGCGCAAACGGCGCCGCCGACGAGGTCCGCGGACTAGACGCTCGGGCTCTTGCGTGGCCCGGATGCGGCGAGCGCCGGCTTCGAGCCGTCGCCGCCGAAGCGAATGCCCATCTGCCGCAGGAGGGCGAAGGGCGGCTCGCCGCCGGCGAACACGAACACGTAGTCGTTGGGCAGCTCCAGCGTGCGCTCGCCCATCTTGAGCCGCACGCGGTCGCCGAGGATCTCCGTCACCTCGGATCCGAAGAGCGCCTTGGCTTTCCCCTTGCTCGTCAGCTCGGCGAGGCGCTCCTCGTTCTTCTTCTTGATCCGCACGAGCTTCTCGCGGCGGTAGGACAGCGTCACCTGGTTGCCGCGCTGACGCGCGAGCCCGATCACGGCCTCGACCGCGCTGTCGCCGCCTCCCACCACGAGGATCCTGCGGCCCTCGTACGACGCCGCGTCGATCAGCTGGTACATCACCTTGGGCAGCTCCTCGCCGGGGACGCCCAGCTTGCGCGGCGTCCCGCGTCGGCCGAGGGCGAGTATCACGAAGTGCGCCGGAATCTCGAAGCCCGGCGTGGCGCACGACGAAGCAGCCGTTCGGGGCGCGTCACCCCGGTGACCTTGGCGCCGAAGCGGACGTTGAGCCGCGCCTGTTGCGTGAGGTCCTGGAACGTCTCGAGCAGGTTCTCCTTGTCGTACTCGCCTTCCCTGAGCTTGCCGAGGAAGGGCATCTCGAGCGCCTGCACCAGCACCAGCTTGCGGCGGGGGTAGTGCAGGATCGTGCCGCCGAGGTCCGCCTCCTGCTCGAGCAGCACCGCGCTCAGGCCGCGCTCGCGCGCGAGGGCCGCGGCCGTGAGGCCCGCGGGGCCGGCGCCGACGATGGCGACGTCGTAGGCGTCCGCAGCGCGTCCACGCGCCGCCGGCGCGCGCTCCGCGATGCGGTCGACCACCTGGCGTCCCTGGACCACGGCGTTCCTGACGAGCGCCATGCCGCTCAGCTCGCCGGCCACGAAGATGCCGGGCACGCTCGTCTCCTGCCACTCGTCCATCAGCGGAACGTCCTCGCGCGACTTCACGTCGCCGAGCCCGACGCGAATCGCGCCGACCGGGCAGGCGATCTCGCAGCGGGCGTGGCCGACGCAGCGCAGGCCGTTCACCACCGTGGCGACGCCGCCGACCACGCCGAGCACGTCGTCCTCGGGACACGCGCTCGACGCAGCTGCCGCAGCCGATGCAGGCCTTCGGGTCGATGAACGGGTACTGCGCCGTCGGGCGATCGATGCCGAGCAGCGTCGCCTCGGCCTTGCGCTCGCAGGTCGACGCGGCGGCGGCGGCGGAAGGCCAGGAAGTAGGGCGCCACGATGGCGGCCGCCACCACGAGCGATGCCGCCCAGGTCAGCTGCTCGACGCTCACCGCTTGCTCCTGGAAGGCCGGCCCGAGCCTAGAAGGTCGACCCGAGCTCGAAGAACACGCGCGGCCCCTGCAGGTCGTCGCCGGAGTCGTACTCGAGGTCGGAGACCCACGAAGAAGTGCCGGGTGAACTCGACGCGCCCGACGAGCCTGCAGCCACTGCGTGGTGCGCTGCTCGTCGTCGAGCTTGATCCGGTAGAGCGAGCGACCCCAGGACAGGTCCAGCAGGTGGCCCGCGGCAAAGCGGCGCCCGATGCGCGCCGACACGAGGCCGCCGTCGGTGTAGCCGTTCGAGAAGCCCGAGGCGTCGAGCCCGACCGACAGCCCGCGCCCGAACAGGTTCGCGTGGCGCACGCCGCCGTTGACCGAGTAGGCGTTCGCGATGTTCAGCTCGGGATGGCGCGGATCCTCCTCCTTGAGGCTCATCCCGACGCCGAGCGTGGCGCCGAAGCCGCCGGGCCGGAAGACGTTGAGGCCCGCGCGCAGGCCCTGGTGGAGCAGGTCGTCGAAGACGTCCTCGGGCACCAGGCGGTTCTGGTAGTAGCGGAAGTTGCGACGGCCGTCGTAGGAGACGAAGGCGTTCGCCGAGCGCTCAGGCGCAGGTTGCCCGAGAGCGAGACGTTCGACAGCTGCACGCTGCTCCCGCTCAGCTCCTTGCGCCAGCCGCGGTTCACGTCGAGCTCGGCGCGCTCGAACAGCGACCAGCGGCTGCCGCTGCCGAAGCGGCTCTCGAGGCTCACGTACTCCCGGCTCACGTCGCTCTCGGCGTTCTCGTGCACGAACGCGAGCGCCACGTCGTAGCCGCCCGTCGCGTAGCGGCCGCCCGGGCTGAGGTTCACGAACGCTCCGTACTTCGTGCCCTCGCTCGCGAAGCCGAAGCCCTCGTAGTCGGCCGCGCGGCCGCCGAAGGCGCCCAGCCGCAGCCTCGGACGCACGCGCACGCGCACGATGCCGCCGTCGAGGTAGCCGACGCCGACGAAGTTGTAGATGCCGACGCGGCCCACCTCGAACTGGAGCGCGTCGCTCGGCGGGTCGTAGCGCAGGGCCAGCTCGTAGAGCCGGTCGTTGCGCTCGCTCTGCGGCGTGCGCAGCGAGAGCGAGCGGGCGCGGATGTCCTGCCGGCTGCGCCCGCGCAGGCTGAGCGAGAGCGGCTGGCCCGCGATGTCCGTGAGCCCGAGGTCCACGCGCCCGGTGCGCTGCTGGAAGTCGAGAGCCGACTCGCTTTCGTCCCACGAGCGGTAGTAGCCGAGCGAGGCCCCGCCCCGCACGCGGGCCCAGGCGGTGCCGCGGCTGGCGCCGAGCGCGGGCTGTGCGGAGGGCGGCGCGGCCGGCGCCAGGGCGGCCTTCGAGTCCGGCGCGGCAGACGTGCGTGCGGCGGCCGGCTCGAGGACCGCCGCGCGAGACGACACGGCCTGCGCCTGATCGCCAGCGCGAACGGCCCGGGTCTCGCTGACCACCCGGCAGGAGGCCGAGTGCTCCGCGGCGTAGACCACCTCGAGCTCGGCGACGATGGAGTCGCCTGCATTGAACACGCAGGCTGTCGCCGATGGTCAGTCCCTGCGCGCGGCCGCCTTCGAGGTAGACGTTGCCCATCGAGCGGTACTTGACGCGGAACTTCGTCCCGGCAGTGAGCGCGGTTGCCGGTGCGAGAGAGGGAGCGGGTGGCGGCGGCGAGCCTTTGACGACCGGCGAAGCGTCCGGCGTCGTCGATTTGAGCGCGGGGCTCGGAGTTGGCGCGGGGCTCGGCGTTGGCGTGGGCGCTCGGAGTTGGCGTGGCCGGGGCGTGCGGAGTTGGCGTGGGGCGTCGGGAGTTGGCGTCGGTGTCAAGGCCGGCGCAGGTGGGGGCTCGAACCCTGCCGGCCACAGAGCCGCGAGCTTCGCGCCGGGACGCGCGGTCGCATCGGGAGGTGGCGTCGCGTCAGGCACTGGTACGCTCTTTCCTGCATCGAGCGGACCCGCCGCCGGCGCGCCCGCCGCGGGCTTGGTGGAGGGTGACACAGCCGCGGCCACAGCGACGGCGGCGTGGGCGACGCCGCCGGCTGGGGAGCGGCCACCGAGAGCGGGTTCAGCAGGCTCACTGCGTCGCCCTTGACGATCGTACGGCGCTGGCACACGACACGGCACACGGCCACGCCGTTCTGCACGCGCAACACTTCGAGCTCGCCCACGGCCGCGTCCGGCGCACCCAGGCGCAGGCGCTGGCCCGACCTGATGCCGCGTTCGCCGCTGACGTCGACGTAGATCTCGGCGAGACCGCGTCCAGCGACCACCATCCCGGCCGAGTCGGCCGCCAGCGCGAGCAGCGCGGCAACGACCGCCAGCGAGAGGCTCATCGAGCTCTGGCGCATCGGTTCTCCCTTCGGGCCGTGCGGCGGCCGCTCACCCCTTCGAGCCGCGCGGGTGGCAGCGGTAGCAGGCGGCGCTCTGGTAGACGTAGCCCGTCTCCCCCCTGTGCTTGTAGTCGACTTCCGTCCTGTTCGAGTGCTCGTGGCAGAGGATGCACTCGAACGCCTTATAGCTGCCGGAGCTGACGTGGCAGTCCGAGCAGGTCGACCACTTGCCGCGGTGCTTGCCGGAGTAGATCGGGAAGTAGCGGCCGTCGTGGTCCCAGCTCGCAGGCCGCCACGCGCTCGTCGAGTGGCAGCTCTCGCAGGTGACCGGGAACCCCGCGGCCTGGTGGTTCGGGTTGGTGGTGCGCGAGTAGTCCGCCTGGTGGCAGGAGTTGCAGGCGGTGGGCGTGCCCGTGTAGCGACCGCCGACGTGGCAGCGTCGCACACGCGACGCCCGTGTGCGCGCCCGTCAGCGGGAAGCGCGTGCGGCTGTGGTCGACGGTCGCGGGGCGCCAGGCGTTCGTGCTGTGGCAGCTCTGGCAGGTGGTCGGGAAGCCGCCGCCACGTGGTTCGGATTGGTGGTGCGCGCGAAGTCCGGCTGGTGGCACGAGTTGCAGTCCGTCGGCGTGCCGGTGTAGCGGCCGCCCGGATGGCAGCTCGCGCAGGCGACCCCCGTGTGCGCGCCCGTCAGCGGGAAGCGCGTCCGGCTGTGGTCGACGCCGGCCGGGCGCCACGCGTTCGTGGTGTGGCAGCTCTGGCAGCTGGTCGGGAAGCCGCCCGCCACGTGGTTCGGGATTGGTGGTGCGCGCGTAGTCCGGCTGGTGGCACGAGTTGCAGTCCGTCGGCGTCCCCGTGAAGCGACCGCCCACGTGGCAGCGCTCGCAGGCGGTCCGCGTGTGCGCTCCGGTGAGCGGGAAGCGCGTGCGGCTGTGGTCGACGCTGGCCGGGCGCCAGGCGTTCGTGTTGTGGCAGGTCTGGCAGCTGGTCGGGAAACCGCCGGCCTGATGGTTCGGGTTGGTGGTGCGCGCGTAGTCCGGCTGGTGGCACGAGTTGCAGTCGCTGGGCGTGCCGGTGTAACGGCCTCCGGCGTGGCAGCGCTCGCACAGCGTGCGCTGGTGAGCTCCCGTGAGCGCGAAGCGCGTCTTCGAGTGGTCGAAGTTCGCCGGGCGCCAGGCGCCCGTGTTGTGGCAGTCCTGGCACTGCGTGGAGAAGTGTCCGGCCGCGTGGTTCGGGTTGGTGGTGCGCGCGTAGTCCGGCTGGTGGCAGGAGTTGCAGTCCTTCGGCGTGCCCTTGTAGCGCCCACCGACGTGGCACGCCGCGCACTGCACGCCGGTGTGCATTCCCGTCAGCGGGAACGCCGTCGCCGAGTGGTCGAACTTCGCCGGCCGCCACGACACGTTGGTGTGGCAGTCCTCGCAGGTGCGCGGGAAGCCGCCCGCCTGGTGGTTGGGGTTCGCGGCGCGCGCGTAGTCCGGCTCGTGGCAGGAGACGCAGGCCCCCTCGAGCGCGTGCGGACGGCCGCTGCCGTGGCAGCGTGCGCACGCGAGGCCCGCGTGCGCGCCGCTCAGCGGGAACGCCGCCGGGTGCGAGAAGACGGAGCTCGACCAGGCGGCCGCGGTCACGCTGTGACAGTCCTCGCAGCGCCGCGAGAAGCCGGCCGCGACGTGGCTCGGGTTCGTGGTCGCGAGGTAGGTCGAGGCGTGGCAGTTGCCGCACTCGGCTGGCGTCGTCGCGTACTGGTACGGGCGCTGGTTGCGGTGGCAGGCGGTGCAGTCGAGCCGCGCGTGGGTGGCGAACAGCGGCAGCCGCGTGCGGTTGTGGACCTGGAGCATCTGCGTCTGGTTGGACCAGCTCGCAGGGACGTGACACGCGTCGCACTTCGAGCCGAGCTCGCCGCGGTGAGCGTCCTTGTGGCAGTCGGCGCAGGCGGTGCCCACGTGGTCGAACTCCAGCGAGCGGTGGCAGCCGCGGCAGCCGACCTGGGCGTGCGCGCCGTCCAGCTTGAAACCGGTCGACTCGTGATGGAACCGGGACGGCTTGCCGACCACGTCCCAGCGCTCGGCGCTGTGGCACTCGGCGCAGTCGCGGTCGAGCTTGCCGTGCGGCTGCTCGCGGGCGCTCTGTGCTCGCAGCGCCAGCACCGGGATGAGCGCCACGAGTCCCAGCCCCAGGATCGCCCTCCTCATCGCAGCCCCCCGTTCGCGGCCGTCGGCCGCGCCGCATGGCAGCCCGCGCAGGTGACGGGCAGTGGTTTGTAGCGGACGACTCGGACCGCGTTCGCGACCTCCGGCTTGTGGCAGCTGCCACACGCGAGCCGCGCGTGCGCGCCGTCGAGCGGGTAGCGCGAGTCGCGCGAGTGCACGAAACGCGTCGCCTGCAGCGAATCGGTGGCGTGGCAGCGCTCACACGCGGTGCGGCCGTTCGCCGCGGCGAACTGCCCCGCGTGCGGGTCGCGGTGGCAGCCGGCGCACTCCGCGCCCGCGCCCTTGAAGCCGATCCGCGTCGCGGGATCCTCCGTGTGCGCGTGACAGCGCACGCAGGCGACGCCTGCGTGCCGGCCGCTCAGCGGATAGCGAGTGCTGCGCGTGGTCGAAGGCGACCTGGCGCCAGGACTCGACCCGGTGGCACGTCTCGCACCCGTTCTGGGCGGAAGCTGCCGCGGTCTCGCCTCGGTGCGGGTCGCGGTGGCAGTCGACGCAGCGCGCGGCCGGGAGCTTCAGGGGCACCCGCGGCGACGATGCCGTAGAGGCTCCGGCGCCTCCCGCCACGGTCGCTGCGCGCTTGTGGCACTCGTCGCAGGCTACGGCGAGGTGTGCGCCGCGCAGGGGAAAGGCGGTCCTCGCGTGCTCCTCCGGCCCGAAGCGGGCCGGACGAAAGCCGTCGAGCGTGTGGCAGCTCTCGCAACGGCTCGGCTCCGCGCGCGCGGCGAGTGTTCCCGCGTGCAGATCCGCATGGCAGTCGCCGCAGCGCTCGTGCTTGATCCGCATCGGGAGCCCCGGCTTGTGGCACGCGTCGCAGGCGACGCCGCGGTGCCGCCCGGTGAGCGGGTAGCCGGTGCGGTCGTGGTCGACGCTCGCCGCCTTCACCTGCTTCCAGCCCGCGCTCGTGTGGCAGGACGCGCAGCCGGCGCCGAAGCGCGTCCTTGTGCACGTCCGCGTGGCAGCTCGCGCACTCGCGCCCGCTCGCCACCCGGAACACGCGGAAGCTCACGGAGGAGTCCTTCGGGTCGGGCTGGCGCGGGGCGTGGCAGCGCTCACAGGCGACGGCGGCGTGGCGGCCGCTCAGCGGCCATGCGGTCTTCGCGTGGTCGAAGCCCGGGGCCGGCTTCCAGGCCTGCTCGTTGTGGCAGCTCGTGCAGGCGCGACCGGCGAACTGCCCGCGGTGCTCGTCGCGATGGCAGGAGGAGCAGTCGCTCACCGCTCCCAGGAACGAGCGGGTCTTGTGACATTCCGAGCAGGCGAGCTGCTTGTGCTTCCCCGCCAGGGGGTGGCCGGTGAGCGAGTGGTCGAACGCCGCCTGCCCCTGCTTGCCCCAGAACACGAGCGCGAACTCGACGCCCTGGTGCTCCACGTGGCAGCGACGGCAGTCGCGATAGTCGGGGCGGGCGTGCAGCCCCAGGCCGGCCGCGCTGCGCTTGCGCAGCGGCTCGTGGCACGCGAGGCACTTGGAGGCCGAGACTCCCTCGCCGGGATCGTGGCACTCGAGACAGTTGCCCGCTGCCCTCGAGCTTGGCGTGCGCCCGGCTCAGCGGCCCCGGCGAGATCTGGGCGCGCGCGGTGGGCGCCAGCCCGAGAAGCGCGCCGAGCGCCAGCGAGCGGCAGGCCGCGTCCCGACGTTCACGGTCGGCTCCCCCACGCGTAGCCGGTCATCACGGCGACCGCCACGTGCACGGCCATGAACAGGTACATCACGAGCGCGAACGGCTTGTGCATCACGTGCCAGTAGTGGAAGAGCTCGTGCATCCGGTCCCACAGCAGGATCCGGCGGCGCGCCAGCGCTTTCTGCTGCACGACGCGCTCGAACTCGCGACGCAGCGGCTTCGGCACGCTCCGGCACTCGCGCGCGAAGCTCGCGAGCGCGACACGCAGGCGCCAGGTGCCCGAGCAGCATCCGCCCGAAGCCGGCGACGAGCCCGGTGCGCTGCGGCATCGCGACGAGCGCGTCGATCCGCCCGAGCTCCGTCTCGCCCAGTCCGAAGCCGCCTCGCAGGCGCTGCGACAGCTCGCTGTCCTGCTTCTCGAGCTCGGCGAGGGCAATCGCCTCCCCGGCGCGCGTGCGCGGGATCTGCAGGTAGAGGTAACGGCCCAGTACGCCGCTCGACGCGACGACGACCATCGACCAGAAGCTCAGCGCCACGAGCCCCTGGACCTTGAAGCCGCTGTGCAGGACTACCAGCAACGGCCCGAACACGCCGAGGAAGATGTGCGCGTCGAGCCAGCGGCTGAGCGGTCCCGCCCGGCGCAGGAACCCCGCGCGCTTGCGCACGGAGTACAGCAGCATCAGCAGCATCATCGAGGAGCCGACGACGCCGAGCTTGTGGCCGATCGAGCCGCCGGCCTTCCACTGCCAATAGCCCTCGTGGCGGGCCCGCTCGACGAGCGGCGTGCGGTAGAAGTCGGCCCCGTGCGCGGCGATCGCGAGCACGACGGCGAAGCCGGCCGCGTAGAGGAGGAAGAGCCATCGACGGTAGCGCGCGTCGGGCCGCTCCTGCGGCCGCGACGCGGCCAGAGGAGCCCCGCTGCTCGTCACCAACCTCGCCCGGATTTCATCGTTTGTGTCTTGCAGACAAGACGACAGTGATCGACGCGGACCTGGCTCAAGGCGGTCTCCGCCTGCGTCACGCAGGGGGCATTTGCTTGGCTCGCGTCTCGGGATCGGCCCCGCAGGAAACCGCTACGCCGACCCGCCGCATTGCGCCGGCTTTAGATCGATCGTAAGTCCACTCTCTCGCGCGTCAAGGGTCGCGCAGTGATCCAGCGTGACCAAGGTCAGGGAGCGAGCGGATTTCTCCGAGGCGGAGTGATCCACATCACGCGCCGGCCAGAACTTAGCGCCCGAATGCCGCCATGTGACGACCGGCGGACGACCGCCGCGGCGACCCGGACGACGGTAGCGCGGAGCGCGCGGCGGTGTGGGGTCGCGAGTGAGACTATTCGGCGGCGGACCCGGACGCCGCACGGCGCGGTGCGGCGGCGACGTACCGCGTCAGTCCGGCGGCATCAAGAAGCACCACGGCCTCACGCCGCGACTGCAGGTACCCGCGCGACTCCCAGTCGGCGAACAGGCGGCTGACGGTGAACGGCGTGCAGCCGGTGAGCTGTGCGAGATCCTCGCGCCCGAGCGCGACGAGCGCTCCGCCGTCGAGCGGCCGGCCCATCTGTCCCGCCAGGCGCACGAGGGCCGCCGCTACCCGTTCCGCTGCCCGCACGGTGGCGAGCTCACGGCAGCTCTGCTCGAGCGACCGCATGCGCTCCGACAGGATGCGCAGCACGTTGCGCAGGATCACGGGATTGCGGTCGGCGATCGCGTCGAAGTCGGATCGCTCCCACAGCAGCGCATGGCTCGCTTCCAGGGCCTCCGCCCCGCTCGAGTACTGCCCACCGGCGCCGACCTCGAGCGCACCGAAGGTCTCACCGGGCCCGACGAGGCGCAAGATCACCTGCTCGCCCGCGGACGCGAGCTGCGTCGCCTTCAGCCGCCCCGCGCACAGGACGAAGACGTCCGTCGCGGGGTCGCCTTGCAGGAAAAAGCTCTCCCGCCGGGACACCCGGCGCTCGCGCGCCAGGTGCACCAAGTCAGCGATGGCTTGCGAATCGACACTCCGGAAGACCGGCGCTCGCTGCACCAGGTGCAGGCGGAAATCCAAACCCGCTCGAGCCCGGCCCCCGGACGTCACCTGAGTGATGGCCGAGGTCCTTTCCGAGGGTTGCCGAAGTGTAAGAACGCCTCTCGGGTCTTGTCAACAGAGAGGCTCGCCACCTCAGCCGGTGAGCCTCGTTTGACACCGGGGAGCAGGCCCATTAGCGTCAGCGGCCGCATGCCCCGCTGTTGGCGGAGGGTCCGACACGGCCTCGCAATCGCAGCGTGGTGCCTCTGTGCCTCGGCGAGCGCCGCCGAGACGCCGGCCCCAACCCACCCGGCCACGGCCGACAGCGACGAGCCCGATACGACGCCGGAGGTCGCCGCGGCGCGCACGGTCGTCCGCCTGTTCGGCGACATCGACTGGCGCTCGCGGCGCGACTCCGAGCCCAACACGTTCGTGCTGGGGCAGATCGACGTCTTCCTGACCTCCGAGCTGGCCCCGAACCTGAGCGTGCTCGCCGAAACCGTCCTCGAGAGCCCGAAGGACGGCACCTCGCAGATCGCCGACGTCGAACGCTTCCAGCTCCAGTACTCGCCGGCGGACGCGTTCACGGTGTCCGTTGGCCGCATGCACACGATGCTCGGCTTCTGGAACCAGGCCTACCACCACGGCACGTGGCTCCAGACCACCGCCTTCCGGCCCGACGTCTATCTCTTTGAGGACGACGAGGGCGGAGGCCTGCTTCCGGTGCACGAGGTCGGCGTGCGCCTCTCGGGCGCCGCCAGCATCAGGCCACTGCGCTTCGAGTACGCGGCGAGCGTCGTCAACGGCCGTTCCGCCGACCCCTCGCAAGTCGCGACGTTCCAGGACCAGAACGGCGCGAAGGCCGTCCACCTCTGGGCCGGCCTGAGCCCCCGCTCCCTCCCCCACCTGCAGGTGGGTGGATGCGCCGTCGTCGATACCATCCCCGCCAGTCCGGGAGTGGGCCGCACCGACTCGCTGGACGAGCGTATCTGGGGTGGATTCCTCGTCTTCCAGGGGCCCCGGCTGGAGCTGCTGACGGAGGCGTTCTCCATCGTTCACCGCGACGACGCCACGGGCGTCGAGTGGAAGAGCGACGGCCTCTACGCGCAAGTGGCATGGGCGATCGGCCACTGGAAGCCCTATTACCGCTTCGACCACCTGGATCGCGACGAAAAGGATCCGTACTACTCAGCCACGCTGCAGGACGTCGACAGGCACACGCTCGGCCTGCGCGTCGATCCCTGGAGCCGGGTTGCGCTCAAGGTCGAAGCGAGCCGCGCCCGGGTCGCGGGAGGATCGGCTTTCACCGCCGCGGCCGTGCAAGCCGCCTTTACGTTCTGACGATGCACACGCGGCTCCTGCCCGTCGTGGCCGCCGCGCTCCTCGTGTGCTGCGCCGTCGCCGCCCGCGCGGCGGAGCTCGCAGTCGTGGTCCACCCGCAAAACCCGGTGACGACGCTCTCCGCCCACGAGCTGCGCGAGCTGCTGCTCATGGAGCGACAGCATTGGCGCGGAGGCCTGCGGATCTACCTGCTGCTGCCGGAGAGCGGGACGCCGGAAAAGGACCTGCTGCTGCGGCGGGCGTTACAGATGAACGAAGACCAGCTCCGGCGCCACTACCTGGCCAAGCTCTACGGCGGCGAGATTCCGGCGTTCCCCGGCACCGCCGCGTCTGCCGCCGCGGCTCGACGCGTCGTGTCGCATGCCCCGAACGCGCTCGCCGTAGTCGACAGCTCCGCCGTGGACGCGACGCTCAAGGTGCTTCGCATCGACGGCCTGCGGCCCGGCGAGGCCGGCTACCTCCTCGCCACGCCGCGCTAGAGTTGAACCCGTGCAGCTGCGCACCAAGATCCTGGTTCCGCTGCTCGCGCTGCCGGTAGGGGCGGTCGCCCTGCTCGGGGCGTTCGCGTATTCGAACGGGCGCGAATCGCTCGAGACGAGCCTCGGGCGCCTGTTCGAGCTCGGCGCCGCCCGCAGCCTGTCCGCGCTGGACCACGAGCTGCTGTCGCTCTACCGGGATGCCGAGTCCTGGGCGACGCTCGACCGGATGCAGGACGTGCTGCAGGGCGACATGGACGGACGGATCTCGTCGTTCCTCGTGGCGCGCGCCCGCGAGGAGCGGCACCTGAAGCGCGCGGTGGTGGCCGACGCGAGCGGACGCGCGATCGCAGCAACCCAGCACGAGTGGCTCGGGAGCCTGCTGCACACGCCCGCTCTCACCAGCTCACCGCGCGAGGCCTGTCGCGACGATCCCGCAGCCGGCGTCGGCGTCCTCGTGTGCTCGTTCCCGATCCACGCCCACTTCGACGAAAGCCAGACGCTCGGCACGCTGGAGGTCGCCTGGGACGTGAGCGGCGTGTTCTCCCGCGTGCAGGCCGAGAACCAGAGCATGACGCACGCGCCCCACCTCGTGCTGATGCGGCGCGACGGCGTCGTGGTCTCGGCGCCCCCGGCGCCCTTTCCGGCGGGCGTCGGCGAAAGCCTGGCGGCTGCGGGGTCGCAGGCGGCCGCGCTCGCTGCCGAGGGTCGTCAGGGCTTCCTGGTGGAGCCGATCGGCGGCGTCAAGCACCTGGCCGGCTATGCCCACTCGACCGGCATCACGGGCTGGTCCATCGTGGTGCTCGAGAACGCCGCGCTCGCGTTCGCCCCGGTGGACCGCCTCCGCGGCGCCGTCCTGGCGCTGGGAGGCAGCGTCGCGCTCGCGGCGGTGCTGCTGTCACTGCTGCTCTCCGGCCGGCTGACGTCCGCGGCGCGGGAGCTCGAAGTCGCCGCGCGGCGAGTGGCCGGAGGCGACCTGTCCGTCCGGCTCGACGCGAAGTCCAACGACGAGATCGGCTCGCTCGCGCGCAGCTTCGACCAGATGGTCCGTGAGCTGGCCCGGCAGAAGGCCGAGCTGGTGGACAAGCGCTACGTCGACTCGCTGATCGCCGACATGAACGACGGCCTGTTCGTCGTGGATTCGACGGGACGCATCGAGCGAACGAACCCTGCGCTGCTGCGACGCGCCGGCCTCACTGCCGACGCGGTGGTCGGCCGACCGGCGGGCACGCTGTTCGCGGAGGGCGAGCAGGCCTTCGACGAGGGCGTGCGCGTGCCCACCCGTCGCGAGGGCGCGGCGATGGCCGAGCTCACCCTGCGCGGGGCGAACGGCGTCCTCGTTCCGGTGATCGTTTCCGGAGGCGTCATGCCGGAAGGCGGCCTCGTTTGCGTCGCGACCGACATCACGCGGCAGAAGGAGGCGGAGGAGCAGCTGTGGCGGGCACGCAGCGAGGCGGAGGAGGCCGCCGCGGCGAAGGCGCGCTTCCTCGCCGTCGTGAGCCACGAGCTTCGCACCCCCTTGAACGGACTGATCGGCATGACCGACCTGCTCGCGGACACGGCGCTCGACGACAAGCAGCGCGCGTACGTCGAGGTGGCGCGACGCTCCGGCGAGTCGCTGCTCGCGCTGCTCGGAGACGTGCTCGACTACTCCCGCATGGAGGCTGGCCGCGTCGAGCTGTCGCGGGTGGCGTTCGACCTTCGCAAGTGCCTGTTCGATTCCACCGACCTGCTGATTCCGACCGCGGGGGAGAAGGGGCTCGAAGTGTCGGTGCTGGTCGACGAGCGGCTGCCGCACCGCGTCGTCGGCGATCCGCAACGGCTGCGGCAGGTCCTGCTGAACCTCGGCAGCAATGCGGTGAAGTTCACCGACACGGGAGGGGTCGTGCTGCGGGCCGAGCCTTCGGACACGGCCTCCGTCGTTCGGTTCTCCGTCTCGGACAGCGGCTCCGGGATCCCGGCCGAGCACCTCGCGCGCATCTTCGAGCCGTTCCACCAGGTGGACGCGTCGAGCACCCGCCGCCACGGGGGCGTCGGGCTCGGCCTCGCGATTGCGCGCCAGATCGTCGGCTTGATGGGCGGCAGGCTCGAGGCCCGCAACGACGCGGCGGGCGGCGCGACCTTCACGTTCACGGCCGACCTGCCCCAGGTGGCCGAAGAGGCCACGCCGGTCGCAGCCGATCCGGCGGCGCTCGCGGGACGCCGAGTGCTGGTCGTCGACGACAATCCGACCAACCGTCTGGTGCTGCGCGAGATGCTCGGCTCGTGGAAGTGCCGGGTCGTCGAGGCGACGGACGCGTGGGCTGCGCTCGACGCGCTCCGCGAGCGCGCCGGCTCCCCGGAGGCGATCGAGCTGGCCCTGGTCGACTTCCAGATGCCCGAGATGGACGGCGCCGCGCTCGCGCGCGAGATACGCGCCGATCCGCGCCTGTGCGACATCCCGCTGGTCCTCCTGACCTCGATCCCCCCGCAGTCGGACGAGCCCGCGTTCGTCAACGCCTTCGCCGCGTGCCTGATGAAGCCGGTGCGCCAGGCGACGCTCCTCGACGCGATCGCGGCCGCTCTCGCTCCGCGCGACGCCAGCCGACCGCGCGCGAGCGTCTCCGTGTTTCGCCCGCGCCGCCGCGAGGAAGGCTAGCAAGCTCTCCGCAGCGTCGAGCCGGTCCTCTACCGATCGAACAACGAAGCGACCTTGTTGTGCCTCGCGTCGAGCGTCTTGCTCACCAGCCCCTCCTCGTCGAGCACCACGATCCGATAGGCGTGGACGATGTGCTCGCCGGCGTCGACGTACGACCCCAGGCCGATTCGCTGGGCGAGGCGGCTCACGTCCCTGGGCGATCCCGAGAGCAGGTGCCACCGGTCGACCGGGAGTGCCTCCCGGTGTCGGAAGCGCGCCAGCCGCTGCTTCGTATCGTGCAGGGAGTCGTAGCTGACGAGCACGATCTGGAGCCTCAGGCCGCGCTGCGCGAAGGCCTTCTCGATCTCGCGCAGCTTTCCGAGGGTGCAGAGGCAGACGGAAGAGCACTCGGAGTAGAACATGCTCAGGGCTACGGTCTCACCCCGGAAGTCCGCCAGCGCCACCGCGGCGCCGGAGTCGCTGGTCCACTGCAGCGGCTCGCGGTAGAGGGAGCCCGCAGGAAGCTCGGGCAACGGAACAGCCGGCGACGCTCCCAGCCCGAGCGCGGCGAGCGCCACTGCCATGCCGGTGCGCTTCATGGTGCGTCTCCTCGGAGGGAGACGGTACACCGATCGTCCCGCGCGACCAAGACCGGCAGGCCCGAAGTCACGCTGCCGCGAACACGGCGTGTCGTTGGCGGTCAGCGATAGAAACCCGGCGTTACGGAAAGCGTTCCCAGGCTTTCCCCAAAAGTACAAGGTTGTCGGGAAACCTCACAGTTTTTCGGTGCGAGGCCTGCGACGAGGAAGACATCCTAGTCACTGACCTTGAGGCACTTGCGACGACTTCTGTCGCATGGCACGTACATTGCCCTAGGAAGGTATCGTGCTCGTGATTTCACTCACCTCGAGCCGGGAGCTATAGATGAAGAAGTTGACCTTTGTAAGTTTGTGCATCGGCCTTATTGGCCTCCTTGTGGCTCCGCTCGCCTCCGCGGCGATCCTGGACTTCTCGACCGGTACGGCAGGCGGCGGCGGAACCATCGTCGATCTCGGTGGGGGTGACGCTCAGGGCATCGATATTTTCATCGACCACCTGTTCGTGAGCGGAACTTCGGCCGACGGTGGCTACGACGTCGACGGCGCTCTCGCCTGTGCGTCGGGCGCAGGTGGAAGTTGCGCGTCATTGTCCTTCGACACCGCCGCGGGAACGTTCTCGATCGTCGGCAGCGTGCCGGGTCTCGGAGTTGGGGCAACGACCCTCCTCTCCGGCACCATCGATTCCTTCTCGTTCACCAATGCGGGGGGAATCGCGGCTTTCTTCGGCACCGGGACTGATACCAAGGATGCGGGGCTGCTCGCGAGCGTGGGTATCCCCCCCAACACCCCCTTCGACTTCACGGGATTCACTCTAGGGTTCTCACCCATCCCGTGCGGCGAGGGCCAGACCTGCTACACGGCCTTCAGCACCGACTTCGTCAATTCGTCGGGTGTCGGCGGCGAGGCTGTCCCCGAGCCCGGAACGTTGGTCCTGCTCGGCGGCGGCCTGCTCGGCCTGCTTCGCGGCCGCAAGCGTAACGACTAGCTGTCGCCGTTCCTCCCGGGGGTCGCGGAGGCACGGACGGCTCGTTCAGAGCCGGCCGCTGCTTCTCGGCCCTCGGGTTCCTGAGGGGGAGGCGGAACGTCCTCGCTTTCGTACTCCCAACCTGACCGGCTCGAGTCCAGCACGGTGCCTGCTCCCCCCGCCCGGGTAGGGAGTAGCCCCTACCCCGCAGCAGTGGCGTGTCTCAAGAACTGCCAACGCCACCGACCAGACCAGCCTTTTGCATCCCCCATGCCACTCCCAAGCCGGGCGCCACTTCGCGCGTGGAGAGGCTGCCTGCATCCCGGACTAACCCGATTCGGGTAGTCCGCACCTCCGTCACTCGTATGACCGCAAAACGCCTCGTCCGGGTGATGCGGCACGTCGGCGATCGCCCGATCGAAGTGCTGGTCAACAACGCCGGCTTTGGCAGCTACGGCCCTTTTGCGGAAGCCGACCCGGACCGCGAGGCCGACGAGGTGGCCGTCGACGTCATGGCCGTGATCACCCTGGCTCGCGCGTTCCTGCCCGGGATGCTTGCCCGAGGCAGCGGCGGGATTCTCAACGTCGCGTCGGCGATCGCGCTCCAGCCTGCGCCCTACCAGGCGGTGTACGGCGCGAGCAAGGCGTTCGTGCTGTCTTTCAGCCAGGCCCTGTGGGCGGAGGCCCGTGCTGCCGGCGTCGCGGTCACCGCCCTCTGTCCGGGCCCCACCCGCACCGGTTTCGTCGACGCGCTCGGCGCGGACGTCGGCCACACGGCGATCTACAGCCGGCTCGCCGAACCCGAGCCTGTCATCGAAGCCGGGCTGCGTGCTTTCGCGAAGGGCCCCGCCCGAGCGATGTCCTTCCGGTGGAAGGCGCACCCCGTCGAGCTCCGCAGCAGCGTGGTGGCAGCCGATCGACCGAACTCACTCACGATCGTCGCGGACGCCCGGGGGGTTCACGCCGAGCGTAGGTTCACGCTCCGCCCCACGGCCGACGGCCTGAGCACCGTCGTCGTCAGCGATGAAACCCAGGTCGGTCTGCTCCCGTGGCTGGGCCGACTGTACCTGGCCCCGCGGTTGTACGCCGCCAACCAGGCGATGTTCGAAGACCTGGCCCGAGCCGCCGGCCACGGCGCGGCGGCGAAGGCCGCATGACTAGTACTCGACGATGGCGTCGTCGGGGTAGCAGTACAGCCAGCGCTCCCCGGGCTCGCCGGACGCGATCACGGGATGCTTCGAGGCCTTCGCGTGCCGGGTCGCGTGGCGGCTCGGCGAGTCGTCGCAGCAGCGCGTGCCCCCGCACTCCTGGCAGGTCCGGAGGTGCACCCACTGCCCCCCGGCCTTGACGCAGTCTTCGCACTCGCGCCGCTTCGGGTGCTTGACCGTCTCGATGGCTTCGATGTGCTCACAGGCTCCCTCATTCACTCCCGCCTCCTAGCTTCGCAGGACCTGGTGGACGAGGGCGACCGCGCTCGATCCCTCCCCCACCGCCGACGCGACGCGCTTCATGCTGTTGGCGCGGACGTCCCCCACCGCGAACACGCCGGGCAGGCTGGTCTCGAGCAGGTGGGGCGGACGAGCGAGCGGCCAGCCGGCCCCCGCCAGGTCGTCTCGCGTCAGGTCCGGTCCTGTCTTGATGAAGCCCTTGGCGTCGAGCGCGACGCAGCCCTTGAGCCATTGCGAGTTGGGCTCTGCCCCCGTCATCAAGAAGACGTGGCGGACGGGATGCCCCTCCTCCGCGCCCGCGCGCGTCCTTGAATCGCACGTGCGCGAGATGGCCGTCGCCTTCGAGCGCCGTGATCTCGGCGCCGGTGTGCAGCGCGATGCGCGGGTGGTCCTCGATGCGGCGGATCAGGTAGCGCGACATGCTCTCGGCGAGCCCGGAGCCGCGCACGAGCACGTGCACGCGCGCAGCGCTCTCGGCGAGAAAGACCGCGGCCTGGCCCGCCCCGTTGCCTCCACCCACGACGATGACCTCCTCGTTGCGGCAGAGTGCCGACTCCATGTATGTCGCGAAGTAGTAGACGCCTGCGCCCTCGAACTGCGCCAGGTTGTGGAGCGGAAGCTTGCGGTAGGCGGCGCCCGTGGCGATGATCACGGCGCGAGCGGGCAGCCGCTGGCCGCTCTCCAGCTCGACGGCGAAGGGCCGCCGCTGGCAGGACAGCTCGGTCGCGCCTTTCGCGATCATCACCTGCGCACCGAACTTCTGGGCCTGGTTGTAGGCTCGGGCCGCCAGCTCCTGCCCGCTGATCCCCGTCGGGAAGCCCAGGTAGTTCTCGATCTTCGAGCTCGCGGCCGCCTGGCCGCCGGGCGCCGTCGACTCCAGCACCAGCACGTCCAGGCCTTCGGACGCTCCGTAGACTGCGGCCGCGAGCCCGGACGGCCCCGCGCCCACCACGACGAGATCCCGGACCTTGTCGGTGTCGATCCCCTGGTTGAAGCCGAGGCACTCGGCGATCTCCTGGTTGGTCGGGTTTCGAAGGAAAGCGTCGCCTCGGCAGATGAGCACGGGCACGTCGGCCAGGGTGACGTGGAAGCGATCCAGCGTCTCCTGGAGCGCGGGCTCGTGGTCGAGGTCCACGTAGGTGAAGGGGTGGCCGTTGCGCGAGAGGAACTCGCGGATGCGCAGGGTCGCCGCGCAGTGGTCGGAGCCCAGGAGCACCACGTCGCCCAGGCCGCGGGCGATCAGCTCCACGCGGCGCAGGATGAAGGCCCGCATCAGGATCGGGCCCAGCTCGGCGTCCGTCTGCAGCAGGCCGAGGCTGTGCTCGCGGTCGATCTCCAGGACCTCGCCCGCGGCCTTGGCCCGAATGCGAACGAAGGTGCGGCGGCCGGAGAGCAGGCTGATCTCGCCCGTGAACTGCCCGGGCCCGAGCTCGGCCACGAGCGATTCCCCTCCTTCCGCCATCCGCACGATCTCGATGCGCCCGGTGACGACGACGAACATCCTGGAGAGCGCGGCGCTCGCGTCCAGAAGGATGTCGCCCGGCTGCACGGAATGCCGCTTGCCGTGGGCGGCGATCCTCTCCACGTGCGGCGCGCTCAGCGTCGGGAACAGCCGCTCGAGGCTCGTCGTCACGGGCGCGGGCGCCGCGCGCGTGTGATCAACTAGTGTCCATGCTCCGAGTCTCCGATCTCGAGGCCAAGCAGGGCGGGCTTCCTGCCTGTAGGGTATCCTCCTGGAGCCATGAAACTGAAAGCCCCGCTCTACCTGCTGACGCTTCTCGCCGCGACCGCGATCAGCCGCGGCGACGGCGCCGGAAGCCTCGGCCGCCGACCGCGTCTTCGAGCTGCGGACGTACACGGCGAACCCCGGAAAGCTCGACGCGCTCAACGCGCGCTTCCGGGACCACACGATCGCGCTCTTCAAGAAGCACGGGATGGAAGTCGTCGGCTTCTGGGAGCCCATCGACAAGGAAGCCGGCGCCGGCGAGAAGCTCATCTACCTGCTCGCCCACCCGAGCCGCGAGGCCGCACAGGCCAACTGGAAGGCCTTCCGCGAGGATCCGGAGTGGGTCAAGGTCAAGGCCGAGTCCGAGGCTGGCGGTGCCCTGCCCGCCAAGATCGAGAGCGTCTTCCTCGCGGGGACGGACTACTCGCCTCTGAAGTAGCCCCGCGCAGGCGCGACCTCTCAGCGCGACGGCGAACCCGAGGCGGCCGGCTCGATGTAGTGGGTGCCGCTCGGCCCGAGGCCGAAGATCTGCAGGACGACCGGCGCGTTGCCGGTGCGCGCGAAGTGGGCCTCGCCCGGAGGCTCGGTGTAGGAGCTTCCCGGCGGGAGGGCCTTCAGCCGCTGGGCATCGAACGCCGTCCCATAGCCGAAGTACCACGTGCCCGAGACCACGGTGGCGACACGATCGTCCGGGTGGTCGTGGGCCTGGATCGTCGTGTTCGCCGGCACCTCGAGCTGGATGCAGTAGAGCCCGGCTTTGGTCGGATCCCCCTTGAGGACGCGCGTCTTGATCCCCGACGAGGCCAGAGGTGCCCGTGCCGGCAGAGATCGGCGAAAGCGACGCGATCTCCTTCGGGGCGAGGCGATGCTCGGCCGCGCCCCCACCCGAAGACGCGTCCAGAAACGCGACGAGCTCCGGAATCACCTGGTCCGGCGCCTCGTCCATCAGCCAGTGCCCCGATCCCTTGACGACTACGCCCTTCACGTTCGTGGCGACGCGACGCGCCTGGTCGATCAGGAACTCGCCGGAGGCCTTCTCGCCCGTGAGCACGAGCACCGGCATCGCGAGCGGCGTCGCCGCGAGCGCCGCGAAGTCCTGCGCGTCCTTCTCGAAGTTGCGGAAGTACTCGAAGCCGGCGCGCATCCCGCCGGGCTGCGCGTAGGCCGCGGCGTAGAACTGGCGGTCGGCCTCGGAGACGGAGTGCTGCGCGTCGGCCGCGAAGTCGTTCCAGAAGTGCTCGAAGTAGGTGCGCTCGCGCCCGTCGACGAGCGCGAGCGGCGTCTTGCCGTAGAAGTGGAAGTGCCACAGGTCACGCATCAGCCACACGTCCTTCCAGGGGCCGATCCCGGGCAGGAACGCGTCCATCAGGACGAGGCGCTCGGTCGACTGCGGGAACTGCGCCGCGTAGGCGTACGCGACCATCAGGCCGATGTCGTGGCCGACGATCTCGACCCGGCCCAGGCCGAGCGAGGACGTGAGCTCGTGGATGTCGACGGCCATGTTCTTCTTGTCGTAGCCGGACTCGGGCTTCGCCGAGCCGCCGGCGCCGCGCAGGTCGGGCACGATGACCGTGTGGCGGGCGGCGAGCTGCGGCAGCAGCGGACCCCACATGTGGCCGGTCTGGGCGTAGCCGTGAAGCAGCACCACCGGACTGCCCTGTCCGCCGACCAGGTAGTGGATGCGCGTGCCGTTGACGTCGGCGAAGCGCTCCTGGAAGCCGGACGGCGCCGCGAGCGCCGCGCCGGCGAGGCCGAGCACGAGAGCGAAGACAGCGACGCCGCGACGACTCGAAGCAGATCATCGTGTGACTCGTCCAGTCGCATGGCCCCTACGCCTTCAGGAACGCGAGCAGGTCGGCGTTGAGCTGGTCCTTCGAGGTGTCGCCCAGGCTGTGCGAGCCGCCCTTGGTAGATCTTGAGCTCCGCGTTCTTCACGAGCTTCGCGGAGAGCAGCGCCGAGGCGCCGATCGGCACGATCTGGTCGTCGTCGCCGTGGACGATCAGCGTCGGCACGTCGAACTTCTTGAGGTCCTCGGTGAAGTCCGTCTCCGAGAACGCCTTGATGCAGTCGTAGGCGTTCTTGTGGCCCGACATCATCCCCTGCCGCCACCAGGAGTTGATGAGCCCCTGCGAGGGCTTCGCGCCGGGCCGGTTGAAGTTGAAGAACGGGCCGGACGCGACCTCGAGGAAGAACTGCGAGCGATCGGCCAGGTAGGCCTTGCGGAAGCCGTCGAAGACCTCCATCGGCAGGCCGCCGGGGTTCGCCGCGGTCTTGAGCATGATCGGCGGCACCGCACCCATCAGCACCGCCTTCGACACGCGCCGGGTGCCGTGGCGCCCGATGAAGCGAGCGACCTCGCCGCCGCCCGTCGAGTGGCCGATCATCGCCGCGCCCTCGAGGTCGAGCGCCTCGAAGAGCTCCGCCAGGTCGTCGGCGTACGTGTCCATCTCGTTCCCGTTCCACGGCTGGCTCGAGCGGCCGTGGCCGCGGCGGTCGTGCGCGATGCAGCGGTAGCCGTTCGAGGCCAGGAAGAACATCTGCGCTTCCCATGCGTCGGCGGTGAGCGGCCAGCCGTGGCTGAAGACCACGGGCGGCCCGCTGCCCCAGTCCTTGAAGTAGATCCGCGTGCCGTCCTTGGTCCTGATCGTGTCTGCGAGCGCCGTGTCCGTCATCAGCTGTGTCATGGTCGTCTCCCTCTCTCGACGCCGTTCAGCGCGACGCCTCGGCGAGCTTCACGCCGCTCGCGGCCCGCTCGATCAGCGAAGCCACCGCCTGCGGCTGCGACACGTAGACGGAGTGGCTGCCCTTGACCTCGACCACCGTCGCTCCCGCCCGCTTCGACATCGCCCGCTGCGCGTCGGGAGGGATCATCCGGTCGTCGGTCGCGACCAGGTAGAAGCTCGGCTTGGACTTCCAGGCCGGCTGGCTGATCGCGCCGGCGAGCGCCGCGACGCCCCAGGGCACCTGGGAGTCGGCCATGAAGGCGGCCTCGTCGGCGGCCACATCCGCAGCGAACGACGCCGCGAACTTCGCCTTGTCGAGCGCGAGGAAGCCGTCAAGCGGCCCTACGATCGGCGGCACCGGCGCGCCAGGCGGCGGGTCCTTGATGAGCGAGGACACCGACTCGCCCGCGTCGGGCGCGAAGGCAGCGATGTACACGAGCCCCGCGACCTTCGGGTCGTTCCCGGCCTCGGTGATCACCGCTCCGCCGTACGAGTGCCCCACCAGGAGTACCGGCCCGTCCTGCGCCGCGATGACGCGGCGAGTCACGGCCACGTCGTCGGCCAGCGAGATCGTCGGGTTCTGGACGATCGCGACCTTGTAGCCGTCCTTCTTGAGAGCGCGGTAGACGCCTTCCCAGCCGGAGCCGTCCACGAACCCGCCGTGGACCAGGACGATGTTCGTGACGGCTCCCGGCTGCCGCTCACCTGCCCCGAGCGCACCCACGAAGCCCATCAGCACTGCAACCAAAGACAACACGCGTCGATTCATGGCGACCTCCTCGATCACTTCCCAACAAAAGCGATGCACTCACGATAAGGAGAAGCCCGCTCGGTCGCATCACCACATGTGAGCGTTTCGCGGTACCACGCGAGACGCATCCACTGCGTACTCCGATCGTGGGAGGGGCGGCTCAGGCATCCCCCCGATGCTCGCGGCCCGCCGGGTTGCCGGGCGCAACGACCGGCCGTGTCCGTGGCACGACGATCTCGCGGCGGCCGAAAAGGCGGCAGTCGACCGAGAAGGCGCCGGGACCCATGAGAGCCACGGCCACTCCGATCACGAACAGCAGGCCGAACGCCACGACGCCCTCCGGGCCGCCCGGGCCTCCGGCCCCGGGCGGAGCGAGCGCCAGGCCCACGCAGAGCGCCGAGGCCACGACGCTCGTCACCGGCGTGAGCGCCCCCGCGACGAGCGCGCCGCCGCTGAGGATCGCGACCACACCGAGCGCGACGGACCAGGACGCGAGCGCTCCCCCGCGGCTCGCGAGCGCGCCCTGCCCGAGCAGGGCCCCGCCGACGGTGACGCGGAGCAGCAGCAGTGCCACTCCCACCGCCACCGGCCGGGAAGCTCGAGAACAGCCGTTGCAGCGCGCACCTCCCCGCCCGCGGCGATCCGCTGCCGCGTAGACAGGAACAGGGTAGCGCCGCGAGCGCCGCGCGAATCCCCGGCGCGGGGAGAAAGCGCCTAACCCTTTCGGGGGAGCTAGAGCTGGATGATGCCGCGGCGGATCGCGATCGCGACGGCCTCGGTGCGGTCGCTCGCGCCGAGCTTGTCCATCACGTGCTTCACGTGGACCTTGACCGTCTCCTCGGAGATGAACAGCCGCTCGGCGATGTCCTTGTTGCGGTTGCCCTCCGCGATGTGGCGCAGCACCTCGACCTCGCGCGGAGTCAGCGTCTCGTCGCCCAGCGTGCTCGGCGAGCTGCGCCGCCACGTCGGGCGGGATCCGCTTGCGGCCGGCGTGGACCTGGCGGATCGCCTCGATCAGCTCCGCGGGCGGCATGCTCTTCAGCAGGTAGCCGCGCGCGCCGGCCTGCGAGCGCGCGCTGGATCTCGACGTCGCCCTCGAAGGTCGTCAGCATCACGATGCGCGCCTCGGGGAACTCGTCGCGGATCGCGGCGAGCGCGTCGACGCCGCTCATGTCGGGCAGGCGCAGGTCCATGAGCGTGACGTCGGGCCGCTGCGCGCGATACTGCTCGGACGGCCGCGCCGACCCGTCGCGGCCTGGGCCACGAGCTCCATGTCCGGCTGCGCGTTGACCAGCGCGCCGATCCCCTCGCGCAGCAGCGGATGGTCGTCGACGCTCAGGACGCGAATGCGCGCGGCTCGGTCATCTGCCGTCGCCCTTCGGGGCCGTCGCAGCGCCCGGCTCCGTGCCTCGTCCTGCCGGCGGCGACGAGGCGCTTCAGCCGCACGAGCCAGCCCGGCCGCGCCGCGGGCGACGCGAACGCCAGCGCGTTCGGGACCAGCAGCTCGACCTCGGTGCCCGCGTCGGGCGCGCTCCACAGCCGCAGCCGTCCACCGATCGCGCTCCGCCCGCTCGCGCATGCCCGAGAGGCCGAAGTGCCCCTCGCGCCCCGCGCGCAGGTACCAGCGGGTCGATCCCGATGCCGTCGTCCCGAACCAGCAGGCGCACGTCGCGCTCGGCGCGTACTCCAGCTCGACTTCGACCGCTGGCGCGCTCGCGCGTGCCGGAACGCGTTCACGAGCGCCTCGCGGCCGATCCGGTAGACGCTCGTCGCGGACCGAGGGGTGGAGCGCGCGCGGCGTGCCCTCGACGATCACGCGCAGCTCGGCGGACGCGCCGTCCGGCCATCTCCTCGCGCACTCGCGAGAAGGCCTGCGCCAGGTCGAAGCGTGTCGCGCTCGCCGGAGCGCAGCCCGCGCACCGTGTTGCGCCCTCCTCGATCACCTGCGCGATCAGCTGCTGCACGCGCCCGAGCAGCGGGCGGGCCGGCGAGCCCTCGGGCACCTGCCCGACGGCCACGTGCAGCTGCATCGACGCGCTCACGAAGCCCTGCAGCAGGGTGTCGTGCAGCTCGCGCGCGATGCGGGTCCGCTCCGCGAGGCGCTCTTCGAAGAGCGCGTTGAGCCGCCGCGTCACCTGGCCGAGGCGCCAGGCGTAGAGCGAGCCAGCGCCGACGGGCGCCACGGCCAGGACGCGCGGCGAGCCTGGAACCACGCACGTCTGCCAGAGCGGCCGGCGCGATCGCTGAACGCGAGCGACCGCTTCCGGGCCGTTCCACAGCCCGTCGCCGCCCGACGCCGCCGACGCGGAACGCGTACGGGCCCGGGCGCGAGGTTGGCGTAGACGGCCTCCCGCGGCGCGACCGGCTCGCTCCAGCGCGAGTCGAAGCCGTCGAGGCGATAGCGGAAGCGCACGCGCTCCGGCGCCGGGAGGCTCACGCCGCGTGTAGGCGAAGCTCACGCGCTGCTGGCCCGGCGGGACCCGCACGCGGCCCGCCGAGCTCGAGCGGGCGGCCGTCCGGCGTAGAGCGCAGCGCGAGCGTGGACGAGCGGCGCGGCGCCGCGGCGACGATCGCCCGCCGCGGATCACGACCGACAGCCCGCGGTTCGTCGAGAACCAGATCCGCCCGCGCGGGTCGGCCACGACCGAGCGGTGCCGCTTCACGCCCTCGAGCGCCGAGCAGCCCGTCGGCGATGCCGTAGGTCACGACGTCGGCCTCCGCCGACGGCGTCGCGCAGCAGCGGCGTCGCGCCGCACGCGCATCACGCGCTGCGCGGTCGCAGGATCCAGAGCCAGCCGCCCTCGCTCTCGGCGATCCCGAGCACCGGCTCGCGCAGCGGCGCGGGCGGCGCGCGGGGCGCCGCGACGCGTCCCGCGCGACAGGAACGCGAGCCCTCGGCCGTGCCGACCCACAGCACGCCCGCGAGTCCTCGAAGAGCGCCGTCACGCTCGTCGGACGGCAGCCCGTCCGCGGCTCCGCGCGTCTGTCCAGGCGGCCGCCCGACCAGGCGGCAGAGGCCGGCGGGAGTCCCGCCCACAGCGTGCCGTCGCGGGTCTCGAGCGAGCGCGCTCACGGTGTTGGAGGCCAGTCCGTCCGCGGTCGTGAAGCGTCGTGAAGCGGCCGTCCCGGAGGCGGCTCAGGCCCCGCTGAGCGTGCCCGCCCACACGCTGCCGTCGCGGGCCTCGTGCGACGGCGTAGACGCTGTCCTGCGCGAGCCCGTCGGCTTCCGTGTAGCGTCCGGCCTCCGGAGCTCGCGCCGTCGCCGAGCGCAGCGCGCGTGAGCCCGCCCGCTGGCGGCCGAGCCAGAGCCCGTCGCCGCGCGCCGCCGCGATCGAGTAGACGCGATCGCCGCGCAGATCGGCCACGCCGACCGGTCGACGCCGCCTCGCCCTCGAGGCCGTAGAGCCCGCCCTCGGCGGGCGCGAACCAGACCCGGCCGTCGGCGTCGACGTGGATCGGCCCGCTGCCGTCCGGAGGGCAGACCCTGGCCCCGCGAGTAGGTCGTGAAAGGCGTGTCGCGCAGGCGCTCGATGCCGCGGCCCCGCCGATCCAGAGGTCTGCCTTCGCGGTCCTCGAAGAGCGCCGTCACCGCGCCGCGCGGGCTCGGCGGGGCGCTCGGGCAGCGCCGTCGACGCCTCGGCGCTGGTCGCGCAGCAGGACCGCGCGCTCGTGCCCGACCCACACGTTCGCGTCGCGGTCGCGCAGCAGCGCGAGCGCCTGCACGCCGCGGAGCGCCTGCGGCACACCGTCCGGCGTGAGCGCGCTCCCGTTCCAGCGCACGACGCCACGGTCCGTGCCGACCCACAGCTCGCCGCCGTCGAGCGGCAGCAGGCAGTTCACCTTGCGGTCGGGCAGCCCCGGGCCCACGCGCTCCACCGGCCGCCGTGCATCCGATAGAGGCCGCGTCCCGCGTCCCCAGCCAGACGTCGCCGTCGGGCGTCTGCGGCCATCGACGAGCACGATCGAGGACGGGATCACGTCGAGCGCCGCAGCCGCTCGAAGCGCCGAGCCGCGCTCGCGCCAGGAGCCCGCTCACCTGCGCGTAGATCAGGAGCTCGCCGTCGCGGCCCGCGCGTCATCGCGGTGATCGCCACCTCGCGGCGCGTGGGCGCCGAAGGGCACGTCCTCGAACCGGCCGTCACGGTAGCGCAGCAGCGTGGGCGCGTCGAGGCGCAGCCAGACGCTGCCCTCGTCGTCCACCTCGACGCCGAGCACGCTCGACGCCGCGCCCGAGCGCGCCGCGCACGCCCGGCAGCAGCCGGAACTCCGTCCCGTCGAAGCGGACGAGCCCGCGTCGGTCCCGAGCCACAGGTAGCCGTCCTTGCCCTGCGCGATCGCGTGGACGCCGCCGCCGGGAAGCCCTCGCTCGGCGCCCCAGACGTCGCGTTCGTAGAGCGCGAGACGGGCCGCGCCGGATCGATCGCCTGCGCCGAGGCGGCCGCGCCGCGAGCGCGAGGGCCGCAGCAGCGCGCGGCCCACGCGCGCGAGCACGGCCGGCGCTCACGGCAGGAACTCGAACGCCTCGACGACGACCTCCATCGGCCGCGGGAACGAGGCCGGCGGCTGCCCGAAGACGTAGAGGTTCAGCCGCACGGTCTCGTTGCCCGGCACCGGCACGCCGGAGGTGAAGACGTGCTCGGCGACCGGCCGCGCGCCGGCCGCGGGCCGCGCCCCGCGCGAGTCCGAAACGAGGCGCGCCCGAGCTCCCAGCGCAGCGTGTGCGTGAGCACCCCGGCGGGCGCCTCGAAGCGGCTCACGTTCGCGGGCACGAAGTACGGCTGGACCACGAACTGCGCGTTCGCGTTCGCCGGGTCGCCCCAGCGGCTGATCTCGACGTCCATCTCGCGGAAGCGGTGCTCGCTCGCCGTGTCGTCCCAGGTGAACAGGCCCAGACGACGGCGGGCGCGAGCTGCGAGACGTCCCGCACGACGAAGGAGTAGGTCCCGTAGCCGAGGCTGCGGGTCAGGATCACCTCGGCGCAGGTCCATTCCCCGTCGCCTCGCGGCGATCCGCAGGTGCAGGGCCCCACCACCGTCCGTCCAGGCGTTGCGCCGGATCGTAGCGGTACGTCCAGCCCCCGCGCTCGCTCGGCGTGTCGCGAACCTTCCACTCGTATCCCGCGAACTGCAGCGTCTTCACGGCACGGCGCTCCGCGGACGGCGTGCCCTTCGAGCGCGCGACGGCCACGACGCGCTCGTCGATGCCGGGCAGCTCGTCGGTCCTCACGGGCGGCCGGTAGCCGGGCTCGACGAGGAGCGCCGCGTACTCGGTGCCGAGGTGCGTGGTGCTCTCCCAGGTCGAGTCCCGGCGTGATGGCCGTGAACGGCTGGTCGGCGAGCGGCTGCACCCACCACGGCCCCGCTCCTGGCGAACAGCACGATCTGCTGTCCCGGGCGCGCTCCGCTCACGCGGCCGGCGATCGATACCATGCGGTCGGGGCCGCCTTCGGCCGCCTCGGGAATGCGCGTGAGCTGGATGCTCGGGGCGACATCGGCCGGGCGCGAGCGACACGCCCCGGCCGCGACCCCGAGGATCGCCAAGACGGTCCAGGCGAGGCCTCTCGCCGGTCGCTGCATGGCGCCTATTTCAACACGCCGCAGGTGGCACCGGAGTTACGTGTACATCGGTCGTCGCGCGCCGAGCCGCATCCATCCGCGCACGATGCGGTACACGAACCAGACCGTGACGAGGGCGAGCGGCAGCCAGACGACGAGGAGACCCAGGCCCAGCGTGAGGACCACGAGAACGCCGCAGAGGCCGACCCAGAGGACACCGTACCAGAACGTGCGGATCTGCCAGCGGAAGTGCGACTCGAGCCAGGTGCCGGTCGTTTCGCCGCGCTTCACGTAGTTGAGGATGACGGCGATGATCGACGGCCAGCCCGTGAGGAAGGCGCCGATCACGGTGGCTGTCCCGAGGATCCCGGTGACGAGACTGAACGCATGCAAGGCATAGATCAGGGTGGTCCAGTTGACGAGCGAGCGCTCGGCGCCGACGGCTTGGGGGACAGGGCTGGTCACTCGGCGCTCCTCGCGAGTCGGTCTTCAGCGAGCTGCGAAAGTAGGGGTCGTGCGCTGACGACGCTGGCCGCCCGAGGGCCTATCCGCTATGCGAAACCGGGGACGGGCGGCGCTCGGCATCGGCCCGAAGGTATTTCGCCTGGCGCTCACAGTCGGCGGCGACTTCGGCCAGCGCGCCGGCCCACACCCAGGCGATTGCGCCCTTCTCGCCGTCGTCGGTGACGTCGCCCTTTGCGAACGAAGCGGCCAGCTCCGTGTGCTCTCGGGTGCGCGAGAGCTCGGCAATCGCACCAGCCGCGCGACGCCCCAGCTCCTCGAGGCCGTCGGCAATGTCCAGCAGCTCCGACCGCATCGCCGGCGCGTCGAGAGGTACGAACTCAGTCGTGTTCGCCACGGGACACCTCCCTGATGTAACGGCGCCGGTAGTGTACAGAATCCGGTCGAGAAAGTGTCGGCAAATCGAAAACGGCCCACGGTCGATTCCGAGGCTAGAATCGCGCGAAGAGGTGCCGATGCTCGCTATCGTGTTCTCCGCCCTCGCGGTGCTTGCGCCCGCCACCCAGGGTCCGCCCGTCATCACTCCGGATCAGGCGGCGAAGTACGTCGGCAAGGAGGTCATCGTCCAGGGCAAGATCACGCAGATCGCCCTGACCGTGAACCTGACCACCCACATCAACTTCGGCGGCCTCTACCCAACCACGTCTTCACCGCGACGATCTTCAAGGCCAAGCAGACGCAGTTCCCCGGCGTGAGGGACTACGAGGGCAAGGTCGTCCAGGTGCAGGGCGTCGTACACCTGTACCGGGGCAAGCCCGAGATCGTATTGGAGGAGCGCGCGCAGATCCGCCTGACGGCGGAGTAGAGACGCGGTCGGTCCGGCGCGTCGAGGGGAGCGGGACGGCCGAAGGCCGCCCCGCTCGGCGTCTAGCCCTTGGTGATCTTGAAGTCGCCCTTGCGGTCGTCGTGGGTCCACGAGCCGGTCATGGCCTTGCCGTCGACCTTGCCGTCGATCACGTAGTGGATGGTGTTGCCGCTGCGGCCCTTGGCGTCGGCCTCGAAGTGCACGGCGTTGGTCTTCGAGTCGAAGGTCGCCTTCTGCAGCGCCACGGCGTTCGGCCCGGGGTTCACCGTGCCGGTGAGCGCCTTGCCGTCCCACTTCAGCTCGACGGTCACGGCATTGCGATCGCTCGCGCTCGGCCCCCAATCGCCCTTCCAGGTGCCGCTCAACGGATCGGACTGAGCGAGCGCTGACGTCGCGAGCGCCAGACTGAGTGCCAAGACAGACAGGCCGAGCTTTCTCATCATTCCCTCCTCGACAAACCGGTGATTTCGGTCGCCCCCAAGGCTTCGATTGTGCACCGAAGGCGTCCTCGCCACCACCCCCGTCTGTGCCCGTGCGACAATGCGCGCCTGGAGAAGGGACTCGCGTCATGCCCAAGGTCCTGATCGTCGACGACGAGCCCGGGATCCGATTCGGCGTCCGCGACTTCCTCGAGAGCGAGGGCTTCGAGGTCGAGGAGGCCGACTCGACCGCCGCTGCGGAGCGGCTCGTGCGCGAGTATCACCCCGACGCGCTCGTGCTCGACCACATGCTGCCGGACGGCACCGCGCTCGAGCTGCTGCCCCGGATCCGCGAGATCGACTCGACCCTGCCGGTGGTGGTCCTGACGGGCCACGCGACGATCGATCTGGCGGTGCGCGCGGTGAAGGAAGGCGCCGACCAGTTCCTGGCGAAGCCCGTGGAGCTGCCGGCGCTCGTCGTGATGCTGCGCCGGCTGCTCGAGACGCAGCGCGAGAAGCGCCGCCAGGCGGCCGGTCGCGCACGCCAGGCCCGCGAGGCGGTCGACCCCTTCACGGGCACGTCGGCCGCGATAAGGCGGCTCGCCGAAGACGCGCGACGGCTGCAGGCGTCGAGCAGCCCGATCCTGATCGAGGGCGAGACGGGCAGCGGCAAGGGAGTGCTGGCGCGCTGGCTGCACCGCAACGGCCCGCGCGGCGACGAGCCGTTCGTCGACATGAACTGCGCCGGCCTCTCGCGCGAGTTCCTGGAGACGGAGCTCTTCGGCCACGAGAAGGGCGCCTACACGGGCGCGGTCAACAGCAAGCAGGGGCTGCTCGAGGTCGCCCACCGCGGCGTCGTGTTCCTCGACGAGATCGGCGACCTCGACCCGCAGGTGCAGCCCAAGCTGCTGAAGGTGCTCGAGGAGAAACGCTTCCGCCGGCTCGGCGAGGTGCGCGACCGCCAGGTCGACGTGCAGCTCGTCGCCGCCTCGCACCAGAGCCTGCCCCAGCTGGTGCAGGAGAAGAAGTTCAGGAGCGACCTCTACTTCCGGATCAGCACGATCCCGCTGCGGGTGCCGGCGCTGCGCGAGCGGGTCGAGGACATCCCGATCCTCGCGCGCCAGCTGCTCGCCGGGCTGTCGAACGACCTCGGCCGCCGCGGGCTGCGCCTCTCGCCCGAGGCCGAGCGCGCGCTCGCCGCCTACTCCTGGCCCGGCAACGTGCGCGAGCTGCGCAACGTGCTCGAGCGCGCCGCGCTGCTCTGCGGCCGGGACGTCCTCGAGGCCTCCGACCTGCGCTTCGAGACCACCGCCGGCCCTGTCGCGCCGAGCGCACCCATGCCGGGCTTCGCAGCCGCACCCGGGGCCAACCTGACCCTCGAAGAGCTGGAGCGCTCCCACATCGAGCGCGTGCTCTCGGAGCTGGGCGGTCGCGTGACCGAGGCCTCCCAGCGCCTCGGCATCCCCCGCAGCACCCTCTACCAGAAGATCAAGCGCTTCGGCCTGGCGGTTCCTCGGACACCCTAGACGCGTCTCGATTCTGGAGGAGTGTCTCGGTAATGGAAGCGGCGATGACGCTTCGAAAGCCGCTGGCCGCAACCTGTTGCGTCGCCTGAGGCTGGATGACGACCACTGGCCGTCGGCCTGCTGGCACGGCCTGTGCTGCGAATCGACGGCGTGGGCGCACACCTGGGAAAACTCTTGATCGTCGACGACGAGGCCGCTATCCGCTTTGCGCTCGCCGAGTACTTTCGCGGCATCGGCTGGTCCGTCGACTCGGCCGCCGAGAAGGAAGAGGCGGAGGCGCTCCTGTCCTGCACCGCCTACGCCGTGGTGATCGCGGACCTGCGCCTCACGGGCGTGCACGGCATCGAGGGCCTCGACATCGTCCAGTGGTCGCGCCACCTGCGGCCCGAGACGCGCGTCGTGCTGCTCACCGGGAACGCCACGCCCGAGATCGAAGCCGAGGCCCGGCGCCTGGGCGCCGACGCGTTCCTGCAGAAGCCGCTGCCGCTGCCGCAGCTCGAGGCGATCGTCGACGGCCTCGTGGGGAAGGAGTCGTGAGCGCCTCGGTCACGCTGCCGATCGTGTGCGCCTGGTGCGAGCGCGTGCGCACGAGCGCGGGAGGCTGGGAAGAGTCGAGCGCTCCGCCGCGCGCCGAGCACGCCACCCACGGCATCTGCCCCGAGTGCCTGGCCACCGAGAAGCGCGCAGCCGGTGCCGAGCACGCGGTGGAGTACCTTTGACGCCCCGCTGCCCGCGGGCCTGATCGCTACCGGCGCAGGGCCGCTGACGTAGCTGTCGCCGGGGCGCCCACCGGCTCGAGCGCCAGCTCGACGCACGCGGCGGTTCCCGCTCCCGGCCCCTCCGACTCGAGCCACACGCGGCCGCCCTGCGACTCGAGGATCCGCTTCACCACCGCGAGGCCGACGCCCGCACCCTCGCCGCGCGGATCGAGCCGCTCGAAGATGTCGAGCACGCGCTCGCGGTGGCGCGGCTCGATGCCGATGCCCGCGTCCTGCACCACCAGCACCACGCGGCCTTCGTCGGCGGTCCGCATGCAGACCCGCACGGGCCTGCCGCCGCCGAACTTCATCGCGTTGTCGAGCAGGTTCTGGAACACCTGGACCAGGCGGGCGCGATCGCCGAACACCACGGGCAGCTCGGGAGCGACCTCGACCCGCGTCGCCGTTTCCGTCGCGCGCTCGCGCAGCAGCCGCAGCGCCTCCTGCACCAGCTCCGCCGCCGGCACCGCGACCGGAGGGCCCACGGGCCGGCCGGCGCGCGACAGCTCGAACAGGCGGTCGAGCAGGCCCTGCAGGCGCGCCACGGCCTCCGTGATGCGCGCCGCGTCGTGCGCCAGGCGGTCGCTGCGGCCCTCGCGCGCGTCCCGCTCCAGGTACTCGGCGAAGCCGCGGATCGTGACCAGGGGCGCCTTGAGGTCGTGGGTGACGGCGTAGCCGAAGCGCTCGAGCTCGGCGTTCTTGCCCTCGAGCTCGCGAATCAGCGACTCGCGCACCCGCTCGGCGCGCTTGCGCTCGGAGATGTCGCGCACCGCGACGACGCGCAGCACCTGCCCGCGGTAGGGGAACGAGCGGGCCTGGATCTCGACCGGCACGCGGCTGCCGTCGCGCTTCAGCACCTCGATCTCGTAGGCGCCCGTGTACTCGCCGAGCAGGTTGCGGTAGACGGCTTCGCGGTACTCGGGAACGATCAGCTCGAAGCCGTCGCGGCCCGCGAGCTCGTGCCAGGAGTAGCCGACGAGCTCGCACAGCGCGTGATTGACGTCGACGATGCGCCCGCCGTCGTGGACCAGGATCGCCTCGAAGGCCGCCTCCGACAGCCCGCGGAAGCGCTCCTCGCTCTCCCGCAGCTTCTGCTCGGCCTCCTTGCGGTCGGTGATGTCCAGCACCAGCCAGAGCACGCGGTCCGTGCCGACGGTCGAGGCGTGCACCAGGCAGTTGCGCAGCCGGCCGTCCCGCCGCTTGACCTGGATCTCGTTGCTGCCGCTGCCGAGCGCGATCAGCCCGAGCAGGCGCTCGGCGAGCTGCCGCGCGTCGCCGCCCGCCAGCAGGTCGGCGATCTCCTGACCGACGAGCTGCTCGCGCGTGAAGCCGGTGAGCGCGCAGGCGGCGCCGTTCACCTCCAGGTAGCGCCCGCGCGCGTCCGACACGAAGAGCGCGAGCGGGGACGAGGTGAAATAGGCCTCCGCGACCGACGCGATCAGGCGCTGCGCCTCGAGCCGCCTGCCGAGTCCGGGGTCGCTCGCCGCGGCAGCCGACACGCCGCTGCTCTTCGCGAGCCGCGCGAACCGCGCGCGCACCCACTTCAGGCCGTGGGCGATCACGGCCCCACCGCCCGCAGCCGCACCTTGACGACCGCTCCGCCCTCGGGGTGGTTCTCGGCGCTCACCTCGCCGCCGTGGTCGTACACGATGCGCTTGACGATCGACAAGCCGAGGCCGGTGCCGCCGCGCCGCCGCGTGAAGAACGGCTCGAACAGCCGCGGCAGGTCCGCGGGGTCGAAGCCCGGGCCGGAGTCGCGCACCGCGCACTCCACGAACGGCTCGCGGCCGTCGTGGCCTTCGCTGAGCGCCACATCCACGCGCCCGCCCGGGGGCGAGAAGTGCACGGCGTTCTCGATCAGGTTCTGCAGCACCTGCGACACGCGCGCGCGGTCGACCAGCACGAGCGGCGCGCCGGCGCGCCGCGGCCAGTGGATCTCCACCGACTTGCGGCGCGCGAGCGTGCCGCAGGCCGAGACGGCCGCCTCGACCACGTCCTCGATGCTGCACTCGCTGAAGTCGGGGCGGCTCGGGCGCCCGAAGTCGAGCAGGTCGCTCATCAGCCCCGTGAGCCGCACGATCTCCCCGCGCAGCACGCTCAGGTAGCGCTCGTGACCCTCGATGTTGCGGAAGCGCGACTCGAAGGCGTCGAGCGTCGCCGAGATGCTGAAGAGCGGGTTGCGCACCTCGTGCGCGACGCCCGCCACGATCGAGCCGATCTCGGCCATCGTCTCGCTCTGCCGCAGCTGCTCCTTGAGCTGAACCGTCTCGGTGACGTCCTGGAAGTTGAGCACGGCGCTGCCGCTGCCCTGGACCTCGGGCGCGAGCACGCGCGCGCTCACCATGAACGTGCGGCGCGAGAGCGGGTCGTTCACTTCCCTGGTCGCGGGCGCATCCTCCGGACCGAGCGTCGTCACCAGCTCGCCGAGCGTCGCCCACGGCTCGCCGGGGCCCAGGGCGGAGAGCGGCTTGTCGATCAGCTCGGTCCAGCTCGCGCGGCCGCTCTGCTCGACGGCGGTGCGGTTGACGCGCTGGATGCGCGCGTTCGCGTCGACCACCACGACACCGAGCGGCAGGCCGTCGAACGCCGCCCGCCACTCGAAGGCGGCGCGGCGCAGGTCGCCTTCGAGCCCGCGCCGCTCGATCTCGGCTGCGGCGCGTGCCGCGAACACCTGCAGCACGCCCTCCGGCCGCACCACCTCGTCGAGCGGGCGGTCGTGGATCGCGTTCACCAGCCCGAGCAGCTCGCCGCTCGACGCCCGCAGCGCGACGCCGACGTAGCTCTCGGCGCTCATCCGGGCCAGCCCCTCGTCGCGCGGATAGCGCTCGGCCGCTCCGCTGCGCACGTGGCAGACGTTGCCGTCGAGCACGTCGGCGCAGGGCGTCCCGGCCAGGTCGTACTCGACGGGCGGCATCAAGCGGCCGTCGACGGAGCGCGCGAGCGTCCGCACGCGGCCGGGTGCCACGAGCTCGGCGACCGACGCGTACTTCACGCGCAGCGCGCGCGCGAGGCGCAGCACGAGCTCGCTGAAGAGCGCTTCGCCCCCGCTCGCCGCCGTGCCCGCCACCAGGTCGCCGAGCGCCTGCTCGATGCGCCGGTGCCGCACGGCACGCTCGGCCAGGTGCGGCAGGTCGGCGAGCGCCGTCTCGCTCTTGACGATGTAGTCGACCGCTCCGGCGCGGATCGCCTCGACCGCGACGCGCTCGCTGCCGTGGCTGGTCATGATCACGATCGGCGGCATCGCGCGCACGGGCTCGCTGCGCAGCAGGTCGAGGCCCTCGCCGTCCGGCAGCAGCCAGTCGGCGATCACGAGGTCGGGGGGAATCGACCCGTGCAGGGCCTCGCGCGCCGCCTCGACCGTCTCGGCGATCGAGACGTCGAACGCACCCCCCTGGCCTTCGAAGGCCCGCCGAGCGAGCTCGGCATGGCCGGGCTCGTCCTCCACGAGCAGGACGCGAAGCGGCTCGCCGATCATGACACTGTCCGTGTCCCGTCCAGGAACGGGAAACCCGCTGTCTCGTTGCGAGACGTCACGCGGCGCAGCTGTGTGAAGCATGGTGCGCGAAGTCCCATGAAATCAACGCCATTCTACTCTCGCCGCCCGGTCCCCAGGGCGCGGCTCCGCGTGGCATGTCCGGTGCAACAAGCGCATAGCGTGCCAACGGACGCGACGCTTCTCGACACGCTCCTCGAGCCGGGGAAGCTGTCCGTCGTTTTCCAGCCGATCTTCGAGGTCGGGTCCGGCCAGCTCACGCTCCACGGCCTCGAGTGCCTGATCCGCGGGCCGCGCGGCACGAACGCCGAGCGGCCGGGGGTGCTCTTCGAGTACATCCGCAGGAAGCGCGCCGAGTCCGCGATCGACCGCGCGTGCATCGCAGCGGCCCTCGCCGAGGCCACGCTGCTGCCGGTCGCCGTCCGGCTCAACCTGAACGTCCACGCGTCGACCCTCGGCCGCGACCTCGGCTTCCCCGGCTTCCTGCTCGATCGCGCCGCCGAGGCCGGAATCCCGCCCGGGCTGCTGGTGGTCGAGATCGTGGAGCACGCTCCCCCGCTCGACGTGCCGGCCTTCCGCCGGGCGCTCGCCGAGCTGCGCGAGGCGGGCCTCACGATCGCGCTCGACGACGTCGGGCTCGGGCAGTCGAACTACAAGATGATCCTGGACGTGCGCCCCGACATCTACAAGCTCGACCGCTACCTCGTCGCGGGAGCCTGGAACGACCCCTACCGGCAGGTGATCCTCGACTCGCTCGCGCGCATGGTGCGACGGCTCGAGGCGCGGGCGGTCGCCGAGGGCGTCGAGGACACGCACGAGCTGGTGGCGGTCGAGGCAGCCGGCATCGACCTCGTGCAGGGCTTCCTCTTCGCACGGCCCATGCCGCGCGAGGAGATCGTGAAAGCGGGCCTCCTGACGGGCCAGGTGCCCGTCGTCACGGCCCCTTGAGCGCCCCGCGGCTCCTGCTCTTCGACGACGACGCGGCGATCGTCGCCGTCGTCAAGCGCTATTTCGTCGGCCGCAGCTGGCAGGTCGAGACCGCCACCGACGCCGCGGGAGCGCTGAGCGTCGTGGCGGAGCGGCCGTTCGACGCCGTGATCTGCGACCTGCACTTCACGCCGGCGCGGCTCGCCGAGGGCCTCGAGATCGTGACGCGGGCGCGCGCCGCGCGCCCGCACGCGGCCATCGTGCTCTTCACCGCCGCCGGAGGGGAAGCGGTGCGCCAGGAGGCCCTCCAGCACGGGGCCGACGACGTCGTGAGCAAGCCCGCTCCGCTCGCGGCCTTGCACGACGCGACACTCCGTGCGATGAAGAAGCCGTGAGCCTGAGCGGGTCGGTCGAGGACCTGCCCCTGCTGGAGATCCTCCAGGTGGTCTCCTTCTGCCAGAAGACCGGCCACCTCACCGTGCGCGCCCCGGAAGGCGAGGCCGGCGTCGTCTTCGACTCCGGCCGCGTCGTCTCGGGCTACGCCTGGGACGTCCCGCCGCTGCCACCCCTCGATCCCCCGCAGGGCGTCGCGCGAGAGAGCGTCGTGCGCGACCGGATCGCCTCCATCCTGGAGCGGCTGGTCCGGCTGCGCGACGGCGACTTCGCCTTCAACCTGACCCAGGAAGTGCCGGTGACGCTCGCCGGGCGCAACCTCTCGGAGGAGATGCTGCCGTACGGCATCAATCCCGAAGAGATGGTGCTGGACCTCGCCAAGAAGCTCGACGAGGACCGGCGCGACGCGGCCGCGGCGCTCGAGGCGTCGTTCGTGACGCCGCCACCAGCTCCCGATCCCGCGCCGACCGAAGCTCCTGCGGTCGAGCTCGACGCCGCGCCCTCCTCCGCGGAGACCGACTCCGACGAGACCCTCGAGGACCTGCTGGTCGAGGAGCCGCGCTCGAGGAGCCGCGCTCGAGGAGCCGCCGCTCGAGGAGCTGCTGCTCGAGGAGCCGGCACAGCCGGCGGCCGCGGCCTCGGGGCCGACAGTGCTGCTGGTGGACGACGAGCCCGAGGTGCTCCGGGTGGTGGTCGAGCGGCTCGCAGCAGCGGGCTTCGTGGTCTCGCAGGCGTCCGACCTGTTCGAAGCGCGGACGCAGATGGCGAAGCTCGCGGCGCGCAAGCAGCCGTTCTTCCTGGTTGCCGACGTCGGACTCCCCTCGGAGGCGGGGTCCTCGTTCCGCGGCGGCCTCGACGTCGCGCGCTACGCCTCCGGCCTGAAGCCGCCGCCGCCGGTGCTGCTGATGTCCGAGACGATCGACGAGAAGCTGCGCGCGCGCGCCAAGCGCGCGGGCGCCTCGCTGCTCGCCTTCAAGCCCGGGCTGTCGAAGCTCGACCCGCTCCAGTACGAGGCCGACCTGCGCGCCTTCGGCGACAAGCTGACGCGCGACCTGCTGCCGCGGCTCGAAGGCCGGCGCGACACCCGGCTGACGCGCGATCGCATCGCGCCGACTTCCGACGCGGGCAGCGCGGCGCGCGAGGCGCTCGTTCGCGCCGCCATCGCCGACCTCGGCGAGCAGCCCGATCCCGACATGGTGGCGTTCCTGCTGCTGCGCACCGCGCGGGCGTTCTTCCCGCGCGTCGTGCTGCTGCTGGTGCGGGACGAGCGGCTGAAAGGGCTCGCCGGCTTCGGCCCGGTCGCGAACGGCTCGAGCCTCGACCTCGTCGCGCGCGAGCTCACGGTCCCGCTCGCGCCAGCCTCGCCCTTCAGCGAGGCCGTGGCGTTCGGCACGGTCTGGTCGGGCCCGCTGCCTGCGGACGGCCCGCTGGGCGCGCTCGTCGCGCAGCTCGGCGCCCTCGGTGCGGCCGAGGGGGCGGTGCTGCCGGTGCGCTCGCAGCACGAGACCCTCACGGTCGTCTACGGCGACATGCCGGGCGGAGACCGGATCCCGGATCTGGCGCCGCTCGTCAGCTTCATCGAGGCCGCCGGACGCGCGCTCGACTCGACGCTGCTCGCGCGCCGCTCCCCCACGCCGCTCGCCTGCTAAGATCGCCGCTCCCGATGCTCAGTGTGCTGCGCGGTGCCCGAAGCCTGCTCTCCGTGATGCTCGTCGGCCTGCTGTGGATGCTGATGAGCCTGCCGCTGCGCCTCCTCGTGATCCCGGGGGCGTACCTCTTTCCGAGCCAGCGCTTTCGGCTGGTGAGCCTGTTCATGAAGGCGATCTGCCACGGCATCTGGGCGTGCCTGCGCCTCGGGGGCGCGCACGTCAGGCGCGTGGGGCGGGTTCCCACCGACGAGCCCGTGCTGGTCGTCGCCAACCACCAGTCGCTCCTCGACATCGTGCAGATCACGCTCATGGCGACGCCGCGCGTGCCGGCGTTCGTGACACGCGCGCGCTACCGGCGCTTCGTACCGCTCGTGTCCGCGACCATGCGCGTGCTCGGGTGCCCGATCGTCGACCCCAGGCGCGATCCCGAGGGCTCGCAAGGCCGAGATCCGCCGCGGCGTCCTCGAGCTGCCGCACGGGCTCGCGATCTTCCCGGAGGGCCACCGGAGCCGCGACGGCGAGATCCTGCCCTTCCACTCCGCCGGCACCCGGACGATCCTCGCGGACCGACAGATGCCGGTCTACCTCGTGGTGAACGACGGCGCGTGGCGCGTCGGCCGCCTCGGACGACCTGCTGTTCCGCGTCCACTGGATCGACGCCTACAGCGAGGTGCTCGGACCCTTCACACCGCCCGCGGATCCCGCCGAGCGGACGGCCTTCGTGCGCGGGCTGCGCGACAAGCTCGTCGAGGCGCTCGCGAGACATCGCTCCCGAACCCAGTCCGCCTGACCCGGCGTCTCCCGTTTAAAGCGCGGACAGTGCTACACTTGCCGCACTTGCGGAGGTAGGGGTGGCACGACGGCTGGTGATCGCGAGCCAGAAAGGCGGCGTCGGCAAGACCACGGTCGCGCTGAACCTGGCGGTCGCCCTCGCCGAGCGCGGCCGGCGCATCCTGCTCACCGATCTCGATCCCCAGGGCGCGATCGGCCTTTCGCTCGCCAAGGGAGACACCGAGCTCCCCGGCCTCGCGGAGCTGCTGTCCGGTGTCGTGAGCTCGCACGAAGCGGTGATCGCGACGCGGCTCGCCGGGCTCAGCCTGCTGCCGCGCGGACGGCTCGACGCGACGGACGTGGACTCGTTCGAGGCGGCGATCTCGCAGGCGGGCGCTCTCGAGGAGGCGCTCGCGGCGTGCGAGAAGGGCTATGACGTCGTGATCATCGACACGCCGTCGGGGCTCGGGCGCGTGACGACGGCGGCGCTCGCCGCCACGAACTACGCACTGCATCGCGTTCCAGACCGAGAGCCTCGCGCTGCGCTCCGTCGGCCAGGCGCTCACGGTGATCGAGCACGTGCAGGCGACGCGCAACCCGCGCCTGCGGCTCGTGGGGATCCTGCCGACGCTCGTGGAGCGCGATCGCTCCGGCAGCCACGGCGTCCTCAGCGAGATCTGGAACGGCTTCCCGGACGCACTCGAGACGGTGGTGCCGCGCAGCGAGAGCTTCGTGCGTGCGAGCGCCCTGGGGATACCGGTGGGCTTCCTCGGCGGCGATGCCGGAGGCCCCGAAGCGAGGCGTTTCGACCTGCTGGCCGACGAGATCGAAGGACGGATGAGCCGCCTCGACGGCACGGAGAAGGTGCATGAAGCTCAGCCAGCCCGCCAGCTCCTCTGACATCGAGGTCGCGCGCGAGATCGCGCGGCGGCTGAACCAGCACCGCAGGCGCGACGATCGCTCCGCCGCCACGCCGCAGCCCGCCGCGTCGACCGACGAGGCGCTCTCGCCGCCGAAGCGGCTCAAGCCGCCGCCGCTGCCGCCACGGCTGGCGCAACCGCGGCCCGAGCCGGCCGAGCTGATCGAGCCGCCCGTCGTGGAGATCGAGGAGCCGCCGGCTCCTCCCGAGCCCGAGCCCGAGCCAGGCGAGCCCGAGCCTCGCGCCCGCGCCCGCATCGGCCCAGCCCGGCGCACGTCGAGGCTCCGGCTGCGGCCCGCGCCGCCTCCGCGCGTGGAGCTGCCCGAGCCTGCAGCCGAGTTCGAGGCGGAGTTCGACCCCGAGGAGCCGCCCGCCTTCAAGCGATCGTCGTGGGACGACGTGGGCGAGGCACTCGACGAGGCGGCCGACGCCGAGGTTTCGCTCTCGGAGCCGGAGGAGGACGACGAGCCGCTCGGAGCGCTGGCCGCGGCGCCGGTCTCCCCGATGTTTCAGGCGCCGGCCGGTGATCCGGCGCTCACTCCCGACGACTCGGGCGCCAGCCTCGACGTGGATGTCGAGGACGCCTCGATCTCGCCCGAGGAGCTGGTGGGAGGCGCCGAGGCCGTGGACGCGTCACCCTTCGACCAGCTCGCCGAGCCCGAGCGGTCCCCCTTCGACGACGCGCTGCTGGACGAGGAGCCGGCGGCCGAGGAGCCCGTCGGGCCCTCGTGGGACGAGATCGTGGAGACCTGCCGCGTGCTCGGCCAGGCGAACGGCGCGATGCTCGTCGATCCGGCGGGACAGGTGTTCGCGGCTCGCGGCGACTGGCCCACGCCCGGACCCAACGCCATCGCGACCAAGCTCGTGGCGATGATGGAGAAGACGCTCAAGGACGCCCCGACGCGCTCGATCTCGGCGCCGCTCATGGGGCTGCACCTCACCGCCTGGCGCGTTCAGCTGAACGAAGGCCTGGTCACCGTGGCGTTCATCGCCCGCACGCCGGTGAAGACCGAAGCCCGGCCCGGGATCGACAACGAGATCCACCGCGGCACCGGCGCCTAGGCGCCTGCCAGCCGGACCGGCCGTCCCTCCTGCGCGGAGCGCTGGAAGGCGACGAGCGCCGCGACGTTCGCGCGGCTGTCGGCGAGGCTCATGCGCGGGGGCCGCCCGCTGCGGACGGCCGCGCACAGGTCCTCGATCTCGAGCAGGAAGCGATCCTCGCCGGGAACGTGGATCTCCTCGGTGTGCCCCTCGCGGCTGAGCAGCAGCGGGTGGTCCTGCTCCGGCCGCCACGGGTGGTGGATCCGGAGCGAGCCCTTCGTGCCCGAAAGCTCCATCTCCGCCCGCGAGGGCGCGCGGAAGCCGGCGTCGAACTGGAACAGCACGTCCCCCGGAAACACCGCCTGTCCCGCGAAGGTCTCGTCGATCCCGGTCGGTCCCAGCACCTGCGAGCCGAAGACCTCGAGCGGCTCCTGGCCGACGAGCAGCCGCGCGAAGCTCACCGGGTAGCAGCCGACGTCCCAGAGGCAGCCGCCACCCCACTCGGGCCTGAGGCGCACGTCGTTCGGCCGCGTGAGCTCGAAGGTGAAGGCGCCCCGCAGGTAGCGCAGCGTGCCGAGGGCACCCTCGTCGAGGAGCTGCTTGACCTTGAGCGTCTGCGGGTGGTGGCGGTACATGAAGCCCTCGGCGAGCACGACCTTCGCCGCGCGGCACGCCTCGACCATCGCGTCCACGTCCGCGACCGTGAGCGCGAGCGGCTTCTCGCACAGCACGTGCTTGCCGGCGCGCGCGGCCTTGATCGTCCATTCCGCGTGCAGGTGGTTCGGCAGCGGGATGTAGACGGCGTCGATCTCCGGATCGGCGAGCAGCGCCTCGTACGAGCCGTGAACGCGGCCGATCTCCCACTCGCGAGCATAGGCCTCGCCGCGCGCGAGATCGCGGCTGGCGACGGCCACCAGGCGGTTGTCCGGCGAGACCCGCAGCGGCGGGATCAGCATGCGGTTGATGCGTGCGGTGCCGAGGATCCCCCAGCCGAGGGGTCTTGTTCTGGGTCATGCCCAGGAGTCTACTGCGCCCGGAACATCTCCAGGATCTCGTGCCGCGGACGGGCGAGCGGACGCGCCTGCTCCTGGCGTGCCCTTGCCTCGGACTCGTAGGTCGGCGGCGGCGCGGGATTCCGGTAGAGCACGCCCGTGTAGAGCTTCGTGCCGTACTCCGCGGCGAGCGCCATCGCCTTCAGGCGGTCGCTCGGGTCGTGGCCGAGGCTCGCGAGCGGCAGCGCGCCGGCCTTGTGGGCCTTGAGCTGCTGCTCCTCCTGCCCGTAGGTGACGCACGGCGACTGCACGTTCACGAACGCGAAGCCGGGGAAGCGGATCGCCTCCTCGATCACGGCGGCGAGCCCTGCCATGTCGGCCGGCGTCCCCTGGGCCACGAAGCTCGCGCCGTAGCCGAGCACGTAGAGCAGCGGGTTGACCGGGTCCTCGAGGCTGCCCCAGGACGAGGAGGCCGTGCGCAGCCCGCGCGGCGAGGTCGGCGACAGCTGGCCCTTGGTGAGCCCGTAGATCTGGTTGTCCATCACGATGTAGGTGAGGTCCACGTTGCGGCGCACCGCGTGCGCCACGTGGCCGCCGCCGATCGAGAAGCCGTCGCCGTCGCCGCCCGCCACCAGCACCAGCAGCTCCGGGTTCGCGAGCTTGATCCCCTGCGCGATCGGGAGCGCGCGGCCGTGGACGCTGTTGAAGCCGTAGGCCGTCGTGTAGCCGGGGATGCGGCTCGAGCAGCCGATCCCGGACACGAACGCGATCTCGTGCGGCGGCCGCCCGACGCCGGCGAGCGCGCGGTAGATCGCCTGCACCACTCCGAAGTCGCCGCAGGCCGGGCACCAGATCGGCTTGAGCTCGCTCTTGTAGTCCCTGGCCTGGTACGGCTCGATCGACGCCACGCCCGCGCTCGTCATGCTCGCTCCCCTAGCCCGCCGGCTCCACTTCGGCCACCAGACGACCCTGCAGCGTGAGCACCTGCTCGCGCAGTCCGCTCGACGATCGCCGACGGCAGGATCGGCACCGAGCCGCTGCGGGCGAGCGGCGCCATGCCGCGCGGCAGGTCCACGAACATCCGCAGCAGGCGGTAGAGCTGGCCCTGGTGCGACTGCTCGACCACCAGCCCGCTCTCGACGCCCTTGAAGAACTCGCCGTAGATCTCCTCGGCCACCGGGTAGAGCAGCTTCGGCACCAGCAGCTTGACGTCGATGCCCTCCTGCCGCGCCAGCCGGACGGCCTCGCGCGCCACGCCGGCCACGCTGCCCCAGGCGACGACGGCGAGCGCCGCCCGCGGGTCGCCCTCGATCAGGAACAGGTCGCGCCGCTGCTTCAGCGGCTCGAGCTTGCCCAGCCGCTTCTCGTTCATGCGCGCGTGGGTCTCGCCGCTCGCGGTGGGCGCTCCGCGCTCGTTGTGCTCGATGCCCGAGGCCAGGTAGTTCCCGCCGGGCATCCCGGGATGGCTGATCGGGCTGATGCCGGAATCGGTCGCCTGGAAGCGCTGGTAGCCGTCGAGCTCCGCGGTCGTGGGCCGCCGCCGCTCGACCACCTCGACCTCGCTCGTGTCGATCGGGTCGACCGTCTCCTTGCGCTGCGCGATCTCCTGGTCCGAGAGCAGGATCACCGGCGTCTGGTAGTGCTCCGCGACGTTGAAGGCCTCGACCGTGATCCCGAACGTGTCGGCCACCGAGATCGGGGCCAGCACCGGGCGCAGCACGTCGCCGTGCGCGGAGAAGCACGCCTGGAAGAGGTCCGACTGCTCGCTCTTCGTGGGGATCCCCGTCGAGGGGCCGCCGCGCTGGACGTTCACGCACACGAGCGGAAGCTCCGCGATCGTGGCGAGCCCCAGCATCTCGGTCTTGAGCGACATGCCGGGGCCCGAGGTCGCGGTCATCGCCTTCTTGCCGGCGAAGGAAGCGCCGACCACGGCGCCGATCCCGGCGATCTCGTCCTCGGCCTGCAGCATCGTGCCGCCGTACTTCCAGACCTCGCGCCCGAAGAACTGCATGATCTCGGACGAGGGCGTGATCGGGTAGCCGCCGAAGAACTCGCAGCCGGCGAAGATCGCGGCCGCCGCGCACATCTCGTTGCCGTCCACGACCAGCTTCGCCGCGCCCGGCGACCGCGGGCGCAGCCGCGAGGCTGCGCGGCTCGCGCAGCGGATGCTCGCTCGCGTGGCGCAGTCCCGCGTGGAAGGCCGCCTCGTTCCCCTTCAGGATCTCCTCGCTCTTCTTGGCGAAGCGCTTGCGGATTCCCGCGAGGAACGCGTCCGGCCGCATGCCGAGCCAGCCGGCCAGCAGCCCGAGCTACGACCGAGTTCTTGGCGCGATCCGTGCCGGCGGTCGCCTTCGCGATCTGGGCGATCGGGACCGGAATCGCCTCGCGCGGCACGACACCGGCGAGCGGCAGCTCGCCGGGCGGGACGCCGCTCGCCGCTTCGTAGATCACCGTGGTGCGGCCGTCGACTGCGAGCTCCGAGCCGAACTTCAGGAAGTCGTCCCAGTTGAGCGCGATCGCCACGTCGAGCGTGCCGCCCGCGCTCAGCACCGGCTGCGTCGAGATCCGCACGCGGCACGACGACTCGCCGCCGCGGATCTGGGGGCCGAAGCTCTTCGTCAGGATCGCGCTGTAGCCCTCGAGCGCGGCCGCGGTCATCATCGCTTCGCCGGCCGAGACGACGCCGTCGCCGCCCGCGCCGGCCATGCCAATCACCAGGTCGCTCTTCATGCGCGTTCGCTCCCTCGCTCGACGGACGTCCTGACTGACCCAGGATGAGCAACGGCGGTGCCATCGCGCCCGCCGGCCCGTCGCGACTCGACTCGGCGTAGACCGCCTGAGCTATCTGCTTCAGGAAGGGTGGGTTGTGGCACCCGCTCGGCAACGACTCCCTTCGGACCGGCGAAGGCCACCGCGCAGAGTCTTCGCGACCGCGGGAGCTCAGCGCCGGCTTTTTGCGCGGTGCGTCGGTTCTGCGCTCCAGGGATCGTCCGGCCAGGGGTGCCGCGGGTAGCGGCCGCGCAGCTCCTTGCGGACCTCGGGGTAGGTGCGCTCCCAGAAGCTGCGCAGGTCGCGCGTCGTCTGCACCGGACGCGCGTTCGGAGCGAGCAGCTCGAAGACGACGGGCTCGCGGCGCGGGCCGATGCGAGGCGTCTCGGCGAGGCCGAAGAGCTCCTGCAGCTTGACCGCCGCGAACACGCTGCCGTCCTCGCGATACTCGAGCGCCGCCGTGCGGCCGCTCGGCAGCGCGAGACGCTCGGGCGCGAGCCGGTCGAGCGTCGCGCGCGTGCCGCGCGTCGAGCCAGCGCTCGGGCGCGTCGAGCGCCGGCAGGCTCGTGCGTCCGCGACAGGCCTCGAGCACCGCGGCGTGGAGGTCCGCCTCCAGCCCCGCGAGCCGCAGCCGGCGCCGCAGCCGCTCCCCCGCCTCGCCGAGGCCGCGTCGCTCGAGCGCGTCGGCCAGGAGGCCCGCGGCTTCGTCCGGATCGGCAGCCACCGGCCGCTCTCCCAGCACCAGCTGGTCGTACGAGTCGCGCAGACGGCGCGGACCGAGCCCGTCGCCTCGTCGAAGCGGTGGACGAGCTCGCTCGTCACGCCCTCGAGCCACGCGCGCTCGACGCGGCTCGCCGTGCGGACGAGCGGCTCTCCCGCACGCCCCCGCGACGCCGCCCGTGATCTCGAGCGCGACCAGCAGCTCGCCCTTCGCGGACGCCGCTCTCGCGGCCGAGCCGCGCGCCGGTGCCCGCGCTCAAGCGCGAGGCGCGGCGAGCCGGGCTCGCGCCGGCGCGCGACGCGGTCGGGAAATCCGGCGACGAGCGCGCGCAGCAGCCGCTCGTCCGCGTCCGCGTCCGTCGCGGCGACGCCGGAGTCGGCCGCGACGCGCTGGAGCTCGCGAGCGGCCTCGCGCACGCCGGCTGGCGCGTCGCGAATCCGGTCCGCGGCCGAGAGCACGTCGGAGTCCGTGGTGGGAGCGTCGCCGCTCGCGGCGGGCCGCCAGGCCTCGGCGAGCACGGCGCACGCCGCGGCGGCGCGCGCTCCGCCCCCCGCCGAGAGCAGCACGCGTGCGAGCCGCGGATGCACGGGCAGGCGCTGCATCGAAGCGCCCTCGGTCGTGAGCCGCCCCTCGGCGCTCGCTCCCAGCCGCTCGAGCAGCGCCATCGCCACCGCCGAGCGGCTCGGCTGGCGGCGCTTCGAACCACTCGAACGCGCGCGGGTCGGCGCCCCAGGCGAGCACCTCGAGCGCCGGCGCGCGCCAGGTCGACGCGCTCGATCTCCGGCTCGCGGCTCGGCCGCAGGCGGTCGCGCGCGTCCCAGAGCCGCAGCACCCGGCCGGGCCCCGTGCGTCCGGCGCGGCCCGCGCGCTGCTCCGCCGAGTCCGCGGGAATCCGCTCGAGCTCGAGCCGGTCGAGCCCGCGCGCGGGGTCGTAGCGCAGCACCTTGTGCTGGCCGGTGTCGATCACGTCGGTGACACCCTCGACCGTCAGCGACGTCTCGGCGACGTTCGTGGCCAGGATCACCTTGCGCTCGGCGCTCGGCGCGAGCGCCGCGTCCTGCTCCTCGGGCGGAGGCGTTCCGTGAAGGGGCAGCACGCGGGCGCCCGCCAGGCTCCAGCGAGCTCCGACTGCGCGCGGCGGATCTCGGGCGCGCCGGGAAGGAAGCAGAGCACGTGCCCGCCCGGCCGCGCGAGCGTCGCGCGCACCGCGTCGGCCACCGACGTGCGCGGCTCGTAGCGCACCTCGACCGGGTGCGGGCGCGCCTCGATCTCCACGACCGGGCAGTCGTCGAGGAAGCGCGCCACCGGTCCGGCGTCGAGCGTCGCCGACATCACGACGAGCCGCAGCTCCGGACGCGCCCGCCACGCCTGGCGCGCGAGCGCCAGCGCCAGGTCGGCGTGCAGGCTGCGCTCGTGGAACTCGTCGAGCACGATCGTCCGGAAGCCCGAGAGCAGCGGGTCCGACTGCAGGCGCCGCGTCAGGACGCCCTCGGTGGCCACCAGCAGCCGCGTGTCCTTCGAGAAGCGCCGCTCGAAGCGAACCTGGAAGCCCACTTCCCCGCCGAGCGTCCAGCCGTTCTCCTCGGCGATCCGCCGCGCGATCGAGCGCGCGGCCACGCGCCGCGGCTGCAGCAGGAAGACCGGCCCGTCGGCGACGAGCGCCGGCGGCACGCGCGTCGTCTTGCCCGATCCGGGCGGCGCCACGAGCACGAGGGCGCGCGCGGCCGCGCAGCATCTCGGCGATGCGGCCGACGTGCGAGTCGATGGGAAGAGGAGAGAGCATCCGCCGGGGCGTGCCGATGGTAACCCGGCGGCTTAGACTCTTCGGGACGAGATGAGAAGGCCGGCCGGCGTGAGAGACCCGCGGCTCGAGGCGGTCCTCGCCGGCATCTTCACGGCCGCGGTCGTCCTCTACCTCGGGCGGCTTCGGGACCGGGCCCGCTCGTCTCGCGCTCAAGCCCGTGCCGGTGATCGCGCTCGCGGCGTGGGTCGCGCCTCGCAACCGCACGCTCCTCGGCCGGCTCGTGACGGCGGGGCTCCTGCTCTCGGCGCTCGGCGACGTGCTGCTCGAGGCCGGCCGCTTCCTCCCCGGCCTCGTCGCGTTCCTGGCCGCGCACGTCGCGTACGTGGTCGCGTTCGTCTCGGACGAGCGCCGGCTCCGGCTCGCGCGCCTGCTGCCGTTCGCGGCCTGGACCGCGGGAGCGTTCGGCCTGCTGCGTCCCGGGCTCGGCGAGATGACGGTGCCCGTCGCCCTCTACATCGGCGTGATCACGCTCATGATGTGGCGCGCTGCCGCGCGCCTCGGCAGCCCGACCGTATCGCCCATCGCCGCCAGGCTCGGACTCGCGGGTGCGATCGCCTTCGGCGCGAGCGACACGCTCCTCGCCTTCGACCGCTTCCTGCAGCCGATCAGCGGAGTCCATCTCGCGATCCTGGTGCTCTACTGGCTCGGCCAGTGGGGCATCGCGGCCTCCGCGGCGCTCGGCGGCGTGAGGCGAGGTGAGCGCGGGGCGTGCTTCGATCTCACGCAGGCCTCAGCGCGCGCTCATGCCGCTCACCCGCGCCATTGACGTAGCCTCCAGGCAGCGAATCCTGGAGGGAAAAATGAAGACCCCCACCGCCGTTGTCGGCGCGTGCTGCGTTCTTTCGATCGTCGCGGTCGCCCGCGGGAGCGAGGCCGGCCAGATCCCGATCACGACGTCCTCGGCGGAGGCGAAGCAGCTCTACCTCAAGGGCCGCGACCTCCAGGAGAAGCTGCGCGCCACCGACGCGCGCCCGCTCTTCGAGCAGGCCCTCGCCAAGGACCCGACGTTCACGCTCGCGCAGGTCGGCCTCGCGAACTCGGCCGGCACCACCAAGGAGTTCTTCGACGGCGTGAGTCGCGCGGTCGCGCTCTCCGACGAAGGCCTCCGAGCCCGAGAAGCTCGTGGTCTGCGCGCTCGACGCCGGAGCGAAGGGCGAGCCCGCGCGGCAGAAGGACTGCCTGACGCAGCTCACCGCGGCCTGCCCCGACGACGCGCGCGCCCAGAATCTGATGGGCGCCTTTCACTTCGGGCGCCAGGACTACGAGGCGGCGATCGCCGCCTACGAGAAGGCGACGAGCCTCGACCCCGCGTTCTCGCAGCCGTACAACCAGATGGGCTACGCCTATCGCTTCCTCGGCAGGTACGACAAGGCGGAGCAGGCCTTCAAGAAGTACATCGAGCTCATCCCGGGCGACCCGAACCCCTACGACTCCTACGCCGAGTTCCTGATGAAGACCGGGCGCTTCGAGGAGTCGATCAAGGGCTACGAGAAGGCGCTGTCGATCGACCCGAACTTCGTCGCCTCCTACATCGGGATCGGCAACGACCGCGTGTTCATGGGCCAGCCGGCGAGAGGCCCGCAAGACCTACGCCAAGCTGCTACAGGTCGCGAGGAACGACGGCGAGAGGATCGCAGCGCACTTCTGGACGGCGATGTCCTACGTGCACGAAGGCAACACGGACGCCGCCGTCGCCGAGGTCGACAAGATGGCCGCGATCGACAAGGCGGGCAACGACCAGGTCGCCCTGGCCGGGACCTACGCCCAGGCGGGCAACATCCTGCTCGAGGCCGGCCGCCTGGACGCGGCCGCGGCCCGCTTCAAGGAGCGCGACGCGACGATCGCCAAGGCCGACGTCGCGGCGCAGGTCAAGGATGGAGCGAAGCGGCAGGCTCTCTTCGACGAGGCGCGCCTGGCGCTCGGCAGGAACGATCTCGCCGGCGCCAAGACGAAGGCCGCGGCGTACGCCACGGCGGTCGGCGCGATCAAGATCCCGTTCGAGCTGCGGCAGAGCCGCGAGCTCGCGGGACGCATCGCGCTCGCCGAGAAGGACTACAAGACGGCCGCCGCCGCGTTGCGCGAGGCCAACCAGCAGGATCCGCGCGTGCTCTACCTGCAGGCTGTCGCCGACCGCGGCAAGGGCGACCTGGCCGCGGCCAAGCAGGCGAGCGCGCAGGCTGCGGACTGGAACGCGCTCTCGCCGACCTACGGCTACGTGCGCGGCAAGGCCAAGGCGATGCTGCAGACGGCCGACAAGGACTGACCGCCTAGCGCTTCAGCACGTCCTCGAAGAACGCGAGCGCCCGCGGGTCCTGGCTCTGGCCGAGCCAGAACATCGCCTGCTTGCGCACCTCGTAGCTCCGGTGCGTCTCCGCGACCTTGATCAGGAGCGGCACGCCCTCGTCCTTCGGCAGCTGGCTGAGCGCGAAGACGGCCTTCTTCTTCACCTCGAGCTCGGGGTCGTCGTCGAGCGCGGCCTTGATCGCCTCGGGCGCGCGCCGCGCGGCGCTCTGGGCCAGCCAGAAGAGCGCCTGGCCGCGCACGTGCGCGTCCGGGTCGCGGTGCGCGACCTCGATGATCACGTCGGTCGCCTTCGGCTCGCGGCTCTGCGTGAGCGCGAAGACGACGTGCTCGCGGAAGCGCCCGTCGGCGTCGTCCTTCACCAGGCGCCGCAGCACCTCGTAGCCGCGCGCGCCCCGCGACACGCCCAGCCAGAAGGCCGCCTTCTTCCGCAGCTCGCGCGGCTGCTCCGGCGCCACGTAGCGCTCGAGCGCGCTGTCCGCGCTCGGGTCCGCGTGGGACGCGATCGCCGCGAGCGCGCCGTCGTCGAGGCGCTTGCCGCTCGTCGCGTCGCTCGACCGGCTGGCCGACGAACGTCACCAGCTGCGCCACGCTGTCCGCGGGCCGGACGTCCTCGATCCAGACGAGCGGCAGGCCGCCCGCGTCCAGCGGGCAGTCCTCCGAGAACGCGCGGATCTTCGAGACGCGGCCGCCCTCGGCGCGCAGCAGCACGCGCACGCGGTCGCTGCCCTCGAGCTTCACGGCCTCGTCGCTTCTCCCGACGACGTCGCCCCGGCGCTCGCCCTCCAGGCGGCAGCCGCGGCAGCTGGCACCGCCCGCGTCGTCGCCGGACCAGCAGCAGGACGAGCCGCGGTCGGTCGTCGGCACCGACCAGCCGAGCCAGGCGGGCCCGCGCAGCGCCGCGAGCTCGGCCTTGACGACGGCCAGAAGCCCGGCTGCGCCGGAGCGCGTCTCGACCTTCGCGTTCGTGACGCCGGGCGGCGGCGCGGCCGCGGCCGCCGTGGCGAGGCCGACGACGCCGATGACCGACAGCAGCTGGCGCATCGCGTGCTCCTTACTTGTTCAGGATCTCGAGCAGGAACGCGGTCGCTTCCTTGGAGTGCATGTTCGCGAGGTGTGAGACCGCCCTCTTCTTGAGCTGCGGGTCCTTCTCGACTCTTCGCGATGTCGATGAGCGCGGCAGGCGTTGTTCGAGACGAAGAGGGCGCTGAGCGCGGCCTCCTTCATCCGGGGATCGCTCTCCGCCTTGTAGATCTCGACGATCGCCGGGCCCTTGGACGGGCCGCCGAAGGGCCCGAGCAGGCGCAGCGCCGCGAGGCGCATCTCCGGGTCCTTGTCGCTGCGCGCCACCTCGACCAACCGGTCCGAGTCCCCGGCGACTCCCAACGACTGAAGCACCGCCTTCTTGGCCTCGGGGTCGGTCTCCGACTGGTACATCGCCAGCAGCTCGGGGCGCGCGCCCATGGCACCCAGCAGCTGGACGGCCTGGCGCCGCACCGCGGGGTCCTTCTCGCCGCGCGCGGCCGCGAGCACCCGGTCCTTCTCGCCCGCCACCATGAACGCCTGCAGCACGGACTTCTTCACGCTGGCGTCGCTCGTCGACGCGTAGATGTCCGACGAGCACCTGGCGGCTCTCGGGGCTGCCGAACATGGCGAGCGCCTGGATGGCGCGGCGCTGGAGGTCCGGCTGAGACTCGCCGCGGGCGACGCGCGTCACGATCTCGCGCGCCTTCGGCGAGCTGCTCTGGCACAGCACGAAGAGCGCGCGCTCCTGGAGCTTGCGCGACGAGCTGCCCTGCAGGAACTTCTCGAGCAGCGGGATCGCCTGCTCGGGGTCGCTGTTCATGCAGCCCGTTGAGCGCCAGCATCTTCAGGTCTTCGTCGGCGACGTTCTCGGGCCGCGTCGGCTGGCCCGCGCGCTGGCGCAGCTCGAGCTCGAGCGCCTTCGCCTCCTTGAGCCAGCGGCTCTGCGGATAGGCGCGGCGCAGGTCCTCGAGCGTCGCGAGCGCCTCGGCGCTCTGGCCCTGCTTGCTCTTCGCATAGGCCATCCAGTAGAGCCCCGCGTCCGCGCGGCGGCCCTTCATCTCCGACACCTCGCGGAAAGCCGTGACCGCGCGGTCCCAGGCGCCCTCGTCGAGCGCCGAGGTGCCCTCGTCGTAGAGCTCGTCCTCCCGCGCCTTGCGCTCGTCCTCGCGCGCCTTGCGCTCGTCTTCACGCTCGCGGCGCTCGTCCTCTCGGGCCTGCTCCTCCTCGGAGATCCCGGGCGTGCCGACGCTCGGCGCGGAGGGCGGCAGTGCGAGCGGCGTAGCTCGACCCCGGGCTCTGCGCGAGCGCGGCGAGGGCGAGCAGGATGGCGAATGACATGATGTTTCCTTTCCTAGGACGTCGTCAGCGGCCGCGGCAGGCGCTCCGTCTCCCGCTCGCGGACCTGCGTGCCGACGACCCGTACCTTGAACAAGAGCCCCCGCGACTCGATGCGCTGCTGCAGCTTCTCGAGGTCCGCCGGCTGGAGCGCCTCCGGCCCTGCCGCGACCTCCACCAGCACGCGCTCGAGCTCCTCGAGCACGGCCGCGAGCGCGGGGTCGCCGGAGCGCACGGCGGCCTCGCGGTAGAGACGGCCCGACGTCACGAGCTCGTCGGCCACGGCGCGCTGCGCGGAGAAGTTGAGCACCTCGCCCGCAGGCGCGTTCGCGAGCTCGATCAGCACCATCTGCGAGCGGTCCAGGTGCTCGCCCACGGCGACCAGCAGCACGCGCTCCCGGATCTCGGCCGACAGCGGCTGCGGCTCCGCCGGGAAGCGCCGGCCCAGCAGGAACGCGAGCACGAGCGCCGCGGCGATCGCCGCGAAGCCGGCCACGTGCGGCCAGACCCGCCGCCGGAACGGCACGACCTTCGTCGACTCGCCCGGCGGCTCTGCCGACGGCTCCGAGAGGCCGAGCTGCGGGCCGCAGCCGCGCCCAGACCGCGGCGCCGTAGTCGTCGCCGCGCTCGGGCGGGTCGGGTGCCGTCGCCAGCGACAGCGTCTCGGCCAGCGCGCGCAGCCGCGCGGCGCACTCCGTGCAGCCCGCGACGTGGGCCTCGGCGTCCCGGCCCGCGTCCTCGCGATAGTGCAGCAGCACCAGCTCGTCTTCCTTCAGTGGGGGCTCACGTGGCTCATGACACCGTTCCCGCCAGGGGGGCCAGCACCTGGCGCGCCTTTCTCACCGCGCGGCACACGCTCTGCTTGACCGCGGTCGTGTCGAGGCCGAGCAGGAGCTCGATCTCCTTCACCGAGCGCCCCTCGAAGTGGCGCAGCACGAACGCCGCCCGCTCGCGCGCGCTCATCGTCTCGAGCGCGGCCTCGAGGCGGCGCCGCACGTCGCCGCCTTGCGCGAGTCGCTCGGGGCCCGGTGCCGCCGCCTGCGGCTCGGGCGCGTCCTCGACGTCGAGGCTGTCGACCGGGTTGTCCCGTCGCTGGCGCCGGCGCAGCACGTCGAAGGCGCAGTTCGACGCGATCCGGTAGAGCCAGCTGCTCACCTGCGATCGCTCCTCGAAGCGGTCGAGGTTCCGGTAGGCCTTCAGGAAGGCCTCCTGGACCACGTCCTCGGCGTCGTGCTCGTTTCCAGTCATTCGATAGGCCAGCTTGAACAAGGCGCGGCTGTGGCGTTCGACGAGCAGGCGAAAGGCTTCGCTGTCGCCGGCTCTGGCCTGGGCCACCGCCGTCGCGTCGTCCATCCGAAAGATCAGACGCCCGGAAACCGCATTGGTTGTGTCGTTTTCCCGCCTCGCGCACATTCTGCGCTCGCCGGGTCCATTCCTGAATGCGATATGCTGCGCCTTCAGGAACCTATCCCGATGACGACTGCCATGACCACGCCCGCGGCGGCGAGCCTGGAGTCCATCCGCTCCCGATTCCCCGCCCTCGAGAGGCTCCACAACGGCCTGCCGGTCGCCTACTTCGACGGCCCGGGCGGCACCCAGGTCCCGCGCTCGGTCGCCGACGCGGTGAGCGACTACCTGCTCCACCACAACGCGAACACGCACTGGGCCTACCCGACGAGCGCCGAGACCGATGCCCTGCTCGAGGCCGCTCGCGGCGCGCTCGCGGACTTCCTCGGCGGCAAGCCGTCCGAGATCGCCTTCGGCGCCAACATGACGACGCTCACGCTCCACCTCGGGCGGGCACTCGGCCGCCGGTGGGCCGCGGGCGACGAGATCGTGGTGACGGAGCTCGACCACCACGCCAACTCGGATACCTGGCGCCAGCTGGCGAAGGACCGCGGCCTCGTGGTCAAGGCCGTCCCCTTCCGGCGCGAGACCGGCCAGCTCGAGATGGATGCGCTGCGCGCGGCAATCGGCCCGAGGACGCGGCTCGTCGCGATCGGCGCGGCGTCGAACGCGCTCGGCACGATCAACGACGTGCGCGGGGCCGCGGATCTCGCTCACGCCGCGGGTGCCCTCGTCTTCGTGGATGCCGTCCACTACGCGCCGCACGCGCTCGTGGACGTGCGGGCGCTCGGCGCGGACTTCCTGGCCTGCTCCGCCTACAAGTTCTACGGCCCGCACGTCGGCGTGCTGTGGGGACGCCAGGACCTGGTGGACGCGCTCGACCTGCCGCGGCTCGAGCCCGCGCCTTCGACCTCGCCCGAGAACCTCGAGACCGGTACGCAGAACCACGAGGGCATCGTCGGCGCGGCGGCGGCGGTCGACTTCCTCGCTTCGCTCGGCTCCGGCTCCGACCGGCGCTCCCGGCTCCAGGCCGCGTTCGCCGCGCTCCACGCCCGCGGCCAGGAGCTCGTCGAGCGGCTGTGGAGCGGTCTGCGTGGAATCGAAGGCGTGACGGTCTACGGTCCTGCGCCCGGCTCGCCCCGAACCCCGACCGTCGCCTTCAGCGTCCGCGGCGTGCCGTCCGAGTCCGTGGCGCGAGCGCTCGCCGAGCGCGCCGTCTTCGTCTCGCACGGCGACTTCTACGCCACGACCGTGGTCGCGCGGCTCGGCCACTCCGAGGACGGCGTCGTGCGCGCCGGCTGCGCCTGCTACACGAGCGCGGACGAGGTCGAGCGGCTGCTCGAAGCCGTTCGCGCACTGGCTTCCTGAGCCATGCGGTTCGCTAACAAGCCCTCGGCCATCGTCTCCGCGACAACCCGTGGCCTGAGGCTCGTGGCCGGGCTTCTGGTCTTCGCCAAGACCGCATTTCCGCAAGCCGCCGCGCCGCCGCAGGAGATGCACCACCGGCACGACGACCCGGTGGCGTACATCGCCTCGCTCGAGGACCCGAAGCGCGACGCCTACCAGAAGCCCGACGAGGTCATGAAGGCGCTGGCGCTCCGGCCGGGCGAGGTGGTCGCCGACATCGGCGCCGGCTCGGGCTACTTCGCGCTGCGCTTCGCGCGGGCCGTGGGCGACACGGGCCGGGTCTACGCGGTCGACATCAGCCCGGACATGGTCCGCCACGTCAACCGCCGCGTGCGCGACACCGGCATTCGCAACGTCGTGAGCGTGCTCGCCGAACCCGACGACCCGCTGCTGCCCGACGCGTCGGTCGACCGCTTCGTGATCGTGGACACCTGGCACCACATCGAGGACCAGGCGAAGTACCTCGGGCTCATGAAGAGGATGCTCAAGCCCGGCGGCCAGGTGGTCCACATCGACTTCCAGAAGCGCGAGCTGCCGATCGGCCCGCCGCTCGCGATGAAGATCGCGCGCGAGGACCTCGTGAAGCAGATGGAAGGCGCCGGCTTCCGCCTCGCCGCGGAGCACACGTTCCTGCCGTACCAGTACTTCCTGGTGTTCAGCGCCGGAACGCCGTGAGCCTCACCAGCCGACAACCGGAGCTTTCAGAGATCCTCGGTGGCGGCGATCCGGGCGCCGTGCGCTCGCACGCCAAAGGCCCATCCGGAAGCCTGCCGCTCGAGCCGGAGATGCTGCTGCGCGCGCCGAGCGGCGACCTCTTCGGCCTCACGCAGAACGCCGGCATGGGCTGGGACCCGCGCGAGGCCACGCGCACCCCGTTCCTGATCCTCAGCACGCAGGGAGGCCTGCGCGGCGAGGACGGCCGGCCGATCGCGCTCGGCTACCACACCGGCCACTGGGAAGTCGGCCTGCTGGTGCGCGCCGCGGCCGAAGCCATTCGCGAGGCGAAGGGCCTTCCCTTTGCCGCCTCCTGCACCGATCCCTGCGACGGGCGCACGCAGGGCACGCCGGGCATGATGGACAGCCTGCCGTATCGGAACGACGCGGCGATGGTGATGCGGCGCCAGATCCGCTCGCTGCCGCGGCGCGCCGGCGTGCTCGGGATCGCGACCTGCGACAAGGGTCTGCCCGCGACGATGCTCGCGCTCGCCGGCTGCTCCGACCTGCCGGGCGTGATCGTCCCGGGCGGCGTGACGCTGCCCTCCGACGACGCCGAGGACGCCGGCGCCGTGCAGACGCTCGGCGCGCGCTTCGCGCACGGGCTCGTGAGCCTCGAGGACGCGGCGGCGCTCGCGTGCCGCGCCTGCGGCACGCCCGGTGGCGGCTGCCAGTTCCTCGGCACCGCCGCGACGGCGCAGGTGGTGGCCGAGGCGCTCGGCATGGCGCTCCCCCACAGCGCCCTGGCACCTTCGGGCGAGCCGATCTGGCTCGAGATGGCGCGCCGCTCGGCGCTGGCGCTGCTGCGGCTCGCCGCGCGTGGGATTCCGCTCGCGCGCGTGCTCACGAGCGAGGCGGTCGAGAACGCCATGCTCGCCCACGCGGCCTTCGGCGGCTCGACCAACCTCGTGCTGCACCTGCCCGCCGTCGCGCACGCCGCGGGCCTGCGCGTGCCGACCGTGGCCGACTGGCAGCGCGTGAACCGCGCGGCGCCCAGGCTCGTCGACGCGCTGCCGAACGGCCCGCGCAATCACCCGACCGTGCGCGTCTTCCTCGCCGGCGGCGTGCCCGAGGTGATGCTGCACCTGCGGCGCATGGGCCTGCTCAACCGCTCGGTGGCGACTGCGACCGGCGAGACGCTCGACCAGAACCTCGACTGGTGGGAGGCGAGCGAGAGGCGGCGCGTCCTGCGCGAGCGGCTCCGCACGGAGGGCGTCGATCCGGACGACGTCGTGATGGACGCCGACGGCGCGCGCCGGCGCGGGCTCGCCGGCGCCACCACCGTCTTCCCCCTCGGCAACCTCGCGCCCGGCGGCTCGCTCGTCAAGGCGACGGCGATCGACCCGTCGGTGGTGGTGAACGACGTCTACCGCCTGCGCGGGCCCGCGCGCGTCTTCACGTCGGAGGCCGCGGCGATCGCCGCGATCAAGGGCCAGACGCAGCCGAAGCTTTCGCCCGGCGACGTGCTCGTGCTCGCGGGCCTCGGTCCGCGCGGCACCGGCATGGAGGAGACCTACCAGGTCACCTCGGCCCTCAAGTTCCTGCCGTGGGGCAAGCAGGTCGCCGTGCTGACCGACGCGCGCTTCTCGGGCGTGTCGACCGGCGCCTGCATCGGGCACGTCAGCCCGGAAGCGCTCGCCGGCGGGCCGATCGGCCGCTTGCGCGACGGCGACGTGATCGAGATCGAGATCGACCGCGCCGGCCACACGGGCCGCGTGAACCTGGTAGGAACCGCCGACGGCCCGCTCGACGCATCGGCCGCCCAGGCGCTCATCGACTCGCGGGAGCCGCATCCCGGCCTGGCGCCGCGCCCCGACCTGCCCGACGACACGCGGCTCTGGGCCGCGCTCCAGGAGGCGAGCGGCGGCATCTGGGCGGGCGCCGTGTACGACGTCGAGAAGGTGGCCGGCGCGCTCGACTCACGCGCGCGAGCGCTAGCGCGCTTCAGTTCAGGTCGTTGTTGCTGACGAAGGCGAGCTTCTTGCCGTCGGGCGACCACGACGGCACGTTGATCGTGCCCTGCCCGCCGTAGACGTACGCGATCACGCGCGCGGGCCCACGCTCGGTCGCCCGCAGCCGGATGTAGACCTGCTTGTAGTACGGGTGCTCGGCGGGGGCGACGTCGTTGCCGTAGCTGATGAACGCGAAGCGCTTCCCGTCGGGCGAGAAGTGCGCGAACCAGTTGTTGAGCTCGTCGTTCGTCACGGTCGCCTGCTCCGAGCCGTCGGGCTTCATCCGGAAGATCTGCATCGGCCCGTTCCGCACCGAGTTGAAGTAGACGTAGCGGCCGTCGGGCGTGTACTCGGGGCCGTCGTCGAGTCCCTTCCACTTCGTGAGGTTCGTCTCCTCGCCGCTGCCGTCCGAGGCGCGCGCGTAGATGTCGAACTCGCCGTTGCGGCCGCCCGTGTAGACGAGCGTCTTGCCGTCGGGCGACCAGCCGTGCAGGTACGACGGCGTGAGCGGCGTGATCTTCTTCGGCGCTCCCCCCGTCGCGGGCAGCACGTAGACGGTCGAGCGCCGCTCGTCCTGGCTCTGGTCGCTGATCCCGAGCAGCGTGCCGTCGAACGACAGCACGTGGTCGTTGTTGTTGCGGATCGCGAAGCCGGTGTCGACGACCGTCGACTGGCGCGTGGCGAGGTCGAAGCGGTGGATCCGCCCGCGCCCCTCGCCGCCGCCGCTCGTGTTGTAGAGCAGCGCCTTGCCGTCGGCCGTCCAGTTCGGCGCCTCGAAGGGCTCGGCCGAGCGGCGCACGACCTGGCGGCGGCCGCTCTCGACGTCGAGGATCTCGAGCACGCTGCCGATGTAGTCGCGGTAGGGCGTGAAGCCGACCTTCGCCGGCCGGATCACGCGCACGTCCTTGAAGATCGCCTTCTCGACCACGTCCACGTTGTGCGAGCAGAGGAAGAGGCCGACGTAGACCTCGTCCCCGAGCGGCAGCTCCTCGAGCCGGCTCACCGTCAGCAGCTCGCCGAAGCGCGCGACCGACATCGTGAAGACGTTGCCGCGCCGCTCGAGCTGCAGGAAGTCCGCGCCCTTCGCCTCGGAGACGACCTGCTCGGTGATCGCGCTCTTCGTCCGCCGGTACTGGAGCGACGTGAGGCCGTCCCCGTGCGTCACGGCATCGGCGTAGGGCGAGTCGTCGTCGAGCGTGCTCCGCACCAGCAGGCCGGCCTTGCGGTGCGGGTCCGTGCCCTGGCCCACGAACTCGACGCGGGCCTGCAGGATGAAGTCGCCGGAGAGGCGCCGCCACGCGTAGTGGAACTCGTCGCGCTTGGCCCACAGGTTCGCGCCGGCGGCCGTGAGCACGTACTCCTGCGCCTCGGCGTTCCAGGCGGCCGAGCCCGCGATCTTGGGCGACCCCACGTCGCCGTGCGTCTCGAAGTCGCCGAAGCGGCTCTCCTGCGCCCACCCGATCCGGGCGCCGATCAGCAGCACGACGAGCGCGGCGGCGCCCCGCGCGGTCGGCGAACCGTCGCGCACGAAGAGAAGCCAGGCGGTGCAGCATGTCATCCTCCCGTCAAAGGGCGCTAGAGGCGCGCCATCCTGCCACTTCGGGCCCGGCTCCCACAACCTGCTGGACCGCTGCGACTTGCCCTTCCAGCCCCGAAGCCCCATCATTGCCCCCATCGATGCCGTCAATGACGGCAGGTCAGGAGGATCTCTATGAAAAGGCTCTGCTTGCTTCTGGCCGTCCTCGCAATCGTTCCCGCGGTGACACCCGGAAGTGCCCAGACGAAGTCGCTGAAGATCGCGCTCATCGCCAAGAGCGAGGCGAACTTCGTGTTCCTCTCCGCCCGTCGCGGAGCCGAAGCCAAGGCGGCCGCCCTCTCCAAGCAGCTCGGCGCCACCATCTCGGTCGCGTGGCTGACGCCGCAGAAGGAGGACGCGGCCGTGCAGGCCGAGCTGATCCGCAAGGCGGTGAAGGACAAGGCCGACGCGATCCTGCTCTCGGCCTCGGACGGACCCGCCCTCGTGTCCGTCGTGAACGAGGCGGTCGACGCCGGCGTCGAGGTGATGACGTTCGACAGCGACGTCGCGGGCTCGAAGCGCTTCGCCTTCTACGGCCCCGACGACGCGGATCTGGGCGAGAAGGTCGCCCACGACCTCGTGACGCTGATGGGCGGCAAGGGGCAGGTCGCGGTCCTGGCCGGCAACCCCAACTCGAACAACCTCAAGGCGCGCGCCGAAGGCGCACGCAAGGGCTTCGCGAAGAGCGCGGACATCGACTTCGCGGGCGTCGTGACCCACGTCGAGACGCCGGCCGACGCCGTCAGCGAGATCGTGAAGTTCGACGCCGCCCATCCCCAGCTCACCGGCTGGGCGATGGTCGGCGGCTGGGCGCTCTTCCGCTCGAGCCAGTCGCCGGCGATGATGAACGAGATCCAGAAGCGCAACCTGAAGATCGTCGCGGTGGACGCGCTGCCCGAGCAGCTCGTCTATCTCGAGCGCGGCCTCGTGCCCGTGCTGTGGGCGCAGCCGGTCTACGACTGGGGCACCGTCGGGGTTTCCACGATCGTCGACAAGGTGCTGCTCAAGAAGAGCCCGCCCCGCACGATCCGCATGGAGCCGATCCGCGTCACCCGCGACGACCTCAAGGCCTACGCCCAGAAGCTCCACGGCTGGGGCTTCACCGTGCCCCAGGAGTACCTCGCGAAATAGTCACACGACCCGCGATACTCTTCGCGGGTGCGACTGCGCCTCGGCCGTCCGCTCGCCCTGTCGGTCGTCGTCTCCGCGGGCTTCGGAATCGCTGCGTCCGCGGAACAGGCGATCGACCGTCGCGCGCTCGTGGACCGCCACTCGCCCGTGCTGCGCGGCTTCGACACCGGCTCGCCACTGTCGGTCGGCAACGGCGAGTTCGCCTTCACGGTCGACGCGACCGGTCTCCAGACCTTCGCCGAGGCGTACGACGAAGGCGTCCCGCTCGGCACGCTCTCGCAGTGGGCGTGGCACACGGACCCCAACCCGAACGGCTACTCGATCGACCGCTTCCGCCTCACGCCGTTCGAGTCGCACGGCCGCCAGGTCCCCTACGCCGACGTGCCGGGCGACCAGCGCACGCCCGAGGTCGAGTGGCTGCGGCGCAACCCGCACCGGCTGCACCTCGGGAGGATCGGCTTCAGCCTCCGGCTGAAGGACGGGCGCGAGGCGACCGCGGAGGACGTGAAGGAGATCGAGCAGCGTCTCGAGCTCTGGGACGGGACGCTGCTGACGCGCTTCCGGCTGGACGGCGAGGAGGTCGTGGTCGAGACCCTCTGCCATCCCACCCGCGACGCGATCGGAGTGCGCGTCGTCTCGCCGCTCGTCGCCCGCGGACAGATCGGGATCCGGCTGCGCTTCCCCTACGGCAGCAGCGAGAAGACGGCGGCGGACTGGACGCGGCCGCAGGCGCACCAGACCAAGCTCGTCCGCTCGACCTCGCGCAACGCCCTTTTCGAGCGCGAGCTGGACCACGACCGCTACCGGGTGAGCCTCGCCTGGTCGGTCGAGGGCCACCTCAAGCGGAGCGCCGAGCACGACTACCTGCTGACGCCCGAGACCAAGGGCGACACGCTCGACCTGCTCGTCGGCTTCTCCCCCGGCGTGCCGGCGCGCATGCTGCCCCCGTACGAGGAGGTCCGCCGGCTCACGCGGGAGTCCTGGAACAAGTTCTGGTCGCTGGGCGGCGCCGTCGACCTCTCGGGGAGCCGCGACCCGCGCTGGCGCGAGCTCGAGCGCCGCATCGTGCTGTCGCAGTACCTGACCGCGATCCAGTGCGCGGGACGCTACCCGCCGCAGGAGACGGGGCTCACGTTCAACAGCTGGTACGGCAAGTTCCACCTCGAGATGCACTGGTGGCACGCCGCGCAGTTCGCGCTCTGGGGCCGCCACGAGCTGCTCGAGCGCAGCCTCGGCTACTACGAGGGCATCCTGTCGCGCGCGCAGGCGACGGCGGCCAGCCAGGGCTACGCGGGCGCCCGCTGGCCGAAGATGACGGACCTGAGCGGCCGCGAGTCGCCTTCGAGCATCGGCCCGTTCCTGGTCTGGCAGCAGCCGCACCCGATCTACCTCGCGGAGCTCGTCTACCGCGAGCAGCGCGACCGCACGACGCTCGAGCGCTACCGCGGGATCGTCGACGAGACCGCCGAGTTCATGGCGTCCTACGCGTTCTGGGACGAGGCGGCCCGGCGCTACGAGCTCGGCCCGCCGCTGCAGGGCGCGCAGGAGATCTTCCCGAAGGAGAGCACGAGGAACACGCCGTTCGAGCTCGCCTACTGGCGCTTCGGCCTCGAGACCGCGCAGCGCTGGCGCGATCGGCTCGGCGTGCCCCGCGAGCCGCGCTGGCAGGGGGTGATCGATCGCCTGGCGCCGCTGCCGACGCGCGACGGCCGCTACCTCTTCGCCGAGACGGCGCCCGACAGCTACAGCGACCCGCGCTTCGCGCGCGACCACCCGTCGGTCACGGGCGCCCTCGGCTTCCTGCCCGGGTCGCGGGCGTCGATCCCGAGACGATGCGCCGCACGCTCGACTGGATCTGGGAGCACTGGAGCTGGCCCGACACCTGGGGCTGGGACTACCCGATGCTCGCGATGTGCGCCGCGCGACTCGGACAGCCCGAGCGCGCGGTCGACGCGCTCCTGAAGGACACCCCGAAGAACACGTACCGCGCGAACGGCCACAACTACCAGCGCCCCGGCCTCGAGGTCTACCTGCCGGGCAACGGGGGCCTGCTGGCGGCCGTTGCCCTGATGGCGGCCGGCTGGGACGGGGCGCCCGACCGGCCCGCGCCGGGCTTCCCGTCGGACGGCAGCTGGACCGTGCGCGTCGAGCGTCTGCAGCGCATGCCTTAGCCGCTTCCTGAGAGAATGGCTGCGTGACCCGCAAGGCCTCGCGGCCCGACGATTCGGACCGGCTGGCGATCACGCCGCTGTCGCTCTACCTGCGGCGGCGCGAGTTCATGGCGCTCGGCGCGGGCTCGGCCGTCGGCGCCTCGCTGCTGCGGCGGGACGCCCTCGCCGCCCCGGCCGAGCTGCCGACGCTCGCGGGCGTCAAGCCGGGCCCGTTCGGCACCGACGAGAAGCGCACGCCCTACGAGGACGTGACGAGCTACAACAACTACTACGAGTTCGGCACGGACAAGGGCGACCCCGCCGCGAAGGCCGGCGCCTTCCGCACGCGCCCCTGGAAGGTCAGCTTCGAGGGCGAGATCGAGCATCCGCAGACCGTGGACATCGACGAGCTCATGACCTGGTTCCCTCTCGAGGAGCGCGTCTACCGGATGCGCTGCGTCGAGGCGTGGTCGATGGTGATCCCGTGGGTGGGCTTTCCGCTCGCGGGGCTCGTCGCGCGGCTCGGCCCGAAGCCGAAGGCGAAGTACGTCGCATTCACGACGCTCCACGACCCGAGCCAGATGCCCGGGCAGCGCCGCGACGTCCTCGAGTGGCCGTACGTCGAGGGCCTGCGCCTCGACGAGGCGACGCACCCGCTCACGCTCCTCGCGGTCGGGCTCTACGGACGCGCGCTGCCCAACCAGAACGGCGCGCCGCTGCGGCTCGTCGTGCCGTGGAAGTACGGCTTCAAGGGCATCAAGGGGATCACCAAGGTGCGCTTCGTCGCGAGCGAGCCGCCCACCACCTGGAGCCGGATGGCCCCGAACGAGTACGGCTTCTACGCGAACGTCAACCCGGCGGTCGACCACCCGCGCTGGAGCCAGGCCAAGGAGCGGAGGATCGGCGAGTTCCTGAAGCGCACGACGCTCCCGTTCAACGGCTACGCCGACCAGGTGGCGCAGCTCTACGCCGGCATGGACCTGCGCCGCAACTACTGAGGCGCCACCTCCCCGACATGGACGTGCGCGCGCGGCGGCGCCTCGTGGCCCTGCTGATCTTCGCCGCGAGCCTGGTGCCGCTCCTGCTCGTCGCCGCGGACGCGCTCCGCGGACGCCTCGGAGCCAACCCGATCGAGGCGATCCTCAACCGCTTCGGCTACTGGACGCTCGTCTTCGTGCTGCTGGCGCTCGTCCCGACGCCGCTCCAGAGGCTCTCCGGCTGGACCTGGATCGCACCCCACCGGCGCATGATCGGGCTCTTCGCCTTCTTCTACGCCTGCCTGCACGTCGGCACGTACGTCGGCGTCGACCAGTTCTTCGACTGGCGCGCGATCGTCGCGGACGTCGTGAAGCGCAAGTTCATCACGATCGGCATGCTCGCCTTCGCGCTGCTCGTGCCGCTCGCGCTCACCTCGACGGACGGCTCCGTGAGGCGGCTCGGCTACGCGCGCTGGAAGCGCCTCCACCGGCTCGTCTACGCCGCAGCCGTCTGCGGCGTCGTGCACTTCGTCTGGCGCGTGAAGGCCGACCTCCGCGAGCCGCTCCTCTTCGCCGCGGCGCTCGCGGTGCTGTTGGCGGTCCGCCGGGTCGGCCGCCCCCGCAATGGGGTCAGGTCTTGAATCGTGGCCCAGATTGCAGACTCGCGCGTCTCGCTGCCGCGAGTCTGGAACCCGGACCCTAATTCAAGACCTGACCCCGTCAGTTCGCGACCGTGAACCGCCCCCGCTCCCGCACGTCCGCGCTCGAGGCGCCGATCTCGACCTCGAACTCCCCCGGCGCGACCGCGAGCGCCTTGCGCGCCTCGTCGTAGCGCGCGAGGTCGCGCTCCGGCACGAGCTTGAAGCGGACGGTCCGCAGCTCGCCGGCCTTGAGCGCGACCCGCTCGAACCCGCGGAGCGACCGGTTCGGCGACTTGTCGTCGGCGGCGGTGCTGCGCACGTAGAGCTGCACCACCTCGTCGCCCGCGCGGGCGCCCGTGTTCTTGACGTCGACCGAGACGTCGAGCGTGTCGCTCGCACCCACGCGCGGGCGCGACAGCTTCAGCCCCGAGTACGCGAAGCGCGTGTACGAGAGCCCGTGGCCGAACGCGTACACCGGCTTGCCGCGGAAGTAGCGGTAGCGTGCGCCCCTCCATCGCGTAGTCGGAGAAGCCGGGGAGATCGGCGACCGACTCGTAGAAGGTGACCGGCAGCCGGCCCGCGGGGCTCGTGTCGCCAAAGAGCACGTCGGCGACCGCGTCGCCGCCGCGCTGGCCCGGGTACCAGGCGACCACGATCGCCGGCAGCGTCTCCTGCGCCCAGCGCAGGCCGAGCGCCGAGCCCGTCGTCAGCACGAGCACGACCGGCTTGCCGGTGGCGTGCAGCGCCTCCACGAGCTTGCGCTGCACCACGGGCAGCTCGATGTCGGTGCGATCTCCGCCCGCGAAGCCGGGATAGTTGACCCGCATCTCCTCGCCCTCGACCTCGGCCGTGAGCCCGCCCACGAACACCACGACGTCCGCGGCCTCCGCCGCCGCCACCGCCTCCTCGAAAGGCGTGCCGCCTCCCGGCAGCTTCCAGCCGAGCCGGACCTCGGCGTCGCGGATGTCCTCGTAGTACTCGAGCTTGAGCTCGTGCTCCTTGCCCTTCTCGAGCTTGACGCGGCCGCTCACCGCGCGCGCGACGCTCGTGTCGCTCCAGTCCTCGAGCACCTTCTGCCCGTCGACCAGGAGCCGCGCGCCGTCGTTGGCCGTGACCGTGATCTCGTACTCGCCGCTCGCCGGCGGGACCAGGAACCCGGTCCAGCGGATGCAGAAGTTGTCGCCGTCGAGCGCCTTCGACGCGGCGAGCTCGCCGCGCGCCACGGCCTCGTCGGTCGGCGAGCTGCGGTCCCAGCGGAAGTCGGGCTTCGCGTCGACGCGCGTCAGCACCGGCTCGCCCGAGCACTCCTTGCCGCGGAAGTACTCGCCCTTGAGCCCGCGCTCCGACGAGCCGCGGGCCGGGCGCAGGTAGGACGAGTCGATCGCGGTGGCGGCGCGCGGGTCCTGGCGTCCCTCGACGAGGTCGACGCCGCGCGCGTAGATCACCTTCGTCTTCGGGGAGACGGCCTTCCGGATCCCCGCCAGGATCGTCACCGGGTGCGTCGGCGTGCCGTGGTAGTTGCCGAGCAGCGTGACGAGGTCGTCCGCGGTGGGCCCGACGACAGCGATCGTGCCGATGTCCTTCTTCAGCGGCAGGACACCGCCGTTCTTGAGCAGCACGATCGACTCCCGCGCGACCTCCCGCGCGAGGCGGTCGTGCTCGGGCGAGTCGTTGACCGAGTACGGCGTCTGCGCGAAGCGCACCCGCTCCGGCGGGTCGAACATCCCGAGCCTGAAGCGCGCGGTGAAGAGGCGCACGAGCGCCACGTCGAGATCGCTCTCCTTCAGCAGCCCGCGCTCGAGCGCCGTGCCGAGCGTCTTGTAGACGCTGCCGCACTCGAGGTCGCAGCCCTTCGTCACGCCGAGCGCCGCCGCCTCTTCCGGCGTCGCCACGATCTTGTGGCGCGCGTGGATGTCGTCGATCGAGCCGCAGTCCGAGACCACGTAGCCGGTGAAGCCCCAGTCGCGGCGCAGGATGTCGCCCAGCAGCCGCTGGCTCGCCGAGGCCGACTCGCCGTTGACGCGGTTGTAGGCGCCCATCACGGACGCCGCCTTGGCCTCGACCACGAGGTCCTTGAAGGCCGGCAGGTACGTCTCCCAGAGGTCGCGCTCGCTCGGATGGACGTCGAAGTGGTGGCGGTCCTGCTCCGGGCCGCTGTGGACCGCGAAGTGCTTCGCGGTCGCGACGGTCTTGTAGTAGCGCGGATCGTCGCCCTGGAGCCCCTTCACGAAGGCGACACCCAGGCGGCCCGTCAGGTACGGGATCCTCGCCGTAGGTCTCCTGTCCGCGGCCCCAGCGCGGGTCGCGGAAGATGTTGATGTTCGGAGACCAGAAGGTGAGCCCCTGGTAGCGCCCGCGCTTGCCCTGGCGCACGAACTGGTGGTGCTTCGCGCGGCCTTCGTCGCTGATCACGACGGCCATCTCGTGGACGAGCGGCACGTCGAAGGTCGCGGCGAGCCCGATCGCCTGCGGGAACACGGTGGCGACGCCGGCGCGCGCCACGCCGTGCAGCGCCTCGTTCCACCACTCGTAGGCGGGGACGTCCAGACGCGGGATCTCCGCGGCCTGGTTCGTGAGCTGCGAGACCTTCTCGGCGACGGTCATGCGCGACACCAGGTCGCGCGCGCGCGCCTCGAAGCCGAGCTCGAGGTTCTTGTAAGGCTCGGTCGCCTGGGGTGACGGCGCCGCCGATCCGGCGGGCCGCGCGGCGACGAGGGCTGCGAGTGCCATGGCGACGAGGAGCCACGCGCCCCGGACGCGCGCGCGCGGCCGCGCCCGGCCGAGCGCCGGTGACCGCCTCAGTGCTTTCCGTAGTTCAGCTCCCCCGCCTCGACCCGGACCGGCATCCAGTTCGAAGGAGGCGGCAGCGGGCACGTGGCGAACGCCGTGAAGGCGCACGGCGGGTTGTACGACTTGTTGAAGTCGAGCACGACCTTGCCGGCCCTCGGCAGGTCGGCGTACAGGAAGCGCCCGGCCGGATAGGTCTCCTTGCCGCTCGTCTGGTCGCGCAGGATGAACCAGAGCTCGGTGCTGCCCGGCTCCTCGAGGGCGCCCACGACCTGCACGCGCTTGCCTCCGAGCTCGAACTCCGCATACCCGGGGCTCACCATCGACTCGGTCTCGCCGAGCACGTTCGGCACCTTGAGCCGTCGCGGGCTCGGGTACGGCACCCACTTCGCCTCGATGCGGTAGCTCTCCTTGATCTCGTACCACCGGCAGCCCGTGAACTCGCGGCGCGCCGCGGCGTTCCTGTCGCGGAGCCGGATCGCGTAGCGGCCGCCGCGCTCGATCACCTGCAGCGTGACGTCGCCCATCTCGACCCGCTCGTCCGAGTCCGGCTTGAGCGGCGTGGGCCTGGTGACCGGATTGCCGGCCACGCGGGCTCCGACGCCCGCCGCGAGCACGACCGTCGTCTGGTCGCCCTTGAGCACGAAGACGCCGGCGAGCGGCGGCGCCGAGCCCTTCGGCAGCACCACGTCCACACCCGGGCCGGTGCCGAACTTGTTCTCGCCGGGCTTCAGCCAGGTGAGGCCGGCGACGCTCAGCCAGCCGCCGTCGGCCTTGAGCCGCGCCTCGCGAGCGTCCCGCCACTTCTGGATCTCTCCCCGGTAGGCTTCGTCCGCCGCTCGCCCGCCAGCGGCCATCGTCAGAAGGAGCCCGCAGGCCGAGGCCACCGCCGATCTCATTCCGCTCAAACCCTCCGGGGGCCTAAGGTTACGCGAAAAGCCCGGCGAAGTGGGCTATCCTCGGGGCCGCCGGAGGCGCCGCGACACGCCGCTCGGCAGGAGGCGAAGACCTTGGCAGACGCGACCCAGCGCGAGCTCAACTACAGGAAGCGCCTGATCGAGATCGCGAACCAGATCAACGCCGCCTCCAGCATCCAGACGATCCTGGTGGACCTGCGGGACGAGATGGTCGACCTCGTCTCCGCCGAGCGCGTGACGATCTTCGCGCTCGACACCAAGAACCAGGAGCTGTTCTCGCTCTTCAAGGCGGGCCAGGAGGTGCGCGAGATCCGCGTGGCGAAGAACTTCGGCTCGATCGCCGGCTTCACCGCGCTCTCGCGCAAGAGCGCCAACATCGCGAACGCCTACGACGCGGCCGAGCTCCAGAAGCTGCACGCCAGCCTGCGCTTCGACGCGCGCTGGGACAAGGCCTCCGGCTTCAAGACGGTGCAGATCCTCTCGACGCCGATCGTGTTCGACAAGTACCTGCTCGGCGTGCTGCAGCTCGTGAACAAGAAGGGCGGCGGGGCGTTCTCGCCGAAGGACGTCGAGGCGGCCGAGGAGCTCGGCAAGATCCTGGGGATCGCCTTCTACAACCAGCACCGTGCCGCGCGCACCAACAAGCCCTCGAAGTTCGGCGCGCTCGTCGACAAGGGCCTGGTCTCGGAGAAGGACGTCGAGAAGGCGATCTCGGCGGCGCGCGTCAACCAGCTCGACGTCGCCAAGATCCTGATCGAGGAGATGCACGTCGCGAAGGGCGAGGTGCTGCGCGGCGCTCGGCCAGTTCTACGCGTGCGGCCACTGGGAGGGCGCGGGCACGATCCCGGAGGAGCTGAAGCAGCGCGTCTCGGCCGACTTCCTGAAGAAGAACGCGTGCGTGCCGCTCGAGCGGAAGGAAGGCACCGTGCGGGTGGCGGTCGAGGACCCCTACGACCTGACGCGCCTCGACGCGATCAAGGCGATGAACCTCGCTCCGCGCTGCGAGTTCCTGGTGGGCCTGCGCGAGGACATCCTGAACTGCGTGCGCGCGAGCTACGGCGAGGCGGGGCCGATCGTCGAGGAGGCCGACCTCGGGCGCATCATCAACGACCTCGGCACCGGCGAGGAAGGCGAGATCGAGGGCGACGGCGAGCGGGATGCACAGCCCGAGCTCGACGAGACGGACAGCGGCGTCGTCAAGCTCTGCAACCAGATCATCATCGACGCGTACAACAAGGGCGCCTCCGACATCCACGTCGAGCCCTACGGCAAGACGATGCCCTGCATCGTGCGCCTGCGCGTCGACGGCGACTGCCAGAAGTACCTGGAGGTTCCGGCACCGCACCGCAACGCCCTCGTGCAGCGGCTCAAGATCATGGCGAAGCTCGACATCGCCGAGAAGCGCAAGCCCCAGGACGGCAAGATCCGCTTCCGCGGGCCGATGGGCACGATCGAGCTGCGCGTCGCCACGATCCCGACGTCCGGCGGCAACGAGGACGTCGTGATGCGCATCCTGGCGGCCAGCAAGCCGCTGCCGCTCGACAAGATGGGCTTCCTCGAGCGCAACCTGACCGAGTTCAAGACCCTGCTGCAGAAGCCCTACGGGATAGCGCTCGTGGTGGGCCCGACCGGCTCGGGCAAGACCACGACGCTGCACTCGGCGCTCGGCTTCATCAACACCGAGGACATGAAGATCTGGACCGCGGAGGACCCGGTCGAGATCACGCAGCCGGGCCTGCGGCAGGTGCAGGTGCACCCGAAGATCGACTTCACGTTCGCGGTCGCGATGCGCTCCTTCCTGCGCGCCGACCCCGACGTGATCATGGTCGGCGAGATGCGCGACCACGAGACGGCCGCGATCGGGGTCGAGGCCTCGCTCACCGGCCACCTGGTGTTCTCGACGCTGCACACGAACTCGGCGCCCGAGACGATCGTGCGCCTGCTCGACATGGACATCGACCCGTTCAACTTCGCCGACGCCCTGCTCGGGATCATGGCGCAGCGGCTGGTGCGCACGCTGTGCGCGGCCTGCAAGGAAGAGTACGCGCCGTCGGCCGAGGAGTTCGCGGAGCTCGTGCGGGAGTACGGCGCCGAGCACTGGGACCGCGTGGGGATCTCGTACTCGCCGTCGCTGCGCCTCTGCCGCGCGAAGGGCTGCGCCAAGTGCGGCGACAGCGGCTACAAGGGGCGCATGGGGATCCACGAGCTGCTGGTCGCTTCGGACGACATGAAGCGGATGATCCAGAAGCGCGCCTCCGTCGAGGAGATGCGCAAGCAGGCCGTCGCCGAGGGCATGACCACGCTGCTCCAGGACGGCATCATCAAGGTCCTGCGCGGCCAGACGGACTTCCAGCAGGTCCGCGCCGTCTGCATCAAGTAGGAGGCTCGAGATGGCCAACTGGCAGGGCGGCAGCTGTCCCGCGATGGCCGGCCAGATCGCCGGCGGCTACTGCTCGGTCACCGTGGCCAGCCTCCGGGGCTTTCTGCCGGCGGAGCTGCACGCGCTCAAGCTCGAGCTCGAGAAGCAGCTCCGCAACGCGCGCGCCGAGGTGCCGCCGCAGGACGACGCGCTCGCCCAGCAGTCGCGCAACCACAAGATCGGCCGTCTCAGCTCGGCGCTGCAGGTCGTGCAACACCAGATGAGCGGCGGCCGCTAGAAGCGAATCGCTTTTGGGATCGCTGCCCGCGTCGGCGCTCGTCGTCCTCGTCGGCTACGTGGCGGGCATCACGGCGTTCGGCACGTGGCTGGGCCGCCGGCAGCGCACGATCGAAGGCTACTTCCTGGCGGGTCGCAGCGTGCCCTGGTGGGCGATCGCCGCGTGCGTGGTCGCCACCGAGACCAGCACGCTCACGTTCATCGGCGTGCCGGGGATGGCCTATCTCGGGAACTGGGGCTTCCTCCAGCTCGCCGCCGGCTACGTGCTCGGCCGCATCCTGGTGTCGGCCGTGCTGCTGCCCGCCTACTTCAGCGGGGCGATCTACACGTCGTACGAGGTGCTGCAGAAGCGCTTCGGGCTGGCCGTGCGCACCGTCGCCGCGGTGATCTTCCTGCTCTACCGGACGCTCGGCGACGGCATCCGGCTCCACGCCGCCGCGCTCGTGCTGGCCGTGGCCTTCGGCGGCAAGCAGCTCGAGTGGATCTTCATCCTCGTGCTCGGCATCGCGATGATCGTGTACACGGAGGAAGGCGGCGTCACGGCCACGATCTGGACCGACGCCATCCAGATGCTCGTCTACCTCGCGGGTGCGCTCGTCTGCCTCTTCGCCGTCGCCACGCGGCTGCCGCACGGCGTGGCTGGCGCGCTCGAGGCCGCCTGGCAGGCCGGCAAGCTGCAGGTGATCGACGCGAGCTTCGACCTCACGCAGCCCTACACGCTCTGGGCCGGCCTGATCGGCGGCATGTTCCTCACGATCGCGACCCACGGCACCGACCACTACCTCGTGCAGCGCCTGCTCGTCGCGCGCGGCCGGCGCGACGCCTCGATCGGCCTCGTGCTCTCGGGTGTCCTCGTCTTCGCCCAGTTCACGCTGTTCCTCTTTCTCGGCACGCTGCTCTGGGCCCACTACGGCGGGCGGGCGTTCCCGCGCGGCGACGAGGTGCTGCCGACCTTCGTGTCCACGGAGCTGCCGGGCGTCTTCGCGGGCGTGATCCTCGCCGCGATCGTCGCGGCCGCGCTGTCGCCGTCGCTCAACTCGATGGCGTCGGCGACCGTTCGCGACCTCTACCTGCCGTTCGTGCGGCCGGACGCCGACGAGCGCCGGCAGATGCGCGTGGCGCGCGCGTTCACCGCGATCTGGGGCGCCTTGCAGATCGGCGTCGCCGTGCTCGCCCAGGGCATCGACTCCGCGCTCAACGAGGGGCTCGCGGCTCTCGGCTACGCCTCGGGCCCCACGGTCGGCGCCTTCCTGCTCGGCGTGCTCACCCGCAGCGCTCGCTCGGGCCCGACGATGATCGGCATGATCGCCGGTCTCGCCACCAGCCTCTCGGCCGGCAAGCTCGCTCCCTTCCTGTTCGGCCGCCCCGGCATCGCCTGGACCTGGAACGTCGCCGTGGGAGCGCTCGTTACGGTGGCCGTCGGCTGGCTGCTGAGCCGGCTGACGGAGCCGCGCGCGCTCGGACGCGTGCCGGGCTCGGCCGCAGCCGCGGTCGTCGTGGGGCTCGGCGTGCTGCTTGCCGGCGCGCCGGCGCGGGCGCAGGACTGGCACGAGGCCTACCGCGCCGGCGTCGCGGCGCTGGCGCGCGGCGACCACGCGCGTGCGGTCCAGGAGCTGCGCCGCGCGATCGCGCTCCACCCCGAGCCCGGACGCAACGTGCTGACCTACGGAACGAACGTCGAGCCGCGCTACTTCCCCTACCTGCGCCTGGCCGAGGCCCATCTCGCACTCGGACAGCTCGACGCCGCGCGCGAGGCGCTCGAGCGCTCGGCGGCCTGGGGCGCGCGCGAGCCCGCGGACGAACGGCAGGCGCTCAGCGCCCGCCTCGAAGCCGCGAGCGCGACCGAAACGGCCGCCCGCTCCACCACCCGCGGCAGCGGCACCCGCCTCGACGCCGGCTCCCACTCCCGCGCCCACGCCCACTCCCGCGCCCACGCCGACGCCGGCACCGACCCCCACGCCCACCGTCGCTCCGGAGCCTCCACCGGCGGCGGCGCTTCCTCCGGTCCGGCCCCCGTCACAGCCGACGCCGAGCCCGATCCCGTCGCCGAGGCCGCGCGCCCGGACCGAGCAGCGCGTCGACGGGCTCGCTCGAGGTGCTCTCCGAGCCGGCGGGCGCCTCGGTCTACCTCGACGACGAGCCGATCGGCACCACCGACCCCGCCACCGGACGCCTGGTGAAGTCCGGCCTGCGTCCGGGGCGTCACCGCGTGCGCGTGTCGCGCGCCGACCACGCGGACGCGCACGGTCGAGATCGAGGTCGTCGCGCGGCGCGACGCAGACGCTTCGCTCGGTCCTGAGCCCGGCGCGCACCGAAGCCGGCAGCGACCGCGCCGGCCTGCTGGCGTTCGCGCTCCTCGCCGTCGTGGCCGTCGCGGCGATCGCGTGGCTCGCGCTGCGCCGGCCGCCGGCCGACCTGGCACGGCGGGTCACGCAGCCCTCGGGCATCGTCACGGACTCGAGCGGCCTCGTGACGCCGCGCGCGCTCGTGAACCCGGGGGCGAGGGTCGACGACCCGCGGCCAGGAGTGGTTCGGCGAGTACCGCCTGCTCGAGGTGCTCGGCCGCGGCGGGATGGCCTCCGTCTACAAGGCCGAGCGCCGCCAGCGAGCGTCGTCGCGCTGAAGCGCCCGCTCGGCAGCCTGCTCGACAACCCGGAGTTCCTCGACCGCTTCCTGCGCGAGGCCGAGATCGGCCGCACGCTGAACCACCCGAACATCGTGCGCATCCTCGAGCGCGGGAACGTCGAGGGCGTGCCCTACTTCACGATGGAGCTGGTGCCGGGCGAGACGCTCTTCAGCCTACCTGGCGCGCGAGGGCGCCGCCGAGCCGCGCTTCGCGGCGCGCGATCGTGGTCCAGGTGGCGGAGGCGCTCGACTTCGCCCACGGCAAGGGCGTCGTGCACCGCGACCTCAAGCCCTCGAACATCATGCTGCTCCCGGACGGCAGCGCCCAGCGTGATGGACTTCGGCATCGCGCGCGCCGAGCGCTTCGGCACGCTCACCGCGACCGTCCGCCTTCCTGGGCACGCCGGACTACGTGGCCCCGGAGATGATCGACGGGCCCGGCGCCGAGCCGCGCAGCGACCTCTACGCGCTGGGCGTCGTCTTCTTCGAGCTGCTGACCGGCACGCGGCCCTTCGCGGCGGACACGCCGTTCGCGATCCTCAAGAAGCACTGCCTCGAGGAGCCGCCGCCGCCGAGCCGCGTGCGGCCGGGCGTGCCGCCGGAGCTCGACGCGCTCGTGCTCCAGCTCCTGCGCAAGACCCCCGCCGAGCGGCCCGCCAGCGCCGAGGCGCTCGTGATCGCGCTCCGCGACTTCCTGCACCGCGCGGCCTGAGCCATGCGAGCGCTCGTCCCTGCCCGCGCGCGCCGCTCCTCGCGCTCGCGCTCGCGTGCGCGGCGACGGCCTCCGCGCAGATCGGCGTGAGCTTCAACCGCACCGGCTCCGGAGCGCGCGCCGCGGGGATGGCGAACGCCTTCATCGCCGTCTCCGACGACGGCACCGCGGCCTCCTGGAACCCGAGCGGCCTCGCGCAGCTCCGCAAGCCCGAGCTGTCGATCGTCAGCACCACCTCGGGCGACAGCGCCAGCGTCGCCGGGTTCCGCACGCGCGACGACCTCGCGTCGTTCTCGAGCGCCCAGTCGACCTACCGCAGCACCTACCCCGACTTCGCGAGCCTCGCCGTGCCGGTGACGCTCTGGAAGAAGCCCGTGACGTTCCAGGGCGCGTGGCGCCGCCTCTACTCGCTCGACTACCGGGAGCTGCTCTCGGTCACGCGCCTCCCGCTCGCGCCCGAGGCCCGCCTCCCGTCCGCCTCGAGCGCAACGACGACACGCTCGGCTCCGTCGACCTCTTCTCCGCCGCCGCGGCGGTGAAGCTCACCACGCACCTGTCGCTCGGCGCGAGCTTCAACGTCTGGCGCGGCGACTGGGACGAGACGACCGTGCTGAGCGAGACGCCGCTCGACGCGCCCGGCGTCACGGAGTTCGAGAGCACGACCCAGGCGAGCCACGTGCGCGGCCAGAGCTTCGTGCTCGGCATGATGCTCACCTACCCGCGCTGGAGCGTGGGCGTCGTCTACCAGAACCCGCTGGCTTCCGACTTCAGCTCCTCGCGCTGTCGCCGTCTCGAGCGAGCATCGAGCGCCGTCACGCAGGCGCTCGACGGCGAGCTGCACTTCCCGCGCGCGTGGGGGATCGGCGGCGCGTGGCGGCCCGCCTCGCGCTGGACGGTCGCGCTCGACTTCACCTGGGACGACTGGACCGAGGCAGTGATCGACACGCCGCAGACCGGCCGCATCAGCCTGTTCGACGGCCTGCCGAGCGACCGCTCGGCCAGCCGGGACACCTGGTCGGTGAACGCGGGAGCCGAGCGGCTCTTCGCCGGCGACGGCTTCGTCGTGCCGCTCCGCTTCGGCCTCGCCTGGGAGCCGCAGGGCGCGCGCGATCCCTACACGCGCGACCCGGTCGACTTCGTGATGCTCGCGCTCGGGACCGGCTACAACACGAACAGCCTGAAGTTCGACGCCGCCTTCCAGTACCGCTGGGCGAGCTTCGAGTCCGCCGCGCGAGCTCGGCCCCGGCCAGCAGCTGGGCCTGCTCCCCTCCGCCGTGGGCGAGCGCACCAACTCGCAGTGGCGGCTCAAGCTGTCGCTGATCCTGCGGCTCACCGACACCGACAAGCTCAAGCGCACGCTCGGCAAGGTCTTCGGTTAGGTCGCTAGTCAGTCGAGCGCGTCGATCGCGATGGCCCATCCGCGAGTGCCCGCGACGGTCGAGGTGCCGGCTGCCGCTACGCTCTGCGGCTTCCACCTCGGCCGGACGCCCGTGACCAACGCCGAGTACGCGGCGTTCGTCGCGAGCGGCCGCGCGCCCGAGCCTCCCTGGTGGCGGGATCCCGGCTTCGACGCCGCGGATCAGCCGGTCGTCGGCGTCACGTGGTTCGAGGCGGCCGACTTCGCCGCGTGGCTCACGGAGCTCACGCGCGAGCGCTGGCGCCTGCCGACCGAAGCGGAATGGGAGCACGCGGCGTGCGGCGGTCTCGTCGGACCGGCAACCGCCTGGGGCGACGCGCTGCCCGAGGGCGAGGTCCCGGAAGGGCCGCTTGCAGGACCCTGGCCGGCCGGCCGCGGCCGTCCCAACGGATTCGGCCTCCACGACATGGGCACGATCGTCCACGAGTGGTGCCTCGACTGGTTCGACGCCGCGCAGGCTCGACGCGCGAGCCGCGGCGGGTCGTGGCGGCACCACGTGCGCTGGTCGTCCCCGGAGGCGCGCAGCAGCCTGCCTCCTGACTACCGCTACTCCGACTACGGCTTCCGCGTGCTTCGCGAGCTCTGATGACTTCGGGGCGCCCGCGTGGGGGCCGTCACAAATGACAGGAGGGCGGGCTCTCGATGAGGTGCTAGAGTCGCCTCATCTGCCGCACGTCCGCCGTCGACGCACCTAGCCGAGAGGAGTGACTGCCTTGCCCCCTGAAGACGATGACATGCCCGATTTCTCCGACGTTCAAGGCGGAGCGTCTTCCACGGCGCCCGCCGCCAAGGCCTACGAGGTCTACGTGGTCAAGTCCGGCGACAGCCTGTCCAAGATCGCCAAGCAGCACTACGGGAACGCCAACGAGTGGAAGCGGATCTTCGAGGCCAACACCGACGTCCTCAAGGATCCCAACAAGATCTTCCCCGGCCAGAAGCTGAAGATCCCCGCCAAGGGCTGATCCAAGAGCCCAGGAGAGCGCCATGAAGAAGCTGACCGCAAGCCTCGTTCCCCTCGTCCTCGTGGGCGCGCAGGCGTGCTCGAAGAGCGAGCCGCCGCCGACGCCCCCTCCCACGGTCGCCGCAGCTCCCGCCACGACGCTTCCGCCGGCGCCGAGCGTGTCCGGAGCGACGCTCGGCAACGCGATCGGCGCCGACAAGAAGGTGAGCGCCGGATCCGAGACCTTTGCGGCGAAGGACACGATCTACGCGTCCGTGGAAACCGCGGGCACCGGACACGTCAAGCTGCGGGCGGTCTGGTCGTTCACGAAAGGCACCAAGACCGCGCAGGTCAACGAGTCGGTGCTGGAGTTCGAGTCCGCCGGACCGGCGGTCAACGAATTCCACGTCTCGAAGCCGAGCGGCTGGCCGCACGGCGACTACAAGGTCGAGGTCTTCCTGAACGACGCCGCAGCACCCGCGGTCACCCGGTCGTTCAAGGTCGGCTAGCCGCCCGAAGCAGCGCTCAGTAGCGCCGCGCGACCCGGAGCGCCTCCGCTCCGTAGTGGCCGCCGAAGATCAGGTGGTGGTTGAGCAGGTGATAGAGCTGGTAGAGCGGATTGCGCTCGCGCCAGCCCGCCGGCAGCGGCAAGGCTTCGTGATAGGCCGCGAAGAAGCGCTCCGAGAACCCGCCGAAGAGCGTCGTGATCCCGAACTCGAGCTCGCGGTCGCATGCCGCGCAGGCCGGGTCGACGAGCGCCGGGCCGAGCGGCGTCGCGAGCACGTTGCCGGACCACAGGTCGCCGTGGATGAGCGCGGGCCGCGCGTCCGTGGCGACGAGCGACGGCAGGCGCTCGACGAGCCGATCGAAGACGGCCCAGTCGGCTTGCGCCGAGCCCCCGCTCTGCCTCGAGCCGCGCCAGGAGCGGCAGCAGCCTGCGCTCGGCGTAGAACTCGCTCCACGAGGGCGCCTCGCGATTGTCCTGAGCCGTCGGCCCGCAGTAGGTCGTCACGGGAAAGCCGAACCCGGCGGCCGGCCGCGCGTGGATCGCCGCGAGCCCGCGGCCGAGCGCCTCGTCGTCGCCCGCCCGGCCCGAGCCGGGCGCGAGGTACTCCATCAGGATGAAGGCGGGCCGATCGGCGGCGGGCTCCCGGGCCACGAGCACCTCGGGGATCCGCAGCGGACCGCCCGCGTCGCGCAGCGCGCGCAGGCCCGCGGCCTCGCTCAGGAAGAGATCCGGCGCGCAGTCGTCGTTCCACTTCGCGAACCAGTCGCCCTTCGAGGTGCGCAGCCGCAGCGCGTGGTGGATGCAGCCGCCGCCCACCGGCTCGGCCTGCCGCAGCTCGAGCAAAGGCTCCGCGAGCGCCTGCCGCAGCTCGGCCTCGAGGAACGCCGCGCGCCCGAGCGGGCGAGCGCCCGCGCTCACCGCGTCAGGTCTTGGAGCAGGTTCCGGCAGCAGCGGTCGAGCATCTCGTAGACGCGGACGAAGGCCTGCTCGTTCGAGTAGTACGGGTCCGGCACGTCGAGCTCGCCCGCAGGCTTGTCGAACTCGCGCATCAGCCGGATGCGATCGCGAAGCGGCTCCGGGCAGCGCGCCCGCAGGTCGCGGCGGTGGCCGCGGTCCATGGCCAGCAGCAGGTCGAAGCCCTCGAAGTCCGAGTCAAGGACCCGGCGCGCGATCGAGGTGACCGGCACTCCGCGATCCTCTCCGACGCGGCGGGCCCGCGGGTCGGCCCGCTCGCCCTCGTGGTAGTCGTGGGTCCCCGCCGAGTCGACCTCGAACTCGCTGCCGCGGCCGGCCTGCTCGGCCTGGTGCCGGAAGATGGCTTCCGCCAGCGGCGAGCGGCAGATGTTGCCGGTGCAGACGAAGAGCAGGCGACGCGGACGCGAGTCTCGGGATCTGGAAGGGGGCACACGCCATCATAGCCGCGCCCCTCGGAGGCGCGACACGCACGCCCGCCGCGAACCATAATCCGGCGCCGCACGAACCCCTGGAGGCCACTTTCATGGCGCGTCCCGCCGCTGCCGCCGCGTTCCTGCTCTCGCTCCTCGCCGCGCTGCCGGCGCTCGCCCGCGACGGCAAGAAGATCTTCGTCTCGGTCGACATGGAGGGCATCGACTCCGTCGTCACCGAGCAGCAGCTCGGGCCGCAGGGCTTCGAGTACGCCGCCGCGCGCGAGCTGATGACGCAGGAGGCGAACGCGGCGATCGCCGCGGCGCGCGAGGCCGGCGCGAGCGAGTTCGTGGTCGCGGACTCCCACGGCAGCATGCAGAACCTGCTGCCGGACAAGCTGCCGCCGGACGTCCAGCTCGTGCGCGGCACGCCGCGGCCGCTCGGCATGATGCAGGGCATCGACGAGAGCTTCGACGGCGTGATCTTCGTCGGCTACCACGCCAGCACCACGAACCCAGAGGGCGTGCGCGCGCACAGCTTCTCGAGCGCCAACCTCGCCGACGTCAAGCTCAACGGCACGTCGGTGAGCGAGGGCGGCTGGAACGCGGCCGTCGCGGCTCACTTCGGCGTGCCGGTGCTCGCGGTCTCGGGCGACGAGGCGGCCGTGGCGGAGGTGAAGGCGCAGGCGCCGGGCGCCGAGGGCGCCGTCGTCAAGTGGCCGTACGCGTTCCACTCCGCGCGCACGCTCACGCCCGCCGCCGCGCGCACCGTGATCGCCGACGCGGTCCGCAAGGGAATGGCGCGCCGCGGCGCGACGAATCTTCCCCGCGTCACGAGCCCGGTCCGTGTCGAGATCCGCTTCAAGAGCTACAGGCCCGCCGAGCTGCTGGGCTGGCTGCCGGGTGCCGTGCGCGTCGACGCCCACGCCGTCGCGTACACGGTGAAGGACATGCCGGAGGCGAGCCGCTTCCTCGCCTTCGTCCTCGGCTACCAGGCCGACCTCACGCCCTAGATCCGAGCGAGCTCCGTCATGTGCGCGAGGTGGTGGTCGTCGTGCTCGGCGGTGAAGTACAGCATGTCGACGAGCCGCATCGGCTGCTGCAGCCGCGGATGGACGGCCGGGACCAGGACGCGCTTCGGATCCCACGCCTCGAGCCGCGCCACGAAGCGGCCGCGCACGCCGCGAAAGGCCCCGAGGAGCTCGGCGAGCGTGCGGTCGTTGTGGCGGGCCTCGTGGGTCTTGCGGTTCTGCAGATCGGCGGCGCGCAGCGCGGCCGCCCCCGCGAGGTAGTCGTCGAGCCTCCCGTCGTGCAGCCCGTCGAGGTCGACGAGGTGCCCCGCGTGCTCCTGGATCGACCAGGCGCCGCCGTCCTTGCGGGTCAGCACCTCACGCGCGAGCGGCCGCGTCTTGTCTTCGACCCTCGCCGGGGCACCCCGCAGCCGCTCGACCAGGAACGGAAAGTCCTGCTCGCCCAGGTGCTCGAAGCCGAAGCGCCGCTCGAACCAGGGCCGCACGCTCAGCCCTTGGCGTCCTCGCGGTAGACGGGGGCGCACCAGTCGCGGTGCTTCGGGTTCTTGCCGCGCACGAGCTCCGCCATCGCCGGCTTCAGCTTCCGGCTGATCTCGCCCATGCGGCCCGAGCCGATCGTGCGGTTGTCGACGCGCGTCACCGCGACGAGCTGGACGCCGGTGCCGGTCAGGAAGACCTCGTCCGACAGGTAGACCTCGGTGCGGTCGATCGGCCGCTCGACCACCGTGACGCCGAGGTCCTCGCGCAGCAGCTGGATCGCCGTGCGGCGCGTGATGCCTTCGAGAATGTCCTGCGTCACGGGCGGCGTGACCACGGCGCCCCCGCGCACCACGAACAGGTTCTCGACCGAGCCCTCGCAGACGTGGCCGTCGTCGTTCAGCACGAGGGCCTCGTCGAAGCCGGCGAGCTGCGCGTCCGACTTGGCGAGCGCCGAGTTCACGTAGCCGCCCGCGATCTTGCCGCGCGCCGGCAGCACGTTGTCGGAGATGCGCTGCCAGGAGGAGATGCAGGCGTGCGCGTTCTCGTCGTTCTGCACGAAGTGGCCGAAGGGCAGGGCCACGATCGAGACTTCCGGCGTCAGGCCGTGCAGCCGCACGCCGAGCGTCTCGTCGCCGTAGAAGGCGAGCGCCCGCACGTAGCAGTCGGTCCGCGACCCCTGCTGGCGCAGCAGCTCGCGAAGGCCGCAGCCACAGCGCCTCGGGCGTCGTGGCGAGCTCCATCCGCAGCAGCCGCGCCGAGTCGAGGAAGCGGCGGAAGTGGTCGAGCGGCCGGAAGACGAAGAGCTCCTTCTCGTCCTCGTTCCAGAACGCGCGCAGGCCCCCGAAGACCGCGGTGCCGTAGTTGAGCGCGTGGGTCAGGAGGCCGAGACGCACGTCGGTGTACGGCACGACCTGCCCTCGGAAGTAGGCCAGCTTCGGAAGCTCGACCGCGGCCGACGCCTTCGAAGCCTTTGAGTCCAATTGGTTCTTTTCGATCCACTGTGTCGCCATGGCTTGAAAACTAGTCCTAGACGGCACTAGAATCAATAGCCAGTGATGCCAAAGTGGACTGATTCGCGCTTGGACGTGCTGCCCGTCCTGCGGAACTGGTCCGCCGGCACCGGCCCCATGTACTCGAGGCTGGCCCACGCGATGCGGAGCGCGATCGAGCGCGGCGAGCTTCCGGGAGGCACGCGGCTGCCGCCGGAGCGTCCGCTGGCCGAAGCGCTCGAGGTGAGCCGCACCACCGTCGTGCTCGCCTACCAGCGCCTGCGCGACGAAGGCCTCGTCGAGAGCCGCCAGGGCAGCGGCACCTGGGTGCCGCGGCGCGCCGCGGCGCACGCGACGTCACGCCTCGACGAGCGCGACCGCAGCTTCCTCGGCGACTCGCTCGCGCGCGCCGCCGCGTTCGAGGCGGAGGGCCTGATCGGCTTCATGGGCGCCTGCCTGCCGGGGGCGAGCGTGCCGCTCGACGAGGAGTGGCGCGCGGCGGAGGCGGACGTCGCCGAGATCGCCTCGGGCGCCGGCTACTCGCCGCAGGGCTGGCCGCCGCTGCGCCGCGCGATCGCGGCCGACTTCGAGCGGCGCGGCGTGCCCACGGCCCCGGACGAGATCCTGATCACCACCGGCGCGCAGCAGGCGATCGATCTCGTGGCGCGGCTGCTGGTCGCGCGCGACGCAAACGTCGTGCTCGAGGACCCGACCTACCTCGGCGCGATCGACGTGTTCGCGCTGGCGGGAGCGCGGCTCGTCCCGGTCCCGGTCGGAACCACGGGCATCGCACTGCGGCGCGCCGTCGAGGCGGCGGAGCCCGCCCTCGTCTACCTGGTGCCGACCTACCAGAATCCCACCGGCAGCGTGCTGCCGGAGAGCGACCGCCGCGAGGTCGCCCGCCTCAGCGAAGAGCACGGCACGCCCGTGATCGAGGACGAGACGCTCGCCGAGCTCAGCTTCGGCGCCGAGCCGCCGCCGCCGATCGCGCGCTTCGCGCCGCGCGCCAACGTCCTCACGGTCGGCTCGATGAGCAAGCTCTTCTGGGGCGGGCTGCGCGTGGGCTGGGTGCGCGGCCCGCGGCCGCTCATCGCGCGGCTCACGCGGGTCAAGGTCGTCTCCGACCTGAGCGGCGCGGTGCTGAGCCAGGCGCTCGCCGCGCGCCTGCTCGCCCGGCGCGAGGAGGTGGTCCGCGCCCGCCGAGCGGAGTCCCGCCGCCGCTACAAGAAGCTGGCCGAGCTCCTGCGCGAGTCGCTCCCCGACTGGTCCTGGACCGAGCCCTCGGGCGGCCTCACGATCTGGGCCCGGCTGCCGACGCCGAGCGCCTACGAGCTCGCGCGCCTGGCGCCGCGCCACGGCGTCTCGATCGTGCCCGGGCCCGTGCACTCCCCCTCGCAGGGCCACGCCGACCGCGTGCGGCTGCCGTACGTCCTCGAAGAGAGCCTGCTCACCGAGGGCGTCGCCCGCCTCGCCCGCGCGTGGGAGTCCTGCCGCCACCCGGCTCCGGACCGGCGGCTCGGGGTGATCGTCTAGGAGCTAGCGCCGTCTCGGGAAGAGGATCGCGCGCGGCTGCGACGGGCGAGCCGCGTCGGCAGTCAGGCGCGGCTCGTCGTCGAACGAAAACGCGTCGACGTTCGGCGGCTTCGGCGACCCGCCCCCCTCGATCGACTCGCGCACGTCCCAGCCGTTGCGCTCGCGCAGCGCGCGAGCGACCTCCCGGGCCTCGTGCCCGCGGTTTCGGAGCTCGAGCCCCAGCATGCGCCTCATCGCCTCGGCGCCCTCGACGCACGCCTCGCCCAGTGCCGGCATCCCGGCCGCAGTCAGGCTCGCCAGCAGGCGCGCGGTCTGCTCGAGCGAGCGTGCGCCGACCAGCGCGCTCGCATCGGCGATCGCCTGGCAGGTGTGGCTCAAAGCCTCGTGCACGGAAGTGTCGTCCTGCGGGTCGCTCGCCCCGGAGGCCACGAGCCTGCGGGAGACGATCAGCGCGCGGCCGGCTTCCTCCACGAACCGGATCTTCGAGACCATGTCGACGTCGAAGGGCTCGCGGGCGTCGTCGATCGAGAAGCGCTGCAGACCCATAAGTCGCTTCATTCGCGTTCGCAAGAACGATGCCGGCGTCCGAGGCCCGTCCCACGCAAGATGTTGGGGGTGCAGGGGCGGCCGTGTCCGTCCCGAGCCGGAAACCGGACAGGCGCTCAGTAGAGCAGGTGGGGCCGGCGCTCGCGACGCCATTCCGCGACGCCCGCGGCCGTGGCGCCGAGCATCGCCTCGACGGAATCCCCCCGCTCGAAGGCCGCGCGCAGCGACCGCGTGCCGCTGAGCGTGTCGAGCCAGGCCCCCTCGCGCACCCAGGCGAACTCCGCGTGTCGGCGCAGGGCCGCCAGCAGGCGGAGCCCGAGCGCGAAGGGCTGGGCCGAGGCTGGATCGGTGACACGGACGCGCACGCCGCGGCAGGCGGCGTCGAGGAGCTTCGGCTTCGGCGCCGCGGCGGACGCCCTCGGCGTGAACTCGGCCGGCTCCAGCGCGAACCCCGGCGTCTGCGCCTCGCGCACCACCGCCTCCGGCTTCACCCAGGGCGCCCCGACCAGCAGGAAAGGCGCCTCCGTGCCGCGTCCCTCGGAGGCGCTGGTGGCCTCGACCAGGCAGGTCCCGGGATACGCGAGCGCCGCCTCGGCGCTGCGCAGGTTGGGCGACGGGTTCACCCAGGGCCTTTCGGTGTCGCGCCAGGTCATGCCGCGGCTCCATCCCGCCATCGCCACCACGTTCACGACCCCGGGCCGCGCGCGCCGCGCGTTCGCGAGGCGTGCCATCTCCCCGAGCGTGAGGCCGTGGACGAGCGGCCCCGGCGCCGCCGAGACCATGCTGAACGGCATCGCCGGGTCGCGCACGGGCCCTTCGACGCGCTCGCCGCCGATCGGATTCGGCCGGTCGAGCACCACGACCTCGAGCCCGGCGTCGGCGGCGGCCTCCAGGCAGAGGAGCATCGTGCTCGCGTAGGTGTAGAAGCGCACGCCCGCGTCCTGCAGGTCGACGACGAGCGCGTCGAGCTCGCGGAGATCCTCCGCCGCGGGCTTGTTGCGCTCCCCGTACAGGCTCACGACCGGCAGCCCGCTCGGGGCGTCCACGCCGCTCGCGACCTTCTCGCCCGCCGCCGCCTGTCCGCGCAGCCCGTGCTCGGGCCCGAAGAGCCGCACCACGCGCACGCCCGCGTCCCGAAGCGCGTCGATCGCATGGCGGCCGTCGGCGGTGAGCGACGCGGCGTGACCGAGCAGTCCGACGCGCCGGCCGCGGAGCGGCTCGCCCTTCGACGCCACCACCTGCTCGAGGCCGACCGTCACGCGCGAAGGAGACGCAAACACCCGCGCGCCTGCGAGAGGCGCGGCGGCCGCGCCCAGGAAGGCCCTGCGCCTCACGCGTCCGCGAGCGCGCGCACGGCCGCGTCGGCCACTTCCGCCCGCACCGCCCGGATCTTGTTGTTCTCGCGGGTCGGATGGACGCGGTTCGTGAGCAGGATGACGTAGAGCTCCCGCTCGCGGTCGATCCAGATCGACGTGCCGGTGAATCCGGTGTGGCCGAACGAGCGCGCCGAGACGAGCGCGCCGCCCGCCGAGTAGCCGGGCTCGCCGGGTGTCGAGCTGCGCCGGCCGGACTCGTCGGCCGGCGTGTCCCAGCCGAGCGCCCGCGAGGCCTGCGGCACGCCGGCGCGCTCCGTGAAGAGCTCGAGCGTCGCGCGCGTGACGAAGCGCCGGCCGTCCGCGCGCCCCTCGCCCAGCAGCATCGCCGCGAAGCGCGCGAGGTCGGGCGCCGTGCCGAAGAGTCCGGCGTGCGGCGCGATCCCGCCGAGCGCGAACGCGTTCTCGTCGTGCACCTCGCCGCGCAGCACGCGGCCGCGCCAGGGATCGTTCTCGGTCGGTGCGATGCGCGACACGAGCGCCGCGGGCGGACGGTAGAGCGTGTCCTGCATGCCGAGGGGATCGAGCAGGCGTCCCCGCGCCAGCTCGCCGAGAGCCGACCCGGCCTGGCGCTCGACGATGTCGCCGAGCAGGATCACGCCCAGGTCGCTGTAGACGGCCTTGGTCCCCGGCTCGTAGGCGAGGTCCATGGCGACGATCCGCTCGAGGTACGCCGCCTTGCCCTGGACTTCCTTGTAGAGCGGCGCCCACCAGAGCAGCCCCCCGGAGTGCGAGAGCAGCTGGCGGACGCTGACGCCGTCCTTGGCGCCGCCGCGGAAGCCCGGAAAGAAGCTCGAGACGCGCGCGTCCAGGTCGAGCTTGCCCTCGTCCACGAGCATCATCGCGAGCGTCGTGGTGACGATGACCTTCGTCAGGCTCGCGAGGTCGTAGATCGTGTCGGTCCGCGCCTCGGCCGCGCTCTCGTCGTACGAGAGCCGGCCGAACGCGCGCAGGTGCGCGAGCGCGCCGAAGCGCCCGACCGCCAGCACCGCGCCCGGAAACGCCCGCGCGGCGACCCCGCGCTCGACGACGGCGTCCACGGCGTCGAGTCCGCCGGAGCGGAAGCCGCGGGGCGCGCCTTCGGGTGCGGAGCCGGCGGACACCGGCTCAGGATAGCGGAAGAGCGCCATGGCGGCCGCGACTCCCCCGCCCACCAGGCGGCGGCGCGACACGAAGCGCGCCGCGGCGCGCGTCATCGCGAGCCGACGGCTCCGCCACCGGCCGAAGCGCCCGGCGCCGACACCAGCTGGCGCCCGAACGCCCCGTCCCGCAGCGGACGCAGGTCCTGGGGCGCGAGCGACTCGTGCGAGAACAGCACGACGCCCTGGGCGCCCGCCTGCCGCGCGAGCGCCACCTTCTCCACGATGCCGGCGACGTCGAGCCGGTAGGCCGCGATCCCGGCCCAGAGCGGCTGGGTGGGCCCGGTGCGTTCCCGCACGGCGGCGAGCTGCATCGAGAAGAGCCGGCTATCGGGCGTGTAGGTCATCGGGCAGAGCGCCTGCAACACCCCGCGTCGCCAGCCAGCGCGGCCAGTCCTGGAACTTGTTGTTGACGGCCTGCGCCTCGTCGGGCGCGACCGCAGCGGAGAGCACGAGCCCGGGCCGCTCCTGGCGCGCGGCGTCGGCCAGGCGCGTCGTGAGCGCCGTGAGCAGCTCGCGCCTGTAGGCGTCCCACTCGGCCGGGTGCGCGGTGGGCTGCGCCAGCATGTCGCCGCCGCCGGTGCGCCGGCGAAAGCCCTCGAGCATCGCCTTCGAGTAGTCGAACGTCGGCCCGGGGTAGCGGATGAAGTCGAGGTGCAGACCGTCCACGGGATAGGCGCGAACGATCTCGCGCACCACGGCCTCGAGGTGCTCCGCCACTCCCGGCGCCGCGGGTGTCAGGTAGTAGCCCTCGACGTCGCCTTCGGCGCGACCGGCGGCCGCGATCAGCTGGAGCCTTCTGGATCCGCTCGCCACGAGCGCCGCGGTCGCCTGCGACTTGGGCACCATCACCCACTCGGGATGCTTCTCGAGCACGTGGCCGTTCGGCAGCGGCTGGCCGAAGTGCGCCGCGAGCAGCACGTTGACCCAGGCGTGAACCTGCAGGTTCCGCGTGCGGGCGCGCGCGATCAGGTGCTTCAGCGGATCGAACTTCTGCGGCTGGCGCTCGAGCAGGGGGCTCCGCGGCGCGAGCGACGAGCGGTAGAAGGCGTCCCCCCGCCCGCGGACCTGCACGAAGAGCGCGTTCAGGCCCGCCTCTTCCGCCTCGTCCACGACGCGGTCGACAGCCTCGGGAGAGACGAGCGCGGTCCGGACCACCCACAGCCCGCGCAGCTCGCCCTTGGGGAGCGGGGCGGCGCTCGCCGGGGCGGCGGCCGCCAGGGCGAGCATGCCGCCCGCGAAGAAACGTCCGAGCACGAAAAATAGTAACAGAGCCGGCCCCGACCGGCAAGCGGAACTTCCCGTCTCCCAACGGTTTGCGCTATGATGATGGGTGGAGCATGCGCGCCGCCTTCACGGCTTCTCTCCTCCTCGCGGCACAGGTCTCGGGCTCGGACGAGAGCCTGGCCCGCACCCTCGTTCGCGCGATCGAGCAGCACCACGCCCAGACGAAGGACCTCGTGGCCCGCTTCTCGCAGAGCTACCGCTCGGGCTTGCTTGGCCGCGAGATCACGGAGCGCGGCATCGTGCAGATCAAGCCGCCGGGCCGGATGCGCTGGGAGTACAAGGACCCCGAGGACAAGCTGTTCGTGACCGACGGGCGCACCTTCTACTTCTACGTCCCCGCCGACAAGCAGGTGGTCGTGAGCGAGCAGGACGTCAAGCACTCGCTCGCCGCGCGGCTGCTCTCGGGCATGGGCGGGATCCTCGACGAGTTCACCGCGACGGTCGAGGAGCCGGAGGAGGAGGGCGTGCTGCGGCTCAAGCTCGTGCCGCGCCAGCCGCAGGCCGACGTGGAGCGCGCCACGCTGGACGTCGAGCCGAGCGGGCGCATCCGCGCGATCCTGCTCGAAGACATGCAGGGCAACCGCACGCGCTTCCGCTTCGAGGGCGTTCGCGAGAACACGGGCGTCGCGGACCACCTGTTCCGCTTCCAGGTGCCGAAGGGCGTCGAGGTGATCCAGGGATGAGGCGGCTCTGGCTGACGCTCGCGCTCGGTCTGGGCCTTGCCGGCTGCGCCACCTCGTCGGCCTTCCGCGCCGGCGAGAACGCGGAGCGGCTGCAGGACTACGACCGCGCCGTGCTCGAGTACCAGCGGGCGGTCCAGGCCGCGCCCGACAACGTCGACTACCACCGCGCGCTCGACCGCGCTCGCCTGCGCGCCTCGACGGACCACACCAACCGCGCGCGCCGGCTGGTGTCGAACGGCCAGTACGACGAGGCCCTCACCGAGTACCGCCTGGCGCTCGAGCTGAGCCCGGGAGCTTCCGGAATTTCCGAGGAGATGAAGGACGCCGCGGCGTACCGTGAGCGCGGGCGCGCTACGCTCGACGAGCTCAAGGCACGCGCCCGCGAGCGCGCGCTGCCGGGGCTCGAGCTCTCCGCCGAGGCGCAGCAGCCGCTCGGCCTGGTGTTCCGCGGGGCGAGCCTGCGCGAGGCCTACCTGGCGCTCGCGCGCGCCGCCGCGATCAACGTGACGTTCGACCCGTCGTTCCAGGATTCGATCGTCACGCTCGACCTGCAGGAGGTCGGCTTCGACCAGGCGCTCGCGGCGCTCGCCGCCGCCGGGCACACCTTCCACCGCGTGGTCGACGCGAAGGTGCTGAACGTCGTCCCCGACACGCCGAGCAAGCGCCGCGAGTTCGAGCAGCAGGTGGTGAAGACGCTGTTCCTCTCGAACGCCGACCTCAAGGAGACGATCGACCTGCTGCGCGTGGTGCTCGGCGCGCGGCGCATCGCGCCCGTCGCCGGCAGCAACGCGCTCACGATCAGCGACACGCCCGACAAGGTCGCGGCGGCCGAGCGCATCGTCGAGGTCGTCGACAAGCGCCGCGCCGAGATCGTGGTCGAGGTCCGCATCCTCGAGGTGTCGCGCAACCGGCTCAAGGAGTACGGCGTCTACCTGACCTCCGGGCTCGACGCGCAGGGCATCGAAGGCATCGCGTCGGGCATCTTCCCCGACCCGCGCGTCACCAACCCGACCCAGCACCCGTACGACAAGAACAACCTGGTGGTGACGTCGCTGCCGGGCGCGGTGCTGCGCCTGCTCGAGACCGACTCCTCGACGCGGCTGCTCGCCAACCCGCAGCTGCGCATCTCGGAGGGCCAGACGGCGCAGGCGCGCTTCGGCGACCAGGTGCCGGTCCCGGTCACCACCTTCACCGCGATCGCGACGGGCGGCCTGCCGCAGCAGCCGATCACGTCGTTCGAGTACAAGAACGTCGGCGTCAACATCGACATGACGCCGCGCGTGCACCACGACGGCGAGGTCACGCTCACGCTCAAGCTCGACATCTCCGCCGTCGGCGCACCCGGCTACCAGGGCCTGCCGACCTTCAACAGCCGCACCGTCAACTCGACGATCCGGCTGCGCGACGGCGAGACCAACCTGCTCGCGGGGCTGATCCTCGACAACGAGCGGCGCGGGCTCACGGGACTCCCGGGAGTCGCGAGCATCCCCTTCATCGGCCGGCTGTTCGCCAAGAACAAGGACGAGGCGACGCAGACCGACATCGTGATGACGCTGACCCCGCACGTGATCCGCCGCAGCGACATCGGCGAGGCCGACCTGCGCTCGTTCCTGGTCGGCGGCGAGGCCTCGCCGTTCCTCTTCGAGGTGCCGTCGAGCAGCCCCACCACTCCGGCCCCGGCGCGCCCGGACGCGCCGCGCGTCGAGCCGATCCGCCCGCCCCAGCCGACGACGCCGCCCCAGCGCTAGACCGCGCCGGTCAATAGACGTCCAGGTCCCGGCCAACCACGACCTGTCCTGCGTACCCGGACATCTCGCGCAGCAGCGCCGCCGGCGTCGACCGCTCGGAATCGACGGCCGGCCGGAGCGACAGCGACGCGTGATAGAGGATCAAGAGGCGCGGCCTGGCTTTGGTCGCCAGCTCGACGAGCTGCGCCGTGGTCGTGTGGTGTTGCGCGGCATAGCCTTGGAAGTCGGGCCGTTTCGCCAGCCACTCGAGCGTGAGCACCTCATGGATCAAGACGTCGCACCCATGGCACGCGTCGATCGTCGCCTGGGTGGGATTGGTGTCGCCCGAGATGACGACGCTGCGGTCGGCGGTGTCGAAGCGATACCCATAGCTCTCCATCGCGTGCTTCGTCGCGAACGCCGTCACGGTGACGTTGGCGTCCTTGTAGACGACTCCCGGGGAGATCTCGTGCGCATTCACGGCGTGGCCTTCCGGAAACGCGCCCACGGTGTAGAGCGCACGATCCCTGGTTCGGGTTTCGAAATCGGCCCGGTACGCCTCGAGCACGTGCTCGGTCATCGCCTTGATGCCGCGGGGTCCGTGTACCTCCAGCGGCACACGCCGTCCGATGACCCACGGCGTCAGGATCAGATCCGGGTATCCCACCGTGTGGTCCGAGTGCAGATGCGTCGCGAAGACCACGCGCAGGTTGACCGGGTTCAGCGCGGCAATGCCCTTGTCGACGACGGCCGACTTCGCTCGCCGCACCACTCCAGCGCCGAAGTCGACCAGGTAGGGTGTGCCGTTGACCACGACCGCGGTGGCCGGTCCGGAACGGTCAGGGTCGGCAGGAGGAGTTCCGGTGCCGAGCAGCACGACCTGCGTCTGGGTCGGTGCAGTTGTCGGCCCGGAGGGTGGAGGCGGCGTGACGCCTTGTGCCCAGCCGAGGCTAGCCAAGGCGAGTGCGAGACAGGTCCAACCCTTCATATGCGCTCGCTTTCTAGCGTTCGCCTAACGAACCCTTCTCAATCTCCGCCGTCCGACCGTGTGCATGCCAAGAAAGGTATTGACGAGCCCAATCAGCCCACTCCCGGTCGTCCTTGCCTGGATCCCTCAGGGCCTCGATTTCCTCTTCCCGAACTCGTACGCGAGGGAGCCTGCGCATGGCCTTCGCCAGTTGCAACAGAAACCGGTAGAGCGCGGGCGAATGCTTAGGGACGCGTGCCAGGCTGCGCTCTACGTACTCCCTTGCTTGCTCATGCTGACCCAGCTTTACGTACAGACGACCAGCCAGCTGGAGACTGTAGTAGTCATCTGGATCATCCTTGATGGCTTGCAGAGCTGCCGAAAGGGCTGCCTCGTCGTCGCCCCTGCCCGCGTGACACTGCGGGATCATCGAGCGCGCAAAGCCGTTCGCGGGATCCGCAGCGAGAGCCGCAGTGAACGCCTCGATGGCGCCGTCGTAATCCCGGCGCCCCACGCATCGTGCTGCCCGCATCTGAAGCCTGAACTCTCGCAACACGGCGCCATACCTCTGGGTTCGCCCAACACTGGGGATAGGCTGCGAGCGCCCATTATGCTCAACGCTACGTCTGCTTCATCCACTTGTTGGAACCGGAACCGTGAACGACGAGTGTTGCAGCGAGCGCCAGGCCCAGTCCAAAGATCAGATGGTTGACCAAAGCCGTGGTGAGCAGGCGGAAGTCGTCGGGGCCACGAAGTCCGAACGGCCGTAACTCATCGCAGGAAACATCCAGAAGCGGTTCGCGCCATCCTCCAGAGTTCTGAAGGACGCAAGTCCGCTTCGGCCATGATACAAGCGCGGCCAGGGTCGCCCACGTTCCTATGGACTTCCACTCACCCTCGGCGGGCCGCTGTAGTCGTGCCTTAACTACCGTGTCACCGAGATAGTACTCAAGGATCCTGTACTGTCCCGAGAGCAATCCCATGGCGGCGGCGCGGTACTCCTGCCGAATCTCCCTCTTGGGCACGCATAGGCGGGGGTCGTGTTCATGATCCGCGCTCGAGATTGTAGGCGAGTGCGGGCAAGGGCGGCCACAGTCCTGAGCGTTCCGGAGGCGCATGCCGGACAGCGATCCGTCTCACGCACGGTGATTCGACGTAGAGCTCGTGCCAAGATTCGGCAGGAATCTGGAGTGGCAGCGCGATGGCTGGCGCGCCGAGCCTGAGACGGACATTGGGAGCCTGTGTCAGCTGAGAATGGACGAGTCCATATGAGCCGATGAAGTGCCGCGAAAGACGTGCAGCGGAAACCACCGAGCGAACTCGAGCCGGTCACGGTGAAGATGCGGCCCTGTCAGGCGGAGATTCGATGAAGAACGACGAAGCCCTGGCTGTTCGGACGATGCTCGATGCTCATGGCGATGAGATGGTTAGCGGCATAGAGCACCTGCTGCGGACCGACGTCGAAGAAACCATCATCAACTTCAAGGTCCATCTGCAGATGCGGAAAGGCTGCCGTATGCTCATCGAACAACGCGACGATCTCAGCGCGATCCACCGGCACCCTCTACGGGACATGTCCGTCCAACACCGGCGATAAGCTGCGAGCGTCCAATACGCTCAACGCTGCGTCTGCTGCATCCCCTTGTTCTGCGGCCCGATTCACGAGCGCAGGTCCCAGCGCCTTACGAACATGACAACTAGTAAGACTGGAACCTTGCGGCCTTCACGCATCCCACTCGCGGCCCGTCACGGCGCAGGTCCCAGCGCCTTGAACATGCCCTACCTACGGGGTGAGCGGAACGTCACACTTTCGGCACTGTTTCGGCTTCCAGCCATCTACGGGTCGGAAGCCATATCCGCACCGAGGGCAACGGAGTTGGCGGGCCACAAGACCGTCCAGAAGTCCCCACAGCACGAGAACCCAAAACCAATAGCGACTTGCATGAGGCTCAGTAATCTTGTCGATCTTGATCGCCGTGTACAGGACCGTCGCGAGGGCGGGCACGATGAGGAAGAAAGACGCTCGGACCCGAAACCACCAGCGTCTCCAGCAGCGAGGCTGCCAGCATCACCTCGCGATCCTTCTTCCGCTTGCCCTGCCTCACGTGAATCACCATCCGCTCGGAGTCGATGTCGCTCACCCTGAGCTGCAGCAGCTCGTTCAGCCGCAGCCCCGCGGCATAGCCGATCTCCATCGCGGCCCGCTCCCGCATCCCGCCTGCCGCCTCCAGCAATCGCCGCATCTCCTCGCGACTCAGCACGACCGGCAAGCGCTGCGGAAACCGCTGGAAGCGCGTGCTCAGTGCCCACTCGCGCGCCACCACCTCCGTGTAGAAGAATTTGATCGCACCCAATGCCTGGTTGATCGTCGAGCCCGATCGACCGCGTCGCGTCAGATCCGCGACGTACTCCAGCGCCTGCTGCTCGCTCAGCTGATCGCCGGCGTGCGGCTGAATCGAACCAGACGCCGCATCCATCCCAAGTACGCGTGCCGCGTGCGTGCCGCAAATCCTCGCGCCAGCATCCGCGTTTCCATCGCATCGCCATGAGCTCCCATCTCATCCTCCTCTTGAAACGCACGAGAGGATGATCAGCCGCGATGCGACGTCCTAGAACTCCACCGCGAAGCGGTTTAGTTCAACACCTATTCTGCAGTCCGGATAGTCAGATAAGCCGAGCTGCGGGGCAAGGGACGGACAAGCGCGGACGGCAACGGCGGCTAACGTCTTGTCGTGGAGCTGCTCTTGGAAAGGGGCTGCGAGGGTTCGGTAGGCACGACAACCGGAGCCGGGATTGGCGGGAATCTCTCGATCTTGACCTTGCTGATCCGGTTCTTCTCGACGTCGACGATCGTGTAGCGCCAGCCGGGGAGGTGCACCACCTCCCCGCCCTTCGGGACCGAGCCGAGCTGCTCCAGCATGAAGCCGGCGACCGTCTCGAACTCGCCTTCGGGGAGCGGCACCTGGTGCGCCTCGCGAAGGTCCGACGCCGGCAGCGTGCCCTCCACGACCAGCGAGCCGTCGCGCATCTTCTCGACGGCGCGCTCCTCCCAGTCGTACTCGTCCTGGATCTCGCCCACGATCTGCTCGAGCAGGTCCTCGAGCGTCACGAGGCCGCTCACCGAGCCGTGCTCGTCGACCACGATCGCCATGTGGCTGCGCCGCTTCTGCAGCTCCTTCAGGAGCTCGCCCACCTTCTTCGTCTCGGGCACGAGGTGCATGGGGTGGAGGATCTTGCGGATCACCACCGGCTGGCGCTTCTCGAGCAGGCGCAGGGCGTCTTTCACGTAGATGACGCCCAGCACGTTGTCGAGGGCACCCTCGTAGGCGGGAATCCGCGAGAAGCCGCTCTCCACGATCAGCGTGCCCACCTCGCCGGGCGGAGTGTCGGCCTCGAGCGCGAAGATCTTCGGCCGCGGCACCATCACCTTGCGCACGGGTGTGTCGGTGAACTCGAAGACGCTGTGGATGAGCTCCATCTCGGTCTGGTCGAGGACGCCCTGCTGGCGGCCCTCCGTGACCATGTGCTTGATCTCCTCCTCCGAGACGAAGGTGCGCGGGCCCACGTCGCGCACCCCGAAGAGCCGCAGCACGAGCCGCGTCGAGGCGGCCAGGAACTCCACCACCAGCCGCAGCGCGCTGAACATCAACCGGAACGGCGCCGAGACCACGAGCGCGATGCGCTCGGTGTAGCGCAGCGCGAGCGCCTTCGGCACCAGCTCGCCGAGCACCAGCTCGACGTAGATGATGGCGAGCCCCACGGCGGCGCTCGCGACCAGCGCCGCCGGCACGAAGCGCGCGAGCGTGCTGCCGGCGATGAGCGGCTCGAGGTAGCGCGAGGCCAGGAAGCCGCCCATGACGCCCGCGAGGGTGCCGCAGAAGGTGACGCCGATCTGGACCGTGGCCAGGAAGCGGTCCATGTTGTCCTGCATCTCGCGCACGCGCGCCGCGGCGCGGCTGCCGTGCACGGCGAGCCGCTCGATGCTCCCGCGGCGGGCCGAGATGATCGCGATTTCTCCGCCCGAGAAGAAGCCGTTCCCGAGCAGCAGCAGGAAGATCGACGCCGCGATCAGGAGGGGCTCGGGCATCGCGAAGGGAGCCCATTCTATCAGACCGACCCCGCCTCGCCTTGTCAGGCCCCTATCCGCTCTGGTAGCGTGCTTTTTCTGCCGTGCGCGTCGCGCGCGCGGCAACCCACGGCGGGAGGGGAGCTTGGCGAACGGCGAGATCTTCGACGTCACGGTGATCGGGACCGGCCCCGGCGGCTACGTGGCGGCGATCCGGGCCGCGCAGATGGGCCTGAAGACCGCGATCGTCGAGCGGGATCCCGCCGGGCACCGGCGGCACCTGCCTGCTGCGAGGCTGCATCCCCACCAAGGCGCTCCTGCACACGGCCGACCTCTACGAGGACCTCCAGAATCGCAAGGAGTACGGGATCGTCGCCGACAACGTGGGGATCGACTTCGCCGCCGCGATGGGCCGCAAGGACCGCATCGTGGCGCGCCTCAGCAAGGGCATCGAGAGCTATCTCTTCAAGAAGAACAAGATCACGCTCTTCAAGGGCCAGGGCCGGCTCGAGGGCCCGAAGGCCGTCGTCGTCAAGGGCGACGCCGGCGAGACGAAGGTCGACACCAAGAACGTCCTGATCGCGACGGGCTCGCGGCCCAAGAGCCTGCCCGGCATGGCGCCCGACGGCAAGCAGGTGCTCACGTCCGACGAGATCCTGCAGCTCAAGGAGATCCCGAAGAGCCTGATCGTGATCGGCGCGGGCGCCGTCGGCATGGAGTTCGCGTCGATGTTCGCCCGCTTCGGCGTCGCCGTGACCGTGATCGAGATGCTGCCGCGCATCCTGCCGCTCGAAGACGAGGAGATGTCGAACGAGGCGCACAAGGTGCTCGGCAAGCAGATGGCGATCCACGTCGGCGCGCGCACCGAGGTCGCGCTCAAGACGCCGAACGGCGTCGAGGTCGGCTTCCGCACCGCGCAGGGCGAGGCGAAGGGAATCACGGCCGACGCGCTCCTGGTCGCGGTCGGCCGCGGGCCCGTCACCGACGGGCTCAACCTGGAGTCGACGAAGGTCGCGGTCGACCGCGGCTTCATCAAGACCAACCACCTGATGGCCACCGACGAGCCCGGCATCTACGCGATCGGCGACGTCGTGACGCTGCCGGACCGTCCCCATCCGCAGCTCGCGCACGTGGCGTCCTTCGAGGGCATCGGCGTCGCCGAGCGGCTCGCCGGGCACGCGGTCGAAGCGCTCAACTACGACCGCGTTCCCTCGGCGACCTACTGCCGCCCCGAGGTGGCCGGCGTCGGCCTCACCGAGGCCGAGGCCAGGAAGCGCGGCTACGACGTGCGCATCGGCCGCTTCAACTTCGGCAACCTCGCGAAGCCGCGGATCGTCGGGCACCCGGAGGGGCTGGTCAAGGTCGTCTCGGAGGCGAAGTACGACGAGGTGCTGGGCGTGCACATGGTGGGACCGCACGTGACCGACCTGATCGCCGAGGCGTGCATAGCACTGCGGCTCGAGGCGACGACCGAGGAGATCTTCCGCACGATCCACGCGCACCCGACTCTGCCCGAGACGCTGATGCAGGCCGCCGAAGCCGTCTACGGCCACGCGATCGACGCCTAGGACGGAAGGCGAGCGAGGGAGGCCATGGCCGACGTCATCATGCCCCAGATGGGGGAATCGATCGCCGAGGGCACCGTCACGAAGTGGCTCAAGAACGTCGGCGACAAGGTCGAGCGTGACGAGCCGCTGTTCGAGATCTCGACGGACAAGGTGGACGCCGAGATCCCCTCGCCGGCAGCGGGCATCCTCAAGGAGATCCGCGTCGCCCCGGGCACCACGGTCCCGATCAACACCGTCGTCGGGGTGATCGCCGCAGAGGGCAGGCCGTGGCGGCAGCGCCGCCGGCTCGCCGTCGGCGCCTCTCAGCCCGCCGCCGCTGCCCTCGTCGGCGGCGCATGCGTCGTCCGCCGCAGCCGGCGTGATCACGCTGCCGCCGATCGCGCCATCCGCTCCGCCTGCGCCCGCTCCGGCACCGCCCGCCCTCCCGCCGCCTCCCGCTCCGGCGCCGGCGGCTGCGCCGGCGGCACCGGCTCCGCAGGAACCGATCCCGATGCCGCCGCCCAAGCCGGCTCCAGCGCCGCCCGTCGTGTACCAGCTCGAGGGCGAGCACTCGCCGGCATCGGCGGCGGGCGAGAAGGCGCGCGCCGAGATGACCGCCGAAGAGCTGCGCCAGACGCGCTCGTCGCCGGTGGTGCGCAAGATCGCCGCCGAGCATCAGCTCGACATCAGCGAGATCCCCGGCACCGGCATCGGCGGCCGCGTGACGAAGCAGGACATCCTCGGGCACATCGAGGGCCGCTCGACGCCGGCGCCACCGCCCGCGGCGCCCTGCTCCCGCCTCGTCGGCTCCGGCCGCCCCGCCGGCCCCCGCCGCGCCCGCGCCGGTCGCCGGCCCGCGCGTCCAGATCGTGCCGATGTCGCCGATCCGCAAGAAGACGGCCGAGCACATGGTGCTCTCCAAGCGGATCTCGGCCCACGTCTCGACCGTGTTCGAGATCGACTTCACGCGGATCGACCACCTGCGCCACAAGCACAAGGCCTCGTTCGAGGAGCGCGGCGTGCGGCTCACGTACGTGCCGTTCGTGCTGAAGGCCGTGGTCGACGCGCTCGCGGCGTTTCCGGTGCTGAACGCGAGCATCGACGGCGACAACGTCGTCTACCGCAAGGACGTCAACCTCGGCGTGGCCGTGGCACTCGACTGGGGGCTGATCGTCCCGGTGATCCACCACGCGGACGAGAAGAACGTCCTCGGGCTCGCACGCGCGGTCAACGACATCGCCGAGCGCGCCAGGGCGAAGAAGCTGAAGGTCGAGGAGGTGCAGGGCGGCACCTTCACGGTCACGAACCCGGGCGTCTTCGGGAGCCTCTTCGGCACGCCGATCATCAACCAGCCGCAGGTCGCGATCCTGGGCCTCGGCACGATCGAGAAGCGGCCCGTGGTGCGCGACGACGCGATCGCGATCCGCACCATGGCCTACGTCGCGCTCACCTTCGACCATCGGCTGGTGGACGGGGCCGACGCCGACCGCTTCATGGCGCAGATCAAGAAGACGCTCCAGGAGTTCGACGAAGCGGCCTTGTGAGGCCACTGGAGGTCCGACGGCTCGGCCGCGTGCCCTATGCGCGCGGGCTCGAGCTCCAGGAGCGGCTCGTCGCCGACCGGCAGGCGGGCCGCATCCCCGACCAGCTGCTGCTGCTCGAGCACGATCCCGTGTTCACGCTCGGGCGCAACGCGCGGGCGGCGAACGTGCTGCTCCCGGCCGAGGCCCTGCGCGAGCGCGGCTTCGAGGTGTTCGAGACCGGCCGCGGCGGCGACGTCACCTACCACGGCCCGGGCCAGGTGGTCGGCTATCCGATCCTCGACCTCGCGCCCGATCGGCGCGACGTGCACCGCTACGTGCGCGACCTCGAGGAGGTGATGATGCGGACCTGCGCCGACTACGGCCTCGAGGCGTCGCGCGTCGAAGGCCTCACCGGCACCTGGCTCGGGGACGAGAAGATCGGCGCGATCGGCGTCCGCATCGCGCGCTGGGTCACCTCGCACGGGTTCGCCTTCAACGTCGGCACGGACCTCGCGGCCTTCGACCTGATCGTGCCCTGCGGCATCCGCGAGCGCGGCGTGACGAGCCTCGAGCGCAGGCTCGGGCACCCGGTGCCGCTCGACGAGGTCATGGACCGGCTCGCCGCCCACTTCGCGGCCGTATTCGCTTGAGCCGATGCGGCGCCCGGAGCCTCTCGAAGCGCCCGAGTTGACCGCCGCAGCACTCGCGGCCAAGCTTGCCGCGGATGTCCCTGCCCGCCGGCGCCAGACTCGGCCCGTACGAGGTGATCGCTCCTCTCGGAGCCGGGGGCATGGGGGAGGTCTACAAGGCCCGCGACACCCGGCTCGACCGCACGGTGGCCGTCAAGGTCCTGCCCACGCGAGCCATCCCGACCGAGGCGGAGCGTCAGCGCTTCGTGCGGGAAGCCCGCGCGATCTCGCAGCTGCAGCACCCGCACATCTGCGCGCTCTTCGACGTGGGACGCGAGGGCGACACCGATTTCCTGGTCATGGAGCTGGTCGACGGCGAGTCGCTCCAGGCCCGGCTCGCGCGCGGGCCGCTGCCGGTTCAGGACGTGCTGCGTCACGGCGCCGAGATCGCGAGCGCCCTCGACCGCGCCCACAAGAACGGCATCGCCCACCGCGACCTGAAGCCGGGCAACGTGATGCTGACGAAGTCGGGCATCAAGCTGATCGACTTCGGCCTGGCCCGCAGCATCGCAGCGACGGTCCCCGCGAGCGGGTCGGAAGCCGCGACGGCGACGGCGCACGCCGCGCTCACGGGGGAAGGCGCGGTCGTCGGCACTCCGCAGTACATGGCGCCCGAGCAGCTCGAGGGCAAGCCCGCGGACGCCCGCACGGACGTCTTCGCTCTCGGCGGCGTGCTCCACGAGATGGTCGCCGGAAAGCCCGCCTTCTCGGGCGTGAGTGCCGCGACCCTGGCGTCCGAGATCCTCCGCACGGAAGCGCCGCCGCTCACGACGCTGCGCGCCGAGTGCCCGCCGGCGCTCGAGCGGGTGGTGCGCGCGTGCCTCGTCAAGGACCCGGACGAGCGGCTCCAGTCGGCGCACGACGTGAAGCTGCTGCTCGAGGGGCTCACGGACGTACCGCACGCGAGCCCAGCAGCCCGGACCCGCCTCCCGGCGCGCGACGTGGCTGCCGTGGGCCATCGCGGCGCTCGCCACCGGCCTCGCGGTCGCGGCGCTGCTGCGCAAGGCGCCCGCTCCCGCGGCGGCGACTGGCTCGGTCCGCTTCCAGGTCCCGCCTCCGGCCGGAGGCATCTTCACCGGTTGGTCGGAGGCGACCACGTTCTCGTTCTCTCCCGACGGACGCACGCTGGCGTATAGCGCGCTCGAAGGTGGGGTCACGCACCTCTACCTGCGTCCGCTCGCTTCCCTCGAAGCGAAGCCGCGTGCCAGGAAGCGAAGGCGGGCGCTCAGCCTTCTGGTCGCCGGACGGAAAAGCGCTCGCATTCTTCGCCAATAGCCAGCTGAAGCGGCTGGAGCTCAGCTCGGGAGCGCCCGTCACCGTCTGCAAGCGTGCGGCCGGGGGCCGGGATCACCGGGACCTGGGGGGCCGACGGCCAGATCCTGTTCGCCTCGATCGAGGGCGACGCGATATTCGCCGTCAAGAGCGAGGGCGGAGAGCCTCACAAGGTGCTCGACCCCGGACGCAGGGCACGGTGCGGGTGTCGTGGCCTTCATTTCTGCCCGACGGGAGGCGCTTCCTCTACCTGTCGCGCTCGGCCGAATCTGGTCTACAAGATCATGCTGGGGGAGGCCGGCCGCGAGCCGCGCGAGGTGCGCAACACGGAGTCCCTGGCGCAGTACCTGGCGCCGGGCTACCTCGTCTTCGCTCGCGACGGCACCCTGCTCGCTCAACGCTTCGACGCGGACAGCGCGCGGGTCTCGGGCGACCCGATCGCGATCGCGGAGCCGGTCGCCGAGTTCGCGAGCCCGGGCTGGGCCGCGTTCGCGGTTTCGGCGACAGGCGCCATCGCCTACCAGTCGCCTGGCGGGCGGGCGCGCCTCGTCTGGTTCGACCGCGCGGGCCATCGCCAGCCTCTCGAGAACCTCGCTGCCGCGCTCTGGGTCCGCGTCTCGCCCGACGGCAGCCGGGCGCTCTTCAACCGGGCCGATCCCCGCACCGGCGACTTCGACATCTGGGCGCTCGAGCATCGCGCGCGGCGGCGAGAGCCGCATCACCTCCGATCGCCGACACCGAGACCGCCGGGCTGCTGATGCCCGACGGCAGCCTCGTCTACTCGGAGCCGAGCGGACGGTCGCCGCGGCTGCAGCGGCGCGATCTCGCGACCGGCGAGACGCGCCCGCTCCTGCCGGAAGGCTTGTTCCAGGAGGTACAGGATTACGACGCCCGACGGCGCCACCCTCGTGTACGCGAGCGCGACCAGGGCTCCTGGGACCTCTTCACGGTGCCCGCGACGGGGGGCGAGGGGAAGCCGCTGCTCCGCACCCCCTTCGAGGAAGGCGACCTGCGGCTCTCGCCCGACGGACGCTACGCCGCGTTCGTCTCGAACGAGACGGGCCAGTTCGAGGTGTACGTGGCCCCGTTCCCCAGGCTCGCCGAGCGGGTCCGCGTGACGCAGAAGGGTGCGCGCGCTCCCCACTGGAGCCACGACGGACGCGAGCTCTTCTTCATCACCGCCGACCGCACCTCGCCTCGCTGCCCGTACGCACGACTCCCTCGCTCGAGCTCGGAGCGGAAAGGCCGCTGTTCGCTCTCGAGGGCCGCTACGGCTGGGCGACTTACGACGTGGCCCGCGACGGACGCTTCCTCGCGATCGTCACCGAGGCTCTCTCCGGCGAGCAGCCCATCACCGTGGTGCTGGACCCGCTCGCCGGCTCGCGCTAGTGGGCCTTCGGGACCTTGAGCGTCGTCGAGCTGCGCGATCACGTCCTCGGCCGACGTCGGCGGCTTCACGGCCTTGTCGATCGCCGCGATCCTGCCGTCCTTGCCGATGTAGAAGGTCCAGCGCTGCGCGAACCCGCGCTCCGGGTGGACGACGCCGTAGGCGGTCGCGACTTCCTTCGTCGGGTCGCTCAGGATCGGGAAGTCCGCCTTCTCCGACTCGGCGAACGCCTTGTTGCCCTTCTCGCCGTCCACCGCGTCGACGCTCGCCATGAAGTAGGCGACCTCGTACTGGCGCAGCTTGTCGCCGTTCGCCGCGAGCGACTTGCACTCGACCGTGCAGCCCGAGGTGAACGCCTTCGGGAACCACGCGAGCACCACGGCCTTCTTGCCCTTGAACTGCGACAGCGTGTAGGTCTTGCCGTCGCTGCCCGTCAGCGTGAAGTCCGGCGCCGGATCGCCCACCTGGAGCTCCGCGGCCGGCGCGAGCGCCGCCGTCCCCAGCAGAAGAGCGCAAGTCAGCTTCGATACCGCCCTCATGCACGACCTCCTTGTTCCTGGAAAGCCCGAGGCAGCCAGTATAGTGCGATCGCCACGGTAGAATCGTCCTTACTTGGACAAGCCCGGCGACAAGACGGCGCGGGGGCGGCTGCGCGCGATCTCGGAGTGGCTGCGGGGCACGGCGACTCCCCCGCCGGCGACGGATCCGTCGGACAGCGGACAGCACCCGGGAGTTCCGGCCCGGATCGGGCACTACACGGTCACCGGCAAGCTCGGCCAGGGCGGCATGGGCATCGTCTACGCGGCGCGCGACGAGCGGCTCGACCGCACCGTCGCGCTCAAGACGATGAGCTCGCTCGGCGGCGACGAGACCGCCCGCAAGCGCTTCTGGCGCGAGGCCCGGGCCGCGGCGAGCGTCAACCACCCGAACGTCTGCCAGCTCTACGAGATCGGCGAGGACGACGGCGAGCTGTTCATCGCCATGGAGCTGCTCGAGGGCGAGCCGCTCGGCGAGCGGCTGAAGCGCGGTGCGCTGAGCGTCGCCGAGGCGGTGCCGATCGCGCTCGCGATCCTCGCGGCGCTGCAGGCGCTCCACGCGCGCGGCATCGTGCACCGCGACCTGAAGCCGTCGAACGTGTTCCTGACGCCGCACGGCGTGAAGCTGCTCGACTTCGGCCTCGCGCGCCCGAGCGATCCCACCGACCCGGACGCGTCGCAGTCGCCCGCCGCCGTCACCGAGCTGACGCGCACGGGCATGGTGCTGGGCACGCCGCGCTACATGGCGCCGGAGCAGGTGACGGGCGACGGCCTCGACGCGCGCAGCGACCTCTTCGCGATGGGCGCGATCCTGTTCGAGATGCTCGCGGGCCGGCCGGCCTTCACCGGCCGGAACGCCGTCGAGATCCTGCACGCGACGCTCTACGAGCAGCCGCCCGCGCTCAGCGGCTCGCCGGCCGTGGCCGCCGTCGACCGCGTGATCCGCCGCGCGCTCGCCAAGCGGCCCGCCGAGCGCCCGGCGTCCGCCGACGCCATGGCGGAGGAGCTGCGCGCGGTGAGCGGCATGGAGGGCGACGACACGCCGGCGCTGGCGCGCGCGCTCACGCGCCTCGTGGTGCTGCCCTTCCGCATCCTGCGCCCCGATCCCGAGACGGACTTCCTCGCCTTCAGCCTGCCGGACGCGATCGCCACCTCGCTCTCGCGCATCGGCTCGCTCGTCGTGCGCTCGAGCGCGACCGCCGCGCGCTTCGCCGGCGAGGCGCCCGACCTGAAGGCGCTCGCCTCCGAGGCCGACGTCGACCGCGTCGTGATGGGCACGCTGGTGCGCGCCGGCGACCAGCTCCGCGCCGTGGCGCAGCTCGTCGAGGCGCCCGGCGGCACGCTCGTCACCTCGCACACCGTCCAGGCGTCGCTCGGCGACCTGTTCCAGCTGCAGGACGACATCGCCCAGCGCGTGGTCGAGGCGCTCGCGCTGCCGCTCGGCGGCGGCGCCGACACGCCCACGCCCCAGCAGCCGCACAACGCGCGCGCGTACGCGCTCTACCTGCAGGCGAACCAGCACGCGCGCAGCTACGGCGGGCTCCAGAAGGCGCGCGAGCTCTACCAGCAGAGCCTCGAGCTCGACCCGAGCTTCGCCCCGGCCTGGGCGCAGCTCGGGCGCTGCCACCGCGTGATCGGCAAGTTCATCGACGGCTCGGACGACAGCGACGGCCGCGCCGAGCAGGCGCTGCGCAAGGCGCTCGAGCTCAACCCGCAGCTGACGCTCGCGCACAAGTACTACGCGCACCTCGAGGCGGAGACCGGCCAGCCGCGGGCGCGCGCTCGTGCGCCTGCTGGGCGAGGCGAAGCGCCACGGCAACGACCCCGAGCTGTTCGCGGGGCTCGTCCACGCCTGCCGCTACTGCGGGCTCTTCGAGCAGGCGATCGCCGCGCACGAGGAGGCGCGGCGGCTCGACCCGAACGTGCCGTCGAGCGTCGAGCAGACGGTGCTGATGACCGGCGACGTCGACCGGCTGCTCGCGATCCCGCGCATCGCGACCGCGCACCGGCAGCGACTCGGTGATCGACGTGATCGGCCTCGGGCTCGCGGGCCGCCGCGAGCGAGGCGCTGATCGCGCTCGCCGAGCACCGCCGGCAGGCGCAGCTCGACATCTTCCACGCCTACGCCGACACGCTGCAGGCCTGGCTCGAGCGGCGCCCCGCGGACATGCGCACGAAGGTCGCGGCCCTCGACGGGCTCAAGATCATGAACGACCCGGAGGCGATGTTCCAGGAGGGCTGGCTGCTCTGCGACGCCGGCGAGCACGCGGAGGGGATGAAGTTCCTGAGGCGCGCGATCGACAAGGGCTACACGGTGGCCACGACGCTCGCGGAGCGGCCCGGCCTTCGACGCGCTCCGCGGCGACGCCGGCTTCCAGCAGCTCCTGGCCGACGCCGAGGCCGGCCGCCAGCAGGCGCTCGCGGCCTTCCGCGAGAGCGGCGGCGAGCGGCTGCTCGGCCGCTGACCCCGCGAAGCCTCAGGCGCCGAACTGGCGCAGGTGGTGGTCCGTGTGCAGGTAGCCCCAGCGCAGCCACGCGGCCTCGCTCATCGGCCCGAAGACCGGGTGCGGCAGCGTCAGGCTGCGCGTCTCGGCGATCATCAGCCGCATCAGCGCCTCGACCTGGGCGAGGTCGGCCGCGAAGTCGGTCGGCGGCGTCGCGATCACGCCGAGCTGGTCGAGCTCCGGCGACGTCGTGATGCCCGGCGGCCAGCGCAGCGGCGCGTAGAGAGCCATCCACTTGATGACCGTGCGCTGGAAGAGGCCGCAGGGCGCGGTCGCGGCCTTGTGCCCGAGCGCCATTCGGAAGGTGTCGGCGAGGTGGCAGACCATCTGGTGCACGGACATCCGCCCCCAGCGGCGGGCGCTGTCGGGGCGCACCTGCTTGAGGCGCGCGAGGAGCTCGGCCTGGTCGCGCTCGCGAGCGAGGCTCTTCACTCCCCGCGCCCTCACCGGCGCCGGGCCTCCTGGTAGAGCCGCGCGTTGCGCAGCGCGATCACGAGGAACTCCGCGAGCGTCTCGCTCGCCGCGACGTCGTCGAGCGTGAACGCGGCCTCGTGCTCGCTCTGGTAGTCGAGGGCGCCCGTCGCCTCTCCGCCCTCGAGCAGCGGGATCACCATCTCGGAGCGGGTGCCCTCGACGTCCGGGTGGTAGTCGGGATCCTTCGAGACGTGGCTCACCACCTGCGGCGCCCGCGTCCGGATCGCGCGGCCGATGACACCGCCGGGCGGCCCCTGCGCGCGCCCCGCGCTCTTGTGGCCCACGCCCGGGCGGCCCGCCCAGCGCCCGACCAGGACACCCTCGTGGTCGAGCACCACGACCGCCACGTAGCCGTAGTTCATGGTCGCGCGGATCACCTCGGCTGCCTGCTGCATCAGCTCGTCGGGCTCGCGCACCGCGGCGATGCGGCTCGCCACCGACGAGATGAGCGCGATCTGCGAGGCGCGGCGGCGGCTGCCGGCCTCGGCGAGGCGCAGCGCCCCGTTGGCGCGCTCGACCTCGCGCGCGTGCTCCGCCGCGCGCGCCCCGTGCTCCTGCGCCTCGACCAGCAGCCGCGCCGACTCCTGCTCCTGCGCCCGCAGCAGCGCCTCGACCCGCCGCGCGCCGAGCTCGTCGAGCGCGACGAGCGTCTCCGCGAGAGTGCCCGGGTCGGGGCAGGTCCGCAGCAGCACGCTCGCCAGGCAGCGGTTCAGCACGCGGATCTCGAGCGCCGTGTCCAGCAGGCTCAGGGCGCCGCGGACCCTGGCCTCCGCATGGCTCGCCTCCGCCAGCAGCAGACCCTCGACGTCCCCGGCGGAGAGCCGCTCGACGAGCGCGTCGAGCGCGGCCGTGCAGCCGACGCGCGCCTCCGCCTCGCCGATCCCGCGCGCGTCGGCCACGCCGCGCACCCAGGCCGAGAGCAGGGCCTCGCGCTCCGGCCGGATCCAGCCAGCTGCCCGCTGGAGCGCCGCCTCGAGCCGGATCATCGCGGCTTCTCCCCGCGGTGCAGGTATGCGATGCCGAGCGTCAGCGGCTCGAAGCGCACCGCGCCGAAGCCGGCCTGCTCCATGAGCGCCGCAAAGGCCTGCGGCTTCGGGAAGCTCGCGACCGACGCCGGCAGATACGAGTAGGCCGAGCGGTCGCCGCTCACGAGCCCGCCGATCCGCGGCAGCACGGCCGTGAAGTACGTGCGGTAGAGCCGCCCCAGCAGCCCCTCGGGCATGGAGAACTCCAGCACCACGAAGCGCCCCCCCGGCCGCAGCGCGCGGTGCACCTCGCGCAGCGCCAGGAGCGGATCGGAGACGTTCCGGATGCCGAAGCCGACGAGGGCCGCGTCGTAGCCCGCCTCGCGCACCGGCAGCCGCTCGCCGTCGCCGCCGACGAGCCAGGCGCGCCGCGAGAGCCCGCGCCGCGCGAGCTTGTGGACGCCCCGCGCCAGCATCCCCTGCGCCAGGTCGACGCCCAGGCCGCTGTTCCTCGGATCGCGCCCGACCGCCTCGATCAGCAGGTCCGCGGTGCCGGTGCAGAGGTCGAGCACGCGCAGCGGCGGCGCGAGCTCCAGGAGGTCGACGGCGCGCCGCCGCCAGCGCACGTCGGTGCCCGCCGAGAGCAGCCGGTTCAGCAGGTCGTAGCGCGGCGCGATGCGGTCGAACATCGACCGCACCGCCGCCCGCTCGGGCGCGCCCGGCGTCGGTGCAGGCGCAGCCACGGCCACCTCCCCGCTCACTGCCGCAGCCACGCGGCCGTCGCCGTCACGACGAAGTAGCCGAGGCTCACCCAGCCGTTCAGGTTGAAGGCCTGCATCACGCGGCTCAGGTCGTGCGGCCCGACGAGCGAGTGCTCCCAGGCCAGGATCACGGCCACGACCGCAACGCCCGCCAGGTAGACGGGATGGAGCGGGGCGAGGCCGAAGAGCGAAAGCAGCAGCAGAACGGTGCCCGCGTGCATGAGCCGCGCGAGCCGGAGCGCTCGCGGCACGCCCACGGCGGCCGGCAGCGAGCGCAGGCCCTCCTGCCGGTCGAACTCGACGTCCTGGCAGGCGTAGAGCGTGTCGAAGCCCGCCACCCACAGCAGCACGGCGAGCCCGAGCACGACCGGGACGAGGTCGAAGCGGCCGCGGATCGCGAGCCAGGCGCCGACGGGGGCCACGGCGAGCGCCAGCCCGAGCACGAGGTGGGAGGCCGCGGTGAAGCGCTTGGTGTACGAGTAGCCGAGCACGATCGCGAGCGCCACCGGCGTGAGCGCGAGGCAGAGCGGGTTCAGCATCGCCGCCGCCAGCACGAAGACGGCGACCGACAGCGCCACGAACAGCCACGCCTCGCCGCGCGAGACGATCCCCCGCGGCAGCTCGCGGCCCGCCGTGCGCGGGTTCCTCGCGTCGATCGCCTGGTCGACCAGGCGATTGAAGCCCATCGCGGCGCTCCGCGCCGCCACCATCGCCACCACGATCCAGAACACGTGGCCTCCGGTCGCCGCGCCGTCGCGAGCGGCGAGCGCCGCCGACGTGAGCGCGAACGGCAGCGCGAACACGGAGTGCGAGAAGCGGATCATCCGGCCGTAGGCGCGGGCGCGCTCGAGAAGGCTCGTCATGGCTGGAGCTGCGCCACGCGGAGCGCGACGCGCTCGAGCCGCGCATCGCCCGACAGCAGGAACGCTTCGGGATCGCTGGGCGCGCCCGCGGCGGCTGCGTAGGCGAATGCCGCCCGCCGGCCGGGCTCGATCGCCCCCAGCTCGGCGAAGCCCAGAGCCTCGGCGCCGCCGAGCGTCGCCAGGCGCAGGATCGTCCCCGCGTCGAGCCCCGGGAACTGGCGCCGCAGCAGGACGGCATCCTCGAGCACGTCCAGCGACGGGCTGCTCGCGAGGCTGTCGCTGCCGAGCGCCAGCCGGACGCCGGCCTCGACGAGCGCCGGCACGTCGGCCGTCCCTACTCCGAGGCGAGCGTTGCTGCGCGGGCAGAGGACGACGTGCACGCCCCGCTCGGCGAGCCGCTCGCGGTCGGCGGCGTTCACCTGGACTCCGTGCGCAGCCACGAGCCGCGGATGGAGCGCGCCGAGCCCCTCGCAGTAGCCGACCGGGCTCTGGCGCGGGGGATCGAAGCTCACGTGCCCGAGGCCGCGCGCGTCGAGGAAGCCCGGCCAGGCCCCGCGGCCCTCGGCGAGGAAGAGCGCCTCGTCGGGCGACTCCGCCAGGTGGATCGCTGCCGGTCCGCCCTTCGCGACCAGGAGGCGCATCAGCTCCGGCGAGACGGAGTGCGGAGCATGAGCAGCGAGCCGCAGCTCGAGACCCGGCCGCAGCGCCTCCTGCTTCTCACGGACGAGCGACTCGCCCCACGCGAGCGTGGCCGCCGCCCTGGCGGGATCCCACGCCAGCAGCTCCAGGAAGACGACGGCCTGGAGGCTCGACTCGGCCAGCCGGCCGAGATGCGCGAGTGTATTCGAGACGTCCCCGATCGCGGCCGTTCCCGCGGCCTCGAGCGCGCGGATGGCCGCCGAAGCCGCCGCCGCGATCTCGGCGTCCGAGTGCCGGCCGCGGCTCGCGACGACCGCCTCGACCCACGGCACGAAGCCGGTCCCGCTCGGAAGCCCCGCCGCGGCGAGGTGCGACAGCTCCAGATGGCAATGCGCGTTGACGAGGCCGGGAAGCAGCACGCCGTCGCCGAGGTCGTGGACCGGACCGTCCGGCGCGCCGGGATCTCCGGCACGACCGACCCAGACGATGCGACCGCCGGAAACGGCGACGAGACCGTCGCGGATCGGAGGACCCGTGATCGGAAGCAGCCAGCCGGCCTGGATTAGCTCCATTGTCAGGATCTCGCACGCCTTGCGGCGCGCGAGGGCGTCAACTCGCGAGCGACGTCGCCTCGGCGTGCCCGCCGGGGAGGGTGGGCGTCTCGTGGCTCCAGCAGTAGGGGTCGCCGACGATCTTGTAGTCCATCGTCCGGCGCTTCGGCACGAAGCCGGCCTCCTGGATCGCGCGCGCGATCTCGGCCTCGGTCAGGCGGAAGTGCGCGCCGGCCGCCGAGACCACGTTCTCCTCGATCATCAGGCTGCCGAAGTCGTTGGCCCCGAAGCGCAGCGACACCTGGCCGATCTTCGAGCCCTGGGTCACCCAGGAGGCCTGCACGCTCGGGAAGTTGTCGAGCATCACGCGCGCGACGGCGAGCGTCCGCAGGTACTGGAAGGAGGTGAGCTCCTCGCCGGCGAGCGCGGTGTTCGACGGCTGGAAGGTCCAGGCGATGAAGGCCGTGAAGCCGCCCGTGCGGTCCTGCAGCTCGCGCAGGTGCAGCAGGTGCTCGATCCGCTCCTCGAGCGTCTCGACGTGGCCGAACATCATCGTGGCGGTGGTGCGCATCCCGAGCCGGTGCGCCGTCTCCATCACCTCGAGCCACTCGGAGGTCGAGCCCTTGGCGATGCCGATGATCTTCCGCACGCGGTCGGACAGGATCTCGGCGCCGCCGCCCGGGATCGAATCGAGCCCCGCGGCCATCAGCCGGCGCAGCGTCTCCTCGAGGCTCAGCTTCGAGACGCGCACGATGTGCTGCACCTCGGCCGGCGACAGCCCGTGGATCCAGATCGGGTAGCTCGCCTTCATCCAGCGGAACAGCTCCTCGTAGTACTCGATCCCGAGGTCCGGGTGGAGCCCGCCCTGCAGCAGGATCTGGCGGCCGCCGAGCGCGATCGTCTCCTCGATCTTCTGCGAGAGCTGCTGCTTGCTGAGCAGGTAGCCCTCCTTCGAGGGCAGGTCGCGGTAGAAGGCGCAGAACGCGCACTGCGCGGTGCAGACGTTCGTGTAGTTGATGTTGCGGTCGATGATGTAGGTGACGACCGCCTCGGGGTGCTTGCGCCAGCGCACGGTGTCGGCGAGCGCGCCGAGCTCGAGCAGGTCGGCGTCCCGGAGCAGCGCGACACCCTCCTCGCGGGAGAGCCGGATGCCGTCCTCTACTTTCTTGCGCGTCTCTTCAAGCCTGGCCATGGAACCTCAGCTCCGGGACCTCCGGCACGAGCGACAGCGCGTGGGCCCGGCGGAAGAACTCGCGCAGCCCCTCCTGCTCGCGCTCGCCCAGCTCGTAGACGATGTTCTCGCGCAGGTAGCTCTCGTAGCGCGCCGCCCGGGCGGAATCGCCGCCCGCCTGCCGCCCCGCGATCTCGCCGAGCGACTCGAGGCCCGAGGCGAGCGCCTGCTGCAGCCGCGTGACGCCCGCCGCGTTCACGACGCCCACGGGACCGGCCCAGAAGGCGTACACGAACGGCAGGCCGGTGAGCCGCGTCCACTCCTCCCCGAGGTCGAGCCGCGGTGCCTCGCTCACCGCGTCGAGCGCCGGATCGCCGATCAGGAGGGCCGCGTCGGCCTCGGCCAGCATGCGGTCGAGGCCGGGCGCCATCGGCACGTACTCGGGGTCGCGTCCGAGGCGCGTGTGGAGCAGCACCCGCACCAGCCCCGCGCTGGCGCGGCTCGAGGTGTCCACGGCCACGCGCCGCACGCGCTCGAGGGGCTCGCGGTGGAACAGGCACACCGAGCGCACCTTCCCGCGGCTCGCGATCGCCACGCCCGGCACGATCGCGTAACGCCCGAAGGCGTACTCGATCGACGGCACGAGTGCCAGGTCGACCTCGCCCGCGTGGAGCCGCTCGGCCACGCGCGAGGGCAGGTCGCGCTCGATCCGGAAGCCCGGCTCGCGCTCGAGGCCGTGGACGGAGGGCTCGGCGTTCAGGTACGAGACGGCGCCCAGCCGCAACACGCCGCTCGCCGAGAAGCGTTCCGCACTCGCGCCCGGACGGGCGACCGCTGTCGCGCTCACCACTCCTTCACCACGTTGAAGACCGTGTCGCGCTCGACCGGACGCCGGCCGGCCTCGCGCACCAGCCGCACCAGCTCGTGCACGGTCATCACCTGAGGCGTCGCGGCGCCGGCGTCGTGCGCGATCTTCTCCTCGGTCACGGTGCCGTCGATGTCGTCCGCGCCGAACGAGAGGCCGACCTGCGCCAGCCGCGGCGTGATCATGATCCAGTACGACTTGATGTGCGGGAAGTTGTCGAGCATCAGCCGCGCGACGGCGATCGCCTTCAGGTCGTCGAAGCCGGTCGTCTCGGGCAGCTTCATCGCCGGCGCTTCCCAGGGCTGGAACGCGAGCGGGATGTAGGTCACGAAGCCTCCCGTCTCGTCCTGCAGCTCGCGCAGCTTCAACAGGTGGTCGACGCGGTCCTCGACCGACTCGACGTGCCCGTAGAGCATCGTCGCGTTCGTCGGGATCCCGAGCTGGTGCGCCTTGCGCATCACGTCGAGCCACTGCGGCCCGTCGGCCTTGCCCTTGATGATCTTGTTGCGCGTCTCCTTCGCGAAGATCTCGGCGCCGCCGCCCGGCATCGAATCGAGCCCGGCGGCCTTCAGCTCCTGCAGTACCTGCTCGACGCTCATCCGGTAGAGCCGGTGGAAGAAGAAGATCTCGACCGCGGTGAAGGCCTTGATGTGGATGTCGGGGCGGACCGCCTTGATCCCCCGCATCATGTCCGTGAAGTAGGCGAACGGCAGGTCGGGATGCAGCCCGCCCACGATGTGGACCTCGCGCACGCTCTTCGACAGCCCCTGCACGTTCTTCACGATGTCGTCGATGGCCATCGTGTAGGCGCGCGGCTCGTCCTTCTTGGCGGCGAACGCGCAGAAGTCGCAGGTGGCCACGCAGACGTTCGTGTGGTTGATGTGGGTGTTCCAGACGAAGTAGGCCGCGTCGCCGTGCCGCTGCTCCCGCACGTGGTTCGCGAGCGCTCCCAGGCCCAGCAGATCGTGCGTCTGGTAGAGGGCGACGCCGTCCTCGAAGTCGAGCCTGCGCCCGGCGAGAACCTTCTCCCGGACCTTCTCCAGGGCGGTGTCTGACCGGCGCGCTGGGCTTGCGAGTGTCGCCATACCTCTCCGGGGGCGCCCGTCCCTGGACCTCGGGTCGGGCTTGCCGACATGCGGTCAGCAGGTCGAGGAGAGATTAGCATAACGCGTGCCTCCCCTGCCTTTGGCGCGCCTCCTCGGTGTCTTCACCGTGAGCCTCGCGACGCTGATGCTCGAGCTGACGCTCACGCGGCTCTTCTCGGCCACGATGTTCTACCACTTCGCCTTCCTGGCGATCTCGCTCGCGCTCTTCGGCTCCGGCGCGAGCGGCGTCTTCGTCTACCTGGCCCGCCCGCGGCTCGACGACGAGCGCACGGCGCGGCTGATGGCGATCGCCTGCGCGCTCTTCGCGGCCAGCACGGTCGCCGCCCTCTTCGTCATCCTCGCCCACCCGCTGTCGCCCTTCAGCCCCGGGCTCGGGATCCTGCTGTCGCTCGCCTGGATCTACGGAGCGGCGGCGCTGCCTTTCTTCTTCGCGGGCTGCGTCATCACGCTGGCGATCTCCGCCTGGACGCGCGAGATCAACCGGCTCTACCTCTTCGACCTCGCCGGCGCCGCGCTCGGCTGCCTGCTGCTGGTGCCGGCGCTCGGGACGCTCGGCGCGATCGACACCGTGCTGCTGGTGGCGCTGCTGGCCTCCGTCGCCGGATGGCTGCTCTCGGGCCGGCGCTTCACGCTGGCCCTCGTGGCTGCCGCGGCCGCGCTCATCGCCTGGAACCGCATCGCGCCCTTCGTGGAGCTGCGCGAGGCCAAGGGCCTCTCGGAAGAGCCGGTGGTCTTCTCGCGCTGGAACTCCTTCTCGCGCGTGACGGTGACGAGCACGCCCGACCCGGACCGGCTGCTGCTCTACATCGACGCCGACGCCGCCACGATCATCCACAAGGACGCCTCGGACCTGAAGCGGCACGCGGCCGAGCGAGACCGCATCGAGTCGCTCGCGTACCAGACGCGCCACCGCGACAAGGTGCTGATCATCGGGCCGGGCGCCGGCGTCGACGTGATCGTGGCGCGGCTGCACGGGGCGCGCGACGTGACCGCCGTCGAGGTCAACCCGCTGGTCGCCCGCGGCGTGATGTCGAGCGAGCCCTTCCGCACCTTCTCCGGCCGGCTCTACGAGCAGCCGGGCGTGCGGCTGGTCGTCGACGAAGGGCGCAGCTTCCTGCGTCGATCCGAGGAGAGCTACGACCTCGTGCTCGGCACGATGGTCGACACCTGGGCGGCGACGGCGGCCGGGGCGTTCGCGCTCACCGAGAACAACCTCTACACGCGGGAGGCCTTTCGGGACTACTTCGCGCGGCTCGCCCCGGGAGGCGTCCTCAGCCTGACGCGCTGGTACCAGACGCCGCCCGACCAGCTGCTGCGGATCCTCTCGCTCGGCCGCGTCGTGCTGGCCGAGCGCGGCGTCAGCGATCCGCGGGGGCACTTCATCGTCGTGCGCGGGAAGCAGGAGGGCGGCCAGCCGCTCGCGACCTCGACCGTGCTGCTGAAGGCGGAGCCGTTCAGCGAGGACGAGATCGCGCGCGCCGAGGCGTTCGCCGAGCGGCTCGGGTTCGAGGTGCTCTACACGCCGCGCACGCGACCGGACAACGACCTCGTGCGCCTCGTCGAGGCGAAGGACCCCGAGGCCTTCTGGGACGCCTTCGAGTCCGACGTCTCCCCGCCGACCGACAACCGGCCGTTCTTCTTCCAGTCGGCGCGGCCCGGGCAGGTCTTCTCGAGACGCTGGTCGCGCGGCGAGTGGCGGCGCACGAACCTCGGCACGCTGGTGCTGTTCGGCGTCGTCGGGATCAGCGCGCTCGTGGTGGCGCTCTTCATCCTCGGCCCGCTCCTGCTGGCACGCCGCCGCGTGGCCGCGACGCGCGGAGGGCTTGCCGTTCCTGCTCTACTTCGCCGCGCTCGGCACCGGCTTCATCGTGGTCGAGGTGGTGCTGGTGCAGAAGTGCGTGCTGTTCCTGGGTCATCCCGTCTACGCGCTCACCGTCGTGCTGTTCGCCGTGCTGCTCTGGAGCGGGGTCGGCAGCTGGCTCGCCGGGCGCGTGAGCGACGAAAGACGCCCCGCGGGCCCTGCGCACGATGCTGCTGGCCGTGGCGGGCCTCGTCGTGCTCGCGGCCTTCGGGCTGGCGCCGATCTTCTACGGCCTCGTGCAGCTCGCGACACCGCTGCGGATCCTGATCACCGTGCTGGCGCTCGGCCCGCTCGGCCTCGCCCTGGGAATGCCGATGCCCACCGGGATCCGCCTGCTGGCCGGGCGCGCGCCCGAGCTCGTCCCGTGGGCCTGGGGCGTGAACGGCGCGGCCTCGGTGCTGGGCTCGGTCGGCGCCGTCGCGCTCGCGATGCGCTGGGGCTTCGACGTCGCGCTCTTGACCGCGGCGGCGCTCTACGTGGCGGCCGTGCTGCTCGCGGCGCGGGCGCTCGCGGCGACGACACCCGTCGCCCGTTGACCATGCCCTCGCCGCATCGCCCTCCGATCGTTCGCGCGCTCGCCGCCGGCTGGCTGCTGGTCGCCGCCACGGTGATCCTGGCGCTCGCGGGCGAGCTGTGGCTCCGCCTCGAGCAGCGCGAGGACGCCCGCGCGTCGAAGCACTTCCAGGACTCGAACGTCTTCTTCGCCAACTCGATGGAGCTCAACGCCGGCAACCGCACGCTCTGGGCCAAGCCCTGGTTCAAGTACCGCCCGGGCGCGCGCGCCGAGGTCGTGGCGGGAGGCGAGCGCTTCGTGATCCAGATCAACTCGCAGGGCTTCCGCACCCACGAGTTCGCCGTGCCGAAGCCGGCGGGACTGGTGCGCGTCGTGTGCATCGGCGGCTCGACGACGGTTGCCGGGCGCACGAACGAGGAGACCTACCCGGCGCTCGCTCGAGGCGAAGCTGCGCGCCCGCTACCCGGGCCTGCCGGTCGAGGTGCTGAACCTCGGGGTGAGCGGCGTCAGCCACGAGCACTGGCTCGACCGGCTCGACCGCGTGTTCGCCTACGACCCCGACGTCGTCGTGCACTACGAGGCGATCAACGATCTCGCCTGGCGCCAGTTCCCCCGCTTCGCCCAGGCGCACCCCTGGTGGCGGCGCGGCGTACGGGAGCCTGCTCTACTCGCGGCTCGTTCCGTTCCCGCTCGACGCGCTCGAGCCCTACGTCGCCGACTCGCTCGACACGCTCGGCCGCGATCGCCGCCGCCTGCCGCGAGCGCGGCACCGCGTACCTGGCGGCGTCCTTCGCGGGGCCCGACCCCCGCAGGCTCAGCTCCGAGATGAAGAGCCACCTCGACGTGAACACGGAGTTCTGGGGCCGCCGCTTCCCGCTCCACTCGTACGCGACCTACGCGGCGATCGTCGGACGCTACAACCAGCGCTTCGTCGAGTTCGTCCACCACGAGCACATCGCCCACGTGCTCGTGCACGAGCGGCTCAGCGATCCCTCGCTCTTCATCGACGTCTGCCACTTCACGCCCGGCCGGGATCGAGCAGCTCGCCGACGTCTTCCTCCCCGCCGTGGACGGGCTCGTGACGCAGACGGCGGGCTATCGCAGCTGGCGCGCGTCGGCGCGCGCGAGCGGGGAGACGCACTGATGGCCGAGGAGCGGCCGGCCCGCTTCGACTGGCGCGACGGGGCGGCGGGCCTCCTGCTGCTGCTCTTCGTCGGCTGGTACGTGTGGGCCGAGCTCGACCTGCGCGGGCGGCCCGAAGAGGACGCCGCCATGCTGATGCGCTACTCCCGCCACCTGGCGGCCGGGCACGGCATCGTCTGGAACATCGGCGAGAAGCCCGTCGACGGCGCGACCGACTTCCTGTTCATGGTCGTGCTCGCCGCGGTCCACGGCCTCGGCCTGAGCCTCGAGACGTCGGCGCGCGCCATCGGGCTCTTCGCCCACGCCGCGACCGTCTGGCTCGTGTTCTGGGGCGCGCGGCGGCTCTTCGGCGCGAGCCGCGAGTGGGCGCTCGTCCCCGCCGTCTTCATCGGCGTCGGCCCCGGCCTCCGGCATCTCGCCGCCGGCTACGGCACGCCGCTCTTCGCCCTGACCGCGACCGTGACGTGGATCCTCGCCTGCCACCTGGCACGCGCCGACAGCGGGCGCGAAGCGCGCCCCGCGCTCGGGTTCGCGCTCGCGGCGCTCGTGATGGGCCTCGCGCGGCCCGAGGGCGTCTTCCTCGGCGGCTTCATGCTGCTCGCCGTGCTCGTCGATCGGGCCGGGCGCGGGACGCGGGCGATCCTGACGCGCTTCCTCGTGGTGTTCCTGACGCTCGGGCTCCTCTACTTCCTCTGGCGCTGGCAGTACTTCGGCTACCCGCTGCCGAACCCCTTCTACAAGAAAGGCGGAGGCACGCTCTACTGGCACTCGCTGCGCCAGTCCTGGAAGAACCTGTGGGCGCTCGGCTGGCCGTTCCTGTGGCTCGTCCCGCTCGGGCCTCGCGATCCGCGGCGCGCGGAAGGCGGCGCTCTTCGTCGCGCTGCCCGTGGTGCTGTTCGTGACGCTCTTCGTGCTGATCTCCGACGAGACCAACTACGTCATGCGCTTCCGCTACCCGATCCTGCCGGTGCTGCTGCTCGGCTGCGTGCCCGTCGCTCAGGCGCTCCGGGCCGGGCTGGCCCCGCCGGCTCCCGGCTGCGCTCGCGCCGCTCGTGCCGCTGGCGCGTCGCGGGAGCCCTCGCCCTCGCGCAGCACCAGAGCTACCGCTTCGTGGCGCCGCAGCGCCTCGGGCTCTACGACGCGGGGCTCGTGCTGCGCGACTACGCGGCGCGCGGCTTCGCGCTGGTGACGACCGAGGCGGGGCTGCTGCCGCTCGTCTCCGAGTGGCGCGCGGTCGACGCCTGGGGCCTGAACGACCAGTACATCGCCCACCACGGCGGCATCGACGAGGCCTACCTGGAGCGCTACCGGCCCGAGCTGATCGTGTTCCACGCGTACTTCTCGCCGCGCGTCGCGGACCACGGCGAGCGCGTCGAGACGCGCTCGCTCGGTCGGCCCTGGTACCGGATGGTGATGACGCTCAAGGGCTACGCGGAAAAGCACGGCTACGAGCTCGCCGCGTGCTTCGGAAGGAACGAGTGGGACACGCACTACTACTACGTCCGCCGCGGCTTCCCGCAGAGCCGGGAGATCACCGAGCGGCTGCGCGCGCTCGACTACTACTGGGACGGCGAGCCCACGCTCGACCTGGCGGCGCCGCACGAGCCCGATCCGGCGAGGCCGTAGAAGCCTTGTTTACGGCCCCCGCCCGGGGGCGTAGACTGGTTTCGTGAGATCCGCAGGGGCGCTCGTCGCGCTTTCGCTCCTGGCCGCGCCGGCCGCGGCGGAAGTGAGCGTGCGGGTCGTGCCGGCGAGCACCGGCGCTCCGGCGCAAGTCGAGCTGGTGGCGCGCGCGGCGCCGCTCAACGAGGTGCTCGACCGCCTCGGCCGCCAGATCGGGATGAAGGTCGTCTACGAAGGCGGCTCGCCGCGACAGCTCGTGACACTCAGCCTGCAGGGCCGCACGCCCGCCGAGACCGTGCTCGCGCTCCTGGAAGGCCAGGGCCTGAACTACGCGCTGCTGGGGGATCCGACGGGCGCGGGCGCGCAGACGCTGCTGGTGACGGGCAGCGCTCCCTCGACGGGCACGAGCGCGCCGGCCGCGACCGGCCGGACCACGCCGAGCGCCACGCTTCGCCGGCCGAACGCGCCGCCGCCCGGGTCCAGTCCCGACGCGGTCGACGGCGAGGAAGAAGACCCCGAGGAGGACGAGCCGTTCGACCAGCCCGTCGATCCGCAGGTCGCGACACCCGACGCGGCCGCGGCCGGCCAGCCTGGCCAGGCCGCCCCGAGCACGCAGGCCGACCCGACCGGCGTGCCCGTCCCCGGACCGCGCGGCCCGAACGCCCAGCCCCAGGTGCCGACGAACCCGTTCCCGGTCTCGCCGTTCGCGCCGCAGCCCGCGCCCTACATGCCGCAGCCGTACGCGCCGCTGACGCCTGTCGTTCCCGGCGCCGTCCCTGCGCCCGGCGCGCCAGGCGCGCCCCAGCAGCAGCAGCCACCGCAGCAGCAGGAACCGCCGACGGCCCCGCCGCCGGGCTAGCGCGGATACGTGGGGGTGCCCGGGCGCGTCGCCCCCGGCTGGACGCTCCCCGGACGCGGCCCCGCCGCCGGAGCGCGGCCGATCACGCGCGGCTGACCCGCCACGAACAGCCACTCGCTGTACTTCGTGCGGCCGTTGAAGACGCGCAGGCTCTTGTCGGTGTTGGTGGTGGCAACGCCCTGGAACCCGCCGCTGCCGAGGCCCTGGCTCGGCTGCGAGAAAGCCGACGGCCGCGTCGTCGTGGTCGTGGTGGTGACGACGCCTCCACCCATGCCGGGCGCGGGCGGGGCGCCGGGCATGCCGGGCACGAGCGCGTCGCCCGGTCGCAGGAAGCGCCACTTGCCGTCCTTCGTCAGCGGGTCCTTGTACTCCTTGCGCAGGAACTTCTGCTTCACCAGCACCTCGAGCGAGACCGGCAGCGCGTTGCCGTTCCTGCGCTGGTAGCGCCCGATCGCGTCGGCGATCTCGCCGCCGCGGAAGAGCAGCTCCTCCTCGGCGTCGTTCTTCATCAGGTACTTCCAGTAGGGGCCGGCCGCGGCCATCAGGATCAGCATCGCCGCGACGGTGGCCAGGAGCGCGACGAGCGCGTAGCCGGCTTCGGCGCGACGTACGCTCACGGCGCCTTCTTCGCGCGGTAGCGCTCGAGCACGCGCTTCACGTACTCGCGCGTCTCGCGGTAGGGCGGGACGCCCGAGTACTTCGCGACGGCCCCCTGGCCCGCGTTGTACGCCGCGAGCGCTCGGCGCAGGTCGCCGTTGTACTGCTTGAGCAGCGCCTCCAGGTGCCGCACGCCCGCGTCCAGGTTCTGCTCCGGGTCGAGCGGGTCCGACACGCCGAGCGCGGCCGCGGTGCGCGGCATCAGCTGCATCAGCCCCTGAGCGCCCTTCGGCGAGACGGCCTCGGGCCGGAAGCCCGACTCCACGGCCACCACCGCCAGCACCAGCGAGGGGTCGAGTCCGTAGCGGCGCGACGCCTCCTCGGCGAGCCGCGTCAGCTCGGGCCCGCTCGCCTGGCTCACTTCGTCCAGCACCTCGTCCGGCACGTAGCCGCGCACGGCCGCCGCGGGCAGCTGCACCTCGCCGCCGCCCTTGAGCAGCAGCACCTCGAGGCCCGTTCTCGCTGCGGTGCCCGGACAGCTTCAGCGTCTGGCCGCTCGCGAGCAGCGCGATCTCGGCGCGCGCCGGCGCGGCGAGCGTCAGCGCGGCGAGCAGGAGGAAGCGAGGCGCGACGCATCGGCTCACTCGCGGGACACCGTCACCGTGCCGGTGACGCCGTTCGCGGTGGTCGCGGTCACCGTGACCGTCCCCGCGCTTCCGACCGCGCGCGCTCGTGCGCAGCGTGTCCGTGACCTGGCCGTTCGAGTTCGTGAAGAGGAAGGCGCCGCCGCTGTCGAGCCTCTCCAACGCGCCCGTCGACCGAGAACGAGACCGGCACGTTCTGCACCGGGTTGCCGCGCTCGTCGAAGACCGTCGCCCGCAGAGCGACGGCCGTCCGGCCGAGATGTGCGCCGGGTCGGCCGTCACCACCACGCGCTCCGGAAGCGCGCTGCCGACCGCGATGTCCACGGTCGCGGAGTTCTCCCCGGCGCGCCGCGGCTTCCAGGGCCAGCGATCGCGCACTCGAGGCCGCTGCAACAACGCCAGCGCGCCCCGTGGCGAGCGTCGTGGTCGGGGTGGCGGGCGCCGGGCCTCCCGAGATCGCGGTCACGGTCGCGATCCCGGAGCGGGCGTCGGACACGAAGTTGACCCGGGCGACCCCATTGCGCGTCTTGCCGCTCTCGTCGACGCGTCCGAGGTTCGTGAAGAAGAACACTTCGGTGCCGTCCGGCACGAACGTGCCTGCCGGCTCGACCAGGATCGCCGAAAGGACGGAGATTCCCCCGTTGGCGACCACGAACTCAGGATTCGCAATCAGGGTCATGCTCGTGCCGGGCGCGGCCGTCAGCGGGACCGATTCGCACGCCGGCAGCAGCAGGGTCATGCCGGCCAACAGGCACAAGCCCAGGGTCAGGCTCGTTCGCTCACGCACTGATCGCCCTCCGCGTGCCTCCCGTCATGGCGTCACCACCAGCCGGCCGGCGGCGGGCACCGCAGGCCGCTCGCCGCCCCCGGCGTGGAGCAGCGTCAGCGACTCCACGCTGAGCGCGCCCGAGCCCGGCTTCAGCCCGCGCAGCGTCAGCGTCGCCACCGCTCCCGAGCCCGTCACGCCGCTCGCGCGCGTGAACTTCACGCGCGCGTGGCCCACCTCGAGCGCGCGCTCCGCCAGCACGGGAACGCCGTCGAGGCTCAGCAGCGAGCCGGCGCTGGCGTCCGTCATCTCGGCGAGCGCCCCGTCCCAGACCAGCGACAGGTCGATCCCCACCACGTCGCGCGCGCCGACCACCACGATCGCCACGGCTCCATTCTGCCCCACGCGCAGGTCGACCTCGGGCGGGCTCAGGATCGCGGACGGCGGGCGCTCGGGCGTCGAGACGGCCGCGCCCTCCGGCCCGGCGCCCGGCGGCTGGGGCGCCGCCGTGAGCGGCGCCTGCGGCTGTTGCGCGGGCGGCGCGCCCAGGATCGGCGGCGCCGCGGCCGGGGAGTTCGCGAGCGGCCGCGCGCCGGGGGGCGCCGTCGGGCCGCCGTTGGGCGGCGCCTGGGGGACCGCGGGACCCGACGGCGTCGCCGCGGGCTCGGGCGCCGGCCCGAAGATCGACCCGCGCAGGCCCTCCACCCTCGGCACCTCCTGCGTGCCGACGCGCAGCGGCACCATGTCGTTCTCGAAGACCTTCGGGCCGCGCACGATGCGCGGCGTGATCGAGATCAGCACCTCCGACTCGTCCTTCTTCTTCTTCCGCTGTCCGAACAGCTTGCCGATGATCGGGATGCTGTTCATCCCGAGCGCACCCGTGAAGGTCGAGGCCTCGTTGCCCTGCAGCAGGCCGCCGATCAGGCCGGTCTCGCCGTCGCGCAGGCGCAGCGTCCCGGTCACGTTTCGAGTCAGGAACGTGGGCACGTTGACCGGGTTGTCGGCGCTGCCGACGTTGCGGTCGGCGCCCAGCAGGCTGAACTCGGCCGTCAGCTCCATCGTGATGTCGCCGCTCGCCGCGACGCGCGGCGTGAGCGTCAGGTTCACGCCCACGTTGCGGTACGAGAAGCTGGTCGCCGGCAGGTAGCCGGTCGTGCCCCCCGTCCCGACCGTGTAGCTCGTCTGCGGCACGGGCACCTCGGTGCCGATCTTGAGCTCGGCCTTCTTTCCCTCGGCCGCGCGCAGGCGTGGCGCGGCCAGGATGCGCGTCGTCGAGTCGTTCTGCAGGAAGCGCGCGAAGACGCTCGACGGCAGGCTCACCACCCAGTCGGCCTGGTTGAGCGAGGACAGCAGATGCGCTCGGATGTTGAGCAGGCCGCCCGTGATCTCGTCCTCGCGTCCCGTCGGCGAGAGCGTGAGGCCGGCGTGTAGTTCGAGAGGTTGATCCCCCAGTTCTTCGCGGCGTTGCGGTTGACCTCGAGGATCTGCACCTCGACCAGGATCTCGCCGCGCGGCTTGTCGTTGAGCTCGATCAGGCGGTCGGCCATCGCGATCTGGTCGAGCGTGCCGAGCACGGTGATCGCGTTCAGCGCCTGGTTGCCCGCCACGGTCTGCACCTTGGCGAGCGTCTTCACCAGGTTCACGGTCTCGTTGATGTCGGCGTTCTGGACGAAGAAGGTCCGCAGCAGCAGCTCGTCGTACGCCTGCCGCTTCTGCCGCGACTCGGGGACGATGATGAGCGTGTTCTGGTCGAGCACCTTGTAGAACAGCCGGTTCACGAAGGTCACGCGGTCGAGCGCCTCCTGGAACGTGACGCCGCTCAGGTTCACCGTGACGTCGCGCTTGTCGCGGAAGCTCTCGTCGAACAGCACGTTGACGCCCGCGATCTTGCCCAGGCTCTCCAGGATCTTCTGCAGGCTCGCGCTCTCGAACTTCATCGTGATCGGCACGGGGCTGCGCGGCGACAGCACCGGCAGCGGCGCGCGCGCCGCGGCCTGCGCCCGCGCCCGCGTCGCCTCGAACTCGGCGCGCTCCGCCTTGTCCTCCTCCGCCTTGCGCGTGCGGTCGCGCACCAGCTGCAGGTCGTCCGCGGCCGAGCGGTTGCCGGGATCGAACTTGACCGCGATCTCGAGCTCCTCGGCCGCCTTCGGGAAGTCGTTCGCCGCGAGCGCCTTGCGCGCCGAGTCGTAGTGCAGCCGGCTCGCCTGCAGCCGCGCGTTCTCGAGCGCGATCTTGTAGCCGATGTTGTTCGGGTCCTTCTCGAGCGCGCGCGTGAAGCGCGCCACGGCGAGGTCCCAGTCCCCCATCTCCGACGCGCTTTGTCCCTGGCGATAGGCCCAGCGCGCGGCACAGCCCGCCGTCAGGAGCGGTGCGACGAGCACGAGCGCCAGCACGGTCCGCATCGGGGCCGAGTTCATTCCGCCTCCCACCGCGTTCACCATTCGTTGTACGGCGTGCCCGAGAGCGACGGGGTCTCCGAGGAGCTCTTGACGTCGTAGACGCCGGGCGTGCTCGCCCGGCCGGTCGGGGTCGGGCTCCTGGAACACGGGCGTCCAGTCGGCGTCCTGCGTGATCGGGTCCTTCGGCAGCTGGCGCAGGTAGCCGTCCTCGACGAGCGTCTCGAGCGTCGACGGGTACTGGCCCTTGTCGAGGTAGTACTGGTCGATCAGGTCGCGCAGCCGGAACAGGTTCTCCTTCAGCACGGCCTCCTTCGACTGGATGATCGCCACGCGGTAGTTGGGCACGGCGATCGCCGCGAGGATCGCCACCAGCGCGATCACGGTGATCAGCTCGATCAGCGTGAAGCCCGCGCTGGCGCGCGGCTCACCAGGTGTTGTAGGTGGTCTTTCCATCGAGCGCCTTGGCCGTGCTCTTCGAGTAGACGTCGTACACGTTCTCGCCGCACCACGAGTTGCTGTCGGAATCGTCCTGGTAGCAGCGCATCCCCCACTCCGCGCTGCTCGTCATCGGATCGAGCGGGATCCGCCGCATGAACTTGAGCTTGCGGTCGGGCGCCCCCACGCGGTTGACGCCCTTCACGAGCGTCTCGAGGTCCGGCGGATAGCCCTCGCTGCCGAGCTTCACCTCGGTGCCGCCGATCTGCCCCGCGTCCACGGCGCCCTTGTAGGCGTCGATGTTCCGGCGGATCTCGCGCAGCGCCCGGCGCAGCTCGATCTCGCGCTGACGCCGCACCGCCACGCGGCCGAGCGGAAGGATCGCGGAGGCCAGGATCATCATGATCGTGGCGACCGCCACCAGCTCCAGGTAGGTGACGCCGCGCGAGCCCCTAGCGTCCACGCCGCCTCGACTTCCTCGCCTCGGGCGACTGGCGCAGGTAGGTGCTGAGGTCGACCTGCAGCGAGCCCCCCGACTCGGCGTCGGCGCGCAGCGCCACGCCGTCCACGGTCAGGAAGCGCTTCGAGCGCTCGACGCCGCGCAGGAAGCCGACGAGCTGCGGATACGAGCCTTCGAGCGGCAGCGTCATCACCACTCGCTCGAGCGGCGCGCCGTCGACGTCCTCGCGGCGCACGCTGCGGGTCGCGAGCTGCAGCCCCGGCTCGCGCGCGAGCTCCTCGACGGCCTCGAGCGACTGGAACAGGTTCTGCTTCTCGTCCCCCGCCAGCGTCGCGTAGAAGCGCTCGAGGTCCGCCCCGTTCGCGCGGATCGCCTCGGCGCGGTCGACGAGCGCCTGCGCGCGCTGCTTCTCGAGCTGAAGCTCGGCGCGGGCGCTCGCGGCGCGTGCCTGGGCGTTGCGCTGCCGCAGCGAGCGCGGCAGCGTCCAGGCCACGAAGGCGAGCGCGTTCAGGGCCAGGAGCCCCAGGAACGCCGGCAGCAGCTTCGCGCGCCAGAAGGGCCTCGTCACTTCGCATCCGATCGCGGCTGATAGCGCACGCTGCAGGAGATGTCGACGCCGTCGTGGCCCTGGGTCCAGCTGTTGAGGAAGGCGGCCTCGAAGTCGCCGTGGGACTGCAGCGCCTTCAGCAGCGCCAGCGCGTCCTCGCTGCTGCGGCCGACGGCGTTCAGCTGCAGCTCGGTGCCGGAAGCGCCTCCGGCCGGCTGCACCGCGACGAGCCGCACGCCCGGCGGCAGCGCCTGCTCGAGCGCGGCGAAGAGGCCGGTCCAGGAGAAGGCGCGCCGGTCGACGAGCCGCTTCACGGCCGACCACTCGCGCAGCGCATCGTTGGACGCCGCGAGGCTGCGCAGGCTCGCGGACTCGCTGCTGAGCCGCGCGGTCTCGGCCTCGAGCGACTGCACCTCGGCCTCGACGTCGCGGGCGCGTCCGGGCAGCAGCTCGTAGGCGACCACGGACTGGCGCAGGGTCGCGAGCACGAGCGCGACGGTGCCGAGGCCCAGCAGCAGCGTCGGCAGCCGCTCGTTGCGGAAGGGCTGGCGCGCCAGGTTGAGCGGCGCCTTCATGCCACCCTCCGCAGCACGCTGGCCGCCGCGCCGGCCACCGACTGCGCCTCCTCGCCGTCCTCGGCGTCGCCGAGCGCCGCCCACGGCCGCACCAGGCGCGGCACCACGCCGGTCGCGCGCTCGATCACCTCGCTCGCCTCGACCGGGTCGAGCGCCCCGGCGCGCAGCGTCACCGCGTCGAAGCCGCGCCCGCCGAGCTGCTCGCGGTGGAAGCGCAGCGTCTGCACGGCGTGCCGCGCGACCGCCTCCTTGCCGTCCTCGCGCGGCAGCGTCCGGATCAGCAGCGGCCGCTCGCCGCGCCGCACCTGGAACGAGACGTAGCCGTGGTCCCAGTTCACGAGCAGGCTCTCGGCGTCGCCCGGCTCGCCGCCGTCGAGCGTCGACAGCGCGAGGCTCGCGGGCTCGACGAGCCCCGCCTCGAAGCCGAGCGAGGCGAGTGCCTCCTCGTACGGGCGGATCACCTCGTCCCGCGCCACCGCCACCAGGACCTCGTCGGCGCTCACCGCGCGCCAGGCGAGCCGCGACGAGCGCACGTCGAAGTCGGCGGGAAGCGCCTTGTGCAGCCGGAAGCGCACGGTCTCCTCGACCTCGGCGCGGCGGCCGCGCAGGTCCGAAGCCGGCAGCAGCGTCAGGCGCACCGCGGGGTCGGGCACCACGAGCGAGACCGGGCCGCCCGAGAGCGCCCCCGCCCGCTCGAATGCCGCCCGCAGCGCGGCCCGGAACGCCTCGGGGTCCACCAGGTTGGGCTTGGTGAGCGAGGGCTCGAGCGCCCCGGCCCTGAGCTCGACCGCGGCCGCGGCGGCGAGCCCGACCCGCGCCCCGTCGCGCGCCAGGCGCACCACGGCCACGGCGCGCGGGCGCACCTCGACCGCGACGAGCGGCAGCGGCGGGTCCACGAGTGTGCGCGAGAGCCAGTCGGAGGCGCGCCGCAGCGGCGACGCGGCCGAGCCGCGCGCCGCGCTCATCACGACCTCCACGAAGGTCACCTTGTTGATCTCCTGCAGCGTGGTGCGGCCGGCGAGCGCCTTGTTCACGGCGGACTCGCGCAGGAAGATCATGCCCTCCTCGCGCGCCGCGCGCTTGATGTCGGCGCTCGAGCGGCGCTCCAGGATCAGCTCGCGGATCGTGTCGCGTCACGTCGAGCAGCTCGCAGATCGCGGTGCGGCCCTTGTAGCCGGTGCCGCCGCACTCCATGCAGCCGGCGCCCTCGTAGAAAGTCACGTCGGCGTAGAGCTTCGGATCGAGCCCCGACTCGACCAGCAGCGCCTCCGCGGCGCGCACCTCGCGCTTGCAGTGCGCGCAGATCGTGCGCACCAGCCGCTGCGCCTGCACGCAGTTGAGCGCCGAGACGAAGTTGTAGGGCTCGATCTTCATGTTGAGGAAGCGGCCGAGCACGTCGATCACGTTGTTGGCGTGCACGGTCGTGAAGACCAGGTGGCCGGTGAGCGCCGACTGGATCGCGATGTCGGCGGTCTCCGGGTCGCGGATCTCGCCCACCATGATCTTGTCGGGGTCGTGGCGCAGGATCGAGCGCAGCCCGCGCGCGAAGGTGAGCCCCTTCTTCTCGTTGACCGGGATCTGCGTGATGCCCTTGAGCTGGTACTCGACCGGGTCCTCGATCGTGATGATCTTGTCTTCCTCGGTCTTGATCTCGCTGAGCGCGGCGTAGAGCGTCGTGGTCTTGCCCGAGCCGGTCGGGCCGGTGACCAGCACCATGCCGTACGGCTCGCGGATGAAGCGGCGGAAGTGCGCGAGCTCCTTGTCGTCGAAGCCCAGCACGTCGAGCCGCAGCGAGGCGAACTGCTTCGACAGGCTCTCCTTGTCGAGGATGCGGATCACGGCGTCCTCGCCGTGCACCGACGGCATGATCGAGACGCGGAAGTCGATCGAGCGGCCGGCGATCTTGACGCGGAAGCGCCCGTCCTGCGGCACGCGCTTCTCGGCGATGTCGAGCTCCGACATCACCTTGATGCGGCTGATGATCGTCGAGTGGTGCTCCTTGGCGATCGGCTTCATCGCCGGCTGCAGCACGCCGTCGATCCGGTACTTGATCACCACCTCGCTGTCGCGCGTCTCGATGTGGATGTCGGAGGCGCGCCGGTTGAGCGCGTCGAACACCGCCGAGTCGACGAGCTTGATGATCGGCGACTGGTCGGCCTGGATCTTGTCGATCGACAGCACCTCGTCGCCGTTGTCCTCCTCGCGGACCAGCTGGATCTTGAAGGACTCCGAGGCCTGCTCCAGCACGCGCTGGGTGCCCTGGCTGCGCTTGAGCGCCTCCTGGATCGCGGACGGGGTGCCGACCGCGGGCTGCACCTGCGTCTGCAGCACCAGGCTCAGCTCGTCGATCACCGGCAGCGCCGTCGGGTCGGCCATCACCAGCACGAGCCGGTCGCCCTCGCGCCGGTAGGGCAGGAACGCGTAGCGGAACATGAGCTCGACCGGCACCGACTTCAGCAGCTCGGGGTCCGGCGCGAACGACGCCACGTTCACGTACTCGAGCCCGTAGCGCAGCGCGAGCGCCCGCGCCTGCTCCTCCTCCGAGGAGGCGAGCGCCCAGCTCGCGTCGGCGGGGCTCGGCGTCCCGCTCACCGGACCGGCCCCTGCACGGCCGAGATCGCCTGGAACATCGGCAGGTAGAACGCGAGCAGCATCACCGCCACGATCACCGCCATCAGCACGAGCAGCACCGGCTCGACCAGCGAGAGCACGGTCGCCATCCGGGTGTCGAGCTCCTCGTCGTAGAACTCGGCGATCGCGGTCAGCATGTCGCCGAGCGCGCCCGTCTGCTCGCCCACCTTCACCATCTCGAGCGGCAGCGCCTCCAGCATTCCGGTCGACTCGAGGGCCGTCGTCAGGCTGGCGCCCTCGCGGATCCGGCTGGAGGCGCCGGCCACCGCGAGCGCCATCGCGCGGTTGCCGATCGAGTCGGCCGCCACCTCCAGCGCGTTGACGAGCGGCAGGCCTCCCGCGAGCAGCGTCGACAGCGTGCGCATCAGCTGGCTGGTCGCGTACATCCGCATCAGGCCGCCGAAGTACGGCAGGCGGAGCAGCGCCGCGTCGAGGGCGACGCCCGCACCCTCCCTCCGGAGCCAGTACACGACGGACACCCCGGCTATTCCGAGGCCGAGCACGATGAAGAACAGGTTCGCGCGCAGCGTCGTGGCGACGGCCAGCAGGATGCGGGTCGGCAGCGGCAGCTCGGCGCCCAGCCCCTCGTAGAAGCTCTTGAAGTTGGGGATCACGAAGATCAGCATCACGGCGACGAGCCCCGTCATCATCGTGAGCAGCACCGCCGGGTAGACGGCGGCCGAGATCGCCTTCTTCCGGAGCATCTGGTTGAGCCGCAGGTGCTGGGAGAAGCGGCGGAGCACCGAGTCCAGGTTGCCGGAGCGCTCGCCCGCCACCAGGCTCGCCGCGAAGATCGGCGGGTAGAGCTCGCCTTCCTGCCGGAAGGCCTCCGAGAGCGCGATCCCGGACTTGACCTTCTCGCGCACGGTGACGAGCGACTGGCGCAGCAGGACGTCCTTCTGGCGGTCGAGCATCACGTCGAGCGACTGGAAGAGCGGCAGGCCGGCCTTCAGGAGCGCCGCGAGCTCCTGCGAGAACACCAGCAGCAGGCTGGTGTCGACGCGCCTTCGGCGCAGCCTCAAGAACGCGAGGGACAGCCCGCGGCGCTGGGAAAGCAGATAGAGGCCCTGCTGCTCGAGCTCGGCGCGAAGCGCCCGCTCATCCGGCGCTTCGAACCTGCGCTCGACCACCTCGCCCGACGGTGTGCCGACCCTGCAGACGTACTCCATCCGGATTTATGGCCTCACTGTAGCAGAATGACCTCTATCCATCAAGACATGAAGGACTTACGCGACACAAACGGCTACAAAAGGCCCCCCCGGGTGACCACAATCGGGGCACTGATGAGCCAGCACGAACGAGCCGACGGGCGGGCGACGAGCCGAAAGGGGGAAGGGCGGGAGCAACGAGCACGACGAAATAGCCAGAGATGCGCTGGGCTTCGCCCAGCGCATTTCATGGATCAATGAACTTGTACCCCATGCCGTGGATCGTGAGGATGTAGCGCGGCTCGCTGCCGCTGTCGCCGATCTTGGCGCGCAGCTTCGCGATGTGGGTGTCCACGGTGCGCGTCGAGGGGTAGCTCTCGTATCCCCATACGTCCTCGAGCAGCTGGTCGCGGCTCACGGTCTCGCCCTTGCGCTCGATCAGGTAGCGCAGCAGCTCGAACTCGCGGGGGCTGAGCTCGAGCAGCTCGCCGTCCTTGGTCGCCTTGTACGCCTCGAAGTCGAGGTCGACGTCGGCGAAGCTGTAGCGGGCCAGGCGCTTGGCCTTGCCGTCGGTCCGCCGCAGCACGGCCTTCACCCGCGCCAGCAGCTCGCGGATCGAGAAGGGCTTGGTGACGTAGTCGTCCGCCCCCAGCTCGAGCCCGACCACCTTGTCGATCTCCTGGCCGCGCGCGGTCAGCATCAGGATCGGCCCCTCGTAGCCCTCGCCGCGCAGGGTCTTGCACACCTCGAGGCCCGACAGCTTCGGCAGCATCACGTCCAGCACGAGCAGGTCGGGCTTGAGCGTGCGCGCCTGCTCGAGCCCGCTCTGCCCGTCTTGCGCCGTCGCCACCTCGTAGCCCTCGAACTCGAAGTTGTCCTTCAGTCCGGTGACCATGTCCGGCTCGTCTTCGACGATCAGGATCTTGCTCATGGGCGCTCTTCGACCTCGCGGGGCTCCATCGTACCCCGGGCTGGGCTCGGCTCCTCGGCGGCGACCGGCTCGGGGGGCACCGGCAGCGAGAGCGTGAAGGTGCTCCCCTCGCCGGGGGCGCTCGCGAGCTCGACCCTGCCGCCGTGGGCCTCGGTAATGTGCTGGACGAGCGCCAATCCGAGCCCGCTGCCCTTGGTGGTGTGCACCAGGCTCGTCTCGACGCGGTAGAACTTCTCGAAGATCCGGCGGTGCTCCGAGCGCGGGATGCCGATCCCGCGGTCGCTGACCGAGAGCAGCACGCGGTCGAGCTCGCGCCGCACGCTCACCTTGATCGACTTCTGCTCCGAGCTGTACTTGATCGAGTTGTTCAGCAGGTTGATGACCGCCTGCGAGATCGCCTCGGGATCGAGCTCGAGCGGCGGCAGCTCGTCGCCGACCGAAAGCTCGAGCGAGAAGCCGAGCTTCTCGATCGCGAAGCGGTACGACTCGACCACGTCGCGCACGACCGCGCCGATGTCGCTCGGCGCCATCCGGTACTCGCGGCGCCCGGCCTCGATCCGCGAGAAGTCGAGGATGTTGTTGATGAGCTGCGTCAGCCGCCGGCTCTCCTTGCCGATCACGCGATAGTACTCGCCCTTGCGCTCCTCGCTCGGGACGCGCCGCAGCTCGAGCGTCTCGGCGTAGAGCCGGATCAGCGCGAGCGGCGTCTTGAGCTCGTGGCTGACGTTGGCGACGAAGTCGCTCTTGAGCCGCGAGAGGCGCAGCTCGCGCCGGACGTTGGTCCACACCAGGCCGAGCCCGGCCAGCAGCATCAGGTCGATGAAGCCGATCAGCGCCGTCTTGGCGATCGCGAGCCGGCGCACCTCCTCCTCGATCGAGCGGTCGCGGTAGCGCAGCTGGAGCCGCACGCCCTCGAACGACGGCGCCGCCATCACCCGCTCGACCTCGAAGCGCTCGCCGCTCTTCGTCGAGGCGTTCTCGTAGAGCAGCTCGCCCGTCGGCTCGCTCACCCGGATCACCCAGGCCCCGCCGGGGTTGGCGAAGCCCGTCTCGAAGAACTCCTGCACGATCTGCCGGTGCGCGTAGTCGCACGAGAAGCGGAAGCGGACGACGCCGAGCTCCTCGCCGCCGGCGGTCGTGAGCGGCACGGCGTCCTCTTCCCCTTCGTCGCGCGGCTGCGGGCGGCTCGGCCTTCCGGAGAGCGCCGCGCTCAGCGCGGCCATCTCCGCGCTCTTGCGGTCGGACGCGGGGCTGCTGCCGGTGCGCGACCAGGCCTCGAGCCGCAGCGAGTCGAAGCCGATCTGCGCGAGGCCGGCCTCGGCGAGCGCCCGCCTCACCGTCTCGGCGCGTCCCTCGAGCAGCACCTCGGGGTCGACCGCGCGCGCCGCCTCGAGCGCTTTCTTGCGCGTCGCCTGCTCGAGGTCCTCCTCGACGTAGTAGAGCAGCTGCTCGGCCTGGCGCAGCAGGCTGAGCTTCAGGTTCTCGGCCTGCTTGGGCACGGCGTTGAAGGACACGACGCTGAGCGCGATCGAGGGCAGAAGCACGGCGCCGACGAAAATGGAAACGATCCGTCCGCGCGAGTCGGGAGCCGCGAGGCGCTTCGTGATGTCGGCCATCGCCTTCCGATCAATCTACCACTGGCGAACCGGCTTCCGCCCGGGCCGTACGGGCTCGCGGTTAAACGATGTGACGGGCTAGTATGCGACGTGGCCAAGGACGAATCCGGCGAGCACGCGCTCGCGACCAATCGCAAGGCGTTCTTCCACTACGAGGTGCTCGAGCGCGCCGAGGCCGGCATCGTGCTGGTCGGCACCGAGGTCAAGTCGATTCGCGCGGGCGGGCTCGAGTTCAAGGACGCCTACGTCGATCCGCGCGGCGGCGAGCTCCTGCTCGTCGGCTGCCGCATCGCGCCCTACAGCCACGGCAACCTGATGAACCACGCCCCCGACCGCGCGCGCAAGCTGCTGCTGCACAAGCGCGAGATCGTCAAGCTCGGCACGCGCGCCACCGAGCGCGGCCTCACGATCCTGCCGCTGCGCGCCTACTTCAAGAACGGCAAGGTCAAGGTCGAGATCGGCCTCGCCCGCGGCAAGCGCGCCCACGACAAGCGCGAGGCGATCAAGAAGAAGGACCAGGAGCGCGAGGCGCGGCAGGCCATGAGCCGAAGGGATCGTTAGGCGTCACGAACACCAGTCATCCACCATCTCGGGGACTGGCGACCCAAGGAGGCTAGAAGCTCGTTACTTGCTTTCTTTGAGACGAGGGGGCTCCGCCCCCTCGAGCACCCCCGGCTTGCCACTGGCTCGTCAGTACAAGAGCAGTCCCCCGTCCACGCCGACCACCGCGCCGTTGATGAAGGCCGCGAGGTCGGAGGCCAGGAAGAGGTAGACGGCCGCCACCTCCTCCGGCCGGCCGAGCCGGCGCGCCGGGATGCGTGCGAGCGTCCGCTCGAGCTCCTCGCTCGCAACCGTGCGCACGGTCTCGCCCTCGATCAGCCCGGGCGCGACCGCGTTCGCGGTGATGCCCCGCGGGCCGAGCTCGCGCGCCCAGGTCCGCGTCATCCCGACGATCCCGGCCTTGGCCGCGGCGTACGCGGTGAGGCCCTGCGAGCCGAGCCGCGTCGAGCCCGAGGCCGCCGACAGGATCCGCCCGCGGCCCTGGCGCAGCATGTGCGGCACCGCCGCGCGCGCGCAGACCATCGCGGCGCGCAGGTTGACGTCGAGCGTGTCGCGGAAATCGTCGTCGGTCAGGTCCTCGAGCGGCGCCTCCCGCAGCGTGCCGGCGTTGTTCACCAGCACGTCGAGCCGGCCCCACTCCTCGGCCACGCGGTCGAAGGTGCGCTCCACCGCGAAGGCGTCGGTCACGTCGTTGGTGAACGGCAGCGCCTCGCCGCCCGTCACGGCGATCTGCTCGGCGGTCTGGGTGACGCCGGCCGCGTCGCGGTCGACGAGCGCGACGTGCGCGCCCGCCTGGGCCAGGAGACGCGCGGTGGCGGCGCCGATGCCGCGTCCCGCCCCGGTCACCACCGCAACCCGTCCTGTGAGCGAGAGCACGTCGCTGTCGGGCATGGGGCGACAAACCTAGTACACTGACGCCGGCCCTCGCAAGGAGGTTCCGATGTTGACACCCTTGATCCTGCTCCTGGCCCTGGCGGCCCAGAACCCCCCTCCCGAAGCCGTCACGCTCAAGAAGTCCTGCGACGCCAAGGTCGCGGCCGACTGCTACAAGCTCGCGGGCTTCCACAAGCGCGGCGAAGGCGGCGCGGCCCGCGACCTCGAGAAGTCCGCCGACTTCCTGAAGAAGGCCTGCGAGCTGAACCTCGCCACCGCCTGCCTGGACTACGCCGCCGCCTACCGCACCGGCGAGGGCGTCAAGCGCGACCCGCTGAAGGCGGTGCCGCTCTACCAGAAGGCCTGCGACGGCGACGTGCCGCCCGCCTGCGCGGAGCTCGCCTCGATGTACTTCGCAGGCCGCGAGGTCGAGAGGCACCTCGGGCACGCCGCCGAGCTCTACGGGAAGGCCTGCGACGCAGGAATCGCGGCTTCCTGCGGACAGCTCGCCGGCGATGTACGTCGAGGGCTCGCCGATGCCGAAGGACGAGGCGAAGGCGGCGGCCCTCTACGACAAGAGCTGCACGGCCGGCGACGCGCTGAGCTGCGGCCGCCTCGCCCAGATGCTGCGCGACGGCCGCGGCGTCCCGCGCGACATGGTGAAGGCCGCGGCGCTCGCCCGCAAGAGCTGCGACGCCGGCCAGATGGCGGCGTGCGTCGGGCTGGCGCTGGCGCTGCAGACCGGCGACGGGCTGCCCGCCGACCCGAAGCTGTCGCTCGAGCTCTTCACCAGGGCCTGCGACGGCAACGAGCCGCGCGGCTGCCTGGGCGAGGGCGAGCGCGTGCGCGACGGCGCGGGCATCGCGCGCGACCCCGTGAAGTCGGCCGAGCTCTTCAAGAAAGCCTGCGACGGAAAGGTCGGCGCGGGCTGCTACGAGCTCGCGCTGCAGACGGCCCGCGGGCAGGGCGTCAAGAGCGACCTGGCCCAGGCGACGTCGCTGCTGCGCGAGGCCTGCACGGGCGGCGATCCGCGCGGCTGCCTGACCCTCGGCCAGTTCTTCCAGTCCGGGCGCGGCGTGGGGAAGGACCTGAACCACGCCGCGGCCCTCTTCGACGAGGCCTGCACGAAGGGCTCGCTGCCGGGCTGCAGCGCGCACGCGGCGATGCTCGACGCCGGCGACGTCATCGGCCGCAACCTGGCGCGCGCCCGCGCCCTCTACGAGAAGACCTGCGCGGGCGGCATCGCCGCCGACTGCTATACGCTCGGCCGGCTCGTCGCGAAGGACCCGAACGGCCGCAAGCCGGCCTTCGACCTGTTCGCGAAGGGCTGCACCGGCAACGTCCCGGCCGCCTGCCACGAGGTCGCACAGGCCTGGGACACCGGTCACGAGCCGATGAAGGCGCTGCCCTTCTACCAGAAGGCGTGCACGGGCGGCGTCACCGCCGCGTGCGAACGCGCCAAGAAGATCGCGCCGTAGCCGTCGCTACTGCCCCGAGTCGTCGGCCGACGGGCCGTAGATCGCCGGCACCTTTCCGCCCATCGGCCGCAGGTAGGTCGTGAGCTGCCCGCGGTGGTGGATCGAGTCGAACAGGAATCCCCACACGAAGGCCCCGACGCTGTCCTCCCAGGCGGGCGCGTCGCCGCCCATCAGGAAGCGGCCCTTCTTGTCCCAGCCCGCCTCGTCGACCTTCGCCAGCCGCTCGTTGACCGCCTGGGCGTTCTTCTCGTAGGCCGACACGATCGCCTCGAGCTTCGCCGGCGGCTTCGACTCGCTCCACCGGATCTCGCCCGTGTCGAGCAGGCTTGACGAGAGCGACTTCCGACTGGGCGAGCAGCCAGGTCAGCTCCGCGGCGGTCCGCGACTTCGGATCCGGCTTGTAGTCGAGACGCCCCTCAGGAACGGACTTCAGCACCTTCACGAACTTCGCGAGCTCCTGCGCCCGCTGCTGCCGGCACAGCTCCAGACTGGTCATGACCCCTCCCTGCTTTTCGACAACATAGGCAAAGGAAAAGCGAAAGTCAATACTCGATTCAGCGCGCCTTCCGGACGGTCAGGTTGATCCGGTAGCGGCCGAGCAGCGGGTGCACGCCGTCCGCGAGCGGCCGGACGCCGTGATAGCGCAGCCGTGCGGGTCCGCCCCACACCACCACGTCGCCGTGAACCAGCCGCACGGCCTGCTGGCGATCGGCGCGGCGATCGCCCCCGAAGAGGAAGACGGCCGGCAGGCCCAGCGAGACCGAAACGATCGGCGCCGAGTAGTCGCGCTCGTCCTTGTCCTGGTGGAGGGTGAGGCGCGCTCCAGGCTCGTAGCGGTTGATCAGGCACGCGTCCGGCGCGAAGCCCGGGAAGCCGGCGCGGGCCGCCGCCGCGACCGCCAGCCGGAAGATCGGCCTCCGGCATCGCGGGCCACGCGTGCCCGCTCTCCGGATCCTCGCTCGCGTAGCGATAGCCCGCGCGGTCCGTGACCCAGCCGAAAGCGCCGCAGTTGCTCATCGCGGCCGACATGCGCTTGCCGCCGGGAGTCAGCATGTGCCGGAACGGCGCGAGCGCCGTCACTCGGCGCACCGCGTCCACGAGCTCCGCCTCGTCCGGGCGCGCGAAGCCGCCGAGCACGACCGCTCCCGGCGCGAGCACGACGTCGCGTGGCTCGCTCTCGAACAGCTCGCCCGTCGCCACGTCTCCAATATGCCACCCGCGCGCTCGCGTGTGCCATGATTCCGCTTCCCGCCCCGGAGAGCAGAGAGATGCTGCGCCGCTTGCGCGAGCGACAGGAATGGCAGTTCTTCGCGGCGCTGCCGCGCGCGGCGCCCGCGCTGGCGCTCGCCTGGTGGTCGACGCTCGCGCTGCGCGCTCTGCTGCCGCCGCTCTTCGCGGTCGCGATGGGCGTCCTCGTCGCAGCGGTCGTGCGCCGCTCGAGCCTCGGGGCTCCGCTCGCGATCGCCGGCTCCGTCTTCGTGCTGCTGCAGGTCCTGGGCCCGCTGCACAAGGCCCTGAGCGCCAACCTCGGCAGCCGCCTCGCGGCCTGGCTCTACGACCGGCTCACCGCGGCCTGCGTCCGCCCGCCGGGCATGGGCCACCTCGAGGACCCGCGGCTCACCGGCGACCTCACCGTCGCGCGCGACTTCGACCTCGGCATGACCGGCCCGCCGATGGACATCAACATGGACTTCATCGCGGACGGACTCGTCGTCTTCCTCTCCGGCCTCGGCTGCGCGCTGCTGCTCTTCCGCTACGCGTGGTGGGTGCCGCCCGTGCTCGCGGGCGCGTGGCTCGCGACGCATTGGCTGCTGCGCGAGAGCGGCGTCTGGTTCGACCGCAACACGGATGAAGTGCGCGAGGCGCAGCGCCACGCCGACTACGCCTACCGGCTCGCGGTCGATCCGCCCGCGGCGAAGGAGCTGCGGCTCTTCGGCCTCGCCGACTGGACGCTCGCCCGCTTCGTCGAGCGGCGCACGCTGCTCTTCGAGCGGATCTACCGCGCGACCCGCTTGCGCGAGCGGCCGCTCGCCTGGAGCGTGCTGATCGTGACCGCGGCCAGCGTCGGCGTGTTCGCGGCGCTCGCGCTCGACGCCCGCGCCGGCCGCCTCGAGATCGGCCAGCTGGTGGCCTTCGCGCAGCTGGCCGTCGGCGTGAGCGCCATCGCCTTCGGCGGCCTCAGCTGGGCGCTCGACGGCGCGGCGGCGCCCGTGGCTGCGGTGCGGCGGCTCGAGCCGGCGATGGCCGCGGCCGGCGCCCTCTCGTCGCCACGGCCCAACCCGCGCCCAGCCGCCGGCCTTCCCGCGCGCGAGGTTCGCTTCCGCGGCGTCGGCTTCGCGTATCCCGGCAGCGAGCGGCCCGTGCTGGAGGGCCTGGACCTCGTGATTCCGGCAGGGACGTCGCTCGCCATCGTCGGCCAGAACGGCGCCGGCAAGACGACGCTCGCCAAGCTGCTCTGCCGGCTCTACGACCCGACCGCGGGGGCGATCGAGGTCGACGGCGTCGACCTGCGCGATCTCGCGGTCGACGACTGGCGCGCGCGCGTCACCGCAGTCTTCCAGGACTTCACGCGCTTCGAGCGCTCGCTCCGCGACAACGTCGCCCCGGGCGGCGCTCCCGACGCGGCCGTGCTCGCGGCGCTCGAGGACGCCGGAGCCCAGGGGCTGGCCGCCCTCGACACGCCGCTCGCGCGCGGCTACCCGGGCGGGACCGACCTCTCGGGCGGCCAGTGGCAGCGGGTGGCGCTCGCGCGCGCCCTTTGCGCCGTGCGCCAGGGCGCCCGGCTCGTGCTGCTCGACGAGCCCACGGCCCAGCTCGACGTGCGCGGCGAGGCGGAGATCTTCGACCGCATCCTCGCCGCGACGCGCCAGGTCACGACGATCCTGATCTCGCACCGCTTCTCGACCGTGCGCCACGCCGATCGCATCGCGGTGATCGAGCACGGCCGCGTCGTCGAGCTCGGCAGCCACGACGAGCTGATGGCCGCGCGCGGCCGCTACCGCACGATGTTCGAGCTGCAGGCCAAGCGCTTCACGGCCGACATGGACGAGGAAGGGGGCGCCTACGTCTCGCTCGCTTGACGCGCTGCCGCCCGCGCTGCCCTCGATGTGGCGGCTCCTGAAGCTCGGCCACCGCAACGAGCCCGGGCTGATGACGGCGTCGTTCCTGCTCGCGCTCCTGGCCTCGCTGCCGGACGCGCTCTTCGCCGTGTGGCTGATGCTGCTCGGCAAGGGGCTGCTGGCGGGCGACGGGCGGCTCGTCATGGTCGCGGCCGTGCTGCTCGGCGTCTCGGCCGCGGCCACCTGGTTCCTGGTCGTGACGAGCGGGCGCCTGCAGCGCCGCTTCCGCGACAAGGTGACGATCGCGCTCGAGGCGCACGTGGCGCGGCTCCAGGCCAGGGTCGCGACGATCGCCCACCAGGAGCGGCCCGAGTACCTCGACCGGCTCTCGGTGCTCCGCAGCCAGGTGTTCGTGCTCGACCACATGTACATGTCGGTCTTCTCGACCTGCGGCTGGCTGCTGCGCCTCGGCGTCGCGATCGTGATCCTGGTCCACGTGCATCCCGCGCTCGGGCTGCTCGCGCTGTGCGCCGTCCCCACCGTGCTGACCTCGAGCTGGCGGCCCGGCGTCGAGCGCAGCGTCGAGGAAGGCGTCGCGTCGTCGGGCCGGATCGCGCGCCATCTCTTCTCGCTCGCGGCCAGCGCAGCACCCGGGAAGGAAGTGCGTGTCGCGCGGATCGGCGAGCGCCTGATCCGCGAGCGGCGCGAGGCGTGGGAGACCTGGTACCGCCCGGTGGCGCGGGCGCGCCGCGCGAGCGCCCTCTGGCAGGCGCTCGCGTGGGCGGTCTTCGGGGCCGGCTACGTCGGCGCGATCGTGTTCGTGACCGCGGGCCTTCAGGCGCCGCCCGAGACGGTGCTGCTCGTGCTCGCGGCCGGATCGCGGCTGTCGGCGTACGTGAGCGCCGCTGTCGGCGAGATCGGCTTCCTGCGCGGGATCTGGATCGACGGCTCGCGGCGCCTCGCCTGGCTCGAGGACTACGCGGCCTCCGTCGTCGAGTCGGCGGATCGGGACGCTCCGGCGCGGATCGACGAGGGCATCCGGCTGGAGGGCGTGTCCTTCGCCTATCCGGGCACCGAGCGACTCGTGCTGGAGGGCGTGAACCTGACGCTGCCCCGCGGCTCGGTGATCGCGCTCGTCGGCGAGAACGGCGCGGGCAAGAGCACGCTCGTCAAGCTGCTCTGCAAGCTCTACGAGCCCACGGCCGGCCGGATCCTGGTGGACGACGCGCCGCTCGCGCGCGTGCGCGCCGACGACTGGCGCGCGCGGCTCGCCGGCGCCTTCCAGGACTTCTTCCGCTTCGAGCTGCCCGCCCGCCAGAGCGTGGGCGTGGGCGACGTGAGGCGCCTCGACGATGCGAGCGGCGGTGACCTCGGCCGTCGCGCGGGCCGGCGCCGACGACGTGGTCGCGCGGCTGCCCCGCGGGCTCGACACGCAGCTCGGCCCGACCTGGCCGGGCGGAGTGGAGGTCTCGTTCGGCCAGTGGCAGAAGCTGGCGCTCGCGCGCGGCTTCATGCGCGAGGCTCCCCTGCTCCTGATCCTCGACGAGCCCACGGCGGCGCTCGACGCCGAGACCGAGCACGCGCTCTTCGAGCGCTACGCGGGAGCGCTGCGCGGGACGCGCGCCGGAGCCGCGAGCGGCCAGATCACGATCCTGGTCTCGCACCGCTTCAGCACGGTCCGGATGGCCGACCTGATCGTCGTGCTCGACGCCTCGCGCGTCGCCGAGGTCGGCACTCACGAAGAGCTGCTCGCGCGGAAGGGCCCGTACGCGCAGCTCTACGCCATCCAGGCGAAGGCCTACCGCTGAGCCGTCGCGACCCTGGAGGCCCTCAGCGCTCGCGCAGCGCCACCGCCGGGTCGACCGTCGACGCACGCCGCGCCGGGACGTAGCAGGCGAAGATCGCCGTGGCGATCAGCGCGAGAGCGATCGCGAGGAAGCGGCCCGGGTCGAGCGCGCCCACGCCGAACCACATGCCCTGCATCACGCGGCCGACGGCGTACGCGCCGGCGAAGCCGAGCGCCGTGCCCCAGAGCGCCGTCGTCATGCCGTCGCGCATCACGAGCCGCACCACCTGCGAGCGGTCGGCGCCCAGCGCCATGCGGAGCCCGACCTCGTGGCTGCGCTGCGCCACCACGAACGACATCACGCCGTAGATCCCGATCGCCGCGAGCGTGAGCGCCACGACCGCGAAGGCGGAGAACAGGATCGCGTTGAAGCGGTCGTTGGACAGCCGCTGGTGGACGAGCTCGTCCACGGTGCGCACGCCCGCCATCGGCAGGTCGGGGTCCATCTGCTGGATCACGGCTCCGATGCTGGTGCGCAGCGCGTTCGGGTCGCTGCTCGAGCGAACCGTCACCACCACGCCGGGCCACGGGCTCTGGGCGAAGGGCACGTCGATCTCGGGGCGCACGTCGTTGCGGGGCCCCCGGTTCTTGACGTCGCGCACCACGCCCACGATCTGCCACTCGACCGGCTTGCCGACCTTGGTCTGCCCCGGCACGAGCTCGTCCACGGCGACGCGCTGCGTCAGCGGATCGACGCCCTTCAGGTGGCGCTTGACGAAGGACTCGTTGACGACCGCGACGCGCGGGCTGCCCGCGGTGTCCTGCTCCGTGAAGCCGCGGCCCTGCAGGATCGGAAGGCCGTAGGTCTTGAAGTAGTCCGCTGTCGCCATGATGAAGCTGGCCGTGTCGCGCGCCGAGCCCTGCGCCTTGGGGCGGCCCACGATGTCGAAGGCCATGCCGAAGCCGCCCTGGAGCGGCGCGCCGGTCGAGACCGTCACCGTCTGGACGCCGGGAAGCGCCCGCACCTTCTCCTCCAGCTGTCCGTAGAAGAGAACCACGCGCTCGGCGCCCTGGAGCCGCGCCTCCGGCATCGGGAGGAAGAAGGTCAGCAGCCGGTCGGTCCGGAAGCCGAGGTCGACGCGGCTCAGGTTCAGCAGGCTGTGGATCGCGAGCCCGCCTCCGGCCAGGAGCGTCAAGGCGAGCGCGAACTCGGCGACGACCAGCGCGCGCTGCACGCGGTTGCGGCCGGCCTGGGTCGAGCGCCCGCCCTCCTTCAGCGTCTCGTTCAGGTCGAGCCGCGTCGCCTGCCAGGCGGGAGCGCAGCCGAACAGCAGCCCCGACAGCATCACCGCCGCGATCGTGAACAGCAGCACCGGGATGCTGAGCCGCACGTCCACCTCGGACGGCAGCGTGTAGGCCGGCATCACCGCCAGGAACGCCCGCATCAGCCCCACGGCGAGGGCGACGCCGAAGAGCCCGCCCAGGAGCGCCAGCACGACGCTCTCGGCGAGGAACTGCGTGACGATGCGGCGCGGCGACGCGCCGAGCGAGGAGCGCAGCGCCACCTCGCGCTGGCGCACGGCGCCCCGCGCGAGCAGCAGGTTCGCGACGTTCGCGCACGCGATCAGCAGCACGAAGCTCACGCCGGCGAGCAGGAACCACAGGCCGCGGATCGTGTCCTGCGAGAGGAAATTGTTCTGCAGCGGCTCGACGCTGATGCCCCAGCCCTTCTTGGAATCCGGGAACGCGTCCGCGATGCGCCTGGCGATCCCGGCCATCTCCGCGTTCGCCTGCGCGAGCGTGACGCCCGGCTTCAGGCGGCCCATCACCAGCAGCCAGTGGAAGTCGTGGTTGATCTGCTCGGGCTTGAACGCGAGCGGCAGGTACATCTTGTGCTGGACGCGGTCGCCCGGCCCCGCCTTCAGCACGCCGACCACGGTGTGCGGCCTGCCGTCGAGACGGATCTGCTTTCCGACGATGGCGCGGTCGCCGTCGAACCTCTCCTGCCAGATGCTGTTGCACAGGATCACGCGGTCGTCCCGCCCCACCTCGCCTTCCTCGGGCGTGAAGTCGCGTCCGAGCTCCAGCTGCAGGCCGAAGTTGTCGATCCAGCCCGGCGTGACGGGGGCGGTGAAGATCTGCTCCGGCCGGTCGTTGCCGATCGCCAGGCTGACGTCGCGCCCGGTCCAGGCGTGCAGGCCCTGGAAGACGGTGCTCTGCGTCTTCCAGTCGAGGTAGTCCCCCGCCGCCACGCTGTTCCGGCTGTCCGGCTGCGGCTTCGACCAGACCATCACGAGCTGCTCGGGATCGTGGTACGGCAGCGGCTCGAGCAGCGTGCCGTACACCACGCTGAATATCGCGGTGTTGGCCCCGATCCCGAGCGCCAGCGTCAGCACGGCCACTGCAGTGAAGGCGGGGTTCTTTCCCAGCAGTCGCAGGCCGAACAGGACGTCCCGCAGCAGATTGGGCATGCGTCGCTCCCTTTTGGGCAGAGACGGTCTTGCCGATAGGACGCAGCCAGGAGCCGATTGGTTGCTACGATTGCCGCAGGTACAAGGAGTTGAAGCATCTCCCCGCGTGCGCGGCGCTTGCCCTGGCGTCGCTCTCGTCCGGCGCTCCGGCCGATCACGCGCCTGCGGAGCTCCTCGGCCTCTGGCGGGGCACGTCGCAGTGCACCGACCGGGTGGCCGCCCCGGCGTGCAACGACGAGGAGGTCGTCTACACCTTCACTGCCGGTGCCACGCCCGGTGCTGTCCGCTGGAAGGCCGACAAGATCGTCGACGGGAGGCGCGAAGCGATGGGCGACGCCCTCGAAACGACCTGGGACCCGAACGACGCGTGCTGGAAGGCAGAGTTCACGAATACCAGGGTGCACGTGGTGTGGTGCTTCACGGTCCGGGCTGGCGAGCTGGCGGGGACCGCCCGGCTGCTGCCCGGCAAGCAGACGGTGCGCCGCGTCGACGCCCGCCGGGTGACCTCCGCGCCCGGCGGCCCGTCGCGCTGACCGCCTGCGGTCGAAGCTCGCTCGCTACGAGCGGCGAGCGGCGTCGAGGCTCCAGGGGCCGGGGCCGGCGGCCGAGAAGTAGAGCCAGAGGAAGCAGTAGAGCACCGCTGCCGACGCCGCCGTTCACCGTCGGCCAGAAGGCCTGCGGCTGGTGGAACTGGAAGTAGGCGACGGCCATCTCGCCGGAGAGGATGAAGGCGACCGGCCGGCTGAAGAGGCCGAGCAGCATCAGCAGGCCTCCGAACACCTCGAGGACGGCGCCGATCCAGATCTCCGTCCCGAACGTGGCCGTCTGACCGTTGGGCGGCATCCCGATCGGGAAGGCGAAGAGCTTCGAAGTGCCGGACAGCATGAACATCGCGGCCGCGACGATGCGCATCAGGCTCCGGATCTCGCCCTGCCAGGACGACCACCACGTGGCGATGTGGCTCATGCTCCCCTCCCTCAGGCTTCGCGGGCGCAGGCGGCCGCGCGCTCCAGCAGCAACGTGCGCTCGCGAGTGTTGCGTGTGAGCGAGGCGGCGCGCTCGAAGTCGGCGCGCGCCTCGTGGCGCCGGCCGAGCTTCGCGAGCAGGTCGCCGCGCACGCTCGGCAGCAGGTGGTACCCGGCGAACGACGAAACGGCGGCGAGCGGCTCGACGATCGCGAGGCCCGCGGCCGGCCCGAAAGCCATCCCGTGCGCAACGCCGCGGTTGAGCTCGACGACCGGCGAGCCAGCGACGAAGGCAAGCTCGTCGTAGAGAACGGCAATGCGCTGCCAGTCGGTGTCTTCGGCGCGCCGGGCCCGCGCGTGACACGCGGCGATCGCGGCCTGGAGCGCGTACGGGCCGCGCGAGCCGACGCGGCGCTCGGCTCTTTCGAGCGCCGCGAGGCCGCGGCGGATCAGGAGCGGGTCCCAGCGCCCGCGGTCCTGGTCGAGCAGCAGCACCGGCTCGCCGTGCGGGCCCACGCGCGCGGCAATGCGCGAGGCCTGGATCTCGAGCAGCGCCACGAGGCCGTGGACCTCGGGCTCGCCCGGCACGAGGCTCGCGAGGATCCGGCCGAGACGCAGCGCCTCCTCGCAGAGCGAAGGCCGCATCCAGTCGTCTCCGGCGGTGGCGGCGTAGCCCTCGTTGAAGACGAGATAGACCACCTCGAGCACGGACGAGAGCCGCTCCGCGAGCTCGGACCCGCGCGGCACCTCGAAGGGAACCTGCGCTTGCGCGAGCGTCCGCTTGGCCCGCACGATGCGCTGCGCGACGGTCGCCTCCGACACCAGGTAGGCGCGCGCGATCTCCTCCGTCGTCAGGCCGCCCACGAGGCGCAGCGTGAGCGCGACGCGGGCTTCGGTCGAGAGCACCGGGTGGCAGGCGATGAACACGAGCCGCAGCAGGTCGTCACCCACGTCGTCGTCGAGCGCCGCCTCGATCTCGGCCGCGGCGCGCTCCTGCTCGCCCTCGAGCTCCCGGCCCAGCTCCCGGTGCTTGCGCTCGAGCATGCGGCCCCGGCGCAGCCGGTCGATCGCCCGGCGCTTGGCGGCGGCCATCAGCCAGGCGCCCGGGTTGTCCGGCACGCCCGACTCGGGCCAGCGCTCGAGCGCCACCACGAGCGCGTCCTGCGCCAGCTCCTCGGCCTGCCCGACGTCGCGCACGATCCTCGTCAGGCCTGCGATGAGCCGCGCCTGCTCGATGCGGTAGACGGCCTCGATCGTGCGGTGGACTTCGGTGGCGGTCACCACCACCGATCACACCATCTTCGCCGCCGCGGGACAACCGCACCGCGGGCCTCGCTTCAGGCAGCCTCGAAGTACTCGACCAGCACCGGTGCCACCACCTGCGGCTTGACGTCGTGGGTCTGGCCCGCGAGCAGGCGCCGCTTCGCACCGGGGACCGCGGCGCCGACGGCCTGCACCGCCTCGCGCAGCACCGCCGGGCTCTTCTCGCCGCCGATCACGAGCGTCGGGACGGAGACGGTGGCCGCACGCCGCTTCAGCAGCGAAGGATCCCCCACGAGCGCGGCGTCGTACGGCAGCGTGTGCGCGACCGCCTCGAGCTTCGACCACATCGGCATGAAGCGCATCACGAACACGAACGGGGCCGGGACGCCCACCATGTCGCGCATGAAGTACCTGACCGCGTCGGACCGCCGGTTGGCGGCGATGCGCCGGTTGAGCGCGGCCACGTGGTCGGTCGGAGGCTCCTTCTTGTCGAGGCCGAGCGGCGGCTCGTAGAGCGCCAGCTTGCGGATCGGAACACCGTGCGCCGCCGCTTCGAGCGCGAGCACTGCGCCGGAGGAGACGCCGTAGACGAACGCCGAGCCGCCGGCCTCGTTCACGAGCGCCTCGAGGTCCTCGACCTCGCGCGCCACCGAGTAGGGCGCCGTCTCGCCGCTGTCGTTGCGGCCCCGGCGGTCGTACCAGTAGACCGTGAAGTGCGGCTCGAGCAGCGGGACGAGCTTCGGCATCGGCCCGAACGACCGGCTGCAGAGCGCGCCGTCGACGAGGATGAGCGGCTGCCCGATGCCCGAGCGTTCGAACGCGATCGGCGTGCCGTCCTTCGAGAGCACGCGCTTCATGGCCGCCGGTCCTGTTCCATCTTCTTGAAGCGCTCGACCGCGTCGCCCGCCCCGAAGTCCTCGAGCTCGAAGAGCTGCCGCACCTCGATCTCGCCCTCCTTGCCGTCGAGCGCCGGGTTCGGGAAGCGCCGCACCCACTCCCGCGCCTCCTCGCGCGACTTCGCCTGGATCAGCGTGTAGCCGGCGATCAGCTCCTTCGACTCGGTGAACGGCCCGTCGATCACGGTCCGCTTCTCTCCGGAGTACTTGACCTTCCAGCCCTTGGAGCTCGCCTGCAGCCCCGAGGCGTCGAGCAGAGCCCCCGCCTTCGCGAGCTCCTCGTGGTACTGCGCCATCCTGGCCATGCTCGTCTCGTCGGGCAGGACGCCCGCTTCCGAGTCCTTCGTGGCCTTGACGATGATCATGAATCGCATCGGATCGTCCTTTCTCGAGCAGTCAAGCCAGTGGTGCGCCGTGAGCGGCGCCCGAAACGCTCGGCCGTCGCGCGGCGCGCTTCGCGACCCACAGCGCCAGCGAGGCGACCCCCCAGAGCAGTAGCGACGCCACGACCATCCCGATCGTGAGGTGCGCCAGCGCGTGCAGCCACTGGTTCTGTGCCGCGGGCCCGCTGTACTCGGGCGCCGCGAAGATGTTGGGCGCGCCGGCGATCGACAGCAGGATCCCGGTGACGGCGACTGCGTGCAGCACGGCCACCTGGAAGGTGACGAGCGGCAGGAGCTGCTTGTAGCTCCCGAACCCGCGGCGGTGGACCGCGATGCCGTAGTAGACCGCGCCCGCCCAGAGCAGCACGTTCATCGAAAGCCACTTGACCGTCGCGTCGGGCGTGCCCGCGAGCGACAGGCCGAGCCGCGCCAGGCCGACGGCCGCCGTCAGCACGAGCAGCGGCCACTGGAACGCGAGGTATTGCGAGACGCGCTTGCCGAACATGGCTAGGACTTCGACTCGAGCTTCGCGCGGAGCCGCTCGTCCTGCTCGCGCAGCTCCGGCGTCAGCGCCGCTCCGAAGTCCTCCGCCTCGAAGATCTGGCGGATCTCGATCTCGCTCTCGCCGAGCATGGGATTCGGGCAGCGCTTCACCCACTCGATCGCCTCTTCCCTCGACTTCACCTGCCACAGCCAGAAGCCGGCGACGAGCTCCTTCGTCTCGGTGAACGGCCCGTCGACAACGGTGCGCTTCGTTCCCGAGAAGCGGACCCGGGCACCCTTGGAGGAGGGGTGGAGGCCTTCGCCCGCCAGCATGACGCCGGCCTTCACGAGCTCCTCGTTGAACTTCCCCATCTCGGCGAGCATCGTCTCGTCCGGCATCTTTCCCGCCTCGGAGTCCTTCGTGGCCTTGACCAGGATCATGAATCGCATCGCTCTCATTCCTCGCAAGTTACGACCCCCGGGCGAACGGCCGGTCCATCCTCTTGATCCGGCCTTCTTCTCGCCCTCTAACAGGTACGACGATCGAGGGGCATTGGAATCGACAACGCCCCTGAAAAGAATGGATCATCCTCGTCGTGACGCTGCCGGTCGAGGCCCGACCATGAGCAACCTCGCCCCGACGACGACCGCCGAGCCGTGCGCCGCCGACCCGGCTCGGCCCACGCTCCAGGCGCTCCCCGGCCGGCTCACGGATCTCGGCGGGCTCGCGATCCGGCGCCTGCTCCCGCGAAGCCAGCGCCGCCTGGTCGGCCCCTGGTGCTTCCTCGACTCGTACGGCCCGCTCACCTTCGCGTCGGGCAAGCCGATGGACGTCGCGCCACACCCGCACATCGGCCTCCAGACCGTCTCCTGGCTGCTCGAAGGCGAGGTGATCCACCACGACAGCCTGGGACTCGAAGGCACGGCGGCGCCGGGCGTCCTCAACCTGATGACGGCGGGGCGCGGCATCGCGCACGCGGAGGAGACGCCCGCGGCGAACGCGGGGCGCCTGCGCGGCGTCCAGCTCTGGGTGGCGCTGCCCGAGGCGAGCCGGGCCACGGAGCCGGCCTTCGCCTCGCACCGCGCGCTTCCGTCGCTCGAGCTCGAGGGCGGTGCGGCGACGGTCATGGTCGGCCGGCTTGGAGCGGTCGCGTCGCCCGCGCAGACCTTCTCGCCGATCGTGGGCGCCGAAGTCCACGGAAAGCCCGGCGCGCGCGTTGCGCTGCCGCTCGACTCCGACTTCGAGCACGCGCTCGTGCCGCTCGCGGGCGAGTGCGCTCTCGACGGCGAGGCGCTCGCGGTCGACACGCTCTACTACCTCGGCTGCGGCCGCAGCGAGCTCGTGCTCGCCTCGGGCAGCGAGCCGTGCCGCGCGCTGCTCCTCGGCGGCGCGCCGTTCGGCGAGACGATCCTGATGTGGTGGAACTTCGTGGCGCGGACCACCGACGAGATCGTCGCGGCCCGCGAGGACTGGCAGGCCGGCCGCCGCTTCGGAGAGGTTCGAGCCTATGCGGGCGCGCGCCTGCCGGCTCCGGCCTTCCTGGCGCGCCCGGTGCCGCGCAGCTGATGCTCAGGGCTCTCGCGATCGTTTCGGCGATGCTCGCCCGGCTCAGCGTGCTCCTGGCGCGGACGCCGGCTCGCGCGCCGCAGCCGTCTTAGCCTCGCCCAGGCGCGCGAAGACTCCGGCCACGATCCGGTCGCAGCGCGTCAGGTGGAACGAGAAGGCAGACGCGCTCGTGGCTCCCGTCCGCTCGTAGAGCCCGCGCCGCAGCAGGACGCGGGCGCGGTGGACGCGCGTGCGTACGGCGACCTCGCTGATGTCGAGGCACTCCGCCACCTCCGGCGTGTCGAGCCCCTCGACCTCGCGCAGCACGAAGGCGGTGCGATAGATGTCGGGCAGCTCTTCGATCGCGGCCTCGAGCAGGCGGCGCAACTCTGCCGCCTGCGCCTGCTGCTCCGGGTCCGGCCGGCCGTCTCGCGGCGAGCCGTGCGACAAAGGACTGGCGTCGGGCATGTCGTCGAGGCCCTTGACGCGCGCGCGCCGCCGGGCTCGCCCGAGCGCTTCGTGCACGGCGATGCGCGTCAGCCAGGTGGAGAAGCGCGCGCGGCCCTCGAACTGGCCGAGATGCGCGAACGCGCTCACGTAGGCGTGCTGCATCACGTCCTCGGCCTCCTGCTCGTCGCGCAGGATCGAGCGGGCCACGCGGTAGAGCCTCTGGTTGTAGCGCCGGATCAGCAGCTCGAAGAGCGGCGTCTCTCCCGCGCGCACGCGGGCGACGACTTCCTCGTCGCTGGCGGCTCGGACGGCCACCGAGGCGCGACCCCGCGCTCTGCGAAACGCTCGCCGGCCTCGGGTGATCGGGGCAGGGTCTCGGTGGCCTGGTCCATGTTCGCCTCCTCTTAAAGGCTCTTCAGGTATTCCACGAGCTGCGTCTTCTCGGCCGGGCTCAGCGTGAGCCCGAAGACAGTGGCGTAGTGGTCGACCACGGCGCGGAGCGTGGCAAAGCGGCCGTCGTGATAGAAGCCGCCCTTCTGGTGCGTCCAGAGGCCCTTGAGCGGCGTCGTGCGGTAGCGCTCGTCCGGCGAGCGCATGGCCTGGAAGTCGTCGATGCCGATCTCGGCGGCGGTGTGCATGTTCCAGCCGGGCTCGGTGTAGAGCGGCGGGACGTGGCAGCGCGCGCAGCCGGCGCTTCCGTTGAAGAGCTTCTGGCCCTGCGCGGCGGCCGCGCGATCGAAGCTGCCGGCTGGCGGCGCCGGCGCGGGCAGCGACAGCTGGTAGAAGTGAAGCGCCGGCAGCTTGGGCGTGATGCGGTCGGCGTTGACCCGCACGTCGTCGAACCCGTTCGCCGCGGCGATCGGGAACTTCGTGGCATCGGCGAGCCGCGGGTCGTAGAAGTTCCCGCTGCCGTGCATCTCCAGGTTGGCGACGAACGCGTTCCAATGGGGCACCGAGCCCCAGCCCGTGTAGGTGTGCAGGTTCACTCCCGCGAGCCCGAAGGCGGCCGGCAGCAGCGTCGCCGCCGACTTGCCGTCGGGGCGGAAGGCCTTGCCGTCGAGGATCAGCT
>CAVRVE010000012.1:0-143262 GCA_963724555.1 uncultured Acidobacteriota bacterium
GATACCGCGCTATGATCGTGGCATGAACAGCCGAACGCCTCTGCCGCCGGTCTACGACCGCGATGCCGTCGCACCCCTCTGGCAGGAGCTCGCTGCCGTCGGTGTCGAGCCGCTCACGACGCCCGAGCAGGTGGATGCCCTGCTCCGGTCCGGATCCGGGACCGCCCTGGTCATCGTCAACTCCGTCTGCGGCTGCGCGGCGGGCCAGGCGCGCCCCGGCGCGATGCTCGCGCTCCAGAACGGCGTCATCCCCGATCGGTCGGTCACCGTGTTCGCCGGCGTGGACCGCGACGCGGTCGAGCAGGCGCGCGGCTACATGACCGGGTATCCGCCCTCCTCCCCGTCGATAGGCCTGTTCAAGGACGGCAAGCTCGTCTCCATGCTCCAGCGCACCGACCTTCAGCAGATGAACGAGGAACAGGTGTCGCAGGCGCTGTGCTCGGCCTTCGACGAGCACTGCTCGCGGACTGGGCCCTCGATTGCTCCCGAGGAGTTCCAGAAGATCCGGCCTTACAGGGGATGCGGCTCGAAGATCCCGCTCGCGAGCGCGCCGCAGTAGCCGCAGGAGGGGTGTCGCTTCGGCCGCGGATCGTCCGTCGGTAGTCCTTCACAGCAATTGTACGGGCCCCAGGCGACCACTCAGTCAACGGCTAGACAATCTGGACGATTGCGGTCGCATCTGCACGTTGGACCTCGAGCCGGGCCGGCAACCGCTCCGCGAGTTCCCTCACGTGCGTTACGATGCCCACCATCCGGTCGCCACCGTGGAGCGCGTCCAGCGCTCCGACAACCGTGTCGAGGGTGTCGGAGTCGAGTGAGCCGAAGCCTTCGTCCAGGAACAGCGAGTCGAGGGCGTCCGTGGCTCGGGACTCGGCGCCGAGCTCTGTGAGGCTCTCGGCAAGAGCCAGCGCCAGAGCCAGTGACGCCAGGAACGTCTCTCCCCCGACAGCGTCCGGACTGAGCGGATGGCGTCGCCGTTCCAGGCGTCGACGACGTAGAAGTCCTGCTCGGCTCGCGCAGCGAGCTCTTCCGTGCCGGAACCCAAACGCAGCGTGTAGCGGTTCTGGGAGAGTTTCTGCAGGTGCCGGGAGCCGGCTTCGGCGAGGCGGACCAGGGCTTCTTCCTGGATCCAGGCGATGAGCTCGTGGGCCTTCAGGTGGTCGGCGAGGGTTTTGGCGAGGGCGGCGTCGCGGTCGAGGGTGAGGCGCTTTTCCAGGAGCTCGGCGGCGCGGAGGAGGGCCTTCTCTGTCGCCTGGACTTCGTGGGTCAGGGTGGCGACCTTGGCCTGGGCCGCAGCCGTTTCGCGCTGGCGGCTTTCGCGGAGGGACTCGACGACGTCGGATTCGTCCTTGCCGAGGGGGGGCGGGAGTAGGGCGATCCAGGCGTCGCGCTTGGCGAGCTTGCCGAGGGCGAGCTGGGTTTCGTCCAGGTGCTGGTCGGTCTCCTCGTTCTTCCTCTCGAGCTCCTGGAGGCGGGACTTCAGGACGTCGCGCTGGGCGGTGGCGGCGGCGACGTCGGCGTCGAGCTTGGCGCGCTTCTGCTCGATCTCCTTGAGCTTGGCTTCGAGGTCGGCCTTCGCTTTTCTTGCTGCTTCGAGGGCCTGGAGCTCCTTCTGGAGGGCGGCCACGAGCTTTTGTGGCGCCGTCTCCGCCCTTCGCTTCGAAGCCGGCTTCTTCCAGCGCGTCCTGCACCTTCTTGGCGAGCTTCGCCGCTTCCTTCTCCTGCTCCTCGGCCTGCTTCAGCTCGCGCTCGAGGCTCTCGGCCTTTGCCTTGCTCCGTCCCTGCGCGAGGCGGGCCTGCTGCAGCTTCTCCTGCGCGGTTCTCACGGCGGCTTCGGCCTTCTTGAGCTTCGTCTCGATCGCGTCGAGGGCGGGGGCCTTGCCCTTCGGGACCGTCTTCACGGACTGGGCGCAGACCGGGCACGGCTCGCCGGGCTTCAGGCCGTGGCGGAGGGCGAGGGCGGCGTGCTCGCGGTGCGCCTCCTCTTTCTCGGCTCGCGCGGCGGTCTCGGCCTCCTTCGCCTGCGCTTCCGCCGTCTCGAGGTCCGGGAGCGACTTCTCCTCCTGCGCGACGGCCTTCTTCGCTTCGTCGAGCTCCTTCTTCTTGTCGGCGGCGCTCTTCGTGGCTCTGGCGCTCTGCTGCTGGAGAGTTGCGAACTGCTCGGCGAGAGACTTCGCGCGCGACGAGCGTGTGGTGGCGGCCTTCGTCGTACGCGTGCGCGTCCTTGTGCGCGTTCAGCGTGTCGAGGTCGCTGTCGAGCGCCTTTCGCGCCTGGCCGGCGCCGTCGAGCGTGGCGTTGGCGGCGTCGAGGCGCTTGCTCTCGTCCGAGTGGTCCTTCGCGAGGCGGGCCTGCTCCTTCTTGTGGGCGCGGGCCTGCTGGGCGAGCGTCGCGGCTTCGGCGAGGGCCTGAAGGCTTGCCTCGGCCTGCTTGGCGCAGCCCTGGGCGGACTTGAGCTCGGCCTTCTTCTGCTCGAGGGCCTCCTGCGTGGCGCTGCCGAAGTCGGTCTCGAGCTGGCGCTTGATGAAGTCGGCCTCGCTCCGGGCCGCCGAGCTCCGCTGGTTGGCGATCTGCTGCATCCGCTCGTAGACCGAGAGGTTGAGGAGGCCGACCAGGATCTTGCGGCGCTCCTTCGGCTCGCCCTTCAGGAACGCGTCGAACTGGCCCTGCGGCAGGACCACCGAGCGCGTGAAGCCGTCGTAGTCGAGGCCGAGGATGCGGTCGACCTCGGCGCGCATCTCCTTGACGCGGTCGGCGATCGGCTCGGCCGGGCCGTTCGTGATCCGCTCGAAGCGCTGCTGCGAGGGCTTGTCGGGGCGGACCGTGCGGGCGATCCGGTAGCGCTCTTTGCCGACGCCGAACTCGAGCATCACCGAGAGCCGCTCGGCGCCGTGGCTGATGAGCTGCTTGTAGTCGTCGCCCACGCGCGGGACCTGGCCGTAGAGCGCGAAGACGATCGCGTCGATCAGCGACGACTTGCCGGCGCCGGTCGGGCCGGTGATCGCGAAGAGGTCGAGGCCGGCGAAGTCGAGCTCGAGCTTCTCCCGGAAGGAGGTGAAGCCTTCGAGCGTGAGCTTGTGCGGCCTCACCGCGTCGCCTCCTCGTGGACCTGGTCGAAGAGCTGCTGCAGCTCCTTGGACGGCGGGGCGTTGTGGCGGTGCTCGTAGTAGGCGGCGAAGAGGCGGTTCGGGGCGAGCTTCACGCGGCCCTCGCCGCCGTTCGTTTGCGCTTGCGCGGGATCGCGCGGGTGGTCCACGGTCACGTCGAGCGCGTTCGGCAGCAGCTCCTTCACTCTTTCGGCGAGGCCGGGCGTCGGGCCGTCGGCCTTCACGCGCACGCGCAGGTAGTCGTCGGTCCACTCGCTCGCGTAGCGCTCGAGCTCGTCGAGCCTCGCGGTGACGGTCCGCAGGCGGCGGCCCGCCGTGATCGGCACCAGCTCGAGCTTCGGCGCCTTCTGCGGCTGCGCCTCGAAGACGACGACGCTCTTGTCCTGCTGCTCCTCGCCGAAGTCGAGCTCGATCAGCGAGCCGGGGTAGAGCGTCTTCGCGGGGGCGAGCACTTCCTGCGGGCGGTGCAGGTGGCCGAGGCCGATGTACTGGACGCTCGACGGGAGCTGCTGCGGGTTGACGCCGTAGATCTGGCCGAGGTGCAGCTCGCGCTCCCCCGTCCCGACGCGGGCGCCGTCCACCAGCAGGTGCGCGAGCACGATGTTGACGGTCGTGAGCGGCAGGCCCTTCACGAGCGCCGCCAGGATCTGCTCGATGCGCCGTCCGTACTCCTCGTACCACTTGTGCTCGGCGTCCATCACCAGGCAGGCGTCCACGACCTTGCGCTCGGCGACGAACGGCAGGACGGCGACCCTGGCTTCTTCCTTGCCGTCCTTCGAGCGGAGCGTCACGACGCCGCCCTGGTCGGGCGGGCGCACCTCGTGGCGGACGTGGATGCCGAGGCTTTCGAGGAGCGTCGCGAGCGCGTCGAGCTTGCGCGGGTGGTCGTGGTTGCCGGCGATCAGCACGCACTGGATCCGCTCGGAGACGAGCTTGGCGAGGAAGTTGTAGACGAGCTTCTCGGCCTCGGGCGGCGGCGCCGGCGAGTCGAAGACGTCGCCGGCCATCAGCACGGCGTCGACCTCTTTGTCCTTCGCGATCGCGGCCACCTGGTCGAGGGCCTTCGCGTACTCGTCCATCCGCGAGCGGCCGCGCAGAGGCTTCCCGATGTGCCAGTCGGCCGTGTGGAGAAACCTCACCGCGGGCAGTCTATCCGGGCACCCTGCCCGGACAGGTCCGCTTCAGGAGACTCGCAAGCGCTTGATGCAATTCGATTTCGACGGCGTCCAGACTCAGGGCAGGATGCGAAACGTCTGTCTCGCCTGGCCGCGCTTTCCGTCCGCCCCGACGGCTTCGCCTGTGACCACCGTCGTTCCCGGCTCCAGCCCGCGCAGCGTCACCCCGTTGCCATTCGAGTGCGGGGTGAGGCGTGCGACCGTCGGATTCGACTGACTCCACACCTCGTCGTAGCTCGGAGTGGTGCAGCCAATGTTGAACGTCAGGAGCCCGAGGTTCAGCTCCTCGCCGACCTTCAGCTCGGTCGCATTCAGCACGGGCGTGACCCAGATGCTCCAGGCCAGCGCCGCAACGCTCGTCGCGCAGCCGTGGCCGGTCGGGGTGCTGCTGCAGGCGCCGCACGCGACGAGCGCTCCCGTAGCGGCGGCGAGCAGCCTCGTCCTCACCAATGGCGCCTCCTTGGTCCATGGCGAATCGCTAGACTGGTGGACGGACAAGGCCGAGGCTTTTCCAGCTCCTACGCCCGCCGCGTCCAGGACCCGCGATAGGCCACGGCCTACCTCGCGTCCGAAACCGCGCTCGCGCGTCCGTCAACTGTGCATCGGAGTTCGCGGAGGGCACGATGCGGCTGCGCCTGCGACGGGGCGATCGAAAGTGGGCATTCATCCTCACGAGCCTGGCAACCGTTTGGAGCGCTACGGCATCGGCGGACTCGAGCGGGGCACCTACCGGGGCCAGACGCGTTCGAGTCACAGCTCCAGCCCTTACCAGCAAGCCGCTGACCGGAAGCCTGGTGGCCCTCGAGGAAACGACGCTCAAGCTTCGGCGGGAGGGTTCGTCGGAGGTCGTCGAGATACCCCGCCGCGACGTCACGCGGTTCGAAGTCAAAACGAGGAGGAGCCGAAGGGGAAAGGCCGCGGGGATCGGCGCGCTCGTGGGCCTTGGCGTCGGTGCAGCTCTCGGATACGCGGCTGGCGACGACTGTGATGCCCCTGACGCCCCAAGCTTCGTCTGCATACCGCGCCCGGCAAGCGCCGGCGGTGTCGGCCTGGTGGGCGCCGCTCTGGGTGCGCTCATTGGCCTGGCGGTTGGGCCCGGCGAAAAATGGGAGGTCAGGGACCCCGGCCGTCTCCACCTGACCGTTTCACCATCGCCTCGTCGGAGCGGCGGAGTAGGTCTTGCGCTGTCCATAGGCTTCTGACGTCGACCTCCTTGTCTCTGGCGATTGCGGCTGCACCTGACGAGGGCCTTGACGTACTCGCGAGGCACCTGTCCTCGGGAGAGGTCAGCCAGGGAGGCTGCGAGGCTATGGAGATCACTTGACCGCTAAATGCTGCACTCGCTAACCCATTGATGGATTGTTGGATAGGGCGATTTGGTGACGTCGATCACCCGGCCGGCGAATAGGCCCGGGTCTTGCCCCTCAGTACCAGCGTGGGGCGACGAGGCCCCGTTTTGGAGGAGGTGCTCCATGATCCACAGGGCAGCAGCCGGAGTCATCGGCCTTTCGCTCGCGGTCGCGGGAATGGGCGCGGTCGTGCCAGCGCTTGCCGACCGCGAGACGACGCTCCCTGCCGGGACCGTGGTCCCCGTCCGGTTCGAGACCACGATCTCGTCGGCGAGCAGCCGTCCGGAGGACAAGGTCCTGGCGGTGGTCCGCGAAAACGTGCTCGACGCCGACGGCGGCATCGTCATTCCCGCCGGCAGCGAGCTCAGGGGGCGAGTCGTTTCCGCGCAGCGCGCCGGCAAGGTCAAGGGCCGCTCGTACCTGGCCGTCTCCTTCGACAGCGTCGAGGTCCACGGCCGCGTACACCGCGTCTCCACCAACCGCCTCGGCGTGCAGGGGCGCAGCGGCGCGAAGAAGGATGCCGCGATCATCGGCGGCGGAACGGGCGCGGGAGCGCTGGTCGGGGCCATCGCCGACGGCAAGGGCGGAGCCGCCAAGGGTGCGCTGATCGGCGGCGCGACGGGTACGGGCGTCGTGCTCGCCACGCGCGGCCCCGAGGTCGTCATCCCGGCGGGAGCACGCTACCGCGTGCGACTTGCCGATTCGTTGGTCGTGAGGCGGTAGATCACGAAAGCCCGAGCAGGGCCGGCCCTCCGGCCTCGCGGAAGGCGGCCTCGGCCGCCTTCCGCGCCTGCTCGGCGCGACGCACGACGTCCGCGAAGCCGGGCTGCTCTTTGATCGGCGTGATCCAGGGATGGCGCACGAGCGCGTCCCAGCACGGATAGCCCGCGTCCACGGCCCGGCCGAGGATCTCCGTCGCTTCCGGCATGCCGAGCCGGGCGGCCTGCGTGCCGACGAAGAAGATCTCCTCGGGGTCGAAGGCCCCGTCGAGGTTCGTGAACACGGCTGCGCGGCTCGCCTCGGACTGCGCGAGGAAGTCGCGCACGCTGTCGATCCACTCCCGCACCACGGGCGTCTGAAGGTTGTAGGAAGCGGCCACCGAGTCCCAGGACTGGATGGCCTCCTCCCGGCGGCCGAGTGCCAAGAGCGCGAAGGCCCGCGCCGTCATGCCTTCTCCGTCCTTGAGCTCGACCAGGCGCTCGAAGTCGCCGAGCTGCCAGAGCGTGTGCACGACGCCCGTGGGCAGATGTGGGTCGAGGCGCTGCGCCTCGCGATGAGCGGCGAGCGAGGCTTCGAGCAGGCCCGAGTAGCGGCACGCGTGCACGAGTCCCGCGAAGAGCTCCGCGTCGTTGCGCGTCTCGCCGGCGAGCCGCAGCAGGCGCACCATGGCTTCCTGGGAACGGCCCACTTCCGACTCCAGGTGCGCCATGAGCTTGTGGGCGAGCGGCAGCTTGGGGCTGAGCTCGAGGGCTCGGCAGAGGGCTTCCTCCGCACGCGCCTGGTGCACGGCGAGCTGTGGGATCTCCAGGTACTTGCCGATGATGCGGTGCGCGCGCCCGAGGCGGGCCCAGGCCGGCGCGAAGCCGGGATCCTCCGCCACGCACTGAAGGTAGAGGTCGCGTGCCACGGTCAGCTGGGTCAGATCGCGGCCGACCTCGTTGGCGCGCAGGTAGTACTCGTAGGCGCGGGCACTCGTGGGCGTCTCTCCCGGGCGCTCGGTCGGGGCCGAGCCGCCGAGCGAGCGCGAGAGCGACGCGACGATTCCCTGTGCGAGCTCGTCCTGGAGACGGAACACCTCCCCGACCTGCGACTCCGTCGTGTGTGACCAGGTGAGGGTCCCGGCGGGGGCCTCCACGAGCTGCGTCGAGACCCGCAGGCGATCTCCCGAGCGGAGCAAGGTGCCCAGCAGCACCAGGTCCACGTCGAGCTGAGTGGCGATCGCCGGAAGGTCCGGAGCCTCGACGGAGAAGCGGGAGCCCGCTGCGCTCGAACGCACGACGAGGGAGCTCAGGCCGCTCAGCGAGCTCGACACGGCATCGGCGAGGGCGAGGCCGAGGAAGTCGATCTCGGGATCGGGGCGCAGCACGCGAAACGGCAGGACGACGAGCCGGGTCAAGGCGCGAGCCGGAGCCGCCGCCGCACTGGAGTCGCCGAGGGCGATCGACTCGAGGTCGCGGGACATCGCGATCGCCGTCGGGTAGCGCTCGGCAGGAGACTTGGCGAGAGCCCGACGGACCACCCGATCGAAGGCGACGACCGCCGGGGGCCCGGCCAGGGCGGGAGGCTGCTCGTGCAGCGTCGCGTGCATCACCTCCACGGCCGTCGTTCCCGCGAAGGCGACTCGCCCCGCAAGGGCCTCGAACAGCACCGCGCCGGTCGCGAAGACGTCGGTGCGCGCGTCGATCGGGTCGCCGAGGACCTGCTCCGGCGCCATGTAGCGCGGCGTGCCCACGATCAGGCCGGACCGCGTGAGGTCGCCTTGGAGCGAGAGGGCTCCTCCCGAGTCGCTCGCAAGCGGCCGGGCCAGGCCGAAGTCCAGGAGCTTCGTGCCGCGAGGGGTCAGGAAGACGTTCGAGGGCTTCACGTCGCGGTGGATCACCCCCTGCGCATGGAGCGCGTCGAGTGCCGCGAGCATCTCCCGTCCCAGGCTCAAGGTCGCGGCCAGGGTCAGGGGGCCGCCCGCGAGCCTCTGGGACAGCGGCTCGCCGTCGAGCAGCTCCATCGCGATGAAGAGCCGGCCCGCGTCCTCGCCGATCTCGAAGATCTGGCAGGCATTGGGATGGCTGACGCTGGCGGCGGCGCGGGCCTCACGCCGGAAGCGCTGGCGGCTGTCTTCGTCGGAGTGCGTGATGGTCTTCAGGGCCACGCGCCGGCCGAGGCTCGGGTCCTCGGCCGCGTAGACGACTCCCATGCCTCCCTGTCCCAGCTTGTGCAGGATCCGATAGCGGCCGATCCGATCGGGCGTCTCGGCTTCGCCCGCCGCGACGGGGGAGGAGGACGTGAAGCCGCTCAGCAGGCGTTCGAGCCAGCCCGCGCGTCGCGCGCGTGTCGGCGTGCGCTGATGAGCCAGGTCGTCGTCGTCAGCGGGCGGCATAGGGAGCGCTGCGCTCTACATTACCCGACGGCTGCCCTACCGGGGTCGAGCGCTCAGGGCAGTGTCTTGAACCGCCGCCGGCCTGAGAGGCGGTAGACCGTGAAGTCTTTGCGGTCCACGGTGAACACGGTGTCGATCCCGTCGCGCTCGGCCACACGCACGAGCGCGGCGTCTGCGAAGTCCATTCGGCGATCGCGGTACTTCCACATGAGCTCACGGATCCGCGGAATGTCGTCGTGCCCCAGCGGCAGGAGCCGGATCGCCTCGCTCTCGAAGCTTCGCCAGAGGGCAGCCTGGACGTCGGGGCGATCCGCCAGCAGGAACATCGCTTCAGTGACGACGGGCCACACGGTGGCGAGTGGCTCACGAAGGCCCTTGAGCGTCGCGACGCAGCTCTCGTGGTGCTGATCCGGCCGCCGCAAGAGCGCGACGATTGGGCCGGTATCGATCAGGATCACTTACGGCCGGCGTGGCGCGTACGCAGCAGCCGGCGCACCTTGTCCCCGCTTCGGACGGAGAGGTCCGCCGGGCCCTCGGCGACCACTCCGATCAGGTCGCGCAGGGCCGGGTACGGGGCCTCTCCTGTCTCGTCACCGACGTACGCCTCGATCGCGTCGCGGACGACCGCCGATTCCGAGCGGCCGCTCGCGCGGGCACGCCGGGCCACTGCGCGCCGTGCCTTCTCGCCGATCCGAACGCTCAGGATGCGACCCACGCCATGCCTCCGGAAGGTGTACGACATAGTGTCATACAGGGGCATGACGCCGTCAAACCATCGACGCCCGTTCGCAGGCCGCCGCTACCAGCCGCCGCCGCCGCCACCGCCGCTGCTGCTGCCGCCGCCTCCCCCACCGCCACCGCCGCTCGAGCTCCCGGACGACGAAGGAGCCGCCACGCCTGCCGCCATGGAGCTGGCCGCCACCGCCCACGCCGCCGTGGCGCCGGCTCCGCCAAACGAGCCGCCGCCTCCGCTCCAGCCAGTCGGCGCGCTGCTCGACGAGCCACTGGACGAGGACGACGTCGAGGGCGAGCTCGACCACGGCGTCGACGAGTCGTCGGCCGACTGCCCGCCGTGGGCCTTGAACCAGTCCTGTGCGTCCTTGTCGAGGCCGAACGCGATCACGTAGGGGAACCACTCGTTGCGCAGCGCGGGCTGCGGCCGATCCAGCTCCTGCTGGAAGTAGCGGCGCACCGAGGCGAGCCGCTTGCGGAGCGCGATCCCCTGCGCCCGCTCGCGCGAGCGGGCCTGGTTGATCAGGCTGTTGAAGAGCGCGAGGGCCAGGAGGGTGGCGCCCAGCCGCACGTCGAAGCCGAACCCGGCGCCGAAGGCGTTGGACAGGATCGGCACGTCCCGGAAGCCGGTGACGACGGCGCCGGCAAAGAGGAGCATCAGCCCGCCCGGGATCAGGAACCGAAGGACGCTCACGGGGCCGCGGTCGATCCGGGCCCGCCAGGACACCGCGAACGCCGAGGCGATGCCGGACAGCACGATCAGGGGAAGCAGGATGCCGAGGAAGCGCGGGACGCGGCCTTCGGCCGTCGCCGGCGCGGCCACCCAGAGCAGGTACACGCCCCAGCCGAACGCGATCAGCGTCGGCAGCCAGAGCGGCAGCCACTTGCTGTGCGCGGAGGGTCCGACGAGCTCGTTCGCCTGCGCCTCGAGCGCGGGCTGGATGAGGCTCGCAGGGTTGAAGCCCGTCTTCTTGTAGTGGGATTTCACGTCGGTGGTGCTCGTCTCCCCGCGGCCGCCGAAGAAGAAGCCGTCCACCAGGGCCCGTTCGTGGCCGACGAGCGTGTCGCGGTCCACCTTGAGCGTCATGTGCAGCTCTTTCTCGCCGTCCACGCGCGTCTCCAGCTTGCCTTCGCCGGCGAGCCGCGCGATCGTCGCCGCCACTTCGTCGGACCCGACGCCGCGGTCCCAGACCGCCCCGATCAGCTCGGCCGGATGGCGGAGCAGGTTCTCCTCGAGCCAGCCCGGCTGCGAGACGGCCTGCGGCGTGAGCGGTGCGAAGCGGCCGCGGCTCCACTCGCTCGCCAGGAGCAGGACGACGAGCACGCAGCGGCACGCCCGCGAGCGCCAGCAGCAGGCGGGCCTGGCGCGGCGACGTCCGCTGCAGCGCGGGCTCACCCGCGCCGCTCCACTCGAGCGCCGTCCGAACGACGTAGCCCTGGCCCGGGTGCAGGGGCCCCCCACGGAAGGTCTGCTCCAGGGGGCCGTCCACGCGCCAGGCCGGATCGATGCGCAGCGTGACCACGACGTCCTCGATGTCGCCCGGGCGGTCGGCGAAGGCGAAGTCGTGGTTCAGGGCGTAGCGGCCGCCCGTCTCCACGAGCGCGCCGTAGAGCGAGTAGGCGATGTCGTAGACGATCTCCGTGCGCTCGAACGGAGGATCGTCGGGGAGCCGGCTGCGCCAGCGCAGCACGCGGTCGGAGAACCAGGCGTAGCGGTCGAGGTCGTCGAGGCTCCCCTCGCGCATCTCGCGCCGCGCGCCGGTCGCGGGGTCGATGCGCGTCATGCCGCGCAGCACGACCTCCTGGCCAGGCCGGAGGTCGAACTTGCGCTCGCCGCCGTTCCAGTCCCCCGTGAAGACCATGTGCTGGCGCTCGACGACGTGCAGCACGCCCTGGGCGTCGAGCGTCGCCCCCACCTCGAGCGACTTCCAGTGGAGCTCGCGGGCTGCCGCCGGCGAGGCCGAGAGGAGCGCGGCGCAGGCCCCGAGCGGCAGCAGGGCGCGCAGACCCGAGACGAGAGGACTCGGGCGGAAGGTTGGCTCAAGGCACTTCCAGCGCGCCGAGCCTACATCACCGCGGCCGCGCCGCGAATCGCCGTCCTTCGACGGCTAGAGCGCGGCCCTCCTGCGGGAAGCCGACGCCCGGCCCGCTCGCTTTCCGGCCGCAGCCACCAGCTGCCGCGAGTCGACGTGGATCACGTTGATCTCCGGCGCCCGGCGCGCGAGCTCGACGATCTGCGCCGTGCCGCCCGGCGCGTCGCCGCGGGCCTTTCCGTCCCAGAGCGCGATCAGGGTCACCCTGCGCGCGCCCCAGGCCTGAGCCACGCGCAGGACCCAGCGATTGCCGCGCTCCCAGGGGTTGTCCTTGCTGCCGTGCAGCCAGCGCGGCAGCCCCACGCGATCGCTGAGCTCGAGCGCGTCGCCCCGGTCCAGCAGCTTGAGGAAGCGCGTCTTCCAGCCGTCGAGCCCACCGAAGGACTCTCCCGCGTAGACCGTCGCGGGGAACGGCAGGCAGAGGACGCTCGGCATGCCGAGCTCGGCCGCCACCTCGTGCCCCAGGATGTCCCAGCCGGCCGCGCCCGACCCGAGCACGAGGTGATCGTGCTCGGCGTCGACGACGCCTTTCATCGCCTCGCGCAACAGCTCTCTCGCCCTCGGCTCCTGCGCCGCCGGGAAGCGCGGCGTCCGGCGGTCGTCGGGGTCGACCCGGTGGCCCGCGACGAGAAGCAGGTGCACGGGCTTGGCCGTCTTCGTCGCCGCCTTCGTCTGGCGGGCCTCGACGCCGGCGATCACCGCGCTCGCGAGGTCGGCGCGAATGCCGAGGTCGCGGAAGAGCTCGAGCTGTCCGCGGGCGGCGTCCCAGGCGAAGGGCCTGTCCCTGGGGACGGCGTCCCGATACGACTCGACGACGCGCGAGCTCTGCGGCTCGGCCGCGACGAACTGCAGGTCGGCCGCCGTGATCTCGACCCAGAAGCCCTCGGGGTCCGAGGGGTCCCGCCGCTGCAGCGCGCCCTCGAGGCGAGCGAGACCTCGACCCGCAGGGCCTGCACGTCGGCCTGGAGGTCGTCCTTGAACGCCTGCGCCGCGCGGTCGTTCGCGAAGAGCGACGACCATCCCGCAAGCGCCGACAGGTCGAGCAGGACGACGCCCAGCTGGAGCGCCGCGAGCCCGGACCAGTAGTGGTTGAGGTCCTCGAGGTAGGCCTTGCGGTAACCCTGGTACGCGCGCAGCAGCGAGCGGTTGACGGCCGCGCTGCGCCGCTCGTCGACACTCGGCAGGTGCTCGAACTCGAGCCGCCAGCGCGTCTTCTCGTTCCTCGCCTCGAGCGCCAGCACTTGCGCACGGCGGGTCCCGGACTTCGACAGCACCCGCAGCGCCCGCTGGATGGCCTGGTCCGACTGCTCGAGCAGCTCGGGCCGCTCGCTCTGCCGGTAGGCGCGCTCGTAGATGCTCGCGAGCGTGAGGTTCGCGTCGAGGTCGTCGGGTGCGACCTCGCGGATCGCCTCCCAGCTCTGGCGCGCCGCGTCCCAGTCCTTGAGCTCGAACTGCGCCTTCGCGATCAGCCGGAGGCCCTCGCGCTGGAACCTCCGGTCCTGCACGTCCTCGGCCAGCAGGCGCAGCCAGCCGCGGCCGGCCATCTGCGATCGCGCCTCGGCGGCTTGCGCGCGCAGGACCTCCTCCTGGAAGTCGAGCGGGACGACCTCTCTCCCCTTGGCGGGATCGGCCTCGGGCAGGCTCGGGAGCATCAGGAAGACGGGGCTGTCGGTCGCCCGGTCGCTCTGGAGCGACGCGGTCAGCATCGCCTGGAGCTCGGCCCGCTTGGAGGCGGGATCGTGGAGCGGGTAGGAGAGAAAGCGGTCCGTCAGGATGTCGAACGGCGGCGCGTCGCTCGTCGGCTCGCCCCGGATCAGCAGCGTTCGCTTCTTGCGCAGGCTGTGCCGGATGCCGAGCTCGTAGAAGACGTTGGCGTTGTGGACCGTGATGTCGCAGACGACGAGGTCGGCCTCCAGGATCAGCGCGAACATGTCCTCGCGGATGTTCCCGGAGTCGACGATCTCGCCGGTCGTGCCGCCTCCGAGATCGGCCGCCTCGAGCGCCGGGGCGATCAGCTGCTCGTGGATCCGGTCGAAGTCGATCTTCCGGCCCGAGGCGTCAGTCTTCTTTCCGAACGGCCGGATCACGAACGCCCGGGCCACCGGCATGGCGACAATGATCGGCCCTGGGAGGCCGAAAGTCTCCAGGAAATTCTCAGGAATTCACAGGAAGGCGGTCACCGCCGGGTCCCCTGACAGGTCCAGGGGCCCGGCGGCCCGGTCTCAGTACTCCTGGAACAGGCGCTGGATGTCGGCGAGGCTGCGCGGCTTCAGGAGGGCCAGGCGGAGCAGCACCCGCGACTTCTGCGGATTCAGGTCGTCGGAGGCCACGAGCGCCAGCTTGTCGTCGTCCACCTCGACGTTGCGTCCGACGAGCCCGGTCGCCACGCGGCTGCTGCGCACGCAGACGACGCCCTTCTTGGCCTGCGCGGCGAGCGCGTCGAGGGCGGGCTTGGTCATGTTGCCGTTGCCCACTCCCGCGATCACCACACCCTTGGCCCCCGCCGCCACCGCGGCGTCGATGATGGCGCCGTCCATGTTCTCGTGGGCCATCACGATGTCCACCCGCGGCAGCGCCGTCACCCCGTCCAGCGAGAACTCGCTGTCCACGGTGTTCTTGCCGACGGCGCCCCGATAGAACTCGCACTCGCCGTAGGCGACCGTGCCCACCAGCCCGCGCAGCGGCGAGAGGAACGTCTGCACGGCCGTGGTGCTGGCCTTGGTCAGCGAGGACGCCCCGTGGATCCAGTCGTTGACCACGACGAGCACGCCGCGCCCGCCGGCGTCCTTGTTCGCGGCCACCGCGACGGCGTTGAAGAAGTTGAGCGGACCGTCGGCGGAGAGTGCCGTCGAGGGACGCATGGCCGCGGTGAGGACGACCGGCTTCTTCGTCTTGACCACGAGGTTCAGGAAGTAGCCCGTCTCCTCGATCGTGTCGGTGCCGTGGGTGATGACGATGCCGTCGACGTCCGGCATCGCCGCGAGCTCGTTGATGCGCTTGGCGAGCTTGAGCCACACCTCGTCGTTCATGTCCTGGGAGCCGATGTTCGCGATCTGCTCGCCGCGCATCGCCGCGAGCTTCTTCGCCTGGGGCACGGCCGCGAGGAGCTGGTCGACACCGACCTGGCCCGACGTGTAGGCGGCCTGCACGTCGCTCGCCGCGGCGCCGGCGATGGTGCCGCCGGTCGCGAGCACGACCACGTTCGGGAGCTTGTCCGCGGCGAAGGCGGCGCCGCTGGCGAGGGCGGTTGTGAGGGTCAGGCAGAGACGAAACGCGCGGCTCATCGGGACCTCCTTAGTCCTTGTTCTCGTACTTCTTCGGATCCAGGCCGGTGAGCTTGGCCGGATCGAGCAGGTCCTTGATCTGGGCCTCGGTCAGGAGCTTCTTCTCGCGGATGACCTCCAGGATGCCCTTCCCGCTCTTGTAGGCCTCTCCCGCCAGCTCGGTCGCCTTCTCGTAGCCGAGCACCGGGTTGAGCGCGGTCACGATCCCGACCGTGGTCTCCAGGTAGCGCGCGAGCACCTTCTCGTTGAGAGTGATCCCGTCCACGCACTTGGTGCGGAACGTCATCGAGGTGGTGTGAAGGAGGTGCTGCGACTCCATCATCGCGACACCTTCCACCGGCTCGTAGGCGTTGAGCTGCAGCTGTCCGCTGTGCGCGGCCAGGGTCACCGTGTAGTCGTTGCCCATCACGCGGAAGGTGACCAGGTTCACGAGCTCGGGGATGACGGGATTCACCTTGCCCGGCATGATCGAGGAGCCCGGCTGCAGGGCCGGCAGGTTGATCTCCGCCAGCCCGGCGCGAGGGCCGGATGTGAGGAGGATGAGGTCGGAGGCGATCTTGGAGAGCTTGATCGCGACGCTCTTGAGCGCGCCCGAGTAGACCACGAACCCCTGCTGGTCCCAGGTGGCGGCCAGCATGTCGCCGGCGGGGACGATGGGCTTGCCGGTGAGCTGGGCGAGGTGGTAGGCGCATCGCTCCGCGTATCCCTTGGGAGCATTCAGACCGGTGCCGATGGCGGTGGCCCCCATGTTGACCGTGTAGAGGTACTTCTCCGCGTCGCGAAGGAGTTGGATCTCGCCATCCAGCGAAGCGGCGAAGGCGTAAAACTCCTGGCCTACCGTCATGGGGACCGCGTCTTGCAGCTCCGTTCGGCCCATCTTGACGATCTGCAGGTACTGCTTGCCTTTCGCCCGGAAGGATGCGGAGAGCTGCTCCAGCTCCGCCACCAGCTTGGCGTTGCGCAGGATGAGAGCGATCTTGATCGCGGTGGGGTAAGAGTCGTTCGTGGACTGCGACATGTTCAGGTCGTCGTGCGGGTCGAGGACCGTGTATGTGCCCTTGGGATGGCCGCCCAGCTCCAATCCGACGTTGGCGAGCACCTCGTTGGCGTTCATGTTCGTGGAAGTGCCGGCGCCGCCCTGGTACCAGTCCGTGCGGAACTGGTCGTGGTACTTCCCGTCCCGTACCGCCTGGGCCGCCTTCTCGATCAGCGCCAGTTTCTCTTTCTTCATGGCCCCGACGTCGGTGTTTGCCCGCGCCGCGGCCAGCTTCACGATGGCCCAGGCTTCGAAGAAGCCGGGATAGTGGTTCGTGTTGATTCCCGAGATCTGGAAGTTCTCGAGCGCGCGCGCGGTCTGGACACCGTAGTAGGCGTCGGCCGGGACCTGCTTCTCCCCGAGCAGGTCCTTCTCGGTCCGGAACTGCTGGGCCCGAGCCGGCAGGGCGAAGACGACGCCCAGAAGAAGGGCAACGGCGGCGACACGTCGAGTCATGGACAACCTCCATGCCGCCTCGCGGCGGCGTACGAACGTGAGCGGAGCCCGCGTGGTCAGAGGAGCCACCGGGCAAGACCGAGTGCGGCGATGGTGCTGGTCACCGTCGCCACCAGCCCCGGCAGCATGAAGCTGTGGTTGAGCAGGTAGCGGCCGATGCGGGTGGTACCGGTCTGGTCGAAGGAGACGGCGGCGAGCACCGTTCCGTAGGTCGGCAGGAAGAAGTTGCCGTTCACCGCCGGATAGGCGCCGAGGATGAGCGGCGCGGGCAGGCCGATCGCGATCGCCACCGGCCCCAGGATCGCGACGGCGGCGGCCTGGCTGAAGAGCAGCAGCGAGAGCACGAAGAGCCCGGCCGCGAACACCCAGGGGTGCGTCTCCACCGTGGCGGAGATGGCGCCCACGATGACCGTCCGGTTCCCCTCGAAGAAGGACGAGCCCATCCACGACACTCCGAGGATGGAGATGACCGCGGTGAGCCCGCCCTTCATCACGCTGCCCTTGATCGCCTTCTCGGGGTTGGACTTCGCGAGCAGCAGGAGCAGGCCCGCCGCGGCCAGCATCACGATCATCGTCGCCCGTCCCATCTCGACCTGGCCGGTCTCGGTGATGCCTTCCTTCGTCTGCTCGTAGATCGGCCGGATGCCCGGGAAGATGCCGATCAGCACCACCGCGGCGATCGCCGCGACGAACACCGCGCAGGCCACGACCGCGGGCCGCCGCTGGCTCGCGTCGAGAGCGGGCTTCTCCCCGGCGTCCTGGACCTTTCCCTCGGCGAGCCGCCGCTTGTACTCGGGATCGTCGGCGAGCTCGACTCCCTGAACGCGACCGACAGCGTCCCGGCGGCGAGGCCGACGAGAGTCGCCGGGATCACGACGAGGAGGATCTGGGGCAGCGCCGGCCCCCCCGCGAGGGTCACCACGAGAGCGGCCGTGACCGCCGAGACCGGCGAGGCGATCAGCCCCTGCTGCGAGGCGATGACGCTCATCGAGAGCGGACGCTCGGGGCGGACGCCCGCCTTGCGCGACACCTCGGCGATCACGGGCAGGAGCGCGTAGATGACGTGCTGCGTCCCCGAGGCGAAGACCAGCGCGTAGGTCACGAGCGGCGCGAGCACCGTGATCCAGCGCGGATTGCCGCGCAGGATCCGTTCCGCGAAGCGAACGACGAGGTCGAGGCCGCCCGCCGCCTCGAGCAGCGAGAGGGCGGTGATCACCGCCAGGATCATCCCCAGCACCGTGCCGGGCGGGCTCCCTGGCGGAAGGCCGAACAGGAAGACGAACACGAAGAGGCCGAGGCCACCCATCGGCCCCAGGGCCATTCCGCCCCGGCGCGCGCCGAGGACGATCGCGGCCATCAGGATCGCGAGCTGGAACCAGAGACCCATCGGCGGTGGCCCTAGCGAGTGTCCGTGGCGCGGTCTTGGGTCACGTCGACCGGATGAGCCGATGGCACGCGCAGAACAATGCGCTCTCCGAGACAAAGCCAGAAGTAACAAGCGCGTAAGTTACGGTTGCAGAGGGCCCTTTTTGCTTGCAACGGCGCGCGAGCGCCGTCGATGATCGCTCGTTCGCATGACGCGCTTCATCCGGCCTTCCGTCATCTGCCTGTCGTATCTGCTTTCGTGCGCGGTCCTCGGTGCGCAGGAGGCCAAGCCGCCTTCGGTCGAGGACACGCAGGAGGCCGGAGGGTCGTCGGCCGAGCCACCCGCCCGCCGGCTCGTGAAGTGGAACGAGTACGAGGGCTCGCTCTTCACGCTGCGGGCGAGCGCGGGCGTGATCGTGGACGCCGGTGCGTTCGCACAGGACGACGCGAGCCGCGAGCAGTTCGGCAGCCTCGGCTCCGACTGGCAGGTCCGCGACTTCCGCGTGATGCTGAACGGCCGGATCAAGACCAAACGGGCGATCACCTGGTGCGCCGGGCTCATGTACGACGCCGCCAACGACCAGTGGCTCGCCCGCCAGACCGGTGTGCAGATCGCGATTCCCGAGCTGAAGGGTCAGGTGTTCGTGGGACGCAGCAAGGAAGGCGTCTCGCTGAACATGATCATGGTGGGCTACTCGGGCTGGACGATGGAACGGTCCACCACGGTGGTGGCCACCGTGCCGCTGCTCGCCGACGGCATCAAGTGGATGGGCTACTTCCCGAAGCAGCGCCTGCTCTACAACCTCGGCTGGTACACCGACGTGCTGAGCGAAGGCCAGTCGTTCTCGTCCTACGACCAGCAGTTCGTCGCGCGCGTGGGCTTCCTGCCGATCCTGCAGGAGAAGGGCACGCTGCTGCACGTCGCGGTCGCCGCCCGCTACGGGCTCGTGAACGACCGCACGCTGCGCCTGCGCTCGCGGCCCGAGTTCAACATCGCGCCCTACTTCGTCGACACGGAGTCCTTCGCCGCGCGCGACACGACGATGCTGCAGGGCGAGGTCTACTACCGTCCCGGACCGTTTCTCTTCGGCACGGAGTACTTCGTCCAGAAGGCGAACGCCCTCGACGTGCCCGACCCGACCTTCCATGGAGGAGACGCGGTCGTGAGCTGGCTGATCACCGGCGAGACGCGGAAGTACAACACCGCCGGCGGCTACTTCCTCGCGGTCTCGCCCAGGCGCACCGTCGTCGAGGGCGGACCGGGCGCGTGGGAGGCGGTGCTGCGGCTCTCCTACATCGACCTCGACGACAAGGCGATCCACGGCGGGCGCTTCTGGCGCCTCACGCCCATGGTGAACTGGTACCTGACCGACCACCTGCGGTTGGAGCTCGCCTACGGCATAGGCCAGCTCGATCGGCACGGAGTGGTCGGCACCACCCAGTTCTTCCAGAGCCGCCTGCAGTTCCAGTTCTGACGGAACAAGCCGTAGACGGTCTACGTCTATAGGCCGTAGACTGTCTACTACTACGGCAGATTCCACCGAAGGGAAGGCTCCAATGGGCTCCAAGCTGCGCAAGGCAAGCTGGGTGCTACTCACGATCATGGGCGGGCTGACCCTCTTCATCAGCCTCGCCTCGGCTTTCCTCGCGTATGTCGGCGAATACCCGATCGGAGGCATTCCGGTGGAGCAGGTGGCCGGGGGTCGGGAAGGCCTCCTCATCGCGCTGCGCGGGATTCGCGGCACGTCGGCGGCCTTCGGCGCCGCCTTCGCAGTGCTCTTCCTGGGCACCGTGCTCGGTCCCTACCGCCGCGGCGACACGGCCGCGTGGTGGACGCTCCTGCTCGCCACGCTCGCGATGGCCCTGATCATCCTCGCCCGCATCCCGACCCTGGGTGTCGCTCTCGGGCAGGGCGGGACGCCGGCGGCCTACACGCTCGGCGGGCTCATCGTGCTCGGCCTGCTCCTCGACGTGGGCCGGCTGAGCCGGCCGTAGAACGTCCATGGCCAACCCCACCGACGATCGCCGCCTCGAGCTGCTCCAGGGCACGCTCGACATGCTCGTCCTGCGCACGCTGCAGTGGGGACCGCGGCACGGCCACGGCATCGGCCAGGCGATCCGGACGCAGTCGGACGACCTGCTGCGCGTGGAGACGGGCTCGCTCTACCCCGCGCTCCACCGGCTCGAGAAGCGCGGCTGGCTCAAGGCCGAGTGGGGCGTGAGCGAGGCGAACCAGAAGGCCAAGTTCTACCGGCTGACGGCGGCCGGCAAGGCCCAGCTCACGCGCGAGCAGGATCGCTGGTCGCTGCTCGTCGAGGCGATCGGGCGCGTCATGAAGGTCGCGCCCGCCGGCGAGGAGTAGCGCCTTGCGCTCCAATCCAAGCGCCTTCGACGACGAGATCCGCGGCCACATCGCGATCAGCATCAAGGAGCGCATCGAGCGCGGCGAGGACCCCGAGGCGGCGCGCCTCGCGGCGATGAAGGAGTTCGGCAACCTGCTGCTGACGCAGGAGTCGATGCGGGAGGTCTGGCGCCCGCGCTGGGTCGAGACAACGCTCGCATTCCTGCAGGACGTGCGGGTGGCGATGCGCTCGCTCCGGCACGCGAGGGGCCTGGCCGCGACCGTCGCCGTGATGCTCGCGCTCGGGATCGGCGCCAATGCCGCCGTCTTCAGCGTCGTGCGCCAGGTGCTGTTCCGCCCGCTCGTCAATCGCGAGGCGGACCGCATCGTCTACGTCCGCCAGAGCGCCCCCGGCCTCGGCGCCGCGAACACGACCTTCTCGATGCCCGAGATCCGCGACCTGCGCGCCGCCTCGACCGCGATCACGGCCTTCGGCGACTTCTCCACGATCGACTTCACGATGGTCGGCTTCGGCGAGCCGCGCGTGGTGAAGGCGGGCGTCGCCTCCGGCTCCTACTTCGAGGTGATGGGCCTGCGGCCCGTGCTCGGGCGCCTGATCGGCCCCGCGGACGACGGGCCGAAGGCGGCGCCCGTGGCGGTCCTGACCCACCGCTTCTGGACGGGCTCGCTCAAGGGCGACGCGACGGTGATCGGCAAGACCGTCCGGCTCGGCTCGCGCGACGCCACGGTCATCGGCGTGCTCGAGCCGTCGCTCCCCTATCCCGCCGACACCGAGATCGTCGCCAACGTCGTGACGAGCCCGCACCACCTGGGCGCGACGATGGTCTCGGAGCGCACCCACCGCATGACCGAGCTCTTCGGGCGGCTCTCGCCCGGCGCCACCGTCGAGCAGGCGCGCGCCGAGCTCGAGACCGCGCACGCCGCGATGATGCAGCAGCACCCCGAGGCCTACGCGCCGAGCGCCAGGACCGCGCTCGTCGTGCGGCCGTTCCGCGACCAGGTGACGGCGCCCGCGCGCCCGCTCCTGTTCATGCTGCTCGCGGCGGCCGCCGTCGTCTTCGCGATCGCCTGCTCGAACGTCGCCAACCTGATCCTGGCGCGCACCGTGCGGCGCGAGAGCGAGCTCAGCGTGCGCGCCGCGCTCGGCGCGGGCCGGGCGGCGCTGCGGCGCATGCTGCTCGCGGAGAGCCTGGTGCTCTGCGGCACCGGCGCCCTCCTCGGCGTGCTGCTCGCGCAGCCGCTCGTGGGCCTCGTCAGCCGCTTCGCCGCGCGCTTCTCGGTGCGCGCGCTCGACGTCACGGTCGACCCGAGCCTGCTCTGGGTCGGCACCGGCCTCGCGCTCGTCGCGGCGGTGGCGCTCGCCTACGTGCCGCGGCTGCCGTCGTCGCACGCGACGGCCGCGCCGCGGCCCGCGGTCGCCGGCCTGCGCATCACGCCGGGCACGGGCCGGCGCCTGCGCGCCTTCGCCGTCGCCCAGATCGCGCTCTCGTTCGTGCTGCTGTGCGGCGCGGGCATGCTGCTCGCCGCGCTCGTGACCCTCCAGACGGCGAGGACCGGCTACGACATGCGCCAGGTGCTCGCCGTCGACGTCCCGCTGCCGATCGAGGCCTTCGGCCCGAAGGCGGTCGAGTTCTACGAGGAGTCGACGCGCCGGATCGAAGCGCTGCCCGGGGTCCAGCGCGTGGCGATCTCCAACTTCGTCCCGTGGCGCGACGCGGGAATGATGGGCCCCGGCTTCCGCTTCACGGCCGACGGCTACGACAAGGTGGCGGGCGAAGAGGACCCGCATGGCCGGCTGCGCATCGTCACGCCGGGCTTCTTCGCGGTGCTCGGCGTGCCGCTCGTCGCCGGGCGCGACTTCACCGCGGACGACCGCGCCGGCCGCGAGCGCGTCGTCGTCGTGAGCGAGAGCGTGGCGCGGCGGCTCTTCCCGAACGGCAACGCGCTCGACCACCGCCTGTGGTGGACCGATCCCTACTTCGGCAAGCCGGAGCCGCGCCGGATCGTGGGCGTCGTCGCGGACGTGGACGACGAGAACGTGGTGCCGGGGCCGGCGCTCACGATCTACCACCCGCTGCGGCAGCTTCCCTACGGCGGACGCCTCTTCGTGCACGCGTCGAGCGACCCCTACGCGCTCGTGACGCCGGTGACGCGGATCCTCCGCGGCCTGAACGCGAACCAGCCGGTGGAGCGTGCCGCGACGCTCGCGGACGTGCGCGGCACGGTGCTGGCGCCCGAGCGGCTCAACGCCTTCGTGCTCGCGGGCTTCGCCGCGGTCGCGCTGCTGATCGCGGTCGTGGGCGTCGCGAGTGTCCTGGCGTTCTCCGTCAGCGCGCGCACGCGGGAGTTCGGCGTGCGGATCGCGCTCGGCTCGTCGCGCGCGCAGGTCGTGCGCCAGGTCCTGGTCGAAGGTGTCTTGATCGCGACGGTCGGCATCGCCGCAGGCGCCGCGGCCGGCTACGCGCTCGGCCGATTCGCGACGAGCCACGCCGCCCACGCCCGGCTGCCTCTCGACGGGCCGCTCCTGGCAGCGGCGGTCGTGCTGATGGTGGCCGCGGTCGCGGCGTCTCTCGTGCCGGCCGCGCGCGCCTCGCGCGTGGACGTGGTCCAGGCGCTTCGGACGGAGTAGGACGATGACCCCTGCTGAAGGCGGACGTCCTCGGAAGCCGCTCCGCGTCTGGCCCGGCGTGATCGCGGTGGCGGCGCTGCTCGTCGCGCGGTTCGGCGTGAAGGCCTTCGTGCCCGGCTTCACGGGCTTCTCGCGCGGCATGATGTGGAGCTTCTGGGGCGCGGGCGCCGTGCTGCTGTGGTGGCTGCTGCTGAGCCGCGCGCGCTGGTTCGAGCGGCTCGGCGGCCTCGCGCTGATGGCCGGCGGGCTCTACGCGGCGTGGCAGCTCCGCCACCCGTCGATGAGCCTGCTGTGGCTCGCCGGCTACGCCGTACCGTTCCTCTGCCTCGCGCTCGTCGCGGGTGCGGTCGCGGCGCGGCGCATGGAAGGCACAAAACGGCGCGCGACGATCGCCGGGGCCATACTGCTCGCGTCCCTGGGCTGGCTGCTCGTGCGGACCGAGGGCATCAGCGGTGACCACGTCTTGAGCTACCACTGGCGCTGGACCGCGAGTCCCGAGGAGCGGCTGCTGGCTCAGGTCGGCCGCGAGCCCGTGGTCCGGTCCGCGCCGGCTCCCGCCCCGTCCGCGTCGCCTGCGACGTGCGCCGGCTGCGGTCGTTCCCTCGCCGCAGCCGACCCCTTCGGCACCGGCCGCTGCCGCGAAGCCCGTCCCGCGCGCCGCGGCGCCCGTGCCCGCTCCGACGGCGGCGGCACCACGGCCTTCGGCAGCGACGGCCGACTGGCCCGGCTTCCGCGGGCCCGAGCGCGACGGCATCGTGCACGGCGTCCGCATCGCCACCGACTGGTCGGCCTCCCCGCCCGTCGAGCTGTGGCGCCGCGCGGTCGGGCCGGGCTGGTCGTCCTTCGCGGTGAGCGGCGGCCGCCTCTACACGCAGGAGCAGCGCGGCGACGACGAGATCGTCTCCTGCTACGAGGAAGCCACCGGCGCGCCGGTCTGGACGCACAAGGACGCGGCGCGCTTCTTCGAGTCGAACGGCGGCCCCGGCCCGCGCGGGACGCCGACGCTCGCCGGCGGGCGCGTCTACACGCTCGGCGCCACGGGGATCCTGAACGCGCTCGACGCCGCCGACGGCCGCGTCGTCTGGTCGCGCGAGGCTGCCGCGGATGCCGAAGGCACGCGGTCGATGGGCGGCGGCGCGACGGTCAAGGTGCCGGACTGGGGCTTCTCGAGCTCGCCGCTCGTCGTGGACGACCTCGTGGTCGTCGCCATGGCCGGCCAGCTGGTCGCCTACGACCTCGCGACCGGCAAGCCGCGCTGGACCGGCCCCAAGGGCGGCGTGAGCTACAGCTCGCCGCAGCTCGCGACGATCGGCGGCGTGCCGCAGGTGCTGCTGGCGAACGCCGACCGGGTTGACGAGCGTCGCGCCCGCGGACGGCAAGGTGCTCTGGGAGCACAAGTGGCGCGGCTTCCCCATCGTGCAGCCCGCCTTCACGCCGGACGGCGACGTGCTCGTCGCGATCGCCAGCGACAGCGGCACGCGCCGCCTCGCGGTCGCGCAGGCGAAAGGTGCCTGGACCGTCGAAGAGCGCTGGACCTCGCCGGGGCTCAAGCCCTACTTCAACGACTTCGTCGTGCACGAAGGCCACGCGTACGGCTTCGACGGGCGCATCCTCGCGTGCCTCGACCTCGCGAGCGGCGAGCGCAAGTGGAAGGGCGGACGCTACGGCAACGGCCAGCTCGTGCTGCTGGCCGAGCAGGACCTGCTGCTCGTGCTGTCGGAAGACGGCGAGCTCGCGCTCGTCGACGCGTCGCCCGACCGCTTCACCGAGGTCGCGCGCGTCCCGGCGCTCCAGGGCAAGACCTGGAACCACCCGGTGCTCGCGGGCGACACTCTCCTGGTTCGTAACGGCGAGGAGATGGTCGCGTTCCGCCTCTCGCTCGCCGGTCCCGTCACGGAGCTTCGGCTCCGAAAGGAGCTCCAATGACCTCCGACGTCTCCTTCCGCAAGCCGCTGCGGCTGTGGCCCGGCGTCGTCGCGGTCGTGCTGCAGTGGGTCGGGCTCTTCCTCCCGCGCGTCGCACCCGACGCTGTGATGTGGGCGCTGCTCGCCGCAGCCTTCTTCGCGCTGGTGGTCGTGGTCTGGTGGCTGTTCTTCAGCCGGGCCCCCTGGCTCGAGCGCGTGGGCGCGCTCGTCCTGGCGCCGCTCGCGGTCGTGGCGGTCAAGCCCTTCGTGCACCCGACCATCGCGCGGGCGGGCATGGGGAACATGCTCTACTTCTTCTCCATCCCCCTCCTGTGCCTCGCGCTCGTGGCCTGGGCGGCGGCGACTCGCCGCCTCTCGGCCGGGCCGAGGCGCGCGTGGCTGGCCGCCGCGCTCCTGCTCGGGTGCTCGGTCTTCACGCTTCTCCGCACCGCCGGAGTCAGCGGCGAAGGCGCCGCGGACCTCCATTGGCGCTGGACGCCGACGCCCGAGGAGCGGCTGCTCGCCCAGGGCGGCGAGCCGCTCGCGTCGCCGCCCGCAGCCAAGGCGCCCGTCGAGTCGCAGCCGGCTCCGGCGAGCGAGCCGCCCGCGGCCTCGGCGCCGCAAGGTGCAAAGGCGCCGCGCGAGAAGCGTGCCGAGGGCGCGGCCCACGGACCCGCGGCATCGCCCGCGGCACCGCCTCCCACGGTGTCGCGAGCGGCGGACGCCGAGTGGCCGGGCTTCCGCGGGCCCGCCCGCGACAGCGTCGTCCACGGCGTGCGGATCGCGACCGACTGGTCGGCTTCGCCGCCGGTCCCGCTGTGGCGCCGCGCGATCGGCCCCGCCTGGTCGTCCTTCGCGGTCCAGGGCGAGCTCGTCTACACGCAGGAGCAGCGCGGCGAGGAAGAGCTCGTCTCCTGCTACAGGCTCCACACCGGCGAGCCGGTCTGGCGGCACGGCGACCCGATCCGGCACTGGGACTCGGAGGGCGGCCCCGGTCCGCGCGCGACGCCGGCGATCCGCGACGGCCGCGTCTACTCGTTCGGCGGGACCGGCCGCCTGAACGCGCTCGACGCCGGGAGCGGCGCCGTCGTGTGGTCGCACGACGCCGCCGGCGACGCGCACGTCGAGACACCGGGCTGGGGCTTCGCCGGCTCGCCCCTCGTGGTGGGCGACGTCGTCATCGTCGCCGTCTCCGGCCGGCTCGTCGCGTACGACGTCGCGAGCGGCGAGCGGCGCTGGCTCGGACCGGAAGGCGGCGGCGGCTACAGCTCGCCGCACCTCGCGACGATCGGCGGCGTCCCGCAGGTGCTGCTGCTGCGCGGAGCGCGCTCGACGAGCGTCGCGCCGGCCGACGGCGCGCTGCTGTGGGAGCACAAGGCACAGCAGCCGGGCGTCAGCATCGTGCAGCCGGCGCTGACCGCGGACGGCGACGTGCTCGTCGCCGCCGGCGATCAGATGGGCGGCAGCGGCATCCGCCGCCTCGCGGTCGCGCACGGCCCCGCGGGATGGAGCGTCGAGGAGCGCTGGATGTCGACGGGCCTGAAGCCCTACTTCAACGACTTCGTCGTGCACGGCGGCCATGCCTTCGGCTTCGACGGCGGCATCCTCGCCTGCATCGACCTCGCGAACGGCGAGCGCAAGTGGAAGGGCGGGCGCTACGGCCACGGCCAGCTCGTGCTGCTGCCCGACCAGGACCTGCTGCTGGTGCTGTCGGAGCAGGGCGAGCTGGCGCTCGTCAAGGCGACGCCCGACGCGTTCGCCGAGGTCGCTCGCGTCCCGGCGATCCAGGGCAAGACCTGGAGCCACCCGGCACTCGTCGGTGACGTGCTGCTGGTGCGCAACAGCGAGGAGATGGCCGCGTTCCGGCTGGCCCGCCTGCCCGAGGCTAACCGGGCGTCGTTCCCCTGAGCGCACGCTCGGCGTTCCCGCGCACGCGCCAGGCCTGCAACAGGTGGCGCCGCTCGTGGGCCGCGATCACGTGGAGGCCCGTCGCGAGGCTGAAGCGCACGCCGCGGATGAACGGATTGGGAAACCGCACGCCGGCGAGGTCCAGCCCGGCGTGCTCGCGCAGGAAGGCCAGCACCTCGCGCTGCTCGACGGTGAAGGCCGCGAACGCGTCGCGAAGCCGCGGCGCCGGCCGCGGCCGGATCGTGCGCGGCGCCCGCATCTTGAACCAGGCCGCGACCGGCGGCTCGAGCTGCCGCACGAACAAGCCGCCGACGAGCCCGGGCTTCGCAGGGCCTTTCCGACGCCGTCCCTCCGCTCGGGCCCGTTCCGCCGGCGGGCGCATCGCGGCGAGATAGACCCGGTTGGCGGTCGCCAGGTGGTCGAGGCAGTGCGCGACGCTCCACGAGCCGGGCTCGGCGCACCACTCGCCCTGCTCCTCGCTCAGCCCGTCGACGAGCGCGCGGGCGTCGCGCTCGGCGGCCTCGAGCTCGTCTTGCAGGCGGCGGATGTCCGCGGGTTCCGGCGCTCCCTCGATCGTCGCGGCTTCGGTGTGCACGGCACCTTCAACGGTACATCCGGAGCCGGACGATCGTGAGCGCCGAGCTGCCGACCGAAGGGGTTGCGACGCACGCCCCGGTTGTCGGCCGGCTCTCGCGCAGGCGCTGCGGTTCCGCACTGTTACTTTTGGTTACTCGTTCCGGAACGAGTTGCTTGAGACTTTGCTTGAGGTTGGACGACCCGCGGTCCTCGGCAAGACGAAACACGACAACGCGCTGCGTGGAGGTGCCACGCCAGAGCAAGCGGGCGCGGCAGCGCTCAAGGCGACGCAGGATCTGGTCGGGAGCCAGGTCTACGTGATCCGAGCTACCGCTCGATGGCCTCGCGAGTGATCTCGGGCCGCAGCCGGGTCAGCGATCCCTGAACCCCGCGAACGGATCGGACGCGGCGGTCTCGGCCACCTCGGTCTTGCGCGTCGCCCAGGCCGGGAACGGGAAGCGGACGAGCAGCGGCGTCGGGATCTCGGGCTGGAGCACGATCATCGTCCCCGGCTTGAGGATCGCCGCGCGGCCTCGAGCCGCGGCCGTCAGGAAGCCGTACTCGGCGCGCTCGGCCTCGGCGGGGTCGAGCCGGCCCACCACGCGCAGCGCCGCGTTGGCGACGATCCGGCCCTCGACCTCGCTCGCCGTCTGCTGCGCGCCGAGCAGCACGATCCCGAGCGAGCGGCCGCGCTCGGAGATGTCGAGCAGCACTTCCTTGATCGGGCTCGACCCCTCGCGCGGCGCGTACTTGTTGAGCTCGTCGAGCACGACGAACACCAGCGGGCGCGCGGTGCCGAGCGACTCCTTCTCCTCGAACATCCGCTTCAGCACCGCGCCGACCACGAAGCGCTTGGCGCGGTCGTGGAGCGCGTGGATGTCGACGACGCTCACCTGCCGCTTCTTCCAGTCGAGCAGGTGGCTGTCGCGCTTGCCGACGTCCTTGCCGCGGATCAGGTGCGCCACGTGGCGGGCGGCCGCGTGCAGGCGCCGCTCGAAGGCGGCGACGGTTCCCTGCGCCGCCGGACGCGCCCAGACCTCGGCCAGGCTGTACTCCTGCCCCTCCTCGCGGTCGGTGAGCGCCTCGACGAGCGCGTCGAAGCCGTCGATGCGCCGGCCCTCGATGTCGATCCAGGGATCGCGCGCGTCGCCCGTCTCAGCGGCGCAAACGGCGAGCTTCGCCTCGATGCGGTCGACGACGAAGCTGAGCTGGCTCGAGGCGTCCTCGGACTCGGCGAACAGGAAGCGCAGCAGGCGCTCGGTCACCACCTCGCGGACGGTCCAGAAGAAGGACTGGACGCCCGCGCCGCGGCTGCCCGTGTCCGCGAGGCGCTCGGCCGAGCCCTTCCGGACGGGCGCAAGGATCTGCACGCTCGCGAACGGCTCCGCGGGCAAGCCCATCTTCTTGTAGGCCGCGCGGTCGTCGGCCGAGAGCCGGCCGTTCTCCTGGTCGAGGAACAGCAGGTCCTCGCCCTTCACGTTGAAGACGAGCGCGTGCGTGTTGGCGGCCTCGCCGCCGAGCGCACCCGAGGTGAACAGGCTGTGGAGCAGGAAGGTCGCGTAGCTCGTCTTGGTGGCGACGCCGGAGATGCCCGAGATGCTGACGTGGGCCCCGCGCGAGCCGTCGAGGAAGTCGAGGTTCGCGAAGACGGGCTCGCCGTCGCGCGAGAGGCCGATCGGCAGCCGTCGCTCCATGCCGTCGAAGAAGAGCGCCTCGTCGCGGCGCGCGCCCTCGGCCCGGCGCACCTCGCGCCCGGGCAGCGGCGGCACGAAGATCTCGGGCTCGACGCGCGTCACCTTGACGTGCGCGGCCTGCGACACGATCGCCGGCAGCACGCCCTGCTCGACCAGGAACACGTCGGAGTCGAACTTCGCGCCCTCGTGGCGGGCGCGCACCAGGTCGACGATGCCGTAGAGGCGGACCTCGCGGCCGTCGGGCAGCTCGGTCACGACCTCGATCACGTCGTCGAGCTGCAGGTACTGCCCCGGCTCGACCGCCACCCAGAACTCGAGCGGCATCGCGTCCTGCGTCCCGAGCACGCGGCCGAGGATCGTCACGCGGTCACCTCCGCTGTTGCTTCCGCTGTTCATTCCGCGTCAATTCAGAGTGCAGCTGCGCCTCGATGGCGCGCCGGACCACCGCCGCGTCGCCGAGGCGGTGCTTGAGCTGCGCCTCGAGCCCGCCGATCGGGTAGAGGTTCTGCGGCGCGCGCGGGTCGCGCGCCGCGTCGGAGGCGAAGCGCGGCAGCAGGCGCGCCGACAGGTCGGCGAGCTGTCGCGCCTCGTCGAGGCCGCGCGCGGCGGGGGCCTCGAGCCGTGCAATGCCCGTGAGCTCGGACTCGATCGCGCGGCCGTGCGCGATCCGCAGGTACCAGGAGTAGCGCGGGTCGCGGCCGGCGATCAGGAAGACGGGCGTTCGCTCGCCGACCGCGAGCCGCGGCAGCAGCGCCTGCGCCGACGGATCGAGATACGGGCGCAGCAGCCGCTTGACGAAGCCGACGACCGCGCCGCGCGCGGCCGCGGTCAGGAACGTGAGCGGCCCGTCCTGGAACACGACGTCGACCTCGGCCGCGAGCCGCTCGGCGAGGCTGGCCTCGCTCTGGCGCATCGCGGTCTGCAGGCCGTCGACCGGTGCGCCCGGGTCTGGGTCGGCCTCCGTGACGGGCTCGAAGCGCAGCATCAGGCGCCCGTCGACCGGCGCGTCGAAGGGCCTCGGCTTGAAGCCGCCGCCGGTGACGAGCACGCGGCCGACCATCTCGTGCCCGACGCGAGCCGTGCTGTCCACGCGAGACCGCGCCGACGCCGTAGGAGCCGAGCAGCCCGAAGTAGCTGCGCTCGCCCTCCGTCACGACCAGCCGGCGCTCGATCCGCCGGACGCCATCCACGAAGGCGATCCGCACCGCGACGGGGCTGGGAGCGGGCCGGACAGCCTCCCAGACGGGTCGCTCGACGCGGATGTCGACCGTGGCCGGCTCGAGGTCGTCGCCCATCTGGACCATGCCCTCGTACTCCGGCGCCCACGGATCGAGCCGAAGCGTGTAGGAGGAGCCCGCCATCCGAGCGGAGTCTATTCCGCTCTCCCTCCAGGGCAGGTCCGAAACGCCGGACGATCGCGCGGCCCGCTGATAAGATGCGCCGAGCCATGCGCGTCCCCCTTGTGGCCCTGGCCGTCCTGGGCCTGCTCCCGCTGCGGGGCGCCTCCGCGGACAGCCTCGGGGTCGACCCGACGGACCCCCGTTTCGTGGGGCACGGGGACCTGGTGCTGAGGCTCCGAACCTCGGTCCACGACTACTTCCGGTTCGTGAACGCCGCCTTCGCCGCGGAGACCTGCAGCCTGTTCGCGGACGTCGTGGACCAGATGCCCGAGGTCAACCTCCACGGCGACGCCCACATCGAGCAGTACACCGTCACCAACATCGGCCGCGGACTCTCCGACTTCGACGACTGCACGCGCGGCAAGGCGGTGATCGATCTCGTCCGGCTCGGCTCGTCGATCCTGATTGCCGCGCGCGAGCAGCAGTGGACCGCAGGAGGAGGACCGATTCATCTCGGAGTTCTTGAAGGGCTATCGGGACGGCCTCAAGAACGCGCGGATGGAGATGCCGACGCCGGACCTGGTGACGCGGATCCGCGCCAGCTTCACCTGGGACCACGCGGGCGCGCTGCGGCGGGCGAACGCGTTCATCGACAAGGCGCCGCGGCCGAACGACTCCTTCGACGACGGCGTCGCCCGCTTCGTCGAGCTCGTGGGGAGCCGCCACGTGCTCGGCAAGGAAGCCTTCAAGGTCAAGCGGATCGGCATGCTCACGATGGGCATCGGCAGCGCGCTCGACGAGAAGTACCTGATCCTGTTCGAAGGCCCCACGGCGGCCGACGACGACGACATGGTGGTCGAGGCCAAGCAGATCCGCGACCTGCAGGGCAACCCCTGCGTGCGCACCGACGTCGGCGCCTCGCGCGTGCTCGACGGAATGGGGCTCATCGCCTACGAGCCGTTCGCCTACGCGGCGGTGGTTCCGCACGGCGACAAGCACTTCTGGATGCACGACTGGACCGACGACTACCAGGAAGCCTTGATCGGCACGATGATGCGGACGCCCAAGGACCTGCGGCAGATCGCCTTCGACGCGGGCGTGCAGATGGGACGCGCGCACCCCAAGCGGCCGGACGGCGGGCCGGACAAGGACCGCCGCAAGGCGGCGCTCAAGTCGCTCGACGCGATCGAGCAGCGGGTGCGTACGGCGATGAAGGAGATGGCGGGACGGACCGACGCGGCGTGGCGGGTCTTCGCGCGGAGCACGACCACCCAGACGACGACCGGCGAGCGCTAGGCGGCCGCCTCTACCAGACCCAGACGCGGACGTGGTCGTTGCCGTCGTGGACGTCCACGAGGTCGGTGAAGCGCACGCCGCTCAAGGCGCCGGCGAGCGCCGCCGTGCGGATGCGGCCGTCGCTGCCGGGCAGCGCCTGCAGCGCGAGGTTGATCGGCACGTTCACCGACACGCTCTCGCGCGTGCCGTTCTTCACGTTGACCTTGAAGTAGCGGCCTTCCTTCGCCACCACCACCAGCTCGTCGCGCTCCTCGACCCGCACGTACTCGCCGTCGGGCGCCTCCGCCAGCGCCTCGAGCACTTCCCGGGCGAGGCCCATGTGCTCGAGCGCCTCGTCGGGAACGCGCATGCGCATCGCGTGGTCCGGGACGGCGATCGGCGCGAGCGCGAGCGCGGCCTGCGCGAAGACGAGCGGGACCGGCACCACGATCCGGTTGCCGTCGGGCCCGCCCTCGCGCACGTCCACCACCACGACACCCAGGCTGGCGATCGTCGCCAGCATCGCGACCGGCACGCCGAGGATGATCGCCAGCTTCACCATGGCTCCCTACTTTCCGGCCGACGCGACCTGGGTGTTCTGCTCGTCGATCCAGACGCGCACGTGGCTCTCGTCGTCGTGCACGCGGACGATGTCGCCGCGCCGCTTCCTGAGCTCGAGGATCGCGGCCTCGAAGTTGCCCTCTTCGCCGTCGCCGGAGAGGAACGCGTCCACCAGGCTCGTCGGCACCTCGACGCGGACGGTCTCGGCGCCCTTCCCCTTCTCGCCGTCCTTGCCGACTCTCGGCTTCTGGTCCACGAACACCTGGACGAGGTCGCCCTTGCGCATGACCTTCACGTTCTGGTCGTCGGACTCGACGCTCACGAGCTCGGCGTCGCCCACCGCGGCGAGCTCCTTCCAGACCGTGCGCAGGTCGGCCATCTTGAAGCCGTGGTCGTGGCCGATCTTGATCTTGCCGTGCTTCTCGAAGAACTCGGGCGAGGCCTTCAGCACGGCCTCCACGACACTCAGCGGGATGTTGACCGAGACCTTGGTCGTGTCCTTCTTCTCCTCCACGCGGACGTGGAGCCAGGGGGTGTTCGACTGGGCCGCGATCGGGGCCGCGTAGAGGGCCGCGAGGCCCAGGAGCCCCGCCGCCGCCAGAATGGTCTTCTTCATTGCTTTCCCTCTCCTCGGCCGATCCCGGCCGGCTTCACGAGTCGTTACGCGCCAGGACCGCCTCGGGTTCTGGAAAATCGATCCAAACGGCTGGAGAGGCTCGCCTTCGGCCTTTGCGGCCCCGGAAGACTGTCATTTTTGGCGGGTTGACCCCCGAACGGCCGCGGGGACATGCTGTTCTCAACCCGTAAAAACGCGCCGCAAAGCCGCGCAAAGGAGGCCTCATGAGCCTGAAGGACAAGTACGCCGATCTGCTGAAGCTGGGCGAGGAGCTTCACCTTTCCGGCAGCAAGGTCTCGGAAGAGGCCGGCAAGCTGAAGGTCTGGGGAACCGCCGAGTACCAGCTCCAGAAGGACAAGTTCTGGGACAAGGTGAAGACCTACCAGGACTGGGAGAACGACCTCGTCGCCGACATCAAGGTCGACAAGACCGACGTCTACGGCTTCTACGTCGTGAGGCCGGGCGACAGCCTGTCGAAGATCGCGAAGGACGTCTACGACAACGGCGGGCTCTTCAACAAGATCTACGAGGCCAACAAGGCCACGATCGGCGACAACCCGAACATGATCAAGCCGGGGCAGAAGCTGACGATTCCGAACCGCTGAGCTTCTCGCTCGTCGGCTGGGTTCCGGGGCGCTCCGGGGTTTGGGGGCGCCCCTTTTCTTTGGCGCGAGCTCGCCCAAGCCGTGACTCGACTCGTTCCGGACCGAGTTGAGGACGATAGACTCCTCGTCTTCGAGGAGGCTCTGATGGATCGCCGGGGATTCGTGGGCTGTGGCGCGCTCGCGGGACTGGGCACGCTCGCCGGCGGCGATGCGACCGCTGGCGAAGGCGGCGGGGGCGGACCAGCCGCCAGCGCCGCGCCGGCCAGCGTCCCCGCCTTCGAGCTCGACGAGGTGACGGTCGCCGAGCTCCAGAAGCAGATGGCGGCCGGACAGCGCAGCTCGCGGCAGATCACCGAGGCCTACCTGGGCCGGATCGCCGCGCTCGACCGGACAGGGACCGGAGCTCCGGAGCGTGATCGAGACGAACCCGGAAGCCCTCGAGATCGCGGCGGCGCTCGACGCCGAGCGCAAGGCGAAGGGCCCGCGCGGCCCGCTCCACGGGATCCCGGTGCTCCTGAAGGACAACGTCGACACGAAAGACAAGCTGACGACGACCGCCGGCTCGCTCGCGCTCGAGGGCTCGATCCCGTCGAAGGACTCGCACGTCGCGAAGCGCCTGAGAGAACAAGGCGCGGTGATCCTCGGCAAGGCCAACATGTCGGAGTGGGCGAACTTCCGCTCGACGCGGTCGATCTCCGGCTGGAGCGCGCGGGGCGGCCAGTGCCGCAACCCGTACGCGCTCGACCGCAACCCGTGCGGGTCGAGCTCCGGCTCGGGCGTCGCGGTGTCGGCCAACCTCGCGGCGCTCGCGGTCGGCACCGAGACCGACGGCTCGATCGTCTGCCCCGCCACCAACAACGGCATCGTCGGGATCAAGCCGACGGTCGGCCTCGTGAGCCGGGCCGGGGTGATCCCGATCTCGCACACGCAGGACACGGCCGGACCGATGGCGCGCACGGTCGCGGACGCCGCGGCGCTGCTGACCGCGCTCGCCGGCGGCGACCCGGGCGATCCCGCGACGAGCGGCGCGAACGCGCACGCGGCGGACTACGCGAAGGCGCTCGACCCGGACGGCCTCAAGGGCGCGCGCATCGGCGTCGCGCGCAACATGGCCGGCTTCCACCCGGACACCGACAAGCTGTTCGACGAGGCGATCGCCGAGATGAAGCGGCGCGGAGCCGAGGTCGTGGACCCGGCCGACGTGCCGGGCATCAAGGACCTCGGCGACCCCGAGTTCGAGGTGCTGCTCTACGAGTTCAAGGCCGGCCTGCTCGCCTACCTCGCCTCGCTCGGGCCGAGCGCGCGCGTCAAGAGCTTCGAGGACCTGATCGCCTTCGACGAGACGAACCGCGAGCGCGAGATGCCGTACTTCGGCCAGGAGATCCTGCTGAAGGCGCAGGCGAAGGGACCGCTCAGCTCGCCCGAGTATCAGAAGGCCCTCGAGACCTGCGGCCGGCTCGCGCGGAAGGATGGGCTCGACGCGGTATTCGAGAAGCACAAGCTCGACGCGCTCGTGGCGCCGACGGGCGCGCCGGCGTGGGTGATCGACCCGGTGAGCGGCGACCACTTCGTCGGCGGCAACTCGACGCCGGCCGCGGTGGCGGGCTATCCGAGCCTCAGCCTGCCGATGGGCTTCGTGTACGGGCTGCCCGTCGGGCTGTCGTTCATCGGGCCGGCGTGGAGCGAGCCGGTGCTGGTGAAGCTCGCCTTCGCCTTCGAGCAGGCGACGCACCACCGCAAGCCCCCGCGTTTCCTGCCGACCGCCGCGCTGCCCCGCGGCTAGCGAGCTGCGAGCGGCCCAGGATCACCGGCGCCCCAGAGGAACGAGAAGCGGCCGGCGAGCGTGAGACGCCACGCCAGCAGCATGCTGGCGATGCCGAGCGCGAGGCCGGCGAGCATGTCCGGGAGCCAGTGCACGCCCAGCACGAAGGTCGAGAGCACCACCGTCGCGCCGACGGGAATCGTGCACTTGCGCAACGGCACGGCGAAGATCAGCGACGCCGTGGCTGCCAGCGCGATCAGCGAGACGTGGTTGCTCGGAAACGAGTTGTCCAGGCCGCTGATGGGGCGGATGGCCTCGATCAGCCTGTCGCTCCACTTGTCGGACAGGAGCATCGCCTCGCTCTCGAAGAAGGACCAGCGCTCCGGAACCGGAAAGAAGATGAAGAACGGAAGGCTGACGGCGTAGTTGATCGCCACGGCCAGGCTGAGCGCGCGATACGGCCGCGGATCGTCGCGGCGCGCCAGGTTCCAGATGACGAACCCGCACAGCAGCGGCAGGCCAAAGAAATAGGAGCAGGTGTACCCGTAGGCGGCGACGTCGTTCGTCGCGTCGTGCGACGCGAAGCTCAGGTACCCCTCGAACCAGCGAAACGCTTCGGTGATGGGATAGCCCGCCTGCGACGCCGAGGCTCGCCGGCGTGAGCCAGCCGTCGAGCCGGGTTTCCACGAGATTGAGCAGGAACACGGCCGCGAGCAGCAGGGTCGGGCGCAGCGCGGGGTGTCTCTGCACCTTCGGTGGCCGCGGAGGCGACGGGGGCGGGTCGACGGGACCACCGTCGGGTGGTAACGGCGAGTGGGTCCGGCCGGCCGACGACGACACCATCGTCCGGCGGCGCTGGCGACGAAAAGAGCTGCGCGATCCCCAGCACGAGCTGCTGGAACGGGTCGGCCTGGGCGTCGCCGTTCCACGCGATCAGGTCGGCGGCCTGCAGCTGCCTGAACCCAAGTGGCATCTTGACGTCGTCGATCCGGGCGCAGACGAGCTTGCCGCTCTCCTTGCCCTGCGTGGCCTCGTCCAACACCCACTCGCTCTCGACGGACCTGTGAGACCAGAGAACCAGCACGCAGCGCGCGCGATCGAGCTCCTGACCGAGAGCCACGCGATAAGGCACGGTGCTCGGCAACAGCTCGTGATCCCAGAACACGTCGAAGCCCTGCGCCTGGAGGGCACCCTCGACCCGCTGCGCCCGGTCACGGTCCTCGCGCTTGTAGCTCAGGAAGATGTCGGCCACGAGAGCACCTCCTCCCCGCTCAGGCCCGGCCCGTGAACGCCGGCGTGCGGGAATCCGGCACCAGGCTCCCGGACGGGCCCTTGCGTTCCGGGCCCGCGGCGGCGGAAGACCGGCCCCAGTCCCTTCGCGCATCCCACACGAGACCGATCGCCGCGAGCGCGAACAGCACGACGAAGGCGACGGTCAGCGCCCGGAACAGCGGGCGCTCGCGGTTCGGCCGGACGAGCAGCACGCGGAACGCGCGCCGGGCCATGGGGTCGAAGGCCAGGTCGGTGAAGGAGGCCTTGGCCAGCTCGAGCTTGTTGAAGTCGGAATTCTCGAGCTGCGCGACCTTGTGCTCCAGGACCGTGTAGTCGTTGCGTCGCGGGTTCTTCCAGAGGATCTCCTGGAACGGAAGGCGTGTCGTCGAGTCGAAGGCCACGTCCCGGATCACGGTGGGAGCCGTGTCCCAGTAGAGCCACACGGGCCGGATGCGATGCATGCGGGACGTGATCAGCAGGCTCACGCGGCGCGTCAGGTCCGTGCAGGCCCGTGAAGCTGATGTTGAACTCCTGGGTGACGTCCTCCCCGGTCGGGGTGTAGCGGAAGTGGTCGTAGCGGACCGTCATCCGGACGGCACCGTCGTGGGTTCGCGCGAGCTCCCACACGATGTCGACCTTCTTGAAGTCGGAGGACTCGCACTTTGCGACGAGCTCGGTCCCGGCCAGGCGCACCGCCTGTCGCACCGCCTCGACTTCGTCCGCGGACGCAGGAGCGGCGCTCGTGGGACGCACGTCGACCACCACCGGCTGCGTCAACGCCGCCGCCTGGCGCCGCAGCTCGGAGAGCGCCGTGCGGGCGTCCTCCGCCTCGTTGTTGGACCACAGCACCCAGCCCTGCACGTCCGAGCCCGTCGGATAGGAGGTCTTGCCGTCCTGCGCCGCCAGCTTGCCCCGGATCGCCTCCGCGACGGCGTGCGCCTTGCGCGTCGCCACGAGCAGGTCGTCGGGCAGGTTGGCCTGAAGTCGTATGAACCAGACCTTGCTCGCGGTCGACGCCGAGCGGCGAGCCGCCAGCCGCCACGAACTTCGATCGCGTGCCGTCCCACACCGACGCCACGTCGGCCCTGTTCTCGGCGACGGCCGTGACGAGGTCCGACGAGGAGCTCTCCTCGAGATGCTCGACCTTGATCGCGGAGACGTCCTTTTCCGTGTCGTCGGGCTTGCCGGCGAAGACTCTCTGGCGGCGGAAGTAGAGCGACGGAAGGAAGTAGCTCGAGGTGCTGAACCTGTCGTGATAGACGAACTTCGCGGGCGAGCCCTGCGCGCTTCGTCGCTGCAGGAATTCCTTCACCTGCGCGAGCGGAGGCGCGTCCTTGCCCTGGGAGGGGACGTCCGAGCGTCGCACGACCAGGTAGGCTCCGTAGGTCGTGGTGCCGCTCGCCCGGCTGCGGCACGTGGCGATCAGGTCCATCTGCGCCCCGAGCATCTCGGCGACCACGAAGGCGTACGGCGTGACGCGCGCGACCGTCCCCTCCAGCCCGATTGTCGGCGACCAGGTCGTCGATCACGACCTTGTACCCTTCCTTCTCGGGAGGGGTGACCAGCGAACTCCCGAGTTGGCCGGCCAGGACGAGGTCGGCGGCCAGCTCGTCCGGCCCCTGGTCGACCGTGATGAACCGCGCCTGGGCCTGCGCCTGCAGGGCCGCCGGAAACAGGAGCCCGAGGCTCATCGCGGCTGCTGCGACCGAACGCTTTCCCACGGCTCCTCCTCGCCAGGTCGGCGCTTCGCGGAGCCGACCGGCCGCTCATACTCAGCGACCTCGCGCGCTAATCTGGTGACAAAAGCCCTGGAAGTCCCAGGGGACATCCAGGGTTTCCTCAGCCTTTCATCGACTTTTTTGGAACGATCCTAGCGTAACGCCTGGTGCGTTCAGAGCGGCAAGGGACGCGTGTGGGCTCTGCTACCATCCTCAAGCGAATGATCGGCCAGAAGTTCGAGCACTACGAGATCGAGGAGCAGCTCGGCAAGGGCGGCATGGGCGTCGTCTACCGCGCCCGCGACACCCGCCTCGGCCGTTCGGTCGCGCTCAAGGTCCTGCCCCCCGAGCTGACGGGAGACGAGGACCGCAAGACGCGCTTCAAGCAGGAGGCCAAGGCCGCGGCCGCCGTCTCTCACCCCGCGATCGCCCAGATCTACGACGTCGGCGAAGGGCCGGAGGGCTTCTTCATCGCGATGGAGCTCGTCCAGGGCAAGACGGTGAAGGCCTTGATCCAGGCGCGCGAGCTCGACCTGCTCGGCGCGATCGAGATCGCGATCCAGGTGGCGGGCGGCCTGCAGAAGGCCCACGAGGCGGGCATCGTGCACCGCGACATCAAGCCCGAGAACGTGATCGTGACCCCGGACGGCCACGCCAAGATCCTCGACTTCGGCCTCGCAAAGCTGTTCGAGGCGCCGAAGGACGGCGCGCCCGACGGCATCTCCCACATGGAGACGATCGCCAAGACCCAGGCCGGCTTCGTGCTCGGGACGCTGCGCTACATGAGCCCGGAGCAGGCGCGCGGCCAGGCGGTCGACAGCCGCAGCGACATCTTCTCGCTCGGGATCGTGATCTACGAGATGGTGACCGGCCAGCTCCCGTTCTCGGGCTCGAACCCGCTCGACACGCTCCACGCGATCGCCTTCGAGGAGACGCGGCCGATGACGGCCATGCGGCCGAACCTGCCGCCTTCGCTGCAGCGCGTCGTCACGCGCTGCCTCAGGAAGCGCGCCGCCGATCGCTACCCCGACGCCAAGGACCTCGCCGCCGACCTCAAGATGGTGCAGCGCGAGGTCGAGAGCGGCATCTCGAGCAAGGCGCCGCTCGCCCTGCGGCTGCAGGAGCGCTGGCGCGCGCTCCAGGACCGGACGCTCGGCGAGTGGCTGCTGCCGGCCGCGATCGCGGTGGTGGTGCTTGCCGTCGCGCTCTCCTTCTTCTTCGGCCGCTCGGGGGACCGCTCGGAGGACGGCATCGGTCCCGGGCTGGTGTTCACCGTGATCGGCGGACTGCTGGTGTGGCGGAGGATCCGCAATCGACGGGTGCGGCTGGCGCGCCGCTTCACCACCAAGGTGAAGAAGATGGCGGAGGTGCGCCTCGTCGCGCTCGACGGCATGCGCTTCACCGTCGTCGCCGACAAGGCGCAGGCCGGCACCTACGTCCGCGCGAACGCCGCGCTCGACGCGGTGAACGGCAGCATGTTCTTCGGCGATCCCTTCACGCTCGTCGTGCGGGACGACGTGGGGGCGGAGGACGAGAGAGCCCTGCTCTCGGCATCCGGAATCCTGTACGTGCGCGAGCCGCCTCGGCTGGCCGCTCCCCGCTAGACAAGACCGCCCCGCTTTCCGATAGAGTAGGGGTGCGGGCCAGCAAGCCCGTCGACCCCCGCAACCGAGGAGGAATCGTGATGAAGACGATCGCAAAGCTCGCCGTGGCGCTCGCTCTCGTGGTGGGCTTCGTGGCCCCGGCCGTCGCGGACGAAACGGTGACGGGCAAGGTGATGTGCGCCAAGTGCTCGCTGAAGAAGGCGGGCCAGGACAAGTGCCAGGACGTCCTGATCACCACGGACGCCGCCGGCAAGGCGACCGAGTACTACGTCGAGAAGAACGACGTGGCGAAGGCCTTCGGCCACACCTGCAAGGGCGAGAAGCCCGCGACGGTGACCGGCGCGGTCAGCGAGAAGGACGGCAAGAAGTGGATCGCCGCCACCAAGATGGAGGCGCCGAAGTCATAGGGCCGCCATGGGGGGTTCGGGGGGCGATCAGCCCCCCGAACGCTCGTCGCTCGTCCGTAAGCTTGTCCGTCGTTCAGCGTCGCGCCAGCCGTCCGTACAAGACCGTCAGCCTCCCGATAGCCTCGTCCCGTTCGTAGCGCGGCAGGAGCAGGAGCCGCCTCCCCACGTACTTGGCGAGCGCTCGCGCGAGCGCCCCCACGTCCCCCCAGTGCACGAGCCCGGGCCCCGGGTGCCACTCGTGCACCGCTCCGGACTCCCAGGCGACGACCGGCACGCCGAAGCTCAGGGCCTCGATGCCGACCATGCCGAACGGCTCCTGCCAGCGTGAAGGAAAGATCAGGGCTCCGGCGCGCTGATAGAGGGCGGCCAGCCGGTCGCGCTCGACCCAGCCGAGCACCTCGAGCGGCGGCCCCTTCGCCTGCGCCGCCTCGGCCTCGAGCTCCGCGCGGAGCGGCCCCGTGCCCGCGAGCACGAGCGGCAGCGGCACCCCGGACCGACGCCAGGCCTTGACCGCGTCGCGAACGCCCTTCGACTCCGCGAGCCGGCCGACGAAGAGCACGCAGGGAGGCCCGTCCGCGCGGGCCGAGAGGTCGAGGTCGTGGACGAACGGCGGCACGACGTGGACGGACGACGCCGGCACGCCTGCCGCGACGAGCTCATCGCGCATGTAGCGCGACAGCACGGTGACCGGCAGCCTTCGCACGGCCGCGAGCCGCCGCTCGGTGAGCCCCAGCACCTCGCCGAAGTACGCCTGGTCCTCGAAGCACGTGGTGCAGACCTCGCGCGACATCGCGCGCATGCACACCTGGCCGTCGAGCGTCCACTTCCCGCGCGTGGGGCAGAAGTAGCGATGGTCCTGCACCGTCAGCAGCCGGCCCGGCCGCGCGGCCGCCCATTCCAGCACGACCGGGTTCATGACGTTGTGGAGGTGAACCGCGTCCGGCCTCACCTGCGCGACGAGCTCGTCGAGCTCCACCGGCGCCGGCGTGCGCGACTCGAGCCCCTCGCGCACGACCAGGCGCGCCGGCAGCCGGAGCGACTCCGCGTCCGCGGGGACCTCGCCCACGACGAGCGTCTGCTCGTGGTGGCCGTCGAGCCCGTCCAGGATGCCGTGCATCCAGGTGTAGGCCCCCCCGCGACCGGGCAGGCGATCGGCGACGTGCAGGATCCGCATGGCGAGCCACCCCAGAGTATGCGGCTGAAGCTAGAATCCGACTCGCTTCGGAGGTTCCATGAGCACTCGTCGTTGGCTACCCGCGCTCGCGCTCGCCGCACTCGCGGCCGTGCCGTCAGCGGCCGGCGACCGCCCCTGGACGACCGACGACATCCTGGCGCTCAAGGTCGTGACCGACCCGAACGTGTCGCCCGACGGTCGGATGGTCGCCTACGTCGTCGAGTCGCTGAACGCCGAGAAGGACGCCTACCAGACCGACGTCTGGCTGGTGTCGACCGCCGGCGGCGAGGCGCGCGCGCTCGCCGCCTCTCCCGTGAACGACGACACGCCGCGCTGGTCGCCCGACGGCCGCTACCTGGCGTTCCTGTCCGAGCGCCCGCGGCCGGGGGCGACGGGCGACGAGGCGGCCGACGCCAAGCGCCAGCTCTGGCTGATCCGTCCCGACGGCGGCGAGGCCGAGCCGCTGACCTCGGCGCCCGGTGCCGTCTCGGCCTTCGAGTGGTCGGCCGACGGCAAGACGATCGGCTTCCTGGCGCGCGAGCCGAAGAGCGAGGCGCGGCGCAAGCGCGAGAAGGAGAAGGACGACGCCTGGACGCCGTCCGACAACTACCCCTGGAACCGCCTGTGGGTGATCGACGTCGCCTCGCGCAAGGCGACGCAGCTCACGCGGGGCGAGACGCACGTGAGCGCGCTCACCCTCTCGCCCGACGGCAGGCAGGTGGCCTACGCGGCGCAACCGACGCCTCTCATCCCGGACAGCTTCCGCTCGGACCTCTACGTCGTGCCCGCGGCGGGCGGCGAGCCCACGAAGCTCGTGGCGCAGAAGGGCCTCGACGCCGAGCCGGCCTGGTCGCCCGACGGCAAGTGGATCGCCTTCGTCTCGCAGGCGGGCCGCGACGAGGAGTGGTACACGAACAGCTTCGTCTGCGTGGTGCCTGCGGGCGGAGGTACGCCGCGTACCCTCACGACGACGCTCGACGAGTCGATCGGCGGCCTCTTCGGCTCGCGCCCGACGTGGACGCCCGACAGCACGGCCCTGCTGTTCCCGGTGAGCTGGCGCACGGCCGGCCGCATCTACAAGACGACGCTCGACGGGCAGCTCACCGCGCTCACGAGCGGACCGGCGCTCGACAACCGCCCTTCGATCGACGCCAAGGGCGAGACGCTCGCCTTCCTGCGCGAGGACTCGGCCTCGCCGCGCGAGGTGTGGATGCTGTCGCTCCACGGCGCGGCGGCCGGCAAGGGCGCGCGACCGCGCGGGCCCGCCGCTTCGCCCGCTCCGAAGCGCCTCACCGATACGAACCCAGAGACGCGGGACTTCCAGTCGTTCCCGAAGGAGATCGTCACCTGGAAGGGCGCCCTCGGCCAGGACATGGAGGGCCTGCTGGTCTACCCGACGGGCTATGCGAAGGGCCAGCGAGTGCCGCTGATGCTGAACGTCCACGGCGGACCCGCGGGAACGCACTCGAACAGCTTCACGCCGGCCGCGCGCCTCTGGGGCTGGCCGCTCTTCGCGCAGGCGGGCTACGCGGTCTTCTTCCCGAACCCGCGCGGCAGCGGGGGCTACGGCGAGGCCTTCCGCTCGGCGAACGTGGGCGACTGGGGCGTCAAGGACTTCGAGGACGTGATGAAGGGCGTGGACGCGCTCGTCGAGCGCGGGATCGCGGACCCCGACCACCTCGCGGTGAGCGGCTGGTCGTACGGCGGCTTCATGACCTCGACCATCGTCACCAAGACCGACCGCTTCAAGGCCGCGATCGTCGGCGCCGCCGTGACGAACCTGGCGTCGTTCACGGGCACGACCGACATCCCCGACTTCTCCCGCTCGTACTTCCGCAAGTGGCCGTGGGAGGACGCGACGGCCTACGTCGAGCACTCGGCGCTCTTCCACGCCGGCAACGTCAAGACGCCGAGCCTGGTCGTCCACGGCGACAAGGACGACCGCGTTCCGATCAGCCAGGGCTACGAGTTCTACGCCGCGCTGCGCGCCCGCGGGGTGCCGACCGACTTCCTGGTCCTGCCGCGCCAGCCGCACGGCCCGCGCGAGCCGAAGCTGCTGCGCACCTGCCAGGAGTGGATCCTGCGCTGGACGGAGAAGTACACGCGCGGGCGCTGAGGGCGGGATGCGTCAATTCAAGACCTGACCCCCTGTAAGCTAGTCGGATGGCGCTCACGGCCGAGCGGAAGTACCGGCTGCTCGTCGAGCTGTCGCAGCGGATCAGCCGCACGCTCGACCTCGGGGCGGTGCTCGACGACCTGCTGCAGGCGCTGCGCTCGGCGATCGCCTACGACGCGGCCGGCGTCTTCGTGCTGAACCGGGCGGTCCCGCTGCGGGCGGACGGCAACCTGATCGCCGGCATGGTGCAGCTCGGGTTCGACAAGCCGCTCGCGGAGGACCCGATGCTGCGCTCCGGCCGCGGCATCATCGGCCACGTGATCCGCACCGGCGAGACGCTGAACGTGCCCGACGTGCGCCGGGACCCGCGCTACATCGCGGGACGCGTCGGCACGCTCTCCGAGCTGGCGGTGCCGATCGTGAGCGAGGCGGGTGTGATCGGCTGCCTGAACGTCGAGAGCGACGCGCTCGCGGCCTTCTCCGAGGCCGACGCGGAGCTCTTGCAGTTCTTCGCGAGCGCCGCCGCGCTCTCGATCGAGAAGGCCCTGCTCCACCGCCAGGTGCTCGAGAAGCAGCGGCTCGAGGACCAGCTGAGCGTCGCGCGCGACGTGCAGGCGGGGCTCCTGCCCGGAGGGCCGCCGCGCCTCGCGGGCTACGACGTCGCCGCCGTGAACCTGCCGACCCACGCGATCGGCGGCGACTACTACGACTACGTGCCGCTCGACTCCGACCGGCTCGCGCTGGTCGTGGCCGACGTCTCCGGCAAGGGCGTGCCCGCGGCGCTGCTGATGGCGTCCTTCCGCGCGGCGCTGCGCACCGAGATCCGCCGCCACGGCGACCTGCGCGCCCTCGCCGGCGAGCTCAACGCCGCGGTGCTGGAGTTCCGCGACGCCGCCCGCTTCGTGACGGCCGTCTGCTGCGTGCTCGACGCCGCGAGCGGCGCGCTCCGCTACGTGAACTGCGGCCACAATCCCCCGCTGCTGCTGCGCTGCGACGGCTCGCGCGAGACGCTCCGCCTCGGCGGCCCGGCGCTCGGCCTCACGGCCGGCGAGCACTTCGAGGCCGGCCTCGTCACGCTCGAGCCGGGCGACGGCCTCGTGCTCTACACCGACGGCGTCGTCGAGCCGGCGGACGTGGGCGACGCGGAGTTCGGGGTCGAGCGGCTGGAGGCCGCCGTGCGCGGCGCCAGGGGCCGGCCGGCGAGCGAGGCGCTCGACGCCGTGATCGCCGCCACGCGCTCCTTCTCGGGCCGCGTGGGCTACGAGGACGACTTCACGCTCGTCGTGCTCAACCGGCTCGGACAACCGAGAGGCTCGGCGGGCAGCGAAGGCCGGCGGGCGGAACGATCGCGGCCTGTGCTACGTTCCTCCTGATAGCGAAGGAGAGCGAAGGGGGCTCGTGCTCGACGCCGAGGACATCATCAACGGCATCGTCCGCGGCGCGCTCAGCGGGCGCAGGAAGTCTTGGACGCGCACCTCGCGTGCCGTGCACGGCAGCGGGCTCGTCAACGCCAGGACGCTGCTGGCTGCCGCCGGCGTCGCCTGGGGTCTCTTCGAGACCTGGCAGGGACAGCAGGCGGCTGCGGCCGGCGGCAGCACGGCGCCCGCGTCGAGCCCGCCCGTCCCGGTCGCTCCGCCCCCGCCCGCCGCTTCCGCCGCTCCCGAGGCCGACGAAGCCGGCGTGCCCGCCCCGGTCGCCCGGCTGCTGCGGATCATGATCTCGGCCGCGCGGGCCGACGGCGAGCTCGGTCCCGCCGAGCGCGAGCGCATCCTGAAGGAGGCGCGCGAGGTCGGCGCCGAGGCGCTGGTGCAGCAGGAGCTCGAGGCGCCGCGGCCGCTCGGCGAGCTGGTCGCCGGGGTGAGCGACCCCGAGCTCCAGCAGCAGCTCTACACGCTCGCCTTCGTGATCGTGCGCGCCGACGAGAACGTGACGGGCGGCGAGCGGATCTACCTGGCGCAGCTCGCGAACCGCCTCGGCCTCGATCCCGCGAGCGTCGCGCGGCTCGAGAGCGAGGCGGCCGCCCGCATCGACGCCGCGCAGGGACGCTAGCCCGAAGCCGCGAGAGGAGAACGAGAGAACATGTCCGAAGCGCAGTGGTACATGGCCGTCGGCGGCCAGCAGGTCGGCCCCGTCAACGAGCAGGACGTGGTGAACGCGATCAAGAGCGGCAGCGCCGACGGCACGACGCTCGTGTTCACGACCGGAATGGACAACTGGACGCCGCTGCGGCAGGTGGACAGGTTCAGGAGCCACCTGCCGGCGAGCGCGCCGCCGCCGGTCCCGGCTGCGTCGGGCCGGCCCTCCGGGCCGCGCGCGCACGAGATCGACTACGAGATCGTGGGCGAGGACCTGCAGTTCGTCGTCGTCGAGCTGGATCCGAACGAGAGCGTCGTGGCCGAGGCCGGCGCGCTCATGTACATGACGCAGGGCATCCAGATGGAGACGATCTTCGGCGACGGCAGCGGGACGCAGGCAAAGGGCCTGATGGGCGCCCTGCTCGGAGCGGGCAAGCGCATCCTGACCGGCGAGAGTCTCTTCATGACGGTGTTCACGGCCCAGGGCGGCCGCAAGGAGAAGGTCGCCTTCGCCGCCCCCTTCCCGGGCCGGATCCTGGCGATGGACATGAAGCAGCTCGGCGGCGAGCTGATCTGCCAGAAGGACTCCTTCCTGTGCGCCGCGAAGGGCATCTCGATCGGCATCGCGTTCCAGAAGAAGATCGGCGTGGGCCTGTTCGGCGGCGAGGGCTTCATCATGCAGCGCCTGCAGGGAGACGGCTGGGCCTTCGTGCACGCCGGCGGCATGCTGACCGAGCTGCAGCTCGGGCGCCGGCGAGACGCTGCGCGTCGACACCGGGTGCCTGGTGGCCCTCCAGCCCTCGGTGAACTACGACGTGCAGCTCGTGAGCGGCGTCAAGACGGCGCTCTTCGGCGGCGAAGGCCTCTTCTTCGCGACGCTCACCGGACCCGGCCACGTCTGGCTGCAGTCGCTCCCGCTCAGCCGCCTGGCCGACCGCATCGCCAAGGCGATTCCCGGCGTCGGCCGCGGCCGCAAGGGCGAGGGCTCGGTGCTCGACGTGGTCGGCGGCCTCGGCAACATGATCGACGGAGACTGAGCGCGCACCGGCGCTCGCAGCAGCTCGACGAGGTCGTCGCGGATCGCGAGCAGGCACTCGCCGTGGTAGCGGTCGGCCTCGCGCTCGGCGCCCGTGCGGAACTCCGAGAGCGCGCGGTCCGTCATCCCCCCGAGCCAGCGCAGCACCCAGTTCTCGCCGACGCGCACGCGGTAGTCGCGCACGATCCGCGTGCCCGACGGCGTCTCGCGCGCCGCCCAGCCGGCCTCCGATCCCGGCCCCTCGAACGGGTAGCTGAGCGGCCCGCCCAGAAAGGGCTCGACCAGGAACGGCAGGTCCCAGTCCGGCTTCTTCTGGAAGCGGGCGAGGAATCCCTTCTCGGCCGGCGTGCGCGTGAGCGCGACCTCGGCGAGCAGGCCCTTCTCGGCGATGCTGAAGCGCCCCATGCGCGTCGCGTAGTCCATCGTCGCCTGCAGCCGTTCCGGGATCCGGCGCTCGGCGTCCCCCTCGAGCGGCACCAGGCTGCCGCCGCGCACGCGCAGCCGCAGCGTCCACAGGTTGTTCTCGCCCTCGAGCGTCCACCAGCGTGGCGCCCGCGGCGTCGGCGACGACCACGCGCGACTTGATCGGCGTCAGGTACTTCTCCAGGAAAGTGGCGTAGCGCGGGGCCGTCGCCTTCAGCCCCGCGGGCTGGAGCCGCAGCGCCACGCGCAGGCTCGTGGCGCCCTGCGCGTCCCTGGCGACCTCGAGCGTTTCCAGGCGGAGCGCCAGGCCGAGCGTCGCCGACGCGCGCGGAAAGGCGGCGGCGATCGCGGCGCGCGCCTTCGCCTCGTCGGTGGCCTCGGCGCCGTGGAAGAGGGCGTCGAGCGCCGAGGCGAGCTCCGCGGGACGCACGCCTCCGACCGCCAGCTCCTCCCGCACCGTCCACTCGAAGCGGCCGCTCGCGATCCGCTCGAGCCGGATCCGGCCGCGATACTGGCCCGCGGTGACGGGGTCGGAAGCCTCGGCCCGCACGCCGAGGCGGAAGCCCGCGGGCGTCGGAACGCCCGCGAACTCGACGGCGCGCCACGCGCCTTCGCTGCGCTTCCAGGCGGAGAAGTCGTCGAAGGCCAACGACGGCACGAGCGCGGCCCGCGCCAGCTTCGGCCGCAGCGCCTCGAACTCGGGCTCGCGGTCCTGGGGCCCGAAGCGCTCCGCGACCGCCCGCACGAGGGCACTCGCGCCATCGGCTCCGGCCGGGCCGCCCGCCAGGTGGCGTGCCGCGGGCTCGCAGGCCGCGAGCGCCGCCAGCGGGGCGAGGGCGAGCAGCCGTCTCAAGCCGTGATCGTACCATCCGGGCTCGCCCGGGCCCCGGGCGCAGCGCCTCGCGTTGACGAGCCGGGACGTGCCGCTTACCCTCGATTCGGACGGTCGAGGGAGGTGGTGTTCGTGGCCGGGTCGAGCAATCAGCCGGACCCCGAACCCGACGAGCTGACGGAGCTCCAGCTCCCCGACGCCGGGAGCGCGCCGGGAAGCCAGACGCTCGCGGGGCTGCTCGGCGAGCGCTATCGCATCGTGGCGCGGCTCGGCGCGGGCGCCTTCGGCGAGGTCTACCGCGCCCGCGACAGCGTGCTCGGCCGCGACGTGGCCGTGAAGCGGATCAAGCTCGACGCGTTCGTCGAGCCGGCGGCGCTCGCGGACGTCAAGCAGCGCTTCTCCCGCGAGGCGCAGGTCGCGGCCCGGCTGCGGCACCCGAACATCGTGATCACGCACGACATCGTGCAGACGCCGGCGATGAGCTTCATCGTGATGGAGCTGGTCGAGGGCCGGACGCTGCAGGCGCTGCTCGCGGAGCGCGGCCGCCTGCCGCTCGGCGAGACGATCGGGCTCGTCGCGCAGGTCGCGGCGGCGCTCGACCACGCGCACGCGAACGGTGTCGTCCACCGCGACGTCAAGCCGGCGAACATCATGATCGAGCCCGGCGGCCAGCTGAAGGTGATGGACTTCGGCATCGCCAAGCTCGAAACGGGCGCGAACCTCACCAGCACCGGCTCGATCATGGGCACGCCGAACTACATGTCGCCCGAGCAGGCGAAGGGCCAGAGGGTCGACGGGCGCTCCGACCTCTTCTCGCTCGGCTGCGTGCTCTACGAGTGCCTGACCGGCGCCAAGCCGTTCCAGGGCGAGAGCGTCTCCGTGATCCTCGTGAAGATACTGACCGAGGAGCCGCACCCGGTGGACCTCGCGGCCGCGGGGCTCCCGGCCGAGATCGGCTCGGTCCTGAAGCGCGCGGTCGCCAAGGACCCGGCCGCGCGCTATGCCTCGGGCAAGGAGCTCGTCGAGGCGCTCCGCACGGCCGGCCACACCACGGTCGTCTCGCCGCCGACCGCGGGGCGAGCGCTGCCGCCCCTTTCGTCCGCGAAACCGCAGCCCGCCACCGCCGTCTCCGCGCCTCGACCCGTCGCTCGCCGGCTCGGTACGAACCATCGCGTGGCGCTCGGGGTGCTGATCGCCCTGGCGGCAGCCCTGCTGGCCTCGGGCGCGATCGGGAACATCGGCCAGGCGTCGCGGCTGGCCGGGGAGGGCGGCGGGCTGGTGCGGGAGGAGACGCCCGGGATCGTGGGCCGCGTGATGGGACGCGAGGCCCAGCTGGTCGTCACCGTGCCGCCGGGAACGCGGCTCCGGCTCGCGCTCGAGGCGCCGCTCAGCTCCGAGACGGCTCGCGCGGGCGACGCCTTCAACGCGGAGTCCACGAGCCCGGTGAGGATCGAGGGGATCGAGACGGTGCCGGCCGGCGTCCGCTTCCAGGGCAGCGTCACCGAGGCGGCCCCGGCCAAGGACGCGGAGGGGCGCGGGCACATGACCCTGGAGGTCGAGTCGGTGCAGCTGCCGGACGGCGGCCGCGTGTCGCTCAAGACGCGCCCGCTCGTGCTGCGGGCACCCTCCACGAAGAAGAAGGACGTGGGCATCGTCGGCGGCCTCGCGGCGGCGGGCGCCGTGGTGGGCGGACTGATCGGCGGCAAGGGCGGCGCGCTCGGCGGCGCCGTGGTCGGCGGCGGGGCCGGCGTGGCGGTCATCACCACCGACGACGGCCGCGAGGTCACGCTCCCCTCGCGCGCCAACCTCACGGTCGAGGTGGCCGAGAGCGTCACGGTCACGCGTCCGAAGACCCCTTAGGCGGGGCGACAGCCGTTGAGCCCGAAAGCGGTCGCGCGCGCCGTCCTGCGGCTGCTGGTCCTGCTCGCCGTGGTGGGAGCGCTGCTCTTGCTCTTCGAGAAACGCCTGATCTACTTCCCGATGTCGGCCCACGAGGCGACGCCCGCGGGGCTGGGGCTCGCCCACCAGGAGCTGTCGCTGCGGGCGGAGGACGGCGTGCGCCTGCACGGCTGGTTCCTGCCCGTGAAGGACTCGCGCGGCAGCGTCCTCGTCTGCCACGGCAACGCCGGCAACATCTCGCACCGGCTCGACCGCGCGCTGCTGATGCAGTCGCGGCTCCGCCTCGACGTGCTGCTCTTCGACTACCGCGGCTACGGGCAGAGCGAGGGCAGCCCCGACGAGCCGGGGACCTACCGCGACGCGCGGGCCGCGTACCGCTGGCTGCGCGAGCACGGGCAAGGCGAGGAGCGGATCGTGATCTTCGGCGAGTCGCTGGGCTCGGCCGTCGCCCTGCGAGCTCGCGCTCGACGCCCCGGCGCGGGCGCTCGTGCTCGAGTCGCCGTTCACGTCGATCCCCGACATGGCGCGCGCCGTCTACCCGTTCCTGCCGATCTGGCCGCTGGTGCGGACGCGCTACGACAACCTCGCGAAGGTGCCCCGGCTGCGGATGCCGCTCCTGGTCCTGCACGGGGATCGGGACGACGTGGTGCCCTTCGCGCAGGGAAGGCGCGTCTTCGAGGCCGCTCCCGAGCCGAAGCGCTTCTTCGCGATCCCCGGCGCGAGCCACAACGACACGTACCTGGTCGGCGGCGAAGCCTACTGGAGCGCCATCGCCGCTTTCTCGACGGCTCGAGAGGCCGCAACTGGACGGCGCGATCGAGCCGAGTTCACTCGGGCGAGCGGCGGGGGCTGAGGGGGACGCGACGCAGCGTCCCCCTTAGAGCAGGTTGCTGGCCAGCTCGGCGAGCGGGCTGCGCTCGCCCTTCACCAGGTTCACGTGCGCGAAGAGCTCCTGGTCCTTCATGCGGTCGACCAGGAAGGTGAGCCCGTTCGACTGGCTGTCGAGGTAGGGCGTGTCGATCTGGTGGATGTCGCCGGTGAAGACGACCTTCGAGCCCTCGCCGGCGCGCGTGATGATCGTCTTCACCTCGTGCGGCGTCAGGTTCTGGGCCTCGTCCACGATGAAGAAGACGTGGTCGAGCGAGCGGCCGCGGATGTAGGCGAGCGGCGCGACCATGATCTTCTCGTGCTCGATCATCTCCGCGAGCGCCTTGTGCTCGCGGCTCTCGGGCGACAGCCGGTGCCGGATCACCGAGATGTTGTCCCAGAGCGGCTGCATGTAGGGGTCGAGCTTGCTCTTGACGTCGCCCGGCAGGAAGCCGATGTCGCGGTTGCCGAGCGGCACCATCGGGCGCGCCAGGTAGATCTGGTGGTAGAGCCGGCGCTGCTCGAGCGCGGCGGCGAGCGCCAGCAGCGTCTTGCCGGTGCCGGCGCGGCCGGTCATCGTCAGCAGCTGGACCTCGGGCCGCAGCAGCGCGTCGAGCGCGAAGATCTGCTCGGCGTTGCGCGGCTCGACGCCGTAGGCCATGCGCTTGGTGACGCGCTCGAGCGTTCCCGCGGCGCGGTTGTGGTGCGCGAGCGCGCTCAGGCTGCCGTTGCGCATCACGAGGTACTGGTTCGGCAAGAGCGCCTCGCGGCCCTTGAACTCGGCGAGCGGCACCGCGTGCGGCTCGTTGTGGAAGCGCGTGATCACCTCGCCCGACAGCCCCTCCCAGCAGGCCGTGCCCGGATAGAGCCGCTCGACGTTCCTCACCTTGCCGGTCGCGTAGTCCTCGGCTGCGAGCCCGAGCGACTTCGCCTTGATCCGCAGGTTGACGTCCTTGCTGACCAGGATCACGTCGCGGTCCTTGCGCCGCTCGCGCAGCTCCTCGGCGAGCGCCAGGATCCGGTGGTCCGGCTTGCTGAGCGCGAACGCCCGGCTCACCTTCGAGCTGGCCGGCTCGCCCACCTCCAGGAACAGGCGGCCGCGGCCTTCCCCGAGCGGCAGCCCCTCGGAGAGCGATCGGCTGTCGGCGAGCGTGTCGAGCTCGCGAATGAACTGGCGCGCCTCGAGATTGATGAGGTCGTTACCGCGCTTGAAGCGGTCGAGCTCCTCCAGCACGACGACCGAGAGCGCGACGTCGTGCTCGTGGAAGGTATAGATGCAGGTGTGATCGAAGAGGACGACGTTGGTGTCGATCACGAAGAGCTTCTTCATCTTTCCTCGCTGGCCTTGCCGGGTGGGACGGACGGCGGGCGCGTCTTGGACCGGGAGTCGAGGCGAACGTTGGAAGCGGTGGGTTGCGGCGGGGTCGAGGGGGTCGCGATGCGACGCGGAAACCGCTCAATGCAAGCTTAGCGTAACGCTTCAGGACTTGGCGTACAAGTTCTTTTTGAAACGTTGTTTTTTGGATACGGCACTCGTCATCGCGATGCCGCGCGAAAGCAGCGCCTTGATCTTTTCTTCCAGCTGGCCTTGCCGAGCGCACGGGCGACGCACAGAAGGATCAGAACACTTTCAGGTTGATGTATTTCCGCGGGTGCGCCTGGAAGTCGACGAGCAGCTTGTTGAGCTCGACCGTCGCCTTGTTGAGGTTCTCGGTCGCCTCGGCCGCGTTCTTGTAGAGCGTCTCGTCCTTGCTGAGCTTGCCGAGCGTGCCTTCGCCGCGCTCCATGCGCGCGAGGATCGAGTCGAGCGACTTCGCCGAGCTGTCGAAGGTCGCGGCCGTGCCGTCGAGCTTGCCGACCAGCTCGTCGATGCGCTTCGTGGTGCGCTCGAGCTCGGGGCCCGTCGTCACCTTCTCGAGTCCCTCGGACGAACGCTTGAGGCTGGCCGAGATCGCGCGCAGCTCGCCGCGCTGCTCCTTCAGGATCGCCTGCAAGCTCTCGAGCGACTCGCGCGTCCCCCTGGCGCTGCCCTGCAGTCCTTCACCATGTCGTCCGACAGCAGGCCCTGCACGCGTTTGGCGACCTTGTCCGCTTCGCCCGCGAGCGCGTCCATCTTGTCGAAGAGCCCGACGCCGGTGCCGCCCGGGAGCGTGTCGCCCCAGGTGACCGACTGCGACGAGGAGCCTGGGATCACGTCCGCCACCATGCCGCCCAGCAGGCCGCTCGCCTTGATCTCGACGCGCGAGTCCTTGGGGACCGGGTACTCGCCCTCGATCTCGAGCCGCATCTGGACCTGCTGCTGCAGGATCGTGAAGCTCAGGATGCGGCCGATGTTGACGCCCCGCATCAGCACGGGGTCGCCCTTGCGGATGCCGGAGGCGTTCGGCACCGTGGTGTTGATGATGTAGCGCCCGCGGAAGAGCGCCGCGTCGGTCATCACGGCGAGGATGATGACCGTCGCGAGCACGCCGGCCACCACGAACAGGCCGACCCAGACCTCGCGGTGCCGGCCGCGCGGCGGCGGCGGCGGCGGAAGCGGCTTCTCGGTGCTCACGTCCCCTCCTCGTTCTCCTCGTCCCGGTCCTCGCGCTCGACGAGCTGGAGGGCGGCCTGCGCCGCCGCCTGGCGGTCGGCGAAGGCGCGCACCACGGGGTCGCTGCTCGCGCGGAACTCGGCCGGCGTGCCGATGAAGCGCAGCTTGCCGTGGGTCAGCAGGGCCACCCGGTCGGAGATCTCCAGGGCCTGCTCGATGTCGTGCGTGACCACGATCGAAGTGACGGGGGTGCGCTCGCGGATCTCGAGGATCAGGCGCGAGATCGTGGCGGTGTTGATCGGATCGAGGCCGGTGACCGGCTCGTCGTAGAGCAGGATCTCGGGCCGGCCCACGATCGCGCGCGCGAGCCCCACGCGCTTGCGCATGCCGCCCGAGAGCTCGGACGGCAGCTTCTTCAGCACGACCGCCGGGTCGAGGTTCACGTCCTCGAGCGCCTCGCACACCTTGCGCAGCACCTCGGGCGAGCGCGCGCGCTTCTCCTCGTCTCGCGGCAGGCCGGTGCAGACGTTCTCGAACACGTTCATCGAGTCGAAGAGCGCGGCGTACTGGAAGACGTAGCCCACCTTGCGCCGCATCTCGGCGATCTGGTCGCGCTCGGAGTGATAGACCGAGACGCCGTCGATCCGCACGTCGCCGCTGTCCGGCTCCAGCAGGCCGTTCGTGGTCTTGAGCAGCACGCTCTTGCCGGTGCCGGAAGGCCCGACGATCGACAGCGTCTCGCGCGTCTCGATCGTGAGATCGACGCCGCTCAGCACCGGCACGTCGAACGCCTTGTGGACGTCGATGTACTCGATCACGTCAGTTCAGGAACAGCGGCGGGAAGGTGGCGTCCAGCACCAGCACGGTGATGATCATCATCACGACGGCACTCGTGGTGGCGCGCCCGACGCCCTCGGCACCGCCGCGCGTGCCGAAGCCCATGTGCACCGAGATCAGCGGGATCACGAGGCCGAACACGAAGCCCTTCGCGATCGAGTACAGCAGGTCCCAGCTGTGCCAGAACATCCGCGCGCCGAACAGGAAGGACTCGGGGCCGAGGCCGACGGCGAAGCGCGCCGCCACGATCCCGGCGAACACGCCGACGAAGTTGGCGAGGCCCACCAGCATCGGCATCGCGATGATGCCGGCGAGGATGCGCGGCGCGGCGAGCACCGCGACGGGGTCGCGGCCGAGCGAGTGCAGCGCGTCGATCTGCTCCGACACCTTCATCGTGCCGAGCTCCGCCGTGATGCGCGCGCCGACGCGGCCGATCACCACGATCGAGGTCATCACCGGGCCGAGCTCGAGGATCACGCCCGAGGTGACGACGCTGCCCAGCACGTAGAGCGGGATCGAGCTCGTGAACTGGTAGCCGCCCTGCTGCGAGGTCACGATGCCGGAGAGCGCGGCCGTCACGGACACCAGCGGGATGCTGCCGACGCCGCCCGACTGCAGCTGCGCCAGCAGGTCGCGCATCGCCACCTTGCCGGTGAGCGTCGCCCGCGCCACTCCGATACGCGAGCAGCGTCATCTCCCCCGCGTGGCGGAAGGCGGCGTCGGCCGTTCGGCCGATGCGCGCGAGGATGCCGGTCACGCTCCTGACGACGAAGTTCTGCATGGGTGCCCGAGGCGCAACGCCTGGGCCGGCGGCGCCGCGCGCAAAGCCCTATCTTACGACAACTTGTGGGCTCCTGCGGTAGAATCGCGGGCCAACGATGCCGACCGAGCGGCGCAAGAACCCGCGTCTCGGCCTAGCCATCCCTCTGCGCGTACAGGGCTTCCTGGCTGACGCGAGCACCTGGGACGAGATGACGAACACGATCGACGTGTCGCAGGGCGGCGCCTGCTTCCAGCTCAGCCACGAGGCGGAGCTCGGACAGGTGCTGCTCCTGAGCCTGGCGCTGCCCAAGCGGCTCCGGCAATACGACCTCATGGACGCCAGCTATCGGGTGTACTCGCTCGTCAGGAGCGTGAGGCGCCGCGGCGACCAACCGCGCATCGGGGTCATGTTCTTCGGCAAGCAGCCGCCCCGCGGATTCAGCGAGCGCCCGGCCGCGCGCTACCTGCTCCCCTCCGACTCGCTCGTCAATGCTCCGGCGCCCAAGGGCCTGCGTGAGGGACACACCCCCTATACCGGGATGCCGGCCATCTCGCCGTCTCAGCTGCCGGACAACCCGTCGCTCGAGACCCTGGTCGGCGGATCGGGCGGCGGGGCTCCCCCCGTCCCGAATCCGGACGAGTCGGGACCCGGGCGCTACACGCCTCCCGCGATGACGGCGCCGTCCACGATTCCCAAGGGGCGCGCGGGCATGCCCGTGCTGCCGAACGCCGAGGCGCCCGCTCTCGAGTTCCACCCGACCGGACCGACGACGCGGGACTCGAACGAGCGCCGCTCCAGCGGGCGCACGGAAGTCTTCGTGAACTTCACGATCCAGCTGGTGGACGAGTGGGGCGCCGTGCTGCAGGAGGAGCTGACCGTCGCCGACAACGTCAGCCGCGGCGGCGCGCGCGTGATGACGACACTCAGCTTCCAGAAGGGCGACGTGGTGCTGCTCCAGGAGGCCGGCGGCGGCTTCGCGACGCGCGCCGAGGTGCGCGGCGTCTCCAAGGCCCAGCCCACGATCGAGCGGCTGCACCTGCAGTTCATCGACCGCCAGGCGCCGGACCGGCTGCTGAGGCAGTAGAGCCGTGCTCAGCGTGCATCAGCCGTAGCTCATGCCTGCTGCCGCACGTCGTCCGGTGGTGCGGTAGAAGGCGATCAGGCTCGGACAGGTAGTCGGCGAGCCGGGGGCACTCGATGCCGAGCGCTCCGAGGTCGCGGCTCGCTTGCGTCGTGTCGTGGCGCACCGCGTCGTGGAAGTACTCGAGCGCCTGCGTCGTGATGCCGAAGAAGCGCTGGACCACCGGCGGCGAGAGGCTGGCGCGCGCCAGGACGAGCGGCACTGGCACGAACAGGAAGCGCCTGCCGAAGGCCGACGCGAACATCCGCGTGAGCTCGGCCGGCGACTGGGGCTGCGGGTCGCAGAGGTGGTACGTCAGGCCGCGGCTCGCGGGAGCGCTCGCGAGCGCCACCATCGCGCTCACCACGAAGTCCACCGGGACGATGTTGACCGTGCCGGCGTCGCTTCCGACGCGCGGGAAGAGGCCGGGAGACGGCAGCTTCTCCATCATGCGCAGGACGGCGTAGGGGCCGTCGAACTTCGCGGTCTCGCCGGTTCGCGAGTCCCCCACCACCACCCCGGGCCTGTAGATCGTGGCGGGCAGCTTCGAGCGCACGACCTCGACCTCCGCCAGGAACTTCGTCTCCTCGTAGTGGTTCTTGAAGCCCTGGCCGACGTCGAGCTCGGTCTCCCGGAAGACTCCGCGCGCCTTGCCCGAGACGTAGGCCGTCGAGACGTACTGGAGGCGGTCGAAATGCGCCGCAGCGCCGGCGAACTCCAGCAGGTTCCGCGTTCCCTCGACGTTGACGCGGTGGGCGAGCGGGCGCGCGACCGCGAGGTCGTAGACCGCCGCGAGGTGCCACGCCTGCCGCAGCGACGCCTGCAGCGCCTTGGCGCGTGCCACCTCGATGCCGAGGCCCGGCAGGGTGATGTCGCCCAGCACGAGCTCGAGGCGGCCGCGCGTGTGCGGGTGCGCGGCCTCGAGCGCCTCGAGCGAGCTCTGGGCCACGGCCGCGAACCTGTCCTGCACCAGGCAGGCGACGCGGGCATGGGGCTGGCGCTCGAGAATGCGGGGCAGCAGCCGCATCCCGATGAAGCCCGGGAATCCCGTGAAGAGGACGTCGCTCACGCGCGGGGTCTCGCGACCACGCAGCAGCCGGGCGCGCACTCGTCGGGAGCGGGGCCGCGCGTCCCGAGCGACGGCCGCAGCGTCTTGCCCAGGACGCGCTCTTCGACGAGCTCGCGGATCATGCGCACGAAGCGCGGGTGCGTGCCGACGGTCGCCGCGCGAACCAGGTTGAGCCCCAGCTCGACCGCGCGCGCCCGAGCGTCGAGGTCGAGGTCGTAGACGACCTCCATGTGGTCGGACAGGAAGCCGATCGGCGCGACCACGACGTCCTTCACGCCCTCGCTCGCGAGCGCCGCGCAGAGTGCTCGACGATGTCGGGCTCGAGCCAGGGCTGGCTCGGCGGGCCGCTGCGGCTCTGGTACACGAGCGCGAACCCGGTGCGCCCGAGCCGTTCGGCCACGAGCCCCGCGGTCTCGCCGAGCTCGGCCTCGTAGTGGGACGCGGCGGCCAGCGCCTTGGGCAGGCTGTGGGCCGTGAAGACGAGCCGGGCGGCGGCGCGGCGCGGCTCGTCGATCCGCTCGAATGCCGCGCCCACGAGCTCGACGAGCGGCTCGACGAAGCCGGGGTGGTTGTAGAACGCGCGCAGCTTGTCGACCGCGGGTGCTCTCGCTCCCACCTCGGCGCGCGCCGCCTCGATGTTCTCGAGGTACTGCCGGCAGCCGGAGTACGAGCCGTAGGCCGACGTGAAGAACGCGAGCGCGCGCTCGACGCCGTCCTTCGCCATCTGCCGCAGCGTGTCGGCGAGGAACGGGTGCCAGTTGCGGTTGCCGAGGTAGACCGGCAGCCGCGGCCCGTGCGCGGCGAGCTCCTGCTCGAGCGCCGCCACGAGCGCCCGGCTCTGCGCGGGCAGCGGGCTCGTGCCGCCGAAGTGCGCGTAGTGCGCGGCGGTCTGCTGCAGCCGCTCGGGCGGGACGTTGCGGCCGCGCACGACGTTGGCGAGGAAGGGCATCACGTCGTCCATCCCCTCCGGCCCGCCGAACGAGACCAGGAGCACCGCGTCGTAGCGGACGGGCATCGCAGCCATCGTACTGTGGCTGCGGCAGGGCGTGGGGGCGTCAGCCCCGTTTCGGCTGGCGCTGCGCCTTGAAGGCGGCCCGGTGGCGGCCGCGCTCGGCGCGGCGCTTCAGCGGGTCCTCGCGGATCTGGAGGGCGCGCAGCTCGGCGTGCAGCTTGAGGTAGCTGTCGAGGCGCGCGGCGTCGAGGCGGTCGTCCGCGACCGCGGCGCGCACCGCGCAGCCGGGCTCGTTGCCGTGGCCGCAGTCGGTGAAGCGGCAGCTGTCCGCGAAGGTGCTGACGTCGTCGAACGCCGCCTCCAGGCCCGCGCCGTCGGACCAGAGCTGCAGCTCGCGCAGACCCGGCGTGTCGATCAGCAGCGCGCCGCCCGGCAGCTCGATCAGCTCGCGGTGGGTCGTGGTGTGGCGCCCGCGCTGGTCGGCCGACTCGATCACCTCGCGCGTCCTCTGCCTCTCGCGCCCGAGCAGGCGATTCACGAGCGTCGACTTGCCGACGCCCGACGATCCGAGCAGCACCACGGTGCGCCCCGGCAGCAGCCAGGGCTCGAGCGCCGCGAGCCCCTCGCCGGGCTTGGCGGCGACGACGCACACGGGAACGCCGGGAGCGACGCGCTCGACAAGGGCGCGCTTCTGCTCGGCGTCCGGGCACAGGTCGGCCTTGTTGAGCAGCAGCACGGGCGAAGCGCCGCTGTCCCACGCCAGCACGAGCGCGCGCTCGACCCGGCGCAGGTTGAAGTCGCCGTCGAGGCCCATCACGAGGAAGACCGTGTCGACGTTGGCCGCGAGCACCTGGGCCACGGCGCGGGCCCCAGCGGCGCGCCGCACGAACGCCGCACGTCGCGGGAGCACGGCCTGGATCAGCGCCGAGCCCGCGTCGGCGCTCGGCCGCAGCGCCACCCAGTCTCCGACCGCCGGCCGCTGCTCGGCCCTGCGCGCCTGGTGCCTGAGGCTGCCCGCGAGCTCCGCGAGCGTCTCGCCGTCGGCGGTCGCGACGCGGAGGTAGCGCGTGTGGCCCGCAACGACGCGTCCGGGCACGAGGCCCTCCGCGGCGAAGGGCTGGAACGCGTCGGCCTGCGCCGCGGTGAAGCCCAGCTCGCCGAGGCGCCGGTCCGTCAAGCGGGCGTCAGCCGCGGCGGCGGCGGAACTCGCCCATGAAGCCGGCGAGCGCCGCGGCCGACTCCCTGGGGCACGCGTTGTAGAGCGACGCGCGCACGCCGCCGACCGAGCGATGGCCCTTGAGGCCGTCGAGCCCCTCGGCCTGCGCTTCGGCGAGGAAGGCCTTCTCGGCCGCCGCGTCCTTCAGCCGGAAGGTGAGGTTCATCGCCGAGCGGCTGCCCGGCTGCGCGTGCCCGCGGTAGAAGCCGTCGCTGCCGTCGATCGCCTCGTAGACGAGCGCCGCCTTCGCCGCGTTGCGCTCGCCGGCCGCGGCGAGGCCGCCCTGCTCGCGCAGCCACGCGAGCACGAGCCCCGTCACGTAGATCGCGAAGCACGGCGGCGTGTTGTAGAGCGAGCGGTTCTCGGCCATCAGCTTGTAGTCGAGCACCGCCGGCAGGCCGGCGGGAACCCGCTCGAGCAGCTCGCGGCGCATCACGACCAGCGTCACGCCGGCCGGGCCGAGGTTCTTCTGCGCGCCGGCGTAGACGAGCCCGTACCGCGCGATGTCGAGCGGCCGGCTGAGAGCGTCGGAAGACATGTCGCACACGAGCGGGACGCCCTTCGGCGGCTCGGGAGCCGTCGCCCACTGCGTCCCGTAGATCGTGTTGTTCGACGTGAAGTGCAGGTACGCGGCCTGCGGGTCGAGCTGGAGCTCCCCCGCCGCCGGCACGCGGTCGAAGCCGGTCGCCTCGGTCGTGCCCGCGACGCGCGCGCGCCCCGACTTCTCGGCCTCCTTCACGGCGGCCTTCGCCCAGTGACCCGTGACGACGTAGTCCGCGGAGGCCGAGGCGGCGCGCAGGTTGGCGGGCAGCATCGAGAACTGGAGCGAGGCGCCCCCCTGCAGGAAGAGCACGACGTGGTCCGACCCCAGCCCGGCGAGCGCGCGCAGGTCCTCCTCGGCCTTCTGGATGATGCCCTCGAAGGCCGCCGAGCGGTGGCTCATCTCGAGCACGGACATGCCGGTGCCGGCGTAGTCCAGGAGCTCGGCCTGGACCCGCTCCAGGACCGGGAGCGGCAGGGCCGCAGGGCCCGCCCCGAAGTTGTGGATGCGCTTCGCCAGGGTCGTCGTGGTCATCGGACTATGCTACCTGCCTTTTTCGATTTTGCCTTTCCTGAAACCTTTTCGCCGCCAGGGGCGTCTAGTCCAATAAGGCGAGGACCGGGGGGATTCGGAGGGGCCGGATGGAACAGCTTCAAACCAGCAGGCCACGGATGTCGCTCAGGGACCTGGTGGACGCGTACGAGCGGCGCTTGATCGAGGATGCCCTGCGCGCCACGGGCGGCAACCAGCGACGCGCGGCCCGCACGCTCGGAGTGCTGCCGACGACGCTTCACGAGAAGATGAAGCGCCTCGGCCTCGTGCGCCGGCCCGATCCGTTCGACACGAGCCGCATGGCCCTGGCGGGCTGAGGCCTCCCTACTCCGCGAGAGCAAACTGCAGGAGCAGGGTGCGCTGGGGGCTGAGGCCCCTGACGCCCGCACCCTTCGCACAATTGTTGTCGTCGGACAGCAGGTAGACGACCGTTCGCCCGCGCGTGTCGCGCAGCACCTCGACGCCCTCGAAGTTGTCGATCGAGAGCGGGGCCTCGAGGCGCGCGAGCTCGCTGCCCTGGAGCAGCCCGGTCCCGTCGAGCGTCTCCCGGGTCACGCGCACGAGCCGGGCGGCGAGCGGCGGGAAGCGGCGCTCGAGCACGAGCATGTCGCCGTTCGACAGGCGCGCGGCGCCCGTGGGACGGAACGGCTCGCCTCCCCAGCCGCCGTCGAACGTGAGAGGGTACTCGCGGGGCTGCCAGCCGTCTCCGCTGCCGATCCAGGCGGGGACGGTCTGCGAGGCGCCGCGGCGCGTCTCGCACACCAGCAGCCGCCGGCCCTCGCCCGCGTCCGCGATCAGCTCGAGCCCCCCGTTGCCGCCGCACTCGCGGAGGCCTTCCGGCGTGGGCAGCACGCGCGCCGGTCCGGCGAAGTCGGGTGCGTACGCGCGGATCGCGCCGCGGCCCTCGAAGCCCACGTCGACCTCGTCGCTGCCGACGACCATCAGGCTCTCGGCGTCGATCTCGTCGCGCGTCAGCGGCTGCCCGCCGGCGTCGGTCAGGGCCACGAGCCGGGGGTCGCCCAGGCCCACGAGCCGCCCTTCGACGTCGTAGCTCAGCCGCGCCGTGAAGCCGGAGCCGCAGTCGGTCACGGCCGTGAGGCGGCTGCCGTCCGGGCTCACGCGCAGGTCGGACAGGCCGCCGAAGCGGGCGTCGTCCGAGCGCAGCCACAGCCCGCCCAGGAATCTCAGCCGGCCGACGACGCTGCGGCTCGCGTCCGAGGGATCGAGCGGAACGGGCGTCGCCTGGACCGTGAGCAAAGCACTCGGCTCCGGCGCCGCGGCCACCGCGTGCAATGCGACGAAGACGGCGAGGGCCACCGCGGCCATCGACACGACCAGCGCGAGGCGCTCGCCCCTGCGGTCCCTTCGTCTGAGCGACATCTGATCATGATAACCCGCGCTCGCCTGGCTGGCCGTCAGCGGGTTACCATCCGCGCATGCGGAACTTCGGCAGCATCCTCATGATCGTGGGGATCGGAGGTTTCTTCTACTGCTCGAGCCGGCTCTCGGAGGTTCCTCCGCTCGCGCCCGAGCTGAGCATCGCCGACGGCGTCCAGCAGCCGGCGGGACGCTGGGACATGGCGCGCTACGGCTGCGCTGGCGCGGCGGCCTTCGGCCTGCTGCTGGCTCTGTTCCCGAAAGGCCGCTGAGCGCTCAGTCGGTCGCGAGCGCCCGCGCCGACAGGTCCGGCGGCAGGCGCCGCGCGGGCACGATCACCGGCCCGCTGTCGACCGGAGCCTTGCGGATCGGGATCGTGTAGGAGCGGCCCGCCCGCAGCCGCGTGCCCGAGAGCCCGTTCGCCGCGCGGATCGCGCGGACGCTCGTGCCGTAGCGGCGCGCCAGGCTGCCGAGCGTCTCGCCGCCTCTCACGCGGTGCTTCACGAAGGGCGGCGGCGCCACGCCGGTCTCGACGAGCGTCGGGTAGACGAGGCGGCCGGCCTCCTGCGCGCGGCGGTTGTAGAAGCGCGCGTGCAGGTGGTCCTTGTGGCGGCGCTCGTGCTGGATGATCCCCTTGTCGCTCGTGCGGCCGAAGATGGCGGCGAGCCAGCCGACGTCCTCTCCCTCCGCCACGGCCTCGTCGTACAGGACGCGCATCAGCGAGCGGTCGACGAAGATGCGCTCGATGTCGGTCTCGGTCACCAGCGCGCGGACGAGCGCCCAGGTGCGCGTCGCGTCGAGCTCCTTCGGGCGCGCGGTCCTGAAGTCCTGCGCCTGGCCCGAGCGGTAGTAGAGGCCGATGTCCGCGTCGCGGCCCGCCTGGTGCGAGCGGTGGCGGTCGATCCGCCCACCCTCGGGATTGCTCAGGTCTCCGATCACGACCCGCGGCGATCCAGGATAGCGTGCCTCCACCGCCTCGATCGCGGTGATCACGAAGTCGATCGTCTCGTCGGTCGCCCAGGACTCGCGCGGCTCGCGCACCTTCCAGAAGGCTCCCTCGGGAAACGGCACCGGGTTCAGGAGCAGCCCGGCGTCGGGGGTGCCGATCGACAGCGGCCCGAGCGCCCGGGAATCCCGCGCGGCCGTGACGCGCAAAGCCTCGCCGTCGATGGCGGGCTCGGTGAGCGACGCGCCCTCGACCGATGGGAGGTCGGCCGGCCCGTGAGGCTCGGACGGCTGGTCCCCGGCGCGGAGCGCCGCGGGGCCGGCGAAAAGGAGGACGACCGTCAAGAATGAGGCGAGGCCGGGTTTGTCGTTCAGCTGTCTCATCCTCTGGCGCCCCGCCCGGGCCTCAGGCAACCGGCGACAGGCCCATCCAATCCGCGCGCTATTCTGCCAGAAGTCGACGAAATCCGTTCGCAAAAACCGCACTGTCACCGGGTTGTGACGGAGAACACGCCCGGGGATCTACTCGAACTCACCCTTCGGGGGAACCTGCTCGGGTCCGACCCGGCCGGAGGCGATCTCGGCGCGGAGGTAGTTCTCGCCACGGACCGGCGATCCCGAAAGCCGCCGCATCAGCGTGAGCTGGCCCACGTGCGTGAGGGCGTCGGCGATCGGGCCCTGGAGCAGCTCTTCGACGCGGACGTTCACGAGCCCGTGGCCCGCGAGCTGGGCGTCGAGACGCGCGAGCGCGTCGTAGAAGCGCGAGACCTCGTCCGGCCAGGCGAGGGGCGGCGAGTTGTGCCAGGCCTCGGCGCCGCGCGCGAGTGCCCAGCGCCCAGTCGAGCAGGTCGCCGATGTGCGCCAGGATCTGCACCGGCGTGCGGCTGGTCGCCGAGAGGTGGAAGGCGCCGAACGCGTCGGGCGCGCCGCGCACCGCCTTGCCGCCGCGGTAGGCGAGCGTCGCGAGCGCGTGCCGCAGCAGCTCGAGTCGCGCCCGCGTGTCGTCCACTCCGGGGTCGCCCATCGCTTCGAGCGCAGTGTAGCAGCCCATTTGCCTCGCCGCGGCCCCCTGCCGAGAATGATCCCTGAATGGAAGGGCCCACCACCTCGAGCGCCCGGGAGACGGGCGACGGCCTGATCGACGGCTTCTCGCCGGAGGAGCTGCGCGAGCTCTACCGCAGGCTGCTGCTGCCGCGAATCATCGAGGAGAAGATGCACGTGCTGCTGCGCCAGGGCCGGCTCAGCAAGTGGTTCTCCGGCATCGGGCAGGAGGCGATCGCCACGGGTGTCGTGGCGGCGCTCGAGCCGAGCGACTACGTGCTGCCGATGCACCGCAACCTCGGCGTCTTCACGGGCCGCGGGCTCGAGCTGCCGCGCCTCTTCCGCCAGCTGCTGGGGCGCTCGGGCAGCTTCACGGGCGGCCGCGACCGCACCTTCCACTTCGGAACGCTCGAGCACGGCATCGTCGGGATGATCAGCCACCTGGGCGCGATGCTGCCGGTCGCCTGCGGCCTGGCGCTCGCGGCGCAGCTGCGCGGCGAGAAGCGCGTGGCGGCGGCCTTCACCGGCGACGGCGCGACGAGCGAGGGCGACTTCCACGAGGCGCTCAACCTGGCGGCGGTCTGGAAGCTGCCGGTGATCTTCGTGATCGAGAACAACCAGTGGGGCCTCTCGACCCCCGTCCACGAGCAGTACGCCTGCCGCCACCTGGCCGACCGCGGCATCGGCTACGGCATGCCGGGGTACGTCGTGGACGGCAACGACCTGCCGGCGGTGGTGCGCGCGGTGCGGCGCGCCGCCGACCGCGGCCGCCGCGGCGACGGACCGACGCTGATCGAGTTCAAGACCTACAGGATGCGCGGCCACGAGGAGGCCTCGGGCATCGACTACGTGCCGAAGCAGGAGCTCGAGGAGTGGGCGAAGAAGGACCCGGTGACCCGCTACGAGAGCTTCCTGGCGGAGAAGGGCGTGCTGGCGGCGGGCGATTTCGCGAGCGAGCGCGCGGCGCGGAAGGCCGAGATCGACGCGCTCGTGGACGCGGCGCTCGAGGCCCCGGAGCCGATCTCGAGCCGGGAGCAGGAGCTCAGCGACGTCTACGCGCCGAGCCCGGCCCCGCGTCCGCCCTCCACGCGCGAAGCCGAGGGACAGGCGCAGGAGCGCCGCTACGTCGACGCGATCAGCGACGGCCTGCGCGTCGCGATGCGGCGCGACGAGCGCGTCGTGCTGATCGGCCAGGACATCGCCGAGTACGGCGGCGTCTTCAAGGTCACGGACGGCTTCGCGCAGGAGTTCGGCAAGGCCCGCGTGCGCAACACGCCGATCATCGAGTCGGGCGCGATCGGCTGCGCGCTGGGGCTGGCGCTCGGCGGGCGCGTGGCGATGGTCGAGATGCAGTTCGGGGACTTCATCAGCTGCGGCTTCAACCAGATCGTGAACAACCTGGCGAAGACCCACTGGCGCTGGGGCGCGGCCGTGCCGGTCGTGATCCGCGCGCCGATCGGCGGCGGCACCGGCGGCGGGCCGTTCCATTCGCAGAACGTCGAGTCGTGGTTCACGGCGGTGGCCGGGCTCAAGGTCGTGGCGCCGGCGACACCGTACGACGCCAAGGGCCTGCTGCTCGCCGCGCTCGAGGACGGCAATCCGGTGCTCTACCTGGAGCACAAGCTGCTCTACCGCTCGGCGAGGGGCCTGGTGCCGGAGGGCTACTACACGCTCCCGATCGGCGAGGCGCGGCTCGCGCGCGAGGGCCGCCACGCCACCGTCGTCACCTACGGCGTGGGTGTCGCCTGGGCGCTCGAGGCCGCGGCCGAGCTCGCGCGCGAGGGTCGCGAGGTCGAGGTCGTCGACCTGCGCTCGCTGCTGCCGTGGGACGTGGGCGCCGTGGTGCGCTCGGTCAGGAAGACCGGGCGCTGCCTGGTCCTGCACGAGGCGCCGCTCACCGGGGGCTACGGCGGCGAGCTCGCCGCGAGCGTCGGCCGCGAGGCGTTCGAGTGGCTCGACGCGCCCGTCGCGAGGCTCGGCGCGCTCGATACGCCGATCCCGTTCGCCAGGGCGCTCGAGGCCCAGTTCTCGCCGAAGGGCCGCCTGCTGCCGGCGCTGCGCGAGCTCATGGCGTACTGAGCTCGCTCACAGCCCGAGCCAGCGCGCGATGATGTTGCGCTGCATCTCGCTGGTGCCGGAGTAGATCGTGCTGCCGACGGCGTCGCGCAGCGCCCGCTCCACCTCGTACTCGGTCATGTAGCCGTAGCCGCCGTGGACCTGCACGGTGGCGAGCGCCGCCTGCACCAGCGACTCGCTCACGAACAGCTTGCGATCGCCGCGTCGAGCGAGGCGCTGCGCGAGTGGTCGAGCCGCCACGCCGCGCGGTAGGTCAGCAGGCGCGCCGCCTCGAGCTGCACCTTCATGTCGGCGATGCGGTGGGAGACGGCCTGGAACTTCCCGATCGCCTGCCCGAACTGGGTGCGCGTGCGCGCGTACGCGATCGCGGTCTCGAGCAGCCGCTCCATGGCGCCGACGTGGCTCGCGAAGAGGCAGATGCGCTCCCAGTCCATCGACTGCGTTGAAGAACGACGAGCCGCCGCCGACCGCGCCCAGCACCGCGCTCTGCGGGCACGCGCACGTCGTCGAAGACCAGCTCGCCGATCGGCGAGGTGCGCAGCCCCATCTTCTCGAACTTGCGGCTCGGGCGAGAAGCCGGGCGTGCCGTTCTCGACCAGGAACGCGGTGACGCCGCCGTGGAAGCCCTTCGCCGGGTCGGTCATCGCGAACACGATCACGAGGTCGGCGACCGGGCCGTTCGAGATGAAGGTCTTGGTGCCGTTGATGCGGAAGCCGTCGCCGTCGGGCTCGGCGCGCGTGCGCAGCGCGAAGGCGTCGGAGCCCGAGTCGGGCTCGGTCATCGCGTGCACGCCGACGAGCGTGCCGTCGCAGAGCCCCGGCAGGTAGCGCTTCTTCTGCTCCTCGCTGCCGTGCATCCAGATCGGCACCACGCAGGAGAGCAGGTGGGCGCACAGCGAGAACACCAGGCCGCCGTCGTGGCAGCCGTAGCCGAGCGCCTCGAGCGCGATCGCGCAGGTGAGCGGGTCGAGCCCGCTGCCGCCGTACTCCTCCGGGACCGGCAGGCCCTGGAGCCCCATCTCGCCGCACTTCCTCCAGAGCTCGCGCGAGAAGGCCTGCTCGCGGTCGCGCTCGGCGGCGCCCGCGTTCAGCTCCTCGCGCGCGAAGCGGACGATGCTGTCGCGCAGGCCTGTCTGCTCCTCGCTCAGTGAGAAGTCCATCAGGCCATCTCCTTGAGGCGCTGGTAGTCGATCTTGTCGGTCGAGGTCTTCGGCAGCGCCTCGCTGCCAGGAGAACGCGTCCGGGACCATGTAGAGCGGCAGGTGCTCCGAGCAGAAGCGCTTCAGCGCGATCAGCGAGGGCTGCTCGGGCTCGCGGCAGCTCAGGAACGCGGTGAGCTTCACGCCGGCTTCCTCGTCGGGCACCGCGACGACCGCGGCCTCCTTGATCGCCGGGTGCCGGTAGAGGCCGGCCTCGATCTCGCCCAGCTCGACGCGGTAGCCGCGCCGCTTCACCATGCGGTCGCGCCGGCCGAGGTAGACGTAGTTCCCGTCGCGGCGCCTCGACGACGACGTCGCCGGTCCGGTACCAGCGGACCGCCGGCGGCGTCGGTCAGGAACGCCGCGCGCCGTCTGCTCGGCGAGGTTCCAGTAGCCCTGCATCACGCCGCGTCCCGCGACGCACAGCTCGCCCTCGTCGCCCGCGCGGACGTCGCGCCCCTCGGCGTCCACGACGCGGCAGCGCAGGTGCGAGCACGACTTGCCGATCGGGACGGGCGTCACGCGATCCTCCGGGATCGGCGGGACGACCTCGTAGAAGGTGCAGACGTTGGTCTCGGTCGGCCCGTAGAGGTTGAAGTACCGGCGCTTCGGCAGCTGCGCGACGAGCGCGCGCAGGTGCTTGACCGGGAACACCTCGCCCGCGAACAGCACGAGGCGCAGCGCCGCGTAGTCGTGGCGCTCGAGCTTCCCGTACTGCGCCAGCAGCGCGAGGATCGACGGCGCCGAGTACCAGATCGAGATCCGCTCGCGCCGCGATCAGCGCCGCGAGGCGCTCGGGGTCCTTGCCGATGTCCTCGCCGATCAGCACGAGGGTCGCGCCGTGCTTGAGCGAGACGTAGACGTCGAGGATCGAGAGGTCGAAGTGGAACGGCGCGTGCGACGAGAAGCGGTCGTCGCTCGTGCGGCTCGAACACCTCCGAGCACCAGTCGACGAAGCTCGCGCCGTTCTCGTGCGAGAGCATCACGCCCTTCGGCTTCCCGGTCGAGCCGGAGGTGTAGAGGATGTAGGCGAGGTCGCTCGGGCCGGAAACACGGTCGCGGCGGGCGGCGCCGGCGCCGCCTGGTCGAGGGCGTCGAGCGCCCGCCGCAGCGCGCTCCGTCGCCCGCGGCGTCGAGCAGCACCAGGGACGGCGGCGTCGCGCCGAGCGCCTCGAGCTCGGCGCGCAGCTTCGGCTCGAAGCGGCTCTCGAGGACGACGGCCCGCACCGCGCAGTCGTGCAGGATGTACGCGTCGCGCGCCGGCGGCGCGCCGGGATCGACCGGCACGTAGGCCGCCCCGGCCTTCAGGATGCCGAAGATCGCCGCGACGGCGTCGATCGACTTGCGCACGTAGATGCCGACGCGGTCGCCCGGGCGCACGCCCATCGCCCGCAGCCGGTCGCGCAGCCGGTCGGACAGCTCCGCGAGCTCGCGGTACAGCGATCGCGCCGGAGGCGGGATCCACCACCGCCGTGCGGTCGGGCCAGCGCTCCGCGGCCTCGACGAAGAAGCGGTGGAGCGTCTCAGGCGCCGGCACGGCCGCCCTTCGCCTTCTTGGCGCTCACGAGCCGCGCGATGTCCGTGATCGTGTTGACGTGCTCCGGAGACACCTCGTGCGCCTCGAGCGTGATCCCGAAGTGCTCCTCGATGAACAGCACGAGCTTGAGCGTCGCGATCGAGTCGAGCACCCCGCCCGTGATGAGCGGCGTCGCGTCGGTCAGCTCCGCCGGGTTCTCGCCCGGAAGGAACTCGCGAAGGATGAAGTCCTTGACTGTCGCGCCGACGTCGTCGCTCATGGCGAGGCCTCCTTGTACGCCGCCCGGGGCGGCGCCGTTTCCATATCGATCCGCAGCTCGACGTGGTGCTCCTGGATCAGCTCGAGCACCCGCTCGGCGATGATCTGCATCCCGGCGGCGTTGGGGTGGTTGTCCGCCGAGTTGATGCGCAGGCTCTTCTGGTCGCGGCCCTTCCAGAGCTCGAACAGGTCGAACACCAGGAAGCCCGCGCGCTCCGCCTGCTTCACGAGCGCGCTGCCGGCGGGCAAGGGATCGACCACGTTGTCGAGCGCGAGGAAGACGGGGCGGACCTCGTGGCGGCGCACGACGTCCGCGATCTCCGCGAGCGTCCAGTCCACGAGGCTGTCCTTCTTCAGCCGCAGCCGGCGGTCGGCTTCGCTCCAGGGCATGCGGACCTGGGTACCGGTGGCCCGCACGAGCGCGCGAAGGCTGTCGAACGGCACGGCGATCCCGGCGTCGCCGAGCGCGGTCACGCCCGACTGGCGCAGCAACGCTTCCAGACCGGGATACGGAATCGTGACGTGCTGCTGCCACGTCGGCGAGAAGCTGCGTCGACGATCGGCCCGGCCGCGCGCGGGCTGTCGGTGACGAAGACCGCGTCGGGCTGGAACGCGAAAACGCGGTCCTCCAGCATCGCGAGCTGCTCGAGCATCGAGTAGCCCGCCACGCCGAAGTTCAGCACCTCGTAGCGCACGGGGCTCGCGGCGCCAGCGGACTGGTTGAGCCGCTCTTCGAGATAGTCCGCGAAGGTCTCGCCGTCCGCCACGCCCGAGCCCATCACGTGCGACGGTCCGAGCAGCGCGATCCGGTAGGTGCCTGGCGGCTTCTCCAGGGACGTGTCCCGGTCGCGCATGCCCCAGCGGTTGACCGTGAGCGGCTGGTCCAGGAAGACGGATGCTCGCGCCCGGACGCAGGTCGCCAGCCAGGAAGCCGCCGAGAGGCCGGAAGGCCTCGGTGTAGGATGAGCCCGACCCAGTGCGCGGGCTTCTGGGCCTGGACGTCCCAGAGGTTCGCGCTCATGCGGCTCGTGTTGTCCAGGTTCTCGTAGTAGCCCTTGTGCTGCAGCGCGGCGTCGCGCGCGTTCAGCGTCGAGCGCTGCAACGACTCGACGGTCTCGGCGAGCCGCGGGCCCTGGCGCGCGTAGAGCTCCGTGTGGCCGAGCAGCAGCAGCCCGACCAGCACGGCGGTCGACTGGAGGGCCGCGTGCAGGAGCAGGCCGCGCGGCTTGCCGGCTTCCGGCTCGCGCACCGACCACTCGTGGCCCGCGATCAGCAGGCCGCCGGCCAGCAGCCCCGCGATCAGCCACAGGTCGCCCGCGCTCGACGTTGCCGGCCACCAGCCACATCGCGAGCCACTCCGAGAGCGATTCGGCGCTCCACAGCGACCAGAGCAGGCAGATCGCCGAGAAGGTGCAGACCGTCCGCAACGCGAGCGATGCGCTCCAGGCCGGGGCAGGGCCGAGCCGGCGCTTGCGGGGGCGCTTCATGTCCCGCAGCGAGCCGACCACCACGAGCACGCCCAGGATGCCCCAGAAGACCGCGTCCTGCGGCGCGAGCGGGAAGCCGCCGCGCAGCCAGAACCACTGGTACGAGTGGAGCACCCAGGTCACGAGGAACACGATCGCGGTCGCGGCGACCAGCGCGAGATCCGCGCCGAAGCGCCGCAGCCGGAAGAAGCTGGGGTAGTAGACCAGCTTCATCATGAAGTCCTTCCAGTAGATGTTGATGCGCCGCCAGAAGTCGGTGAAGCTCGACGCCAGGAAGTAGAGGTGATGGGTCTCCGGCAGGCGGAAGCCGAAGAGATGCAGCACGCCGGCGATGACGTGGAACTGGCCGGAGACGCGCAGGTAGAGCAGGAAGGTCGCGAGCAGGAACTGCACGAGGTCGCCGAGGTTGGCGAGCTCCGCCGGATCGCCCGCCAGGTGCAGGTAGACGAAGCGGTAGAGGATCAGGTGGACGAGCCCGCGCACGATCCACTTGCACCCCGGTCTCGTAGATCGCGAGCGCATCGCGGTCGTAGTAGGTGCGGACGAAGGTCGAGTAGTCGACGACCGGGAAGAGCGGGAAGCAGACGTTCGGCAGCATGAAGAAGTACGCGAGCGCCTGCGCGGGCGTCGGACGCTTCGCCTCGTGGCGCAGCGCGTACAGGTAGACGACGAGCCGGAACATGAACATCGAGCCGAGGACGGCCAGATCGCCAGCGACCAGGGCGCCGGCATCACGCCGGCGCGGAAGCACGGCGAAGAGCCGCGCCGATCGCGACCAGCAGCCCGACCCGCACGGGCATGCGAACCGGCAGGTGACACATCGCCGATCAGCGCGAGCCCCAGCAGGATCACGAACGAGCCGTCGCGAAGCCCCAGCGCGAGGGGGACGGACGCCGACCGAGAGCAGCACGAAGAAGGCCAGCCGATGCCGCATCGGCAAGCAGCGCGTGCACCACGAAACCGGTGCTGGCCAGCACCATCACCTGGAAGAAGGTGCGGCTCTCGAGATGGAACTGGTGGATGACGAGCAGCGCCAGCGCGAGCTGGGCCGCGACGAGGACGATCGACCCGAGCTGACGCGCCGAGAACGCGGAGCTCCGGCCGCCGACGGCGGCCGGCGTCGGTCGTCGGCGTCCTCTCCCGAGCCGCGCGACAGCTCCGGAGCCTGCGCGCCCTGAGCTCGGGCGTCCAGCGCTGGCATCCGAGTCCTTTGGCAAGGACAGTGCCAGCGCGCGTGAGGCGCGGGTGGGAACTCGCTCCTGTGTACGCTGTACGGATACTTTGTAGAAAGCTCCGCGACCCTTTGTGGACGAGCTGGCGCGTAACGAGCGTACGCCGGGTCCTAGCGCGCGAGCGCGCTCGAACGTGAGGCGCACTTCGAGCGGCTGCTGCAGCGAATCGTGCTCCATGCGCCAGACCACGAGCAGCGTCTTCGTGTCGGGCTGCAGCGTGTAGACGGCCGTGATCGTGCCCTTGCCCTTCTCCTGTCGCTCCTGTCGTCACGACCTGCTCGTCCTTCCAGGCCACCGTCACCTTGTTCCTGCCGCCTGCCGGCCCGGTGCTCGTCGCCTCGCGCCCGAAGTAGTAGCGGTTGACCTCCTCCCCCAGGCCGGAGGAGAAGAACGTCGAGGTGTGCTCGATCGTCAGGATCGAGCTTGTCCTGATCGGCTGCGATGCCTTCGAGCCAGCTGTGGATCCAGACCCGCGCCTGCTCGCTCTTCTTGTTGTTGAGCGTGTAGTCCGGTCCGACCGCTCTGCCGATCGCCTCCCGGAGGTCGTCGCTGCGCTTCTGGACGAAGGCATACGTGCCGGTGAAGTTCGGCTTGGCGCCGGCGCTCGGAGCGGCCGGCGCCGGCTGCGCGGGTGTCTGCGCCCACAGCCCCCCCGCGAGCAAGGTCGTCGTCAGCGTGAAGGCCTGAACCACGAGTGACCGTCTGGCTGCGTTGGGCATGCTGAGAGGATAACTCCAGACGAAGCCCTAGAACGCGTGCCCGAGGCCGAAGACGAAGCGGCCTTTCGGCTCTCCCTCCTGGCGGTTCAGGATCCAGGCGTACTCGAGGCGTATCGGCCCGAACGGGAACATGTAGCGCAACCCGAAGCCGACGCTCTGGCGCAGGTCCTTGAAGCTCAGCTCGCGCTGGAACGCCCAGACGTTGCCCGCGTCCCAGAAGAGACCCCCCTTCAGGCTCTTGTAGACCGGGAAGCGCAGCTCCTCGTTCACGACCACCACCGCCTGGCCGCCGAGCGAGCCGCCCTCGGGGCCTTTCGGGCCGAGGTCGTTCTGGTCGAAGCCGCGCACGGTGGTCGACCCGCCGGCGCGGAAGCGGTTCTCGATGAGGGCGAGCGCGTTCTCGCCCGGCACGGTCCCGACGCGCAGGCCCTGCGCCCAGACCAGCGGGCCCGATCGGGACGAACCCGAAGAGCTGACCGTAGAGCCGCACGTAGTCCGCGTCGGAGCCGAGCCAGGTGCGCGCGAGCTCGGTGGTCGCGGTCCAGAAGACTCCCCGCGTCGGGTCGGTGAGGCTGTCGCGCTCGTCGCCGACGGCGGCGAGCGTGAGGAAGCCGCGATAGCCCTGCAGCTGCACGACGCCGGGCTCGGAGCCGAAGTACTCGATGTTCTTGAACGCTGTAGCCCCACTGCAGCCGCAGCCGGTCGTGCCAGCGGCGGCTCCTCCGGTCGCGCAGCAGCACGCGGCTCTGCTGCAGCGTCACGCCGCGCACGCGGCTGTCGATGCCGGCGAGCAGGAAGTCGTCGTCCTCGTCGTCGTCGAACACGAAGAGCTGCGTGCGCAACCGCCGCCCCACGATCGTGGCGGCGTCCAGGCTCACGCCCCAGGTCTGGCGGTCCGTGGTCAGGAACGTGTAGCCGCGCGTCTTCACGCCGTAGCCGAACGGGCTGTTGAGCTCGACCGCGATCGCGGCCTGGAGGTCGGCGCTGCTCGGCGTCGTCTCGGCCGTGCCGGAGGCGCCGGCGTTGCCCGCCGTGGTGTAGCGCAGACCGTACTCCACCTGCACGTCCGGCTTGGGCACCAGCCCCACGACGACGTCGCGCAGATCGCCCTCGGGCGTGCGGGCCTCGGTCCGCACGTCGACCGAGCGGTAGATGCCGAGGTCGGAGAGCCGCTCGCGGCTCTCGGCGAGCGCCGTCGGCTTGATGTAGTCGCCCTCGCGCAGCTTGATCGAGTGGCGGATCACGCTGCTCTTCGTGTTGCCGCCGTCGACGACGCTCACCGAGCCGATGCGCGGCCGCGGGCCCTTGTCGACGTGGTAGTGGACGGCCACGTCGCCGCCGCGGGTCTCGATCGTGCTCCCCGCCTGCGCCTCGATCCAGCCCTGCGCGCGGTACCACGCGACGAGCGCCTCGCGGTCCGCCACGTACGCCCCGAGGTCGAAGGGCTCTCCCCGCTCGAGCTGCAGCGCCAGCGGCGGGGCCCCGGGCTCCCGGAGCTCCTCGGGCAGCTCGATCTCGGCGACGGTCGCCGGGGAGCGCTCGCGGACCCGGATCGTGACGTCGAGCCGGCCGGTCGTCGTGTCGAAGCGCGAGCGCGGCGGCGGGACGCGGGCGCGCAGGTAGCCGACGCGGGCGTAGGCGAGGCGCACGGCGCCCGAGATCCGCGCGCTGCGCGGGTCGAGCGCCTCGAAGAACTCGAGGCTGCCCGGCTTGGGCAGCGCGGCGAGCAGCGTCGCGTCGTCGACGGCCTGGTTGCCGTCGAAGTCCACCGCCACGCTCGTGCCCTTCGTCCCGCGCGCGACGTGGAGCGCCACCGCCACCTGGCCCTCGGTGCTGGTCGTCTTCGCCTCCACGGTCGCGCCGTAGTAGCCGTCCGCCTGGAGACGCTGCTGGGCGATGCGGGCGACCTGGGTCGCCGCCGCCTCGGGAGAGGCGAACGAGGTGAACGCCTGCTCCGCCGCCTGCTTCGTCTTCCCGCCCGGGTCGTCGCCGCCCCAGTCGAACGTCACGAGCGGGCCGGGCTCGACGCGCAGCACGAGCTCGACGCCGCCGCCCGGACGCGGCTGCGTGATCGCGTCGACGCTCGCCGAGCGATAGCCCTCCCGCGCGAGCCGGCTGCGCACGCGGTCCGCCGCCTGCTCGCGCTGGAGACCGCTGTAGCGCCGGCGCGTCTTGAGCTTGGTCGCCTTGCGCAGCTCGGGCTCGGCGAGCGGCAGGCTGCCCTCGAAGCGCAGCGCGGCCAGCCGGTCGATCTCGCGCGGCGCCTTGCCGACGCGGCGGCCGCGGTTCCAGAGGTCGAACGAGAAGCGGTCCGTGCCCTCGACCGAGAAGGTGTTGTCCTCCTCGGTGATCGCGCGGAAGCGGAAGCGCCCGCCGCCCGGGTTCAGCTCGACGATCCAGCGCTGCTGCGTGCCGTCGAGCGCCACCGAGTAGAGCACCGTCAGGTTCTGCGTGATGCGCGTGCCGATGTGCATGCGCTGGGTGGGGTCGGTGTCCTCGGTCAGCAGCGAGCGGTCGGGGGCCACGTCGATCACCAGCGTGTCGCCCACGCCCTTCTGCAGCACGCCCCCGAGCGCCACCGCCAGCTGCTCGGCGACCACCACGCCGCCCTGCCGACGCCGCGGCCGCGGCGGTGCGTCCGGTCGACCAGCAGGCTGAGGAGGTCGGTCTGCGACAGGTCGGCGCGGTCGGATTCGAGCGTGAGCTGGAGGTCGTCGACCCCGCCGGTCGCGCGCAGCGTGAACGCGATGCCGCTCACGCTGGTGGCGCCCTGGAAGTCGAGGTCGGGAGTGCCGGCCGGGTAGCCGTTCAGCACGATGCGGCCGGAGCTCACGCGCACCTGCGCGCGGCCGACCGTGAGCTCGCCTCCCTCGCGCATCGTCACGACGCCGTCCGCGGTCGGCTGCGCGAGCGTGCCCGAGGCCGTGAGCGAGCCCTCGAGGTCGACGTGCATGGCGTCGTTCCGGACCCGCACCGGCTCGGCCAGCCGCACGTTGACGTCGAGCGCGATCTGGTCGGCGAGCGAGCCGCCCTCGAGCGCGGCGAGCTGCCAGTCGAGGCGATCGAGCGACTGGCTCTCGGCGCTGAACTCCGCCGTGTAGAAGCTCTGGCGCACGTCGACGTCGCCCGTCACGCGGTAGTGGCCGGGCTCCCCGCTGAGGCGCAGCGCCCCGCTGGCGCGCCCGCGGAAGCCCGCCGGGTAGTTGATCGGGACGCGCTCGGCCGTGAGCTCGAGGTCGGCTGTGCCCAGCAGCGAGCGTCCGGGCCGCAGGCTGCCGCTGGCGCGGAGCCGGCCGTCGCTCGAGGCGGCCGGAGGCCTCGAGCGATCGCGCGGTCGCCCTCGAAGCGCAGCTCCCCGGCGAGGTCGGTCGCCACGAAGTTGAGGGCGTCGAGCGACAGCCTGGCCTTCTCGACCTTGACCGCACCGTCGAGACGCCACGCGTCGCCGGCGCGCGTCGCGCGGACGTCGATCGTGGCGGGACCGGAGACGGTCGTCTCGGGCAGGAACGGGCTGAGGGCGCGCAGGTCGACGGCGCCCGAGAACGCTGCTTCCCCCGCGGGGTGCGCCCCGGCGAGCGTGCCGCCGAGCCGCGCCTCCAGCGCGCCGAGCGCTCCCTTCAGCCGGATCGGCTCGACCGTGAGAGCCCCCCGCTCGAGCGACCAGGCGACGGGAGCCTCGAGCGCGAGCGCCCCCTCGAGCGACAGGCTGTCGAAGCGCGACAGCCGCCCGCGCGCGCTCACCCGCGCGAGCGACGGCGCCTCGGCGTTCAGCTCTCCTTCGAGCGACACCCGCAGCGACGGCGAGTCGGCCGACTCGCGCAGGTCGCGGTCGATGAACTGCGCGAGGTCGACGTCCTTCACGTCGACGACGAAGCGCGACGCCCCGCCGCCTTTCTCGAGGAGCGGGATGTCGCCGCTCGCCGTCAGCGTTCCTCCGAGCACGGCCACCTGCAGCCGCTCGACGTGCAGGTCGCGGCCGTCGAAGCGCGCCTCGAGGTCGAGGTCGGTGACGCGCGCGCCTTCGATTCGCCCGCGCACGTCGACGAGCTGCAGGGCGCCGTCCAGCTGGGGCGACTCGTGCGTGCCGCCCACGTGCAGCTTCAGCGTGCCCTGTCCGCCGAACGTCCGCACGGGCAGCGCCGGGCCCAGGGCCTGGAAGTCCAGGCTGCCTTCGACGTCGAAGTCGAACGGCGCTCGCGGCCGCGAGCCCCGCCTTGCCGCGCGCCGTGAGCCAGGCCTTGTCCGCCTCGAGCTTCAGGCCCGAGACCTGGAGCGACTCGCGGTCGCCCTCGAGCGAGAAGGGCGCGATCTTCCATTCCAGCTTGCGCACGTGGCCCGAGAACGCGAGGTCGGAGCTCGCGTAGCGCAGCCGCGCCGGCTCTCGCAGCGGCAGCTCGACCTCGAGGCGGCCGCTTCCCGCGATGTCGGCGGCCTTTTCCTTCATCGCCGGAAACGCCGACGGCGAGCGCCGCGTAGGGCAGGGCCTTGGCGTCGATCACCAGCTTGAGCGGCCACTCGCCTTCCAGGCGTCCACTGCCCGTCAGGAGCTGCGCCGTGTCGGACGTTCCCGTGACGCGCAGCTCGCGACCGTCGGCCCGCGCGGTCAGGGCGAGCGGAGGCAGCGGCGCGCCGTCGAGACGCGGCTCCGCGAGCGTCAGCGACAGCTCGCCTTCGGGCGCCGACGTGCTCCCCGCAAGCGCGAGCTTGCCGGCGAGCGTCCCGGCGACGCGGCGCGCCGCGAGCGGCACGAGCGGCAGGCGCTCCCAGGCGAGGCCGCTCGCCTCGAGATCCGCGGCGACGGCGCCCGACGCCGCGTCGTAGCGGGCCGTGCCGGCGATGCGCCCGCCGGCGAGCTGCGCCTCGAGCCGCTCGAGCTCGACGCGCCCCCCCACGCTCTGGCCGTCGACCTGGAGCACGACGTCGTCGTCCCCGGCGGCAGCGCCGGGCCGCTGCAGGTGGGCGTCCGCACGCAGCGAGACGCGTGTGCGCGGCTCGTCGCGCGGGCCGGCGACGGCGAGGGTGCCGGTCGCGGGGCCATTCCCTTCGAGGCCGGCGAGCTCGAGGGCCGGAGCGATGTCGAGCGAGTCGACCTCGCCCGCGAGATCCCACTCGTCCGTCGGCGAGAGCGGCACCTTGCCCGTGAGCGTCGCCTGTCCCCTGCCGCTGCGCAGCACGAGCGGAGCGACGGACAAGCGTCCGTCCTGATAGAGCGCCTCGGCCTCCAGGCCGACAGGGTTCCCGTGCACGGCGAGGTCCTCGCTGCGCAGGCGCGCCGCGACCTCGGGAGCGGATGTCGCTCCCTTGATCTCGCCCTCCACACGCAGCCGGCCCGAGAGCGTCGGGAGTCTTCACGGAGCGGCCGAAGTCCGCCATGAGCTCGGGCACGGCGGCGAGAGGCACCTCGGCGGTCCAGCGGCCGCTGACCGAGCGGTCCCTTCGCAGCTCGCCGTCGGCCGTCACGCGGGCGCCGCGGGCCTCGACGTGTGCGTCCGCGATCGCGAGGCTGCGCCCCTGGATCCGCACTCCCGCCGCTCCCGTCGGCTTGAGTCCCGGGCCGGTTCCGGGCTGCAGGACGACCTGCCCCGTGCCGCGAGCCGTCTCGAAGTCCCAGCCGCTCGCGGTGACGCGCAGCGTGGCGCTCGCCACCGCCGAGAGCGGGAGCGCCGTCGGCGGGGATGCTTCGGGCGAAAGCGCGCGCGCGACCACGACCGGGTCGAAGCCCCGTGCCCGCAGCTCGAGCTCGGTGCGCCCGGCGCTGTTGAGGGCCACGGGGCCGCTCGCCTCGACGTGTCCGCCGTAGCCGTCGATCGCGAACGACTCCACGACGAGCTCGCTGCCCTCGAACCGGGCGCGCCCCATGGCACTCCACGGCCCGATCCCCGAGACCGTCAGCGCTTCCGAAGAAGTCGTGAGCGTGCCCTTGAAGCGATCGTCCAGGGCGTCGAACGCCGTCTCGACCTCCATCTGGCCCACGACCTCGGCACCCGGCGAGACGGCGGCGACGAGCGCGCCGTCGAGCGTGGCGCGGCCGGAGAGGTTCCCCGTGAGGGGCAGGATGCGCTGGAGCGCGCCCGCCAGCTCGAGGCTCGAGCGGCCCGCGGTGAGTCGTGCCTGCGCGATCTGGAGGGAGCCCTCCTTCACCGCGAAGGCGCCCTCCAGTGCCGCGCCCTTCACGCGCAGCCCGCCCTCCGGCCACCCGAGGTCGGCGGCGGCGACGCGCAGCGACAGCTGGCGGCTCCCTTCCGTGCCCCACGCGTCGAGGCCGGCCAGCACGAGCCAGGGCGCGCTCTTCGCGTCGCGCAGCTCGACCCGGCCGTCCGTCACCTCGACACGGCGGAAGCGCTCGAGGGCCAACCAGGGCTGCGCGGCGAGACCGACGGCGCGAGCGGCGCGCTTCGCCGCGCCGGTGTCGGTGACGATCACCTGCGGCCGGACGAGCAGCAGCTGCGGCCGCGTGCCGAGCGGCCAGTCGACGGAGACCCGCTGCACGGCGAGCCGCGTCCCCGGCAGCTCGAGCGTCAGGGCCGTGGCCGCCGCGTGCCCCTTCCAGAGCGCGATCTCGAGCTGTCCGAGCCTCAGCGTGCCGCCCGTGACCTGCGAGCCCCAGGACTCGAGCGACACGCGCGCCGCCGCGCGACCCGCCGGCGAGTGCAGGAACACGAGCGCGAGCGCGACCACGATGGCGAGCGCCAATAGCAGGCTGACGAACGTGCGTACGGCGAGCCGCAGCCGCGAGCGCCGCGGGCGCTCCGGGCTCGGGCCGCTGGCCGGCGGCGGCTGCTCTGTCGGGGGGCTCACGTCTCGATCTTAAGGGACTGGCCGCCTCTCACCCGCTTTCGGTGCGACGGGCGCGGGCGCGCCCGCGCGCGCTCGTTATCGGCTACGCTCTGGAGATGGCCCGCGTCGCGCTCCTGGGCTTGCCCTGGGACGAGCACTCGTCCTTCCAGCGCGGCGCCGCCGGCGCGCCGCCCTTGATCCGCGCCGCGATGCGCTCGCCCTCCTCGAACCTCTCGACCGAGTCGGGGCTCGACCTCGGGTGGGAGGCGCGCTTCAGCGACGCCGGCGACGTCGAGATTCCCGAGGGCGAGGGCGCGCTCGCCGCGATCGAGGGCGTGATCGGCGCTCTCGCGAGCTCCGGCGCGCGCGTGATGGCGCTCGGCGGCGACCACGCGATCACCTATCCCGTCCTGCGGGCGCAGGCGTCGGCCTACCCGGGCCTCACGATCGTGCACTTCGACGCCCATCCCGACCTCTACGACGAGTTCGAGGGCGATCGCCTCTCGCACGCCTCGCCCGTTCGCCCGCATCATGGAGGAGAAGCTCGCCGCGCGGCTCGTGCAGGTCGGGATCCGGACGCTCAACGCCCCGCAGCGCGCGCAGATCGCGCGCTTCGGCGTCGAGCTCGTCGAGATGAAGGACTTCCGGCCCGACCTGGTGATCCGCGCCGCGGGCCCCGTGTACGTCTCGGTCGACCTCGACGGCCTCGACCCCGCCTACGCCCCGGGCGTCTCGCACCCCGAGCCGGGCGGGCTCTCGACGCGAGACGTGCTGGGCGTGCTGCAGCGGCTCGAAGGCCAGCTGATCGGCGCCGACGTCGTCGAGCTCAACCCGCAGCGCGACGCGGACGGCACGACGGCGCGCGTCGCCGCCAAGATCACGAAGGAGCTGGTCGCCCGCATGCTCGCGGACTAGCGCGATGATCGGCGAGACCGTCGGCCATTACGAGGTCGAGGCGCGCCTCGGCGGCGGCGGCATGGGCGTCGTCTACCGCGCCCGCGACAAGAAGCTCGGGCGCGCGGTCGCCCTGAAGTTCCTCTCGTCGCACCTCGTGGCGAGCCCCAAGGCCAAGGAGCGCTTCATCGCCGAGGCGCGCGCCGCCTCCGCGCTCGACCACCCGGCGATCGCCACGATCCACGCGATCGAGGAGACGAAGGACGGCGAGCTCTACATCGTGATGGCGTTCTACGAGGGCGAGACGATCGCGGCGCGGCTCGCCCGCCACGGCGCGATCCCGGTCGGCCAGTCGCTCGAGCTCGCGCTGCAGGCGGCCGAGGGTCTCGCGCGCGCCCACGAGCTCGGCATCGTGCACCGGGACGTGAAGCCCGCGAACCTGATGATCACGCCGGACGGGCGGCTCAAGGTGCTCGACTTCGGCCTCGCCAAGATCGAGGACGTGCGCCTGACCGACGCCGGGACGACGCTCGGGACGCCGGCCTACATGTCGCCCGAGCAGGCGCGCGGCTCGCGCGTCGACCACCGGACCGACATCTGGTCGCTCGGCGTCGTGCTCTACGAGATGCTGACGGGAAGGCTCCCGTTCGGCGGCGAGCACCGCGAGCAGGTGCTCGACGCCGTGCTGCACGCGGACCCCGCGCCGCCCGGCCGCTGGGCCAGCATTCCCACGGACCTCGACGCGGCCGTGGTGCGCGCGCTCAGCCGCGCGCCCGCCGCGCGCCAGCCGACGATGGCCAGCTTCCTCGACGAGCTGCGCGCCGTGCGCGCGAGCCGGGTCTTCACCTCCGGCGCCGACACGCTGGTGCGGCCCGCCATGCTCACGGAGCGCGGACCGGCGACCGCGGTGCCCGCGGGGCACCCCACTCCCACGACACCGTCCGGTGAGCGCCGCTTCGTGAGTGTGCTCGCCTGCGACCTCGCCGAGATCCTGTCGCTGTCCGACGGCGTCGACCCGGAGGAGCTGCGCGAGGTGCTCACGCGCTGCCACGAGGTCGGGGCCGCGGCGGTCAAGGACCTCGACGGCCACCTCGCGAAGGCCGAGGAGGGCCGGCTCGTGGCCTACTTCGGCTATCCCGTCGCGCACGAGGACGACGCGCAGCGGGCCGTGCGCGCCGCGCTCGCGATCCAGCGCGCGATGTCGGCGCCCGGCGCGCCGAAGGGGCCCGGCGGGGCGCCGCTTTCGCCGCGAGCCGCCGTGCACACCGGGCTCATGGTCGCGGGCGACGCGCGCGCGTCGGGCTCCGGCCTCGTCGGCAACGTCCCCACCATCGCGACGCGCCTGCTCGCGAGCGCGGCGCCAGGCGTCGTCGTCGTCAGCTCGGACACCCGGCCGCTGGTCGAGCGCCTCTTCGACCTCGAGGCCGCGGGCGAGCAGTCGCTGCCAGGGCTCACGCGGCCGGTGACGCTCGCGCGCGTGCTGCGCGAGAGCGCCGTCGTGTCGAGCGGAGCCTCGCGCGCCGCGCTCTCGCCGTTCATCGGCCGCGATGAGGACCTGTCGCTGGTGCTCGCCCGCTTCGAGCTGGCGCGCGAGGGGCAGGGCCAGGCGCTGCTGGTGACGGGCGAGCCCGGCATCGGCAAGTCGCGCCTGCTCTTCGAGCTCGCCGAGCGGCTGCGCGGGCGGCCGCACCTGCTGCTCGAGTGCCGCTCCTCGCCCTACCACACGAGCGACGCGCTGCGTCCGATCCTCGACATGCTGTCGCGCGTCGCCGAGCTGGAGGGCGCGCTCACGAGCCAGGCCAAGCGCGAGCGGCTCGCGGAGACGCTCGCGCCGGTCGGCGCGACGCCGGAGAGCGTCGCGCTGCTCGCGGATGCCCTGTCGCTGCCCCCGGACGAGGCGCAGGCGCCGCTCGAGCTCACCCCGCAGAAGCGCAAGCAGAAGACGCTCGAGGCGCTGCTGCAGCTCGTGCTGGCGGCCTCCGCCAGGCAGCCCGTCGTGCTGGTGGTCGAGGACCTGCACTGGCTCGACCCCTCGAGCGAGGAGGTGCTCGACGCGCTCGTGCGCCAGGCGCGGGCCGCCGCCGTGCTCGTGATCGCCACCGCGCGCCCGGGCACGAGCCCCGCCTGGGCCGGCGAGGAGCACGTGACGCGGCTCGCGCTCGGCCGGCTCTCGCGCCTGCACACGGGCCGCCTGGTGGCGCGCCTCGGCTCCGGAGCTGCCCGCCGCGATCGTCGAGCAGGTGCTGAGCCGCGCGGACGGCGTCCCGCTCTTCGCGGAGGAGCTGACGCGCGCAGTCAGCGATGCGGCCGACTCGCAGGGCCGCAAGCTCACGCCCGAGGCGCTCGCGACGCTGATGCCGGCGACACTGCAGGAGTCGCTCGCCGCGCGGCTCGACCGCCTGGGCTCCGTCAAGGGGACGGCTCAGCTCGCCGCGGTGCTCGGGCGCGAGTTCCCGCTGCGCTGGCTGGAGGCGGTGTCGCCGCTGTCCGCCGACGCGCTCCGCGGCGAGCTCGAGCGCCTCGTGGACTCGGGCCTGCTGCAGGCGCGCGGGCCCGCGCCGGCGGCGAGCTATCTCTTCAAGCACGCCCTCGTGCAGGAGGCCGCCTACGCGTCGCTGCTGCGCACGACGCGCCAGCAGTACCACGAGAAGGTCGCGCAGGCGCTGGAGCAGCAGTTCCCCGACACGGCCGCGGCGCAGCCGCACCTCGTGGCCCACCACCACAGCGAGGCGGGACACGCGGCGGCCGCGATCGGCTGGTGGGCCCGGGCCGCCGCGCGCGCGGGCGAGCGCTTCGCGAGCCGCGAGGCGGTCGCGAGCCTCAGGCGCGCGCTCGACCTGCTCCAGGGCTTCCCCGAGGGCCGCGAGCGCGACGGGCAGGAGCTGGGGCTGCAGATGGGCCTGTGCGGGCTGCTGCCGAGCGTCTCCGGCTACACCTCCGCCGAGACCGAGGCCGCGTACCTGCGCGCGCAGGAGCTGTGCGATCGCGCCGCTTCCGCGACCGACACCTTCTTCGTGCAGCACGGGCTCTGGGCCTTCCACCTCGTGTGCGGGCGTCTCGCCGTCGCGCACGAGCGCGCGAAGAGCCTGCACGAGGTCGCGGCGAAGCGCGCCGACACGCTGTCGGTGCTCGACGGACACTACGCGCTCGGCTGCACGCTCGCCGACGTGGGCGAGCCCGAGGCGGCGCTCGTCCATCTCGAGCAGGGAATGGCGGCGGACGCGGCCGACCCCGCGCGGCTGCCGAGCTTCCACGCCGGCATGGAGCTGGGCGTCACGACGCCGGCCTTCTCCGTGATGCCGCTGTGGCTGCTCGGCCGGCCGGACGCGGCGCTCGCGCGCGCCACGCGCAGCGCCGAGAAGGCGCGTACGCTCGGCCACCCGCTGAGCCTGGCGTTCGCGCTCTACTACGTGGCCTGGGCCCACATCCAGCGCGGCGAGGCGGCGCGCGCCGCCGAGCGCGCACGCGAGCTGGTGCGGCTGTCGGAGGAGCACGGCCTCTTCTTCGCGCCGCTCGGCGGCGGCATGCTCGGCTGGGCGCTCGACCAGGAGGCCTCGCTGGTGCCCGCCTGGCGCGCCCCGCGCGGCCGCCAGGTCGAGGCCTCGCCCGCGGCCGACGCCGACTTCGAGCGCGTGGCGTCGAGCCTCGCCTTCTATCGCGGCTCGGGCGCGGTGCTGAACGTCCCGTTCATGCAGTGGCTCGTCGCGCTCGGGCACGCGCGCCGGCGCCGCTTCGCCGAAGCGCGCGAGACGCTCGCCGAGGCGCTCGCGATCACGGCCGAGACCGGCGAGGTGTGGTGGCAGCCCGAGCTCGAGCGCCTCTCGGGCGAGCTCGTGCTGGCGCTGGCGGGCAGCGGAGCCGGCTTCGCGGACGCCCGGCGCGAGGCGGAGGCCAGGTTCCGGCGCGCGGCCGAGATCGCGGCGCGCCACAAGGCGCTCGCGCTCGAGCTGCGCGCCGCCCTGAGCCTGGCGCACCTCCACAAGGACGAGGGCCGCGCGGCGGACGCCTCGTCGGCGCTGGCGCCGGTCGTCGCCCGCTTCGCCGAGGGTCACGCGACCGGCGACCTCGTCGCCGCCCGCGCGCTGCTAGCCGAGCGTCGCTAGCAGCGCTCCCGGCGCGCGCCGATCACTTGGGCTGCGGCACGATCCGCAGGTACGGCTTCGGCGACTTCCAGCCCCCGGGGTACTTCTCCTTCGCCTCGGCGTCGGAGACCGCCGGCACGATGATCACGTCCTCGCCCTGCTTCCAGTTCACGGGCGTCGCGACCTTGTGCTTGGCCGTGAGCTGGCAGGAGTCGAGCAGGCGCAGCACCTCGTCGAAGTTGCGCCCGGTGCTCATCGGGTACGTGAGCATCGCCTTGATCTTCTTGTCCGGCCCGATCAGGAAGACCGAGCGGACCGTGGCGTTGTCGCCGGCCGTGCGGCCCTGCGACGCTGCTACCCGCCGCCTCCGGCAGCATGTCGTAGGCCTTCGCGACCGAGAGCTCGGGGTCGCCGATCATCGGATAGGTGACCTTGTGGCCCTGGGTCTCCTCGATGTCCTTCGACCAGCGGACGTGGTCGTCCACCGGGTCGACGCTCAGCCCGAGCACCTTCGTGTTGCGCTTGTCGAACTCGCCCTTGAGCGAGGCCATGTAGCCGAGCTCGGTCGTGCAGACCGGCGTGAAGTCCTTGGGGTGCGAGAACAGGATCGCCCAGCCGTCTCCGATCCACTCGTGGAAATTGATCTTGCCCTGAGTGGTCTCCGCGGTGAAGTTCGGAGCTTCACTGTTTATGCGCAGCGCCATACAACCCTCCCCATTTCTCGGAAACTCCAAACATATCACTGGCGGTTGCCAACGCACTCTGCCACCGTCTCCGCGGCGGACCGGGATCTTGCTCAGGCGAGCCGGCGCACGTCGGCGATCGTGTCCGGGATCAGGAAGGTGACCTCGCCCTTCCAGCTGCGGTTGATCAGGCCCTGGAACAGCAGCCGGCTCACGCTCTCGTCGGCGCGGGCGGGGACGTCGTCGATCGCACGGTGCGAAAGGCGGACGAGCCCGAGCAGCACGGCCTTCAGCAGGCGGTGCCCGAGCACGGGCGGGATCTTCACGCGCGCGCAGCCCTCGGCGCCGATCAGGTCCTGCATGTAGATGCGCGGCACGACGCCGAGTCCGACGAGGCGCCACGCCCGCGGGATCAGGTCCTGCAGCATCCGCAGGTTGTCCCAGGCGAGCTGCACGCCCTTCGGGTTCTGCTCCGGCCCGACGTAGTGGCGCTTCTTGAAGGCCGCGTAGAACTCGGCCGCCTCGGCCACGTTCGCCGGCACCCAGTCGCCGCTTTCGGGGTGGCCCTCGGGGTGGATCCCGACCAGCTGCGCGAAGGTCCGCCACGGATAGTAGAGGTCCTCCTCCTCGTCGGGGCGCAGGCCCACGCCGAGGATGCGCATGCCCTCGATCACCACGTACGAGAACCCCATCACGGTCGCGAGCATGTCCTCGTGGTTGACCGGCGGCCCGTAGCGCGCGGTGTCGAAGGGCGGCTTCATGCGCCGGAGCACCAGCGAGCGGATCGCCGCGTGCATCAGGCGCATCTTCTGGGCGGTGTTGATCGCCTTGCCGTTCGCGGCGAAGCCCCCCGGCGACGAGACGTTCACCACCATCTGCAGGACACCCAGCAGGCGCCTGTAGGGGTGGCGCTCGAGGTCGCCCGACAGGCTCAGGATCTGGCCGAACGACGGCGCCGCATAGCCCTCGGGCAGCGACTTGGCGAGCAGCACCAGCGCCGCGTCGAAGGCGTTCTTCATCCAGACGAACTCGCCGCGCGCGACGCGCGCGAGATCGGTGCCCGGCGGCAGCGGCCGCGTCTCCTGGAAGAACTCCACGAGCGCGGGCGGCGATCCCTCCGGCAGCTGGTCGTCGTTCGAGGTCGTGTGGCGGAAGAGCGCCGCCGAGCCCGCGGCTCCGCCCTCGGCGAAGACGCGCGCCACGCAGGCGTCGGCCTGGGGGTCGACGTGGCGGCGGATCTCGTCGAGGAAGGCGCCGTCGGACCAGCGCGTGGCCATGCTCTAGGCGACGGCCGCCGGCGCGCGCCGGGTGTGGAACAGGAAGACGTAGTACACGTCGAGCACCAGCGTGATGCCGCAGAGCGCCTGCAGGAAGTGGTTCTCCGGGTACACGAGCACGCAGAAGCCGATCACGAGGCCGTTGCCGAGCAGCTTGCACCACGCGACGAACGCCGAGTAGGGCGTGCGGTCGTTCTCGCGGAAGAACTGCGGGATGTAGAGCGCCGACATCATGAGCGTCGCCATGTAGCCGGAGACGAGGCCGGTCGAGGTGTCGTACCCCTGGCGCACCAGCAGGTAGAGCGCCGCCGCGAACGCCAGGATCGCGCTCAGCACCGCGAAGCGGAAGTACTCGCGCAGCTTCGGCGTCGCGAGGTGGCGCACGCCGTAGCGCAGCAGGCCCCAGACGATGAACACGTCGAGCAGGAACCAGAGCCGGTAGCCCCAGACGAAGACCTCGCCGAGGTCCGTGCGGTAGACGAGGCCCCAGGTGAACTCCCACGCGATGTTGCCGGCGACCGCGGTCGCCGGGATCTCGACGAACTGGTGCCGCACGATCTGGCGCAGCACGCCCATGTAGGCGAGCGCCCAGGCGAGCCCGCCGGCCGCGAAGAAGAGGAGCTCGGGCGTCGTGTACTTCGCGGTGTTGACGAGCGGCTCCGGGCTCATCGAGAGGCCTCGCGCGCCGCGGAGACGAGCCCGGCCGCGCGGCCCGAGCGGATCAGGTAGAAGAGCCCGATGTAGAGCAGGTCGAGCACGAGCGTCAGCAGGCAGAGCAGCAGCAGGTAGGGATTGCCGCTCTGCACGATGAAGTTGAAGACCGTGAGCAGAGCGGTCCCGAGCATCTTGCTCCAGCCCACGACGAGCGAGAACTCGTAGAGCTCGCCGTGGCGCAGGATGATCACGACGTAGAGCGCCGACATCATCGTGTTCAGGATGTAGCCGGAGATCGCACCGTAGCCGGTGTCGTAGCCCTCGCCGACGAAGAAGTAGATGCCGACCGCCCAGGCCACGATGCCGAAGGCGCACGCGGGACGGAAGATCGCCTTGAGCTCGGAGAGCGCCGTCTGCTTGTCGCCCCAGCGGAAGAGCAGGTAGACGATCGCCAGGTCGAAGAAGAACCACACCCGGTAGCCCCACGAGAAGAAGCGGCCGAGCTCGTTCGGGTAGAGGAAGCCCCAGACGAACTCCCAGGCGATGTTGGCGACCACGGCCCCCGCCGGAATCTCGAGGAACCGGTTGCGGAGGGCGTTCCTCACGATCGCGACGTAGGCCACCACCCAGCCGAAGCAGCCGACGCCGAAGAGGACGAGAAGCGGGACCGGGTACTGGCTGGTGTTGAACCACTGCGTCGTCGCAACGGGCATCCGGGCGCGGATGCTACCAGCTTTTTTCGAACCCCGGGGCGAGCTTCCGCGTACTGGCTGGTGCGGGCTGACCCTGCCCGCGAGGAGGGGTGCCTTGCCGAGGAAGCTGACGCGGGACACCAAGCACGCGGTACTGGCCGGAGTGGCTGCCGGCTTCGGGCGCTACCTGGACGTCGATCCGGTGCTCGCCCGCCTCGGCTTCGTCCTGCTCGCGTTCGTGAACGGCCTGGGCCTGCTGGTCTATCTCGCGGGCTGGGCCCTCATGCCGCGCGAGGAGGCTGTGCCCGTGGGCGCGTCGGGTGCCGGCGCGCCGCCGGTCGAAGGCTCGGCCGAGCCGGCTGCCGCGGCCGGATTCGAGTCGCTGCGCGACGCCTCGAACCAGATCGCCGCCGAGGTCCGCAAGGCCACCACGGACCCGGCGTCGGCGCAGCTCGCGATCGGCTCGGTGCTGGTCGTCGTGGGCGCGCTGCTGCTGGCCGACAACCTCGGCCTGCTGCACTGGCCGTACTGGATGCGCTTCGAGACGCTCTGGCCCCTGGCGCTCGTCGCCCTCGGCCTGGGCCTGGTCGCCAAGTCGCGGCGGACGCTCTCGGTCTGAGGCGGCGGGCCGCTACTCCTTCGGAACCGGGGGCGGCCCGTCGGGGATGTAGGGGCGGTACACGTAGCCCTTCGTCTTCGTCTCGAACTCGGCACGCACCGCGGCGCGTGCCGCGGGGTCGTCGAAGAGGTCGACCATCGTCGCAGAGAGCGTCTGCGCGGCGAGCACCAGGCCCTTGTGGCCGATCGACATCCCGCCCGAGGCGACCACCGGCCACGCGTGCCACGGCACCCCGCGCGGCGCCGTGGTCACGGAGACGTGCAGCGTCGGCGTCACCCAGCTCACGTCGCCGACGTCCGTCGAGCCGCCTTCCGGCTCCTGCCCCACGAGCGACACGACGGCAGAGTCCATCCCCCGTTCCTCGACGCCGGAGGCCTTCTGCAGGGCGCGCGCGAAGACCTCCTCCTCCGGCGTGTAGCGGATCGGACCGAAGAGCCGCAGGTTCGCGTCGAGCATGCGCGCGCCGGTCTCGTTGATCAGGATCTCGAGGTCGCCGGCCTGCACCTTCACGCTGCCTTCGACGCCGGCCGCGAGCGCCGCGCCCTGCACCGCCTTCCTGAGGCGCTCGATCACCGGGTCGAGCCCGGCCCGGTCGAAGTCGCGCGCCCAGATCCACACGCGCCCGAGCTCGGGTACCACGTTCGGCACGTCGCCCCCGGCCGTGATCGCGTAGTGCATGCGGACCGTCGGCTTCACGTGCTCGCGCATCAGGTTCACGGCGTGGGTGAAGAGCTCGACCGCGTCGACGGCGCTGCGGCCGTTCCAGGGATCGGCCGCGGCGTGCGCCGCGCGGCCGTGGAACTCGACCAGCATGTCCACGATCGCCTGGCCGCCGTTCATGTCGGCGCGCGTGCGGTCGGCGGGGTGCCAGGCGAGCGCCACGTCGACGTCCTTGAAGACGCCGTCGCGCGCCATGTACGCCTTGCCGCCGACCGCCTCCTCCGCGGGCGTGCCGTAGAAGCGGACCGTGCCCCGGAGCCGGCCGGCGGCGATCAGCTCCTTGATCGCCGTGGCGGCCCCGAGGCTCGCCGCGCCGAAGAGGTTGTGGCCGCAGCCGTGGCCGGCCGCCCCGGCCGCGAGCGGCTGCTTGTCGGCAGTCGCCTTCTGCGAGAGCCCCGGCAGCGCGTCGTACTCGCCGAGCACGGCGATCACCGGCGCGCCCTCGCCGTAGCTCGCGACGAACGCCGTCGGCATCCCCGCCACGCCGCGCTCGACCTTGAAGCCCTGCTTCTCCGCGTAGTCGGCGAGCACGGCGGCCGAGCGCTTCTCGCGCAGCGCCGTCTCCGCGAAGGCCCACACCTGGTCCGCGAGCGCCACGAGCTCGCTGCGGTGCGTTTCGATCGATGCGGCGGCCGCCTGCTTCTTGCGCACGTCGGCCTTGGTGACAACGGCAGGTGCCGCCGCTTTCGCGGCGGCGGCGGCGAGCAGCAGGCTCATCAGCAGGCTCATGAGGCGTTTTCGTCTCCAGTCGCGAAGGACCGGCCATTCTACCCGAGCGGTTTCGCTCGACGCGGCCGCGGGAGGGTCCTAGAATCGGCATTGGGGGCGCTGCCGGAGCAGAGCGACCGTGAGCCCGATGCGCCGCGCGTGGTCGGCCGTGCTGGTAGCCTCGCTCCTTCCGACGGCGGCGAGCGCCGAGACGCTGCCCGCGCGGCCGCGCCGCACGCCGATCCGCGACTCGGTCGACCGCGTGATCGACCGCGTCGTCCTCGCGCACCTCGGGCCGTGCCAGCTCGCCGGGCGGGAAGGCGTGCCGTGCTTCCCCATCTCCATCGACCGCGAGAGGCGCTATTCCGTCGCCGACTCGATGCGCAGCTACCGCGGCACGGGTGCCGCCTCGCCGTCGGTGCCGACCACCGCCGACATCCAGGGCCAGATGTCGGGAGCGCCGCAGTCGGCGTCGGGCGGCGTGGGGTTCGACCCGGTGTGCACGGTCAAGAACCTGGTGAAGAAGCTCTCGGGCAACGGCACGACCTACTACCTCTACAAGACCTGGGACGCGCGCGGCGAGCGTCCGATGATGACGGACCACAAGCTCGACCCCTTCGAGTACCAGTCGAGCCCGGGCTTCCGCTTCGAGTACCTGGGCTCGTTCGACAGCGAGTGCGCGGCGGTCGCGGCCTGGAACAAGGCGCTGCGCGACGCCGTCGAGAAGAAGCCCGAGGCCGAGGGGCCGCCCGAGTAGCCGCGGCGTCCCGCCCGCGACACGGCCGGGCTCGGGTATGCTCGGGCCACTTCAACCCCGAGGAGGCCGAGCATGTCGGAGAGAAGCCTGGGTCGCCGTGGATTCATGAAGCTCGCCGCGGGCAGCGCGCTCTTGGCTCCGGCCCTCGCGCGGACCGCGTCCGCGGAGGCCGCGCAGAGCGCCCCCGCCCCGGCGGCGGGCTACCCGAAGCGCCCCGAGAAGAAGAAGGCGCTCTTCGTCTACGGCGGCTGGCCGGGGCACGAGCCCACGAAGTGCCGGGACATCTTCGTCCCGTGGCTGCGCGCCAACGGCTTCGAGGTCACGGTCTCCGACACGCAGGCGCCTTACGCCGACGCCGCACTGATGTCGACGATCGACCTCGTGACGCAGGTCTGGACCATGGGCACGATCGAGAAGGAGCCGCTCAAGGGCCTGCTGGCGGCGGTGAAGAACGGCACCGGCATGGCCGGCTGGCACGGCGGCATGGGCGACGCCTACCGCCAGGAGACCGAGTACCGCTACATGGTGGGCGGCGACTGGGTCGCGCACCCCGGCGGCATCATCGACTACACGGTGCAGGTCATCGACAACGAGGACCCGATCACGGCCGGGCTCGTCGGACTTCAAGGTTCACAGCGAGCAGTACCTGATGCACGTCAACCCGAACAACAAGGTGCTGGCGACGACCACGTTCGACGGCAGCCAGGACCCCTGGATCGACGGCTACACGATGCCGGTCGCGTGGAAGAAGGTGTACGGCAAGGGCCGCATCTTCTACACGTCGCTCGGGCACACGACCGACGTCTTCGACATCCCGGAGGCGATCACGATCGTGAAGCGCGGGATGCTCTGGGCGAGCGAGAGCCGCTACGAGCCCACGCCCAACCTGGTGAGCCCGGTCTACCCGCGCCGCTAGCGGCCCGGCCGAGCTCGAGGAACAGAAGGAGCCGGATGTGAAGAGAACACGCACGCTCGTCCTGGCCGCGCTGGTGGGCGCGGCATCGCTCGTCCCGCTCGTGCGCGCGCAGCAGGCGCAGCCGAGCGCCCCTCCGGAGGATCCGCTGCTCGCCGGCTTCCGCCGCAGCACCGTGGCCTCGGTCTCGGACGCCGTCGACCAGGTCGTCGGCCGTCGCGGCTTCCTGACGCACGAGATCCGGCCGCTGGTCGCCGGCACGACCGGCACGATCGTCGGCCGCGCCCGCACCTCGCTCGTCAAGCCCGCGCCGCCCGAGCGCGCGACGCCACCGCTCGCGGTCAAGCACTCGGTCGAGATGATCGACAGCGGCGGGCCCGGCGAGATCGGCGTGATCGTGATGGAGAACGGCCTCGACGTAGCCGCGATGGGCGGGCTGATGGGCACCGCCGCCAAGGCGCGCGGCATGGAGGGCATGGTGCTCGACGGCGGCGTGCGCGACCTCGCCCATCGTCGTGGCGGCGAGGACGTGTCAGCGAAAGACGAGCCCAAGACCGCGTACGAGCTGATCCTGGAGCGCCTCAAGCAGAAGGACCGCGCGGAGGGCGTCTCGGAGCGCACCCTGAGCGGAAGCAGAAGGCGCGGATCGCCGAGCTGCGCAAGGTGTACGACGCCAGGCTGGCCGAGCGCGAGATCCTGCACCAGGCCGACCGGCGCAAGGCGGCGGACCCCGAGGCGCTCGAGCAGCTCGACGAGAACTATCGCCGCGACCGCGAGCGGATCACGAGCGAGCGCGACCGCAAGATCGACGAGATTCGCAACGGCTAGATCACCGTGCCGTCGGGCACCACCCCGCCCTTCGGCACGATCACGATCCCGTCGCGGATGAAGTAGCCGTCGCCGTCCTTGTGCTGCTCGCCCGCCTAGTTGACGATGCGCACGCCGCGGCCCACGCGCGCGTTCTTGTCGACGATCGCGCGCTCGATCACGCTCTCCTGGCCGATCCCGACCGGCGGCAGGCCCTTCGCCTGCGCGCGGTCGATCTCCTCCAGGCTCTCGTAGTAGTCGGCGCCCAGCACCAGGCTGTGGCGGATCTGCGTGGCGTGCCCGATGCGGCTCCTGATCCCGATCACCGAGCGCTCGATCTCGGCGCCCATCAGGATGCCGCCCTCGGAGACGAGGGCACTCTTGAGCGTGCAGCCCTCGACCTTGGTCGCGGGCAGGAAGCGCGGGTGCGTGTAGACCGGCCGCGCCACGTCGTAGAAGTCGAAGGGCGGCATCGGGTCGCACAGCTGCAGGTTGGCCTCGTAGTAGGAGCGGATCGTCCCGACGTCCTCCCAGTAGCCGCGGAAGAAGTGCGCCTGCACGCGCTGGTCGCCGATCGCCTTCGGGATCACGTGGCGCCCGAAGTCGACGAGCGAGGGGTCGCCGCTCGCGCGCTCGAGCGCCTCGCGCGAGAAGACGTAGATGCCCATCGACGCGAGGAAGCCCTTGCCGTAGCCGGGAATCTCGGACTCGAGATCCGGGAGCCTCTCGGGCGCGGGCTTCTCCTCGAAGTGCACGATGCGGCCCTGGCGGTTGACCTTCAGGATCCCGAAGGCCGCGCGTCTGCTCCGCGCTCACCGGCAGCACCGCCACCGTGGCGTCGGCCACGTGCCTGCGGTGGGTGTCGAGCATCTTGCGGAAGTCCATCTGGTAGAGCTGGTCGCCCGACAGGATCAGCACCTCGCGGCTGCGGTGGCTCATCAGGTGCCGCATGCACTGGCGCACGGCGTCCGCCGTGCCCTGGAACCACTCGGGGCTGTCCTCGGTCTGCTCGGCCGCGAGCACCGTGACGAAGGCCGAGCTGAAGACGTCGAACTTGTACGTCATCGTCAGGTGCTTGTTGAGGCTCTCGGAGTTGTACTGGGTCAGCACGAAGATGCGGCGCAGCCCCGAGTTGAGGCAGTTGCTGATCGGGATGTCGATCAGCCGGTACTTGCCGCCGATCGGCACGGCGGGCTTCGAGCGCTGGTGCGTGAGCGGGTGAAGCCGCGTGCCGCGGCCGCCCCCGAGGATCACGCCCAGGGCTTCGTTCATGGTTTCGGGCATTCTGCCACGCGCGCGCGCGCGGCTGTCAAGGCGGACGCCGGGTCTGCTACGCTCGCTCCATGGACGACGCGGCTTCCTCGCCCTCGCTGCGTCCGGGGCTGCTGCGCCGCGCGGCGGCCGGCGCCTGGGAGGTGCCGGCCGGGTTCTGGTTCCTGGCGCGCAACCCGCGGCTGTGGCCGCTCGCGGCGCTGCCGACGATCCTCGCCGTGCTGCTCGCCGGGACCGGGGCGTTCGCCGGCCTGGTGCTGGTGCCGCGCATCGACGCCTCGCTCGGCCCTTCGCCCGGCAGCCTTCCCGAGTGGCTCGCGCTGCCGATGAGCGTGCTGCTCGGGATCGCGACGATCGGCGCCTTCGCCTTCCTGGGTCTGGGGCTCGCCTTCGCGCTCGCCGCGCCGCTGCTCGACGAGCTCTCGCGCCGCGTCGAGTCGCGCGCCCGCGGGACCGTGGAGGACGCCTCGCGCGGCCTGCGCTCCGAGATCCTCGACTCCCTGCGCGGCGCGCTCTACTTCCTGGCCGCGGCGCCCGGCATGTTCCTGCTCGGCTTCATCCCGATCCTGGGGCCGCTGCTGTCGGTGCTGTGGGGCGGGCGCGCGGTGGCGATGCAGATGACCGATCCGGCGCTCACGCGGCGCGGGCTGCGCTTCGCGGACAAGCGCGGCTGGCACCGCGAGTGGCGCGTCGAGACGCTGGGCTTCGGCGTCGCCGGGATGCTGGGGCTGATCGTGCCGCTCGCGAACCTGCTGATCGCGCCCGCGCTCGTCACGGGCGGCACGCTGCTGGTGCTCGACCTCGAGGACGCGGCGGCGGAGACGAGCCGGGCTCTCGCGGCGAAGGCGCCGGAGAGCCCGGGGACGAGCGCGTCGGGGACGCAGGCCGTTACAGGGTGACGCCCCGCGCCTCGCGCCGCTTGTAGGCCGGCTCCGGCTTCGCCAGCGTGACCTTGAGCTCGACGGGCCGGCCGTCGCGCTGCACGGTGACGGTGACCTCGGACCCGCCCTCGGCCCGCGACACGGCCTGGCGCAGGTCGTCGCCGTCCGCGACCGCGTCGCTGCCGAGCTTGACGACCACGTCGCCGGCCTTGATCCCGGCCTTCGCGGCCGGGCCGTCCGCGTCGACCGCGGTCACGAGCACGCCCGTCTTGCCCGAGAGCTTGAAGTAGCCCGCGAGCTGCTCGCCCATCTCCATGAATTCGATGCCGAGCTTGCGCTGCCCGGGGCCGAGCTTGTGGATCATCAGGCCGCCGTCGTCGTTCCAGCTCCAGGCGAACGGGCGCACGGCCTTCGGCGCCTTCGGCGGTCTCGGCGGCAGCGGCGCGTTCGGCGTGATCAGCGCTTCGGGCGCTTCGGGCGGCTCGGGCGGCACTGGAACGTCCCACTCCGGCATGTCGAAGCTGAAGTCGCGGCCGTTGAAGCGGAAGCTGTGGCTGCTCTCGCGCTCGGCGAGCGTCGCGGTGAGCTTCTGGGTCGCCCCGCCGCGCGTCACCTCGATCGCGACGGCGCGGCCCGCCGGCGTCTCGGCCACGAGCCGGCGGAGCTGCGAAGCGCTGCGCACGCTCTCGCCGTCGAAGCGCACGATGACGTCGCCTTCCTTGAGACCGGCCTTCGCGGCCGGGCTGTCCTCCTCGACCGAGCGGACCGACGCGCCGCGCGCGTCGCCCGTGGGGTCCTCGATCGAGATGCCCAGCCGACCGCTGCCGGCGTGGTGGATCACCACGCGCTTGTCGACGGTCTTGTCCTTGTCCTCGGAGCCGTGGCCCGCACGTCACCGAGGCCGAGGGCGAGTGACGAGACGAGGGCCGCGCCCGCTGCGAGGGCGAACTGACGCTTCATGGAACCTCCCTTTCGTGTTCCCGCTGTCGTGCTTGAGACGCTCGCGGGTTCGCGAAAGTCGGGTCCCGTCAGTGCTGGTGGCCGCCGCCGCCTTCGCCGCCTTCGGTCTGGAACGAGTGGCCGCAGCCGCAGGTGGACTTGGCGTTCGGATTCTTGATCGCGAAGCCACCGCCCATCAGGTCTTCCTTGTAGTCGACCTCGGCGCCGTCGAGGTGGCGGAGGCTCATCGGGTCGACGACGACCTTGATGCCGTCCGTCTCGATCACCTGATCGTCCTCGGCGACCTCGTCGAGCACCATGCCGTACTGGAAGCCGGAGCAGCCGCCTCCCTGCACGTAGATGCGGAGCGCGCCCTGCTTCAGGTTCTCCTTCTCCTGCTCCAGGATGCCCTTCACCTTGGCGGCGGCGGTGGCGGTCAACGTGATCATTTCGTTCGACTCCCTCTTCTGCATGGACCCGCGGCCTGTCGCGCCTCAGGGTCGATTCGATCGTAGCTCATCCGAACTCTTTTGTGAAGTTTCGCTCCCGGGGGTGAGGGGGCGCTTCCGTTGTCCCTGTTCGTTTTAGGTCGTCCATAATGCTCCCCGCCCTCGGAACCCCTCGATGCCCTCACTCCTCGATTCCACCCCGGAGAGCCTCGTCGAGCGCCTTTCGCAGTCGGGCCTGCGCGGGCGCGGCGGCTCCTGGTTCCCCGCCGCCCGAAAGTGGAGGGCCGTGCGGGCCGAGGCCGGACGGCCGATCGTGATCGCGAACGGCGCCGAGGGCGAGCCCGGCTCCCACAAGGACCGCTACGTGATGCTGCAGAGGGCCGACGCGATCGTCGGGGGCGTGCGGCTGGCGGCGCGCGCGGTGGGCGCCAGCGAGGCGATCCTGTTCCTGAAGGCCTCGTTCGACGCGCCGGCGCGAGCGCTCGCGACGGCGCTCGGGAAGGCGGAGCTCGGCGAGCTGCGGGTCGAGATCCGGCGTGGCGACGACAGCTACATCACGGGCGAGGAGACGGCCGCGCTCGAGTCGCTCGAAGGCCGGCGGCCCTGGCCGCGCCCCAAGCCTCCGCTGCCGGCCGCGGTCGGCTACGAGGGCCGCCCGACGCTCGTCCAGAACGTCGAGACGCTGGCACGCGTGCCGGACGCGCTCGCCGACCCCGAGGCGTTCCGCGCCGGCGAGTCGACGCTCGTGACGTTCTGGGGCGACGTGCGCTCGCCGGGCGTGCGCGAGGTCGCGCTCGGGACGCCGCTGCGCGCGGCGATCGAGCGGCACGCGGGCGGCGCGACCGAGGAGATCGGCCTCGTGTTCCCGGCGGGACCGGCAGCTCCCCCGCTGCGGCCCGAGGAGCTCGACACGCCGCTCGAGCCGGAGGCGCTCCGCGCGCGCGGCACGTCGCTCGGGACCGGCGCCGTCCTCGTGGTCGGGGCCTCGGCCTGCCCGCTCGCGGTCGCCGTGTCGCTCGCGGGCTTCTACGAGCGCGAGAGCTGCGGCCAGTGCCCGCCCTGCACGGTCGGCACCGCGAGCCTCGCGCGCGTGCTGCGCGGCCTCGAAGCGGGCGGCATCCGCCCGCGCGAGCTCGCCGACCTGCGCGACGTCGCCGGCTTCATGGCGGGCCACGGCTACTGCTCGCACTGCCGCTCGGCCGCGACGCTCGCGACCTCGCTCGTCGACCGGCTGGCGCCGCTCGTCGCGAGCCACGCCGCTTCGGGCTGCCCGTCCCCCGACAAGCGCCATCCGGATCCCTTCGCGCCAGGCTCGAGCGAGCGGAGCGCGCTCGAGCGGGCGGTCGAGGAGCAGCTGCGGTGAGGAACGACCTCCAGGTCCTGCTGCTGGCGACGCTCGTCTCGTACCCGCTCGGCCTCGCGATCGGGCAGCCGTTCCTGCTGCCCGCGCTGAACGCGCTGCCCGCCTACATCGTGCTCGTGCACCGGCTGCGCAAGGGCGAGCGCGGCGGCGCGGTGCGCGCGATGCTGTGGTGGGCGGCGGCCCTCGCGCTCGTCGGGACGCTGTCTTTCATCTGGTGGCCGTCGCGGCTCGACAGCGTGGTGCTGAACGGCCCCGAGTACCGCGACGAGATGTTCCGCTGGATCCGCACGGGCGTCGGCCGCGAGGGCAGCCCGCGCCTCTTCCTGCCGCAGCACCTGCTGCACCTCGCCGCCTTCGTCGCGATCGGCCTCGCGAGCGTCAGCGCCGGCTCGATCCTGATGGGCGCCTTGCTGATGAACCAGATGTCGTTCTACGTGGCCTCGCTCGCGAAGGCCGGCGTGCCCGGCTGGGCCGTCGCGTTCCTCGGCTGGCAGCCGTGGGCGATCGCGCGCGTCGCGGCCTTCTCGACGCTCGGCGTGCTGCTCGCGGAGCCGCTGCTCTTCCGCCTGTATCCCGCCGCGCGTGCCCGGCTCAAGGGCAGCAAGGGCGCCGCCTACGTGATGGCGGCGATGAGCGGCATCCTGCTCGACTGGTTCCTGAAAGCTCTCCTCGCACCGCTCTGGGGCAAGTGGCTCCGGGCGCTGCTGCCCTGACGCGCGCCGGTCGCTTGCGTCCGCGGACGGTCTCGGAGCAGAGTCCGCCGATGAACGACAGCCGGGCACCTGGCGAAGCCGCAGCGCAGGGCGAGCACGGCCTCGTCCGCGCGATCGGGCTGCGGCAGTTCACCGCCAGCATCGTCAACGTCACGGTCGGCGCGGGCATCTTCGTGCTGCCCGCGGCGGTCTCCATGCAGCTCGGCGCCGCGGCTCCGGCGGCCTACCTCGTGTGCGCGGTCGCGATGGCGCTCATCGTCACCTCGTTCGCGCTGGCCGGCAGCCGGGTCTCCGTGACGGGCGGCATCTACGCGTACGTCGAGGCCGCGTTCGGGCCGTTCGTCGGCGTGCTGGCCGGCGCCGTCCAGTACCTGGTGCTGTGGCTCACGGCCGCCGGCCTGCTGAGCGCGTTCGCCGACCAGGTGAGCCTGCTCGTGCCCGGGGCCGGTCAGGGGCTCGCCCGCATCGCGGTGATCTTCGCGACCGCGGCGCTGCTCGCGTTCGTGAACGTGCGCGGCGTCAAGCCCGGCGCACGGCTCGTCGAAGGCATCACCGTCGCCAAGCTGCTGCCCCTCGCGCTCCTGATCGGCGTCGGGCTCTTCGCGCTCGACCCGGCGAAGCTCGCCTGGCCCGGATGGCCCGGCGAGCGAGGCGCTCGGCAGCAGCGTGCTGCTGCTGATCTTCGCCTTCGCGGGAATCGAGGTGGCGCTCGTGCCGAGCGGCGAGGTGCGCGACCCGGCGCGCACGGTGCCGCGCGCGGTCGGGCTCGCGCTCTGCATCACCACGACGCTCTACCTGGCGGTCCAGGCGGTGGCGCAGGGCGTCCTCGGCAGCGAGCTGTCGGAGAACGCGGCCGCGCCGCTCGCCGCCGTGGCCGCCCGGCTGCTGGGAGAGACGGGGCGGCTGCTCGTGCTGCTCGGCGGGAGCGTCTCGATGTTCGGCTACCTGAGCGGGGACATGCTGGCCTCGCCGCGCTCGATCTTCGCGTTCGGCCGCGACGCGCTGCTGCCGGGCGTCTTCGCCTCGGTGCACGAGCGTTTCCGCACGCCCCACGTCGCGATCGCGACCCACGCGGCGCTCATCGCGACGCTCGCGGCCAGCAGCCAGTTCACGGTCCTCGCGCTGCTGTCGAACGTCGGCGTGCTCTCGCTCTACTTCGTGGGCTGCGCGGCGGCGCTGCGCTTCGTGCTGCGGGGCGACGCACCTCCGGGTGCGCTGCGGCTGCCGGGCGAGCGCGTGATCCCGGTGCTCGCGATGGGCGTCATCCTCTGGATCCTCGCGCACGCGACGCTGCGCGAGATCGCGGTCCTCGCCGTGACGCTCGCGGCGGCGACCGTCCTCTACCTGCTGCGCCGCGCGCGCATGAGCCGGTGAAGGTCCACCTCGTCGACGGCACCTACGAGCTGTTCCGGGCCTTCTACGCCGTGCCGGAGGCGCGCGACGCCGAGGGGCGTCCGGTCAATGCGCTGCGCGGGCTCGTGGCGACCCTGCTGTCGCTCGTGCACGAGCCGGGCGTCAGCCACGTGGCCGTGGCCTTCGACCACGTGATCGAGTCGTTCCGCAACGAGCTCTACGCCGGCTACAAGACGGGCGCCGGCGTCGACCCCGACCTGCTCGCGCAGTTCCATCCCGCCGAGGCCGCGACCGCGGCGCTCGGCATCGTCGTCTGGTCGATGGTCGAGTTCGAGGCCGACGACGCGCTCGCGACGGGCGCCTTCCGCTTCCGGGACGCGCCGGGCGTCGAGCAGGTGGTGATCTGCACGCCCGACAAGGACCTCTCGCAGTGCGTGGTGGGCTCGCGCGTGATCTGCCGCGACCGGCGCCGCCAGATCGACCGCGACGCGGCGGGCGTCGTCGCGCGCTTCGGAGTGGCGCCCGAGTCGATCCCCGACTGGCTGGCGCTCGTCGGCGACACCGCCGACGGCTTCCCCGGGATCGCGGGCTGGGGCGAGAAGACCGCCGCCGCCGTGCTCGCGCGCCACCTGCACCTCGAGGCGATTCCCGACGACCCGTCGCTCTGGGGCGTGGACGTTCGCGGCCGCGAACGCCTGGCCGCGACGCTTCGCGAAGGCCGCGACGAGGCGCTGCTCTATCGCCGGCTCGCGACGCTCCGCAGCGACGTGCCGCTCGCGGAGGGGCTCGAGGAGCTCGAATGGCGCGGCGCCCACCGCCCTGAGCTCGAGTCGCTCTGCAACGGGATCGGAGCGCCCGAGCTCCTGGAGCGCGTGCGCCGCTGGCGCGCGAGCTAGAGCTCGCGGACGGAAGTGCTACGATGAACGCCCCAGAAGGAGCCACGATTCCATGAAGACTGTCGCCGCCCTCGCTCTCGTCCTTTCCGCTCTCGCTCTCGGCAGCGCTCCCGCCACGGCCGCCGACGTCACGGCCGTCGGCACCTGGGACATGGTCGCCGAGACCCCGAACGGGCCGATGCCTTCCGTGCTGGTGCTCAAGAAGGTCGAGGGCAAGATCAAGGCCGAGGTCGATCTCGCCGGGATGAAGCGCGAGGTCAGCGAGGAGACGCTCGAGGGCGACGTCTTCAAGATGAAGGTCATGTACGACTCCGTCCTCTACACGATCCAGGCCAAGATCACGGGCGGCACCATGGAAGGGACCTGGGACGGCGGCGGCAACTCGGGAACGCTGAAGGCCACGCGCCGGCCGTAGCTCCTCTGGACTTCCTGGCGCCGGTCGACCCGGGCGAGGCGCGGCTCCGGCCCACCTACGCGACCGTCAGCCTCTCGCGGCTGCGCGCCAATCTCGCCGCCGTCAAGGCGCACGTCGGGCCGGCCCGCGTCATGGCCGTGCTCAAGGCCAACGCCTACGGCCACGGCCTCGAGGCCGTCGCGCGCTGCCTGGCACCGCAGGCCGACGCCTTCGCCGTGGCCCTCGTGGAGGAGGGCATCGCGCTCCGGCGCCTCGGGATCCCCAACCCGATCCTGGTGATGGGCGGGATCTGGACGCGCCAGATCCCGCTCTTCCTCGAGCACGACCTCACCTTCACGGTGCCGTCGCTCGCGCGGCTCGCGGACATCGAGCAGGCGGCGTCAGCACGCGGCGCGCGCGCGCGCGTCCACCTCAAGATCGACACCGGGATGGAGCGGATCGGCACCCACCACTACAGCGCCGGCCCGCTGCTCGAAGCGGCGGCGCGCTCGCCGCACGTGGAGGTCGAGGGCATCTACTCGCACTTCGCCAACGCCGACGCGGCGGATCTCGCGCACGCGCGGCTGCAGCTCGAGCGCTTCCTGGAGGTGCTGCGCTTCTACGAGCGCCACTCGCTCGCCCCGCCGCTGCGGCACATCGCGAACTCGGCCGCGCTGCTGCGCCTGCCCGAGTCCCGCCTCGACATGGTCCGGCCGGGCCTGCTGCTCTACGGCGTCTACCCGACGGGGGACACGCGAGAGGTCGCGGTGAAGCCGGCGCTCGCGTGGCGCTCGCGCGTCGTCTACTTCAAGGTCGTGGAGCCCGGCAGCCCGGTCTCGTACGGGTCGACCTGGCAGAGCGACCACCGCGTGCGGATCGTGACGGTGCCGGTCGGCTACGGGGACGGCTACTTCCGCGCGCTGTCGAACCGCGCGTTCGTCGTGCTGCGCGGGAAGCGCCACCCGCAGGTCGGGACCGTCTGCATGGACCAGATGATGGTCAACATCGAGTGGGGCGAGGCGTGGAACGGCGACGACGTCGTCCTGATCGGCGAGCAGGGCGATGCCCGGGTCAGCGTCGAGGAGCTGGCCGAGTGGGCCGGCACCATCCCCTACGAGATCCTGACCGCGATCAGCGCGAGAGTGCCGAGGATCTACGAGCCCTAACCCTTCTTGACGAGATCCGGGTCTGTCCGTATATACTCCCCTCATCATGTCTGGGACGCCGGTCCACATCACCCGAAAGCGGGCCACTCGAAAGTGCACGAGTCGCTTCGGCGGCGGTGTGGCCCTGTGCCCCTAGCAGAACAAGCACAGAGAATCGCAAGTCCCACACACCCGCCGGAGCGGCCCGAGGCCGCCGGCGGGTTTCGTGTTTTCAGGGGACGAAGCGACAGGGGAAGGGACGACACGGGAGAGGTCATGCAGAAGCGCATCGAGGTCGGGGTGCTGGGGGCGACGGGAATGGTCGGCCAGCAATTCATCCAACAGCTCGCCGGGCACCCGTGGTTCGAGCTCAAGTGGCTCGCCGCGAGCGAGCGCTCGGAGGGCAAGCGCTACGCGGACGCCGCGCCCTGGCGGCTCGAGACCCCCATCCCGGACGGCCTGGGCGACCGCATGGTCGAGCCCGCACGCCCCGGCGTCGGGCCGCGGCTGGTCTTCTCGGCGCTCGACGCGGGAGTCGCGGGCGAGCTCGAGCAGGCGTTCGCCGACGCGGGCCACCTGGTGCTGAGCAACGCGCGCAACCACCGCATGAACCCGGTGGTGCCGCTGCTGGTGCCCGAGGTGAACGCCGAGCACCTGGCGCTGCTCAAGGTCCAGGCGAAGCAGCGCGGCGGCAAGGGCGCGATCGTCACGAACCCCAACTGCTCGACCGTGGTGCTGTCGATGGCGCTCGCGCCGCTGCGGGGCTTCGGCCTGCGCTCCTGCCTCGTGAGCACGATGCAGGCGGTCTCGGGCGCGGGCTATCCGGGGGTGCCGTCGCTCGACATCCTCGGCAACGTGATTCCCTTCATCTCCGGCGAAGAGGAGAAAATGGAGAGCGAGACCTGCAAGATCCTGGGCGCGCTCTCGGGCGACCACGTCGAGCCGCATCCGGTCGTCGTGAGCGCGCACACGAACCGCGTGCCGGTGGTGGATGGCCACACCATGACCGTCTCGGTGACGCTCGACGCGAAGCCCGAGCTCGCCGCGATCCGCGGCGCGATCGACGGCTTCTGCGGCGCGCCGCAGCGGCTCGGGCTGCCGTCGGCGCCCGAGCGGCCGCTCGTCTACCTCGAGCAGCCCAACCGTCCGCAGCCGCGCTTCGACGCCGCGCGCGGGCGCGGCATGACCGTGAGCATCGGCCGGCTGCGGCCGTGCGCCGTGCTCGACTGGAAGCTCGTGGCGCTCGGCCACAACACGGTGCGCGGCGCCGCCGGCGCCTCGGTGCTGAACGCCGAGCTGATGCAGGCCGAAGGCCTGCTCGGCTGAGGAGGCCCGCGTGATCGTCATGAAGTTCGGCGGCACCTCGGTCCAGGACAAGGCCGCGGTGCGCCGCGTGATCGAGATCGTCGGGCGCGAGACGCGGCCGCGGCTGGTCGTGGTCTCGGCGCTCTCTCGCGTGACGGACGGGCTGCTGGAGCTCGCGAGCCTGGCGGAGCGGCGCGAGGCCGGCGCTGCGGCGAAGGCCGTGCGCGCGCTCCAGCTGCGCCACGAGGAGCTCGCCACGGTGGTGGGCTCCGCCGAGCGCCGCGCGACGCTCCTGGCGACGCTCGACGCGACGTTCGCCGAGCTCGCGGCGATGGTGGGAGCGCTCGCCGTCGTCGGCGAGGTCTCGCCGCGCTCGCGGGACACGATCGTCGCGACCGGCGAGCTGGCGAGCAGCCGCATCCTGGCCGCGGCGCTCGAGGACGCCGGCCAGCCCTCGCGCTGGCTCGACCCGCGCGAGCTCCTGGTCACGGACGGCGCCCACGGCGCCGCACTCCCCGACCGCGCGGCGACGGACGCGCGGCTGCGCACGAAGGCCCGCTCTCGCACCTCGAGGCCGGCCTCGTCGGCGTCACGGGAGGCTTCGTCGGCGCGAGCGCCGAGGGCCTGACGACGACGCTCGGGCGCGGCGGCTCCGACTACTCGGCCGCGCTCTTCGGGGCGGGTCTCGCCGCGCAGGAGATCCAGATCTGGACCGACGTCGACGGCATGCTCACGGCGGACCCGCGCGTCGTCGAAGCGCCGCGCGTCGTCTCGCGGCTGAGCTTCGACGAGGCCTCCGAGCTCGCCTACTTCGGGGCGAAGGTGCTGCACCCGAGCACGATCCTGCCCGCCGTCGGCTCGGGCATCCCGGTCCGCATCCTGAACTCGCACCGGCCCGAGGCGGACGGCACCTGGATCGCGCGCGAGACGGCCGCCAACGGCTCGGGGCCCGCCGCGATCGCCTGCAAGCGCGGCGTGACGCGGATCGACATCGCCTCGACCCGCATGCTGATGGCCTACGGCTTCCTGCGCCGCGTGTTCGAGGTGTTCGAGCGCTACAAGACGCCGGTCGACGTGGTGACGACGTCCGAGGTCAGCGTCTCCGTGACGATCGACGACCGCCGCTCGCTCGACGCCGTGGTGCGCGAGCTCTCGGCCTTCGCCGACGTGACCTGCGAGGACGCGATGGCGATCGTCTGCGCGGTCGGCGAGGCGCTCCGCAGCGACACGCGGCTCGCGACGCAGGTGCTCGGCGCGCTCGAGGGCCTGCCGCTCGCGATGGTCTCGCTGGGCGGCTCGCGCAAGAACGTCACGGTGGTGCTGCGCGACGCCGACGTCCCCGAGGCGATGCGGCGGCTGCACCGCCGCTTCTTCGAGACCGGGCCCACTCCGGCCGAGCGCACGGCGCTCGCCACCGCCTAGGAGCGAAGCGATGCGCCTGCTCCTCGTCGGACGCGGACGGATGGGGCGGCTCATCGAGTCTCTGGCGGGCGGCTACGGCGCCGAGGTCGCGGGCATCCTCGACCGCGCGTCGAACCCGAAGGGCGCCGGGGTGACCGCGGAGCGCTGCCGCGGGATCGACGTCGCGATCGACTTCTCGACGGCCGAGGCCACGCTCGACAGCGTCCCGCGGCTCGCGGCACACGGCGTCTCGCTCGTGGTCGGCACCACCGGCTGGCTCGCGCGCGAGGCCGAGCTGCGCGAGGCCGTGGCGAGAGCGGGCATCGGCGCCGTGGTCGCCGCGAACTTCTCGCTCGGCGCGAACGTGCTCGAGGCGCTCGCCGAGAGCGCCGGACGCCTGCTGACGGGAGCCGACAGCTACGGCGCCTTCATCCACGAGGCGCACCACTCGGCCAAGAAGGACGCGCCCTCGGGCACGGCGCTCACGCTCAGGAAGGCCGTCGAGCGCGGCGGCTTCCCGCGCGCGATCGACGTGTCGTCGACGCGCGCCGGCTTCATCCCCGGCACGCACACCGTCGGCTTCGACGCGCAGGCGGAGACGCTCGCGCTCACGCACACGGTGCGCGACCGCGCGACGTTCGCGCACGGCGCGCTCGCGGCGGCGCGCTGGGTGCAGGGACGCAAGGGCTGGTTCACGATGCGGGACGTGCTGGGACTCACGGGCTGAAGGAGGAGACATGCGAACTGCGTTCACGGGCTGCGGGACGGCGCTGGTGACCCCGTTCACGTCGTCGGGCGCGGTCGACGAGGCCGCGGTCCGGCGCCTCGCGAAGCGGCAGGTCGATGCGGGCATCCACTTCCTGGTGCCGTGCGGGACGACGGGCGAGGCGCCCACGCTGAGCGCGGCCGAGCGGCGTCGCGTGGTCGAGCTGGTGGTGGACGAAGTGGCGGGACGCGTCCCCGTGCTCGCCGGGGCCGGCGGCTACGACACGAAGGAAGTGATCGAGGCCGCGAAGGAGATGCAGTCCGCGGGAGCCTCGGGCCTGCTGTCGGTCACGCCCTACTACAACAAGCCCACGCCCGACGGCCTCGTCCGCCACTACCAGGCGATCGCCGAGGCGACACCGCTCCCGATCGTCGTCTACAACGTGCCCGGGCGCACCGGCTGCAACGTGGACCCGGGGACGCTCGCGCGCCTCACGACGATCCCCCACCTCGTGGCGGTCAAGGAGGCCTCCGGCAACATGACGCAGATCTGCGAGGTGATGCGGGCCGTGCCCCCGGAGTTCATCGTGCTCTCGGGCGACGACGCGCTCACGCTGCCGGCGATGGCGGTCGGCGCGCGCGGCATCGTCTCCGTCGCGTCGAACGAGCTGCCGGCCGAGATGACGCAGCTCGTCGAGGCGGCCGAGGCCAACGACTTCACGTACGCGCGCGAGATCCACGCGCGGCTGCTGCCGCTGATGCTCGCGAACTTCGCCGAGTCGAACCCGATCCCGGTGAAGTGCGTGATGGCGCAGATGGGGCTGCTCGAGGAGAGCTACCGGCTGCCGATGGTGCCGCCGCGCGCCGAGACGCGCGCGAAGCTCGCGAAGGTCCTGGCGAGCGTCGCGCCCGCGACGGTCCAGGCGTGAGCGATCCGCTGGCGCAGGCGCTCCGCGAGCGCGTGGAGCGCCTCTTCGGCCAGGGGGCCGCTGTCGACCGCGAGGAGGCACGTGCGTGCTTCACCGCTCTGCGCGGCGCGCTCACGCGGGGCGAGGTGCGCGCGGCCGAGCCCGATCCCGGCTCCGCCTCCGGCTGGCGCGTCAACGCCTGGGTCAAGCAGGGGATCCTGCTCGGCTTCCGCCACGGCGACGTCGTCGACGCGTCGATGGACCACGGCCGCCTCGCCTTCTTCGACAAGGACACGCTGCCGCTGCGCAAGCTCGACGCCGGCGCGGGCGTGCGGATCGTGCCGGGCGGCTCCGCCGTCAGGGACGGCGCCTTCCTCGGCAAGGGCGTCGTCTGCATGCCGCCGATGTACGTCAACATCGGCGCCTGGGTCGGCGACGGCTCGCTCGTCGACTCGCACGCGCTCATCGGCTCGTGCGCGCAGATCGGCCGCTCCGTGCACGTGAGCGCGGGCGCGCAGATCGGCGGCGTCCTCGAGCCGGTCGGCGCGCTGCCGGTGATCGTCGAGGACGACGTGCTCGTGGGCGGCAACACCGGCCTCTACGAAGGTGCCGTCGTGAAGCGCCGGGCGGTGATCGCCGCCGGGACGATCCTCACCGGCTCGACGCCGGTCTACGACCTGCCGAACGAGCGCGTGCTCAAGCCCGCGGAGGGCGAGCCGCTCGTGGTTCCCGAGGGCGCCGTCGTCGTCCCGGGAGCGCGCGCCGTGAGCGTCGGCAAGGGGCGCGAATGGGGCCTCTCGCTCGCGACGCCCGTGATCGTCAAGTACCGCGACGAGAAGACCGACGCGCGCACCGCGCTCGAGGCCTGGCTGCGCTAGCGGCGAACGGCAACTCGTTCCGGAACGAGTTGATCAAGTAGTACTTGAGCTCGCCGCGCTCGTTCTCAGAAGAACACCAGCAGACCCGCGGTCAGCGTCACGCCAAGGTCGGGATCCCCGCGCCCGACCGCACTCGACAGGTTGAGCTCGAGCGTCGGCATCACGCGTCCGCCGAACATGTGCGAGAGGCCGATGCCGGGCAGCAGCACGAGGTTCGGCTCCGGGTCGACGGGCACGACGAAGCGCGCCGCCGCGTAGACGGCTGGGATTGAAGGACCAGACGAGGCCCGGTACCAGCGCGAAGCTCGAGTAGCCGCTGCCGCTCACCCACGTCGGCCCGAGGTCGAGCTCGAGCGCGAGCTTCGGAGTGAGCTGCCGGCCGTAGCCGAGCGTGGTCGAGAAGTCCTTCTGCCAGCCGTCCCACGAGCCGCCGGGCGGTTTGTACCCGAGCGTCGTTCCCAGGAAGGCGGCCACGTAGTTCGCCGGTGGAGGGGCCGCGTCGGCTGCGTGAATGGGCGCTGCGGACAGAAGAGAAACCAGAACTGACACGGACACCAACGAAAACCTGGACTGGCTAGCGGGGGGCATCCCGCCCCCCGAACCCCCCGGAGCGAATCACGCGGCGAACAGTAGCATTCAAACCTTTGTGCTTGACAGGCTCCGGCCTCGCTGCTAGTTTCCTAGCATAGTGCTGTTTTACTAGCATGCAGCACGGCACGGGGGCGGGATGAGCGCGGTCCTGACGCTGTCTCTGAGAGTGTTCGCCGGTCTGCTGACGTACCTGGCCGCTTCGGTGCGTGGTCGCAGGGCCCGTCTCCGACGAGACCGCGCTTCGCCCGCTCGTCGATCGGCTGACCTCGGCCGACGCGTCGGCGCGAGCCGAAGCCGCGTGCGAGCTCGGGCCGAAAAGGCGCGGGGGCTGCCTCCGCCGTGAACGCGCTCGCGGCGCTGCTGCCGGACGGTCTCAAGGTCGGGCCGGTCGAGTGCGGGATGAGCCCGTGGCTGCGCAAGCACCTCGAGGCGCGGCCCGAGGAGTGGCGCCGGTTCGAGACCTCGCCGGGCCGCGAGGCCGCGCGCGCGCTCGCGCGCGTCGGACGGCCGGCGCTCGGCCCGCTGATGACGGCGCTGTCGGCGCCGAGCCCGCAGGCGCGCGCCCACGCCGCCTACGGCATCGGCGAGATGGAGGCGAAGGACGGCCAGGCGGAGGCGCTCGTCTCGCCTGATGCAGGCGGTCAAGGACGACGACGCGGGCGTGCGCGAGGCCGTGGTGAAGGCGCTCGGCGAGATCGACGAACGCCGAGGCCGTGCCCGCGCTGCTCGCGGCGCTCCGCGACAAGGTGACCGCGGTGCGCGCGGCCGCCGCCTGGGCGCTCGGCGAGATCGAGGACCCGCGCGCCGTGGAGCCGCTGATGCGGACGCTCTGGGACCCCGAGCCGGACGTGCGCAGCCAGGCGGCGTGGGCGCTCGGCGAGCTCGAAGACAAGCGTGCCGTCGAGGGCCTGATGGGCGCCCTCAAGGACAAGGAGCCGAACGTCCGGCGGCAGGTCGCCTGGGCGCTCGGCGAGATCGAGGACGCGCGCGCGGTGCCGCTGCTCGCGAAGGCGCTCGGCGACACCGACGCCGAGGTGCGCAAGCAGGCGGCCTGGGCGCTCGGCGAGATCGCCGACCCGAGCGCCGCCGGATCGCTCGCCGGGGCCCTCAAGGATTCGAGCGCCGAGGTCCGCAAGCAGGCGGCCTGGGCGCTCGGCGAGCTCAAATCACAGGAGTGACGATGCCCGACAACGACGAGCTCTCGCAGCAGCTGAGCCGACGCGAGCGGCAGATCATGGACTTCCTCTACCAGCACGGACGGGCCACGGCCGCCGAGGTCCAGGCGAACCTGCCCGACCCGCCGAGCTACTCGGCGGTGCGCGCGATGCTGCGCATACTGGAGGAGAAGGGCCACACCCAGCACGAGCAGGACGGGCCGCGCTACGTCTACCGGCCGAGCGTGGGGCGCGATCGCGCCAGCGTGTCGGCGCTCCGACACCTGGTGCGCACCTTCTTCGACGGCTCCCGCGAGCAGGTCGTGGCGGCGCTCCTGGACGACAGCACCTCCCAACTCTCCGACGAAGAGCTCGATCGGCTGTCCCGGCTCATCGACCGGGCGCGACAGGAAGGAGCCTGACATGAGCCCGCAGACGATCACCCTGATCACCGACATCCTGCTGAAGGCGACGCTCGGGCTCGGCCTCGCGGCCCTCGTCGCGGCCGCGCTCACGCGCGCGTCCGCCGCCACCCGACACCTGGTCTGGACGCTCGGCGTCGCGACGGCGCTCCTGCTCCCCGCCCTGCGCGGGATCGCGCCGCGCTGGGAGCTGCCGTTGCTGCCGGCCACGCCGACCGTCGCGCGCATCGAGTCGGCGCCCCCGGCTCGGACGCCGGAGCCGAGGGCGACGGAAGCGAGGACCACGGCTTCGATCACTCCGCGGCCCGACACTCGTTCGGCCGTCGTGCCGTCGCCGTTCCAGGCGGAATCGCTCCCGGCTGCGAAGCCGATCGCGCCCGGCGCGATCGTCGGCCTCGTCTGGCTCGCCGGCTTCGTGCTCGTCGGCCTGCCCCTGCTGATCGGCGCGCTCCGCGTCTCCTGGCACGCGCGGCGGACGGCCCCGTTCGCGTCCGCCTCCTGGTCGGCGCTCGTCGAGGAGGTCGCCGAGTCGATCGAGCTCTCGCGGCCCGTGCGCCTGCTGCGTGGGCGCGCGCGCAGCATGCCGATGGCGGCGGGCCTGCTCCACCCCGCCGTGCTCCTGCCCGAGGACGCCGAGGCCTGGCCGGGCGAGCAGCGCCGCGCCGTGCTCACGCACGAGCTCGGGCACGTCAAGCGTCACGACTGCCTGACGCAGGCGCTCGCGCACGCGGCCTGCGCGGTCTACTGGTTCCACCCGCTCGCCTGGGTCGCGGCCTGGCGGCTGCGCGTCGAGCGCGAGCGCGCCTGCGACGACCTGGTGCTGCGCGCGGGCGCGAGCGGCCCGGACTACGCGGACCAGCTGCTCCAGCTCGCTCGCGGCGCCCGCGGCTCGAGCGGACCGGCCTGGGCGCTCGCGATGGCGCGGCCGTCGCAGCTCGAGGGCCGGCTGCTCGCGATCCTCGACCCCTCGCGCGAGCGGCAGGGGCTCTCGCGTGGCATGACCGCCGCGACCGCGGCCACCGTGGCGCTCCTGGCGGTCGTGCTGGCGGGCCTGCAGCCGTGGGCCAAGCCGGTCTCGGCCAACACCACGCTGGCGTTCGAGACGCCGGGCGCCGACGCGCTCGCGACGGCGCCGCAGCAGCCCACGCCGCAGCCGTCGGCAGCCCATCCGCGCCGCCGCAGCGACGCGCGGCCGAACAGCCCGTGGTGACGCCCACTCCGGAGCGGCACGCGCGCGGCAAGGTGGCGTCGGAGACCGTGGTGACCGCGCTCAGCGAGGCGATCCACGACTCGGACGCCGAGGTGCGGCGGCAGGCCGTCAACACGCTGGGCGAGCTGCGGGTCGAGAGCGCTGCCCCGGCGCTCGCGAGCGCTCTCAAGGACTCGGACGGCGAGGTGCGCGCCCAGGCGGCGGTGGCACTCGGCGAGCTGCGCTCGAGTGCGGCCGTCGAGGCGCTCGGCCAGGCGCTCGTCTCCGACGCCGATGCCGACGTGCGGAAGCAGGCGGCGGTGGCACTCGGCGAGATCCGCTCGGACGCCGCCGTGCCGGCGCTCAGCAAGGCGCTCTCCGACAAGGACGCCGAGGTGCGGCGGCAGGTCGTCTTCGCGCTCGGCGAGCTGCGGGCGAAGAGCGCGGTCGACGCGCTGGGCGCCGCGATCAAGGATGCCGACGGCGAGGTGCGCAAGCAGGCGTGCTTCGCGCTCGGCGAGATCGGCGACGCCCGCGCGGTGCCGGCGCTCACCGCCGCCCTCGCCGACAGCGAGGCGGAGGTGCGCGAGCAGGCGGTGTTCGCGCTCGGCGAGCTGCACGCGGAGGAGGCCGCCGGTTCCCTGGCGAAGGCGCTCAAGGATGCCCAGCCGGACGTGCGCAAGCAGGCCGCCTTCGCGCTCGGCGAGATCGGCGCGAAGCAGGCCGTGCCCGCCCTGATCGAGGCGCTCAAGGACGCGTCGCCGGACGTCCGCGAGCAGGCGGCCTTTGCGCTCGGCCAGATCGGCGACGAGAGCGCGACCGAGGCGCTGACGCGCGCGCTCAAGGACTCATCCGTCGGCGTTCGCCGGCAGGCCGCCTACGCGATCGGCGAGCTCGCGGGCGACGGGGACGGGCTCCACCTGAATCTCAATCTCAACGTCAATCCGAATCCGAACCCCAACCCGAACCCGAATCCGAATCCCAATCCGAACCCGAACCCACACCCCCGGCCGTAGCCGGGCGGCGCTCAGCCCTCGACGTCCAACGCGACGTCGAGGGCGGGCGCGCTGTGGGTCAGCCAGCCGAGCGAGACCAGGTCGACGCCCGTCTCGGCCACGGCGCGCACGTTCTCCAGGCGGATCCCACCCGAGGCCTCGGTGAGCGCGCGCCCGCGGCAGCGGCGCACGGCCTCGCGCAGCGTCTCGAGGTCCATGTTGTCGAGCAGGACGACGTCGACGCCGACCGACAGCGCTTCGTCGAGCTGGGCGAGCGTGTCGACCTCGACCTCGAGCTTGACGAGGTGCCCGTTGTGCCGGCGCGCGCGGCGCACCGCCTCCCCGACACCGCCCGCGACCGCGAGGTGGTTGTCCTTCACGAGCACGGCGTCGTCGAGGCCGTAGCGGTGGCTCTCGCCGCCGCCCACGCGCACGGCGTACTTCTCGAGCGCGCGCAGGCCGGGCGTCGTCTTGCGCGTGCAGGCGACGCGCGCCTTCAGGCCTGAAAGCCGCGCGACGACGTCCCGCGTGGCGGTCGCGATGCCGCTCAGCCGGCCGAGGACGTTGAGCGCCGTGCGCTCGCCGGTCAGGAGCGCGCGGGCGCGGGCGCTCACGCGGGCGACCGTCTCCCCCGCTTTCGCGTCGCTGCCGTCGGGCCTGCAGATCTCGGCCCGGCTCGCGGGATCGAGCAGCCGGAACGCGTGGAGCGCGGGCGCGAGTCCGGCGATGCGGCCCGCCTGACGGGCCACGACGGCCGCGCGGCCCTCGAGCTCGGCGGGGACGATCGCGTCGGTCGTGAGGTCGCCGGCGCGGCCGAGGTCCTCGGCCAGCGCGCGGCGCACGAGGTCGTCGTAGAGGATTTCCGGAAGGCTCGGCGTCTCGCTCACGCGCAGGCCTCCACGGCCTCGGGCTCGGCCACCGCTTGCGTCTCGAGACGGATGTCGGGCCCGTTCGGCGACAGCAGGATCCGGCGCCGCCAGGCCGGATCCGTGGCGGGGTGGTCCGAGCGGAAGTGCGCGCCGCGGCTCTCGGTTCGCGCGAGCGCGGCGGTGGCGACGAGCCGTGCGACAGTGACCAGGCTTCGGCTCGGGCCGGGGAGCCGCTGCTCGGCGAGCGCGTCGAAGCGGGCGAGCGCCGCCCGCAGGCCGTCGCGGCTGCGCACGAGGCCGACGTTCTCCCACATCAGCCGCCGGACCTCGGGCTCGACCGCGGCCGGATCCTGCGCCGTGTCCGCCTCGGGAGCCGTCGGCCACTCGCTGCGATCGAGGCTCGGAGCCGGCCGCTGCGTGAGCGCCTCGCGCACCGACTCCGCGACGCGCTCGCCGAACACCAGGCCTTCGAGGAGCGAGTTGCTGGCGAGCCGGTTCGCGCCGTGCGCGCCGGTGCAGGCCACCTCGCCGGCGGCCCACAAGCCGTCGCGGCTCGTGCGGCCGTCGAGGTCCACGTCGACGCCGCCCATGTGGTAGTGCGCCGCGGGTGCGACCGGGATGGGCTCCCGCCTCGGATCGATGCCGTGGCGCCGGCACGCCTCGAACGCCGTCGGGAAGCGCTCGGGAAGCGCCTCCCCCACGGCCTCGCGTGTGTCCAGGAATGTTCGGCGCCCCGCGCCGAGGGCCGCCCAGAGCGCGCGGGCCACCACGTCGCGCGGCAGCAGCTCGGCGTTCGGGCCGGCGTCGGCCAGCACACGACGGCCCCGCTCGTCGACCAGGACCGCTCCCGCGCCGCGGAGCGCCTCGGTCAGCAGCGGCATCGGGTCGGCGCCGGCGTCGAGCGCCGTCGGGTGGAACTGCACGAACTCGAGGTCGGCGAGCCGCGCGCCGGCGCGCCAGGCGAGCGCCAGGCCGTCGCCGCGAGCCTCCGAAGGGTTCGTGGTCCGCGCGTACAGGTGACCGAGGCCTCCGGTCGCCAGCACCACCGCCCGCGCCAGGTGCAGCACCAGCGCGCCGCCCGTGTGTTGCGCGATCACGCCCGCGACGCGCGCGCCTGCCGTCACGAGCTCGAGAGCGCGCGCTCCTTCGAACACGGTCGTCCGCTCGGGGCCGGGAAGGGACGAGGACAGCGCGCGCACCACCTCGGCTCCCGTGGCGTCGCGCGCGTGCAGCACGCGCGGACGCGAGTGCGCGGCCTCGCGGGCCAGGTCGAGGGCACCACTCGCGTCGCGATCGAAGCGCGCGCCGAGCGCCACGAGCTCGGAGAGGCGCTGCGGGCCCTCGCGCGTCAGGCGCGCCACGGCCGCGGCGTCGGCGATCTCCCCCGCCACGGCGAGCGTGTCGCGCGCGTGGAGCGCCGGCGAGTCGCCGGCACCCACGGCTCCGGCGATGCCGCCCTGCGCCCACGGGCTGCTGCCGCTCTGCCCCAGCGGGCCGCGCGCCAGCAGGTCCACGCGGAGGCCGTCGAGGCCGCGCGCGACGGAGAGCCCCGCGACGCCCGCGCCGATCACGACGACGTCGGCTTCGCGGACGGCTTCGAAGAGCGCCCTCAACGGCCGGCTCCGCGGCCGACGGCCAGCATCCGCTCGACCGCGCGCCGGGCGCGCGCGGCCACCGCGGGCTCGACCTCGACGCGGTGCTCCATCGCCACGAGCGCGTGCAGGATCTTCGGCAGCGTGATGCGCTTCATGTGCGGGCAGAGGTTGCAGGGCCGCACGAACTCGGTCTCGGGGAAGTGCACGGCGACGTTGTCCGACATCGAGCACTCGGTCACCAGCACCACCCGCGACGGCCGTGCGCTCTCGAGGTGCCGCACCATGCCGGCGGTCGAGCCCACGTAGTCGGCGGCGGCGAGCACGTCGGGCGGACACTCGGGGTGCGCGAGCACGCTGACGCCCGGGTGCTGCTCGCGGTACGCCTGGACCTCGGCGCCCGTGAAGCGCTCGTGGACCTCGCAGTGGCCCTGCCAGAGGACGATCTCGGTCTTCGTCTTCGTGGCCACGTAGCGGCCGAGGTACTCGTCCGGCAGGAAGATGACGCGCGGCACGCCGAGCGACTCCACCACCTCGACGGCGTTCGCCGAGGTGCAGCAGATGTCGGACTCCGCCTTCACCTCGGCCGAGGTGTTGACGTACGTCACGACCGGAGCGTCCGGGTAGCGCTCGCGCAGCAGCCGTACGTCGGCGGCGCTGATCGAGCTCGCGAGCGAGCAGCCGGCGGCCGTGTCCGGGATCAGCACGGTCTTCTCCGGGCTCAGGATCTTGGCGGTCTCGGCCATGAAGTGGACGCCGGCCATCACGATCACGTCGGCGTCGGTCTCGGCCGCCTTCTGCGCGAGCGCGAGCGAGTCGCCCGTGATGTCGGCGACGCCGTGGAAGATCTCCGGCGTCTGGTAGTTGTGCGCCAGCACCACGGCGTTTCGCTTCGCCTTCCACTCCCGGATCGCGTCGACGTAGGGCGCATGGACCGGCCACTCGATCTCGGGCACCACCCGCGCCATCCGCGCGTAGGCGTCGGCCGTGCGGCGGGCGACCTCCGGCGTGTAGCGGGGCTCGAGGGCTGCGGTCGTCATGGGCGACTCTCCTTCCTCTCCGGATATTTATACTCATAGAGAGTATAAATAGGTCCAAAAAGTAGAGCAGCCACGCTGCTCGACTCACAATATACTAGCAGTGAGTATAACTGTCAACGGGCCGGTGTCAGCCGTGTCCCGGCACTCCGACGCCCGGCGCACGCCGCTCGCGCAGGACCTCGCGGCGGAAGCGGAAGAGCTCCGCGGGCCGGCCCTTGCGGCGGCTCTCCATGAGCCCGGTTCCTTCGACGAGGCCGCCCGTCTCGACCAGGCGCCGGAAGTTCTGCTTGTGCAGCGGCGCCCCGGCGAGCGCCTCGACGAGACGCTGCAGCCGCAGCAGCGTGAAGGTGGCGGGCACCAGCTCGAACACGACCGGGCGGTACTTGAGCTTGCCGCGCAGGCGGCCGAGCGCCGTCGCCATCAGGCGCCGGTGGTCGAGCGCCATCGGCTCGCCGAGCGGCGCGTCGAGCCGACGCGCGGCGGGATCGTCACGGACCGCCTCCGCCACCAGCCCGGCCTCGTAGAGCAGCTCGTAGCGCTCGAGCACGCGCACGCCGTCGAAGGCCGCTCCGCGCAGGCCGAACGTGATGTCCGCGCGCTCCCGGCGCGCGCGCCGCGTCTCCGCGTCCTTCGCCGCCGCCACCCAGCGCGAGAGCGCCGGCGCGACCTCGTCGCCGATCAGCTCCGGGCGGCCGCGGCGGGCGTCCTCCCACGGCAGGAACTCGTAGAAGCCGCGCCAGCGCGCCTGCGACTCCCCCGCCACCCGCCCCTCCTTGACGAGCGCGAGGTAGCCGATCGAGACGACGCGCGGACCGCCGGCGCGCTCGCGCGGGTCGCGGTTCCTGTCCGCGAAGGTGTAGAGCTGCTCGACGTAGCCGAGCTCGAGGCCGGTCTGCTCGCGCACCCAGCCGCGCAGCCCGAGCTCGAGCGTGCGGTGCGAGGCGGGGTCGAGCGGACCGAAGGGCAGCGCCGGCGCCTCCGCCCCGGCGCCGGCCGGGACCTGCTCCGAGCGCTCGACGGTCAGCAGGCGAGGCTCGTCGTCGGTCACCGCGACGATCACGGCATTCAGCCCGACGACGATCGAGGGCGGGGCGGGCACGAGGCCGAAGTGTACCGCGATGCGAAAAAGGCACAGCGAGCTCACGCCAGAGTGCGATGCACTACCTCGAGGCGAGCGACGGACTGCGAGCGAAGCCCGATTCACTCGGCGCAGCGACGCGGGTCGGGGGTGCGACGCAGCACCCCCCAGACGAGAAAGCTTCTAGAACACGAACTTCGCGCCGAGCGTGAAGGTGCGCTGACCCCAGTTGTTGGTGTTCTGGCCGAAGCTGGCGCTGCTCATGTTGAGCGTCGGCAGGCCGTAGTCGTCCTGGTTGAAGACGTTGAACGCGTCGGCCCGGATCACGATCTGCTTGTCGCCCCAGAGATAGAAGCGCTTCAGCAGGCTGAGGTCGACTCGACCACCACGACGCGGTGCGCTCGGTGTTGCGGCCGAGCGACCCGCCTGCGGCCATCGAGTTGGCGAGCGGCAGGTTGTTGGTCCCGACGGCGCCGTGACGTAGCCGTCGTTCGTGAAGGTCTTGTGCTCCTTGTCCCAGGTGAGCGAGCCGCCCACGAGGTCCGGGCGGTCGGAGTTCACGTTGCCGTCGCCGTTGGAGTCGACGCCGGTCCAGATCGTGAACGGCCGGCCCGACTGGAACTGCGTGATGCCGGAGAGCTGCCAGCCGCCCAGCACCTGGCGCAGCAAGCCGGACTTCGGGCCCGGCAGCTCGACCAGGTAGCTGACGACGAAGCGGTGCGGCCGGTCGAACTGCGACAGGCTCCACTCCACGTCGTAGTCGTACATGCTCTGCGGGCGCTGGCTCGACTCGGTCGTGCCGCCCTCGCCGAGCGAGGCGTCGTTGTTGCTCTCGAACTTGCTGTAGGTGTAGCTCGCGTTGAACTGGATGCCGTGGCCGAGCCGCTTGTTGAGCGAGACGTAGACGCCGTTGTACTCCGAGCGCGCCTCGACGTCGTTGTTGCCCGGGCCGACGTAGGCCGGGATCAGCGTCCGGCCGCCGATCGCGGGATCGACCCGCCGCGCCTGGACGCTCGGGATCGCGTTCGCGTTGCGGGTCGCGACCACGAGCGCCGCCTGCGCCTCGGTCAGGATCGCCGGGTTGGCGTGGATCTGGTTGATGCCGTGCCCGGTCTTGCTGCCCGTGTAGCCGACCTCGACCACGAAGTCTCCGATCTCGCGGCCGACCGACAGGCTCCAGGACTTCGAGTCCGGGTTCTGCGTGTCCACGGGCGAGTTCGTGTAGGCGTTCGTCGGGCTGAAGACCGCCGAGCCGCTCTTCGGAAGCAGGGCCGGATAGACGTCCTGCACGCCGGGCGAGAAGACATCGGCTACGGCGACGCGCGGGTAGTTCGAGCCGTTGACGGTCAGCAGGTTGTAGAAGAGCACGTCGTAGCCCATCCGGAACCCGCCGCGGACGACCGTCTTGCCGTCGCCGATCAGGCTGCTGCTCGAGCGCGGCGCCCAGTTGAAGCCGATGCTCGGCGCGAAGTTGTTCATGTCCTTCTCGACCGGTCCGGGCACCATCACGGCGAGGCTCTCCGGGTCGGTGGCACCGAACATCCCGAGCGGAATCGTCCCGTACTCGTAGCGCAGGCCGAGGTTCAGCGTCAGGTCCGGGGTGACGCGGAAGTCGTCGCCCGCGAAGATGTAGGCCTGCCACTGGTTCGCCTGGAAGCTCGCCGTCTGCAGCGCCTGGCGCAGCTGCGCGGCGTCGTTGTTCATGTACGACTGCAGGTTGTTGAAGGTGAACGTCCCCTTCGAGTCGAACGCCGCCTGGTTGTCCATCTTGTTGTAGCGGACGTCGGCGCCGATCTTGATCGCGTGCTTGCTCTTCGTCCAGGTCGCGACGTTCGAGAACTGGAAGGCGTCGCTCACGCGCGACTGCGGGAAGTTGCTCGCGCCGCCGATCGTGAACAGCCCGCTGATCGTGGCTGAAGGGCTGGTGGGATCGTTCTCCGGGAAGAGCAGGTCGCGCTGCACCCAGGAGAAGCGGAACTCGTTGACGACGCTCGGCCCGAAGATGTGCGTCTCGCTGAGCGCCAGGTTCGTGTCCTTCAGGTCCTGGCTGCCGCAGAACGTCGGACCGAAGTTGCAGTTGCTGATCTGGTCGATGTCCTTGCGCTTGTTGTAGTGGTAGCGCATGGTCAGGTTGTCGCTGTCGCCGAGCCGGTGGTCCACGCGAGCGAGCAGCGTGTGGTACGTGCTGGGCTGCGAGATGGTCACGTCCGGCGCGCCCGAGCTCGATCGGAACGCCGTTCACGAGCTGCGTGGTGATCCCGCTGAAGACGGGATTCTGCGAGTAGACGTCCTGCAGGAACGAGAGCCGCTGCAGCACCGCCTGGCGGCTCGCGTCCGGCTGGCCGGGGCGCAGCGGCACGTTCGAAAGCGCCGCGAAGCCGGCCGCCGTCGGCATCAGCGTGAGCGCGCCAGGCGCGGCCTCCGGCCGCTGTCCGTCGTACTGGTAGAGGAGGAAGAAGAACGTCTTGTCCTTGATGATCGGCCCGCCGATGCTGGCGCCCGCCTGGTGGCGCTTGAAACCCGGGACGTCTTTGAGGCCCTGGGTCTTCTGGACGTTGGTGAGCGAGTAGAGGTCGCTCGTCCGGTAGTAGTCCCAGGCCTCGCCGTGGAAGCTGTTGGTCCCGGACTTGGTGATCACGTTGACCTGGGCCCCGGTGTTGCGGCCGAAGTCGACGCTGTACTGGCTCGTCATCACCTGGAACTCGGCCACCGCCTCGGGCACGACCTGCGACGTCGAGATCGTGACGCTCATGTCGTTGTTGTCGGAGCCGTCGATCATGTAGTTGTTGTTGCGCGAGCGCTGCCCGGCCGCGGCGTACGTGCCCTGGCCGCCCGTGCGGACCACGTTCGGCCCGACGGCGATCAGGTTGTTGATGTCGCGGTTGGCGGCGAGCGGCAGCTCGACGACCTGGCGCGCCATCGTGGTCGTTGCCGACGACCGCGCTCGTCTTGTTGAGCTCGATCGCGCCGGACTCGCCGACGACGGTGATCGCTTCACCCATGGCGCCCACCTTCAGGTCCACGTTGAGCGTCACCTCGAGGGCCGCTACCAGCCGGACCTCCCGCTTCTCGACCGTCTGGAAGCCGGTGAGCTCCGTGCGAACCTTGTAGGTGCCGGGCTCGAGCGCGGGCACGCGGTAGAAGCCGTTCGCGTCGCTCACGGCGCTGCGGCTCTGGTTCGTGTCGAGGTTCGTCACGGTCACGACGGCGCCCGGGACGAGCGCAGCCGAGGCGTCGCGAACCGTTCCCGAGATCGCGCCGCGGGTCATCTGCGCGGCGGTGAGCGTCGGAAACAACAGGAGCGCGGCCCAGGCGAGGGTCAGGAACCTCGCTGTGACTCGACTCATCGTTCACCTCCAGAAAGACAAGAAAGAAGGCCGGACGGCGCGGTGTGGCTTCGATGGCTCGAGGGCCGGAGGCCCTGTCAAGATTTGTTAGCATCCGTTGTGCCAGGCAATCTCAATTTGCAATCTCAAGCCTTATCAACGAGTTAAGACACCACGCTTAAGCGTTTCTAGTTCGGGACTTTGGAGAGTCCAACGGCTTGGATCCACGCGGACACATCGGTCGGACTAATGGGAAAATGAGCAACATGAAGTGGCAACACGAGATCGAGGTGTGCCGGAACGTCGCCCGCCGGGCCGGCGAGCTGGCCCTGAAGCACGCCGCGCGCGGTCTTTCGCCGGAAGACAAATCGGACGACTCGCCGGTGACGGCGGCGGACCGCGAGTGCGAGCGGCTGATCGTGAGCGAGCTGCGCGCCGCGTTCCCCGACGACGGCTTCCTCGGCGAGGAGGGTGCGAGCGACGCGGGCACGAGCGGCCGCCGCTGGATCGTCGACCCGATCGACGGTACGCGCGACTTCATCCGCGGCTTTCCCACCTGGAGCAACCTGATCGGGCTCGAGGCGGACGGCGAGGTGGTGCTCGGCGTCTGCAACCTGCCGGCTCAAGGCGAGCTCTACTGGGCCGTCCGCGGCCAGGGCGCCTTCGTCGGCGAGCGCCGGATCCGCGTCTCGACGATCGACCGCCGCGACCGCGCCGTCTTCTGCCTCACCGCCTTCTCGAACCTCAAGGGCCACCCGCTCGCCGACACGATCGTCGACTACATGTCGCGCTACTGGACCGTCCGCAGCATGGGCGGCTGCCAGGACGCGGTGCTCGTCTGCTCGGGGCGCGCCGAGGCCTGGGTCGAGCTCGCGGCCAAGGCGTGGGACCTGGCAGCCCTTCAAGGTCCTCGCCGAGGAGGCGGGCGCGCGCTTCTTCAACTTCGACGGCGGCTCGTCGATCCACAAGGGCAACGCCGTGATCTGCGCGCCGTTCCTGGAGGACGAGCTGCGCGAGCTGGTCCGCGCTTCGGCCTGAGTCGTCGTGCTGCGCAGCGCCCCAGTCGTCCTCGTCGCGTGCGCGGGCCTCGCCGCGGGAGCGGCCTGCGGCCGCGGGCGCCCGCGCGCGAGCCCGCCGCCGTCGGTGCTGCTCGTGACCGTCGACACGCTGCGCGCCGACCGCGTGGGCGCGTACGGAGACACGCAGGCGCGCACGCCCCGCCTCGACGCCCTGGCGCGCGACGGGAGTGCTCTTCGAGGCGGCCGTTCACCCCCGTGCCGCTCACGCTGCCGGCGCACGCCACGCTGCTCACCGGCCTGCTGCCGCCCGCAGCACGGCGTGCGGGGCAACGGCTCCTTCGCGCTCGGGCGCCCGCCGCTCGACGCTCGCCGAGGCGATGAAGCGGCGCGGCCTCGCGACCGCGGCCTTCGTGGGCGCCTTTCCGCTCGCCCGCCGCTTCGGGCTCGACCGCGGCTTCGACGTCTACGACGACGCCTTCGAGCGCGCTCCCGGGCTGCACTTCGACTTCGCCGAGCGCCGGGCCGACCGCGTGGTGGACGCCGCCGCGGCCTGGCTCGCGAGCGACACCCGGGCCCGTCTTCCTCTGGGTCCACCTCTACGATCCGCACGCGCCCTACGACCCGCCCGAGGGCTTTCGCGGCGCCGATCCCTACCGCGGCGAAGTCGCCTTCGCCGACGCGATGCTCGGCCGCCTGCTCGCGGCGTGGGACGCGCGGCCCGAGCCCTCGCGTGGTCGCCGTGACCTCCGACCACGGCGAGGCCTTCGGCGAGCACGGCGAGGAGAGCCACGGCCTCTTCGTCTACGACACGACGCTGCGCGTGCCGCTGGTGCTGCGCGGCGCCGGACTGCCCGCGGTCGCGGCGCGTCGCGGAGCGCGGTCTCGATCGCGGACCTCGCCGCGACGCTCGCCGGGTTGGCGGGAGCCGAGCCGCTGCCCGGGAGCAGCCTGATGCGCTTCGCGAGCGCATCGCCCGCGCCTTCCACGGCGCCGCTCTACGCCGAGACGCTGGCGCCCCGCCTCGACTTCGGCTGGAGCGAGCTGCGCAGCCTGGCGGGAGGGCCGCTACAAGTACGTCCGCGCGCCGCGGCCGGAGCTCTACGACCTGGTGGCCGATCCTGGCGAGACGCGCAACCTCGTGGGCTCGACCCCGCAGGTCGCGGCGCGGCTGTCAGCGGCGCTCGACGCGCGCCCTGGCGCGATGGGGCGACGCGCGAGAGCCGGCGAGGCCCGGACCCCGAGGCGGCCGAGCGGCTGCGCGCGCTCGGCTACGTCCAGGGCCCGGAGGGACGCGGCTCCGGCGCCGACCCCAAGGACCGCGTCGAGGTGGCGCGGCTCATCGCTCGCGCCGTCGGCCCGTTCGCCACGCCGCAGGAGCTGATCGCGGCCTACACGCAGATCGCGCGCCGCGACCCCGACAATCCGCTCGTGAACTTCCGGCTGGCGGATGCGCTGCTGCGCGCGGGACGCACGCGCGAGGCGGTGGCAGCTCTTCCGCAAGGTCGTGGCATCGGGCCCGCGCTCGCCCGATCCCTACGTCGGGCTCGCCACCGCGCTCGCGCAGCAGCGGCCAGCTCGACGACGCGAAGCACGTGCTCGAGCAGGCGCTCGCTGGTGGACGCCGCGAGCGGCCAGGCCCACTTCAACCTCGGCGAGATCGCGCGGCTGCGGGGCGACGCGGCCGCGGCCCGCAGCCAGCTACGACGCGGCCCGCGCCGATCCCGGTGACGCGTGCAGCGGGCGGAGGCGCGCCTCGCGTCGCTCGCGCGCGGCGACACGCCGTGACGCGCCGAAGATGCGTCGCGCTCGCGCTCGGCGCTGCTGCCGCTGGCGATCGTCGCGGGCCTGGAGCTCGTCTCGCAGGCGGAGCGAGCGCGCGCCGCGCGCGCCGAGCGTCCTGCTCGTGACGCTCGACACGCTGCGCGCCGACCGCGTCGGCGCCTGGGGCGGGCCCGCCGGGCCTCACGCCGATCCTCGACGGCCTCGCCGCCCGCGGGCTCGTGTTCGAGGAGGCGCTCGCCTCGGCGCCGCTCACGCTGCCCTCGCACGCGACGCTCTTCACGGGGCTCGAGCCGCCCCGCCACGGCGTCCACGACAACGGCACCTACGTGCTGCCGTCCGAGCTCGAGACGCTCGCCACGCGGCTGAAGGCCGCGCGGCTACGAGACGGGCGCCTTCGTCGGCGCGTACGTGCTCGACCGCCGCTTCGGCCTGGCCCGCGGCTTCGACCACTACGACGACCGCATCGCACGCAACGAGAGCGGCGCGAGCGTCCTCGAGTCGCGAGCGGCGAGGCGAGGCGAGGTGGCCGCGGCGGCCGCGGACTGGCTCGGGACGCGGCTCGGGCCGCTTCTTCGCGTGGGTCCACCTCTACGACGCCCACGCGCCCTACGATCCGCCCTCGCCCCAGCGCGAGGCCCACGCGGGGCGGCCCTACGACGGCGAGGTGGCGTACGTCGACGCCTGCGTGGGCCGCCTGCTCGAGGCCGTGCGGCGCGCCGCCACCCGCACCGCGAGCGCCGAGCCGCTCGTGGCCGTGGTGGCGCGACCACGGCGAGTCGCTCGGCGAGCACGGCGAGCTGACCCACGGCTTCTTCGTGTACCAGCCGACGCTGCGCGTTCCGTTCCTGCTCGCCGGGCCGCGCGTGCCCGCGGGCGAGCGGCGCAAGGGCGCCGCACGCACGGTGGACCTGATGCCCACGCTGCTGGGCCGCCTCGGCCTGGCGATACCGCGCCGGCCTCGACGGGGTCGACCTGCTGGGCAGCGGACCGTCGCGAGAGGCCTACGCCGAGACGCTCTACCCGGCGAGCTTCGGCTGGTCGCCGCTGCGCTCCTTCCGCATGGGGAGCCTCAAGCTCGTCGACGCCCCGCGGCCGGAGCTCTACGACCTCGCGGCCGATCCGCGCGAGGCGCGACGACCTCGCCGCCCGGCGCGCGGAAGCGGTCGAGCGCTTGCGCCAGGGCCTGAGTGCGCTCCTCGCGCGCGGGCGTGCCGCCGCCGCCGCGGCTCCCGACGCCGCGACGGCGGAGCGGCTGCGCTCGCTCGGCTACGTGACGGCGGCAGCGCCTCGCCGACGGACGCAGCCGCGGCGGGCCGGCCGGATCCCAAGGATCGCGTCGACGCTCTACCGCGCGTTCGAGGAAGCCGTCTGGGCCGAGGCCCGCGGCGACCGCGCGTCCGCCGTGGCCGGCCTGCGGCGGCCTCGTCGCCGAGGAGCCCGGCAACGTCGTCTTCCGCGGTCGCTGGCGTCGGCGCTGCGCACGCAGCGGGCGCGACGCGCGAGGCGGTCGAGGCGGTCGGGCTGCCGCAGCCGCGAGCGGGACGCCGCCGTGGCCTGGCACGAGCGGGCCGATGGCGCTCGCCGCCGGCCGGGCGTGCCGCCGAAGCCGAGGAGAGCGCGCGGACGGCGCTCGCGCTGAACCCGCTGCTGCCCGAGCTGCACAACCACCTCGGCGTGCTGCTGGCCCGGCGCGGCGCGCTCGACGAAGCGCTCGCGCACTTCGAGGCCGCCGCATCGCTCGACCCCAACAACGCCAAGGCGTGGAACAACCGCGCGAACGCGCTGCGCGCGCTTCGCCGTCCCGACGAGGCGCGCCAGGCCTACGAGCGTGCCGCCGCGCTCGCGCCTCGCGACCCCGATCCGCTGAACGGCCTCGGCACGCTCGCGGTGGAGGCCGGCCGCTCCGAAGAGGCGGCGGCGCTCTTCCGCCGCGCGCTCGAGCTCGCGCCGGAGCATGGGAGAAGCGCGGCTCAACCTCGCCGTGGCGCTGGCGCAGGCCGGCCACGGCGCCGAGGCGATCGCCGAGCTGGACCGCCTTCTGAGCGCTTCGCCCGACGCCAGAGCTGGCGAACCAGGCGCCGCGACTGCGGCGGGAGCTCAGAGCGCACGAATCCAAAACCACTGAATCGTCCTCCAATATCTTGGGACCGACCGGCCGGATCGGTCGCTCTAAGCCCTTTAAATAGAGCGGATTGGCGGACGCGGGCACTGGTATCTGCGCTTGCAGCGTCTCGGACTACGGATCACGCCAACCACCAATACGGCCAGTCGCTATCGGCCAGGCGAGGCACCATCCGCGGGATGGCTCGCTACCTACTCGATGGAGGAACACCCACATGAAGAACGTGTGCCGTTTCGGGGCGCTGGCGGTGCTCGCGCTCCTGGCGGCCGGCACCGCGTTCGCGCAGGGCACGACCGGCGCGATCGAAGGCAAGGTCACGGACGAGCAGGGCCTTGCCCTGCCCGGCGCGAACGTCACGGCCCAGAACAGCTCGACCGGCTTCAGCCGGTCCGGCATCACCGACGCGAACGGCATCTTCCGCGTGCCGGGTCTGCCGGTCGGAACGTACGACGTCAAGATCAGCTGACCGGCTTCGCGGCAGTACACGCGCCGCGTGGTCGTCAACGTCGGCGCCACCACGGCCCCCGACGTCCGGCTCGGCGTGGCCGCGAAGACCGAAGCGCTCACCGTGGTCGCCGAGACGCCGCTCATCGACTCGACCGACACCGGCGTGGGCGAGATCATCACCGCGGCGCAGATCGAGAACCTGCCGCTCAACGGGCGCCAGTTCGGCAACCTCGCGGCGCTCGTCCCCGGCGTGAGCCTCGGCTTCCACACCGACCCCACCAAGTCGACGCAGTTCGCGCCGCAGGTGCGCCGGCGGCGGCGGCCGCAACATCAACTACCTGATCGACGGCGGCGACAACAACGACGACACGGTCGGCGGCCTCGTGCAGCAACTTCCCGCTCGACTCGATCGGCGAGTTCAACTTCGAGACGCAGCGCTTCCGCGCCGACACCGGCCGCTCCAACGGCGGCACGCTCAAGGTCGTCACCAAGAGCGGCACCAACCAGTTCCACGGCTCCGCCTTCGAGCTACTTCCGCGACAAGAGCCTCAACTCGCAGACCACGACGGAGAAGAACAACGAGCAGCCCAAGGGCGACTACCGCCGGCACCAGTTCGGCGCGAGCCTGGGCGGGCCGATCATCAAGGACAAGACCCACTTCTTCGCGGCCTTCGAGCGGACCAAGCAGGACACGACGCAGTCGGTCAGCACGCTCGGCCTCTTCCCGGACAAGGACGGCGTCTACGACATGCCCTACCGCGAGAACCTCGCCGTCGCCAAGCTGACGCACCAGTTCAACTCGCAGAACTACCTGTCGGTGCGCTACGGCTACAACGACAACAGCCAGCCCTACGGCGCGAGCCCGAACACGCCTCCGGAGAGCTGGGGCCTCAGCAAGAACACGTTCCACTCCGTGAACGCGAACCTCAACAGCTCGATGGGCGGCGGCAAGCTCAACGAGTTCGTGTTCCAGTACTCGTACTTCCTGAACCACATCGCCGAGAACTCGAACCTGCCGACCGAGACCTTCCCGAACGGCGTCATCGTCGGCCAGAGCATCAACACGCCCCAGACCACCGAGCAGCACAAGTACCAGTTCCGCGACGACTTCACCTTGATCGAAGGGCAACCACGAGCTCAAGGTGGGCGCGAGCTTCATCTACGAGCCCGACGCTCGACATCACGTTCTCGACCGGCCAGCAGCCGCAGTACACGCACCTCGCCGACAGCCGCAACTCGCCGATCTCGAACATCAGCTACAACGGCTCGATCGGCGGCGCGAGCGGCGGCAGCATCGGCCGCATCCCGAACAACCAGTACGCCTTCTACCTCCAGGACGGCTGGCGCGTGAACAACAAGCTGATCCTCGACCTCGGCGTGCGCTACGACCTCGTCACGGGCTTCGCCTTCGACCAGGACAACAACATCATCTTCCGCGAGCTGCAGGCCGCGGCCGCGCCGGCGTCTTCAAGGTCGGCGGCCTGCCCTGCCCCTGCACCGGCTTCGAGGACTTCGGCAAGGAGCCGGCCGAGGACAAGAACAACATCGCCCCGCGCGTCGGCTTCACGCTACGACGTCACGGGCAACGGCGACATCGTGCTCCGCGGCGGCGTCGGCCGCTACTACGACTTCGCGTACACGAACGCGAACATCCTGTTCGCGGTGATCGGCGCGCAGTCGTCGTTCGGCGCGATCTACTCGAACAACGACAGCGCGCGGCATCAAGAACGCCGACGGCACGCTTCTTCCAGGTCGGCCAGCCGCTGCCGCCCAACCAGCTCGCCAACGCCGCGGCGCCGCTGCCGAGCCACGCGGCCTCGCCGCGGCATCAAGCAGCCCTACACCGACCAGGCCAACCTCGGCTTCGCCAGGCGCTCGGCAAGGGCTACGCGGTCGAGCTCGAGGGCGTCTACGCCCAGGGCGGCGATCTCGGCACGCGTCCGAACCTCAACGTGCCGCATCGACGGCGGCCCGCGCCGCTTCGTCGGGCATCCTGCCGCTCGACGGGCAACGCCAACTTCCGCGTCGACACCTGATGGGCGTCGAGCGCCACTACAAGGGCGTCAACTGTCGTCGGTCAAGAAGCGCTGGGACGGCAAGCTGCAGCTGCTCGGCTAGCTACACGCTTCTCGGAGTCCGACGTCGAGCGCCAGCCTGCGCGCGACCGACGAGTTCGGCGAGTACAACGTCCTCAACGTGTTCGACCCCTGCAAGGAGCGCGCAGGAAGCCCGACCCGCACCGACGCGCGGCACCGCTTCACGGTCAGCGGGACCTGGAGCCCGGGCGCGGGTCTCAACATCTCGCCGGTCTTCCGCTACCGTCGAAGACGCCCTACAACGTCATCACCGGCGTCGACGACAACCGGGACGGCACGACGACCAACGACCTCCCGGCGGGCGTCGCCACGCTACAACTCGGCGCGCGGCGCGGACTTCAAGCAGTTCGACCTGCGGGTCGTCGAAGAAGTTCAAGCTCGGCAGCCGCACCCGCATCGAAGCTGATCGCCGAGGTCTTCAACCTGTTCAACGACAAGAACCCCGGCGGCTACGTCGCCAACGATGACGGTCGGCAACGTTCGGCCAGCCGACCGACATACGCCGGCGACTTCCAGCGCGGCGAGCAGCGCGTCGCCCAGCTCGGCATGCGGTTCGAGTTCTAGCCCCGGGGGGCGCGGGGGCGGGAAGCCCCCCCGCTGCTCTCCCACCGTCGGTTTGTTCTTTGTTTTTCGTTTCCGTTGTCCGTTCCGACGGGGCGGGGAGCAACTCCCCGCCCCTTTTCCTTTCCGTACGAGAATCCGCGGCATCGGGGTGGGCGATGCCGGAGCTGCCGGACCTCCTGTACGTGCTGTCGAAGCTGCGCGAGCGGCTCGCTCGGCCGCCACGTCACGGCGGAGCGCGTGCGCGAGCCGGTGGTGCTGCGCTTCACCGTGCGCGGCAACCTGTCGCTGCTGCTCGGCCGCACGCTCGCCGACGCCTTCCGCAAGTCGCACTTCCTGGTCTTCCGCTTCGAGGGGCTCGACCTCGCGGTCAACCCGATGCTGGCGGGCCGCTTCCGGCTCGCCGAGCCCGGGCACGCCCGACGAGGGCACGCTCGGCTTCGCGCTCGGCTTCGGCGACGTCGAGCTGCGCTACCTCGACGACAAGAAGATGGGCAAGGCGTACCTGATCGCGACCGACGACTGGAAGGCGATCCCCGGCCTGCAGACGGGCGGCATCGACATCCTGTCGCCCGAGTTCACCCGCGAGCGCTTCGTGAGCCTGCTCAAGCACCGCCGCGACCAGGTGCGCGTGTTCCTGCTCGACAAGAAGGCGCTCGACAGCCTGGGCAACGCCTACGCCGACGAGGTGCTGTTCGAGGCCGGCATCCACCCGAAGACCTTCTGCCGCTCGCTGTCGCACGACGACGGCGTGCGGCTCCGACGACGCGATCGTGAAGGTGATGCAGGACGCGGTCGCCGAGGTGGCGGAGCGCGGCGAGCCGATCGACGTCAAGGTGCGCGACTTCCTGAAGGTGCGGCGCAAGGAGATCTGCCCGCGCTGCGGCGGCAAGCTGCGCACCGCCGGCGTGAAGGGCATGGACTCCTGGTTCTGCCCGCACTGCCAGCCCGCGAGGCGCCCGGGCTTCGTCGACTGGACGCGCACCGAAAAGTGAGCGGATAATCGACGTTTGGCAAGGAGAACCATTTGGCAAAGGACGATCTCATCGAGCTGCAGGGCACCGTCGTCGAGGTGCTCGCCGGCGGGAACTACAAGATCAAAGTCAGCGAAAACCACGAAGTGCTCGCCCGGCTCAATGGCAAGATGCGGCAGTACCGGATCCGCGTGATCCAGGGCGACCGCGTCACCGTGGGCGTCTCGCCCTACGACCTGAAGCGCGGACTCATCACCTACCGCGCCAAGTAGCCCTGGCCCGGCTCCGCGCCGTCCTCTTCGACCTCGACCGCACGCTGCTCGACTTCGACCGCGCGGAGCGCATCGCGCTCCGCCAGGCGCTCGCCGACGTCGGGCTTTCCTGCCCCAGGGAAACGCACCTCGCCTACGTGCGGATCAACGCCGAGCTGTGGGCGGCCTACCGCCGCGGCGAGATCACGCAGCCCGCGCTCGCCCGCGAGCGCTTTCGCCGGCTGCTGCGCGAGACGGGCAGGGATCCCGCGCGGGCGCGGCGGCTGGGCGAGAGCTATCTCGACCGGCTCTCGGCGCGCGGCGACCGGCTGCCCGGCTGCCGGCCGCTGCTCCATGCCCTGCGCAAGCGCTATCGGCTCGGGGTCGTGACCAACGGCATCGACCGCGTGCAGCGCTCGCGGCTCGCCGCCTCGGGGATCGCGCGGTTCTTCGAGGTGGTGGTCACCTCGCAGGGCTGCGGCTTCGCCAAGCCCGACCCGCGCATTCTCCGGATCGCGCTCGACGGCCTCGGAGTGCGGCCGCGGGAAGCGGTCTACGTCGGAGACGACCCGGCCGTCGACGGCGCGGCGGCGCGGGCGGCCGGCGTGCCCTTCGTCTGGGTGGACCGCGGCGATGCGCAGCGCGGCCCGAGACCGCGGCGCCGCGTCCTCGCTGCTGGCCGAGCTGCAGCGGCTGCTCTGACGCCTCCTGACCGCGTGATAGCCTCGATCCGCTCGCGGGGGTGGGCTTGAAGCGCGAAGCCGGCTTCCTGAAGGTCGTCTTCCACCAGATCCGAGTGCGCCCGCGCCTGGCGACGGCGACGGTCCTGGGCATCCTCACGTACGTCGTCCACGGCGTAGACGACCGTGCGCAGCGCGCGCTCTGGGCGTGGGACGTGGGCGCGCTCTTCTACCTCGTGCTGGCGTGGAGCATGATGCTGCGCCCGGGCGGCGGCGTCGAGAAGATGAAGTGGCGCTCGCGGCTGCAGGACGACGGCGCGCGCGTCGTGCTGGTGCTCACGCTGGCGGCGACCGTGGCGAGCCTCGCCGCGATCGTGCTCGAGCTGGTCCACGTGCAGCAGCACGCCGGCGACCCCACGCCGGCGCGCGTGCTCGCCGGCTTCACGATCTTCCTCTCCTGGTGCTTCGTGCACACGGCATTTGCGCTCCACTACGCGCACGAGTACTACGTCGACCGCGGCCCGGACGGCGAGCCCGGGCTCGAGTTCCCGGGCGGCGGCTCGCCCGACTACCTCGACTTCCTGTACTTCTCGTTCGTGATCGGCACGACGTCGCAGACCGCCGACGTCTCGATCGTCTCGCGCGGGATGCGCCGGCTGGCGCTGGTCGCACGGCATCGTCGCCTTCGTGTTCAACACGACGCTGCTCGCGCTCACCGTCAACATCGCGGCCGGACTGCTCGGCGAGGGCCCCGGCCGCTGAGCCCCGCCCGGCCGCGCACCCTATAATCGGCCTCGTTCCGTCGGAGGCGATCACGGACTCTCCCGTTCTCATCCCGCGCGTCGCCTCGGCCTCGGTCGTGTACCTGCGCGCCGAGATCCCGCGCGCCCACGCCTCGGCGGCGATCCTGGGCGAGGAGCGCATGGGCGCCGGCGTCGCCGTGTCGCGCGACCACGTGCTGACCGCCCACTACCTGGTGCTGGGCGCCTCGCGCGTCGAGCTCACCGGCCTCGACGGGCGCACGCGCGACGTCCGGCACATGGCGCTCGACCACGAGACCGGCCTCGCGCTGCTCACGGTCGGCCGCGCGGACCTCGAGCCCGCGCGCCTCGCGCCCGGGGCGCACGAGCTGTCGCCGGGCGATCCCGTCTTCCTGCTCACCTGCACCGGCGAGAAGGAGAGGCGCGGCGCGAGCGGCCACGTCTCCTTCGTCGGGCCGTTCGAGGCGTTCTGGGAGTACATGCTGGACCGCGCGATCATGACCACGATGCTCAACCCCGGCCTCGCGGGCGGGCCGCTCTTCGACGCGCGCGCCCGCGTCGCCGGCATCGTCTCGCTCGGCCTCGCGGCCGTCGCCCGCTTCAGCCTGGCGATCCCGATCGCGCTCTTCGAAGGGCGGCGCGCGCGGCTCGAGCGCGGCGAGGACCCGCCGCCGGGCGAGCGGCGCGCCTGGCTCGGCTTCTATCCGCAGGCGAGCGACGACGGCATCGCCGTGACGGGCGTCGTGCCGGGCGGTCCCGCCGAAGCGGCGGGCCTGAAGCGCGGCGACCTGCTGGTGAGCGTCGACGGCCAGGCGGTGCTCGGCCTGCGCCAGCTCTACGAGGCGATCTGGACCTCGGGGCCGGGCCAGCTGATCGGCATGCAGGTGCTGCGCGACGAGGCGATCCAGGTCGTCCAGGTGCTGGCCGGCGACCGCTACGAGTTCTTCAAGTGAGGACGCTCGTCCACGACGCGCGCCTCGTCGCGCCGATGGACGACGCGCGCAGCCGCTACCCGGGCGGCTACGTGCTGCTCGAGGACGACCGCGTGGTCGCCGTCGGTCCCCCGCCCGCGCCGCCCGGCCTCTCGGCCGACCGCCGCATCGACGCCACCGGCAAGGTCGTGCTGCCGGGCCTCGTCAACACGCACCACCACCTGCCGCAGGTGCTGACGCGGAACGTCCCGCGCGTCCAGGAAGCCCCGCTCTTCCGCTGGCTGGTCGAGCTCTACGAGGTCTGGCGCCACCTCGACGCCGAGGCGGTGACGGCCGCGGCCCGCGTCGGCCTCGGCGAGCTGCTGCTCACCGGCTGCACGACGACGACCGACCACCTCTACCTGTTCCCGAAGGGCCAGGAGCGCTTCATCGACGCCGAGATCCAGGCCGCGCGCGAGCTCGGGATCCGCTTCCAGCCGACGCGCGGCTCGATGAGCCGCGGCAAGAGCCAGGGCGGGCTGCCGCCCGACGTCGTGTGCCAGGACGAGGAGACGATCCTCGCCGACAGCCGCCGGCTGATCCGCGAGTACCACGATCCGCGCCCGCGCTCGATGCTGCGGCTGGCGCTCGCGCCGTGCGCGCCGTTCTCGGTGAGCGAGGACCTGATGCGCCGCACGGCCGAGCTCGCGCGCGAGAACGGCCTGCGCCTCCACACGCACCTCGCGGAGACGAAGGACGAGGAGGACTACTGCCAGGCGACCTACGGCTGCCGGCCGGTCGAGTTCCTGCGGCGGCTGGGCTGGCTCGGCAGCGACGTCTGGCTCGCCCACTGCGTCCACCTGTCGCGCGAGGAGATCCGGCTCTTCGCCGAGACCGGCACCGGCGTCGCCCACTGCCCGAGCTCCAACTTCCGGCTCGGCTCCGGCGTCGCGCCCGTGCGCGAGATGCTCGACGCCGGCGTGCCCGTGGGCCTGGGCGTCGACGGCTCGGCCAGCAACGACAGCTCGAACATGCTGGCGGAGGTGCGCCAGGCGCTGCTCGCGCACCGCTCGGGCCGCGAGCCCTCGCAGTGGCTCACGGCGGAGGACGTGCTGTGGGCCGCGACCCGCGGCGGCGCGCGCTGCCTCGGCCGCGACGAGCTCGGCAGCCTCGAGCCCGGCAAGGCCGCCGACCTCGTGCTGGTCGACACCCGCCGGCTCTCCTACGCCGGCGCCGGCAGCGATCCCCTCGCCGCGCTCGTCTTCTCGCCCTGGCCGGAGCCGGTCGACACGGTGATCGTGAACGGCCGCATCCTGGTCGAAGGCGGACAGCTCGCGGGCGTCGACGTGCCGCGGCTCGTCGCTCACGCGGAGAGCGCCTCGGCCGCACTCCTCGACGCGGCCCTCCGCACGAGCGGCATCGACTACCGGCGGAAGGGGGTCAGGTCTTGAATTCGCGCATCTCCGCGTCCCGATCTCGGAATCGGCGCGGACGGCTAGAATTCTCCAGGGTGAAGCGGATCGTCGGCCGCAGCGCGCGCCGCAGCGAAGGGCCCGACAAGCTCTGCGGCCTCGCGAAGTACGTCGACGACTACGCGCTCCCCGGCTGCCTCTTCGGCGCGACGCTGCGCTCGACGATCGCCTGCGGACGGATCCGGTCGCGTCACGCTCGACCCGGCGTTTCCGTGGAGCGAGTACGTCGTCGTGACGGCGGACGACATCCCGGGCCACAACCACGTCGCGCTGATCGAGAACGACCAGCCGCTGCTCGCCACGGACCGCGTCCGCCATCCGATGGAGCCGATCCTGCTCGTGGCGCATCCGGTCCGGGCCAAGGCCTACGCCGCGCTCGCGCACGTCACGGTCGACTACGAGGAGGAGGCGCCGCTCCTCGACCCCGAGCAGTCCACGACCGTCTTCAAGAGCTTCGCGATCGAGCGCGGCGACGCGGCGAGCGGGCTCGCCGGCGCGGACGTCGTCGTGGAAGGCGAGTACCGCGTGCCGCACCAGGAGCAGGCCTACATCGAGACGAACGGGGCGGCGGCGTGGTGGGAGGACGGGACGCTCGTGACGCTCGGCTCGCTGCAGTGTCCCCACTACGTCGTCAAGGCGCTCAAGGCCTCGTTCGGGCTGCCCGAAGAGAAGGTGCGCGTGATCCAGGCCGTGACGGGCGGCGGCTTCGGCGGCAAGGAGGAGTACCCGAACGTGATCTGCGCGCACGCGGGACTCCTCGCGAAGAAGGCGGGCCGGCCCGTCAAGATCATCTACGACCGCCACGAGGACATGGCCGCGACCACCAAGCGCCATCCCGCCGTGATCCGCCATCGCACCGGCGCCATGCGCGACGGCCGCATCGTCGCCCAGGACGTCGAGATCGTGATGGACGGCGGCGCCTACGTGACGCTGTCGCCCGTCGTGCTCTCGCGCGGCACGCTGCACGCCACCGGCCCCTACGATTGCCCGAACGTCCGCATCCGCTCGCGCGTGGTGATGACGAACACGCCGCCGAACGGCGCCTTCCGCGGCTTCGGCGCGCCGCAGACGCTCTTCGCCGCCGAGATGCAGATCGAGCGGCTCGCCGAGCGGCTCGGGATCGACCCGCTCGCAGGTCCGCCGCCGCAACGCGGTGCGCGAGGGCTCGACGCTGCCGATGGGGCAGACGCTGCGCGAGAGCGTCGGCGCGCGCGGCGTGCTCGAGGCCTGCGCGAAGACGAGCGCCTACGCGCGGCGGTCGCGCGAGTGCGCGCGCTGGAACCGCGCGCAAGCGCAAGCCTTCGCTGGCGCGGGATCGGCCTCGCGCTCGTCCACCACGGCGCCGGCTTCACGGGCAGCGGCGAGGCGTACCTGAACAGCCGCGCGGCCGTGACGCTGACGCGCGACGGCGAGCTCCGCGTGCTCTCGGGCTCGACCGAGTTCGGCCAGGGCACGACGACACTCTTCGGCCAGATCGTCGCCGAGACGCTCGGCGTGCCGCTCGAGCTCGTGACGGTGGAGACCCCCGACACGGCGCGCGTCCCGAACAGCGGCCCGACGGTCGCGAGCCGCACCTGCATGATGGTGGGGCGCCTGCTGCGCGAAGCCGCGCTCGAGCTCAAGGCGTTCGTGGCGCCCGGCCACGCACGCTTCCCCGCCACCCCGCGAGCCCTCGCGAGCGCGGCCCGGCGGCTCCTGGGCCGCGAGCCGTCGAGGCGCTTCGAGGCCGTCTACCGGAAGCCCGACTGGGTGACCTGGGACGACAAGACGCTACACGGGCGACGCCTACGAGGCCTACAGCTACGGTGCGATGGCCGTGGAGCTCGAGATCGACAAGGCCACGTTCGAGACGCAGATCCGCGGCGTCTGGATCGCGGCCGACATCGGCACCGTGATCCACCCGCTCTTCGCCGAAGGCCAGGTGATCGGCGGCGTGACGCAGGGGCTCGGCTACGCGCTGCTCGAGTCGGCGGTCTACGAGAAGGGCGTGATGAAGAACGCGCGCTTCACCGACTACACGATCCCGACCGCGCTCGACACGCCGCCGATGCACGTGAGCTTCGTGCCGGCGCCGTACTCGCTCGGGCCCTTCGGCGCGAAGGGCGTGGGCGAGCTGCCGATGGACATTCCCGGTCCGGCCGTGGCCGCGGCCGTTCGTCACGCCATCGGGCGTTTCGTCGACGCGCTCCCGATCACGCCGGAGCGGATCGCCGCGGCGCTCGCCAAGGACGCAGCGGCGTGAAGGTCGCCTTCACCGTCAACGGCAAGCGCCGCGCGTTCTCGGGCTCGGGCATGAAGCGGCTGCTCGACGTACTGCGCGAGGACTTCGCTCTCACCGGAACCAAGGAAGGCTGCGGCGAAGGCGAGTGCGGCGCCTGCACGGTGCTGCTCGACGGCGAGGCCGTCGTGAGCTGCCTCGTCCCGGTCGCGCAGGCCGCCGGCCGCCGCGTGGCGACCGTGGAGTCGCTCGGGCGCCCGGCGCGGCTGAGCCCGCTGCAGGAGGCGTTCCTCGCCGAGGGCGCCGCGCAGTGCGGGATCTGCACGCCGGGCATGCTGATGACGGCCGCGGCCTACCTGCGCGAAACGGCGCCTCCGATGCGGCGGCGATCCGCCGTGAGCTGGCCGGCAACCTCTGCCGCTGCACCGGCTACCAGCACATCGTGCGCGCGGTGCAGAAGGCGGCCCGACGGCGGCCCCGGAGCAAGAAGTGAGGGGCGACGCCCAGGCGACGACGCTGCTGCGGCCGCGCTCGCCGCGCGAGGCCTTGCGCCTGCTGGCGGAGCACCGCGACGCGCTGCCGATGGCCGGCGGGACGGACCTGATGGTGTCGTGGAACGCGGGTGCCCTCGCGGGGCGTACCTTCCTCGACGTGTCGCTGCTGCGCGAGTGGACACGGATCCGGAAGGCCGGGGACGCGGCGCTCGTCGGGGCGCTCGCGTCGCACACGGACCTGCTGCGCCACCCGCTGGTGCGACGCCGTCTGCCGCTGCTCGCCGAGGCCTGCGCCACGGTCGGCGGCGTCCAGATCCAGAACCGCGGGACGCTCGGCGGCAACATCGCGAACGCCTCGCCGGCCGGCGACACGTTCCCGCCGCTCGCCGTCTACGAGGCGGTCGTGGTGGCGGCCTCGCTCCGCGGCCGGCGCGAGATCGCGTTCGCGGACGTCTTCACGGGGCCGAAGCGCACGAGCCTCGCGCCGGGCGAGCTGATCGAGGCGGTGCGGATCCCGCTGCCGCCGCGGCCGCCGACCCGCCAGGTGTTCCGCAAGGTCGGCACGCGCGCGGCACAGGCGATCTCCAAGACGGTCGCCGCGGGGCTCTTGTGGCTGAAGCGCGACGGCACGGTCGAAGAGCTCCGCTTCGCGCTCGGCTCCGTGGCTCCGACCGTGCGCCGCCTCCGCAGCGCCGAGGCGTTCGTCCGCGGCCAGCGCCTGACCCCGCCGGTGGTGCGCGAGGCCGTGTCGCTCGTCGCCAAGGACGTCTCGCCGATCGACGACGTCCGCTCGACGGCCGAATACCGCCTGGCCGTCTCCCGGAACCTGCTGCTGCGTTTCCTGGAAGGGGTCAGGTCTTGAATTCGCGCGTTTTTCCGTCCGGAATCTGCACGACGGGCGGCAGTCTGAAAAACACGCCTCAATCCAAGACCTGACCCCCGTTCAGTCCGGAATGAATCCGGACACCTGGCTGTTCCAGAGGCTGGCGTAGACGCCGCCCTGCCGCACCAGCGACTCGTGGCGGCCGTCCTCGACGATGCGGCCCTGCTCCACGACGACGATGCGGTCCATCGCGCGCAGCGTCGAGAGCCGGTGCGCGATCGCGATCACCGTCTTGTCGCGCATCAGGCCGACGAGCGCGTGCTGGATCGCCGCCTCGCTCTCGCTGTCGAGGGCGCTCGTGGCCTCGTCGAGCAGCAGGATCGGCGCGCGCCGCAGCAGGGCGCGGGCGATCGCGATGCGCTGGCGCTGACCGCCCGAGAGCTTGACGCCGCGCTCGCCGACCTTCGTCAGGTAGCCCTCCGGCAGCTCGCGGATGAAGGCGTCCGCCTCGGCCAGCTGCGCCGCCTCCCACACCTCCTCGTCGCTCGCCGCCAGGCGGCCGTAACGGATGTTGTCCATGATCGAGCGGTGGAAGAGCGACGTCGTCTGCGGCACGAGCGCCACGGCGCGCCGCAACGACTCGAGCGTGATCTGCGAGACCGACTGGCCGTCGATCAGGATGCGGCCGCCGTCGAGCTCGAACTGACGCAGCAGCAAGCCCACGAGCGTCGACTTGCCGGCGCCGCTGTGCCCCACCAGCCCGACCTTCTCGCCACCCGCGATCGAGAGGTCGAAGTCGCCCCCGAACACGCGCGAGTTCTTGTGGGAGAACAAGAGCCGCTCGAAGAGGATCTGCGCGCGCTTCACGACGAGCGGCGCGGCCCCCGGGCGGTCCTCGATCTCGTGCGGCTGCAGCAGCTCGGCGAGGCCTTCGGCCACCTGTCCGTGGTAGCTCACCGCCTGCGTCATGTTCTGGCCGAGGAAGAACATGCGCTGCTCGAGCGCCATCACCACGGTCACCACCATCACCAGCGAGCCGACGCTGATGCGCCCGCTCGCGAGCAGGTGGATCCCGATGCCGAACATCGCGAGGATGAAGACGGCGAGCAGGAGGCCGTTCGTGACCAGCAGCCACTCGGACCACCACCACTCGCGCAGGTGCGAGACACGCTGCTGGCCGATCGACTCGCCGATGAAGCGCCGCTCGTAGTCGAGCTCGCCCGTGTGCTGGACCGTGTCGATGTTGGCGGTGGTGTCGACCATCTTCCCGCGCAGCGTGGAGGAGGCCTCGGCGTACCGGAAGCTGAGCTTGTGGAGCTTCGAGACCGCGTAGACGTTGACGGGCAGGTACACGACCAGCCAGCCGAGCAGCCCGAGCGCGAAGTAGGGATGGGCCAGGTTCGTGATCCAGAGGTCGGCCAGCAGCCCGACGATCCACGGGAAGAACTGCCACAGCCACTGCGAGATCAGGCGCTCCGTGCCCGAGGCCGCGTTCGCGATCTTGTTCACGAGCGCGCCGGCGTAGCGGTCGGCGAAGTAGGTGGCCGAGTGGTCGGACAGGTAGCCGAAGAGCCGGCGGCTGCCTTCGGCGACGGCGCCCGTGATCCAGCGCATGCCGCAGAAGCCGCTCGTGCGCCAGACGAACTCGTTGGCGAGGTAGACGGCCGGGAAGACGAGCGCCCAGCGCCAGACCTGGGCGAGCTCGCCCTGGCCCGCTCCATACGCGATCGCGGAGTCGGTCAGCAGCTTGAGCGTCCACGTCATCAGCCGCGAGGCGGCCGTCGCCACGAGCACCGCGACGAGCGCGAGCGTCGCCCAGCGCGCGTACGGCCGGCTCACCGCGATCGCGAACGCGATCGGCGTGCTCGGAATCCCGTTGCGCCTGTCGTCGCCGGACACTGCCGCTCCCCGCATCCTTTTCACCCGGCGCTCGCGGCCGTGTCAAGGCACCGCGCGCGACCGACTGCGCTAGAATCGGCCGCGACGCGACCCCCGATGGCCAGGAAGAGCCCGTCCGTCTCGCTCGGTCCGGCGCTCGTGCGCCAGCTGCTCGGGCCCGTCCGCCGGGCGGGCGCCGCGTTCATGCGCGCGTACCCGGGCGAGCCGGTCGGCCGCCAGCCGGTGCACACCGTCTACGGCGGCGCGCAGCTGTTCCGCTCCGACTCGGTGCCGAAGCTCGGCACGCTGGCGCTCAAGGCGTTCGCGGAGCACGCGCCCTCGGCGGGCGCTTTCGCCTCGGCGATCGGGCTCGAGGGCCCCGAGGGCGCGCCGCCGGCCGAGTTCGCGAGCACGATCCACGCGCGCGTGAAGGCCAAGCTCGGGAGCGAGCCCGTCGAGGACTTCCGCATCGACTTCGAAGACGGCTACGGGAACCGACCGGACGCCGAAGAGGACGGCCACGCGCAGGGCACGGCCTACGAGGTCGCGCGTGGGATGAAGGACGGAACCCTCTCGCCCTTCATCGGCATCCGCATCAAGCCGCTGTCGCCCGAGCTCGCCGAGCGCGCGCTGCGGACGCTGGACCTCTTCGTGACGAAGCTGCTGCAGGAGGCGCGCCGGCTGCCTCCCGGCTTCGTCGTGACGCTGCCGAAGGTCACGATGCCCGAGCAGGTGGCGGCGCTCGTGCGCGCGCTCGCGGCCCTGGAGCGGCGCGCACGGCTGCCGAAGGGCTCGCTGCGGCTCGAGCTGATGGTCGAGACCACGCAGGCGGTGCTCAACGGGCGCGGCGTCGCGGCGCTGCCGGCGCTGGTCGCGGCCGCCGAGGGCCGCTGCGTCGGCGCGCACTTCGGCACCTACGACTACACCGCCGCCTGCCGCATCACGGCCGCGCACCAGACGATGACGCATCCGGCCTGCGAGTTCGCGAAGCAGGTGATGCAGGTCGTGCTGGCCGGCACGGGCGTCCAGCTCTCCGACGGGGCGACCAACGTGATGCCGGTGGGGCCGCACCGCGCCGAGCCGGGAGGCGCGCCGCTCACGCCCGAGCAGCAGCTCAAGAACCGCGCGGCGGTCCACCGCGCCTGGCAGCTCCACTTCGCGGACGTGCGCAATTCGCTCCGCAACGGCTACTACCAGGGCTGGGACCTGCACCCGGCGCAGCTCGTGACTCGCTACGCCGCCGTCTACTCGTTCTTCCTCGAGGGTCTCGACACGGCCTCGCTGCGGCTGCGCAGCTTCATGGAGAAGGCCGCGCAGGCGACACTCGTCGGCGACATCTTCGACGACGCCGCCACCGGCCAGGGCCTGCTCAACTACTTCCTGCGCGGCACGGGCTGCGGCGCGATCACGCTCGAGGAAGCGCGCGCCACCGGCCTCACGCTCGAAGAGCTGCAGTCCCGGTCGTTCCTGAAGATCCTGCAGGGCCGCCGCGCGCGGGGTTGAGGTTGTAAGGCGGGCTCGGGCCCTGCGTCGGTAACCCTTACACAATCAGACCGCCTTCGCCGGAGCGACGCTCTGGCCAACTGCTTGTGGCTCAATACCCAACGCTCCTTCGGTCGTCGAGGTGCAGGATTTGCATAAATTACAGCATGGCGCGGCGGCCGGTCGGCCCGGCAGTGGCTACTTCAGGGTCGATCGGTTCGTGGCGTGAGGGTGCAAGGAGGGGAGCCATGAGGATGGCATTGGGCAGGACGTTGCTGTTCGCCGTAGCGGCGGCACTGGTCGGGGCGTCTCCCGCGCGGGCCGTCTTGCTCACTCCCGGCTCGACCGTCGCGCTGCCGGGAACGACGGTCGCCGCGGAGCCGCAACTTGCCGGAGTGGTCCAGGTGGACGAGCTCATCGACTTCTCGTTCGTCGGGGAGCGATACCGGCGGCCTGATCACCGGGCACGTCCAGCAGAGGGTGGTGCTGGCGGTCGACGGGACGATCGACTTCTACTGGCGGGTGTTCGTCGATTCCGAGTCGAGCGGCGCGCTCGGCAGCTTCCGGTTCGGCGATTTCGTCGCACCCGAGTACGACGCCGACTACCGGACGGACGGGCTCGGGACCGTCGCCCCCAGCAGCGCGCACCGCTTCTCCGGGACCTTCGACTCGTTCGTCAACTTCGACTTCGCGGGCGGACTGCAGCCGGGAGAGAGCTCGTACTTCCTCCTGATGGATACGACCGCGACGACGTACGCGAAGACCGCGATCTTCGACGTGACGAACGTCGGCCAGACGCACATCTCCGGCCTGTTCGACGCGTACTCTCCGGCCGCCGGTTCCGGAGCCGTCGACGCTCGCGCTCCTGGGCATCGGCGTGGCCGGTCTCTGGCGCCGGCGAGGACGGCGGTCCGCCTGACGCGCTAGGTCGCCTTCCGAAACAGCCAGGCGGCGGTCCAGCCGACGAGCGTCAGCGCGCCGAGCATCGCCCACGCCTGGTCGTGGGCGTAGGTCAGCGTCGGGAAGTGGTTGCTCAGCATGATCATCACGAGCGGCACCACGATGAAGGTGTTGTGCTTCGAACGCTCCTTGGCGCGCGCCCCGAGCGAGAGATCGACCGGGCGGCCGGCGCGGATCGACTCGACCATCGCCTGCTGGGCCGGGATGATGCGCTGCCAGACGTTGTTGGCCATGATCGTGCCGAGCACCGCGCCCACGTGGATGTAGGCCGCGCGCGCGGAGAACACCCTTGCGAGCGCCCAGCGCGAGCCCCATGATCAGCAGCCACGAGATCGGCGTCGCCACGCGCGTGGGCACGAAGCGCCACAGGGTGTCGTAGACGATCCAGCCGACCGGGAGCAGCGCCAGGCCGATCGCGATCGCGGCCCACTGCGGCAGCTCGGCGTCGGGCTCCTGGAGCAGCCCGCCCATGTAGTAGACGACCACGAGGAGCGCGAGCCCGCTCGCCCACGTGAGCGGCCGCCTCCCACTTGAACCAGTGGAGCGTCTTCGGCATCGACGCGAGGCCCGGCCGCTTCTCGACGACGTAGAAGCCGCCGCTGTGGACCATGTAGAGCTGGCCGCCCGGGTTCTCGAGCGCGTCCTCGAGCCTGCGGTCGAGCCACATGAAGAGCCACGTCTGCCCGATCCAGAGAATGCCGGCGAAGAGGTGCAGCCAGCGCAGCAGCAGGTTCGCCCAGTCGCTCACGCTAGCTCCCGCGGTAGGTGCTGTAGCCGAACGGGCTCAGCAGCAGCGGCACGTGGTGGTGCTGCGCGGGCTCGCGCACCTCGAACACCACGCTGACCTCGGGATAGAAGGTCGGGACGCCGCGAGCGCCGAAGTAGGCCGCCGAGTCGAAGCTCAGGCGGTAGACCGCCGGCTGGAGCGTGGTGCCTTCGCGGCAGCAGGTTCCTGCAGCGGCCGTCCGCGTCGGTGCCGCCGCGGCCGAGCTCGATCCAGGCCGAGCCCTCGCGCCGCTCGAGCCGCACCGCGACGCCGCCCGCGGGCCGGCCGAGCGAGGTGTCGAGCACGTGAGTCGTGATGCCACTCATTCCAGGGCCCTCCGCGAGGAGCTTTTCGAGGCGGATCGCCGTGATCTTACGCTGCTCCGCGGCCGCGATCTCGAGCTCGGCGGCCGGCGCGTTCGGCAGGCGCTCGCGCAGCAGCGCCAGCATCTCCGGCGCGGTCTTGCCGGTCGCGCACACGATGAAGATGTGCCCGAAGCGTGCCTCGTACTCGCGGTTGCCCCGCACGAGCGCGTCGAGCACGTCCTCGCCCGCGTCCTGCACGCCGCCTTGCTCGGACGCCGACCATCCAGCCGTCGCCGGAAAGCGCGCGGCGAGCGACCCGCGGTCGCCGATGCGCGGGTGGTGCGAGAAGGCCTCGAGCCAGTCCTCGCGCGTGAGGAGCGCGAACGCGCGCTCGGCGGCGGCGAGGAGCGCCGGCTCGTCCGCGTAAGGCCGGCCGCGCTCCATCGCTTCCGCCCAGCGGCGGGAGCCGCAGCACCGGAGGAAGGCCGCCGTCGCCTGCTCCGGGGCGAGCGCGTCAAGGCGCTTCAGCGCGTCCATGCAGCCGCAACCGGCTCACGCCGCCGTCCGGGTCGATGCGCAGCCGCACGTGCGTGAACGGCCCGCGCGCGCGGAGCTGCTTCGCCGGGTAGAAGTGCCGCGCGTTCGGCCGGAGCTTGGACGACGGCAGGAGCTCCTGCCAGCTCGCGTTCGCGAGCTCGGCGAGCGAGGCGGCAGGCGCGAGGCAGCCGGCGAGCGACGCGCTGTCGGGATAGTTGCCCTTGAAGTGCGCGGTGTCGATCTCGACCTTCTCGATCCGCCCGGCCGCTCCCAGCTTCAGGATCGCCCAGTCGTGGCCCGGACCCGCGGCGCCGCCGCGTCTCCCAGCCCTCGGCCATGCTCTTCGCGCGGCCCGGCAGGATCAGGTGCTCCTTCGAGCCGAAGTGCATGTCGCTCGCCGCGAGCACGACGCCGCCGTTCTCGATCGCCGCGAGGTCGACGACGCGCCCGCGCAGCCGCGCCGGGTCGACCTCCACCTCGCCGCGCACGCGCAGCCGCGCAACGCCGCCGTCGGGGAAGATGTTGAGGCGCACGTGGGTGAAGGGACCGGCGCTCGTCACCGCGAACAGGTTGCTCGAGCCGGGTGCGAGGGGTGAAGGCGGCAGCACCTCGGTCCAGCGTCGCCCGCTCCAGCCGCGCGCGCGTGGGATTTCCCGGCAGGTCGCAGGCCTCGAGCGAGGCCCGCTCCGGCTGGTTGCCGACGAAGAAGCTCGTGTCGACGTCGACCGCGCGGATCCGGCCGCGCAGGCCGAGCGCGAGCACGCACCAGTCGTGCCCCGGAGTCCGCCGCCGCCGCGTCTCCCAGCCGTCCATCCACTTGCCGCGGCTCGTGTACTTGCCGGCGACGAAGACGGCCGGCTCCGGCTTGACGAGGCAGCTTCGCGGCGCGAAGAACTCGTCGTTGGCGTAGAGCGCGCGCCCGCCCACGCGCGCGGAGACGAGGTCGGGAAGCTGGGTGTCGTCCATCGGAGGCCCGTTCATTCGGAGGCCGAGAGCAGCGCGCCACGGGGCGAGCCCTCGAAGCCGCCGGCAGAGAATACACGACGCCCGCGCAGCCAGGTCTGCCGGACGACGCCGTGGAGCCGGCGGCCGAGGTAGGGCGTCAGCTTGTGGCGGTGCTCGATCGCGGCCGCCGCGACCTCGAACGTCGCGTCGGGATCGAAGACGACGAGGTCGGCGTCGTAGCCCGGCGCGATCCGGCCTTTCCGGCCCGCGAGCCCCGAGAGCCGCGCCGGGGCTTCGGCCATCCAGCCCGCGAGCCGCTCGAGTCTCACGCCTCGCCGTCTGCGCCTCGGTCCAGACGACGGGCAGCGCGAGCTGGAGCGAGGCGATCCCGCCCCAGGCGGCCATGAAGTCGCCGCGCTCGGGCTGCTTCAGGAGCGGCGGACACGGCGAGTGATCCGAGACGACGAGGTCGAGCGTCCCGTCGAGGAGCGCCTCCCAGAGCGCGTCGCGATTCGCGCGCTCGCGCACCGGCGGCGCGCACTTGAACTCCGTGTGGCCGTCCGCCACCTCCTCGGCGGCGAGCGCCAGGTAGTGCGGGCAGGTCTCGGCCGTGAGCGGCAGGCCCTCGCGGCGCGCTTCGGCCACGAGCGGCACGGCGGCGGCGGCCGACAGGTGCACGACGTGCACGGGCGCCCGCGAGCTCCCGGCAGAGGCGAAGCAGCAGCGCCACGGCTTCGCGCTCCCAGGACGGCGGCCGCGAGTCGAGGTACGTCGCGTAGCGGCGCGGATCCCCCTGCGGCGGCGTGTCGTCCGTCGCCAGCTCGGCGTGGACCAGCAGCGGCTTGCCGCGCTCGGCGAGGATCGGCAGCGCCGCGCGGAGCTCGGCCTCCCCGACGGCCGGGAAATCGTCGATGCCCGAGTGGCAGAGGAAGGCCTTCACGCCGCAGGCGCCGGCGTCGAGCAGGCCGGCCGAGCTCGGCGAGGTTGCCCGGAACGAGGCCGCCCCAGAAGCCGCAGTCGACGCGCCCCTGGCCCGCGGCCGCGTCGCGCTTGCGGAGCAGCGCGTCGCGCGTCGTCGTCACGGGGCTGCTGTTGAGCGGCATGTCGACGACCGTCGTGACGCCGCCCGCGGCCGCCGCGCGCGTCGCGCTGTCGAAGCCCTCCCAGTCGGTGCGGCCCGGCTCGTTGACGTGGACGTGGCTGTCGACGAGCCCGGGCAGCAGCACCGCGTCGCCGACATCCTCGATTGGCATGCCGGGCGGGATCGCCCCCGCGTCCACGACGGCCACGATGCGCTCGTCGCGCACGAGCACCGCACCCGCCCGCTCACCCTCGGGCGTGATCACACGCCGGCTGAGCAGGGCGAAGTCGGCCGCGGGACCGTTCGTGGGAGAGGGCATGCTGACGGTGGCGCGATTCTAGACCGTGCCGCTCCTGCCGCAGTCGAAGCGGCTTAGCCTCGCACGAGTGCTACTTTTCGTTACTCGTTCCGGAACGAGTAACTGACAGTAACGTTCGGCTAGACTTGCGGACCGCAGC